>NZ_JAFCUU010000008.1:0-334904 GCF_049896685.1 Pseudomonas sp. TWRC1-2 | reverse complement strand
GGCTTGAATCCGTGGGTAACCCGGCAGGACGCCGGGTTAGCCGCGTTGGGCCATGGATGGCCCGTCGCGGCGGCCCACGGATTCAAGCCGGAGTGAGGGAATGCCGAGCCTAGGCGAGGCACCGAGTGGTGGGGCAAAGACCTTTTGGTTACTTTTGGGGCGTTTGCCAAAAGTGACCCGCTGTAAGAGCGGAACCCTAAGTGGCCGTGACCGCAGCAACGGATATGCCCCCAACCCTAACCCAACCCAAACCCAACGGAACTTTGCCAACAAATAACCGCCTGAATCCGGTACGCTCACCCTTTTTAATTCAAGGAGTTACTCCCCATGGCCAAAGCCACCGCCCGTCACATCCTCGTGTCCACTGAAGACAAGTGCAACGAACTCAAAGCCCAAATCGAAGGCGGCGCCGATTTCGCAGAAATCGCCAAAGCCAATTCCAGCTGCCCGTCCAGCCGCGACGGCGGCAACCTCGGTTCGTTCGGCCCAGGCCAGATGGTCAAAGAATTCGACACCGTCGTCTTCAGCGCCCCGGTCAACACCGTGCAAGGCCCGGTCAAGACCCAGTTCGGCTACCACCTGCTGGAAGTCACCAGCCGCCAGGACTGATCCAGTCTGTGCTGATGCTATAAACAACGGCCCGCCTCTTGGTGGGCCGTTGTGCATGTGATGACTGGCAAGGCTTAAGTCGATAACGTACACATCTCTATTCTTCTTCACCCGGCGCTCAAGGCTGACAATGCGATTGGCTTTTTCCATAAAATTCTGCAGCTCCGCCCTGGCCCTGCTGCTGGCCAGCACCGCTGTGATCGCGGCCCCGCAGACCTACCTCACGGTCTACGGCGAACCGGCCAAGTACCCCGCCGGCTTCAGCCATTTCGACTACGCCAACCCCAACGCCCCCAAAGGCGGCAGCCTGCGGCGCTCGGCCATCGAGATCGGGCGTTTTGACCATGTGCTGCCGTACATCGACAAAGGCATCGGCGTCTCCCAGGTCGACGGCTGGCTCTACGCCCCGCTGGCCCAGCGCTCCCTGGATGAGCCCTACACCGTCTACGGCCTGGTCGCCGAGAAGATGGAGCGCGCTGACGACGGCCTGTCCCTGCGCTTCTACCTGAACCCCAAGGCGCGCTTCGCCGACGGCACGCCAATCACCGCCGAAGACGTGCGCTACAGCTTCGATCTGCTGATGACCCAGGGCAGCCTGCGCTTTCGCACCCTGTTCGCCGACGTCAAGCACGTCGAAGTCGAAGGCGAGCGCCAGGTGCGCTTCGATTTTTCCAGCAATGAAAACCGCACCCTGCCGCTGGATATCGCCACCTTGCCGGTGTTTCCCGAGCACTGGTGGAAAACCCGCGACTTCGCCAACGGCGGCGGCTACGAAGCCCCGCTGGGCAGCGGCCCGTACAAGGTCAGCAAGATCGACTCCGGCAGCACCATCACCTTCACCCGCGACCCGGACTGGTGGGGCAAGGACTTGCCCGTCAGCCGTGGCCTGTACAACTTCGATCACCTGAGCCTGGAGTACTTCGGCGATACCGAAGTGGCCCGTCAGGTGCTGCGCGGCGGTGCCTACGACTTCAACCGTGAGTTCTCCGCCACTGGCTATTCCATCGGCTACAACGGCCCGGCGCTGGACGACGGCCGCCTGCAACGCGCGCACCTGGCCAAAGAGATGCCACAACCGGCCCAGGGCTATGTGTTCAACGTGCAAAAGCCGATGTTCAAGGATCGCCGCGTGCGCCAGGCCCTGGCGATGCTGTGGGATTTTGAATGGGCCAACCGGCAGATGATGCGCAACCTGTACATTCGCCAGCAGAGCTATTTTTCCAATAGCCCGCTGGCCGCCAGCCAACTGCCAACCCAGGAAGAGCTGGCCATTCTTGAACCGCTGCGCGATCAAGTGCCCGCTGAGGTGTTCACCCAGGTGTTCAAGGCGCCGGTCACCGACGGCAGCGGCATGATTCGCGACAAACAGCTGCAAGCCCTGGCGCTGCTGGAAGCGGCGGGCTGGAAACCCAAGGGTGACAAGCTGGTCAACGCCGACGGCGAGCCGCTGGAGTTCACCTTCCTCAATGCCCAGCCCGGCCTGGAACGCCTGCTGTTGCCGTACAAGCGCAACCTGGCGCAGATCGGCATCACCCTGAATATCCGTCGCATCGACTCCTCGCAGTATGTGAACCGCATGATGGCCCGTGATTACGACATGATCGTCGTCGGCTTCCCGGTCACCACCTCGCCGGGCCTGGAGCTGTACAACTACTTCGGCTCGCAGGCGGCTTACGATCCCGGCGCCAATAACTACATGATGCTCAAAGACCCGGCCGTCGACACGCTGATCAGCGGCCTGGTCAAGGCCACCACCCAGGCGCAGATGCTCACTTACGCCCATGCCCTGGACCGTGTGCTGCAATGGAATTACCTGTGGATTCCCAACTACTACCCGCCCGGCACCTCGGCCGCGTGGTGGAACCGCTTCGGCCGCCCGGCGATCGAGGCCAAGAACGACGAAGCCCTGGAAACCTGGTGGGAAATCAGCCCCACGCCACTGACCAATGAACAAATGAACGCCGAGTTGAAAAAACGTGGAGGGACCCGCTGATGTTTGCCTATATCGTGCGGCGCCTGCTGCTGATCATTCCGACACTGGTGATCATCCTGCTGGTCAACTTCGTCATCGTGCAGGCCGCACCGGGCGGCCCGGTTGAACAGGCCATCGCGCATTTGCAAGGGATTGGCGGCGGCGGCATCGGCGGCGGTTCCGGCGAAAGTATCAGCGGCTCCCGCGCCAGCCGCGGCCTGGACCCGAAACTGATCAAGGACATCGAAAAACAATACGGCTTCGACAAGCCCGCCCCGGAACGCCTGTGGCTGATGCTCAAGAACTACGCGCAGCTGGACTTCGGCAACAGCTTCTTTCGCGGCTCGACGGTGATCGACCTCATCCTGGAAAAAATGCCGGTGACGATTTCCCTCGGCCTGTGGGCCACGTTGATCACCTACCTGGTGTCGATCCCCTTGGGAATTCGCAAGGCGGTGCGCCACGGCAGCAGTTTTGACGTGTGGAGCAGCACCGCCATCGTCATCGGTTACGCAATGCCGGCGTTCCTGTTTGCGATGTTCCTGATTGTGGTGTTTGCCGGCGGTACGTCGCTGAACTGGTTCCCGGTGCGCGGGCTGGTCTCGGAGAATTTCGACGAGCTGAGCACCGTGGGCAAGGTTGCCGACTACTTCTGGCACCTGGTGCTGCCGGTCACCGCGCTGGTGATCGGCGGGTTCGCCACGCTGACCATCCTGACCAAAAACTCTTTCTTGAATGAAATTACCCGCCAATACGTGGTCACTGCCCGCGCCAAGGGTTTAAGCGAACGGCGCGTGCTCTACGGCCACGTATTTCGCAACGCCATGCTGCTGGTGATCTCGGGGATTCCCCAGGCGTTTATCAGCGTGTTTTTCGCAGGTTCCCTGCTGATCGAGGTGATTTTCTCCCTCGACGGCCTGGGCCGCATGAGCTATGAAGCCGCCGTGTCCCGTGACTACCCGGTGGTGTTCGGCTCGCTGTTTATCTTCACCCTGTTTGGCCTCTTGATAAAACTCATCGGTGACCTCTGCTACACCCTGGTGGACCCGCGTATCGACTTCGCCGCGAGGAACGCCTGATGCTTAATCTGTCTCCGGTGCCGCGTCGGCGTTTCGAGCGCTTCAAGAAAAACCGTCGCGGCTGGTGGTCGCTGTGGCTGTTTATCGGCCTGTTTATCCTGACCCTGGGCGGCGAGCTGATCGCCAATGACAAGCCCTTGGTGCTGAGCTTCAAAAACGAGCTGTATTTCCCGGTGTTCAAGCGTTACACCGAGCAGCAGTTCGGCGGGCAACTGCCGTTCCAGGCCGACTACCGCAGTGACTACGTGCAAAAGCTGATCAAGCAGGACGGCGGCTGGATGCTGTTCCCGCCGATCCCGTTCAGCGATGACACGCCCAATTACGAACTGAGCCGCCCTGCCCCCAGCCCGCCCTCGGCGGTGAACTGGCTGGGCACCGATGATCAGTCCCGCGATGTGCTGGCGCGGGTGATCTTTGGCGCGCGCGTGTCGATCCTGTTCGCGCTGGCGCTCACCGCCATCAGCGCCGCCATCGGCATTGCCGCCGGCGCTTTGCAGGGTTATTACGGCGGCTGGGTGGACTTGCTGGGCCAGCGCGTTCTGGAAGTCTGGTCCGGGCTGCCGGTGTTGTACCTGCTGATCATCCTGTCAGGGTTCGTCGAGCCGAATTTCTGGTGGCTGCTGGGGATCATGGCGCTGTTTTCCTGGCTGGCACTGGTGGACGTGGTGCGCGCCGAGTTCCTGCGCGGGCGCAACCTGGAATACGTCAAGGCCGCACGCGCCCTGGGCCTGGGCGATGGCAAGATCATTGGCCGGCATATCCTGCCCAATGCCATGACCGCCACCTTGAGCTACCTGCCGTTTATTTTGACCGGGGCGATTTCCACCTTGAGCGCCCTGGATTTCCTCGGGTTCGGCATGCCGGCAGGCAGCGCGTCGCTGGGCGAGCTGATCGCCCAGGGCAAGCAGAACCTGCAGGCGCCCTGGCTGGGCCTGACGGCGTTTTTCACCTTGGCGCTGATCCTGTCGTTGCTGGTCTTTATCGGCGAGGCATTGCGTGATGCCTTCGACCCCCGCTCATGAGTGACTGCCTATGAACCTCATTGAAATCCGCGACCTCAGTGTCGCCTTCAGCGGCCAGACCGTGGTGCGCAACCTGTGCCTGGACGTGCGCCAGGGCGAATGCCTGGCGCTGGTCGGCGAGTCGGGCTCGGGCAAGTCGGTGACGGCGCATTCGATCCTGCAACTGCTGCCCGAAGCCGGCACGCACACCACAGGCTCGGTGAAGTATCGCGGCCAGGAACTGATCGGCGCCTCTGCCGCCACGTTGCAGAAGCTGCGCGGCAACCGCATTGCAATGATCTTCCAGGAGCCGATGACCTCGCTCAACCCGCTGCACAGCATTGAAAAACAGATCGGCGAAACCCTGCTGCTGCACAAGGGCCTGGGCGGCAAGGCGGCGCAGGCGCGCATCCTTGAATTGCTCGAACTGGTGGGTATCCAAAAGCCCAGGGAGCGCCTCAAGGCCTATCCGCATCAGCTCTCCGGCGGCCAGCGCCAGCGCGTCATGATCGCCATGGCCCTGGCGTGTGAGCCGGAACTGTTGATCGCCGATGAACCGACCACCGCGCTGGACGTGACCGTGCAGCGCAAGATCCTGCTGCTGCTCAAATCCTTGCAACAACGCCTGGGCATGTCGCTGCTGCTGATCAGCCATGACCTCAACCTGGTGCGCAGCATTGCCCAGCGCGTGTGCGTGATGCGCGGCGGTGAGATTGTCGAGCAGGCCGACTGCCAGACGCTGTTCAACGCACCGCAACACCCGTACAGCCGCCTGTTGCTGGATGCCGAGCCGGCCGGCGATGCGCTGTGCAGTGATGAGCGCGAAACGGTGTTGCAGGTCGATGACCTGACGGTGCAGTTCCCCCTCAGCGGCGGGTTGTTTCAGCGCAAGACCTACCTGCGCGCAGTAGACGGCATCAGCCTCAGCGTGCAGCGCGGCAAGACCCTGGGGATTGTCGGCGAGTCTGGCTCGGGCAAATCGACCCTGGGCCAGGCGATCCTGCGCCTGCTCGATTCCACCGGCAGCATCCGCTTCCAGGGTGAAGCGCTCGACCCGCTGAATAATCAGCAAATGCGCCCGTGGCGCAAGCAGATGCAGGTGGTGTTCCAGGACCCTTACGGCAGCCTCAGCCCACGCATGTCGGTGGAACAGATCATCAGCGAAGGCCTGGAAGTGCATGCGCCGTGCAGCCTGGCCGAGCGCGATGCGCAAGTGGTGCAGGTGCTCAAGGACGTAGGCCTCGACCCGGCCAGCCGCCACCGTTACCCCCACGAGTTTTCCGGTGGGCAGCGCCAACGCATCGCCATCGCCCGCGCGCTGGTGCTCAAGCCGGCTCTGATGCTGCTGGACGAACCGACCTCGGCGCTGGACCGCACGGTGCAAAAACAGGTGGTGGCGTTGCTGCGTGAGTTGCAGGAGAAATACGGCCTGACCTACCTGTTTATCAGCCATGACCTGGCCGTGGTGCGCGCCATGGCCCATGACATGATCGTGATCAAGGATGGCAAGGTGGTGGAGCGCGGTGCGAGCCATAGCGTGTTCGAATCGCCACAGCATCCGTACACCAAAGAGCTGCTGGCGGCGGCGCACATTCCCTTGTAGGAGCACTTTCTCCCCTGTGGGAGCGGGCTTGCCCGCGAAGGCGGTGTGACAGCCAATACCTGCGGCACTGATACACCGCTTTCGCGAGCAAGCCCGCTCCCACAGGATTGCGACCCCACCCTCCATTTGTGTTGGCGGCATAAATATGAACATCAGCGACAGCCTCAAGGACTACCAACAGGTTCGCGGCCTGGCCATCCAGTCGCTGTTCGAAATCATCGAGCAGTCCAGCGAAGGCACGGTGATTGTCGATCGCGACGCCAATATCGTGTGGATGAACGAGCGCTACGCCAAGCGCTTCGGCCTTAAAAGCGCCGACGAAGCCATCGGCCAACCGTGCGAGCAGGTGATTTCCAATAGCCTGCTCCGCCAGGTGGTGCGCAACGACCAGCCGATTCTGCTGGACATCCAGGACACGCCCAAAGGCCCGCTGGTGGTGATGCGCCTGCCCATTCACGATGATGCCGGCGCGGTGATCGGCGCGATTGGCTTTGCGCTGTTCGATGAGTTGCGCAACCTCTCGCCGCTGATCGAGCGTTACCTGAGCATGCAGCAGGAACTGGCGTCCACCCGCTCGCTGCTGCGCTCGCGGCAGAGCAAATACAACTTCGCGCATTTTATCGGCACCAGCGCGGCCAGCCTGGACGTCAAACGCCGGGCGCGGCGCAGTGCGAATGCGCAGTCGCCGGTGTTGCTGCTGGGTGAAACCGGCACCGGCAAAGAATTGCTGGCCCAGGCGATTCACGGCGCCTCGCCGCGTGCACACAAAGCTTTTGTCAGCATCAACAGTGCGGCGATTCCCGCGGACCTGCTTGAAGCCGAATTCTTCGGCACTGCGCCGGGGGCCTTTACCGGCGCCGACCGCAAAGGCCGTCCCGGCAAACTGCAGATTGCCCAGGGCGGTACGCTGTTTCTCGACGAGATCGGCGACATGCCTCTGCCGTTGCAAAGCAAACTGCTGCGGGTGTTGCAGGAAAAGGAATACGAACCGGTCGGCTCCAACGAAATGCTGCACAGCGATGTGCGGGTGATTGCAGCCACGTCCATGGACCTGGAAGCGGCGATCAAGCGTGGCGAGTTTCGCGCGGATTTGTATTACCGCCTGAATGTGCTGCCGATCCAGGTGCCGCCGTTGCGCGAACGCCTGGATGACATTCCGGCATTGAGCGAGGCGATCCTTGAGGAGCTGCGCAGTCAGCATGAACTGGACCGCGAGGCACTGGCGTTGCTGGCGCAGCATGCGTGGCCGGGGAATATCCGCGAGCTGCGCAATGTGCTGGAGCGCGCGGCGTTGTTGAGTGATGACCTGGTGTTGGATGCCAACGAGATTCGCGCCGCGATTGGCACGTTCAGCCCGGTAGCGCGTGGCGCCGTGGAGACCGTTGAGGGCGAGACGTTTGCGGCGGCGCGGGAACGGTTTGATCGGCAGGTGATTGAGGCAGCGTTGGCGGCGTGTGAAGGCAACGTCGTGGAGGCAGCCAAGCGGTTGGGGCTGGGCAGGTCGACGCTGTACAAGAAGATGGTGGCGCTGGGCATTGCCTAGTCTCAAACCAGAGACAAAATTCCAAATTTGTAGACATCCTAATGTGGGAGCTGGCTTGCCTGCGATAGCGGCCTTCCAGTCAGCACACCTGTAGCTGAACCACCGCCATCGCAGGCAAGCCAGCTCCCACCTTCAATCTTCGCTTGTCTCCAAATAGAGATAAAACTCCGGAGCACAGCTTAAAAGCAAAATAATATTCTTATATTTCAGCAAGTTGCGCAGTTGGCACACATCTCGCTATAGCCCCTCTCCAACGCATCACCCACAAAAATAACAATTCGATCTGGAGACACACCATGAGTGTGATCATTGCCCTGGCAGCCCTCGCGCTGCTGATGCTGGCCGCCTACCGTGGCTACAGCGTGATCCTGTTTGCCCCCATTGCCGCCCTTGGCGCCGTATTGCTCACCGACCCGTCCGCCGTCGCCCCTGCGTTTACCGGGGTGTTCATGGAGAAAATGGTCGGTTTCATCAAACTGTATTTCCCGGTGTTCCTGCTCGGCGCGGTGTTCGGCAAGCTGATCGAGCTGTCGGGTTTTTCGCGTTCGATTGTGGCCGCCGCCATCCGTTTGCTCGGCACGCGCCAGGCGATGCTGGTGATTGTGCTGGTCTGTGCCCTGCTCACCTACGGTGGCGTGTCGCTGTTTGTGGTGGTGTTTGCGGTTTACCCGTTTGCGGCAGAGATTTTTCGCCAGAGCAATATCCCCAAGCGCCTGATTCCGGCGACCATCGCCCTCGGCGCGTTTTCGTTCACCATGGACGCCCTGCCGGGTACGCCGCAAATCCAGAACATCATCCCTTAGTTTTTCTTTTATAACTATGTAAACCAAACGCCAATAGTTTACTATCCAAAAAATGTAAACCTTGAGGCAGCTAGCTATGAGAGAGAAAAAGAGGATTGGAGGCTATCTAGGGCCCCAACGAACTCGTGACTTGAACCTTGAGTCAACTTTCTTCTCTCTGCTTTGCGCACGCCTTGCCTTTCACCGCATAGCTTCAACCCCTGGCTTTGCCCCGACTTCTCGTACCGGTTCTCTGCGCGACGGGGTCGGCTCGTGAACGATCTTCCCCGAGATGATGATTTCCTCGACCCAGTAGCTGCTGTGACTTTTGAGCCCGTTAAAGCGGCAGAGTCGAAGGACAGTACAGGTACGAGCAACAGAAGCCCCGATACCACTGGGGAGGATGTGAAGTTTCAGCTACCAATTACTGAGGTGACGGCATCGAATGGAAGAGTTGTTCGTTGCACATACGTAAATCATCCAGGCTTTAACCCCAAGACTAATATCTGTATGAGTCTGCATTATATTGTAGTCAAGAGCTGTCCATCCAGAAGTGCGCCGTGGGGTTATTTGCTAAGAAGGGCAATTATTCATCTTTTGGACTTTATTCTTAATTATAACTCACGACATGAAACCCAGCTTCACATCGTACATATCAAAGACCTCACGACTACCGTCTTCAAGAGCTTCATTAATTACCTAAGGAAATTGGGAAAAACCCAAAATCTCGCTTTCATAATTAAATCTGCAATCACGTCAACTGCGCGCGAAACGGGGATGATTCCCTTCCTAGATCTACCGCAGGTAACTGTAGAGAAAGGCACGTCTACGGAGCCTCTATATGAAGATGGTGTAGACACGCTCACCAAAGCGACATCCACGGTCGCGGACGCAATACATCAGAAGATTAAAACTCGAGAAATCATTGACAGCGCCAAGCCATATACCCTTGAGGAAATTCATTCCCTGATACAAAACCGGCCAACAAAAGAAGACATATTGGTCTGGTACAAACACCGTTTAGATAACGGCTTACCCATATCGACACCCTCAATAATTAAGCGCATCAAGAAGTGCGATGACCCGGAAATCAGAGTGATCGCGCAGAGCGATAATATACTATTGGAGATAGCCGATCTGTACAGTCGCTCGAAAAAAAACATCATTATTCCAGACGACTATGATCCTAAGTTTAACTTAACACCGTCTTTTATTAGGATTATCCTGGATCCGCACAGAGTGACAAAAACACTGGTCGACCACAAATACCCGCACGGTCTGACAGAGCACGAATCAAAAAACATATATAGCTCTGCGTTGTTATTAAATTTCAATGCTTGCGACGACATCCTTAAGTTCATGCTCTGGAAGCTACTACGAACACCTTCCTATCGGACTGCAAACAACCTTCCTCCTATGATGAGCCTTGACGACCACTTGGCTCTTTATTATCCGACGGCTGAAGAAATGGCAGCAATCGCCTTGCTGATGATGCTCCAAGCGGGTTGGAACAAAGAGTCCGTAATGGATATTGACAAGGATAATTTCGAACACGGTTTGACTGCAACCATTGAAGAAAACCAAAAAATTATTTTTTCAGAAAAATTCCGAAGCCAAGGCAGAGATGTACCGTACGAAAACCCCAAAAAAGTAATTGCTCGTAGCGACAGTGAGAATCCATACTCTCTTTATAGCTTAATTCTGTTGGCGAAGGATTTTTCGGCCCCCTTGGCTCCCTATGCTGAGCATTTGATTGACCCCCTAAGAAACAAGAAGGTTAATACAATGTTCTCGTACATGCGAACTTCAAATGGTTGGAAGGGATCTGTACCGGTCGCCACCCTTGATCTGTCATTGATGTTCTCGGTCGCGGTAAATAAATTTCTTCAAGAAAACGAAGTGATTGACAATGGCGTAAGACTGACTTCGGCTGGAACTTTGACACATCGATTGCGTGCAACATGGTTTTTCCTTAACAAGGATGAAACGGCATTTGCCTTCCTTTCCCAGCTTATGGGGCACGAGTCCCGTGAGACTACGGACGAATTCTATGATAATTCGTCAACGGCCAAGATCAAGCGTACAAAACGTCTTCGTAATGTGCTTGAGCATGTAGTGAAGCTACTGCGCGCCAGGAAGCTTAAAGGTCTTTTGAGTAAAGAGGCTAGGCAGATTAGCAATGCAAAACTCAGCATCTTCCACCTACCCTACTTTGAAAGGGCCCTGTGGGCCTGCGCCAACCGGAATAAACCTGATTGGCCAGGAGCAACTAAATTGGCAAAAGGTGATAAATGCAAAGCTTTGGAACAGTGCATTTTTTGCAGCCAGTTGCGCGTTCTGCAAGATTCATTACCCTATTTAATTGAGCGCGCAGCTCATGTGGATGAACTTCTCCGAGACAGGGTTCATACGGAATTCGGAACTCGACTGGAAGCTGAGAGAGATGTTCTTAACGATATCTTGGATAACTGGAACGACGATCAAGCCATGAATGAGGCTATCCGTTATCGTAACCTCAATTCTCCGATGCTACCTCGCCAGATGCAAGACCTCAAAATGATCTTCAAAACGGGTGATTTAGATGAGTGATGAACAATATAGGCAGTCTCTCATCGATGAATTCGAGCACGATGTCTGCGATGCAGCGGAAATAGAGCTAGAAAGCCTCTTGATTGAGTCTGAGCATACGAACCTGCCCAAAGACAGCGACCTGATTCGAAAACTCGAAGTGAGCCAAGGTCAGTTCCCCGTCTCGAAACACTCAAATTATCACGATAATCCGTGGAGATTAGAGACCCACAAGTTTGGTTATTCGTGCGCAATTTATTTCGACCATGTCACCCTTGGCGCAAATGAGCTGAAAAGAGCACTTTCCTATTATTTGTTGCCGGAGAACACCGTTCTGCGGGGAATCAAAAGCAATCGGACGACTCTTGCATACTGCTACGACTTTACGCTACTAGAGAAATACTTATTTGTCGAAAATCACCTTGAGGTTACGCCTGAAGCTTTGGCGATGATCAGCGTCAATATGATAAACCATGCACTAGATAACGTCAGGGAAAAAGAAAGCGCACAGTGTTATCTCGGGTTATTTCGGATGATCAAGATCTGGATCTCTCTTTCCGAACAACACCTTATTCCACCGCACCTGCGAATTGATGTAGCGCTAGGCAAGATAGAAATCCCTGAGCGCCGGGCAGACATCCATGAAACTTTGAAAGGCAGCCTTCAGACTTGGGTCTCATTTTCGGAGGAAGACCTTGGCCACCTAATGGAGTACGCACTTTTTTGGTTGGAGAAAGCAGCCCCTCAACTCGAGAAGATAATACCTGCTATCGAGGACATCGCCGAGCGCGGCGACAACGGGAAAATTCAAAGAGCACACATCGACTCGGCCTTAGAGAATTCTGTCCATATAGTAATAGGCGATAAGACGGTGATGGAACTCAATCGCGCTAAATATTTCCGTGCCAATCGCGGGGCAGATTACTGGCGCTATACCTGGCAGACAAATTACGCTAAAGCGCTAGACCACGTTAGAAATTCACTTTTCATTATGGTCGCCTTGATCAGCGGTGCTCGGGCCTCAGAGCTAGCACCGCTAAGCATCACCGACATTTCTAATGATAGGCCAGATGGATCCGGAGATTACTGGTTACGCATCGTACGCTGGAAAACCGCACAAGACCCAAACTATACTGGGGAAATTGAGTATCTGCCACTTCCGCGCTTTGTCGCAGAGTCTGCATTGCTTTACCACAAGCTTTGTAGCGCGGGTCGCAAAACTAGGCCTCATTGGCTATTTCAATCCAATTTCAACTCCACCCCGCTGAACAGTTTTACCCCCCAGATTCTGGAAACGGTAATCAGCCAGCTCAGAAATGAGTTGCCAATCGACCGGCTGCACATTCATCGATTCAGAAAAACTATTGCCGAAATTTTGATCAACCAAGATGAGCGAAACATTGAACTCATCAGGGCTCTGTTTGGCCATAAATCATACAAAATGACGATGCAATATATTGCTCGTAACCCCGCCATGGTGAGATGCGTTGCATTAACAATCGAACAGTCTTATACCGAAGAGCTTCATGAGATCATCACTGCTATTCGGTATGGCTCCTTTTCGGGAGAAATTGCTAAGCGCATCTCCGAAAGAATGGCTGAAAAACCAAGTGATTTTGTCGGTAGGCAGTTGAAAATATCACTGCTCGACTACGTATCAAACCTTCTAGCGGGCGGTGAGCCTTTGTTCATAAAACGAACGGCGATCGGTACTTTCTGTGTGACAGCAGAAATTTTTAATATGGACAATTTACCCCCTTGCATAAAGGGTAGAAATTTTGGCGATGAACAACCCCGCCCCGATCCTAGTAACTGTCACTATGAATGCCGGAAAATTGTAGTGGTGGATAAAGCTAGGGCGGCATTGATGGACAACATCAAGTTTTATGAAAGAATTTTAGACAATACGGAAGTAACACTTCCCGATCGTACTCGTCGAGAAATCTTCAGCAAAGTAGAGTCATACAAATTTCACTTACACAACCTACAAGCGAGTAACCTACACGCATACAATTCTGAATTTGATGATTTGCAATCTGAGCTATCAACTGATTCGGCGCTCGACATCAAGTTTGTGGAGGTATGACATGATCAACGACACTCGGCAACGGCTTATCAACGTAATAATTCATCATCATTTCTCCTCCACTGGAAAAAAACTCAAGGTAGGAAAAATAGCAGATGAAGCAGGAATTACGAGACAAGCTTTCCATCGATATTATGGTGACCTGCTTGGTTACATAAAAGGAGAGAAGCCTGTCGGCGAACTTCTGCCTAGCAGCAATCAAGAGTCCGTAAGCGACCTATTAATCGAAAGTCAAAGTCGTGTAGTTGCACTTGAGAACGAACTGTCCGCCATAAAAGACAGGCACAACACGGAGCTAAAAAAGACTCTCGACAAACACATTACATCATTAATGAATAATGACATTACATTGTTCGAGACTGACGACATCAGAATTACTCTCGAAAAACAAACTACACTCATACAAAATTACTCAGAGCAAATAGTTAGCCTGAAAGCACAAATTACAAAATCAAAAATTATGTCTACAAACGAAAGCATGTCCTCCACAATAGGATCGAGAGTAGTCCTCGATCCGAAATTAGAATCAGCCATGGCGTCATACAAACAAGACCGTGACTACAATGCCTACCTAGATTCTAAAGACAAAGAAATTGCGAGACTTTTAACCAAAGTCAATAGCTTTACTGATAATAAAAACAAGCTTATTATTTTTATAGACAAACACTTATGCGATCTATCAAATTTTTTGGAAATGCTTCCCCCTTCAAAATCATCTGAGATCGTCCTAAGAGCACCTATATTTACCGCGATAGAATTGAGAAATTTGATTAGCAAAGTGACTGCCCCAATTCGAATTTCGGTTTTTATTCCAGACTTTATTTCAGTTGCAGAAGCGAATGCTCAAAGAGCTTTTCGCTCTACAAACTTACCAATTGAAGAGATCAAACTTTCGGAAAAAGCCGACCACATATATCTCACAAAAGGGATAGACAGCGTCGTATACTTTTGCGCTAAAAACGGAAAGTAACATGATAAACATTACAAAAAAAAAGCTAAACTATGTGAGCAGCGAGCTAGATATTCCGGTGCAACATTTTATACTTATCCATGATGGCGCAAAACAAAGCACTTTGCTCAGCCACGTGAACCTTTTCCTTTATCGATGCACGCGCGCATCGCTAAAAACATCTTCTAGATACGCCAGCGCAATCTCCATGTTCTACCGCTATCTATCTACTCAGAAGGAATTCTTAAACAGAGCGCCTAGTTTATATTATTTATTCGCAACAAATAAGAATATCAATCGTTGGCAAACTTCCCGGGAACGCAGGAGAGTTGCTCGTAATGCTGTAAGCCCCTCGACAGAAACCATCTTTGAGGACGCAAAGTTGCTTATGAATTTTTTCAGATGGTTGGGTGATGCTGGCTTTGCAACCAGCGTGAACATCCAACTCAGAACTTGGATACCTCCATACAAAAGCTCCAGATATCAGCAATATGTATCACTTATGGCAAAAAATGTTATTGACGCAACAAGTATCAGCGTATTGGACAAGCTCAACCGCCAGTCTTCATATAGCGGCCTTGTATCTCCTGGTGAAATTAGAGAACTACTGGAAAACTATAACGACCCGGTCTACTCGGCTCTTTTTTATTTCGCATTAGGCACAGCCATGAGGCCGATGGATTTATGCAAGTTTCCATACTTCGGGAATGGGGAAAACCGTCACATCATGCCCTTTTCCTCTATGAACCTCGACCTTCCAACCACCCAGTACACTATCAACGATAGCAAGGGAAAGAAAACCAGGACAATTATTATCCATCGTGATGCCCTAAAGGATTTGGAAGAAAACTATATAGCCCCATATTATGCAGAGCGCGCCAAAAAATATTTGAACATATACGGAAAAAAACCTCCACTTTCTATACTTTTCTTGAACAAGGATGGGCATCCCGTAACCCCCGACAAAATCGCTTCACGCACGACGGCAGCGAAGAAAAAAATATTGAAAACCAACCCAAATCTACGGCCAAATCTTCGTTTTTATGACAGCAGAGACTGGTGGCCGACTCAATATTTAATTCGATGCTTTGGCGACGAACTACTGAAATCTAACGAAGGCCTATATAATTTGGCTATCGCGCAGATCTTGCAGAGCCAGATGGGGCATAGCCAACTTAAAACAACGTTTACACACTATATCGACATGGCCCGAGTGGTATTGTCTATACACAAGGGAAGGAGAACGGAAATCCTGAAGGCAGCCGATTATAAAGCCTCTGATTTCATTGGCTTACTTATAAAAATCGAAGATGAATCGGAAATATCGCCGCGCCAGGCCGATTAAAATTTAATTTATTACAAGCCTTACGCTCTTCCCCTGCGATATCTGCAGCGCGAAAGGTACATACTACGATATTAAGCACTACATTGTGATCAGTGTCTGTAATTGAGGCCCGTAATCTCGTCGTCATGACCAGCAGGAAAGAGTAACCTCGCTTTCCTGTACAAGTAGCCCCGGAATACTCTCGTTCTCCCGCCTTCGGGCTTTCATACTCGCGCCTGGGCGTCACTCTTGCATGAGGAGAGATTGCGTGACCTCGCACACCAATAATTCTGCTATTTTCTAGGATTGGGGTATTTTTTCGAACCTAGAGAGACGGCCGTAGAGTCTCATCGGCGCGCACTGGGGAGAGAGCCGAGCACCTCCTTAAGGCGTTTGTCGGCCGCCGAATAGACGTCTCCTACTACTCCTACATACTGCCCTTAATCCTCCCAGACATAGGACTAAACCGATGGCATGGCTCTTTTGGAAAGACAAGCGACCTCCCTGGATACAGGCGGAAGAACGAGAGTTCATCAAAGCAGCCAACAGCCTGAAGACACTGCAGGTGACACAACGAGGCGGCATGAGAATTGACCCCGAAGAACTCAGAGATCAGATCCTAGCCGCACGAGAACTGTACAAAGATTTGGTTGAGAAATAGTGATGCTGGATGTCCTGCCTACGCTGTACTAAATCCGGCCCGTGCCGCGAGACACGTGCAGACCTAACGAACGAGGTTCGGCAGGAATCGAATGGTGGCCCCTGCGATACCGGGCACCTGCGCCACTGCGGCCCCCGCCCACTAGGCTCACCCTGGTGAATGTCCTATTAACCAGTCAAGTACGTCGTAAATCCTTAGGGTTCCCAGGCACTGCATCCCGCCTCTAGCAAGCGTACTCGGGGGTGCTGCTTTGGAAGCTGCTGGCTAACTTCAAGGAGCTTCTCTTGCAACCAGGATGCATCCTGCGCAGAAAACGAGTAGCCCATCTCTTCAAGTTCTAGTTCGAAGCCACCCTCCTCTATGGTTCGAACCGCGACAAAGGTGCCCGCGCTTTGCGTACCTTCAAGAAGCTCAGTGCTAGCATTCTCAACGGGAAAAACACCTGTAGCACTGAACTGCCATACGCCACGCGATAATCGATACTTTCTTTTGAGCAGGCCCTCGTAACGGAGTGCTGCCGTCGCGCTTTCTGCATCCGTTTGTTCCGTCATGGCCAGAGCTTCGGAAAGGCAAAAGGCAATATCCGCCGCTACTTCCGAGCCGACATCGATCCCTTCGAATTCAAACTCAATACTCGCGCCCCCTCCCTCGATACCTGCAACACGGCATTCATAGCGATCATCGAACTCCCGACCCCGCCAGCAGAGAAATTCCCGCTTGAAAGAGAGAGTGCTAGTCAAATCAGGTGCCTCAAGCATATGCATTTACCGTCCCGGCCAAATACAAACATAAACGGTTTGTCGTTCAAAAAACTTTAGCGGACATGAAAAATAATTATGACCACGTTGCCGCGATGACATGAATGTTCGTGGAATTCTCTATGCGCGCCCTTCGGGGCGGCTGTCGTGAACCGAGCCGCTCGCCGCGTCTCGGCCCAATGGGCTTCCATCCTCGCACCTCGGCCTCGCGGCCTGCGCGATCCGCTTGCCATCAGACTCACAGCCGATTTCTGATACCACACGCCCCCGAAGTATTTGATGCCTCTCTTCACCTACTCCTCGTAGAACCAGCTCGAATTACTACCCTTCTCATGCCAAGCACTAAAGTCCTCGCTTGGATATGCCGCCCCCTCCTCCCCTTGCACTGCAAATGGATCATTGGCGATTTATCCGCCCCTAGATAAGCGCACTCGCCCCATCGGGTGCAGATTGACACAGCTAACCGAATCCAAAATAGTGGCACGGTGACAGCTCATGCTCGCGCTCCGCCTGCTCGGGCGTCGTGACCGCAATGTGTCTCCCATCTGCCTACTAGGATGTAAATATGCAGACTGAACCAAAGCCTCTTTCCTCTGGATCTCGCTGGCTTCGATGGGATCCCCACGTACACGCACCAGGCACGTTGTTCAACGATCAGTTCAGAGGTGATTGGGAGGGCTATCTCAGAGCTTTGGAAGAAGCGTCACCCGTCATCAGCGCGATTGCGGTGACGGATTACTACCTGCTTGATACCTACAGACAGCTGGTTGAGCACAAGCAGGCGGGCAGGCTTGCGAGCTGCGAGCTTCTTTTCCCCAATGTCGAAATTCGCTTCGATGTGGGAACCGCCAGATCCTGGATCAACGCTCATCTACTGGTATGTCCCGATGAAGAAAATCACCTAGAAGAGCTTGAGCGCTTTCTTGCCTCGCTTACTTTCAAGGCTTTCGACGACGAGTTCAGGTGCACCCCAAGCGATTTGAGAAGGCTTGGAAGACGAGCGAACCCTGACATCCAAGATGACCAAGCGGCCCTGCGCCATGGTGCTGAGCGCTTCAAGGTTTCGTTTCAGGAGCTGAAGGACAAGCACAAAAACAGCCAGTGGGCACAAGCCAACCTCATCATCGCAGTCGCGGCAAAGGAGAATGACGGTACCTCCGCACTGAAAGAGGGTGCAGATGAGGTTTTGCGCCAGGAAATTGAGCGGTTCGCGCATGTCATTTTTGCCTCCAACCCGAACCAAAGGGATTTTTGGCTAGGTAGAAAAGCTTTATCCGCGGAGAGCTTGGTTGAGCGGTACAACGGCCTAAAACCGTGCTTGCATGGCAGCGATGCCCATCAAACTGCCAAGACTGGGGCGCCTGATGGGAAGAGATTTAGCTGGCTCAAGGGAAGCCCTACCTTCGATACGCTTCGTCAGGCTTGTATCGATCCGGCAGGCAGGGCTTTCATTGGAGAGGAACCACCGCCTTACGGAAATGCTTCCGAGGTCATCTCCCAAGTCGATATAACCAATGCACCATGGCTCAAGACACCATCCCTGGCTCTGAACCCAGGCCTGATTGCCGTGGTAGGCGCAAGAGGCTCAGGAAAGACCGCGCTGGCTGACATCTTGGCGGCAGGCTGTGACGCACGGGGCAACGCAATTACAGGGCACT
This sequence comes from Pseudomonas sp. TWRC1-2, assembly GCF_049896685.1. NCBI lineage: Bacteria > Pseudomonadati > Pseudomonadota > Gammaproteobacteria > Pseudomonadales > Pseudomonadaceae > Pseudomonas > Pseudomonas sp. TWRC1-2. Next base: position 316,311 of record NZ_JAFCUU010000008.1, on the reverse strand, counting down.
CGTTCTTAGTGAGAGCCCAAGACCACCTACAAAATGCTGAAGTAAATATCACCTGGTGCAACTGTGACACGCAGGCCAGCCCGCTCAACCAGACGACTGACGATGAGTTCGTGTACCCAAGAGCTCGGTATCTGTCGCAGCAGTTCGTGGAGGAGCTTTGCTCAGCCGATGGTATGACGGACGGCCTCCTGGCAGAGGTCGAGCGGGTAATTTACGAGTCGCACTCCCCCACTGAGCGTGAGGGTGCCATCAGCTTCAATGACCTGAGAGACATCCGTTCTGAGCGATATCGAGAGGCTAGGCGGCGGGAGGAGGAATCACTCGGCAATTTGTCAGAGAGAATCAACACCGAACTCGAAAAACGCAGCCTCGTGCTCCAGCTGACTACGCAGGTGCAGGAAAAAGATTCGCTGGTCAAACGACTAACCGAAGACAGAAGCAAGCTTGTCGCGAAGGGCTCAGAGGTCAGGCTGTCCAGACTGCAGTTACTGACCGCCGCCTCAGAAAAGGTTGCCGGCTATGTGAGGTATTACAAAGCCCAAGAGCAGCAGACTCTTCTGATGCAGGATGAGGTCAACAATGTTCGCCAGGTCGTGGCGCCCAGTGATCTAAGAGACATCCAAGCACGCCATACCAAAAGTGGTCTGGGTAATGATGAGTGGAGTGCTTTCTTCAGGGACTACGAAGGCGACGTCGGAGCCATCCTATCGAATATGCTGCTCAAGGCTCAAAAGAACAGAGACGCATGGATCGGAACCCCACCGGCTCCGAACGAACACTCTCAACAGGCGTTTATCGCTGAAGGCGCCAAGCTTGAAGAATGCAATCTCTCGTTGCTGCAGGCAGAAATTGATCGACTCCAGCAGTTGGTCAGCGTCGACCAAGACACCGCCAAGCGATTCAAAGAGCTATCAACAAAAATAACCACGGAAGCTGAGCTATTGCGGGCCAGCAGGGAGAAATTAACCGACCATGTCGGGGCCTCCCAACGTCTCGAAGTCTTGGTGAGTGAACGGTGCGATTCATACAAGCGCGTTTTCTCTGCCCTCATTGCTGAGGAGCAAGTTCTCCAGGAGCTCTACTCGCCCATCAAACAGCGCCTGGAAAGCGCCCAAGGAACTCTCAACAAGCTTTCTTTCTCGGTAGCTCGAACTGTCGACATTGAGGCATGGTTAGCCGAGGGTGAGTCCTTGCTCAACCTATCTAAAAAGGGCCCTTTCAGAGGCCGGGGTACCTTGCGCGAAAAAGTGCTCGAGTCGCTGAATACTCCCTGGCTCTACGGGGATGACGAGACTGTGCTAGCTGCGCTGAGAGAGTTTATTAAGAACTACCATGAACAGCTCGTTGAGCATGCGCCAGTAGCCACATCGGATCTGGCAGAGTATCGGCGGTGGACGAAACGCTTAGCCCAATGGCTCTACGGTACTGACCACATTTCTGTACGTTACGCCATAAATTACGACGGCGTCGAAATCCAGAAGCTCTCTCCTGGCACCAGAGGAATTGTGCTGTTGCTGCTTTACCTTTCGCTTGATGCGAAAGACAGCCGGCCACTGATCATTGATCAACCAGAAGAAAACCTCGACCCCAAGTCAATCTACAACGATCTCGTCCCACTGTTCATGGCCGCCAAGTCGACTCGACAAGTCATTATGGTGACCCACAACGCCAACTTGGTTGTGAACACGGATGCCGACCAAATCATCATCGCCGAATGCGGCCCTCATGGTAATGGGCAGCTACCTCCTATCACCTACCTATCGGGTGGACTGGAGGACAAATTGATCCGTGAGCGGGTATGCGAAATTCTTGAAGGTGGTGAGACCGCGTTTAAGGAGCGTGCTCGTCGACTGCGGGTTCGACTGTCTAGGTGAGCGGCAAATGACCAATAGCAATAGCAATAGCACAGACGTACCAGGCAGGGTTTATCAAGCCCGCTGTGATCCTAAGCGCGTGCAGATAGAAGAACGGGCCAAGGCACTCTCAGAGGCTGGCTACCCGCTGCCGGAAGATGACCCCGCTATGCATGCTGAACAACGATTGAAAAAGGCTAGATGTCTGAGCAGTTGCATTTCACTCGCCAGACCCTGCTGGCTGCATCGGATTTTATTGAGAAAGCAGGAACAAACGCAGGCTTTGATTTGATGGTGCAACGGCTTGAGCTTGATCAGTGGGTACCTTTCGGAGGTGAGCTGTCGGTTCCGAAAAAAAGAGTTGTATTCAACAAGATACTCTTGGAACGGGCTGGGCTGGTTTTCTGGGCTCGAGAAGGTCAGATGACGCATGGCGAAGCCCTGATTCGTGAAGCCGTTCGGCTCATGAGCTTGCCTTCCGTACATGAGCAACAGGAACAATTCGAGCGCTGCCTAGCGCCGGATAGGTTCACTGTTTCCTGGGATGCTGGCGACTGCGGACAGGGCGCACCTCCTTGGCTAAGGCGAAGCTTGCCAAAAAATGTGTATTTGCCTGCGGGCGATGATCAAGTTCACCAGCACCTGAAACGATTTGGTTTCGTCAGATCTTGCGGTCATCTTGATCAGGCTATTGACGCGCATACGAGAGGCGACTGGGCGGCAGCAAACGCGCAGATCAGGACATTCATCGAGAGCCTCGTTCTGGAGATAGCAACGCAGATTGCGTCCGCTGACCTCCCTCCTCACCCGGGCTTGAACAACGGTTTTCAAGCGTAGGCCAATCGCGGTTTTTTATCGGAAAGCCGTTCAGAATGGAGCCAAGATGGGAAAGGCATGCTCAACGGGTTGATGAAGATGTTGCACTCAGATGGTTCCCATAAAGGCCTTTCGGATGAAGACCATTCAACGATGCGTCTTCATATAGCTTTGGTGGCCAGTCGGGCACTCTTGAATCGACTGGCCAACAACGGGTGAGGAACAAATAGTGCCTGTTACGAACAGTTTTTCTCCAGTGATGCGCCTCTGGCGGGCAATTAATTAGGACTTTGGTAGCCAGGAGCGAACATGGAGCTCTCTACTCCGTAAAGCGCCAGAGGATCCTTGAGCCATAGTCGGTAAGCCTTGTCCGTGATGCTGTGATCAGGTGAGCAATCGACATGGTACTGCTGCAGTACGTAGCCTGCCATGGCGGCGCGAACGCGTAGTTTGAGCACGCCATCAAGCATGTCGTAGTCACGCTTCACGATCTCTGTAGAGTCCTTATCGGGATGCGGAACGATGGGTAATTCGAGCATCCGATTCCATTGATCATCGTGCTTCGGCGTTTCTTCGTCTCCAGCTTTCTCACCCATCTGGATCTCGGCATGCCCTACTCGAGTTAGAACGAAGTCTGCAAACTTTTTACGTTTCCGATCAAACGCCCGGACGTGCCAGCGAAGACCGTCACAACCAATAGCGAACGGTACGATGCTTCGCTCTGACTGACCTGAACCGGAGGTGTAGCTGATTTTAACGACCCGCTTGAGGTGAATTGCCCGGGTGATGGGCGCTAAAACTTCCACCTTAGGTTTGCTGAGCAACGAAACCGACTCGTGGGGGATCAGCGGCTTTTCATATGAATCCAAGCCATAGCCGAACCCCTGCGAAAGCGCAGTGAGAACTCGCTCAGACGCATGCGCGATCAAAGGGGAGAAAGATTCGCGCATTACATACTGCTTCGTTACCGTGTCGAGTTCCGTGTTCTGGGGAGCAACGTCCTTGTACTGAGCGAAATCACGAGTGGCGGCAGCGGCGCCTACGCCAAACCTATCCATGAGATCCGCACGTGAGACGGCGCCCGTGAAGTAGAGGCGGAAATCGATGTACACCAGGCGCTCCCGTTGCGCTTGGCTGTACTCGCTCAAATCAATCATGTCATCTCCATCGAATCTAAAAGTCGGTCAAGCCCGTCACCTTTCACGCAGCATAACACATGAGCAGTTGACGTCATCAAAATGATGATGATAGGCTTTGCAAATGGCTCCGATACATATTCATCACTAGCACTACGAAGAGGCTTCTGAGCCTGCATTGGACTAGATGGTGGAAAGCCAGAAACAAAAAAGCCGATCAAGTTCGCACCTTGACCGGCCTTTGGGAAAAGACATCTGAACAGACTCCAGATGTCTCTCGCGCTTCGTTGAAGAAAGCTTTGCGATGGTAGCCCCTGTGGGCTCCTTTCGCAAGGGAGCGAGTTCTGTGTTTGAGCCTACCTCAGCAGGAGACATTTTATGTCCCAGATTGAGATGTTCGAAAAACCCGACGAGGAGGGTGAGGTCATCTATCGCATGACCATCACCACCAAAACCGGGAAGGTGATTCGACGTGCAAACGGTCAGCCGTTTCGTATCGTCATTCGCCCTAAAGCAGCCAAGTAATTTGGCTGCTTAACAGAGCTCGGGGCACATAAGTGCCCTGTTCTCCCATTGCTGCAATGAAGAGCCTCATGAGCCTAGATTTCTATGATATGCAACACAAGCCGATCGCGTATACAGATGACGACGAGCACTTATATGCATACTGTGGCCGTCCACTCGCCTACTTTCACGATGGTTCGGTCTACTCCTATCCAGGCTTACACCTAGGATTTATCGCGAATGGCTACATTCGCGATAATCACGGCCACCTCGTGCTACGCACACCAGAGTCAGGGGGTGGCTCAATGAAGATGTGGCTCCTACCCCCACCACCGAAGGGGCCCAAGCAAATGCGATATCTCAAATGTCGAAGGCGTCCCAAATTTTATGCTCTGATGCGTCTCTTTCAATCAAAGATACCTGGGGATGAGTTTTTCTCTTGATAAGAGATGACATGCCGCTCTCTCGGCCATGGTTAAGAACGATAGCGGTGTAAGCACCGGCTTTGAGCCAACGAATGATTCAGGCGTCCGCCCAATCAAGTAAGAGAGACAGGCAATGGAAGATCTAGCAACGAAAATCATCCCATTGGTACAGACGCTTGTTCCTGGCTTTCTGACTACCATGATTTTTTACTGGCTGGCCGATGTTAAAAAGCCTGAGCAGTTCGAGCGCACGGTTCAGGCGCTCATAAGTACAGGTCTCATAACGATGCTGGTGTCAGGCATCAAGGTGTTATTGATCTACATAGGCGCACACTATTTTCAGCTGGGAGAGTGGTCGGTTCAGGTAGAGGGCGTTTGGGGGGTAGGCTTGGCAGTATCTTTAGGCTTGCTCTTGGCCTTCGCATCGAACCACGACTACCTGTACAGATTTGGGAGGTGGCTGACCTTGACGTCTCGCTCGTCGTATCCCGAGTGGATTTATGCCTTCCGCAAACGTGAAGGCAAAAGCGTGGTGCTTACCCTGCTTGATGGACGGCGATTATTCGGGTACCCGGCGGTATGGCCAACCGAGCCTAAAGATGGGCACTTCCTCATTACACAGCCGAGCTGGATGAACGAAGAGAATGAGTGGGTCGACACGCCCGGCATCGAGAGTTATTTGATTGCAAACAGCGATGTGTACCTAGTCGAATTTCTAGAGTAGGAGATCAGAAGTGAATAACGAAAATAAACCTAATCATCACGTGCTTGAACAGCGAACTGGTAATGAGGGGATGAATGTTAATCCTCCTGCACCAGCTAACATTCGTCCCTCAGCACCACCGCCTGCGCCCCCTAAAGCGCCGAAAAAATAGAGGTCGAAATGTACGAGGAAAGAGGTATATCTCCCCAACCACGCAAACCGAGTGGCGGACATTCAAATCCACCCAAGCCATTCGCTCAGCGCCCGGCAACTCCACCTAAGGCCCCACCACCACCCACCAAAAGGTAATCCCATGACAAACCAATCTGACGGCAAGGTTCATGTAAATAATGGCATAAACAAGCAGACTACCAGCCAGAGGCCTGCTGCTCCCCCGCCACCGCCGCCTCCGAAAAGGTGAGATGTGTCCGCACAGTCCTGCAACGAGTGTATTGATGCCCTTCGGGGGTGCGGCCTGAAAACTTACGACACAGGCATACCCGAGGTTGATGCTTGAAAATTCATAGCTTAATCTCGATCATGCCATCAATAGCTCAACAAGGAGTGATAGATGTCAGTATTCATGGTGACATGGAGTTTGAACAAAGAGCACGGCTCCTACGCCTACAATCAAGCAAGAGCCGCGCTAATTGAGCATCTGGATCGTTATCAGAACGTCACAGATCACGGGCTGGAGTCGGTACGATGGGTTAGCTCCAGCGCTACAGCGGAACAAGTCTGCGTAGACCTGAGGAGTAGGCTCGATCCGAATGACCGGCTTTTTGTAACCCAGGTTATTGCTGGCGCCCATCAAGGATGGCTGGATAAAGCAGTATGGGATTGGATCAATGCTCGGCTTTAGCCGCCGCGAACGCTCATACAGCAGCCCTCGGGCACATCCTGTCTAAGACGCTTTAGATTCTGCAGCGCCCCCCGCGTCGGCACGGTAGGGATCTCAGCTAGTGACTGGGTCACATGTTCGAAACTTCGGCCCAATCTGATTAAATTTGATGGTGCTTGAATGCTTGAAATGGCGGCACCTGCGATTTGACCGCCTACGTTAGACGCATGGATTTATTAGATCTCTGACGTCGCCCAGTTTCAAATTTCCAGCATAAAAACCTAAATTGTCTTGAACCGCGTAGCAGGACACCGCAAGGAAGTGATCATGTGCAGTGATGCCAACAAAGCCTCCTCCCAAGCTAAGGCGGAGATCCAAAATCCAGCATCCTCCAAAAAAGAGCCCAGCTTCTTTGCTTCTGAGTGGGGCTCGTTTCTACTTGCGTTAGCTAGCGTATCCAGTGCTGCTTTCATTTCCGTCTGTAGCGGCCCGATCCTTACGGAGCTTGGCCGTGTCACAGACTTAAATTTTCAGGAAAGTTTTAAGCACACTATCAGTGCTCTCGTACTCTCGACTATTGCTCTGTGGCTGGTTTATCGACGGGAGCGCGCGTTGAGTGCGGTCACGGACGAGAAGGAGCGCCAGAATGAAGTGATGCAGGTGAGCTTGCGTAAGCAGAATGAGGAAATGGAAAGCAGATTGACCTACCTCCCCCCCCGACAGTTCATTCAGGAATATGTAGACACCCAGGCCACCATCGGTCTGCTACGCAGGGCATCCAAAACTGATCCCACTATCACCCGAGAAAAAGTAGCTGAACATATGCGCTCCATGCTGGACAGCATTCTCGCGCTGACAAGGCTGTGGGACGGGGTATCAGGTACCAATAAGCATGTTGCTTACCAAGCCAATATCATGAGTGTTTTTCCTAAGGACGAGGTGGAACTGGACAGCCTTGTGCTCCCGCAGCAGATGCCTGAACCAGAGGAGGCATATCACGAAGAAGCCGATATTCAGGCTAGTGAGGGGGCGGCACAACTTGCAGGCACCGCTGGTGAGTCGGGCGCAGGGGCTCAGGCCCAGATCAATTCAGCATCACCCGAAACGGCGCGGGCTCGACGTTTTACCCGTGAGGTTTGGGTTATGCATGACCATTTTTTCCTGCACAACCAGAATTATGAGGTTGCACTGCAGCGCTGCTCAGGCATCCTATTTCTAGAAGATGAACTTACAACCACTTCATCAGGCGGTGATAGAGCAGATACTGGACTTGACCAGGTATGCCTACCCTACACCTTGGATATGGACTTCGATGCTGAGTTCCACCATCCTAATCTTCCTGGAGCGCCGCGCGTCGCGTCGTCAGGGCAGCCTGAGTATATCTCCAACACATCGAGCGTGGTGAGCAGTTGGGTTACCGCCCAACGTGAAGAAGTCAGCGAAATGAACGGCCGATATGAGCAAAAAATCGGTAAGTATTACCGTGACCTGAAGCATGCGAAATCCATCCTAAGCTTACCGGTCTTTCATGACGATGAGCTCATCGGCGTCTTGAATGTGAGCCGCAACGCTGAGAACATGCTGCTAAACGCAGACCGAGCTGATCAATTCGCCCAATTTATGGTGCCGGTTTGCTACCATCTAGGCAAGATGTTAGCGTTACTGAAGACCACTCGTGACTCCTGACGTACCTATCGGAGGTTTATCATGACCAGTGAGGTTCGCGTTACTCTGGTTCGCAAAGCTTGTGCTTCGAAACCTAAAACACGCCCTAAGACTGCCGAAGAGATCAGCAGAGAGCTGTCTGCTCGTGCCCGCAGAATTTTGGCTGGCGAGATTCTAGAATCGAATGCCAAGCATTTGAATAGCTACTGAGCCTCCCACACAACGAAGCCGCCATTAGGCGGCTTTTTTGTGTCCCACAATTTGATGCACTGCTGACTGAGAGTAAGCGTCCGGTCAAGTCACCTTCCCAATGCTTTTGATAGCTAAAGGGCGCTTCGAAAGTGCCCTTCCAGGGGCTTGCACGAATTTACCGAACTTTTAGACTGCACCGTAATGGGCATAGCTATTCAACGTCGAACGTAATCTACCCATTCGTATCGCAAGCCGTTGTGTTCTCTGACACCATGGCGTGAGACCTCGGTGAACGCATTCTCGAATTCTGGAAACTTCGTATCACCCTCCTGATCGTCATGGAAGAGAGTGAGGTAAAGCCGATCTACCCTATGGATAACTTGGCTATAAATCTCAGACCCTCCACCAATATGAATCTCCTCAGGGTTGTCCTGCGCCGCACACTCAAGTGCCGAGTCCAGTGATCGACAAACAATCGCATCATCTCTCCTAAAGGTGGGGTCGCGAGATAGTACGATATTGGGACGTTTCGTGAGCGCCTGGCCACTTAATACGATGATCGACTCGAAAGTTTTTCGGCCCATTATCACTGGCTTTCCAATCGTCTTTTCGGCGAATCGCTGAAGGTCATCAGGCACGACGCGCAGCAGGCCCCGGCGTTTGCCAATCGAACGGTTTTGCGCCCCCATGCCTGCCACCAATGCGATAGGTATTTGCAATGTGCATCCTCCATGAAGTGGTTGTTGAGTAGCCTATGATGTTTCTCTGGGGGCGAGAATATGGGAGCGGTTAACGTTGGTATAAGATTTGTTACGCATAACCTTAGAAACAATGTAAGCATCCGCCGAACACGCGTTGCGTAGTTAAACGGGCGCCCACTTATGCGGCAGCAACTCCGTAATCTCACTTGCCCGCTGCGTCGGCAGACGAGTCAGAACGTCCTTCAGATAGGCATACGGATCATGCCCATTCATGCGTGCCGACTGGATCAAACTCATGATCGCTGCCGCCCGTTTACCACTGCGCAGCGATCCGGCAAACAACCAATTCGAGCGTCCAAGTGCCCACGGTCGGATCTGGTTTTCGACTTGGTTGTTGTCGATGGGCACAGCCCCATCGTCTAGGTAGCGCGTCAGCGCCACCCAGCGTTTTAGGCTGTAATCCAGGGCCTTGGCCGTTGCCGATCCGTTGGGCACCAGATCTCGCTGGGCCAACATCCAGTCATGTAGCGTTACGATTATCGGAGCAGCTTTTTCCTGTCGTATTCTCCAGCGATCCTCATCGCTCATGTCTCGCGCTTGCCGCTCAACTTCGTACAAACCACCAATCGAGTGCAGTGCCTGTTCGGCCAACTGGCTTTTATTCGCCACGTGCAGATCGAAAAACTTGCGGCGGGCATGAGCCATGCAACCAATTTCGGTCATACCTTTCTCGAAGCCAGCCTTGTAGCCAGCAAAATCGTCGCACACCAGCTTGCCGTTCCAGGAACCGAGGAAGTTACGCGCATGCTCGCCCGCTCGGCTTGGGCTGAAGTTGTAAACCACAGCCTTGAGTGCCGAAAACGGCGTGGTGCTGTAGGCCCAGACATACGCCCGGTGGGTTTTCTTTTCGCCTGGCGCAAGCATTTGAACCGGGGTCTCATCCGCGTGGATCACCCCCTCGGCCAGCACCGCTTCACGCAGCGCATCGACCAGAGGCTGGAGCTGCACACCGGTTTGTCCAACCCATTGTGCCAGCGTCGAGCGGGCGATCATCATGCCGGCGCGGCCAAAAATTTTCTCCTGCCGATACAGCGGCAAGTGGTCAGCGAACTTCGCCACCACCACATGAGCCAGCAGGCCTGCGGTCGGGATGCCTTTGTCGATCACTTGGGACGGTACCGGTGCCTGGATCAGTGTTTCGCACTGACGGCAGGCCCACTTCCCACGTACATGCTGCTCGACGGTGAACACTCCGGGGGTGTAATCGAGCTTCTCGCTGACGTCTTCGCCGATGCGCTGAAGTTGGCAGCCGCAAGCGCACTGGGTATTTTCCGGCTCGTGATGGATAACGGTGCGTGGAAACTGCGATGGCAGCAGCGCACGCTTGGGCTTCTGGCGTGGCTCGGTCGGTGCAGTTGGCGGATTGACCGCCTTCAACTCGGCTTCGATAGCTGCGATATCAGTGTCGAGCAGGTCATCGAGCAAGCTGCCTTGGTCAGGACTTAGCTGCTCGCTACGTTTGGCGAACTTGTGCCGCTTGAGGATGGCGATCTCATGAGCGAGTTGCTCGTTGACCGTTTCAAGGCGGTGGATTTTCTGGCCCATCGAGTCGACCTGGGACAGCAACTGCAAGGCCTGTTCGGCCAAGGCGCGTAGCTGTTCCGGTGTCATTTGATCGAGGTTGGGCGAGGAAGTCATGCCGCCGATTGTGCCAGAGCAGGCGGTCAGCGGCGATAAACCGATGGGCTAATGGCAGGTGTTAGAGCACTGTGATCGAGCCGCCTGCGCCGACCCGCTGCCAAGGCAGTCCCAGTACCAAGGCCTGAAGTTGCTCGCTATCGAGTTCGATTTCCGATCCTCGATGGATGCCGGGCCAGTGAAATTTACCTTGGTTTAATCGTCGGGCTGCAAGCCAGATACCTACACCGTCATGCACGAGAACTTTCATTCGGTTGGCGCGGCGGTTGGCGAAGAGATAAGCACAGTGCGGCTTCGCCGCACCGAATACCGCGATCACTCTGGCCAACGCAGTCTCGGTACCGGCGCGCATATCCATGGGCTCGGTGGCGAGCCAGATTGCATCGATGCGGATCACTGGGCCAACTCACGGATAAACCGGGCGCACCCATCAGGATCTGAGGATGGCCACTTCACGGTAATTATTTGCTGTCCGAAAGGCACCTCAATGCTGACAGACGTTTGCTGATCAGACTGAGTTCGGGGCTCCAGTTTCACCGGAACGAAAGCCGGCAACGCTGGCGCCTGACGATCACGATAAGCAGGTATCCACTTTCTAACCAGGTTAGCGTTGATACCGTGGCGCAACGCTACGCTGGCCATCGACACGCCAGGTTGCAGGCATTCCTGGACGACTTGAGCTTTAAAGGGTTTGGGATAAGAGGTTCGTTGGCGCATGGCAATCCTGACAATAAGGGCGATGGTGTCCACGTATTTTTAAGTGGAGAACATCGCCCTTATCGCAGGGATCGGGTAGGTGACTTCGCCGGACGGTTACGACTGAGAGACATCACTGCCAGCAGTTCTGAACATTCGGATACATGCTATCCACGTACCCAGTTGACTCCGCTTGGAGCGTTAGTTAGTCAGCTTCTAAGGAACCTCAAATGAGTGATCTCCGGCACATGCACGCCGCACAGTTCATCAAGAGCGTATAGCACTGCGATACCGTGATAGCCTTCACTCATCTAGAATGGCTCTCTCCAGCGCATCGATGCTCAAATGGACTGACTCAAATCAGGAACGTGCTTATGTCGCTCAAGATTGCTTTTGCTTCTGTGCTTAAAGCGATGCGTGCCGGCAAAGGACTGACTCAGAGAAACCTCGCCGAAGTCAGTAGCCGAACATACGTCTCGAAATTGGAGCGAGCTCAGTCAAGCCCCACCCTTGAGATGATTACTGCTCTGAGTGGCCCACTCAGTGTGAACCCTCTCACTCTAGTAGCCATCACTGTCTGCGCCGAGTCCGGGCAGTCTGTTAACGCGTTGCTGCGTCGCACCCAAGAGGAACTGGCAAGCCTAGGCCATGAGGGAGTTCTCAAAAATCTGGCGATTTCGTCATGTGATGAGTTGCCAGTGCCACGCCCTTCTACAAAATCCTCAAGTAATCGCTCAGTGACGAATACTCAGCAAGCTGAGCTTTGCTTCGCTGAATAAATTCTCGCTTGGGCCTTCGGCTAATCGGTGCATTGTAATGTCGAGCTCTCCAAGTGGTTTCCTGACGATCACGATCTGGCCAACGTGTTTAGATTGCTTAAGATCAAACTCTACAGATTAGATGACGTATGACGAGCTCGTCTCGATCAATGGCTTGATCTGCAGCTCTGGCAAGGCGGTAGGGTTACGCTTGGCTGGCAGACCAAGTGATTCCTCCTCTGTTTCCCGCTTTCTAATTATCGAGAAAGGTCACCATGACTAATCAATGGCTGCTGCACATTCTCCACCAAGTGATCGAATCCGTAGAGCGAGCGGGTGTTTTACTGGCACAGGAAAGTGTACGTCCAGGTGGACGGAGAGGATCAGGAGATAAAGCAGAGATTGATGTCGAGATTGAGATCCTGCTCCGGGCCGAACTGCTGGCCCTCGTGGATTGCGATTGGTGGGGCGAGGAAACAGGCCATGTTCTTACTGGATATCCATTCTGTTGGGTGGTCGACCCTAACGATGGCACCAGCGATTTTTTGAGGGGCCTCGCAGGCTCTGCCATATCCGTCGGCTTGCTCCATGATGGAAAGCCTATCCTTGGAGTGGTGCACGCCCCTGTTACGCCTTCGGGAGTTTCTGACTGCATTGCCTGGGCAAAGGGTATGGATCATCTGCTCAGAAATAACAATCGCATTGTTGTCGACCTCTCTGATCAAAAACTTACCGAGACTGCCACCGTAATGGTTAGCGCTGCAGCTACTGGCAAGCCCGATATCAATAACCAGTTATGCGCGCCGGCAGAGTTTTACGCGATGCCATCCATTGCATATCGACTCGCTAAAGTTGCTGCTGGAGACGGTGTTTGTGGTATCTCGCTTTACCCTGTTAGCGCTCATGACGTAGTGGCTGGTCATGCATTGCTGATTGGTGCCAAGGGGGTGCTGATTGGCGAGGATGGGATACCTGTTCATTACACGACTGACGCCACCATGGCGAAGGTATCTAGACGTGTATTCGGTGGCGCACCAGGTGTCTGTAGCGAGCTGAACAAAAGAGACTGGAACAGGGTGTTTGAGTAATGCTGGTTGCAATGCAAAATTCAGTCGGACAAATTATTCATGCAGACCGGCATTTGGCACGCCCTTCGGGCCAGCTGTCGTGAATCAAGCCAGCCATTTTCAATGGCTATCTTGCCCCTCTGGGCTTCCATCTTCGTGCCTGCGCGCTCCGCTTGCCTGAGGTGACAGTCCCCCATCTGTCCCAGCTCCCGCGCTTAGGCAAATCTTTATCTCTTCAAAAAAAATCACCCCAGGCTCAAGGTTTTCCGAAACCAACCGTTTGTGATGGTAAGTATCCTTTTTTGAGCGACGGCTTTGACCTTCTCTACAAATGACTTCGCACAGCGCCTGAGCGGCGCCTTTTCGTTCCCCTGCACGATTCTTGGCAACCGCCAGCGGCGCACATGGGAGCGGCTGATCAGCTACGGCTGACAGCGGCCAGATCGATATCTCCACGGATCGAGATCCTCTGATCATCGCAACGATGGATGCATGGCGTTGCGCCAGTACTTACCCGAATACTTCGACCGACCTGAGCTACCCAGGAAAACCATGATTTCCATTTTTAAACGCTACGCCGACGGCGGAACATCAGACCGGCACATCCATATGCACAGCGTCTTCTGCCCACCAGCGTCAGTCATTGTCCCCTCGAGGTCTTAGTCGGCCATTGGGAAAAGCATCTGGTAGACCCCTCCTCCGCCCGTGATTGCTTTCCGTGGGCTGCGCACTTTGTCATGGGCATGCCCGTACCAACCTAGGCGCGAGCCGTGGAGTGGAGCCTAGGCCAGAAGGCTCGTTTCATTACCGCTGTTTGGTCAGGGGCAGACCTGGGGAGCTACCTCACGAATGACTGGTACGAGCCAGTGATCGGTAGCAGGGCATTAGCCGAAAACAGTGAAATTTTGATTGATGGTCAACAACGTCTGCACAGCCTGGAAGAGTATTTCCTCGACCGCTTGGCGATTCCTGATGCACAAGGACAGCCGAGGATTTGGTCTGAGCTCGGCAACGGCGAAAGGAAACGCTTTCTGTCGACTATCTTTACCCATGTCAGGGTGGCGTCTGGTAACGAGGTGGCATTGCGAAGGACATACGATCTTTGCGCGCTGGGCGTGGTGCCTCGGTCATTTGATCAACGAGCTGTTCGGTAACCTTTCAATCAAGGCGGTCGGGCGTATCCCTTCGGGATCGGCTGTCGTAAACCGAGCCCCGCTACGCTGGGTCTCGGCCCTTCGGGCTTCCATCCTTCCGCTCTCCGTCCATCCTGGCCTACGCGCTCCGCTTGCAGATGCCATGGATTGTCAGTCGTTTGAATCTTTACGACCCAGACCAAATCCTATCAGCTTGCGTAACTGGGTAACCGGCATTGGAGGGGAAGCACGATGCACCATCGCATGACAGTTTGGGCATAGGGGCTTCATATCGGCAACGGGGTCTACGGTCGTGGCCCCGTCCAAGGTATGCAAAGGGACTTCATGATGTACATGGATAAAGTCAGTACCGAGCTCACCATACACATCCCCAAAGCTCATTCCGCAGGCCTGGCATGATAGGCCGTAATGATCGAGACAAGCCTTTCGGTTTGAATGGCTTCTTTCATGCTGGGTGACGGTAACCTGCTGCCATTCGCCTTCTTCGTTTCCGCTTTGAGCCGGCGTCGGCGATGTATCCTCGACGAGTTCAGTTACTTCATTCGTCCCAGGGGGGATTGCGTCGTAGGCAACTTGACCTCGATAAACCTTGTCTACCCACGCCAGAAACTGCTCAGCAAGAAGTTCTATTGTCTCTTCCAACTCTGACTCGACGACAAGCGGTTCACCTGGCGTAGGCATCTTGGAAAAGATCGGATGTTCGGCGTAGTGCTGTATGCCTTTGACCACCGTATTTGACTCTTGAAGCTTTCTTTTCCAGGTGCGACTTGGCGGCACACCCATCCAACGAACGGAGTGGCTGCCGATCAGGGCAAGCGCTCCACTCCGGGAAAACTTTGCCCACAAATCATCCTGCCCTTCATAAATCCACACCCTGCACTCCACGTGAGGGGAAGCGACCGTGGGATCGAGTTCGAACGCTATTAGACGGATACCCTCGTAGGGTTCGCGATACTCAGCCCAAAGGCTTTTTCGATGTTGTCGAGAGCACTTGAGAAATTTGCAAACAAAGAGTTCTTCACTTGGCGTTGCCGCATTCTCAAAACCTCGAGTCCAGCAACCCTTGGCTGTGTCCGACCTCCACCATTCTTCGAGCGCCATAGGACACTCCTCCTCTCACTAAATACCCATTTTCCGGGGCAGAGCCAATTCCTCTGGCACTTCACCTTCTTTGAATCCAACCAGATAAAGCACGTCTCCAACTGGGAGCGCTTCCTGCCGCGAACCCGAGGTCGTGTTCTGGATCACCGAGCAGGTTGCATAGCGCAGAGTAACGCTCAGTTCTTCAAGGCGTTCGATCATGGCTTGGAGTTCTTCAAACACCTCCAAGCGCGCTGTGCTTGAATAAAGCTCGGCGCAGTCGCGATAGTCCCTTAGGTAATCAGTCAGCTCCGCGAATGCCAGTGCCTGGTCACTTGAGAGATCGAAGGCGGGCTCGATGTAGTCGCCGATGCTTTCAGCTGCAAGCTTGGCCAAGCCCCTGCCTGATTCGGGCTTCAGTGCTTTCGTCATGACATATTTCTGATCGAAATGCTCACGAGCAGCGCGCAGTTGCTCCTCGGTGGGAATCGCCATCGGCTTCGTGAATGCGTCGATGTCCTGAAACTCAAAAGCTGAGGCGAGAGAGCGAAGCGTATTGAGGCTGGCCCCGGCCCCTGCTTCAACCCTTTGGATGGTTCTGGGCGCAGTCCTGGCAAGCGCTGCCAGCGTCTCCTGAGACCACTGGCGGAGTTCGCGCAGATACCTGATTACATAGCCCAGTTCATCTTTGTTCAGTACGCGGGTTTCAACGTTGTCGAAGCTGCTCATCTCATTACCCCGTTTTCAGTGGCGGTTCGGATGGGTCAAGTATGAGTCGGGGAAGATTTGGGCAACACGACACGAACCTGACAGTGCGATTGCTGCCAGCGCTTTCAACCTAATGAGTGCAGTCAGGCGGTGGATAGCCTTTGTGCACTTGTCCTGCAGGATCACGTTCTCGACCTACAACCCGTGGCACCTGCCGGCTATTTAAGGCGTCATCGTTCAAGCAAGCAGGCTTTGGATGATAGCCTACCGGATGACTTACCATCCGCGTAATCGGAGCGCCATATGATCAACCTCCATCGCTTAATTAGCTGGCTGTTCCCTGACCGCCGTCCCGACTGGGAGCAGAAGCGTGAGCGCGAGTTCATCGTGGCGGCGAACTCCTTGAAAACCCTCTCGGTAACTGACCGGGGTGGCATGTCCATCAATCCAGAAGAGCTCCGTGAACAAATTGTCTCCGCACGCGAGCAGTTGAAGCACCTTGTGCACAGCCCAGGAACGCGTGGTGAGCCGTGCCAAGCAGTTGCAGCTGTCGAGGTGACTCAGGAGGCTGAACCGTCTGTTGGGGAGTTGCAGGACTGTATTGAAGTAGTGGCTTGGCGCCGGCTTCTCAGTGGCGCTTCTGTGCGCTACGTGTGCCTTCAGTCCACGAATACCGGTAGGTATACCGTCGCAACGGCCAGCATGTTCTCAGGCGCGTTGGAGACCCTTCCTACTTGGATCGACGGCAATGCCAACAGACAGGTCGCAAACGCGCTACAGGGCAGTGAACTCCAATGGTATGCGACTTTGAGTGACGCAATGGATGCCTGGGATGCTGAGCTCTGAAGGCCGTGTAGGTTTTACTTGCGCCAAGGCCCCCAAGATGGAGGGTTTTCGATGATATCGATTGAGGTGCTGAGCTCGTCCTGGATGCGCTCGAAGATTCTGTTCAGTGTCGGGTGGGCATTTGACTCCCTCAATGTGGTCACCAACTGCAGCAGCTCCCGTCCCTGAGCTAAAGGCATTTGAACGTCGCAGTACACGTTGTCGTCATCGTCCGTCATTCCCATCGCAAAATCCTCGTAGCATGGTCTGCGTTTCCGGCTTATCCGGCATGGAGTTGGGACGTGCCCCTTCGGGTATGGTCTGTCGTGAACCGAGCCTGCGTCTCGGCCCTCCGGGCTTCCAGACCTCACGCCTGCGCGCTCCGCTTGCCCGTACCAATCTAGTCGCGCAACTACCAAAGGTAAATTTTCAGGCTCTGGTCAAGTAGGCTTGCTGAAGGTGCACGCCAGCCCCCCCCCTACAATGGTGTCATTTTCAAGACGAGCACTGCGATCCTTCACTGATCAATGACAGAGTTTCTGACAATCAAAGATGCGCCCGATGCTTAAAGCTGACGCGCTCGCCTAGCACCCCGGTGTGCATCGAGGCGCTTCATTTCAGCCTGCCACTCGCTCAGGAATTTTTCCCAATCATGGGCGTATAGGCCATCGACCAAGCGCGTCGATCCAATGCTCGCTTGCAAAAATCGCTCACGCCATGGCTGTGGAATGCTTGCCTCGCGCACAATGCTGATTCCTGAACTGTAGCGTTCAATCAGGACTGTTTTGCGGATAACATCGATATCCAGGATTGGAGGATGCCTATTCAATTCGACTTGCTCTTGATCCTCGATGCCGTCTAGGACATCCAAAATCTCGGCGGCCATCGGATCGCCGGGCATCAGGTGCGACAGTGTCCAGAGCGCTTTGCGCCTGAGGGACTCACGCGTTCGCAGATCATCAGCCATCCTCGGCACCTCAATGTGAATCAGCAGTATGTAGTCTATGGAGTTCGGTTAGGAGACGAGCGTCGAAGGATGCCGTCGCCGATGATGGAGCGACCGCTTAAGAGTATGAGCGCTCCTGCAACGCGATGTATCCTTTGCAAAGGTCGAAAAAGACCGTGTAGCGAACTAAGGGAAGCAAATGGCCGTAGTACGAGCATCACTCTCATGAAGCGTATCAGGCTAATCCGCCACGGTGAAAGTGCTGCTAATGCCGGCCAAGCAAGTCTGGATCACGCGACCATTCCTCTAACGCAGAAGGGTATGGAGCAAGCGAGCCTATTAGCAGAGTCATTCACCCAGGCCCCAGATCTGATTGTCGCTTCTCCGTTTTTCAGAGCTCAAGCAACTGCGATGCATACAGTGGCTGAGTTCCCTTCAGTACCGTTCGAAATATGGCCCATCCAAGAGTTCACCTACCTTGAACCTGCACGGTGTATTAACACGACGGTTGCCCAGAGACGAAGTTGGGTGGAGGCATATTGGGCTAAGGCCGACCCCGCATTCATCGATGGGGACGGCGCGGAGTCATTTTTAGAATTCATATCTCGAGCCCAGTCTTTCTTAAACGGAATTGCAGAGCATCCTGCTCATCACAGCTGTGTTTTTTCACATGGGCAATTCATTAATGCCGTGGCTTGGCTGATTGAGCGTAACCCGCAGACAATCGATGGCCAGGCAATGGCCGAGTGGCGCGAGTACGAGATCACCAACCACGTGGCTAACTGCTCTGGCTATACGCTGACCAAGCACCCAGACGGCGGTGGCTGGAAAGTCAGTGCAGCTGACTCTGAACTCTCAGCAAGAGAGGTATGCCAAGTATTGCGAGAGGTCACCTTCGAGCGACGGACGATGACAAAGGTAGGCCAAGCGCCTTGGGACGAAGTTTACGCAGGGCATTTTGTGGTCAACGTCGAGGGTTGGCATATATCGATCTACAACGACTGTGACTCGCTCGACTACTGCGAGGATTGCGTCAGTCCGGATGGACGGCGTTGGTCATTTGAATCTGGAGATCGTTTTGGCACTGACCCTATTGCGTTGCTCAGCACTTGGGAGCATCAGACGCTTGAGCGTCTCATGAAGGCGCTCTAGGGGAGCAATGGTTGAGCGGGCCTCTGCGAGGACGGCTGTCGTAAACCAAGCCTCGCCGTTGCTGAGTCTTGGCCCTGTGGGCTTCCATCCTCCCGCCTGCGCGCTCCGCTTGCTACTGCCCGTACTTCAACCTGCCTAGAGAGTTTAGAGGCCCACTGCTTTATCAGGATTAGGATGCCGGGCGATGAAGGAAATCAGTTGCTCATCGCGACCCGCGCACCCGGAGCTCATGATGAGCTGTCCTAGGGTAAGCGTCTGCTAAACACACCTTGTTTGATCACTGCTTTTTCTCTGGCCTCAGGGAATTTCCCCGCAGATACAACGAGCCGTACGAATGGTTACTATGCCTGTGATTATGCTTCGCTTATCAACGTCCTTTTCCGGCCCCTTTGTGCAGGAGATACAAAATGAGCATTGATTGGATCAACTTCACGCCATGGACTTCGTTGTGCGGTGGAGCCTTAATAGGAATGGCCGTCAGCTTGTTCGTTCTCGTAAATGGCCGTATCGCAGGCATCAGTGGCTTGCTTGGAGGCGTGATGCAATTTGCCAGTGAAGGCTGGAGCGAGAAAGCGTTATTTCTGCTTGGTCTGGTGATTTCGCCATTGTTGTGGGGAGTGTTCACTGTCTTGCCAAAGATAGAGATTAATGCAGAGTGGCCTGCCCTAGTCATAGCGGGTCTGCTCGTTGGCGTGGGAACGCGTTATGGTTCGGGCTGTACGAGCGGCCACGGAGTATGTGGGGTGTCCCGACTATCACCTCGCTCCATCGTAGCAACGGCGTGCTTTATGACTACTGGATTTGCGACGGTCTACTTCAGTCGTCATGTGCTGGGAGTTTAAAGATGCTCAAATTAGCTGCATTTTTTTCAGGCTTGATATTTGGATTGGGTCTGCTATTGGCAGGCATGGCGAATCCCGCCAAGGTATTGGCCTTTCTTGATGTGGCTGGGGCGTGGGATCCGTCGCTCGCACTGGTTATGGTGGGGGCCATCTCAGTAGCGGTCATCCCTCTAAATTGGGCGCGTAAGAAAAGGCAATCTTTGCTGGGAGCCCGCATGCAGTTACCATTGAAAAACGAGTTGGACGCACGCTTGATTGGTGGCAGCCTGCTGTTCGGAATAGGGTGGGGCATTGCGGGAATCTGCCCTGGGCCAGCAGTCGCTCTTTTACTTACTTGGCATTGGCAAGCCCTCATATTCTTTTTAGCAATGCTGGCCGGCATGTACTTTTTCTCTACTCTGGAGAGTCGACGCTCGTCTTAGTGAGTTGATGGCTATGGACAGCACGCTCCTAGCTATGCGCTGCTATCACGCTTCGCGTGATTAGATCGGCTGCCACTTATGCGGCAGCAACTCATCGATTTCATTCGCCCGCTGCGTCGGCAGGCGCGTGAGGACGTCCTTCAAATAGACGTACGGATCATGCCCGTTGAGGCGCGCAGACTGGATCAAACTCATGATCGCCTCAGCCCATTTTCCACTGCGTAGCGACCCGGAAAATAGCCAGTTCTTGCGTCCAAGAGCCTATGGTCGGATCTGGTTCTCTGCCCAGTTGTTGTCTATGGGTAGCCGAAGGCTTATTGAGGGTTCAGCCCCTGTAAAGGCCTTAGGATATAAACCCGACAGGGCCATAACCTGTCAATTGCGGGGTGCGGGTTACAACAGCCGCCCCAGAGGGGCACACCCAGAAATCGATCAACTGTCGCTACTACTCGATCTCTTCGACCCTACCACCGCACGCCACAAATTTCTCGCGATAACCAGAGCGGCAGTAATTGGCAACCTTCGTGGGACTAGGCGGCGGAGGACATGCATTGGGCATTTTAAGAGCGTTGAAGTGCTCGCACTGCTGCATGGAGCGTGCCTGTGTATCGTACAACGAGTCGAAATTGTCCTGCTGATTTTTGACATCGGTTTCACAGGCATTCACCTTGGCATCGAGCTTCTTCAAGCAATCCAGGCCTTCCGGTGTCTGTGGGTCGATATACCGGTACTGAGTGCAGGCAGTCAGCAATATTGCCAATGAGAGGGTGATCAATCGAATCAACAATGTCGAAGCTCCGTCCATTTTGAGCGTGAAGCTTTCGACTTCGTTAGGTTAAGTCAGTTCAGTAAGCGCGCCGCGCTTCGTGAGTCGACGTGCATGTCGACCACTCTCTGGCAGAATGTCGACCCGTCTGTTCGTTATCTCTGGAGGAAACCCGTGCTGACACTCTCTGCGCTAATGGTACTGGCCAAAGAAGCACCTCAAGATCTGATGCGCTGGTCGAGCTTCGTGGCTCAGACGGAATTTTCCTGGCAAGACACGACCCTGGTATTAGACGCTGAAGGGTGGCAGACCCTCTGGTTCGAAATGGAGATCGTTAATGGCCTTGCATTGGCCGAGTGGGAAGAAGAGGGATCTCCTCCAGATTGGTCGTACCCTTGGTGTGAACGGTATCAACATGATGCGCGAGGATTGGTTACGGAGTTGCTTCAATTGCTTGCGGCGACAAATCAGTGATTTCTCTCGCCCACTGTGACAGTAACCCCATATCGAGCTCTTCCAGGGCTCTCTATGCCTGTCCGTATGCAATGTGCCCGCACTATCTCTAGGGCTGGTCTCATTCCGCATTGGCTAAACTCTCAGCAACGTCACTGCTGTGATGCGAAAAGTAGCCGCCTTGGGCAAGCAGAACAACGGCAAAGGATATGCGCAAAAAGCTCAGTCATGTTTCATCCCGCTTCTGATTCTCTCCGCTGTCCTTTGGGGCATGGGTAAAAAAGACACGCCTCCAGCTCCGGCCCCGCTTAGACAACAGACCACGTCGAATACGTTAGTTTCTGCACCATTACCAGCAATCCAGCCAGCACCGACCCTACCCATCGATCAGTTCGTAAACGTGGATAAGTTGAATCTGCGTAGCCAGCCGGGTGGCCAGGTAATCTCCACCCTGAAACGTGGAGAGAAGGTGCAGGTATACGAAAAGAAGAATGATTGGGCGCGCATCAGCTTGGATGGCCAGCCGCCCAAATGGTTATCGTCTAAGAGCCTGTGCGACGGAGCGAACTGCTACGCCGCTTCCAAACCGGAACCAGTCCGTCAGGCGCGATGTGCCCCTCTGACTGTTCCCCGGCAAGCGCCTTATGGATCCTCCTGTCCATGTTCGTCAGGCACCGTTTGCATAGGGCCAAGGGGCGGTAGATACTGCATCACGTCAGGAGGAAACAAGCGCTATGGGATTTGATAGGGTATTTAGAATCCTTATGAATAGCCCAGCAGTCGCACGTAAACATCAGTGCGTCTGTAAATGGTTGTCCTGATCACTAAGCCGCAGAAAAGAACGCCACTTTAGCGGTAAGACGATCCGCCAAATCTGATAGCTCGATGCTAGCTGCCGCTACATGACGCGCCCCGTTGGCAGACTCAACAGTCGAGCCATGAATGCGGTTGATATTTTCAGCGACCTCGTCAGTAACGCTACTCTGCTGCACGGAGGCGCTCGCGATCTGGGCGTTCATATGACTGATTGCGGCAACCTGCTCGCTAATTTTTGCCAATGCATCCTGCGCACTGCGAGTTTGTGTGACCGTTTGGCTCGCTAGCTCATAACTATCGCGCATAGTTTGGGATGCCGTTTCGGTGCCCAATTGTAGCGTATTGATCATCTCCCGAATTTCCTCGGTCGATTTCTGAGTACGGTTGGCCAAAGAGCGTACTTCGTCAGCTACCACCGCAAACCCACGCCCGTGCTCTCCAGCTCTGGCTGCCTCAATGGCAGCGTTCAAGGCAAGTAAATTGGTTTGCGAGGCGATAGAGTTGATAACGTCGATCACTGACGCGATATCTTCACTATGTTTGGACACCTGGTTCACGGTATCAGTAGTGTGCCCGAGAGTTAATGCCAAGTGTTCAATAGCAAGCGTGGTGCTTGCAACCAATTTGTTCCCACGTCCCACTTCAGTATCAGCCAACCGAGAGGCATCAGCGGCCTGCGCGGCATATCCAGACACCTCATTAACCGTAGCCGCCATTTGCATTACGGCTGCGGCTACCTGCTCGGCCTCGCGGGTTTGTAAGCTGGTTTGCTCATTGTTAGCCGATGATGCGGAAGACAACTGGGTGGACGAGTGATTAATTTCTTGAGCGGCCTTACGTACTTGCTGAATAGTCTCTGCTAGGTGACCTAGCGCGTCTTTCAGGACGCCCATCACACTGCCGGGATAATCTGTGGAAATCGTCTGATTCAAATCACCAGCTGCTAGCCGCTCGATGGCCAATGCAACGTCTGTGGGTTCAGCACCCAGCGTGGATTTAACGAAGCGAATAATTACAGCCGACAACATTATGCTTAGCAGCAAAGCAATGCCTGTTGCTATAAGCATCTGCGTACTAAACTGGCTCGCGGTTTCCTGTACTGCGCCAAGCTTTGCCTTGATCGATGCTTCTTCGTAGTCAATCAATGCATTGATCCGCTTGAGCCACTCACTGTAATCCAAAGACGTTTGACGCATCAGTAGCGCCTGCGCGCCTGATATGTCGCCCGCTTGGCGCAGGGAGATTACTGCCTTGGTGGATACAAGGGTTTGTTGTTCGATTTCCTTTATAGAACCCAGTAATCGAACCTCCTCGCCTGTCACGCTTACCCCCTTGAATAACTGTTCCATTGGAGCCGCAGAATCGGAGTAGGCCTTTTCCAAGGCTGTAACCTCCGATAAGTGTTTTGCCAAATCCGTATCAGTCGTCACCAGCACAGCATCGCGAATAGCAATGGCTCGATTATGGACACTGCCTCGAAAATTAATGGCATAGCGCTGCACCTTTGAAGCATTCTCGCCGACGTCGACTAAGGTAGAGTCAATGAACGCTACGCGGTGAATGCCGATGGCGGTTATCAATATGAGCAGCGCCAGGATGGCTGCGAAACTAAGCCCTATACGTGTTGCCAACGAAAGCGTTTTGTTCATGGCTAGCTCGAAAATATGACCTGTGCAGGCCTCTGTTGACTTGGAAGACGCGAGAAGAGCTACCAGCCCACTATGCTTAATGTCTTGACAATATTTCGTCGCAGAAACGTCATCTATTTAGTAACTCGCCCTGCAGCGATAGCGCATCGCTATCAAGACGACTCGTATTCTCCGCATTGAGTCTCGCGAGTTAGACAGAGATATCAAGAGCATTTGGGCAAATGTCGCGCCTGAGGAGTTTCACCGAAACCGTTCTTAGCTGGCGATCATCCCGGCAGCTTGTTCGGTTGCTTCAGTAGTGCGAGTCGCGAGCTTTCGAACCTCGTCTGCAACTACCGCGAATCCACGACCCGCTTCGCCCGCGCGCGCTGCCTCTATCGCCGCGTTGAGCGCCAACAGGTTCGTCTGGCTTGCGATGCTCTGAATAGTCCCGACGATTTGCGATAATTGAGCAATGTTGTTCTCCAGCGTCCGCTGATGCTCGACCTCCGCCTGTCGTAACGCCTCCTGCTCATGCTGCAGATGGACATCTACAAGGGCACCTACTACCCGAAGCGGTGAACCGGAGGAGTCGCGCCGAGTCTGACCTCTAGCTCTGAACCACCTATACTCGCCGCTCTTCATCTTCAAGCGATACTCGATATCAAAAGGCGTTTTACCAGATTGGTCGTTTAGGTGTGCACCAAAAGCGTTTAGGCTTCGCTCTTTATCGTCCGGGTGTAGCCTCGATGCCCAGCTATCCAAAACATCTGGAAACTCCTCCACGGTTTGAAATCCGAGCAGTCGCCTGAACTGAGGAGACCACCAGAAAGGATTCTTTGGATTTACGGGGTCTCCAGCGATAACCTCCATATCCCACAAACCGTCTGAGAGCATCTCCCTGGCCAGTTCAAATCTGGTAATGATTACATCATGCTCCTGATCGCGCTCAAGCTGATCATGGATGTCGCGCAGAGAACCAGCTACGCGTACAGGCATCCCTCGATCATCTCTAAGAGTTTCTCCTTGGGCATAGAACCAACGGTATGAACCGTCCTTCATCTCGAGCCGGTTTTTTACCTTGTAAGGCGTATGCCCGGACTTATCGTTCAGATGTCGCGCAAAAGCGCCAAGAGTGGCTTGCTTGTCCTGGGGATGCAGACGATCTGCCCAACTGGCTAAAACGTTAGGAAAATCCCGCTCGTCGCTAAATCCCAAAAGGTTTCGTAGTTGCTGAGACCACCAAAACCGATTCTTAGGATTCACTGGGTCGCCAGCTACGACCTCCATATCCCAAAGCCCCTCGCTTGAGGCTCGGTTCACAAGATCAAACCTGATCTCATGGGCCGAAGCGGACGATGCCGCTTCGCGAAGCATCTCACGAGCCGCCTCCAATTCATGCTCAAGCTCAGATATTCGGGATTTGGAGCTGTGATCAAGTGAATCAAAAGCCCTCCAAGCATCAAGAACTGCAGCGCTCTCAGCGCACCCGTCTACTTGGGGCGGTATCCCGTGAGTGATTGCAGCTACCAGCTGATGAATAGCGCGACGATCACGGCGCGTTTTGAAGAAGATAGTCATGACGATTGGACTCATAAACGTTGCGGGCCCTATCCATGGCACCTTGCAATCTATATCGTCATGAATGAAAAAAACTGTACATGATTTTCAATTTGTACATGTTTCTCTCACGATTATGTTTGAGCTCGGCAAGCGTCCGGCGAACTCACCTTCCGAACTCCTGCTTTAAGGGCGATGGTGTCCGCGTCTTAGGTGGACACCATGGCCTTCGGCGGTTGCGTCAGGAAGGTGTGTTTGCCGCTTCCTTACAATTCTCAGGCCGTAGCACAGGCATGAATCGCCCCGGGTTTCGTAGACACCTCTTTGCTTAAAACTGAGGCCTATTAGGAGGTACCAAGTGCAACACAAATTCAAAATTCATGCAGTCAATCAAGAGGGCGAAAAGACGCAACCTGTCATTGAGGTAGGTATCCAAGACAAGAGGTAATCCAGGATGCTATTTAGGGAAGAATTTTTCTTCTCCTAAGTCATGTACCAACGCTGTTGCTCAGCCGGAAAATACAGAATATTCCCTGTTCATAATTACGGCGTTAACCTTCGATTTGACCTGTTCGAATCGCTAATTTGACCGCTTGTGCAGTTGTTGCGACTCCAAGGCGTCGACGGGCCAGGCGTAGGTGGTTCTCTACAGTGCGCTCAGATAAACCAAGAGTTGCGGCTATATCCGCTTGCCGGCGTCCTGCCGATATCCAAGCCAGAACCTCACGCTCTCGACGTGAAAGGTTCTTAAGCACCTCACTCACTGGTGCCTCTAGTAACCGTCGAGCGGAGAAAAAAGCCGCCGTAGCGACGATACTCAATCCAAGCCGTACTCGCGCCGATCCATTTATCCCTTCACCGCCGAAGCTCATGGCACCTTCAAGCCCCAACGGCCCGAATATGGGTACCTGCAATCCCTGTACGCCCGGCCCGCTAGGTGAGCGTATGACCTGATAGCACTCTTCGCCATGCACGTGCTCTTTCTTCCAGAAAAAGGCTTCACGAGCACTCAGAATATGACGAGTAACCGGGCAGCGTCTTACGTACGTCTCAGCATCAACCCCTTGGCCTTCGCCAAACCAATCCCCCTCGACCCAATAAAGGCGTTCGACAACATCTTCGTTTGCGGAAGACGCCGAAAAGAGTACAAACCGATCATATCCATAGGGCTTAGCAATCCGCCGGACGACGTCTTGGATTGTGCCAAGATCGCGCGCCGCCTCAATTTCGAGAGCGGCGAGCAATGTTGCCTCTATAGGCACATTATTCAACCCGCCTCAACCTCTTTCAGAAGAGCGTCCGC
Source organism: Pseudomonas sp. TWRC1-2 (assembly GCF_049896685.1). Lineage (NCBI taxonomy): Bacteria > Pseudomonadati > Pseudomonadota > Gammaproteobacteria > Pseudomonadales > Pseudomonadaceae > Pseudomonas > Pseudomonas sp. TWRC1-2. The sequence continues at coordinate 289,601 of NZ_JAFCUU010000008.1, read as the reverse complement.
CGCTAATTTGCCCAAGTTATTCCCCGCCAGAGGGCTGTCACCGGTAAGCAATTTACGGTCTTTGAACGTAGCTCCGGAAATCCCCTCATTGACGATCTCGACCCCTAGCGCCTTTAACTGCTCGCCAAACTTCCAGGTCAAATGCCCAGGCATGTAGCCGATTTCAGGTGTCTTCGCATCAAGAGAGTCGGGAAAAGCGCACATCTTGTAGCCGTTGAAAATATAGGAGGACTTAGACTCCCCAAGGCCCGCCGCTAGCAGCGCTGCTGGGCCGTGGCATAGGGAAATCACGAACTTGTCCTTAGCGACGGCCCATTGCAGGACACGTTTCACTTCAGTGCTTTCCGGCAGCCCAATTAGAGCCCCGTGACCGCCGGGTATGAAGACGCCTATGTAGTCTGAGTCATCACCCAGCGCTGTCTCGATTACGTCAGCCAGCTTCAAAGGTTGTTTGAACTGCTCGCGGTATTTAGCGTAGAAATCCTTCACCTCAGTATCTTCTGAAGGCATGGCCCAAAATTCAAATTTCACTGGATTGCCAGACAGCGTGGCAACATCGAATGCGAAACCAGCTTTGTCGAGGTGATACATCGGCAGCAAGGTTTCAACAGGATGATTGCCTGTAGAGAACATCGTACCGTTACCTGTCAGCAAATAACGCTCATCCGCGCCAATCAGCAGGATCTTCCACCGCCCGCCTTTGTAAGCGTTGGGATAGTCAGCACCACTGAGATCAGATTTCGGGGAAGTGAACTGGCTTAGCGAATATGGAGATGGGAAAAAGGCGTTGTCCTCCGCATGATCCGGCGTCGGGCGTTTGTCGTCACTCTGCGATGTAGCCATGGTCTGTCCTCGATTCGGCCAAATATTGAATTCAATCCTAGTAGCGGGATGTAGAGCTCGCAATGAGGGAATTCCCCTAAAACTGACCCGTCATCCGACTTCCTCAAGGATCAAATCAAATAAATAGGCCGTGTAGGCTGAGGTGAGGCCATTGTGATTGGCGAATCGTAATCAAATTGGATGATCGGACTTGCAACCTCTGCCCCCACGATTGTTCGATCTATATGAAGGATTAAGTGTCCTAGGGCCTTCACTGAGCGAAAAAACACCACGCAAATGGCCACTTTTTTTGATGGTGATTGCTGCTAATGAGGGGTTAATAACGGGAGCTGATGACAGCTCGAAAGACCGTCGACTTGACCCCCTCTTACTCCTCGCTAACGGAACGCCAAGGAGTACGAGGGAAACTTAACTCAAGCTACTGATGTTCAGCGACTCAGCAACCTCTTGAGCACGAGTAGAGCAACAGCACCGATTGCCAGTGCAGCAACTGGCTTCTCTTTGACGAACGTAGACACGCTGTCCAGTGCATCGCCGTAGGTTTGCGTCAGCTGACCTGCAGCTTGGCGTCCAGCACCTTCGGCTTCAATCTTTGAATCACCCAACAATTTGCCTACGGCGCTCTGAGCTTTGCCAGCAACCTTCTCTACAACGCCTTCGACCTGCTCGCTCTTCATAAATCACCAAACCTTTGCGTGTAATTAATTGCCCAGGGTAAGCCTGAGCTAGGGCTATCTGCACAGCATTAGGGGGATGACCATTATGAAAAGTTCAAAGTTCAGGAGGCTCAGAAGCTAAACTGGGCGCATCCGTATTGCCGACACTACAGTCTAGGTAACGACGGTTCAGTAAGACTGCTCAAGCGTTGCGAATAGGAAACTCTAAGCGAAAGTTCGTCCCTGATTGACTGCTGTCCACGGTTACCCGGCCGCCATGCAACTGCATAATTGAGCGAACGATTGCTAAACCCAATCCACCTGAGTCGTCCGGCTGATTGCGTGACGGATCGCACCGGTAAAAGCGCTCGAACAGTAGAGGCAGATGGTGCGCTGAGATCGGTTGGCCTCGGTTGTGTACTGTGACTTCAATCCTGTCCTCCCACGCCACACTGCTGATAGTGACTGCCGTAGCAGAAGAACCATAACGCAGCGCGTTGGAGAGTAAGTTAGCCAATGCTCGACGGATCAAGGCCGGATCAGCAAGCAGCTGATCATGGGCCTGATTGATCAGAGTGACATCACGCTCTTGCGCCACCCCTTCAAAATACTCACACAGTTGCTCGACTAGATCGTGCAGGTTGATGAGCTCAGCACTTACGGATGCATGCGACTGCTCGTTACGAGCGAGAAACAGCATGCTGTCGATCATTCGCGCCAGACGCTCATATTCTTCCTGATTGGAAACAAGCAGGTTTTGATAGTCTTCAATTGAACGGCCATGCCTCAGCGATTGTTGGGTGTGCCCCATCAGGTTAGTGAGCGGGGTACGCATCTCATGGGCGAGATCCTCTGAGAATCGTGAGAGCTGGGCGAACCCCTCTTCGAGGCGTGTCAGCATCTGATTAAGCGCTTGGCTGAGCACTTGCAGCTCACTGAATTCGTTGAACTCGTCCAACCGCAGATGCAGGTGGTGTGCATCAATTGCGGCAGCGCGCTTTGCCAGCAGGCGCACAGGTCGTAAGCCTCGCTGACTGACCCACCCGCCGAGCACAAAAGCGAGCAATGCGCCCACCGACATCGCGAGCCAGAGCTTGAGTCGGTAAGCACCCAGCATTTGCTCGCGCTCGCTCAACAACTTGCCAGCAATCAGGGTCAAGCCGCGATCACCCTGCATCACATGCTGCCAGGCAAGCCGCACCGGCACCGAAGTGTCACCGTCACCTAACTGAGCCTGGGCTGCTGCCGGTAACTTGGGCAAGCTCATGCTGACGGGGTTGATTTCGATCAGCACCTGGCCTGTGTTATCGATGATCCATAGCAGGTTGTCGCGATTGCCGAGCATATTTTCGTATAGCTTGGGCCGATTTCTGAGTTGCTCGACGCTGACACTGTCGTTGATCAATGCTTGCATGCGCTCCAGGCGCCCGAGCAGGGCCTGATCATCGCGCCAGGCGATTTCTTGCTGTAACGACTGATAAAGATAAAAACCAATGGAGCCCAGCAGGAGCGAACTGACTAACGTGAACATGACCGCCAGGCGCAAGCTCATGGAGCGCGGAAACAGTTTCAGGATTGCACCTCAAGCATGTAGCCGATGCCACGCACTGTCTGTATCAACTTGAGTGAGTAAGGGTCGTCAACCTTGGCGCGCAGTCGCCGTATGGCGACGTCGACCACATTGGTATCACTGTCAAAGTTCATCTGCCAGATCTGCGAAGCAATCAACGAGCGCGATAGCACCTCCCCTTCACGGCTGACCAGCAGGTGCAACAGGGCAAATTCCTTGTTGGTCAAGGTGAGGCGCTCTCCCCCACGCGTAACTTTACGCCGCAACAGATCCAGGCTCAGGTCTGCAACTAGGAACTGCTCGACCTCACGTGGCGGCCCCCTGCGCAGCAAGGTACGTACGCGCGCCAACAACTCGGCATAGGAAAAGGGTTTGACCAGGTAATCATCGGCCCCTGCCTCAAGCCCCTTGACCCGATCCTCCACAGAGTCCCTGGCAGTCAGAAAAAGCACCGGGGTTTGCCACTTGCGCCTAATAATCTGCAGCAATTGCCATCCGTCCAGGCCAGGCAGCATGACGTCCAGAATGATCAAGTCGAACTCACTTTCCTGCGCCAGATACTGGCCCTCCAAACCATCCAAGGCGACTTCCACCACGTAACCCGATTCAGTCAGGGCTTTGTGCAGGTAATCCGCTGTTTTTGCTTCATCTTCTACGACAAGGATACGCATCTTTTCCTCCGGAACTGGAGCATAGGCTAGCGCGACCGAGTGTTTTGGCACATTACATCTTGGTAATCATCAGGCAATCATTCTGACGGAGTGCACGGGGCATCATGCCTGGCTATGACTCAGCCAGGCCACACAAAGGACAAAGCATGCGTTTAAGACTATCGACCTCATTGCTGATGTCACTCGCAATGAACTCAGCGCTCGCGGTTGCAGCCCCGGATCAAGTGCTGCAGCGCAACGACGTGTCACTGGTAATGGCCAATGATTTACTGAACGCAGCGCTGACAGCCTGTCATGCCGATGGCCGTACAGGTGTCGCTGCTATTGTCGACCGTGGAGGCAATTTAGTCGCCCTGCAGCGCGACGATAACGTGGGCCCACACAATGCATTAGCCGCCCAACGCAAGGCCTATACCGCCCTATCGACCAAGACGCCAACACGACTATTGGCAGAGCGCGCTCGCAGTACACCCGATGCTGAAAACCTCAACACCCTGGATGAGCTATTGCTGCTGGGCGGCGGCGTGCCGCTGCTGTTTGAAGGGCAAGTAATTGGAGCTATCGGAGTGGCCGGTGCTGGCGGAGCAACAAACGATGAAGGTTGCGCGTTGGCCGCTATCAACAAAATTTTACCCACCGTCAAAAACTAAGGACATCATCATGACTGGAATAAAAACGTTCTTCGCTGGCCTTTTATTGAGTGTCGTATCGTCACTGGCGTTAGCGGCAGGAAACCCGCTGAGCGTACATGTACTCAACTTACAGGATGGTCTGCCCTCCCCTGGTGTAAATGTCACATTGGAAAAACAGGACGGCAAGAGCTGGGACATGCTCAACAGCGCTTCGACAAATGAGCAAGGTCGTATTCCCGGGTTGTATCCCGAAGGTCAGGCTCTGGAGAAAGGCATCTACCGTGTCACCTTCAAGACAGGTGAGTGGTTCAAAGCACACAAGATTCCAAGTTTCTTCCCTGAGGTACCGGTAATCTTTGAGGTAGACGGTACTCTGGCGCACTACCACATTCCATTATTGGTCAGCCCCTACGGTTTCTCTACCTACAGAGGCAACTAAACTTCGACCGGACAGAGAGGCAACGCCGAGCCAAATCTAAAGGCCGGCATTCCAGCTTTTAGACTTGGCACGAATATCGTGTACGTGACCTGTATCTCAGCGCTGGACTCGCCCAAACCTTGCGTCTAATTGGTCGGCCTGAAATTGCGGCTATCTCCCACGCGCTAAGGGAATGTGCCTATTCACAAGTTCAAGGTTGATGAGTTGTACGCAAATTGCTAGCCCACGCCTTTGACTGCGCTATGCTGAGTTTTCCCTATGGAGCTCACAAATGCCCAGTGAATATTCGCTGCCCGATGTGCTAGAAAGGATGTATCAAAACCAGCTCGCCTTGGAGGCAGCAATAATGGAGTTGACCCTCAACGTAGAAGCCCACGGTCATGCGAATGTAGGAGAAAACGTCCGGGGCGCCTTGGAGGCAATCGGAGAGAACTCCGGCCACATAAAACAGGGATTGGCGCGTCTCAGCAAGCTCACATGATCCAAACGCTATTTGATTTTGATCTCGAAGGCGCCTCACGCGAGCACTATATTACTTAAACAGCGGCCTTCATTTACCGGAGCCTGAATGCTTCACAGCATGCGCCAGTGGCTAACCTAGCTACAAACACGCCATCGCACCATGAAAAGCAGCCGCTTGGAACGAACTCAACGAGGGCAACGGATACCGCGTGAAGAAGCTAGGGCGTTAAGCCCTAGCAGATCTTACTTTTTCTTTTTCGCTGGCTTCTCTGCCTTCTCTGATTTCTTCGCCTTGTCTGGCTTGCTATCAGCTTTTTTCACGGATTTCTTTGGTTCAACATCTTTTTTCTTGTCTTTCTTTTCTGGAGATTGTGACAGAACAGATGCAGCCGCAGATTTTTTTGCTGGTGAGGACTTTTTGTCTTTCAAGTCCTTGCTGGCTTTCGAAGCTTCGCTTTTTCCTTTCTTGTCGTCTTTAGCCACGTTGACCACCTCTCAAAGTATGCCGTTGTTGGCAAATCACCTGTGAAATTCTTCACAAGCTATTTGTTAGGTGAGCGCATTCAATGACCGTTCAACTTTTTATGCACCGACACAAAACATCAGCAGAATCGCTCCTATAGGCTATAGCCAAAAGGGTTGCGACTGGCTCTTTTGACGTGCTGAGAAAGAATATTGAGGCAACCAATCGTAAGGTGTAGCCGTCTCGTCGACCTAGAGGGGTAGAGTGATTTTGGCAAAATTTTTTTATCATAAAAAAAATCTTTGTTTTATAAAAAGACCAAAATCTCATAATCATCGTCCAAAAAGGGGGTTTTGACGCATCCAAAAAGACGAGGCAAATGGTAGTACAATCAAACTCTTAAGATAACGTTACAGGACGGTTAGACATTAGATTGCAGAGGCATAACGCCATCATTTTTCGTCCGCTATTTCATTACTCCGTAAGCAGTTAACATATACGCACAGCATATTTTTCTCACCCTATCTGGACTGATGTATTCTACTGAGAAAGTCCACCTCCGTTAGGTATAGCATTTGACCCCGACCAACGCCCCCTCTGAGCTGGACATCCTCCGCCAGGAACAAAATCAGCTTAGGGCACGCATAGCGCAAATCGAATCCTACAATCGTCTGGTGCTGGACAGTGCGTTGGATTACGCCGTAATTACCGCTGACGCTTCTGGCCGAGTTACCGACTGGAGTGAAGGTGCGCACCAAATCCTTGGGTGGACTAAGGACGAAATGCTAGGTAGCCCTCTGCATAAGATTTTCACATTAGAAGACTGCGAAAACGGCATACCAGAACGGGAAATTGGGTCGGCGGTTAGCCAAGGCAGGGCTGATGACGACCGGTGGCATATGCGTTCGGACGGGGGGCGATTTTGGGCCAGCGGTGTCATGATGCCAATGCTTCAAGATGGTAATTTGATAGGTGTGGTCAAAATCCTGAGAGATCTTACGGATAGAGTCCAGGCTGACGAGCGTCGTCAAATTGCTGCCAAGCTGCTCGAAGCGCAGTACCAGGAAATAGCAGAGAATATTCCTCAACTTGTATGGATTTCTGATACTGAAGGCAATGACCTGTATTTCAACGGCAAGTGGTCGGAATTCAGCGGTCTAACCAGCAATCAGCTTCGCGATACTGGCTGGACAGCTTTTATTTCGGGAGCGCTACGAGATCCTGTCATAAATCGCAGTATAGTAGCTATTTCTGATGAGTTGCCTTGGGAAGATACATTCCAAATGCGTAACTCAAACGGGAAGGACTACTGGTTTTTATGCAAGGCCTTACCTATACGTAATGAAGCTGGGCAAGTCGTAAGGTGGTTCTTCACCTGCACAGATGTCGACGCTATGCAAAAGAAATCAGACGATTTACAAGATATGGCTTTGAACCTGGTGGCGGAAGCGGATATTCAAACTAGCGCCCTACATAACTCTCAATTTGAATTAAAACAGGCATTGGGAGGACGTGCGGCAGCAGAAGATCAAGTGAGACAACTCCAAAAAATGGAAGCTGTCGGTCAGTTGACAGGCGGTATTGCTCACGACTTTAACAACATGCTTACTATCATAATCGGTGGCATATGTTTGCTAAGAAGTCGTATGGAGCGCGGTGAGACTGAGGTGAGCAAATATATTGACCTAGCGCTAGAAGGTACTACTCGCGCAACTCAACTCACTCGTCGATTACTGGCCTTCGCCCGCCAGCAACCTTTATCTCCAGAGCCAGTGGATCTAAATCGTCTTGTAACCAGTATGTCTGACCTTCTTCAGCGATCTCTTGGTAGTAATATCAAGCTGGAGTTTGTCCGACACGCCGGGCTTTGGCCTACCCTCGCGGACTACAGTAGCCTTGAGCAGGGGATTCTCAACCTTTGCGTTAACGCGAGAGATGCCATGAGCAACGGTGGTCGTATTACAGTTGAGACAGGAAATGTTTATGTCGATGACAACTATGCGAAACAAGAACGCATAGAGCCGGGCCAATATGTCATGGTTGCGGTGAGCGACACAGGCACAGGCATTCCTGATCACGTACTAGCAAGGGTATTTGAGCCATACTTCACGACTAAGGGGGCAGGCAAAGGTACCGGTCTAGGTCTGGCGCAAGTTTACGGATTTGCGAAACAGTCAAAGGGCCACCTAAAGCTATATTCGGAAGTCGGTCATGGCACATCTGTGAAACTTTATCTCCCCCGCTATTCAGGCGACATTCAACCAATAGATCGAATGATTGTAGTGGAGAACGAAGTACCACGCGCCAAGCCGGGCGAAAGTATATTGGTGGTCGAGGATGACCCTATAGTACGTTTCATAAGTGTAGAGTCCTTAACTGAACTCGGGTACGAGGTGATTGAGGCCGACTCTGGAAAAGCCGCCTTAATTACACTCGCCAGCAATTCAAATATTTCATTATTATTTACTGATGTAGTTATGCCAGAGATGACAGGCAAAGAACTTGCCGACCGCATCGCAACTACTGGTTCTCTAATACCTGTGCTATACACTACAGGATATACACGCAACGCTATTGTACATAACGAAACGCTAGATCGAGGCGTAGCACTTTTACCGAAGCCCTTTACACTTCATGAACTTGCAGTCAAGGTTAGGCAAGAAATAGATCGCTAGGATTGCTTTTTCAAGTTTAGCAGCCCGCTCATAGAGAGCGGGTAAGATAATTAGATGTAAGAGCCTACAATCTATTTTACTATTGCCGCCGCGCGAGCTTATAAGCATCCTCGATGGCCTGAGCAATATCTTCCAGGCTGTAGGGCTTGCGAAGCATTACTACGTTATCAAGCATATTCTGCTGATCCCCACCAGACGCGAAGACAATGGCGAGCCTTTCAAAAAGGTTCCGCGCTTTTTCTGCCAACGCTTCTCCTGAAATCCCACCAAGCCTGATATCAGTGATGAGTACATCAGTATTTTTATTGATCAAGCGAAAGGCGTCTTCTGCACTGGAAGCTAAGAAAACCTGGTGATTTAAGCTTTGGATTAGCTCTAACGTAACAGCACCAATAACTGGATCATCTTCAACAAAAACTATATTTAGTGATACGCGTGCAACTTGAGTAGGCTCTACTACACGCGGACTAGCTGGATTCGTTGCATTAGGCTGTCGTTGCCGTTGGTTTGCAAGGACATGACGAATCCGGCGAGCTAGCGCTTCCCTAGTATAAGGCTTGCCTAAAAGTTCAACGCCACGGTCAAGCTTTCCACCGTGTACGATTGCATTCTCTGTATAACCAGAAGTGTATAGCACAGCTAAATTAGGATGAAGATCGCAAGCTTTTTTCGCTAGTTCTGGGCTCTTAAGAGGGCCCGGCATGATCACGTCAGTGAACAGCAAATCGATAGGTAAGCCGCTTTCAACAATAGGCAAAGCACTAGCAGCATCATTAGCCTTAAGCACTCTGTACCCCAAATCCTTCAAAGTATCGACTACTATGGACTGCACGGCTATATCGTCTTCAACAACCAAAATCGTTTCACTTCCCCCTATAATGGGGCGTCTAACAGGTTTCTCTATCGCCTCCTCAGAGTCTAGGGAGCGAGGTAAATAAATTTTGACAGTAGTGCCGTGGCCAACTTCACTATAAATCTTTAAATGACCACCGGACTGTTTAACAAACCCAAAGACCATCGATAAACCGAGCCCTGTGCCTTTACCCACTGGTTTAGTGGTAAAGAAAGGGTCAAAAGCTTTGTTGATGATGTCATTCGACATCCCACACCCTGTATCGCTAACAGCTAACATGACATATTCCCCTGGTGTCACCTCCTGATGCAAACCAGCGTACGACACGTCTAAAGTAGCGTTATTAACTTCGATTGTTAGCTTCCCACTTCCTCCCATAGCATCACGCGCATTGACGCAAAGATTTAGTAAGGCATTTTCGATCTGAGCGATATCAATCAAGGTGTTCCATAAGTCAGAACCTACCACTACTTCGATATCAAACTCTTCACCTAAAGTACGGCGCAGCATGTCGTCCATGCCTATTACAGTATTGCCGATTTTCACCACCCTCGGTTCGAGCGTTTGCTTGCGGCTAAATGCTAATAGATAACTTGCTAGCTTCGCTCCTCGCTCCACACCAGCCAGGGCATTGGCCAAGCGCTTTGTCGCTTTAGCGTTACCCTCCAAATCTTGATTTAAAAGCTGCAGATTTCCGGCAATCACTTGCAGGAGGTTGTTGAAATCATGAGCCACACCTCCGGTTAGCTTACCCATGGTTTCCATTTTTTGCGCTTGCTGAAGCGCATGTTCAGTTCTTTTTAACTCCGCTTCTACCTCACGCTCAGCCGTCATATCTCGACCTACTAGCAGCATCGTGTTGTCGTGCAAACTCCCATTCAATGCCATGGATACGTAGCGACCTCTCCTGCAGAGGATCCGGGCTTCAAACATAAAGGTCGACGCACTGGACGAGCATTCCGACCATTTGGACAAGAAGGCTTCTTTATCGTCAGCAAGAATGAGATCTTGGATAGGACGATTGATCAGATCTATATCTGTCCAATTGAGAGTCTTTCGAAAGGCAGGGTTTACTGCGGATATTTTCCCCGTTTCGTCAGTGACAACCATGGCCTCTACAGAAAGATTCCACATCCGATCCCGATCTGCGGTTCGATTTAGAATTTCCCGCTTAGTGGCTGTAGCGAAATCCTTCAATTTCCTCTCAGTGAGAACCCGAGATGTCGTTTCGACTACGGTATCTAAAATGCCGACGACTTTGCCTTTCTCGTCAAAAACAGGGCTGTAGCAGAAGGTAAAAAATGCCGTTTCGGGAAACCCGTGACGCACAATCTCCAGCTCGAAATCTTCGATAAAAGTCGAGATTCCGGAAAGTGCTTTTTCTGCAATAGGGCCTATGGCGCACCACGCTTCACTCCAGACCTCCGCAAATGAGCGGCCTAAAGCATTAGGTTTGGAGCCCAGAATGGGAACAAAAGCATCGTTATAAATCATGACTAATTCCGAGCCCAACGCTAGACAAGCAGGAAAGCTGGAAGTCAAAACCATATTGACCGCTACGCATTGAGCAGCGCCCCACAACGGCATCGCGCCTAGGCTGGTGTCAGCCCAAGGGAAAGCTCTGACCTGATCGGCCATATCTCCAGTTGCGGCGATAGAACTCGTAACATTAGAAGGCATTTTTTCCCCAAGGCGTGCGGGCGCCCTGGCGCCGACTGTCACTACGTAATCGCACAATTCTACCTAAGTTTCGCTCACTTTCTGTAGCTTCAATCGAAAGATCAAATATCGAAAGCGAATTACGCGATGTGAGTAAATCCTTAATCACGAGGTGAATTCAACGAGCCGTAACAGACGTAATTGGGTGAGCCGTATGAGGGATAAGCAATTCCAAAGTCCCGCTGAAAACCTTAAAAACCAGACGAAGGTTCCGGCCCCAATGACCAGCTTTGAAGCGTCATTCCTTTAGCCGTGCTTCAGGCAACAACTGTTGGACGACAGTAAGCAGTGAGTCCAGTGCCCAGGGTTTCGGCAGGAAGGCTGCCTGATGGGGCAGCGCATCACGACGCTGGAGGTTGCCGGATGTGACAATGACAGGTAACGAGGGCCAGAGCTCAACGACAACCCTAGCAAGCCCCAAACCGTCGATCTGGCCAGGCATGTGTATGTCGGTAAGCACTAAACTCACTAAATTCGCTCGTTTTAGAACCTGCAGTGCTTCGTCGGCACTCGAAACGGGCAATACTTCCGCATCGAGGATTGAAAGCACATCAACGGCCAATTCACGAATAATTTCATCATCTTCGACTAGCAAAATCGTAGGGCGCATGGATCAGCTCTATTCTAAAGGCATGAAATTTAGAGAAAGCGAATTTGTGGTTAGTTTCATAATTCTGAAGGCAGCAGGTTTAACGACCATATCTGCTAGTAGATGTAGCCGGCGCTGTCCTGAGCGCTGGATCATAAAGATTCGCGAAAGGGCATAAACCGACCTGGTAAATGATCGATCTATGCCCTGGGAGTCTGGAGGGAATGCACGCAGCTTGAGCCGAGCGAGTAATACTACTGACAGGCACAAAATCGCCCTAGTGGGCGAACTCCAATGCAGCACGACTAAGCGTGCTAAGCCACCTGAGTCGCAAACTTACCAACCGCTTCAACAACTCTCTTGGCTCCGTCCTGAATTTCAACAATAACCTGTCCTGCCTGCGTGGCTAGCTCAAGACCTTGCTCAGCTTGGGATTTACTGTTCGTCATTTCCGCTACGGTTTGATCCACTAGCTTTTGGTTCTCCAAAACAACCGAAACAATTTCTTCGGTCGCGGTGCTGGTGCGCCCGGCTAATTGTCGAACCTCATCCGCGACGACTGCAAAGCCTCGACCTTGCTCCCCTGCGCGCGCAGCTTCAATTGCAGCGTTCAATGCCAAAAGGTTCGTTTGCTGGGCAATACTACTGATCGTCTGAATGATAGAACTGATTAACAGCGACTGCTTTCCAAGCGCTTCGACGCCACCCGAGGCAGCCTGCATATCCACAGCGACTTTACGCATGGTGTGCATCGTGTCGTTAACCACTATTGCACCACGTTGAGCAGTAACGTCAGTCTGCTGGGAGATCTCAAATGCCGTTTGTGCGGCCTCACTGACTTGGTGCTCACGGGCAACCTGTTCGGTAATAACCGTTGCAAACTTGATGACCTTGCGAAGTGTTCCCTCTGTATCGTAGACCGGGTTATAGGTCGCCTCCAGCCATACCGTCTGACCCCGACTATCAACACGTTGGAATCGGCCAGCGACAAATTCACCCTTGTTTAACGTCAACCAAAAATCTCTGTATTGCTGGGATGAGGCATCTTCTGGCCGGCAGAAAATACGATGGTGACTACCTTGCGCTTGTCCCAGGCTGTAACCCATCGCTTTTAAAAACTGATCATTCGCCATGAGTACATGCCCGGACAGGTCGAACTCGATCACTGCCGTTGAGCGCAGTAATGCGTCAATGAACGAGGCGTTTTCCGATGCCTTTTCCACTCTGGAAGTAATGTTCGTCGCATAGCCTGCAATATGACTCAACCGGCCAGTCGCATCCGTTACGGGCTGCCAATGGGCATGAATCCAAACCAATGAGCCATCAGCATGCAGGTACCGGTATTCATCAGAGATCGATTTTCCGGCGGCGACGGCTGCCCGAAAATTGTGAAAACAGGGGAGCTTGGAAACGTACTGCGGAACAATGTCGGCCATGGCACGACCTATAAGCTGATTCTGGGTGTACCCCAAAGCCTGTGCAAAATTGTCGTTGCAGGCGGTAATCGCAAAATTAGCATCGATGCACAGCGTCAGCATTTCACGGTGGAGGCCATCACGCAGTTGGCGCAACTCCGAAAGCTCAGCTGTTTGAGCCTGGAGCTGGTTCTTGATTTTTGTATTGAACATGGGAAGCCGCCTGTTGGGTGTTAAAAGGTCTATCGGCGTGATCTGCAACACGTTTAGCTATCAGACGAACGAAAACCAGTGAGGCGACGAACGTCACCATCAGGTCGGCAAACTGCCGTGGCCACACGTCTTAGCTCCAGCCCCAGAAGCCAACCTGAAATCCCCGAGCGGGCAACGCTTGGAACCTGATTTCGTTTCGAGGATTAGGCCCGGTTGTCATCGAAGTTTATTGAGCATATCTTGTCTGAAAACTTATACAAGGTATCAGTAGTTGTACAAGAATGAGCGATGGCCACTGACGCTGTATTTCGACGGCGAGTGCCCTCTTTGCGCCCGGGAGATCAAGCTCCTAAGGGAGCGGGCCTCGCCTAATCGCATTCTATTCGTTGATATCAGCGATGGTGCCTTCGACGCAAAATCTCTTGGGCTAACGCTCGTTGAAATGCAGTCGATACTGCACGCCAAGCTGGGCGATGGAACCTGGGTCACTGGCTTAGACGCTACGCTATGGAGCTGGCGAGCTGCGGGCCTTGGTATCTGGGCCGCGCCGTTATCATGGCGGTTGACCAGGCCACTTTTAAACCTTGGCTATCGCCTATTTTGCCGCTTGCGTCCCCATTTAGCATGGCTGCCCCATCCTGATGGCAGCGCTCGGTGTTGCGATGAGGGATGCGTAGTGCCTGATACCAAACGCGACCCAGACAGCAAGACGGCGCCTGCCAGAGGTAATCATGAACAGCGCTAGCAGCCTGCGACTGATCTTGGGGGATCAGCTTTCGTTCGATCTTGCTTCACTGCAGGGCTTGGATATACAGCGCGATACGGTGCTGCTTGTCGAGGTGATGGAGGAAGCCAGCCATGTTCCTCATCATCCGCAAAAGATCACCCTCATCTTCAGTGCTATGCGCCACTTCGCCGGGGCGTTGCAGCAACGGGGAGTCAAGGTGCGGTACGTCAAGCTTGATGACCCAAAAAATACTGGATCGGTGTCTCGCGAGTTAGAGCGGTGGCACGCACTTTTGCGACCGGATGAAATCCACATCACCGAGTGCGGCGACTGGCGCTTGGAGCAATCGATAAAGGACTGTGGTTTAGCGATAAAATGGCATTCGGATTCTCGCTTTCTCTGCTCCCGTGCCGAGTTCTCTACTTGGGCGAATGGCAAAAAGCAGCTGCGCATGGAGTTTTTCTATCGCGAGATGCGCCGTAAGAGCCGGCTATTACTCAATGGGGACGGCAGCCCAGTCGGAGGGGCGTGGAACTTTGATGCGGAAAACAGAAAGGCTTTCCCCAGGGGCGTAAGACCTCCATCACCCGCGCGTTTTACTCCTGACGCAATTACTCGAGATGTTCTTGCGTTAGTTGCCAAAAATTTCGCAAGCCACTACGGCACGCTCGACACATTCGACTATCCGGTAACCCACGCCGAAGCTCAGGCCCTCTGGGATTACTTCCTCGACTGGGGCTTGGCAGCCTTTGGTGATTACCAAGACGCCATGGCCAGCGACGAGCCTTTTCTGTTTCATGCCCGAATAAGCGCCGCGCTGAATATTGGACTGCTGGATCTTCGTCAGCTGTGCAGCGATGTTGAATCGGCGTACCTCTCGGGCAGCATTGCGCTGAACGCCGCCGAAGGTTTTATTCGACAACTGATCGGCTGGCGGGAATATGTCCGAGGCGTCTACTGGCTGAAGATGCCTGACTATGCCAATGGCAACGCGTTCGGTAATACGCGGTCGCTCCCAGAGTTCTACTGGACGGGCAACACGCAGATGAATTGCATGCGCCAAGCCATCAACCAGAGCCTTGAGCATGCCTACGCTCACCACATTCAACGCCTTATGGTGACTGGCAATTTCGCCCTGCTGGCAGGTATCGCACCGAGTCAGATATGTGAGTGGTATCTGGCGATCTACATGGACGCTTTCGATTGGGTGGAACTGCCCAATACACTCGGCATGGTCATGCATGCCGATGGCGGATACCTGGGATCGAAGCCTTATTGCGCGAGCGGGCAATACATCAAGCGCATGTCTGACTATTGCCGTGGCTGCGTATACAAAGTAAGCGAAAGCACGACTGACGACGCTTGCCCTTTCAACTCGCTCTATTGGCACTTTCTGATGCGCCACGGCGACCGCCTTCGCGGCAATCAGCGCATGGCCATGATTTATAAAAACCTCGACCGTATGGATGAATCCAGAAAGCAGGCGCTGTGGCAACGTGGCCAGTGGTTGCTTGCAGAAATGGATGAAGGCAGGAAATTTTGAAAAAGAGCGACCTCCCAATCAAAACCTGCGAAACCTGCGGCCTTCCTTTCGCGTGGAGGAAAAAATGGGCTCGCTGTTGGGAGGAGGTACGTTACTGCTCGGAGCGTTGCCGGCGCAGTAAAAGCTGAAACCAAACAAGGGCCTACAAAGGCCCCTGATTCGATTCAGGATCACTTGGTCAGCCAAGACTCGACGGTGTCCGAACCATGTTCGGTCTTCCACTCCTTCAAACCTCTGTGATTGCCACCCTTAGTTTCGATGATCTCGCCGGTGTGCGGATTCTTGTAAACCTTCACCTGACGTGCCTTACGTGTGGCTTTAGGCTCAGATACTGAAGCGCGACGACCAGCCTGCGGATCAAGCAGGTTGATCACATCCTTCAAGCTGTAGCCATACTTTGCGAGCAAATCACGTAGCTTCTTTTCGAAATCAATTTCCTTCTGAAGGCCGGCATCCCCTTTTAGAGCTTCAAGCGCCTGAAGCTGCTCGGCGAGGTGCTTTTCGAGTTGGCGGAATTCTGCGAGTTTAGACATTGGAAACCTCTTCTAAATGTACTGGTACGTTACACCAAAAAAGAAAAATGCATAAACAGATCGGCCTGTAAGCGAACGATCTGAGTAATAACCTGTGAATTATAAAAGCGGACTCTTTAGCAAGAGTCCGCGAGAAAATGACGTCTACTTCGGCATCAAAACCGTGTCGATCACATGAATGACACCATTGGACTGCATGACATCCGCAATCGTGATAGCCGCCTTGCCACCCTTGGCGTCTTCCACCCACAGCTTGCCGTCGTGAGCCCAAATCGTGAGTGACTCTCCTTGCACGGTTTTCAGCACTACTTTACCACCGTGCATTTTGGCCTCATCCATCAGTTGTTTGCCGGTATGAGTGCCAGCCACAACGTGGTAAGTCAGGATCTTCGTTAGGTCTGCCTTGTGCTCTGGTTTGACCAGCGTATCCACTGTACCAGCAGGCAACTTGGCGAAAGCCTCATTGGTAGGAGCAAACACCGTGAACGGCCCTTTACTATTGAGCGTATCCACAAGCCCGGCGGCTTTTACAGCTGCTACGAGGGTCGTGTGATCCTTCGAGTTCACCGCGTTTTCAACGATTGTTTTGTTCGGATACATTGCAGCGCCGCCGACCATCACGGTGTCCGCTGCAAAGCTGATACCCGTGTTGAGGCATAGAAGGGTGAAGCAAGCGATAACAATGCGTTTCATGAAATTGTGCATGGCGCGTCTCCTTGATTCGTCGACCCATCGAATGACGGGTACTGAATGTACGGAGGAGGATCTCAAACGGATGCAGCACATTTTTTCTTTTCGAACCAGTAAGCATCCAGGGATACACCTTCGCGCATCAACCTGAATTATTCGAGCCGGACAAGGCCTGCCAACGGCGGATGGGAGTGAAAAGCCCTTATGAGGGAAACTGACGATTGCGTACCTTTAAAATATGCTTCCCATTTTCTAACCCTTTCGAACGGCTCAAATAATTATTGATTTCACCCACCAGGCCCTTTGCTGTGCGGATCAAGCTAGGTCTCATGGTCAATTTCCTACAGACAAAAAAATAAAGTGTTCGCTATCCTCCAAGGCTGATACGCATGAGCGGAATGGAGTCTATGGGCGAGCATTGGGTTGCTATCACTTCTCTTTTGTTAATGGCATGGGTCGTTTTTATAGTGTTGGCCATTGAGAAATTTTTTCTTTAATTCCTAGGGTCATTGTCGAGCCCTTGCAATTTGAAAATATTTTATAGACGTGCACGAAACCCTCAATGTAGGTGCACCCAAACCAGCACCTTCCAACGCAGCTTACGTTCATCAGGCACCACATTTAAGCTAGGAATAGGGGGCTTTTTTTATGAGTGCTGGAGCCGGAGTCGCCTACACTGAAGACCCACAAATGCGATCAACGGAGTTCCTCCTACACATTTTCAACTTTAGGCCCACTTCCATGTACACGCCCCTCACCAATCCCTTAGCGCTGGACAACGCCCAGCAATGGTTTAATGACCTGATATCCCTTTCAGACCCCGACTATCTGCGCTCTCGATTGCGCCATCACATCGATGCTTACCGCGTTCAAGCCCTGAAGCTGCACAACTCGAAGATCCTTTTTAACCAGTTGATCGGTTTTCTGGACACTTTGGTGGCCTGCGAGGTCATAACCCCCCAGCTCGGTCGCGAATTCAACCTACGCCTGATCATCGGCTTTGAGTCAGCATGGATGAAATCGTAAGTGCTGTAGCGCCCGACTAGCCCAGCTGTCTTACTCCAACCTTTGACCACTGACGGATGCCCCATGTTTACTGGCGTACTTGACCCGGATTTAGAATCACACTTACTCCAGGAACAACTGGCAATCTTCCATCGCGAACATCCCATCGAGGCCGCGCTGATCGAGCGCATCATGGACGCGTTGGATTACGAAAAAACCGCGATTCGTGGAGAGCTCCGTGTTCGCGGTATGGTCTTGGCCCTCGGCAATCAATTGGCCAAGCGCTCAGATGGCAGCGTGGAGCGCTTGTACGGATGGCTAGCTCACTTTGTCAAAGACGGTGCCTTGACCCAAAAGCAAGCCACGTTGTTCACCGTCGAGATCCGAGCACTATTCTCTTGAATGCACCAGAAAAAAACATAGGCTTCGACCGTCTACACCAATCGCTGCGTCCCTGCCATGAAAGGTGGGGCCATGGAGGTTATTACGTCAATCGCTCAAATTTTCACGTGCAGCAGTTCGTCAATGAAGCGCGCAAGTCTCTCCGGCATGCGAGCCTCTTTGTTTTGGCCAGTCCATTAGCCAAACACTCTTGGAGTGAGCTGCACGATTTACCTGCTGACCAGCCGAGAGTAGACGCATGAGTATTTTAAACGGTTTGGGCTTGTTCAATCTGCCGCCACTTATCCGTGATCACGCCATGACGCATTTGGGGCGGCTGATAATTGCGGCAGATGCACAGACCTTGGATCGTGAGCAAGTGAGCGCTGATGGCTTCGTCGAAGGCCTGGCCGCCGCGCGTGCCGTCACACCAGCGTCGATTGAGGCACTATATTTGGCGATTGAGCACATTGCAGCGGATCGTCTGAAGGAGCTGGGTCAGTGATCGCAGACGCGATACATTCGGACACGTTGAAAGCGCTGGTCTCCGCCCTGCTCTCTGCCTGCATCAACTCGGCGGAGTTGTCGACGAACAGCCCGTCACTTGTGGGTAAATCTGGCAAACTAGCATAATTTTGTTATTGGGCTCAAAGCCATGATCAATCATGCAACGCTGCACTTGTGCTGTGCGTCCGATGCTTGCGACATCTAGATTTGACCCTAGTGGTTTTGCATAGCCGCACGCATACATCACCGGCCGGGCTTCGCTGTCATTGGCTACCTTGAATGAAAAATGGCGTGACGCTCCCGCTTTACGCCATGAGACCTGCATACGTTCATCCCGGCCTGAATTAGGCTTGATAGGGTGAAATGCTTCGTCTTCGACAAACGGTAACGCTTCGAGCTGGGACAAGCTGAGCGGACTGCCCTGCCTTTCTTCAACGCAGGCCGGCATATTCTTCATTATGTCGCAGTATTCAAAGCCGTCTTTTCGAATAAAACCGAGACGCTGCATGCACTGAAAGTGGATTATTTGTTCGTTTATTGGGAAATGGTTTTGTGGCCCTGCTACAGGGTCGCCACATTCTGCCATTGCGGCTTTAACGCCCTCTACGGTGGTAGAAGCGCGTTTCCATTGGGTGAAAGACGCCGGTGGCGGGCACCCAGTGAGTAAAAGTACAGATGAAATCAGGACTGGGATGGTTATGATCTGAGACTTGCTGAACATATTTTTCCTTAATTTATGTCAGGCCACACGAATGATGCCCATGTCCTAGGGTCACCAACTGAGTTGAAAGGCTTAACAGCGTCGCAGCTGTCTCCCATCAACATCACGACATGTACGGCGCCCGCTAATCATTCTTCGACGTCTGACGCCCCTGCGAGCGGCTTAACTAATTCTGGGCCTTGATTACTAACGTTACCCACTGCCTTGCTTACCTTATACCAATGAAAATGAGTAGCAGGCCGACAGTGTTCCATCGCGATTTCCAGCGCACGTTCAGGTGAAGTATCTGAGGCGATCCATTCGCGGGCGTGCTCAGGGGCCAGAACCAGCGGTTTGCGATCATGGATATCAACCATCCCTTCATCACTGGCGGCAGTGATGATGACAAAGCCATCACGAGGGTCTAGCTCCAGGCTCTGGTGAACCTCAGCTAAACCAGCGAAGAACATCGGAGCCTGCTCTTTCAGGGTTATGAAGTAAGGCTGCTTTTTCTTTGGATCAGCCGGATCTTTGACCCACTCAAACCACCCATTTGCCGGTGCGAGGACGCGACCGTTTGGCCAGAGCTGACTGAAGAACTTCCCAGTCATGACTGTTTCAACCCTGGCATTTATTGGGTCAGGACGCTTTCCTTTCGCCCAAAATGGCGACCATCCCCACCTCACCTTATCAATGCTCAGCTTTTCGTCTAGAGGCCGAATAATTTCCACCCGAGTCGAGGGTGCGACGTTGTATCGCTCTACTGGCCAAAGATCGTAGCCGTTGATCACCAACTGCTCTGGTGCGAGCTCCTTCAGGTAGTGATCCATTGATTCGTAGATCGAGTAGCGTCCGCACATGCTGTCACCCGTCGAATAGTGATGCTTATGACATTGACCGCAAGCGAAGCAAATCGTTAACTGTATATACGTACAGTTTACCACTTTAAGGCTTGCATCATGAGCGTCACCATCCTCGGCCCACTCGCTACTGACGGTAAGAAGCTGCCCCTTTATTCGTCCAGGGTACCGGCAGGCTTCCCGTCCCCTGCGGCTGATCACATCGAAAAGCACATCTCCCTTGATGAGCTGTTTGATATTCGAGCCCCGCACGTGTACCTGGTGAGGATCGACGGAGACAGTATGCAGGGCGCCGGCATCTTTTCAGGAGATCTGGTGGTTGTTGATCGAAGCGTAGATCCGGTCAGTGGGGATATTGTCATCGCAGCTCTCAACTCTGAGCCATTCTGCAAGCGCCTGCAGCTGCGCGACAACGCCGTGATCCTCCTGTCTGAAAATCCAAAATATCCAGCAAGGCATGTAATGGAAGGCGACGAACTTGTGATCTGGGGAGTGGTGAAATACAGCGTGCGCGATCATGACAACACGTGAGCCCGTCTTTGCCCTGATTGACTGCAACTCGTTTTATGCGAGCTGCGAGCGAGTGTTCAGACCCGACCTGGCAAAAACGCCCATTGTGGTTTTGTCCAACAACGACGGCTGTGTGATTGCACGCAGCTACGACGCCAAACCGTTTGTGAAGATGGGGCAGCCGTACTTCCAGATCAAAGACCATCTAAGCCGGCATGGGATCGTGGCCTTCAGCAGTAATTACGCTTTATACGGCGACATGAGCGAACGCGTCATGACGATCATCGAATCGCTGGTGCCTGCGCTTGAGGTCTACAGCATTGACGAGGCGTTTGCCGATCTGACCGGCGTCCCAGGCGATCTGTCTGCATTCGGACGGCACATGCGATCCACGCTTCTAAAACACACTGGCATTCCTGTCGGTGTAGGCATCGCACGCACCAAGACGCTGGCCAAGCTCGCCAACCATACTGCCAAAAGGCTGCTGGACATCACCGGTGGTGTAGTGGATCTGTGCGATCCTTTCAAACGGGACTGGACGCTGCGCAACACCGATGTCGGCGAGGTCTGGGGCATCGGCAGGCGCATGAAGGCACACTTGGAAACGATGGGCATCAAGACCGCCATGGACTTGGCGAAAGCCGATCCGTGGATGCTTCGCCAGAAATTCAGTGTGGTGATCGAGAAAACCGCTCGCGAGCTCGCCGGCACCTCCTGTCTGGAACTGGGTGAAGCTGACCCACCCAAGCAAGAGATTTGCTGTAGCCGGATGTTCGGCACCCGGCTCACGCAGATCGAGCCGATCAAGGAGGCCGTCGCCACCTACACCCAGCGCGCGGCGGAAAAGCTCAGAGCCCAAAACTCGCTGTGCAAGAAGATTCGCGTGAGCATTCGAACCGGCATGTTCAATCCCGAGGACGCGAAATATGCTAATGGCGCACTCGTCGAACTACCCTACCCGACAAACGATGTTCGACTCATGACCAAGGCTGCTACCGAAGCGGTAAATCGCCTCTTTCGACCGGGCTTCAAGTACAGCAAAGCAGAGGTTCTGCTGATGGATCTCCTCCAGCCTGGCGAGTTCACCGACGATCTGTTCGCTCAGTCTCAGCCTACGATGGCAGACAAAGTGATGAGCGTTTTGGACGAGATCAATGGTCGCTGGGGAAAGGGAATGCTGCGGGTTGCTAGTGTCCCGGTGGCGCCAGGTTGGGCGATGCGCCGGTGGCTGATGAGTCAGAGTTACACGACCAAGCTGGATCAGTTGTGGACGGTCAAGGCTAGGTAGCAGGCTGGCATAAGCTTACGCTGATGTGCACAGCGGGATATCGTGACCGCTGCTTACAGTTATGAGCAGCCGTTGCGAGCAGCCCCGAGAACGGAAACAGTCAGCTGCAAATTGAAACATTGCTCGTTGGAGAAGCTAGTCGGGATATCAGCTCGGAAAGCTTCGAGCTAAACCCAATGAGATGAAAAGGTCTTGGTGGATCTCGGACTAGCAGTCTTTGCCCCATCAAGAGAGGCAGAAAACGCCCGTCGCCCAAGGAATTCAACCTCCGCCGGCGCGATCTGACAGCGTATGCCACGCTTGGCGCCAATCGAAAAAATGCAGATACTGCCAATAAGCCAGCCGAACCTCATGGAGTACTTGATGGCACGGAAGCAAAAAAGCAGCCTTGGCATGTCGACCGTCGTGACCTTGATACTGATATTGGTCGTGGCCATCTCAGCTGCTCCATCTTATCTGCGGCTTACAGTTGCATTTTTGGTCGGAATCGCTGGCGTCATTTGGCTGATCAAGAAGTCTTCGGCAGAGTCACCGCAGCACCCTCCTCGGCTGAAAACGAATATCCTTGCCGACTCAATAGGTCAGACCGCCTCCTTGTCAAATCACGAGCAAAAATCTGAAATCAGCCTTGATGTGATCAGTGGAGACCTCGCTGGATCAGATTTCCATACGATTAGGGTGAGCACGCCTGAACAGCAGTTCACGATTCCTAAGCCTAAAAATCTATCCCCAAAAGCGCGTTGGATTGGAAAAGATGAAACCATCAATGTCGGTGGTCAGGCTCTGACGGTTCGCATGGTCTACTTTGCTGAGAAAACAGATCGCACATTCAACCATGAGCCCTCGCTGATTGACGGGCGACTGCCCGTGCAAATTACGCACGTGGATCTTACTGAAAAGCTCACCGGCTACTGGCCGAGTTACAGCGGAATTTCTCCTGCAGCACGACGTGGGTACCTGCAATGGCTGTCCGAGGGCCGCTGTGCACCCAGTGTGGATATAGGGTATGTCTTCATCTTCTTTTACGGTCTCGAGCGTCGGGTAATCGTTGATTCAATTACAGATGAGGCCGCGCGCTCGGAATTGCCGACCATCGCTGATGAGATTGGGCGTCTCAAAAACCTCTACGGTGACAACTCATCGTTTCGAAACTACGCGTCGAATCTGCTCAACCACATACAAATCATGGATGTGGAACCGCAGATGTACTTGAATGCACCGCCTCGATTTGAGTCGAATGGCTTTGAACTGCCGATTGCGCTGCGACTGGCATTAGGCCAAATGGCTCTGGACAAACATCCCTTGAACGCGGCGTGGGCAATGGCATGGGTACATTCAGACACTAACATTAGCCGCCGCACTGCCGTGAGCAGATGCGCGGATCAGTTTGCTTCACTGTTCGCGGCCCAATATTCCGCCCGCTATCCGAACGGCCTTGTGCTTACCCAAAATAAGACTCTGCTCAAGATCGCCTATCGTTCTGCCTCTTCCCGCTTAAGCGCTCCCGAAATTGCGTTGGGTGATATACCGGATGTTTCCGCTACGTCAGCAACGCGCAACAAGCTGCAGGCTATAGTGGATGAATGCACGATAGTGCTCGACCCATACAGCAGATACCTGGGTCGAAACCCTGAAGGAGCTTCAAATCTGGAGGGTATTCTGCAACTGCCGGTTGCCCTATGGCCGGCAGCGGCGAAGGATGTAATCGCTGAACTGCAACTCCAAGTCGGTGATGAGCAGTTGGTGATGACTTTCGGGGAACTGGCAGGGCGCTTCGGGTCTACAGGAGCTTTGCCGCGTGGCACAATCGTAGCGTTGGCAAGAGCCCTCGAGTCCTTGAATATCGGTTTTGAGCCAGATGTACTATCCGGTAGCCGTACCCCCAAAAATTCGGACACGATCGTATTGTTCGCGACGGGTGACGATGATGGAAGCCTGCGGACAACTTCGGACTATCACGCTGCTGTGGTAACACTGGATTTGGCAAGCGCTGTTGCGGCCGTAGATGGTGAAAGCTCAAGCGATGAGATGACCCAGCTAGGGCGGCATATCGATTCCTGGAGTCATCTATGCGTATCTCATCGGAAACGGCTCAAAGCCCACCTGCAAATCCAAATTCTGCAGCCGCCTACACTGGCGAGTCTAAAGAAAAAGTTAAGCCCTCTGAATGCCGATGCCAAACGCACCATAGCTGAATTCCTCGTTCATCTCGCTCAAGCTGACGGACACGTTTCACCTCAGGAAGTCAGGCTGCTGGAACGTGTATATAAAACACTTGAGCTGGATCCACAGCTGCTTTACGGGGACTTACACGGCGCGGCCATCAACCCTCCTAGGGACTTGTCCTCTACGCCCGCACTTGGTGCCGAATCTAGTCCTGACCAGGCCGGTGATACGCCAGGCACTAATGACGCCTCCCGAGGCTTCAATTTGGACATGGACAAAATTGCGCAGCTTCAACGCGAAACGGCAGCGGTGTCAGCACTGCTGGCAGAGGTGTTCAATGATGAGTCTCCTGAACCACCTATCGTAGAAGTGAGTATCCGGGATCAGCCAACTGATCATGCGGCTACGGTACATGGGCTCGACACAGAACACTCAGCGTTTCTACGAATGATCGTGTCACGCCGAGAGTGGAGCCGCCAAGAGCTGGAAGATGTTGCCACTGATATGGAGCTCATGCTGGATGGCGCTCTCGAGCACATCAACGACATGGCGTTTGAACGGTTCGACATGCCAGTCTCCGAGGGGGATGACCCCATCGAGATCAACCCAGATATCCTGGAAGAATTAGCCTTATGAGCACGATACGCGCCAAAGATCGCGATGCGGTCATCCAGTCATTGCGAGCCGGTGTAGTCCCCCGTGCAGGCCAACATCTAATCCAGGTGGGTCGAGCGGGAGAGCTGGACGCTCTTCTGAAAGATATAGATCGACTAGCTGACGGAGGCTCCGCTTTTAGGGTCGTTGTAGGCGAATATGGTGCGGGGAAAACCTTTTTTCTCAACCTTGTCAGAGGCATTGCGATGGAGCGAAAGCTGGTCACAATGCATGCCGATTTGAATCCCGACCGCAGGCTTCATGCATCCGGAGGACAAGCACGATCCCTGTATGCAGAGCTCGCTAAAAACATGTCCACTCGGACGAAACCTGACGGTGGCGCGCTGCAAGGTATTGTTGAGAAATTCATTTCTCAAGCCAAATCTGAAGCCAAAACTCGAGGTGTCGAGAGCGAAGGCGTTATTCGCGAATTTCTGGCCGAGCTCACTGAGATGGTAAACGGCTACGATTTCGCCGACGTAATTGCCAAATACTGCCAAGGGTTTGAACAAGGCAACGAGCAGCTGAAGGCAGATGCCATTCGATGGCTACGAGGAGAATTTACTACCAGAACAGATGCTCGTTCGGCGCTTGGTGTCCGAACCATTATTGATGACGCATCGGTCTACGATCAGCTGAAGTTGCTGTCGCGATTCGTCCGGCTTGCAGGGTTTGGCGGCCTCATGATTTGCCTGGACGAGCTAGTGAACCTGTACAAGCTTGCGAACACCCAGGCACGCAACGCCAACTACGAGCAGATCTTGCGGATTTTGAATGATTCCTTACAAGGCTCGACTGAGGGTCTAGGTTTCGTGCTTGGCGGTACGCCAGAGTTTTTGATGGATACGCGTCGCGGGCTCTACAGTTACCCCGCCTTGCAGTCACGGCTTGCTGAAAACACGTTTGCCAAATCTGGATTGATCGACCTTTCCGGGCCCGTAATCCGCCTAAGCAGCCTGACTCCGGAAGACTTCTACGTACTGCTTCAAAAGCTGCGCACCGTTTATGCTTACGGCGACCCGGACAAGTATTTGATGCCGGATGAGGCAATTCCTGCCTTCATGTCGCACTGCAACCAACGATTGGGGGAAGCCTACTTCCGGACGCCACGTACGACTATTACGGCGTTCATCAACTTGCTCGCCGTACTGGAGCAGAACCCTGGCGCGGACTGGCGTAAATTAGTAGGCGCTGTCCAGATTGCTCAGGACGACGGCGCCATGCAGGATCTAAGCATCGAGGCAGACGATGAGCTCACCAGTTTCAAACTCTGAATCCTCGTCTTTCGAGCGCCTGCATCCAGAAGTCCAACAGTGGGTTTGGGCCCAAGGATGGACAGCATTGCGGGACGCCCAAGAATGGGCGATTTCCGCGCTGGTCGATGCTGACCGTGATGTGATCATCGCGGCCTCAACAGCTGCGGGTAAAACTGAGGCTGCGTTCCTGCCCATCCTCACGAACCTGATGAATCACCCCGCCCCTGCAGGTGCTGTCCTCTATATCAGCCCACTAAAGGCACTCATCAACGATCAGTGGGACAGACTGAGTCGACTGTGTGAACAACTGGATCTCCCTGTTGTGGCGTGGCACGGCGATGTGTCAGCAAGCAAAAAACACAAGTTTCTCAAGTCTCCCAGCGGCGTCCTGCTGATTACACCTGAGTCTCTGGAAGCATTGTTCGTAAACAGGGGCTCGAGTTTGGCCGGGCTGTTCCAGAACCTGCGTTACATCGTAGTTGACGAGCTGCATGCTTTCATTGGCAGCGAGCGTGGTAAGCAGCTCCAGTCATTGATGCAGCGTGTAGAGCTTGTAGCGGGGAGAACCCTACCGAGGGTCGGTTTGTCCGCCACGCTGGGAGACATGTCGCTAGCGAGTGAGTTTCTCAGGCCTGGGCACCCTCAACGGGTTCAGGTGGTTGAATCGAAATCATCTGGCCAGAATCTTCAGGTGCAAGTGCGCGGTTACATGATGCCGCCCATGCAAAAGCTCCGTCAGGTAGAACTACCAACCGCCGACAGCGACCAAGACATAGATGGAGACGAAGAGGAAGACAAATCTGGCTCCAGGCATGCCATCGCGGCGCACATGTACAAAGTGCTGCGCGGCAGTAACAACCTGATATTCCCCAACAGCCGGCAAGAGGTGGAGTGGTACGCGGATCGGTTGCGGCGGCTCTGTGAGATCAGCGGGATACCCAATGAGTTTCTTCCCCATCACGGTAGCCTCTCGAAAGATCTGCGAGAAGACACGGAGCGCGCGCTCAAGGCCGGTACACCTCCAGCATCCGCTGTATGCACCACGACCTTGGAGCTAGGGATAGATATCGGCAACATCAAGACTGTCGTCCAGATAGGCTCTCCACCATCAGTCGCAAGCCTTCGCCAACGTCTAGGTCGGTCAGGTCGCCGGAACGGTGAACCTGCTACGCTGCGGGCCTACTGTCAGGAACGTGAGCTTACAGATCAATCGTTGTTATCAGACCTACTTCGCCAGAACCTCGTCCAAACCATCGCGATGATCAGGCTGCTTATTGGTAACTGGTTCGAGCCACCAAGAGCAGAGGGTTTGCACGCCTCTACTCTGGTGCAACAGATTCTGTCAGTGATCGCACAGGAAGGAGGCGCCAGCGCGGCGCAGCTATGGGGTGGTCTCGTCGAAAGCGGGACATTCAAAAGCATTTCCAAGCCCGACTTCTTTGCTCTACTGAAGGGACTCGGCGAGAAGAAACTGATCGTGCAGGACAGCTCAGGTCACCTGCTGCCAGGAGAAGTCGGCGAACGATTAATTAACCATTACGAATTCTATAGCGCCTTCACAAGCGATGAAGAGTTCAGGCTTATCCGCGAGGGCAAGCCGCTTGGGTCAATACCTGTCAGTCGGCCTCTGATGAAGGGTCAGCGAATCATCTTTGGTGGCCGGCGTTGGCGGGTACTGGATGTAGATATTGAAAAAAAGGTGATCGTCGTAAAAGCCGCTCGGGGCGGTCAGCCCCCCCAATTCGACGGGCTCGGTGCGATGGTGCACGATCATGTCCGCGAGGAAATGAGGGCTGTGCTTACCGAGGACACCCCCTGTCCCTTCATTGATAGCAAGGCGCAGGAACTACTCACCGAAGCCCGTAAATCCTTCAGATCTCTCGGGCTGGTAGATGAATTTACCTACGGGTCTGACTCGAAAACTCATCTACTGACCTGGCGTGGTGACCAAACCAATGACGCTCTGGTACTCATGTTCAATCATGTAGGACTGTCTTGCGAGAGCTCGGGCCTTGCGTTATCGCTCGGAGGCTCACAAAAAAGTGTCGCTGATGCCCTCGCAAGGATAGCGGAACTGGATCCCGACGATATTGAGGCATTACTGGATGGAGTCGAGAATCTCATAAAGGAGAAGTGGGACTGGGCTCTCCCTCGCTCCCTGCTCATGAAATCCTATGCGTCATCTCAGTTGAATTTCAAAGGTGCGGTAGAGTTTGCAAGGTTGTTTACTACTCGATGGCTGCACGGTGGAAACGCTTTCGAAAGCACTACCGTCCATTAGCACTGAGTTCACGTAGCCGAGGTCGTATCCGCACTTCAATCCATATTCGTGGTGTGACGGGAGCCGTGACTTTAGGGCCAAAGTGTTGAGGCTCGAAAAGAATGGCTGCGGTAGAAATTTCGTCGTTGGAGAAATAGGCCTCGTGAGCGCATCCGTAAGCAACGAGCAGTAGCACCGACTCCCTTATTGACCCACTGGCGAGCCCTCAGTAGCATGCTGACCAAGCGAGTACCTGAATCGCGCGGTCGGCACGCAAAGACTTTGTCACAGGCGAAACACCCTCTCTTTTTTCACGCATTCGACAGTCGTCATTGCGGGCAGCCGACACCGCCATCGACCGGAGTTTGCGCAATGATAGTTCCTGTTTTCCCATCTGATCTCGAACATAACTCTGGTTTAAAGAAGGTCGCTCGCTTCCTCTTCAAATCATGGCCAGGGGTGGAACCGATCATACATACTCAGTCCTTGGCTATTCTTGCCAGAGGACTCGGCTATCAAAGTTATCACCACCTCACGAAATCAGCCCCGACTTGGACTGAAGCACGTCCTGATATTGATATCCACTCGATCGAATGGAACCTGTCTCGCGTACTAAGCGAAGAGTTTCAAGCGCCTGGAAAGCCTGGCGTCACCATCAATCTTGGCAATCTCCTTGCCTACATCCAAACCATTCCTCTGCATCACCTGACGGTCTTCAAGCGCTTTCCCGAACTGTTGGAGGGGAGGCATTCCTTCCCGCTTCTGCCATACGACAAACAGTCTCCGTTCGGGAGGTTTCAACATAGCCCAGTTGTTCCCCATGAGGCCGACTGGAGGATTTCCGACGACGATGACAGTGAGCGGTTCAAACCATGATGCCCGATGCTCCCTCAACATCAAGAAAACACGGCCAAATTCGACAGTCGGGAACATCATGAGCCAGCAGACCCATACCTTATCTGAACTCGAAATCACAGAATTCAGAGAGCGGTATCCCAACCTGTTTTCAGATCCGGCAGTTGACGAAATCTACTGTGACCCCGGGTGGAAAGAGATACTGATTGCCCTATGTGACACGATTCAGGATCACCTGAAAAGACGCCCGGAAGTCACCCCCTTAACGGTCGGGCAGATTAAATCTAAATTCGGAGAACTCCATTTTTATTATGACGGCGGGGATGACTACTGCAGGGGCGCAGTAGACGTAGCGATCCAGCTTTCGCTGAAGACGTGCACAGTCTGCGGAGCACCAGGTAAACAGGTCGGCGGTAGGTGGGTTAGCACCCTGTGCTCAACCCATGACGGAAGCAATTATCAAAATTCGAAAGTGTGAACTGATGGGTCTCACTAGCAGCTTAGTGAACCCTGAACCACTTTACGAAAGGTGATGCGAGCTCATAATGCAACGCAAGCGGAGCACGCAGGCCACCGGCCGTAGGCGTGAGGATGGAAGCCCACCGGGCCGAGCCACGTAGTGGCTCGGTTTACGACAGCCGTCCGCAAAGCGGCACGCCCAATGTCCAAAAACCGTATGACGCCCTGGCTAACAAATCGAGCCTCGGAAAAGTAAATTGAGGAAGGTAGTTATGCCCATTACCAAAATTGCAGAGCACCTTCGGGTAGCCAGACACGTCGTAGTTTTTACCGGCGCCGGCGCATCGGCAGAAAGTGGTATTCCGACCTTCAGAGATACCCTAACCGGCCTATGGGAAAACTTCGATACCTCGAAGCTAGCGACAGCGGAAGCGTTCCGTGCAGATCCAAGTCTGTGCTGGGGCTGGTACGAATGGCGTAGACGCAAAGTCATCCAGGCCCAACCTAACGGCGTGCACAATGCAATCGCACTGCTCGCCAGTCACGTGCCCAAACTGACGATCATCACTCAGAATGTTGACGATCTTCACGAGCGCGCAGGAAGTCCAGTAGTGACTCATCTCCATGGCAGTCTGCACTCGCCCAGGTGCATCGACTGCGGCTCCGCACACGAAGCCCCTCTCCCCTCTGAACCATTACCAGAAGCCGGAATTCGCATCGAACCACCGCGATGCACGAGCTGCAACGGGTACGTGAGACCAGGTGTTGTTTGGTTTGGCGAAATGCTTCCAGATGAAGCCTGGACGGACGCATTAGCGGCCGCGAAAGACTGTGATCTCTTCCTATCGATCGGCACATCCGGGATTGTTTACCCAGCCGCTGAATTACCATTCGCCGCTTTAGCGAACGGTGCGACGGTCGTACACATTAACTCATTGCGCTTTGCAATCAGCAGTCAGGAGTTCTTCATACAAGGCACCGCAACGAGCAGCATGAAGTCCTTGGTTGAAGAGGCGTTTCTTTAAGAGTATGCGTCGTAGCTACCAGAGCAAAACAAGGGCGCGTTGGCAACATCGGTTCTAGCCAGGAAATCGCCCTTGTTCATGGCTCATGCGGTCGGCTAATCACCCCTCTACAAACTCACCGCCGCTCCGCAGAAAACGCAGTCCAGCCCTCCCCGCTTTAGGAAACTTGACCCAGGCAAAACAGCGGATAGCTTCCTCGCTCTCATGATACTCACCGTCCGCATAAGCCCGATCATCCACTACCTGGACTGTGCCAAAACCTGATACTTCCCAACTATCAGAAGCCCCCCAAAGCGGCTCGCTAAACGATTTGCCCTCATCCAGCTCGACCGAAAATGGCTCAGCCCCTGTCGCGCGATGTACCGCAGCGATGACACTTTCATCCGAAAGAATCACATGCCGAAGCTCTTGTTGAACGTAGGCATCGAGAAACTCTGGCAGATCTGAAAACACACCGTCGCGACAGTTGGCGATAGCGTCGATGAAGTCCTGAACAATGAAGGCCTGCAACACCTCGAGGTCAGTCAGCCGAGAGACACCGCCTTTGTAATCGAGAACGATGACCTCAGCATCAGCCAGATGATATTTCAGATCCTCCCTGCTCTCTTCAACCACAAGCGCGGCGTATGTTTTGTAGCCCAGAAACGCAGCAATAACTTCCAACGCGATACCGTGCTGGACTTTGATGCCTTTCGCAGCGAGGGATGTTTTGGCTGCAAATGCAGCTGCCTTGACGAAGTCTGTCATCTGAAAATTCCGGAATGTGTCGCTGTGCTGGGCGTTTTTTCGTTAGCGAATAACCGGGAAATCCGGATGCCGATAGCAGAATATTGAGGCGGGTGGGACGTTCTCTTTTCGAGCCGACCAGAGCTTCGGCGGAGAGCCGAGGCCGATCGTATCGGAGGGGTTGATGCCGGACAAGACCTTAAATGAACGATGAAAACCAGATTCTAAGACTGCTCGTGGCACAAGGCGCACACGTCTCCGTGGATGCTGTGTCACTCGGTCGCTGATTGGCGCTTGGCGGTGCCCTGATTGCCCTGACCAAACTGGTGTGCAAGCGTCGATAAGTGGGAAATGTGTCGCCCCTGTCTCTTCTGCGGCGACAAGGTCTATTTTCTCGTGTACTCCGAAATGGCAAATCAGGCTCCGTCAGAAGCCAGCAGCGCCCCTTAGCTGCGGGCTATGATCAAGTGGCGGCATGGTCGCTGCGGGGGCAAAACAAGGGCGCGTCAGCCGAGCGTCTAAGCCTGGATTCGGCGTCAAGTGACGCCCTTGCCCTCGGCTGCCATATCTGAAGAAGACCAGAGCCGATATGGCTCAATCTACACCCCCATGCCCAGGGCAAGCGGAGCGCGCAGGCCGCTAGGCCGTAGACGTGAGGATGGAAGCCCTCAGGGCCGAGACCGTCTGGGCTCGGTTTACGACAGTCGCCCGCATAGCGGCACGCCCTCACCCTCCCCGCACCATCAAATGATCACTGCAGCACTCGTGGAGTGATGTGCAGTCCTGCACGAAGACGCAAATACGAACGCAGACTCGCACGACCATTCCCCCGCTGAAACGTGGCGAGCACGTAGCGCGAATGCTCAGTCGTCATCACCCAAAACCTCCCCTCGCGCTCGACTTTCAACACGTCAGAAGTCCGAATCAAATAACCATCCTCGAACCGACCATACTGATCCTTCCGAGTATGACCGAAGACCACGCCGATACCAGCGCATGACCTTATGGAAACCCCGCAGAGGTAAGCCGTAACCGGTTCGTCAAAACCTTGCTCTTGGGCTCTCATGATGCGAACAAGATCAAAATTGGTGTGGCGTTTGCCGTGAAAATTTACATCAACTGTGTTCAGCATCACTACGCTCCGCTGGCAGCCCGCCTGGCGTTATCAGGAATTGCGCACGGAACCAGACACTCTGATACCGTGCAAGAATCTTGGTAAATTTCATGCTGATCGAATCATGGTTTCGAGAAAAACCGGTCGGCGGTTTTTTAGTGACTCGATTTGAAAACCTGGGCGATGTGAGCTGTGGTACACAGAGCCACCGCCTACTTCTATCAGGCACACATCACAGTCATGCTCATCATTGCCAACAGTGACTTTGACCACGCGATCCATACCCCATCCATCACAGTGGTTCATCCATGGCGGTGTCACTACCTGGACATCGGTGACTCTGATTTCCTCATCCTGAGCGATCAGAATCTGCTGCAGTTGATGCTCGTTATCGATCATGAAGGCGGCTTCAGATATCCGACCCTCTTGCCCGGCTTGAACAGTCAGGTGGTACCAGTGTTTACGGAGCACTCTGGATACCTGACGCCATTGGTACTGCCCGTCCCCGAACATCCCCGGTATGCCTATCATGTCGGTCTCGTTTGTTTTGAACATCGTGTGTCCCTATGTCTCGCGGAGCTCTTACAGGAGCGAAGATTAGAAAAAGGAGAAGATGGTCTTAAGGCTCGCAGTTTGCTCATGCCCCGGCCCCATCAGGACGTAAATCGTGTTCTTGGTCTCGAACATAACGCCTTCATCAAACGTGACGCACATGCTGGAACGTACCCAATCACCCGGCTGAAAGCGCCCTCGGCTGTCCTCGATCACCTTGTGGGCAAACATGAATAGGGGGAGGTGATCAGCAGCATGAACACGGGTGAGCTCGTCGGGAGTGAGGTCGGCACGGAAGATCGTCCACTGTTCGACTAAGCAGTACGGCTTGAATGGAAACAGCCTCGTAGCCAACTCAGCAGCTTCTAGACTCGAGGGCGTACTGTTTTGAAGCACTAGCCTCATCCCTTCTAGAAGCTCGTTTTCAGTCGGATTCGCCATGGACAGCTCACCCTCATTTTAGTAATGCATGAATTGACAAGGACTCGCTTGAAAGCGAAGCGTAGAGCTGAACAACAACCTAAAATCAACATGCATATCACTATATATATTTGAGTGTTTATACGCAAACACGGCATACCGTCTCCTTTTGATGAGGCGATAAAATGTCATTGCGTCGCCCTTTTGCGGCCGTGCTGCAACTGCTTCGCAAATCCAAGGATTTGCATCAGCTATCGATATCTGGAGAAGTTGCGCAGCCGTACGTCAGCTTGTTGGAAGCTTCAAAAGCTAATGCGACAGTGGATGTCACCAAAGCGTTGGCAGACGCTTTAGGTGTAAATTCTGCAACCTTCTTTGGGCTAGTGATTGCTGCCAGTCAGCAAGAAACCCCACGAAGCGTCATGCTCGCAGCCATCGCAGAAATGGAGGAGCTGGGACTTGCAGATTTAGTTTTGCCCGCGAAGCCGAGAAAGCTGGAGGCGCCGAACGTGACCGAGAGCAGGCTTAGAAAGCAGCAGGTTCAGAAATTAAAAGTCCAGGGCTACAGCCGTGCTGCGGTTGCGCGAGAGCTGGGGTGCACGTGGACAACCGTCAATCGACTATGGGGTGAGAAGCCTGACAATTGATGGACTTCGAATCTTTAGACGATCGACATGGTGCGAGGATGGACTTTTGGGCGGATCAGCACGATTGAATGCTGTCTTTTGATCGAGTTAGGCGCCCAGTTGTATGGCCGTTCATCACCCAAATGCCTTCAACAGCTGATTCAGGCACGACCGACGGCCAAAGTTTAGAAAATATGGACGTAAAGGCGTGCGGTTGCGGTAGGTGTAGTGGGCGAGCGCCTGCTCATGAACGGCCGTCCTCCACTAGATCTGCAAAAAATGTCGTACGTCATCGTCCGTTTCTGACATCAAATTTGGGGCGAATCTAGAAAAATACGTGCCCCTATACAATGCAAATGTAAACGTGAAAATCCAGTAAAACCGGGCGTTTTCGCCTTTTCTCGATTGGTCGATGTGCCGTAAAGCGCTGTCATTTGCGTCAGCAGGTTTACATCAAGAGCAAAAAAAATTGAAAAAGTGGCTTGTTTACATTTACACCAAAATGGATTTCGATGCGTAGGTCAGAGAGAAGAAATAACTCGGATAAAACCCATAGATACAGGCTTTTTCGTGGGTAATCGGACGTTTAGAGCGACGTAAATCTAGTCAAAAGCCTTGTTTACATTACTTCATGGAAAAAACTAATGCGCCCAGCACCTTCTTCAACACCACCGCCTGGGCCGCGCCGTGGCTGGGCCTGATCGGCACGGTGTTCGTGTTCTGCACCGGCATGCTCTACCTGGCGCGCCAGCGCAACAAGGCCCAGCGTGCCGGCGAAGGCTATGGCACCGAGCTGCGCAACGAGCCGGAAACCGCCGACAACCTGGCGCTGCCCAACCCGTGGATCGCGCTGTCGCCGCTGCTGCTGGTGGGCGTGATGAACTTGCTGTTCACCCACTGGATCCCGCAGTGGTACGGCAAGACCCACAGCCTCAGCCTGCCGGGCATGAGCGCGCCGGTGACCACTGAGATCGCCAAGCTCACCGCGATCTGGGCGGTGCAGGCGGCGTTGCTGGTGGGCATCGTCATGGTGTTGGTGTTCGGTTGGTCGGCGATCAAAAGCAAGCTCGCCGAAGGCAGCAAAAGCGCGGTCAGCGGCGCGCTGCTGGCGGCGATGAACACCGCGTCGGAATACGGTTTTGGTGCGGTGATCGCCTCGTTGCCGGGCTTTCTGGTGCTGGCGGACTGGCTCAAGGGCATCCCCAACCCGCTGGTCAACGAGGCGATCACCGTAACCCTGCTGGCCGGCATCACCGGTTCTGCGTCCGGGGGCATGAGCATCGCCCTGGCGGCGATGTCCGAGAGCTTTATTTCGGCGGCCCATGCGGCCAATATCCCCCTTGAAGTGCTGCACCGGGTCGCGGCCATGGCCAGCGGCGGCATGGACACCCTGCCGCACAACGGCGCGGTGATCACGTTGCTGGCGGTGACCGGGCTGACTCACCGCGAAGCCTACAAAGACATTTTCGGCATCACGATTATCAAGACCCTTGCGGTGTTCGTGGTGATCGGTACTTTCTACGCCACCGGCATTGTGTGAGGTTTTCATGACGACATTGAACGGCAAGACCGCCCTGGTTACCGGCTCCACCAGCGGCATCGGCTTGGGCATTGCGCTGAGCCTGGCAGAGGCCGGCGCCAACCTGATCCTCAACGGTTTTGGCGACGCCAGCGCGGTGATCGCTCAGGTGCAGGCATTTGGCGGCAAGGTCGGCCATCACCCGGCGGACGTCAGCGACCCGGCGCAGATCGCCGACATGATCGCCTACGCCGAGCGTGAATTCGGCGGCGTGGACATTCTGGTCAATAACGCCGGCATTCAGCATGTGTCGGCGGTGGAAGACTTCCCGGTCGAGCGTTGGGACTCGATTATCGCGATCAACCTGTCGTCGGTGTTCCACAGCACCCGCTTGAGCTTGCCGGGCATGAAAGCCAAGGGTTGGGGGCGCATCGTCAACATTGCCTCGGTGCATGGCCTGGTCGGCTCAGTGGGCAAGGCGGCCTATGTGGCGGCCAAGCACGGCGTGATCGGCCTGACCAAGGTGGTGGGCCTGGAGACCGCCACCAGCAACGTCACCTGCAACGCCATCTGCCCGGGCTGGGTGCTGACACCGTTGGTGCAACAGCAGATTGATGACCGCGCAGCCAAAGGCGTAGACCCACAGCAGGCGCAGCACGACTTGCTCGCGGAGAAACAGCCATCGCTGGCGTTTGTGACGCCGCCGCAGCTGGGTGAGTTGGTGCTGTTTTTGTGCAGTGAGGCGGGTGCGCAGGTGCGCGGTGCCGCGTGGAATATCGATGGCGGCTGGCTGGCCCAATAAAACAGACACTGAAGATCGAACGTGGGAGCTGGCAAGCCAGCTCCCACAGTTTCGACCTGTGTTGGCTGCAAGATTTGTACAAGAACAAGAGACTTCCTCATGTCCGAAATCCTCTGGCAACCCTCCCCCGAACGCATCCGCAACACGCGGATGGACCAGTTCCGGCGCTTCATCAACCAGCGCCACAGCCTGCAGCTGGCCGACTACCCCGCCCTGCACCAGTGGAGCATCGACCAGCGTGCCGACTTCTGGCAGGCCATCGTCGCGTTCTTCGACGTGCAGTTTCGCAGCCCGCCCACCGCGGCGCTGATCGAAGGCACTCAGATGCCCAGCGCCCAGTGGTTTCCCGGCGCCACCCTGAACTTTGCCCAACACCTGCTGCGCCGTCGCGACGATCACCCGGCGGTGGTCGCGATCAGCGAGGACGGCCAACGCGAACAGCTGACCTACGCCGAATTGGCCGAGCACGTTGCCGGCCTGCAACACAGCCTGCGCGCAGCCGGTGTCGGCGTGGGCGACCGCGTGGCCGCGTGCATGCCCAACACCTGGCAAACCCTGGTGGGCATGCTCGCCACCACCAGCCTCGGCGCGATCTGGTCTTGCTCATCGCCGGACTTCGGCACCCAGGGCGTGATCGACCGTTTTGGCCAGATCGAACCCAAGGTGCTGATCACCTGCGCGGGTTATCGCTACGCCGGCAAGGGCATCGACCAAACGGCCAAACTGAATGAGATCCTCGCGCGCCTGCCGTCCCTCGAACAGTTGATTATCGTGCCTTACGCGCGGCCTCAAGCGCGCGTCGCGGACTATCAGACCCAGGCCAGAGTCGCGCTGTGGGACGACTTCTACACACCCGGCGGCGAGCCTGAATTTGTCGCGGTGCCGTTCGCTCACCCGCTGTACATCCTCTATTCCAGCGGCACCACCGGCGTGCCCAAATGCATCATCCACGGCACCGGCGGTGTGCTGCTCACCCACCTCAAGGAACACGGCCTGCACGCCGACCTGTCGCGCGAGGATTGCCTGTTCTACTACACCACCTGCGGCTGGATGATGTGGAACTGGCTGGTGTCGGTGCTGGCCCTCGGCGCCACGGCGGTGCTGTACGACGGCTCGCCATTTCACCCCGGACCGGAACGCTTGATCGACCTGATCGACGCCGAAAAAATCAGCGTGTTTGGCACCAGCCCCAAATTCCTCGCCACCCTGGAAAAAGCCGGGCTGCAGCCGCGCCTGAGCCACGATCTGGGCAGCCTCAAAGGCCTGATCTCGACGGGCTCGCCGCTGTCGCCGCAGAGCTACGACTACGTGTACCGCCAGATCAAGGCCGAGCTGTGCCTGTCGTCGATGTCCGGCGGCACCGATATCGTCTCCTGCTTTGTGATCGGCAACCCGGTGCTGCCGGTGCGTCGCGGGCAGATGCAGTGCAAGAGCCTGGCGATGGCCATCGAAGTGTGGAACGAGCAGGGCAAAGCGGTGATCGGCGAAAAAGGCGAACTGGTGTGCACCCGGCACTTTCCGGCCATGCCGATTGGCCTGTGGAATGACCCGCAGCAGCACAAACTGCGCACCTCGTACTTCAGCCAGTTTCCCGGCGTGTGGGCCCAGGGCGACTACGCCGAGCAATGCCCGACTGGCAGCTGGCTGATTCACGGTCGCTCCGACGCGGTGCTCAACCCCGGTGGCGTGCGCATTGGCACGGCGGAAATTTATCGGCAGGTGGAAAAAGTCCCGCAGGTGCTGGAAAGCCTGGCCATCGGCCAACGCTGGCAGGATGACGTGCGCGTGGTGCTGTTTGTGCGCCTGACTGACGGTATCGAGCTGGATGAGGCCCTGGAGCAGCAGATTCGCCAGGTGATTCGCGCCAACACCACACCGCGTCACGTGCCGGCGAAGATCCTCGCCGTCACCGATATTCCGCGCACCATCAGCGGCAAGATTGTCGAGTTGGCGGTGCGCAATGTGGTGCACGGTGAGCCGGTGAAGAACACCGACGCCCTGGCGAATCCGCAAGCGCTGGAGCAGTTTCGCCAGCGCCCTGAGCTGGCCGAATGATGAAAGGTTTCAGCGCAAAAGCACTCAATTGAAGACAAAGCCCCAATGCATGCTATTTTTCGAGGGGTAGTCAGCCGCTCCCGTCTCGCGGGATAATCGGCTTTTGTTGTACTTCAAAGTGTCAGGTGTAGGGCTTTTTCATGAATGGAACATCCACCGGTAGCGAAGCCGCTGCATTGATTGCGCGGCTGGACTGGGCGCAAAGCCCCCTCGGTGAGGCCAACGACTGGCCGCAAAGTCTACGCACTGCGGTCGACATCGTGGTCCACTCACCGATGCCAATGCTGCTGTTGTGGGGCCCTCTGCTCACGCAGCTTTACAACGACGGCTTTGCGCGGCTTGCGGGCAACAAGCACCCCGGCGCGTTGGGCCAGCCGGCGCATGAGACCTGGCCGGAGTTGGCCGGCTTCACCGCGCCAGTCTACGACGCCGTGCTGAGCGGCCAGGTGCGCACGTTCAGCGAGCAACGCTTTGTACTGCAACGCAACCACCGCGATACCGAGATCTGGCTCGACCTGACCTACAGCCCGGTCCGCGATGAAAGCGGGACCGTCGCCGGTATCCTGGTCACCGCCATCGAAACCAACGAACGGCGCAGCAAAGCCCTCGAGCTGCAGCAGCGCTCCGAAGACAGCCTCAAGGCCCAGCACAGCACCGAGCAACGCCTGCAACTGGCGCTGGCGGCAACCGATGCGGTCGGCACCTGGGACTGGGACATCGGCGAAGACCGCTTTATCGCCGATGCCCATTTCGCCTACCTGCACGGCGTCGACCCGAGTGACGCCGGCCTGCTGCCCATCAGCGACTACCTGCAAGGCGTACACCCCGAAGACCGCGGCACGGTGGCGCGCAGCATCAAGCATTGCATCACCTTCGGCACCGAGTACGCCGAGGAATACCGCCTGCTGCAAGCCGACGGCCAGGTGCGCTGGGTGTTCGCGCGCGGGCGCTGTTACAAGGATCATCAAGGCCGCCCGGCACGCTTTTTAGGCGCAGCACTGGACCTGACCGAACGCAAACACACCGAGCAGGCCCTGCGTCAAAGCCAGACCGAGCTGCAGTTGATCATCAACGCCATGCCGGTGCTGATCGGTTACGTCGACCACGAACAGCGTTTTCGCCTGAACAATAGCGCCTACCTCGACTGGTACGGCATGACGCCCCAGGAGTTGTACGGCAAGAGCATCCGCGAAGTGCTCGGCGATGAGGTGTATGCCGGGCGCGAAGACAAGATCGAGGCCGCGCTCAAGGGCAAGGCGTGCAGCTTCATGACTGTGACGCCCCACCACGACGGCCGGCCGCGCCATGCACTGATGAAGTACTTGCCGCGCTTTAGCAATGACGGCTCGGTGAATGGCTTTTACATCTTCGTGATCGACGAGACCGAACGCAAACTCACCGAAGAAGCCCTGCGCCACCTCAACGAGAACCTTGAAGAACGCGTGGCCCAGCGCACCCAGGCGCTGGCCGAGGCCAACCAGCGCCTGCAAAACGAGATGTTCGAACGCGAGCGCGCCGAGGATGCGCTGCGCCATGCGCAGAAGATGGAAGCGGTAGGTCAACTGACCGGCGGCATCGCCCATGACTTCAACAACATGCTCACCGGGATTATCGGCAGCCTGGACCTGATGCAGCGCTATATCGCCGCCGGGCGCAGCGATGAGATCGGCCGGTTTACCGACGCGGCGGTCTCCTCCGCTCACCGTGCGGCCGCCCTCACCCACCGGCTGCTGGCGTTCTCCCGGCGCCAGTCGCTCGACCGCCGCCCGCTGGACCCGAACACGCTGGTGGCGTCGCTGGAAGACTTGTTCCGCCGCACCAAAGGCGCGCATATCTCACTCAAGGTGCAGCTGGGCAAGGACATCTGGCCGGTGAATACCGATGCCAGCCAGTTGGAAAACGCCCTGCTTAACCTGGTAATCAACGCGCGCGACGCTATGCCCGACGGCGGCGAACTGGTGATTGAAACCGCCAACAGCTACCTGGACGGCACCGACATCACCACCCTCGAACCGGTCAAGGCCGGCGACTACGTGATGCTCGGCGTAAGTGACAACGGCAGCGGCATGGCGCCGAAAATTCTGGCCAAGGCCTTCGACCCGTTCTTCACCACCAAGCCTATCGGCCAGGGCACCGGCCTGGGGCTGTCGATGATCTACGGGTTCGCCCAGCAATCGGGGGGCCACGTGACCATTCAAAGCGAACCCGGCCAGGGCACCTGCGTGCGCCTGTACCTGCCGCGCCTGTATGGCACTGCGCTGGAAAGCAACCTGCCGCAGCACCTGAGTGAAGCGCCGCTGGCACTGGCCGGTGAAGCGGTGGTCGTCGTCGAGGATGACCCCGCGGTGCGCATGCTGGTGGTCAATGTGCTGGCTGAACTGGGCTACACCGCCCACCAGGCGGCGGATTCACGCACGGCGCTGCCGCTGCTGGAGTCGGATTTGCGCGTGGACCTGCTGGTGACCGACGTCGGCCTGCCGGGCATGAACGGCCGCCAACTGGCAGAAATCGCCCGCCAGCACCGGCCCGGCCTGCGCGTGTTGTTCATGACCGGTTACGCCGAAAAAGCCGCCGAGCGCCAGGGCTTCCTGGAGGACGGCATGGACATGGTGGCCAAGCCGTTCTCGGTTGAGCTGCTGGCAACCAAAATCCGCAGCATGATCAGCGTCGATGAATGAGTTCAGGCATAATCACGCGCCCTTACGTTTGACCGTTGCCAGGTAACAACATGAAAGCCCAAGCCCGTCACATCCTGGTGAAGACCAGTGAAGAAGCCGAACAGCTCAAGCAGCGCATCGCCAAGGGCGAAGCGTTTGATGTGCTGGCCAAGAAATACTCGACCTGCCCGTCCGGCAAGCGCGGCGGTGATTTGGGTGAAGTGCGGCCAGGGCAGATGGTCGGGGCGATTGACGCGGTGATTTTCAAGAAGCCGGTGAAGGTGGTTCATGGGCCGATCAAGAGCAAGTTTGGCTATCACCTGGTGCAGGTGTTTTACCGCGACTAAGGGGTTGGCTCAGGACCGCTATCGCAGGCGGCCATTCACCGCGCAATCAAAGCCCCTGGCACCTGAATCACCCGGCTGGCCAACCGATGCCCAGCCAAGGCCGCCTCCTCTGGCGACTGACCTTTCAACCGGCTGGCCAGATACGCTGCACTGAACGAATCCCCCGCCGCCGTCGTGTCCACCACCTTCTCGACCTTCAACGCCGGCACGGCAACGCGCTCGCCCGCACAACGGATCAAACAGTCATCCGCGCCGCGCTTGAGCACCACCTCTGCAATCGTCGGGTACGCCGCAAACACCTGCTCGCTGTCGGCGTACCCAAACAACGCACGCTCGTCGTCCTCGGTCAGCAAGGCAATATCCACCTCGGCCAACACGGCGTGATACGCCGCGCGCGCCGCCTCGACGCTGGCCCACAAACGCGGCCTGTAGTTGTTGTCGAAGACTACCTTGCCACCGCGCTTGCGCGTTTCGATCAAGGTTTGCAGTAACCGCGTACGCCCGATTTCTCCCAGTACTGCCAGGGTAATACCGCTGAAATACACCACGTCATAACCCGGCAAAGCCGCCAGGATCGGCTCGGCGGCCGGTGTGGTGAAGCAGTCACGCACGGCGGCTTCGTTGCGCCAGTAGAGGAATTTGCGTTCGCCGTTGGCGTCCGTCTGAATGCAGTACAACCCCGGCAACCGCCCGGGCAGGCGTTGCACCATGCCCAGGCCCAGGCCTTCTTCGGCCCACTGCGTGCACATGGCGTCGCTGAAGCTGTCATCGCCCAGGGCGGTGACGTAGTCAACCGTGCCGATGTCGCCCAGCTCGCGGCGCAGGTACACCGCTGCATTCAGGGTGTCGCCGCCGAAGCTTTGTTGAAGGCTGCCATCGGCGCGGTGTTGGAGTTCGATCATGCATTCGCCGATCAGGGCGATGCGCGGTTGTGGGTTCATGCCTTGGTCTCTCGCTGTTCTGGAGGGCCTCTTCGCGGGCAAGCCCGCTCCCACATTCGACCGCATTCCTTCAGTTGAAATGCAATCAAATGTGGGAGCGCGCTTGCCCGCGATAGGCGCGACGCGGTCTAGAAGCAGGTGTGCAGCGACTCGATCACCTGCAACTGCTCATCCACCAGGCAGCCCACTTGCCACTTGTCGAAGGTCAGGCAAGGGTGCGAGGTGCCAAACGAAATGATGTCGCCGATGCGCAACTCTACCCCCGGCGCCACGGTCATGAACGCATGCTGGTCCATCACCGCCGTCACGATGCAGGCGGTGACGTCATCGCCTTCGGCCGGCACAATTCCAGCCCGGTAGCGCTTGAGCGGCACCGGCAAACCGGCGTCGTAGGCCACATCGCGCTTGCCCAGGGCGATCACCGCAAAGCCTGGCTCGGGCATCGATTGCACGTGCGCCCAGACTTCCAGCGCCGGGCGCAGGCCTTCATTGAGGTCGCTGCGACGGTCGAGCACGCAGCATTGCGCTTGCTTGTAGATACCGTGGTCGTGGGCCACGTAACTGCCCGGGCGCAACACGCTTAAGAAACGCCCCGCGGCGTTTTGGGTTTCGAAGGACTCGGCGATCAGGTCGTACCAGGCCGAACCCGAGGCGGTAATGATCGGTTTGGGCAGGTCGAAAGAGCCGTTGTTTTGCAGGTCGACCGCCAAGCGCACAAGGCTGGCGGCGAAATCGCGGATGCCGCTGATGGCGTGCTCGCCATGGATCACGCCTTCGTAGCCTTCAATGCCAGTGAGGGCCAGCGCCGGTTGGGCCTTGATCGCCTTGGCCAGTTCGCGCACTTCCTGCTCGCTGCGGCAGCCGCAACGGCCGCCGACCACGCCATACTCGATCATCACGTTCAAACGCAGGCCACGCGCGGCGAAAAACAGCCCCAGGTCGGCGACGTTGTCCGGGTGATCGACCATGCAATGGAAGTCGAAGTCTTTGTCGGCCAGCAGATCAGCAATCAACGCCATGTTCGGCGCGCCGACCAATTGGTTGGCCATCAACACGCGACGCACGCCCCCGGCATAGGCAGCGCGGGTCTGCACCGCATTGGCCAGGGTGATGCCCCAGGCGCCCGCCTCGATCTGGCGCTGAAACAACGCCGGCATCATGCTGGTTTTGCCGTGGGGCGCGAGTTCTGCGCCGCTGTTGCTGACGAAGTCCTGCATCCAGCGAATGTTGTGTTCCAGGGCGTCGCGGTGCAGCACCAGGGCCGGCAGGCTGACGTCGCGGACCAGGTGGGCGCCAACGGCGGCGGCGCCTTTTTCAACGGCGTTGAGGGCAGTCATAAACACTCCTATTCGTTGATGCGTCGGGCCAGGTTGTTGGCGCTGTCGATCAACACCCGGCGATAGTCGTTGTAGTTTTTGATCGCATCGGCCCGTGGGGCAACGATGCACAAGGTCGCAATGCTGATGCCCTGCGCGTCCCGCACCGGGGCGGCGAAGCAATGGGTGAAGGTGTCGGCCACGCTGTCAAAGGAGAAGAACCCATCGAGCGTGGCCTGACGGATCTGCGCCAGGAACGTCTCCAGCGGAAGGCGCTGGCCGTCCGGCAGGATGAAATCGTCGCAGTCGATCAGGTCGATAATCTGCTGGTCGCTCAAGTGCCCCAGCAACAGGCGCCCGGAAGCAGTCCAGGGGATCGGTGCGTTTTCGCCGATGTCCGACGAGATGCGGAAATGCCGCTCGCCTTCGCGCATCAGCGCCACCGTGTATTTACGCCCGTTGAGCAGGCACATCTGCGCGGTTTCGTGGGTTTGGCTGACGATCTCCTGCAAGGCGTGATCGGCCTCGCGGGTCAGGTCGAAGTGGCGCAGGTGCGCCTGACCGAGGAAGTACAGTTGGCGACCAAGGTAGACGTGGCCGTCCTTGCCCACGGTTTCCAGGATGCGCCGCTCCAGCAAC
Organism: Pseudomonas sp. TWRC1-2; assembly: GCF_049896685.1. Taxonomy (NCBI): domain Bacteria; kingdom Pseudomonadati; phylum Pseudomonadota; class Gammaproteobacteria; order Pseudomonadales; family Pseudomonadaceae; genus Pseudomonas; species Pseudomonas sp. TWRC1-2. The sequence goes on along the minus strand of NZ_JAFCUU010000008.1, from coordinate 245,268 downwards.
GAGGCGACCAATTCGTAGACGGTGGATTTGGGGCTGCCGATGCCGCTGGCAATATCATTCGGGCGCAGGGGCTGGCCGATCTCCTTGAGAAAATCGAGGATATCGAATGCACGGTCCAGTCCTTTGGCGCGGCGTTTGATGGTGTCTTCGGTCATGGCAGTTCGGTCCGGTCGAAATTCTAGGGTCTGGCAGAGATCCCTTGTGGGAGGGGGCTTGCCCTCTCCCACATTTGATCTTCAGTGGATGTCAAGAGAGGGGCATTTAGCCTTTTTTCTTGTAGGCCACGCAATCAATCTCAACCTTGCAGTCGACCATCATGTTGGCCTGCACACAGGCGCGCGCCGGGGCGTGTTCGGGGGTGAAGTATTCACCGAACACCTTGTTGAAACTCCAGAAGTCGCGCGGATCTTCCAGCCATACGCCAACGCGCACCACGTCTTTCAACTCGTAGCCGGCCTCTTCGAGAATCGCCACCACGTTGCGCATGGTCTGGCGGGTTTGCTCGACGATGCCGCCGTTGATGATTTCACCGTCCACCGCCGGCACCTGGCCCGAGACGTAGAGCCAGCCGTCCGCTTCCACTGCACGTGCGAAAGGACGCGGTTGGCCACCGCCGGCGGTGCTGCCGGTGCCGTAACGAGTAATGCTCATAAAGTTGCTCCTGATTAAAAACGAATGTTCTTCAAAAATTCCGCCAGGCGCGGCGATTGCGGGCGTTCGAAGATGTCCTTCGCACTGCCCTGCTCTTCAATGCGGCCCTGGTTCATGAATACGATCTTGTCCGACACTTCGTAGGCAAAGCGCATTTCGTGGGTGACCAGCAACATGGTCATGCCCTCCTCTGCCAAGCCCTTGATCACGCTGAGCACCTCGCCCACCAACTCCGGGTCAAGGGCCGAGGTGACCTCGTCGAACAGCATCAAGCTGGGGTTCATCGCAATCGCCCGGGCAATCGCCACGCGCTGTTGCTGGCCGCCGGACAACTGGCCCGGGAAGTGATTGCGCCGCTCCAGCAGGCCGACGCGGTCCAGCCATTTTTCGGCCAGGGCCACGGCTTCGTCCTTGCCCATCTTCTTGACCTTGAGCAGGCCGAGGGTGACGTTTTGCAACGCGGTGAGGTGCGGAAACAGGTTGAACTGCTGGAACGCCATGCCGGTCATCGCGCGGTGCTGGGCAATCACCCGCTCAGGGTGGCGCACACGCTTGCCGGCGATTTCGCTGTAGCCGATGGACTCGCCGTCCAGGGTGATCTGCCCGCCCTGGAATTCTTCCAGCAGGTTGACGCAGCGCAGCAGCGTGGTTTTGCCCGAGCCGCTGGAGCCGATCAACGTCACCACGTTGCCGCGCTGCATGGACAGGTCGACGCCCTTGAGCACTTCGACCTGGCCGTACTGTTTACGCAGGCCGCGAATGTTCAAAAGCGGTTGGTTGGTTTGAGGTTGGTTCATGGCAAGGCCACCCGCTTTTCAATGTAGCGCCCGAATAACTCGATGGCGTAGTTGATGACAAAGAACAGAAACCCGGCGAACAGGTAGAACTCCAGGGTCATGAAGGTGCGCGCGATCACTTGCTGGGTGCTCAGCAGCAGCTCGGCCACGCCGATCACCGAGAGCAAGGTCGAGGCCTTGACGATTTCCGTGGAGGAGTTGACCCAGGTCGGCAGGATCTGGCGCAACGCCTGAGGCAACAGCACGTAACCCAGCGACTGGTAGAACGTCAGGCCAATCGCCTTACCCGCTTCCAGTTGCCCACGGGGAATGGCTTGCAGCGCGCCGCGCACGATCTCCGACACGTGAGAGCCGCAGAACAGCGTCAGCCCGACGGCGCCGGCCTGGAACGCGCTGATCTGCCAACCGAGCGCCGGCAACATGTAGAAACATGCCAAGACCAGCACAAACACCGGCGTGCCACGGATCAGGTCGACATACAGACGAAACGGCGCGCGCATCCAGAATTTGCCGTAGGTCAGGATCAACCCGGCGACGATGCCGATCAGCGTGCCAAAGATAATGGCCAGCGCAGACACATACACGCTGGCCTGAAAGCCCGCCCACAGGGTATCCCGGGCGATCCACAACTCATGCAGCCAGCTGGGGGACTCGTACATGGAAACCCTCCTTAACGACGGATCGCCAGACGCTGTTCCAGGTAACGGAGCAGCATGGCGATGAGGTAACAGGCAGCCACGTAGAGCGCAGTCGTGACCATCCAGGTTTCAATCACCCGGTAGCTTTCGACGTTGATCTTGCGGGCGTAATAGGTCAGCTCGGGCACGGCAATCGCCGCCGCCAGCGAGGTGTCCTTGAACAGCGAAATGAAGTTGTTCGACAACGCCGGCAAGACGTTGCGCAGCATCACCGGCACGGTGATGTAGGCGCGGATACGCCACTCACCCAGGCCGATGGCCAAGCCGGCTTCGCGCAAACCCTTGGGAATATTCAGCAACCCGGCGCGGAACACTTCGGTGAGGTAGGCACCGGCGTACAACGACAGCGTAATGATGAAGGACGGAATTTTGTCGAGACGAATCCCCAGTGACGGCAGTGCAAAGTAGATCAACAGGATCAGCACCAGAATCGGCGTATTGCGGATCACCGTCACGTACACCGAGGCGATGATGCGCAACGCGCGGTGCCTGGACAGCATGGCGAATGCCATCATCAAGCCGATCACGCAGCCAATCGCGATCGACAGCAGTGCCAGCTCAAGGCCCAGGCCGAGCCCCGCCAGCAAGCTGGGGAAATCACGCCACACGGCGGCAAAGTTCAACTGATAGTTCATGGTCGGCAGTACCTGATTGGGGCGCCGTCAGCGACGCCCCAGGGTTTACGATTTACTTGAACTCAACCGGGAAACCGATCGCAGGCTCTGGCAAATCCACACCGAACCATTGCTTGAACGAGGCTTTGTAGGTCGGGAACTCGACGCCGGTCATGGCTTCATGCAGCGCGGTGTTGACGAAGTTCAGCCAGTCCTGGTCGCCACGCTTGACCGCGCACGCGTAGGTTTGCGGGCTCCAGGCGTAGGTCGGGCTGCGGTAGCGGCCTGGGTTCTGCACCATCAGGTACTTGACCGACGACTGGTCGGTGGCGGCGGCGTCGGCACGGCCGGAGTTCACGGCCTGGTACATCAGGTCGACGCTGTCGTACTGATCAACCTTGGCCTTGGGCAGCGCCTGGTGCACCAGCTCTTCGGCGTAGACGTTTTGCAGCACGGCCACGGTGACGCCGTCGCCGGCGGCTTGCAGGTCTTCGATTTCCTTGTACTTGCTGTTGTTCGGCAACAGCAGGCCCACGCCTTCGCGGTAGTACGGCAAGGTAAAGGCCACCTGCTGCGCACGGCTGGCGGTGACGGTAATGAACTGGCAACTCATGTCGACCTTATCGGTCAGCAGGTTGGGAATACGTGCGTCGGAAGACTGCACCACAAACTCGACCTTGCTCGGGTCGTTGAACAAGCCTTTGGCCACAATGCGGCCGATGTCGATATCAAAACCCTGCAACTTGCCATCCGCTCCCTGGAAGTGCCACGGCGCATTGGTACTGCCTGTACCCACGATGAGATGCCCACGCTTGAGCACATCATCGAGCTTGCTGTCCGCCGCGTGCACTACGCTTGCGAGGGAAGCCGATGCGGCGAAGAGAAAAACACACGCTTTAAACACGGAAGGTCGGTGATGCATGACAAGCACTCCAGGAGTTGTGTATTCCGCTATACCGGAACTTAGTATGTAACAACGGAATAGACAGCAGAAAGTGTGCCACACGCGGCCGCAGAAAAACATGAAGGGGACAAAGTTGTTTTAAATCAATTGGATAAATATTGAGCTGCGGTAAGGCGCTGTGCCAGCAGCCGTGGATGTGTTGCTACGCAAGGCCACACGTGGCGGTGACAGTTTGGATGCCGTGCACCACGGTAGCGTTACCGTGCACCGTGGCGGTGCTGAGCGAGCGGGCTTCTTGTGGCGAGCGGGCTTGCCCCGCGTTGGGCTGCGAAGCGGCCCCAAAACCTGGCGACGCGGGTTTTCAGGTACAGCGCGGCGGCTGGATTGGGAGCGCTTCGCACTCCAACGCGGGGCAAGCCCGCTCGCCACAAGAAGCCCGCTCGCCACAGGAAGCTCGCTCACTATGAGAAGACCGCTCACTACAGCTAGCCGGTTTGCCGCAACTCACCAGGGTTTCTTGGCGAGGCTCTGGTTGTTTTTTTGTGCTGGGCTAGGCTGGTGGGATGTCTGTGTGCGGGAGCGTGGCGTGATGAAGGTAAGCCTTTTGGTGGTGTTGCTGGGCTGTCTGGTGGCCGGTACGGCTTCGGCCAGTAATGATCGCCGTGAATGCAAAGAAGAACTGCAGAAGCTCAAGGAAGCCTTCAGCACCGATTACACCAGCCAGAACCACCATGGCTATCGTCGGGCGAAGGCGTCCAGGGACAATGAGGAATACAAGAAATGCGCGAGCCAGGCGCGCAAGGCACGTGAACGAACGGAACGTGCCGACGATGCATGAGCCTGTCTACCTGTGAAGGTTGACAGTAGACGGTGGTGATCTCGCGATCTAGCGTATCCGGCAGGCCCCATCGGCCAGGTGCACAAGGAGATCATCATGGGTGCTGCCAATGCGGTGATTGATACCCTCAGCGATTACCAGCAGGTTCTGAATCAGCACCCGCTGGTGATCGTGCTGTTTACTTCCCAGTCTTGCCAGGCGTGCCTGGGAGTTCACCCACGCTTTAATAGCATCGCCGAAAAATACGCCGGCCGAGTGAAGAGCATGATCCTGGACACCGCCCGGACGCCGAGAATCGACGGCGTAGACGGCACGCCTACCCTGGTGGTCTACAAAAATGCCCTTGAGGTCGAAAACCTCAAGGGCATTGGCGCGCCGGAAGAACAGGAAGCACTTCTGGATCAGGTGTTCAAAGACTACGCGCCCTAGGCACCAGCAGCACCTGCGTCACCCGCCGCTCCTCCACCGCCGCCACTGTCAGGTGCCAGCCTTCGTGCTCCAGGCTGTCGCCCACTCGCGGCAAGCGGTCCAGCAGGCTCATCACCAAACCTGCGAGCGTCTGGTAATCGTCGGTGGCCACGGCCTTGAAGCCGGTGCGCTGGCGAACCTGGTTAAGGGTCAAGGCACCATTGGCGCGAAAGCCTGCGCCCTCCTCGACGATATCCGGCCCTTCGATTTCGCTGGCATCCGGCAATTCACCGGCGATGGATTCAAGAATGTCGGTCATGCTCAACACGCCCATGAAATCGCCGAATTCGTTGATCACAAACGCGATATGGGTGGATGCCTGGCGCATCTGCTCCAGGGCGTTGAGGATCGAAAAGCTCTCCAGCAGGTTGACCGCGCGGCGTGCCAGGTGCTCCAGGTTCGGCTCGTGGCCGGCCAGGTATTCCTTGAGCAACTCCTTCTTGTGCACAAAGCCCAATGGCTCATCGACAGCACCGTTGCGGATCAACGGCAGCCGGGAGTAGGACGAATGCATCAATTTACGGCGGATAGTGTCGGCATCGTCCGCTAGATCGATACAGTCGACCTTGGCCCGCGGCGTCATCAAGCTGCGGATCGGGCGCTCGGCCAACTGCAACACGCCACTGATCATCACGCGCTCGCGTCGATCAAACAGCGGGCCCTGGGTCGCATCCGGCTCGCCCATCAAGTCGGCAACGTCGTCATCCATGCCCTCCACCGCCAGACTGCGGCCCCCCAGTAAACGCATCACCGCATGCGCAGTGCGCTGGCGCACCGGCAATGTGCCCTGTACCGACTTTTTGCGACGGGCGCGGGCAAGCTGGTTGAACAGCTCCACCACAATCGAGAAGCCCATCGCCGCGTACAAATAACCCTTGGGCACATGGAAGCCCAGGCCTTCGGCAGTCAGCACCAGGCCGATCATCATCAGGAAACTCAGGCACAGCATGATCACCGTCGGGTGCGCATTGACGAAGCGCGTCAGCGGCTTGCTCGCGACAATCATCAGGCCGATGGACACGATCACTGCGATCATCATCACCGCCAGCTCGTCGACCATGCCCACGGCAGTCACCACCGCGTCGAGGGAGAACACCGCGTCAAGCACCACAATCTGCGCGACGATCGGCCAGAACATCGCATAGGTGGCATTGCCCGCACGCTGGGCCACATGACCTTCGAGGCGCTCGTGCAATTCCATGGTGGCCTTGAACAACAGGAACACACCGCCAAACAGCATGATCAGGTCACGGCCGGAAAACCCCTTGCCGAAAACCTCGAACAGCGGCTGAGTAAGGGTCACCATCCAGGAAATACTCGCCAGCAAGCCCAGGCGCATCAGCAGCGCCAGTGACAAACCGATCAACCGCGCCCGGTCGCGCTGCTCCGGCGGCAGCTTGTCCGCCAGGATCGCGATAAACACCAGGTTGTCGATGCCCAGCACCAGTTCCAGCACAATCAAGGTCAACAGGCCGAGCCAGGCCGTTGGATCCGCTAACCATTCCATTTATAGAGTCTCGTTATAGATTTCTGAATGCCGGACACGGCAAGGCGCGGTCAGTGGACCGGGGCAAGGGTAGCAATCGGAATACGGGGTGCTTCAGCGGGAACAGCAGCAGCGGATGTCTTGGGGAAAGACGACTGGGAGGCTCCGAGAGGGTGTTCATGCAAGTCCTGCAGTGGAAAAAGGACTTGAATCGTACAATCGAAACCTAAATTTCCTACAACGCAAAACTATTACAAAATCTGTAACCCCAACACACACTTCGAAATAGGCCACTCTAGAGCAGCGCTACCAGTGGAGCAGGACTAACGGTGGACAGAGCCACCTATGGGCCAAATCTACCCGTGGAGCAAGGCCACCTGTAAAGCAGAGCTACCTGTGAAGAAGAGCTATATGCAAAGCAGAGCTATCTATGGTGCAGGGCCACCTGTGGCGAGCGGGCTTGCCCCGCGTTGGGCTGCGCAGCAGCCCCAAAACCTGCTGACCAAATTCTCCTGATACTCCGAATCGCCTCAACTGGGGCTGCTTCGCACCCCAACGCGGGGCAAGCCCGCTCGCCACAGTAATCCCGCGCCCACACCTCGCTCAGCGTTTACGCGTCGCATCATCCAGCGCCAAAATCGTATGCGCAATCCACAAAGTCCCGGAATCCATCGCCCCCGACGAAGCCATCCTCATCGAACCGCTGGCCTGTTCGCTGCACGCCGCCGAGCGTGCGCATGCCGGCGGCGCATCCTTCAACGATGCGCTGCAAGCCATGAAAACCGCTGCCGCGCAAAGGCGTGATTCGACCAAGGACTTAGTCGCGAAAATCGGCCCCGCGAGTCGGCTGGGTGAGCACTCGTTGTGCGTGCTCGACGCAGGCGCGGTGTCGGACTGCCTGATCCTGACGCGGTTGGCTGATTCGGTTCAACCGCGCTGGGTGTAGCGCCCCGGATGGCCCTTTCGCGAGCAAGCCCGCTCCCACAAGGGCCTGACCTGCAGTCTGGAATTACCAGAACCGCTGCTGGGTCAAGCGGCTCCACCAGGTCAGCAGCACTCGGTCCACCGAACCGCTGGCCGCCAGGCCGACCCGCTCTTGCAGGCTTTTGCGCTCGGCATAGTGCAGGTGGAACACCTCGGCGGTCTTGGCCTTGGTGGCCAGGTATTCGTCGCTGGTTTGCAGTTCGTCGACCAGTTGCTTGTCGAGGGCTGCAACACCCAGCCACACTTCCCCGGTCGCGACATCATCGATTGCCAGCTGAGGGCGATAGCGCGACACGAAGTTCTTGAACAACTGATGGGTGATGTCCAGGTCTTCCTGGAATTTCTCGCGGCCCTTCTCGGTGTTTTCGCCAAACACGGTAAGGGTGCGCTTGTATTCACCGGCCGTCAGCACTTCGAAATCGATGTCATGTTTTTTCAGCAGGCGGTTGACGTTGGGCAACTGCGCTACCACGCCGATCGAACCGAGGATGGCGAACGGTGCGCTGATGATCTTCTCGCCGATGCACGCCATCATGTAACCGCCGCTGGCCGCGACCTTGTCGATGCACACGGTCAATGGCACGCCCGCCTGGCGAATACGCGCCAGTTGGGATGAGGCCAGGCCGTAGCTGTGCACCATGCCGCCGCCGCTTTCCAGGCGCAGCACCACTTCGTCTTTCGGCGTGGCCAGGCTCAGCAGTGCGGTGATTTCATGGCGCAGGCTCTCGGTGGCCGAGGCCTTGATGTCGCCGTCGAAATCCAGCACAAACACCCGGGGCTTGGCCTCGGGTTTCTTCTTGCCTTTCTTCTTTTCGGTTTTGCTTTCGGCTTTGCGCAGGGCCTTGAGCTGGTCCTTGTCGAGCAGGCTCGACTCCAGGCGCTCACGCAGGCCCTTGTAGAAATCATTGAGCTTGCTGACCTGCAATTGGCCGGCGGACTTGCGACGGCCTTTGCTGCGCAGCGCCGCGAAACTGATCAGTACCACCACAATAGCGACCACCAGGGTGACGGTCTTCGCCAGAAAGCTCGCGTATTCGGCCAGAAAATCCATATGTCTCCTTAAAAATGCACTGCGCCAGGCGCGGATGGGCCCAGCATACCGACGGCACCGCGTTCGAGCCAGTGATCAAACCGCCAGCAAGCGGGCTCTAACGGGCTTTTAAAACAAGCGTATGTTTTTTCATTGACAGCTCTCCGGCATCCTCATAACCTCGCCAGACTTTCAACGTACCGGGAAAACGGACGTGGGCAGCATTTATCTGATTCGACATGGCCAGGCCTCTTTCGGTGCAGACGACTATGACGTCCTGTCGCCCGTCGGCGTGGAACAAGCGCAAGTGCTCGGTCGCCACCTGGCAGACCTGGGCCTCACGTTCGAGCGCTGTATATCGGGCGACCTGCGCCGCCAGCAGCACACCGCCACGTCCGTGTTCGATCAATATGCAGCCCGTGGCCTGCCCGTACCTTCGCTGGACATCGACAGCGCCTTCAACGAATTCGACGCCGAGGCGATCATCCGCGCCCTGCTCCCCGACCTGCTGACCACCGAACCCGAAGCCCTGGAGATCCTGCGCAATGCGGCGCACAACCGCAGCGAATTCCAGCGCATCTTCGCGTTGATCATCGAGCGTTGGCTGACTGGCACTTATGACCCACCGGGGCTGGAAAGCTGGCTGGGGTTTGTCGAACGCGTACAAGGCGGCCTGCAACGGATTCTCGAAACCGCCCGGAACACGGACAAGATCGCCGTGTTCACCTCCGGCGGCACGATCACCGCCCTGCTTCACTTGATTACCCGAATGCCTGCCGCCCAGGCGTTCGAACTCAATTGGCAAATTGTTAACACCTCGCTCAACCAGCTGAAATTCCGTGGACGCGAGGTGGCGCTGGCTTCCTTCAACAGTCATACCCACTTGCAACTGTTGAAGGCGCCGCAGCTCATCACTTTCCGATGAACTGCGGCCAACTGTGACCCCAAGGTCACTGGACTCTACCCTTAAGGATCGAAACCATGACTGACGTAGCCAAAGCTGTAGAAGCAATGAAAGCCAAATTCAACCCAGCCGCTGCCGACGGCCTGGACCTGGTGTTCGGTTTCCGTATCGACGACACCCAGAACTTCTCGCTGGTGGTCAAGAACAACACCTGCGAACTGCTCGAAGGCGAAAACCCTGACGCCCAGGTCACGCTGGTCACCGACGGCGAAACCATGGAAGGCATCGTCAGCGGCGACACCGACGGCATGCAGGCCTTCATGAGCGGCAAACTGCGCACCGAAGGCGACATGATGCTGGCAATGAAGCTGAGCGAGCTGTTCCCGGCCTGATCACGCTGATTGTGTAGCGCGCTTTACCCCGACAAATCCCGCCACATGGCGGGATTTGTTGTTTGCGCGAGCGGACAACGGCCATACCCGCACCTCATCAGCCACAATTGCCCTTGATAGCCTCGCCCGCAAACGCCCGCCGAACAAACCCTGTCGAATCACCCAAAGACCCATTCACCGTCCCGGAGTGATCGAGCTCTGGATACAAATGCCATTCCACCCGATCCCCTGCCTGGCAGGCGTCCCGGACCAAGGCTTTTTGCCCCGGTACAAACACATCTCGGTCTTTACCGCCGGTGCCGAGAAAGACCGGAATATCGGTTTTCAACGTGGGATAAGCCGATTCACGCCCCAGCCGATCCAACGCCGCCTTGGGCGAACGCTTGAAGCTGTTATTGAAGGTCAAAACTGCCGACCGTGCCGTGAGCCCACGCCATCAGCGGCCAGCCACCCGCTGGTGCTGCGCCCTTGGGCACGAACAGCGCACCGGAAACCGCGACAGGCGTGAGGTTGTCGAGCCCATCGGTGGAGGAATACAGAATCCGCAGGTTCAGCCCGGCCGACGCCAGACTCTGCTGCGGCGTCAATGCTTCACTGCGCAGCAGTTTGCCGGGCATTGGCGGCACAGGGTCAGCCCAGGTGTAGAACGCGTCAGCGGCGCTGCTACTGCCAGCCGCCAGTACCCATAGCAACGCCCACGCGCGCATCACGCATCACCACCCTTCTTTCAACATGCGCAATTCCAGGTGCTGCAACAGCATGATGGTTTTGCCATCGACAATCTCACCGCTCTGCACCATCGCCAGCGCCTGTTCAAAGCTCAGCTCCAGTACTTCGATGTCTTCACCCTCGTCGATCAGCCCGCCACCATCGCCAACGCGGTCCGCCGCCTGGTACTCGCCGATAAAGAAGTGAATGCGCTCGGTCACCGAACCGGGGCTCATGAACGCCGCGTAGATTTTCTCTACGGGGCCGACGCGGTAGCCGGTCTCTTCTTCGGCTTCGAGGCGAATGCGCTCTTCGGGGGTGGCGTTGTCCAACAGGCCGGCGGCCGCTTCGATCAAGTAGCCGGGGTAATCGTTGACGAACGTGGGCATGCGGAACTGGCGGATCAGCAGCACGGTGCGCTGTGCGCGGTTGTACAGCAGAATCGTTGCGCCGTTGCCGCGGTCGTACACCTCACGGCTCTGGGCTTGCCAACTGCCATCCTGGCGGCGCAGGTCGAAGGTGTATTTTTTCAGAAGATACCAATTGTCCGACAGGGTTTCTTCGGCGGTGATGCGAACGGGGCTATTGTCCATGGCCTGGCCTCTGCTCAAAGGAGCGCGAGCATGTCGCGGCGCCAATGTCAGCGTCAAGCGAAACGCTTGTGCAGACAGGCGCGCGGCGTATCGGGTTCAGGAAGCAGTCACGGCCTGAGCCAGCGGCTGCTTGATGCGCGGCCACGCGGCCGCAACCTCTTCAGCGCTGGCGGCCTGGATCCGTGCCAGATCGCGCGGGTAATCCACCCCGGGGTTCTCAGTGAACCGCGTCGCCGTGAATTGCCATTGCTGGCCCGCAGGATGTATCCCGTGTCCTGATCACCCAAACAACCCAGGCACGCGTCGTTCAATGCTGTAACACTTTGCAAGCAATCCCCATTCACGGCTGTCGAATTAATTCCTGCCCCTTAAAGCCATCTGGTAAAACCCGAGCTTCGCTTTTGTCCTGGAACCTTCATGTCATCTCGTTTTCTGTCTCGCCTGGGCCTGCGCTGGTTTCCCCTGCTGTGCATGGCCATCCTGATCATCGGCCTGCCGGTAGGCTGCGCGGTGCTTCAACACAAGGAACGCGAGCTGGTGTTTCGCATTGAACCGGGTACCGCCGGCTGGTACACCGGCTTGCCCAAGGCCGTGCAGGAATTCGATATAAAACCCGCCAGTTTCAAATCAGGCCAGAACCTGCACGGCTGGTGGTACCCGGCCGACAAGCAGGATGCTCCGGCGATTCTGTACCTGCACGGCGTGCGCTGGAACCTCACCGGCCAGCTGTTTCGCATTGAACAACTGCACGCACTGGGCTTTTCGGTGCTGGCCATCGACTACCGCGGTTTCGGCCAGAGTCACGGTGACCTGCCTTCGGAAACCAGTGTGTATGAAGACGCGCGCATCGCCTGGGAGCGCTTTCAGGTGCTGCAGCCAGACCCGAGCAAACGTCTGATCTACGGGCACTCGCTGGGTGGTGCGGTGGCCATCGACCTGGCAGCGCAGTTGAGTCAACAGACACCGGTGCCCGTGCGCGGCCTGGTGATCGAATCCACGTTCACCTCGCTGGGGGACGCGGCCGCGGCCGTGGCCAACACCTCACTGCCGGTGCGCTGGTTGCTGTCGCAGAAGTTCGACTCCATCGACAAGATTGCCGGCGTGCACATGCCGCTGCTGGTGGTGCACGGCCTGGCCGACCCCTACGTGCCACCGCGTTTCAGCCAACAACTGTTCGACGCCGCCCGGGAGCCCAAGCGGTTGCTGCTGGTGCCTGGCGCCACGCATAACAACAGCATGAGCCTGGCCGGGCGCAATTATGGGCAAGCGCTGGAAAAACTCATGCAAGCGCAGATGCCCGCACAGGTGGTGACGCACTCCACAGGTCGCAACGGCGACTCTTGAAAGTACTTTTCGGCACTGGGTTCACGCTTGGCTGTCAAGCGTAAACCCTGCCCATACTGGCCCGCGCCGCAAGTTGATCAAATATTAACCGAGGGTTAAATCGCCAACCCTGCCGGGCCTTCGCAAAGTTATCCACAGAGATACCCACGGTTTTCGTGGACAACTCTTTTTACTTTTTTACGATCTTTTTGCTCAGCAAACCCCTTCGGGAAAGGTGCCTGGCAGCAAAATATCGCGATTCACATCGCGTATATCGTTATAGCCGCACAGCGCCATCGACACATCCAACTCACGGGCAATGATGTCAAGGGCCTTGGTCACGCCCGCTTGGCCCATGGCGCCCAAACCGTACAAGTGCGGTCGACCGATCATGGTGCCTTTGGCGCCCAGTGCCATCGCCTTGAGCACGTCCTGGCCGGAGCGAATGCCGCCGTCGAGCCACACTTCAATCTGCTTGCCCACCGCCTCGACAATTGCCGGCAGCTGGCTGATGCTCGACGGTGCACCATCCAGCTGGCGGCCACCGTGGTTACTCACCACCAAGGCATCGGCGCCGGAATTAGCCGCCAGCCGCGCATCCTCCACATCGAGAATGCCCTTGATAATCAGCTTGCCGCCCCAGCATTTTTTGATCCATTCCACGTCGTCCCAGCTCAGGCGCGGGTCGAACTGCTGGGCGGTCCACGACGACAGCGAACTCATGTCCGCCACGCCTTTGACGTGGCCGACGATATTGCCGAAACCACGGCGTTTGGTGCCCAGCATGCCCATCACCCAGCGCGGCTTGGTTGCCATGTTGAGGATATTCGGCAGGGTCAGTTTTGGCGGCGCCGACAAGCCGTTGATCAAGTCCTTGTGGCGTTGCCCGAGGATCTGCAGATCGAGGGTCAGTACCAGCGCATCCACACCCGCCGCTTTGGCGCGCTCGATCAATTGCTCGACAAACCCGCGATCGCGCATCACATACAACTGGAACCAGAATGGCTGGCCGACCTGTGCGGCGATGTCCTCAAGTGAGCAGATGCTCATGGTCGACAGCGTGTAGCGCAGGCCAAAAGCCGCGGCGGCGCGGGCGGTCAGGATCTCGCCATCGGCATGCTGCATGCCCGCAAGCCCCGTGGGCGCCAGCGCGACCGGCATGGCCATGTCCTGGCCGATCATGCTGGCGCGAATCGAACGTTCATCAATGTTGCGCGCCACGCGCTGACGAAATTTGATGCGGGCAAAATCGCTTTCATTCGCCCGATAGGTGCTTTCAGTCCAGGAACCGGAATCGGCGTAGTCGTAGAACATTCGTGGGACACGTTTTTGCGCCAGCTTGCGTAAGTCTTCGATGGTTGTGATCAACGACATCTAGGTCACCTCTCCCTGAACTGAGCCCAGAGAGTAACCGCCGATCAGCCGCGCAACCAGTGATTGCGTTTATATCGGCAGAGGCCTAATCTCGCAAAAACCAGCAAAAAGACGCACAAACATGCAGAACACTCATCAAGCCATCGACCTGCCTTCGTTGCGCAAACAGAAAATCCTGTTGCTGCTGGAGCGCGACGGCAAAGTTACCGCATCCGAATTGGTGGAGCATTTTGCCGTGTCCCAGGACACCATCCGCCGCGACCTCGGTGAACTGGCCGCCGCCGGCCTGTTGCAACGCGTGCACGGCGGCGCCCTGCCCCGGCCCAAAGATACCGGCAAAGACTTCTTCACCCGTGTGGGCGAGACCAATGAGGTCAAACGCCACCTTGCGCGCCTGGCCGCCGATCGCGTGGAAGACGGCCAGATCGTGTTGTTCGACTCCGGCTCGACCACGCTGCAGATTGCGCAATCCTTGCCACGCGCGATCCGCCTGACGGTGGTCACACCGTCGCCGATGATTGCCATCGCCCTGGCCGACCACCCGGATGTAAAAGTGATTTTGGCGGGTGGCCAATTCAACCCTGCCACCTTGTCCACCAGCGGCCACGAAGCCGTGCGCCTGATCCAGAGCATCAAGGCCGACCTGCTGTTTACCGGCGTGTGCGCGTTGCATCCGCAAGTGGGCATCAGCTCGTTGCATTTCGACGAAGTGGCGGTCAAGCAAGCCTTGCTCGACAGTGCCTCGCACGTGGTGGCGGTGACCACGGCCGACAAGCTCGGCGCGGTGGAACCCTTTGTGGTGGGCCCGTGCAGCCGCATCCACACGCTGATCACCGAGTGGCACGTGCCGAGTATCGAAGCCTATGAGCAGTTAGGGCTGGAAGTGCTGCGCGTGGAGGTTGAGTAAGTACAAGGCATCGGCGGTGGCATGACCGCTGGCGGTGTTGTCGAAGATGCACCAGGTGGGAATGCCTGCGGCAACGGACTGGCTCAGTTGCTGCGAGAATGCCTGCACGCGCTCCGGCCCATACGCGCTGTGATAGATGCGCGGCGAGCCGTGCAGTCGCCAATACTGCACGCCCTGCCAGCCGGTGCCCGCGTCGATGACCGGAGGGTCGGCGACCACACGGCCTATGTGTAAATCCTGCAATAACGCCTCGGCCTCAAGCCAGCTGGCGTGGCGCGGTTCCAAAACCACGGCACCCGCAAATCGTTGGCGTAACGCCGTGAAAAACGGTGCAGCAATCGCCGCGTCATAGCCAAAAGACGGTGGCAATTGAATCAGCAGGCAGCCCAGTTTTTCACCCAATCTGAAGCACTGCTCGAGGAATTCATCCAGCGCGGCTTCGCAGCGCTGCAAGCGCAATTCATGGGTGATGCGCTTGGGCACCTTGACCGAAAAACGAAACGCCGGCGGCACCGATTGCGCCCAGCGCTCATAGGTCTTGGGCAGGTGCGGGCGGTAAAACGAACTGTTGATTTCCACCGCGTTGAAACGCGACGCGTAACGTTGCAGGTGTGTGCCCTCGCCCGCAAAAGCCGGCCACTGTTCACGCGGCAAACTCCACCCCGCGCAGCCCACATACAGCGCTGCCTTCAAAACAGCACCTTGGCGGCGTCGCGCATGAAAATCTCGATGGTCTTGGGCCCGACGCCTGCAAATTCACCCAAGCGTTTTTCAAAGGCCTGACGGTCTTCGCTGGCGCTGCGAATATGGCTGATCTTGCCGCCATATTCGGCATTCAATTTGGCACTCAGGTCGAGCAAACGCTGCGCCGTGGTTTCGTCATAGCGCACGTAATGGGCGCGCCCAAGCATCGACACCAACTCCCTGGAGGTGCAGTGCTGCAACTTGCGCGCGGTATCGCGGCCTTGCTCTTCGACAATCACCTTGTACGCCTGCGCAGCAATCGGCGCCTGAATGCGCTTGCCCATCAGGAAGCTGGCGATAAACCACTTGAACAGGCTGGCGTCGTCTTCAGGCCTTAACTCAATGCCCAACTGCGCAGCGGTAATCGACCTGGCCATGCTCAGTGGCCCAACTTGCGCTCAGCCTTGGCGGCTTGCTCGTTGATGGCGTCCGTTTGGCGTTCGATGTCTTTGATCGACGTGGGCGTGAGCACCTTGTCGACACTTTCGGTTTTAGGGTTTGGGCGTTCCAGCGTGTGGCCCTTGTCGGCTTTGTCGGTGCCTTTTTGGGCGTCTTCGGAACTGATCGGGGTTGGGGTTTTATCGGCAGTCACAGTTTGTCTCCAAGCAGTTGAAGGCCCACAAAAAATAGCGGGCGCTTATGCAGCAGAGCCTGTCGAATTTCGATAGTTCAAGGAAATTGGCGTGCATGACCACCGGAGAAAAAACCGCGAATTAATTTAAACCTTTTGCCGAGGCTCCCCCTCAACAGTCAGGTACGGCATCACGCCACTGTTGATTTCAAGGAGATCCACCATGACTACTCTGCTGATGAAACAAATGGGCCTGACCTTTGTGCTGGTTGCAGGCTCGATTTCCACGGCCATGGCCGCAACGTCCAACAGCTTTGTCGACGACGCCGCCCAAGGCGGTATCACCGAGGTGGAAGCCGGCAAGCTGGCCCTGGAAAAAAGCAGCTCGGCCGACGTAAAGACTTTTGCTCAGCACATGGTCACCGACCACACCAAAGCCAATCAGGAACTGACGGCATTGGCGAAAAAGCTGGATATCGAAGTACCCGATGACGCCGCCCTGACCGACAAGGCCAAGAAAGCCATCCTCGAAATGCGCGACGAGTCGTTCGACAAGGCCTACGCCAACAACCAGGTCGCCGCTCATGAAAAAACCGTCGAATTGTTCCAGAAAGAAGCCGCTTCCTCGGACAACGCCGAGCTGAAAGCCTTCGCCGCCAAGACCCTGCCGACCCTTGAAGCCCACCTGAAAATGGCCAAGGAGCTGCAAGCCAAACACGACCACTAAACCATACCTGACCCAGGAGACACTCGACCATGAGTTCGCAACTCAACGGCAAGAAAATCCTCATCATCACCTCCAATACCGGTATCGAACGCGATGAGCTGGTCAAACCACTGGAAGCGCTGCGCGGTTATGGCGCCACGGTGACTCACGCGTCCAGCAAAGGCGGCACCACCCAGACCTTCGTCGGTGACACCGAGAAGGACAAAACCGTGGAATCCGACGTGCAATTGTCGGACGTGGCAAGCAGCGACTACGACGCCTTGGTTATCCCTGGCGGCACCGTCAACGCTGACACCTTGCGTCAGGATACCAACGCGCTGCGCTTGATCAACGACTTCGTCAAGGCCGGCAAAACCATCGCGGCGATCTGCCACGGGCCATGGACGCTGATCGATGCAGGCGTGATCAAGGGCAAAACCCTGACCTCGTACAAAAGCGTGCGGATCGACCTTGAAAACGCCGGCGCCGCCGGCTGGGTGGATGCCCAGGTCAAGGAATGCAAGGCCAATGGCTGGACCTTGATCACCTCGCGTACCCCGGATGACTTGCCGGCGTTCAACGAAGCAATTGCCCAAGCTGTTGCGGGCTAAACCACCCGCTTGAACGTAAACAGGCGCCCAATGGGCGCCTGTTTGCGGTCTTCAATGGACTCAGCTTTTACGCTGTTCAGCCATCTCACGTTTTGGCCCGAACAAGGCCCAGACAATCAGCCCGAACAGCGGCACGAAAATCAGAATGATCAACCACAGCCCTTTGGTCTCCCAGCCACCGGTGCTGCGTAATACGACGTTGATCGCCCATAATTCCAAGATCAGCAGAATCACGGCCAGAATGATCCAGATAGTTTCCAATTGCATAGCTCACCTCCTGAGGTCTATGCATTAGGTCAAGCAGATGGCCTGAGGGTTCCATTCGATTTTCAGCAAGGGCTCACGCCCAACGGTGGCAGCTAATCCTGCGCGACCTTCTAGACTCAACACTGAATCACCTCGCCTGCACTGAATTAAGGAGGTTCAGGATGACCGAGCACGTTATCCACTTTCACTGCCAGATCGACCAGAGCACCACCGAGCGCTTTCGCGACTGTTGCCTGGACGCTATCGGCGAAGGCGCCAGTTCCCTGCTGCTGAACCTGTCGACGACCGGTGGCAGCACCAATTTCGGCTTTACCCTCTACACCTTTCTCAAGGCGTTGCCGGTGCCCTTGTGCGCGATCAACGCGGGCAACATCGAGTCCATGGGCATCATCATGTTCCTGGCGGCGAACCGACGCATCACCACGCCGCACTCACGATTTTTGATTCACCCGATGAACTGGTATTTCAGCCAGAGTTCAGTGGACCACCAGCGTCTGCGTGAATACCTGTCGAGCCTGGATAACGACCTGGCGCGCTATGTGAAAATCTATGAGTTGGAGACCACTCAAGCCGAAACCCAGCTGGATATTTTCAAGTGCCTGTCGGCTGAGGAAAAAGTCATCGCCGCGCATGAATCGCTGGCCTATGGCATTGCCCACGAGGTGCAGCAGGTGGTGTTTGCCGAAGACATCAAGCACTGGAAAGTCAGCGGCGCCTAGAAGCGGCGTATTGCAATCTACTGCCTGACCAACCATGCAAGCTGCACGAATTCGACGCTTTGCCTATTTTCCTATCTCATTGATTAATAGTGTTTTATTCAAGTTATCCAAGTTGGTACAACTGATGCAACCTCAAAGGAACGAGGCGTGCACTTCGACACGCCCGGATGCTATCCGTGAGGTTCCACCATGAATGCAATCGACCTTCTCAAGGCTGACCACGAACGCGTCAAAGCGCTGCTGGCCCAACTGAGCGAGTCCACCGAGCGTGGCGTCAAGAAACGCACAGAATTGCTGGCCAAACTCGAGATGGAAATCAGCCTGCATACCCGCCTCGAGGAAGAGATCCTTTACCCCGCCTTCCGCAAGGCCGGCGGTAAAGAGCAGGACATCATGTACCACGAGGCCAAGGAAGAGCACCGCACCGTCGACTCTCTGGTGCTGCCCGACCTGAAACAGACCGAGCCTTCCACCACTGAATTTTCCGGGCGCGTCAAAGTGGTCAAGGAACTGTTGGAGCACCACATCGAAGAAGAGGAATCCGAGATGTTCCCGCAGGCCAAAAAGCTGTTGGGCAAGACTGTGCTCGAAGCCCTTGGTGCAGAAATGGAAGCGATGAAAGCCGCGCACAAGAAAGCCCTGGGCGCCAAGCCGATCGCGGCCTGATGCCCGTTCGTCGCATGCCCGCGAACTATTTCAAACTTTGATTTCGATTGAGTATTCCCAATTAGGCGACACCGTTGATTCATTCATCGAAGAGGGATTTTGAAATGGCTACCAGCGGAAAAACCACGACAGGTGCAGGCGGTAAAGCCAAGCCAGATACTGCCAAGAAAAGTGGCGGCCAAGGCTCCGGCGGCAATTTTGCCAACGACCGTGAAAAAGCTTCTGAAGCCGGCAAAAAAGGCGGAGCTCACAGCTCCGGCGGCGGCGCCAAGAAGTCTTGATTGAAGCACCACCGGGGCCCGGGTTTCCCGGGCTTCGGCCCAAGCAAGGGGATTGAGTCATGAAGACCAGTATTTCCCACAGGATGTTGCTCATCGTCGGCTTCTCAGCGCTGCTGGCAAGCCCGGTTTTCGCCGCCTTTGGCGATGCCATTGCCCCCGCCGCCAACTCGCTGAGCGGCAGCAGCGCAGCAGGTTCCGCGCTGCCGCCAGGTACCTATCCGAGCAGCCCCTCCGACAGTGACAAAAAGGCTGAAACGTCGCCCAAAGAGAAGGCCTCGACGAGCGGAACTTCACACAAGCAACCCGCAAAAAAGACTCAGAAAAAAACTCCGCGCAGCAGCAGCAACTAGCCGCTTAACAAGGGGCAGGCGAAACGCCTCGCCGCTTGCCTTTCGCCCATGGCCACGGCGTGGCCTGGGACCCGCCGTGGCCTCCCAAGGACTCAGGGCACTGGCAACCAACCGCTGAAGTCACCCTGACGGTTCAACGGGCACCAGCCGAAGTCGTCCAACGGGGCTGGCAAAGGCTGATGTTCGACGCTTGCCAACGCACTGCCCTTCCAATCGAAAATCCTCGCCCCTCGCCATCCCACGACCACGCCCTGCGCCTGGCTTTGATCGGTAGTGATCCAGCGCGCCGCCGCGGCCGCCATGAAAGCCTCGATGGGCTCCTCATCAATCTGTGATCGATACCCCGAGGCGAGCAGCCAGCGGCAAACGTTGAGGTGGTACGTCCAGTCCAGCGGCGGCTGGTTGTGATAGGCCCAGGTCATGAAGCTGCGGAACAGGTTCAACCCTTCCGGTGGATCCAGTTTGAGCAAGGCCGGGCAGATGTCGAACAAGGTGTGCCAATACGGCAATAACCGTGCATCCAGGTGCACGAAGCAGCGCGAATTGCTCGGGTAATCAGCCAGTGTCGGTTCAGCGCGCATACGCCGAGATGCCTTGCTGACCAGGCGGCTGGCGCCTGCAGGCAATACAGAGATCATGAAATACACTCACAGTCGTGACGATAGAACGCCTCCTGAACACAGGAAGCCCAAGGCACACGTCAGAATGCGGGGGAAGCGCGGGGGTTGGCCGAGGGCCAGGAATAACGCGGCGGCGCCTTGTTGCGCCGCTCATGGGCAGGACGCGGGGTTTGTCCGAGGCCCAACAGCCAAGCCAGCCCGATGAGGAACACGATGGCCACGGTCACGGCAGCGCATACCGGGCAGGCAAAGTAGTTCGAGATGTTGCCAGACGCCGGGTTACCCAACCCTTTGTCGGAAAGTGGCGCCTGGCTACCGTCCACCGAGCAGAACGCACCACCGATGCCGTTGAGTTGCTCGCCAAGCATCTGCCCATGGCCCAAACCGCAGACGAACAGGTTCATCAGCACGCAAAAGTACAGGGCCCAGGCGATCAGCGAACGGTCGGGGTGGCTCAATTTCATGGCGGCGACTCTACCACTGAAGCCCCAAAGGGATGAAGCACGGCGCGCCCTGTGGCAGAACGTCGCAGATTACGTGGGCTGGCCTGGGTTGGTAGACTGTGCACCCGCATCATTACTCCTTTTCAAAGCCTGCCATGCCGTTGCAGAGTCATCCAGGCGTTTCACAGGATGCACAGTTGATGAGTACGTTATTCACCCGCCGCAAAGTGCTGACCGGTATGGGCCTGTTGGGCCTGGGCAGCCTGCTGGGCGGCTGTGATTACAGCCCCAAGCTGAACTTCAAGTACGGCAAGGACCTCAGTGACAAGATCATGGGCCGCACCTTCAAGCTCAAGAACACCGACGGCGAAACCGTCACCCTGAGCTCGTTCCGTGGCCTGATGCCGGTGGTGTTCTTCGGCTTTACGCAGTGCCCGGCCGTGTGCCCGACCACCCTGGCCCGCGCTGCCCAGGCCAAGAAGCTGATGGGCCGCGACGGCGAGATCATGCAAGTGGTGTTCATCACCCTCGACCCCGAACGCGACACCCCGGCGATTCTCGACAAGTACGTCAAGGCCTTCGACCCAAGCTTCGAAGCGCTCTACGGCACCCCGGAAGAAATCGCCGTGGCCGCCAAGGAGTTCGGGATCTTTTATGAAAAGATCCCCGCCGGCGACACCTACACCCTGTCGCACACGGCCACCAGTTTCGTCTTCGACACCCGCGGCAACCTGCGCCTGGGCCTGTCGGCATCCCTTACCGCTAAAGAGTGCGCAGAAGACCTGCTCACCGTCATGGAGGTCTGCTAATGACTGCTGTTCAACACCTCAAGCGCACCCTGATCGGCCTGTCCCTGCTGGGCCTTGCGGCGCACGCCAGTGCCCAGGTGCTGGTGACCGACGCGTGGGTTCGCGCCTCGGTGCCGGGCCAGCCGTCCAGCGGCGCGTTCATGACCGTCACCGCCGACACCGACAGCAAACTGCTCAGCGTGGCAACGCCGGTGGCCAAGGACGTGCAGATCCATGAGATGAGCATGAAGGACGATGTAATGCGCATGGGTCCGGTGGACTCGGTCGCGCTGCCGGCAGGCAAAGCGGTCAAGCTCGACCCCAACGGTTACCACGTGATGCTGATGGGCCTGACCGGGCAGATCAAGGAAGGCGACCAAGTGCCGCTGACCCTGACGGTGGAGAACGCCAAGGGCGAGAAACAGTCGATTGAAGTCAAAGCGCCGGTCCGTGGGCTGGACGGTATGGACCACAGCACGATGCACTAAGCCACCGTGTGGCGAGCCGGGATTTTTGTAGAGAGTGAGCTTGTCGTGGCGAGCGGGCTTGCCCCGCGTTGGGCTGCGCAGCGGCCCCAGTCAATCCACCACAGTACATCAGTGAAAGCGCGGCGCCTGGTTTCAGGGCCGCTTCGCGCCCCAACGCGGGGCAAGCCCGCTCGCCACAACAAGCCGGCTTGCCACACAAGCCCGCTCGCCACAACCGGCCCCTGCCAGCCCCCGCCAACGCCATATCCAAAAGCTCTGCCCTCAACACTTTCTCTATATCTGCAAACAGACCCGATAGCCTGATTCTGCATCGCGAAAGCGTGGTGTACTGCCGGATCAGCAACGCCAGCCCCAAGCTGCTGGCGCCGACTACCCTGGTGCGGCGCGTGTTCAACCCGTCGGCGCCGCTGCAGAACTTTATTGACCTGGCGCGGGCGTCTGCTGGGGTGTATCGCAAAGAGTGAGGCTCAATCCACGATAAACAGCTTCGCGCCGGTGAGGGTGGATGAGCGATGCCCTTCCATGTCATTGCCCACCTGGTAACTCATCCCGGCCGTCAGGATGAACTCGCGGCCGTCTTCCAATTGCGTGTGCAACTCCCCTTCCAGACACAGCAACACATGCCCGCGCCAGCACCAGTGATCGGCCAGGTAACCGGGCGTGTATTCGACCATGCGCACGCGGGTGGTGCCGAAGTGGCACGTGCGCCACAGGGCACTGCCGGTCACGCCTGGGTGCGGTTCGGGTTCAAGGGTGGACCAGTCGGTGGTGGTAAACGGGACAGCGGTCAGTTGCATGGTGGGCTCGGTCGTCAGTTAACGTGGCTCGACCCTATCCGCCCGCCACGCGCAGCGATAGACACAGATCGCCGGCTTTTGTGGGATACAGGGGCTCGCACTTGTTATCCTGCCCGCCCGGCTCTCATGGACGCGTGCTTATGCCGATCGACCCCGCTTTCATCCTTCACGACACCGAGCACTGGCGGCTCAACCATCACCTGGCGTCAACGCTGCCGGGCTACCTGATGCTGGGTGCCAAAGCGCCAATCGACTCGCTCGCCGACATGCCGGAAGCCGCGCTGACTGAGCTGGGGGGCTTGCTGGCTAAAACCCAACGGGTGATCGAGGCGCAGCTGCAGCCGAAATGGCTGTACATCAGCCGCTATGGGCACATGCCCGGCTTCCCGCTGCACTTTCACTTCATCCCGGTGTACGACTGGGTCGAGCAGGCGTTTTGGCAGGACCCGCGCTACCGCGTGCTGCAAGGTTTTGGCGCGCAGGCGCCAGCGCAAAGCCTGACCGACGGCGCCGAGTTGACGCTGTTTGTGTGGCGCGAGTTTGGCGAAAGCCCAACGCCGCCGGCGGTTCAGGGGGACTCGGTTAAGCAGGTTATCGAGCGACTGCGCACGGCCTTCCAAGCCTGACCCCAATCCCCTGTGGGAGCTGTCGAGCTTTAGCGAGGCTGCGAAGGCGGCGGCACTGCTGAAATAGCTGTCGCCTGACCCACCGCTTTCGCAGCCTCGCCGGGGCTCGACAGCTCCCACACGGACCGCGGCCATGCCCAGACGCCGCCGAGGCTTCGGTTGATCGGCTGCGCACGCCCCTTCAAGCCCGCCCCCGTTCCCCTGTGGGAGCTGTCGAGCTTTAGCGAGGCTGCGAAGGCGGCGGCACTGCCCGAAATAGTTGTCGCCTGACCCACCGCTTTCGCAGCCTCGCCGGGGCTCGACAGCTCCCACAGGGATCGCGGCCATAGCTCAGACTCCACCGAGGCCTCAGTTGATCGGCCGCGCACGCCCCTTCAAGCCCGCCCCCGTTCCCCTGTGGGAGCTGTCGAGCTTTAGCGAGGCTGCGAAGGCGGCGGCACTGCCGAAACAATTGTTGTCTGACCCACCGCTTTCGCAGCCTCGCCGGGGCTCGACAGCTCCCACAGGGATCGCGTCTATGCCCGGACGCCGCCGAGACTTCGGTTGATCGGCCGCGCACGCCCTCTCCGACCCCGCCCGCGATCCCCTGTGGGAGCTGTCGAGCTTTAGCGAGGCTGCGAAGGCGGCGGCACTGCCGAAATAATTGTTGCCTGAACCACCGCTTTCGCGGCCTCGCCGGAGCTCGACAGCTCCCACAGGGATCGCCTGTGTTAGCAGGAGCTAGTCGCGTCTTCAGCAATCAGTCGCTTGGTCATCGGTATACACGCCAGGGTCAGCCCCGACGGCGAGTGATACACCGCTTGTTTGTCGCCCACATAACCGCACGCCCTGTAGAAGCTCGCCGCGTTGAGCGTCGAATCCAGCACCACGTGCTCAATGGCCAGTTCCCGCGCTACGTTTTCCAAGTGATCAAGCATCGCCTTGCCATACCCGCGTCCGGCGAATTCAGGGAGCACAAACAGCGCGCCCACTTCGTGGTTATCCGGGTCGAGCATCCCGGTGACCACGGGCTCGCCATTCACCCAGCCCAGGTAAAACGGTTTGTCCATCAGCGCGCTGTAGCCGTCTTCGGCGCGGCCGCGGGTCCACAGCAGCATCTGTTCGCGGCTGTAGGCGCCGATGCATTGGCTGCGGATGGCCAACAGGCGAATGTCGAACGCCGCCTGGGCGTCCGCTTGGGTGGCGCGTTTAATCTGCAGCATGCTTCTCTCCGTCCATGACCTCATCGTGCCATTAGCACACTTGTGCTAATCGACCCTTTTGCCCGTCAGAGCTATATTCCACGGCACTTCCACCGCTCCCCCCGGCACCGCACGCCTGTTGCGCGAGGGGGCCTTGCGCGCTGGAAAAACCCTGACAATCCCAAGGAAGAAGCCTCATGAACCTACACGCCCCCGTTACACGTCTCACCCTGCTTGGCGCCCTGATCATCGGCATAGCCGGTTGCAGCAACGTCAAGCCCAATGAAGACCATCTCAAGACGCTGTCGGAAACCAACCTCGGTGAGCCGGTCAAGCGTATCTCCAACGTGCGCAATGACTCCATGACCACCTACTACATCGCCAGTACCGCGTCCGGTGATTACAACTGCACCGTGCCCAGCGGTGCCAGCGGCGGCTTGTTCACGGTGGCCAGCTTTGGCCTGATGAAACCCAGCGCCTGGTGCATGCCCAAAGGCGCCAAAGGCGGTCAGGCCGCACCGTTCATGCAGTGACGCTTGGCTGGCTGAGGTCACGCAGCGTGCCGCGTAGCTCTGCAGGCCGCACCGGTTTGGACAGAATCGCGATCTTGCGGTCGTGCAGGGCAGCGTGGATTTTTTCCACGTCGTGCCCGGTCAAAATCAGCGCCGGCACCGCCCAGCCGCGTTGCTGGCGCAGGGCATCGATGCACTCGATGCCGGTGGCGTGGTTGCCCAGGTCATAGTCGGCGACGATGATGTCGCAGTCGCTGACCAGGCCCTGCCCGCTGGATTCGGCCTGCACCTCGCAGCCCCAGCGCTCCAGCAAGGCCTGGGTGGCCAACAGCACGTTGTGGTCATCTTCCACCAGGCAGACTTTCAGACCCGTCAGCAAGCCGGCCTGGCGCGGGTCGTCTCGCGCAGCCGGTTGGCGCGGCGCCGTCGCCAGTGCCAGGCCGTACAGGCTCACGGAGGTGCCATGGCCCAGCCGCGAACGCAGGCTCACGTGCACGCCCATCAACTGCCCCAACCGCTTGACGATGGACAGCCCAAGGCCCACGCCTTCGACATCCTTGTCACGCAGTTGGCGCACCCGATAAAACTCTTCGAAGACCTTCGCCTGATGTTCCTCGGCAATGCCCCGCCCCTGGTCATGCACCTGCACCGACACGCCGCCGTCGCGAACGCGCGCGCCAATCAGTACCGGCCGCTGCGCGCCATATTTGAAGCAATTGGAGAGCAGGTTTTGCACCATCGTCGCCAACATCGCGGGGTCGACCTGCACCCAATACGCACACGGCCGCAGGCGCAGTTCCACGCCGGCCCAGTGCGCCGCCTCGGCGTGCTGGTGCACCAGGTCGGCGAGGAATTCGCCCAGGTGAATCACTTGGTATTTGGGCAACAGCCTGCCGTTGTCGAGGGTGTAGAGGTCGAGAATCGAACGGAACAGCTGCGACACGTTGAGCAGCGAGCGGTCGATATTGTCCACCAACCGCTGTTCGTCATGCCCAAGCTTTGCTTCACGCAAACACGCCGTGAACAAACCGATGGAGTGGATCGGCTGGCGCAGGTCGTGACTGGCCTGGGCCAGGAACCGCGATTTTTCCAGGTTGGCCGCGATGGCTTCTTCAGAAGCCTTGCGCGTGCGTTCGAGCAAAATATGCGCGTACACCGGGATCACCGTGCTGGTGATCATCAGCATCAGCACCATGAACGGTTGCGCCTGCCACAGGGGCGTCAGCCGGTACACGATCAACAGCGCGAGCAACGCCAGCCCCGTGGCAATCGCCAGGTAGCGCGAGCCGTAGCGCATGCCGTTGCCCAGGTTGACCCACACCATCACGGCATACAGCGGCAATGCCGCTTCACCGCCCACCACCAGCCCGAACGAGGTGCCGGTGTAGTCGTGGATCATGCCCAGCACCCGCCGCGTCGGGTAATGCCCGGGCCAGCGCGCGATGACCTGGCGCAGCGCGATGGAGGCCAGCAGGAACGCCACGATGTACAGGATCACCGGCACGTAGGTGTCCACCGACTGACCGGGAAAGAACCCCAGCGCGCCGATGTAGACAATCGCGATGGCGGCCACCACGATGCGCAGGTTGGCCTGATCGAGTTCGGAGTTGGTCTCATGACTCATGGATGACGTCCTTGTGCGGCAATCGATCTGTCCGGTACGCGCCAGCAGCGTCCCTGTGGCGCGGTGCTAAAGTAGCATGTCACAGCACTCTCTTGCCCAAGGAAGGCGCACACCATGACTGGCCGAATCATCATAGCCGACGACCACCCGATGTTTCGCGAAGGCATGCTGCGTACCGTGCAGCGCCTGCTGCCCGAGGCCGTGGTGCAAGAGGCCGGCGACCTGGACGCGGTGCACGCCTTGACCAGCGACGGCAGCGATATCGACACACTGATCCTCGACCTGCGCTTCCCCGGCCTGACCTGCATGAGCCAACTGGCCGAGCTGCGCCAGCACTTGCGGCGCACCACCTTGATCGTGGTGTCGATGGTGGATGACCCGGCGCTGATCGAGCAGGTGATGGCGCTGGGTGCCGACGGGTTTATCGGCAAGAACATCACCCCGGACGAAATCGGCCAGGCCCTCCTGGCGATTCGCGACGGCGAAGTGCTGGTCAAGTTCGCGCCCTCCGGCCTGCTGCCCTTGGGCACCCCCACCCTCACCGCGCGCCAGCAAGAAGTGCTGCGCCTGATCGCCCAAGGCAAGACCAACAAGGAAATCGCCAAAGCCCTGGCGATCTCGCCGTTCACAGTGCGCATTCACGTGTCGTCGCTGCTGCGTAGCTTGAAGGTGCCCTCGCGCGCGGCGGCGGCCGTTAAGTACTCAGCAGAACTCTAGGCGTTTTCGTTGCCGGGGCGCGTGAAGGAGTAACGGTCGATGTCCGTTCGCAGCGCCCAGCCCTGCCCTTGCCAATACGCGGCGGCATGGGTGTTGGTCTTGAACACGTCGAGGTGGCATTTGCCGATGCCCAGTTGCTCCAGCGCACCGAGGCAACGCTCGACCAGTGCCTGGGCGATGCCTTGGCGGCGATAATCCGGCAGCACCAGCAGGTGTTGCAGGTAGCCACGGCGACCGTCATGGCCGCACATCACGCAGGCGATCACCCGGCCGTCAGCTTCAGCGACAAAACTCATCTCAGGGTTGCGCGCCAGGTAGCGTTCGGTAGCCTCGCGGGAGTCGGCATCGCGCAGGGAAATGCCAGGGGTGTTTTGCATCAGGGCGAGGACGGCGTCGTAGTCGGCAGGGGTCATTACGCGAAGCGCGGGCATGGCATAAACCTTGTGGGAGCGGGCTTGCCCGCGATGGCGTTGGTTCAGATATGACGCTATCACCCGGCAGATTGCAATCGCGGGCAAGCC
Source organism: Pseudomonas sp. TWRC1-2 (assembly GCF_049896685.1). Classification (NCBI taxonomy): domain Bacteria; kingdom Pseudomonadati; phylum Pseudomonadota; class Gammaproteobacteria; order Pseudomonadales; family Pseudomonadaceae; genus Pseudomonas; species Pseudomonas sp. TWRC1-2. The sequence goes on along the minus strand of NZ_JAFCUU010000008.1, from coordinate 217,365 downwards.
CGCTCCCACATTTGATCTGTGGCGTTACGCACACCGCTCTGCATCCGATATTTATGCTCTGTTCCCAGCTTAATAATATTTTATTAAAAATTGCCCTCCCCCTAGCCTTGACGCCATGCCCAAGCTGAATCCAACTGCATTACGCAAGGACAGACACATGACGCAAGCAATAACAAAAACAGACACCCTGGTCGTGGGAGCCGGTCAAGCTGGCGTGGCCATGAGCGAGCACCTGAGCAAGCACGGTGTGCCGCACCTGGTGCTGGAGCGCAGCCGTATTGCCGAGCGCTGGCGCACCGGGCGGTGGGATTCGCTGGTGGCCAATGGGCCGGCCTGGCATGACCGTTTTCCAGGCCTTGAATTTGATGACGTCGCCGCCGATGGCTTCGCGCCTAAAGAGCGCGTGGCCGATTACTTTGAAGCCTATGCGCGCAAATTCAACGCGCCGATCCGCACCGGCGTGGAGGTGAGCGCTGTGGTGCGCAATGTCGGCCGCCCGGGCTTTACCGTGCACACCAGCGAAGGCGTGATCGAAGCCAACCGCGTCGTCGCCGCCACCGGACCGTTCCAGAAACCGGTGATTCCAGCGATTGCGCCCAAAGACACCGGGCTGCACCAGATTCATTCCGCCGACTATCGCAACCCTGCGCAACTGCCCGCCGGTGCCGTGCTGGTCGTGGGTGCCGGCTCGTCCGGCGTGCAGATCGCCGATGAATTGCAACGCTCCGGCCGCCAGGTGTACCTGTCGGTCGGCGCTCACGACCGCCCGCCGCGTGCCTACCGCAACCGCGATTTCTGCTGGTGGCTGGGCGTGTTGGGCGAATGGGATCAAGCCGCGATGAAGCCTGGCCGCGAGCACGTGACCATTGCAGTGAGCGGCGCCCACGGCGGCAAAACCATCGATTTTCGCGAGCTGGCCCAGCAAGGTATGACCCTCGTCGGCCTGACCCAATCCTTCAACGGCAGTACCGCCACCTTCCAGGCGAACCTGGTGGAAAACCTGGCACGCGGCGATGAGAACTACCTGGCCCTGCTGGATGCCGCGGATGCCTACATCGAGCGCAATGGCCTCGACCTGCCGGTGGAACCCGAAGCACGCCGCGTGTTCCCCGACGCCGAATGCATCAAACAGCCGATCCTGGAACTGGACCTGGCAGAGGCCGGTATCACGTCGATCATCTGGGCCACCGGCTTTGCCGTGGATTACAGCTGGCTGAAGGTCGATGCCTTTGACGCCGCCGGCAAGCCGCAGCACCAGCGCGGCGTGGCCCCCGAATCGGGGATCTACTTCCTCGGTTTGCCTTGGCAATCGCGCCGTGGCTCGTCGTTTATCTGGGGCGTTTGGCATGACGCCAAGTACGTGGCCGACCACATTGCCATCCAGCGCCAATACCTTGAGTACCGTGAACCCGCACCGGTTGTTCAACCGTCATTTGTCAGCGCCTGATCACTTTTTTCTGGAGTTTTTTGATGCCTACTCACACGCGTATCCGCATGTTCAACACCAAGGAAACCTACCCCAACCAGAGCCTGGACAACGACCTGTGCCAGGCCGTGCGCGCCGGCAATACGGTGTACGTGCGCGGCCAGGTGGGCACTGATTTTGACGGCAACCTGGTTGGCCTCGGCGACCCGCGCGCGCAAGCCGAGCAAGCCATGCGCAACGTCAAGCAACTGCTTGAAGAAGCCGGTTCCGACCTGAGCCACATCGTCAAGACCACCACCTACCTGATCGACCCGCGCTACCGCGAGCCGGTGTACCAGGAAGTCGGCAAGTGGCTCAAAGGCGTGTTCCCGATTTCCACCGGGTTGGTGGTGTCGGCCCTGGGCCAGCCGCAGTGGCTGATGGAAATTGACGTGATCGCCGTCATCCCCGAATAAGGAGCCGCACATGACCTTTTCAATCGTCGCGCGCTGCGCAGACACCGGCCAGCTGGGCATCGCCATCAGCTCATCGAGCATCGCCGTGGGCGCGCGTTGCCCGTGGCTGCGGCCCGGTGTGGGCGCGGTCTCGACCCAGAACATCACGCTGCCGGCCCTGGGCCCGGACGTGCTCGACCTGCTCGAACAAGGCCTCGCGCCGGCCGAGGCCGTCGACCAGGCCCTGACCCGCAACGGCTACAGCCAGTACCGGCAATTGACGGCGATTGATCACCTGGGCCGCAGCGTGCATTTCAGCGGCAGCGAAACCCTCGGCACGCACCACGCGGTGGCGGGCGAACAATGCGTGGCGGCGGGCAATATGCTCGCTGACCGCGCGGTGATCGAGACGATGGTCACGGCCTTTGAGCAAGGCGAAGGCCAACTCGCCGACCGCCTGCTGGCCGCCATGCACGCGGCCATCGCCGCCGGTGGCGAAGCCGGCCCGGTGCACTCTGCCGCGTTGGTGGTGGTGGGCGAACTGACGTGGCCGATCATCAACTTGCGGGTGGACTGGGCCGATGCACAGCCGATCGGCGAACTGCAAAAACTGTGGGACGCCTACCGCCCACAAGTGCAGGACTACATCGACCGCGCGCTCGCCCCCGACCGCTCGCCCGGCTACGGCGTGGCCGGGGACGAGCGATGAGCACCAGCCGCCAATTGCTGCAGACGCTGGTGGGCTTTGACACCACCAGCCGCGAATCGAACTTGCAGTTGATCGCGTTCGTGCGCGACTACCTGGCCGAATTCGGGGTGACCAGCGAGCTGGTCTACAACGCGCAGCGCAGCAAGGCCAACCTGTTTGCCAGTGTCGGCCCGACGCAACTGCCGGGCATTGTGCTGTCGGGGCACACCGATGTAGTGCCGGTGGATGGCCAGCCGTGGACCGTGCCGGCGTTTGAGTTGACCGAGCGCGACGGCAAGCTGTTTGGTCGCGGCACGGCGGACATGAAGGGGTACATCGCCTGTGTGCTGGCGCTGGTGCCGGCGTTGGTGGAAGCCGACTTGCGCCTGCCGGTGCATATCGCCCTGTCTTATGACGAGGAAGTCGGCTGCCTGGGCGTGCGCTCCTTGCTGGCGGTGCTGGAGCAGCGGCCAGTGAAGCCGATGCTGTGCATCATCGGCGAGCCCACCGAACTCAAACCAGTGCTCGGCCATAAGGGCAAATTGGCGATGCGCTGTGATGTGCATGGCGAGGCCTGCCATTCGGCGTATGCGCCGTCTGGCGTGAATGCGATTGAGCATGCCGCCGAGTTGATCGGTGAGCTGGGGCGAATAGGCCAGCGACTGCGCGAGCAGCAGGACCCGCGGTTTGATCCGCCGTTCAGCACGGTGCAGACCGGGGTGATTTCGGGTGGAAAGGCGCTGAATATCGTGCCGGCAGACTGTCGGTTTGATTTTGAGATTCGCGCCTTGCCGTCGCAGGACCCAGGCGACGTGGCGTCAGCGCTGCGGGCCTACGCCGAACAGCAGGTGCTGCCGCGTATGCAAGCGGTGAGTGCGCAGAGTGCGATTCGGTTTACCGAGTTGTCGGCGTATCCGGGGCTGGTGACCGATGAGCGCAGCCAGGCAGCAGAGTTGATCGCAGCGTTCAGCGGTTCGCGGGATTTCGGCACCGTGGCGTTCGGCACTGAGGGCGGGTTGTTTGATGCGGTGGGTATTCCCACGGTGGTGTGTGGGCCCGGGAGCATGGACCAGGGGCACAAGCCGGATGAGTTTGTCAGTGTGGCGCAGTTGCAAGGCTGCGATGCCATGCTGCAACGGATGCTGGATTCGATTCGCGCCTGAGCCGCCAGGCTGTCAAACCGGCACATCAACGGTGAGGGGGAGCAAGTCCCCCCTCACCTTCAAGGGTGTGTTCAATCCTGGCTTGGCGCCGCGCCCGTCGACTCGCGCTCAATGAGTTGCACCTCCAGCATCGGCGGCGCCTCACAGGCAAGCCCGGCAAGACGATCAATCAGGTACTGCGCGGCCATTTCGCCGATCTGCCGGTCGGGCACCTGAACGGTGGTCAAGGCAGGCCGACTGTGGGCCGCGATCTCGATGTCGTCGAAACCGCAAATGGACAATTGACCGGGCACCGCAATGCCCAGCGCCTGGGCTTCCAGCAATGCGCCGATGGCAAGCATGTCGTTACCGCAAATGATCGCGGTGGGCGCCGGTTGTTGGCTCATGATGTGTTGGAGGCTGGCGCGGGCAAACGCGACGCGCCCTTCGTTCAGGCTCTGGGCGCGAATGGCCTGATGCTGAGGCCGCAGGGCCAGCCCTTGCTCGGCCAGAGTGGCGTGCACGGCCTGCAGCCGGGCCTGGATGCGGCCGTTGTCGGTGACCGACTGGAAAATGATGCCAAACCGCTGATGCCCCAGCGCCAGCAGGCGCCGGGTAATCATTGCGTAGGCCTGCCCATGGTCAAACCCGGCGCAGGGATGCCGCGCACCGGCGCGCTTGCCAAAGGTGACCACATACGGCGTGCCTTTGGCATCCAGCTGATCAAATAACGCATCGGGGTAATCATCCCCAAGCAGTGCCAGCGCATCGACGCCACGCGCCAGCATGCCTCTGGCCTGACGATAACCTTCGCCCGGGTCATACGCCGAGCAGGCGACAAACACCGCCAGCCCGTGAGCGCCCAAACGGTTCTGGAACGCCTGCAACTGCTGGTGAAATTTCTCGTGCTCCAGGGTCGGCACGATCACGCCGATGGTGTACGAGCGCCTGGAAACCAACGAACGCGCCGCCGCGTTGGGCACCCAGTCCAGTTGGTCGATGGCCGCGCGTACCTTGGCGCGGGTTTTCTCACTGACGCGTTGCGGCTCATTCAAATAGCGCGAAACGGTTGCGGTGGACACATTGGCGATCCGGGCGACATCGGCGAGCACCGGTTCCTGGGTACTGTGCGCATGAGGCGTGTCGCGGGGCGTGGTGGTTGCGGCGGGCATAGGTGGCTTCATGTCAAAAAGTAAGCGTTACGCACAACCTAAGCGGGCACCTCGGCACAGTCAATGAATCGTTGACAGCCAGCAAACTGAAAACCTAGGATGTAAGCGCTAGACAAAAAATAAACATTTTAAACATCGGTTGTTTATATTGGGCACTCTACATTAACGATTCGAGGGCCCAGGGACGATTTTTGTCAGGATGACAAACGATTACATAATGCCATGTGCTGCCACGTCAGCCGGGAAGCCGGGCCAACGTGCCGGGTCAGCGCACGCTGTCAAAAACAATAAAAAGAGACATCCATCATGAGTCAGACACCTGCACACCCGGTTGCGCCACCGCGCATTCGGCGCCAGCAAACCCTCGCCCTCAGCCTGCTGGTGCTCAGCGGCATCATCAACTACCTGGACCGCGGCACGCTGGCCGTTGCCAATGAGTTCGTGCGCGCCGACCTTGATCTGTCGCTGGGCGAAATGGGCATCCTGCTCTCGGCTTTTTCCTGGAGCTATGCGCTTTGCCAACTGCCCGTCGGCGCCCTGGTTGACCGCGTCGGGCCACGCTGGTTGCTGGGCGGCGGCCTGGTGCTGTGGTCCCTGGCCCAGGCGGCTGGCGGCCTGATGTCGAGCTTCGGCTGGTTCTTGCTCGCCCGCGTGCTGCTGGGGATCGGTGAGTCGCCGCAATTCCCGTCTGCCGCGCGGGTGGTGAGCAACTGGTTTCCACTGCGCTCACGCGGCACGCCCACCGGCATCTTCAACTCAGCCTCGCCGCTGGGTATCGCACTGGCCCCGCTGTGCCTTTCGGCGCTGATCGCGGCACTCGACTGGCGCTGGGCGTTCTACCTCACCGGCGCCGCCGGGCTGTTGGTCGCAGTGGTGTGGCTGGTGGTCTATCGCGACCCGGTCAAGGACACGCTCACCGAAGAGGAGCGTCACTACCTGTACAGCGATGAACCTCACGTCACCACCCCCAAGGTCACGTTTGCTGACTGGCGCGCACTGTTCTGCCACGCGACAACCTGGGGCATGATGCTCGGCTTCATGGGCTCGGTGTACTTGAACTGGGTCTACCTGACCTGGCTGCCCGGCTACCTGCGCAGCGCCCGGCACATGAGCCTGGAGATGAGCGGCGTGGCCGCTGCCATTCCGTTCCTCTGCGGGTTTATCGGCGCGCTGGTCGCCGGCTGGGTGTCCGACCGCATCACCCGACGCAGCGAAACCGCGGTGCTGGGACGCCGCAACGCGATGGTCGTCGCGATGGTGGGCATGGTGATTTTCACCATCCCGGCCGCGCTGGTGGAGAGCAATGTCATCGCCGTGGCCTGCATTTGCGTGGTGATCTTTTTGGCCAACGCGTCCTCGGCGTGCGCCTGGTCTTTGGCCACCGCCGTCGCGCCGGCCAATCGCGTGGCTTCACTGGGGGCGATCCAGAACTTCGGTGGCTTCCTGGGCGGCGCACTCGCGCCGATCATGACCGGCTATATCGCCCAGACCTGGTCGTTCGTGCCCGCACTGCTGACCGGCGCCGCCATCGCCATGATCGGCGCCCTGTCGTACCTGTTCCTGGTACGCCACCCCATCCCTGATACCCCGCCAGCCTGCGCGGTCACCGCCGTGGCGGCTCACCCATGAACATTCATCCAGAGGACGCCTCTATGCCCCGCCCTGCCCAACCTGTCATCGAAGGCATCGTGCCGGTGATGCTCACGCCCTTTGACGAGACTGGCCACATTGACTTCCCCGGCGTCGACCGCTTGATCGAGTGGTACCTGGGCCTTGGCTGCGACGCATTGTTCGCCGTGGCGCAGTCCAGTGAGATGCAATGGCTCAGCCTCGACGAGCGCACCCAACTTGCCCGGCATGTGGTTGAGCGAGTGGCCGGGCGAGTGCCGGTGGCGGTGTCCGGCCATATCAGCGACTGCCTCGACACCCAGGTGCACGAGCTTAATGCGATAGCCGCCAGTGGCGCCGACGCAGTGGTGCTGGTGACCAACCACCTTGACCCGCAACGCCAGGGCAGCAAGGTGTTTCTCGATAACCTGCACACCCTGCTCGAACGCCTGCCCGCTGACGTGCCCCTGGGCCTCTACGAGTGCCCGGCGCCCTACCGGCGCTTGCTCAGTGACGAGGAACTGCAGGCCTGCATCGACAGCCAGCGCTTCATCATGCTCAAGGACGTGAGCTGCGACCTGCAAGTGGTCAAGCGGCGCGTTGCCTTGGCGCAGGGCTCGTCGCTGCGCATTCTCAACGCCAATGCGGCGATCGCCTGGGACGCCATGCAAGCCGGGGCCGCGGGCTTCAATGGCGTGTTTACCAACTTCCACCCCGACCTGTATCGGTGGCTGCGCCTGCATGGCGCACAACATCCGCTACTGGCTGAAGAGCTCGCGACCTTTCTGGTGCTGGCGGCCACCACAGAAGGCATGGGCTACCCGGCCCTGGCGAAAATCTACCACCAGCGGATCGGCACCTTCGCGTCCATACGTTGCCGGGTGATCGACTACGACGTGCGCGAACGCCATTGGGCCCTGGATGCCGTGCTCGATAAAATCGTCGCAGGCACCGAACACTTTCGCGCCAGAATCCGCGCGCTCGATACCCCGCAGGTGGCACTGCCGGGAGAACCGCGCCATGGCGGATAACCGTGTCATCTGCGTGGGTTGCGCGCTGTGGGACACCATTTTCAGCGTCGATCACATCCCGTCGCGCGGTACCAAGATTCTCCCCCGCCAGGCGGTCCAGGCCGCGTCAGGCATGGCCACCGCCGCCGCGGTCAGCATCGCGCGCCTGGGTGGCCCGGTTGCCCTGTGGGCGCGTATCGGCGACGACGCCACCGGCACAATGCTCATCGAGGACCTGAGCCAGTCCGGCGTCTGCACCGCATGGATTCGCCAGGTGCCCGGCGGGCGCACGCCGTTCTCGACCATCCTGGTGGACCATGACGGCGAGCGGCTCGTCGTGCCGTTCATCGACCCCGCACTGGAAGCCGACGCCGCCTGGCTGCCACTCGAGGACATCGCGGGCGCGGCGGCGGTAATGGCCGACATGCGCTGGCTGCAAGGGGCTCACGCAGCGTTCAGCGCCGCCCGGCGGCTGGGCGTGCCAACCCTGCTGGATGCCGACGTCGCCGCCGTGCAAGACCTTAACGCGCTGATCCCCCTGGCAGATCATGTGCTGTTTTCCGAGCCGGCCTTGCAGTTGCTGGCTGGCAACGTCCCGCCCGAAGAGGCGTTATTGGCCCTGGCGTCGCGCTGCGAGGCCAAGGTGATCGGCGTCACCCTGGGCGAACGCGGCTCGCTGATCTGGCAGCGCGAAGGGTCGAGCACTGCGGTGCAGCACTTCACGACACCCCACATTCGCGCAATCGACACGCTCAACGCCGGGGATGTCTGGCATGGCACCTATGCGTACGGCCTGGCGCACGGCTGGACGCTGGTCGAGCGCGTGCGCGCCGCGAGCGTTGCCGCGGCGATCAAGTGCGAAGTGTTTGGCGGGCACCGGGGCGCGCCGACCCTGGCGCAACTGGAGGCGCGCCTGGGCGCAGAAACGTCGCCGTGCTAAGCCAGCAACCGCGCGAGCTCTTCGCGGCAGTAGTCGACGAACAGTTGCACCGGCTTGGTCAGCGGCGCGCGACGCAGCCAGACTGCCGATAACCCTGAGCCGGTCACCGTCTCCGCCAACGGCACACACACCACCTTCTGGCCATCGTAGGTGTATTCGGTAAAGGGTTTGGTCACCAGAATCGAAAACCCGAACCCCCTGCCCACCATGCCCCGCACCATCTCGATCGACGGCGAGCTGAACACGATATTGGGCGTCAGCCCGCGCTCTTCAAAGATGCTCACGAAGTAGGTACGGCTGGGCAGCACATCCAGCAAGATCATGGGCTCCAGCACCAGGTCCGCCAGCGATACCCTGGCCTGCTGCGCAAAACGGTGATCCGCCGGCAGCAAGGCATACGGCTGTTGCGGCGGCATCAGCGGCGTGGTTTCAATCGTGCCGCCCAGGTCATGCTCGAACAGCATCGCCACATCGATACTGCCCGCCGTCAGGGCCTGCACCAGCTCTTGCTGCTCGCCATCACGAATACGGATTTCCACCCCGGGCCAGCGCGCCTTGAAGCCCGCGATCAAACGCGGCAAATACAACGGCGCCACCGTCTCAAAGCAACCGATATCGATCTGCCCCGCCACCACATCATTGTCGGCCAAGGCGTTCTGCTCGAACTCATGCGCGACCCGCAGCAGCTCCAGCGCCTTGCGATAAAACCGCGCGCCGCTGGGCGTGAGTGAAACACCCTGGGCGTGATGGCGAATAAACAACTGCACGCCAAAGCTGTCTTCCAGCTGCTTGATCGCGGTGGAGACCGACGGCTGCGCGATATACAGCTTGCGCGAGGCCTCGGCGACGCTGCCGCACTCGGCCGTGGTCACAAAATATCTGAGCTGGCGCAGGTTATAGGCAGCCATCGGGACCTCCAGAAACGTGGGACTTCACCCCAAACAAGTGCGCAAAAATCGGCTTTTTCGCACGGCTTCAAGCCCCTGCAACATACCCGAGCAAAAAATCCGGCGAGATACTTTTTTTAAGGTCTATAGCAACAAACTTACTAATTTACCTCCCTGCGCCCATTGCAGATGATCACTCCAACAACAAAGCGTCGCCCACGCGTCGCACAGCGAAGTACGTCAACGTACTCACCTTGCCTTGGAGCTCGTCATGGTTACCACTGCAGCATCCTGCGCCCCGCTTATCGAAAAACACACGATTGGATACGTGCCTCCGGAAGATCGCCATGGAAAGGTAAGAGACCTGTTCACCCTGTGGTTCGGCGGCAACATCGCGCCGCTGCCGATCGTCACCGGTGCGCTGGGTGTGCAACTGTTCCACCTGAACCTGGTGTGGGGCATCGTCGCCATCCTCGTCGGCCACCTGGTCGGCGGCGTGCTGATGGCGCTGCACTCGGCCCAAGGCCCGCAAATGGGCATCCCGCAGATGATCCAGAGCCGCGCGCAATTCGGCTCCCTCGGCGCGCTGCTGGTGGTGGTGATCGCCGGCGTCATGTACATCGGCTTCTTCGCCTCCAACATCGTGCTGGCCGGTAAATCCCTGCACGGCGTGGTCGACAGCGTGCCCGTGCCGGTCGGCATCGTCATCGGCGCCATCGGTTCCGGGATCATCGGCATCATCGGCTACCGCTTCATCCACGTGCTCAACCGCATCGGCACCTGGGTGCTCGGCGCCGGCATCGTGCTGGGTTTCGGCTACATCTTCACCCACGTGCAAACCACGGACTTTCTGACCCGTGGCAGCTTCAACATTTCCGGCTGGCTGGCCACCGTGTCTCTCGCGGCGCTTTGGCAAATCGCCTTCGCACCCTACGTGTCGGACTACTCCCGTTATCTGCCGGCCGACGTCCCCGTGGCGTCCACCTTCTGGACCACCTACCTGGGCTCTGCCCTTGGCTCCAGCCTGGCCTTCATCTTCGGCGCCGTCGCCGTGCTCGCCACCCCGGTCGGCATGGACACCATGGACGCCGTCAAACTCGCCACCGGCGCCATCGGCCCACTGATGCTGGTGCTGTTTTTGCTCAGCGTGATCAGCCACAACGCTCTTAACCTCTACGGCGCGGTGCTGTCGATCATCACCTTGGTGCAGACCTTTGCGTATCGCTGGATTCCTACCGCCAAAAGCCGTGCGGTGATCTCGATTCTTGTCCTCGCTGCCTGCGCGATGGCGGCGGTGTTTGCCTCCAAAGACTTCATCGGCCACTTTGTCGACATGGTGCTGGTGTTGCTGGTGGTACTGGTACCGTGGACGGCGATCAACCTGATCGACTTCTATGCGATTCACAAAGGCAAGTACGACATCGCCTCGATCTTCCGCGTGGATGGCGGGATTTACGGCAAGTACAACCCACAGGCGCTGCTGGCGTATGCCATCGGGATTGCAGTGCAGATTCCGTTTATGAATACGCCGCTGTATGTAGGGCCGATTTCCGCACACATCAATGGCGCGGATTTGTCCTGGGTGGTGGGGTTGGTGGTGACGTCGCCGTTGTATTTTTGGTTGGCGAGTCGCGACAGTGCGTATAAACGACGCATGGAGGGGGGCAAGTTGGTGGGTGGGGTTTGAGGTAACAGGCTGAAGTATTTTTAGCGTACTGAATGGACCATCCCTATCGTGGCTTTGCGGCTGCGGTATGGGTGGTTTTTTCGTTTCGGCTGGATTGCAGGATTGAAGGCTGTGCAAGTGCGCTTGCGTGGCGTTTGATTAGTGCGTTGAGGGATGGTGGCCAACGATGACCTTAGTTCGATCCGATGGATGGTTCAGTCTGGCAACGCCGCTGAAACGCAGCCGGCTGCTTAGTCTGCTTTGGGCCATATGTTGCCACTCGTGAGGGGTTCTTTCGACATAACAACGGCGACTGGCGCGACAACTTTCCATTCAACCCTAATGGCTCCCGAGCCGAAATGGAGTAGCATTCCCTCCATCAGCTTGGTTTAAACAGATTGTTTTTCGGATCAGGGTCGCATTGTGGAAAAGCTAAAACGCCTTCAAAGCGGAATAGAAGGGCTCGATGCTCTGCTCAAGGGCGGATTGGTCGAGGGTGCTTCATATATTATTCAAGGACGCCCAGGGTCTGGAAAAACGATCCTTGCCAATCAGCTTGGGTTCCATCACGCGAACAATGGGGGCCGGGTTCTGGTCGCCACGCTGCTGGCAGAATCACATGACCGTCTTTTTCAATTTCTTTCTACGTTGAGCTTTTTTGATTCATCCAAAGTCGGTGCCGAAATTCAATTTGTCAGCGCCTTCGACACGCTGGAAAACGACGGTCTGGATGAAGTCGTCAAGCTGCTTCGGCGTGAGATAAGCCGCCAGAAAGCCACGGTGATGGTAGTAGACGGGCTGCTCAACGCGCGCTCTAAAGCCGACTCGCCCATAGACACCAAAAAATTCATTTCAGAACTGCAAGGGCACGCCGCCTTCGCCGGTTGCACGGTGCTGTTTCTGACCAGCTCCCGACTTGATGACGGAAGCCCTGAGCACACCATGGTGGATGGCGTCATCGAGATGGGCGAAGAGTTGTATGGCACTCGCTCGGCGCGTCGCATCCACCTGCGAAAAACCCGTGGCAGCGGAGCAATGACCGGTCTTCATGAGTGCGAAATTACCGAGCATGGCTTGGTGGTTTATCCCCGCCTCGAAAGTCTTTACAGCCACCCGTCCGCCCCCGACAGCGCCGACATGACGCGCATCGCCAGTGGCGTTGATTCACTGGATGGCATCTTGGGCGGAGGCCTTTACAGTTCCAGTGTGTCTCTTGTCATAGGGCCCTCCGGGATTGGTAAAACGACGCTGGGTCTGAAGTTTCTGTCCGAGTCGACGGTGGATATGCCAGGGCTGCATTTTGGCTTCTACGAGAGCCCACAACGGTTGCGGCTCAAGGGCCAATCACTGGGTATCGATATCAAAGCCATGGAAGACAGCGGCGCGCTGAGCATTGCCTGGCAGCCAACCACCGAAGGCCTGCTGGATGGGCTGGGCGCACGACTGCTGAGCATCGTTGAGGAAAAGGGCATCAAGCGCCTGTTCATCGATAGCCTCAGTGGCATGACGCGAGTCTCGACAAATCCGGCGCGGATTACTGACTTCTTCAGCGCCCTGATGAACGAGCTGCGGTCCAGGGGCGTGACGGTATTTGCATCCTGGGAAATGCGCGATCTGTTTGGCTCCGAGGTCAGCGCACCGAGCTCTGACCTGTCCAGCATCGTCGATAACCTGATGCTGATGCGGTTCTCTGAGAATCGGGCTGAACTAAGCAGGACGTTATCCATTCTTAAGGTACGAGATAGCGCTTATGACCCCTCGCGATTTGAGGTCGTCATCCAAGATCAAAATGTTTTTCTGAGAAAGGCTTCAAGACATGAACCTTCAGTTATCACTGAGTCATCACCTGGTTCAATTTCTTAAGCTTTCGAGTGGGTTGAACTAACATGACCACCATTCTGGTCGTCGACGACGAGTATTTGATCGCTGATATTCTCAGCTTCGCGCTGGAGGATGAGGGGTTCATGGTGGTAACGGCCAGCAACGGCCGAAAAGCACTCGAGGTGCTGGACAGAGAACGCCCTGCCCTGATCATTACCGACTTCATGATGCCGGTGATGGACGGCCAGGAGTTCGCCACCGCTGTCCGCGCCCTTCCTTCAGCTAATCATTTACCGATCATTTTGATGAGCGGCGCTCAGGCGCACATTGGCATGCAGCGATCGGACTTGTTTGATGTTGTGTTGCCAAAGCCCTTCAATATCGATTTGATCATTGCCGAAGTCAGGAAGCTGTTGTCCTCTGATCAATCAGTCGTTCTCTGAGGCATGACGTGGGTGGGCATTGAACGTATTTGCCCGCCCAGTTGCCTTTAACTGAAGCTGACCATCGCACTGCAAGGTTATGAGCGGCGTAGAACGACCCGCGGCAGGCCAGGTGAAGTCTGCGACGCTTTGTCTGAGAACTTAAAATGGACTGTGTCGACATGAGTTGTCAGGTGGCATCCGCCAAGTAGTAAAGGATGTACCCGCAATACATAAGAGCACCGGCCGCCACCTCTGCGTCAAAGCACGTGTTGAGTGCATCCTCATCAGCAAAACCGTACGCCGACAACTTGTCGCCTGCAAAATCAGCAAGTCGCCACACGTCGAAGCCATCGATCTCACCGTGGGCCCCGAAGTCGAAGTCCACCGTGCCGGTGGGGAGGCTGACCGCGCAGCCGTAGCCGTGCTTGAAGTAACGAATGCCCACCCAATCCACATTCGTCGTGGGCAGCGGGATGCCAGACCGCTGCATCATGGCCACCGCGACGCCGACACTTGCCTGGTAGTCGCTGATCAAAATGGCGAGTTGATTATTCATACCATCTCACTGTTATAGATGTCCGTGATGGCCAGAAAAATAGTTGGCCCGTTCGGTAGTGTTGGCGCTCGATAGCAACCCTGTGCGTTCAGGGTGTGAACCGCGCCCGAACTGTTCAAGTTTGACTTCACACTCGTCAACAATCAGGGCATTTGCAGGCAACAAACCTATTCAATAAGCTCGACGACATTTTCACCTATCACGGTAATTCCATTTGCCCTGTTCGATACCGGCAATCATCAGGCCGCGCTGACAAACTTCCTTCAAGAAGCTCCATGCGCAGCGCCTGGATAGGGGATTCAAAGCGCCCGCTTCGCCCGCATGCTTGTATCAGATCGGCCTGTCTACAACCCGTGCATTCCAGACGTCCCGATAGCGCTCGCGCCAACCCGGGCTGCCTTGATCCAGCCACGCCAGTGTCGCCTCGATCGTATCCGCGCTGATGACGAAGTGATTGATATGCTCGGCAATCCGTTCCTGCGACAGGTGCAGCATGTCCAGGTAGGCATTGAAGCCGTCCGCCAACACCACGTACTCATCGCCTTGCTGGCGACGCCCCGTCCATGCGGGTAAGCCCGCGACCATCGCGCCCACGTCCTGACGGCCCTCGCGCAGGTCAAGCAGCAACAGGCTCGCACCGCCATCGCGGCCGATCGGCAACACCCCCGTAGCCGGGAAGCCAGGTTGTTTGCGCAGTTGCTCCAGTTCATAAGGGTTGGATTCATAGCCTTCGCCGGGCTGCAGCCCATACAGCGAAAAGCTCAGCAACTCCTTATCGCCATTACTCATAGTGGCCAGCACGTCGTAATCCACGGTGCCGCCGTTGCACACCTTGAGAAACTGCCGGTAATCGTCCGGCAGGCGCGCACCGAGCAGCGCCTCCAGGTGCGAGATGGCCTGCTCGGAGGCGCCTTCACGGGTGTCGTCAAGAATCAATCCACGGTAGTCAGTCATCGAGGGCTCGCAAAACCTTAGTAAAAATCATAATAAAGTGCCCATTCACCGGTTTCGATGTGCTTCCAGAACATCAGGCTCCCACTGTGGACGACGTTCAGATTGATCTTTGCGTCGGACGAAATCTGGAACACAAACTCGAAGCCTTCACCCGGATCAACACCCGGCTGGCAGAACGAGGGGTAACCGCCGATCTTGTGTTCGTAGGTGTGGGTGACCTGGTCGTAATAGCTGGGCACCTCGCCCGCGCGTACCAGCGTAAGTATGGCTTGCTCAAGGTCGGCCGGCACACCGCCGCCATCCCACAGTGGAAAGTCCTCCGGCACCGCTTGCGCGTTGAGTGGGAAGGGTTTGAGAAATGAACCGTCCACCCGCAGCGCCTTGCGAACCAACACATCATCCGCCGCATATTCACGGATAACCCAGTTGTTCCCCATCGGCTCAAAGGGCTCGGGAAGCGGATTAGACATAAACACCGTCAACACACGAACCCTTTCCAGCAGGGGGCTGCTGAAGGGCATGGCGGGCAGAAAAAATTGCGCATAGGGAAGCAATGGCTGCCCCGCCTGATTGGTCGGCACGCCTTCATCAGGTCGGAACAGAAAGACATTACCCAGCCAGCTTTCTTCATCGGTGCCCGAGGGACGAAAGCCGCCAGCAACGAACTTCACCGCAGGGCGGGCCAGGCGTTGCTTGATAAGTTGAATGTCCATGGCGATGTAAACCGTCCTTTTTGCGACTCACGTGACAAGCATAAAGGCCGCAGATTAGCAGTGTGAGCGAGTGGATGCTGTGGTGTTTGTGAGCACGCTTGGACGAGTTGAGCGTGCTCGGGTATCGGATTCGGTCGGCGTTAGTTGGCCATGAGACCGTCCCGGGTCATCGATAGGATAATCAGCACCTTGGGCGGGGCGATAGGCGTGTTGAATTAAAAGCCATTGGTTACTAGGGCTGACTACTGATCCCGTTCTCTTAGCAAGTGGGGGCAAGGTTCGGTTTTGGCGATGGCTGCCGTTCGCGACTGGCAGCTTGCGGCCAAAAGCAGTCATTGCGTGGACGCTGAGTGGCATACGGTAGATTCTTGACTTGTTGAGGGTTCGAATTTCTTCTTCATTGCCACATTCTTAAAACGCAATCCCATGATTTTTATATAGAAAATAGATGGTTTGTGGTTTTTTGGCGTCCAAAAAATAGCCCCATGGGACCACCATGGAACTGGCGCGTATTTTGGGTGCGTTTTTTACTCGCAAGACGGGTGCACTTCGTTCCTTTATGAACTTAGTGTTAGGCCCACTACTCCCTAGAGATGAGCGCAGATTCGTAAGCGTGTCTTCAACGTTTTGAGACCGAGGGTAAGAATTGATGTCTGTTGCCAGGGGCGATGTTCATCACGCGAATAGCGTGTCGGCTCATTTACTCGCCGGGATTGCGTGCGCGCCCACCACACTTGAAGCACGGAGGCGTGAGATTCGCACGCATGACCTGATTTTTAAGCTTCAACTTGAGGAGACTATTTCCAATCTTGATGCAGACAATCTACGAATCTTGTTCAGAGGGGCGCTTGAGAAGCGCCTCCGTGAAATTTTGAGCGAGTAAAAAATTTTGGTATTGCCTAGGTCGACATAACGCCGCTTATGTTCAAAAGGCTCCTACACGTTAGCCCGGTGTGGGGGCCTTTTTTAATGGCTGCGGTAACCAATGCCCCCTACACTGGCCTACCAGTGCCCCTTGTACTGGTAAGCGCATAACCCGCGCTTAAACGCTCTTGGCCGGTGCAAGCAGAGGTTTGGGCAAAGCCTTGGTTGAGGGGCTGGGTGAGAATGAGGACACGCTGATTGGTGTCTCCTGTACTGATCCAGTGGAGGAGCCCCTGGAGGAGTAACCATCTCGCCATATGGCCCACGGGAAATTTAACCTTCAGAGCATTTCTTTCTGTGCCCTCCGCAGAGGATCGCCGTTCCACACGCGTTCATCGGTCTCAAGGATCTGGCTAATCAGGTTGCACACAATTGGTAGCCTCTCATGGCGGCGAAACAAAGCTCCCACCTCTGAAAAAATGGGAGGCCCAGCTATCTCCCTAAAGACCACATTTGGCAGTTGAACAGTTTGAATCAGAACGCTGGGAATGACAGCTATACCAACACCCAGTGCCACCTGTGTCAGCACTGCGACCAGACTTCCGGGAGCCGAACCAATGTATGGATCGAATCTCCCGCGCTTGGCCACTTCACGCAACCCTAACCCTTGTTCAGGTAGCACAAACAACTCGCCAGCAAGCGCACTCGGGCGAATGTCATCAACTGTCTTTGCCAGGATATGGTCCGCTGGCAAAGCAACGCAGAATCGGTCTCGGGCCAAAATACGGCTGGAGATTGCGTCGGGCAAATGCACCGGCATCCGTACAAAGGCCACGTCAATCCGACCGTCCTCGAGAAGTGCCGTGAGCTGCTCGGTAGGGAGTTCCTTGTTGTTCACCATGACGTCTGGCCACTGATTGCGAAAGCGCTGGATCTGGTCCTGGAGTACCCCAAAAAAGGCGGCTGAACCCACGTATCCGATTTCCACTCGGCCAACCTGGCCTCGGCCTGCACGTTGGCCCACGTTAACAGCTCTCTCGAATTGTTCGAGAGTAGCGCGGGCTTCTGTCAGAAACGCTTCCCCAGCTGGCGTCAAAGCGACAGATCGCTTTGTTCTATTAAAAAGCCGAGCTTCTAACAAGCTCTCCACTTCCTGAATCTGCGCAGTGAGAGTTGGGGCAGAAACGCCCAGTTGCTCGGCCGAGCGTGAAAAATGTAAATTTTCCGCCACTGTTACGAAAGAGCGGAGATGGCGAATGTCCATGGCAGCGGAACCTAGTATTCAGTTTTTCTGAATTATAAAGCCATCAAGCTTTGTTGTACTGAATTATTCCCCCTGTTCCAATCATTGGACTCACTACATTAGGAGTTCACCATGTTCCGCCTTCCTCACATCGCGACTGCCTTGGCTCTTTCTGGAGCGCTTGCTCTGCTCTCTCTGCCAGCAGCAGCATCGGATTTGCCTAGCCAGCCAGTTCTGACGCTTGCCGCCGCTCAACAGATCCTCACAGCAGCGCAAACACAAGCGCAAAAGGCTGGTTGGCCGTGCGTGATCGCAGTTGTCGATAGTGCTGGTTTGCCTATTCTCCTCGCTCGAATGGACAACGCCGCTGTCCCAGCGGGTGTAGAACTGGCTCCCGGAAAAGCTCGTACAGCCGCTCTGTTCCGACGTCCTAGCGGCGCGCTAGAAGATGCCGTCAACGGCACCCGACCTGCCGTCATCACCGCCCAAGGCTTTGTGCTGATGCGTGGTGGTTTTCCGATCATCATCAACGGACACACCGTTGGGGCTGTAGGGGTATCTGCGGACACACCACAGCACGATGAAGAGATCGCTCAAGCCGGGCTAGCTGCATTCAAATAAACGGCCGTTTCAAAAAGTGCAGTTACCGCTCCCACTATCAGAAGAGACTGTCATTCCATGAGAAAAGAAGCGGCCATACTGGTTGTCGCGTCGGCGGGCTGTGCCATGACAGTTCTAGATACGAACGTCGTAGGCATTATTTTGCCAACCATTGCCAGGGATCTTCAGGCATCGTTTGCAGAGGTCGAGTGGGTCATAAGCACCTACGTGCTCTGCTTCGCTGCCCTCCTGCTTCCGGCTGGCTCCATCGCTGACCGGTATGGCCGACGACGCGTCTTTCTGTTCGGAATAGCGCTCTTTGCAGTCTCTTCTCTGGCCTGTGGTTTGGCGCCTTCAGCGTCAGGCCTTTATCTGGCGCGAGCGGTACAGGGAGTCGGAGCCGCTTTCCTGCTTGCTCCTGCCCTAGCCATCATCGGACACACTTTTCACGATGAAAAAGCGCGCAGCCACGCATGGGCGATCTGGGGCGGCATCATGGGACTCACAATGGTTGTGTCGCCGCTCATTGGTGGAGTGATCAGTAGTTCACTTGGGTGGCGCTGGGCTTTCTATATCAACATCCCAGTCTGCTTATTGCTGGCGGCAGCGGTCGTGACGCTGGTGGATGAATCTCGTGACCCCATTCCGAGAACATTGGACATCCCGGGAATTGCGCTTTTCGCGCTAGGGATGTTCAGTGCCACATGGGCACTCATAGCCGGTCCCAGTCATGGCTGGTCCAGTATCCCTGTCCTCGTGAGCATGATCGGGGGCCTGCTGTTTTTCGCAGTCTTTGTCTGGGTCGAAAAACGCCGCACCCACCCAATGCTTGATCTCGAATTGTTCACAGCCAGGCCCTTCGTTGGCGCAGTACTCGCGATGCTAGCCTATGCCTCATCTGCTCAAGTCATGGCATCGCTGTTACCGCTCTTTCTACAAAATGGCCGTGGCAACGGAGTACTCCAAGCGGGTATCGCCATGCTTCCATTTGCCATTGCGATGCTGATTTTCCCCCAAGTAGGTAGGCGACTTTCGCCTTACCTTGAGAGCGCGGGCATCCTGGCACTTGGCCTCTTAATCGTTGCACTGGGTAACCTTATTCTGATGTTCGCCGCCATTCAGCAGGGAGAACTATTGCTGATTTCCGGCATGGCTATTTTGGGAACTGGTGGAGGATTGCTGAATGGCGAAACCCAGAAGGCGATCATGGGCACAGTTCCTCGGAGTCGCGCCGGAATGGCATCCGGCATCAGCACCACATCCAGATTTACCGGCATATTGCTGGGTTTCGCCGGGCTGGGAGCGGTACTCGCCAGCGGAGTGAAATTGGCGATCGAAAGCAGGCTGATAGACGCGGGAGTGTCTGCTAAACCCGGATTTTCCGAATACGTGATGGCAGGCGACTTCGAACGTGCTATCGCAATGTATCCCCACGACTTAACCAAAACGCTGAATGGGCTCGCTCAGCAGAGTTACAGCCAGGGATTCGCGGGCGCATTTGTGATTGCCGCTGTGTTCTCGCTACTCGCATCCGGTGCGGTGTATGTGCTGATGCGTAGCAAAAAAGGCCATAGCCAGAGCCCTGCCATCTAGTCACAGCCCTGCAAAACGTGAGTAAAGATATATGTCGATAAATGAACTGAAAATTGCACACCCGATTCAGGCCGATGCGATTATTTTTGACCTTGACGGTACTCTCGTTGACTCTGCGGACGACATGACAGCGCAGCTGAACGCAATTCTGATCGAGCGGAATCTTGAGCCAATTTTGGTCGCAACAACTTCATTATTCCTCGGTGACGGAATGCGGTCATTTGCCAGGCGAGCGTTCTACTTGCGTGGAATAAATGACATGGAAGAAGCGATTGATACCTTCATCTCGCGTTACGAACACACTGACCATCCGATGACAAAACCTTATGAAGGGGTAATTGAAACCCTTAGCGCGTTGCGAGAAGCGGGGTGGCAAATATCTGTCTGTACGAATAAGGACGAATCGATTGCCATCGATATTCTCAAGCAAACCAACCTGTTGAAATTTATGGATGTGGTCTGTGGCGGGGATACCGTGTCCTTTAAGAAGCCTGACCCCAGACACCTGGGTGCATTGGTAGCGCGGGCCGATTACCGAAAGCTCCCCAAGATAATGATCGGAGACAATAGGAACGATTTTGAAGCCGCACGCGGATACGGAATACCGTTTGCTTTTGCCCGTTGGGGCTATGGATCTCTGCCTGACGATTGCAAAGCCCTTAATCTCACAGAATTCAGAGATATTCTCGACATCGTTGGCTTGCCTGGCCACTGAGCGGCAGCTAAGGATCGACTCCCATCCTCGTCGGTCTACCAAATTCCGGGTTCTTAGCAGGTAACAAGGTCAGAGGTTTTCCAATGGTGTTCATGGTGGATTCCTCCTCCTCAGGAGAGGACAAGGGTGGATCAGGTACAGTACTCCGTCATCGATATTCGTCCCAGAATTGCCGCTCACTGATTTGGCTTCAATTGACTCCGTGCGGCACTGCGCGGAAGGGTTCAGTTGAGTGCTCACGTCACCCTGACGTCTCTCGTATCCCCGAGGATCCGCCCCGCATCTTTTGCAGGGGGTAGCCCGAACACCCGAGCATAATCGCGACTGAATTGCGTGGCGCTTTCGTAGCCAACCTCGAAGGCCGCAGCCATGACGCTCTTGGCATTTGCCACCATCAGTGTTCGCGCCTGGAGCAAGCGCACGCGCTTCTGATACTGCAAGGGGCTCAAATTGGTAACAGCCTTGAAATGGCGATGAAATGCCGAGACGCTCATCGATGCTCGTTCTGCCAAGCGTTCTACGCCGATGGGCTTGGCAAAGTCGCGGCGAATCCATTGAATAGCCATGTTAACGCGGGCCATTGCGGTATCAGGCGCTGCGATCTCTCTGAGCATCCACCCATGCGGTCCCTGTAGGACGCGGAAGATGATCTCCCGCTCGTAAACCGGGGCCAAAGCTGCGATGGCATCTGGATCGCCCATCAGTCGGAGCATTCGTATCCAAGCGTCCATCAGCTCGGTCGTAACTGAGGCCACCGAAAAGCCGGGATTATTTTCCATGCGGACGGCAGGTTTGGGCAAGTCGCCGAATAAGGTCGACAGGACTGCCGGATCAAGCGTCAGACTGACTGCCAGATACGGCTCGCCTGATGCGGCGGGATGTACTGAACCCACGGCTGGTAGGTCGATGGACATGACAAAGTAGGTCGCAGGATCATATCTAAGCGTGCGGTTACCCACCGTCATGCTTTTGCTGCCTTGCAGAATCAGATTGATCATAGGGTCATAGACCGCCGCGAGCAGGTGCTCGGGGATCTTGCCCTGAACCATGGCTACGCGCGGGATGCCTGTTTCGGTTCGGCGGTTTTCAGCGCCGGCCGCCAGTGATCTAAGTTCTTTGAGTTGGTTGTCCATGATTAGCATGCTGAAGGTATAACGACTCCTCGTGCAAGCAAAAAGCAGAAACAGGCATGTTTAGAGTAGGAACGGATATGACCCCCTAGGCGCTGATTATTACTCTGGACGCACATTCCAACCACAGAGGAAACAGATATGGGCGTCATCGTGATCACAGGCGGCAGCCGCGGAATCGGTGCCAGTGCCGCCGAGCATATTGCCAAAAAAGGTATGGGCGTCATCCTGACCTATAACGCCAACCCCCAGGCGGCGGCTTCGGTTGTGGAGCACATCAAAGACGCAGGTGGGAAAGCCATAGCGCTAAAGCTCGATGTCTCGGATGTTGGCAGTTTCGAGGCATTTCGCGAATCAGTAGTGGTAGCTCTGCGGGAGACGTGGAATGCCACAACGCTGAGTGGCCTGGTCAACAACGCCGGCTATGGCTTGTTCAACCCGTTGGCCTCCGTCAGCGAGGCGCAGTTCGACGACTTGTTCAAAGTGCATCTTAAAGGCCCGTTTTTTCTCACTCAGGTATTGCTGCCGCTGCTGGCGGAAGGCGCCAGTATCGTCAACCTGACCAGCGCCACTACTCGTGTAGCCACCGCCGGAGTTGCACCGTACGCCGCGTTCAAGGGCGGGCTCGAAGTGCTCACCCGCTATATGGCCAAAGAGTTTGGTGAGCGGTACATACGGGCCAATGCTGTATCACCGGGTGCTATCCGTACTGAGCTGGGCGGCGGGCTGAACGACGAGTTCGAAGCGATGCTGGCGGCGCAAACAGCGCTTGGAAGGGTGGGTGAGCCCGAAGATGTTGCGCGGGTTATTGCCATGCTGCTGTCCGAAGAGGGCACTTGGATCAATGCCCAGACTATTGAAGTCGCCGGCGGCTACAACATCTGAACATACGGGGGGTACACCATGCTTGATCATATTTTTTTGTCGGTAAGCGACATCGCACGCTCTATCAGTTTCTATGAGACTGTACTGAGGCCGCTGGGCATCACCGCGCGTTTGGACTACGACGGCAAGGACGGCCCACCGGGGCATCCAGACCTGAAAGGTTTTGGCAGCAATGGCCGAATGTTTTTCTGGTTGCGTGAAGGTGTATCTGGAGGGCGGGCTGTGCACGTTGGTTTCGTCGCGAACAACAAGGTAGAAGTTGATGCTGCCTACGCCGCGGCCATAGCGCAGGGCGCCATCGATAATGGCGCGCCGGGCGCCCGCTTACACTACGACCCCGATTACTACGCAGCCAATGTCCTGGACCCGGATGGGTACAGCCTGGAACTCGTCTATAAAAAATGGCAACACGTCCAATGAGCGCACTTCTGATCTACGGAGCCACGGGCTACACCGGTCGTATGGCGGTCAAGCGGGCAAAAGCGCTTGATCTGAATTTTGAAATCGCAGGGCGCAGCAAGCAGCAGCTTGCGATCCTTGCAGCGCAGTTGGACGTGCCATATCGAGTGTTCGATGCTGGCGCAGTTCTCGAAACTGATCTGTCTGGCATCTCGGTATTACTAAACTTCGCGGGGCCATTCGCGCAAACAGCAGAGTCATTGATGAACGCCTGCATCAAGTCTGGGGTCGACTATCTGGACATCACCGCCGAGATCAACGTTTACCGGCTAGCTGAGAGACTGGGCGTTCAAGCCGCTGCCAATAAGGTCATGCTTTTGCCAGGCGTTGGTTGGGACGTCGTCCCCACTGATTCGCTGGCGGTGCAGGTTGCTAGGCGCGTTGAAAATCCGCTTGCAATGAGCATCGCACTTCAGGTCCCAGGATCAATGTCCCGTGGGTCGGCCATGAGCGTTAGTGAGATCATCGGTGCAGGCCTACTCGCAAGGGTGGACGGCGAATTGGTTATGGCGCCCGATGCGACGCCACGGGACTTTGACTTTGGTCAGGGGCCGGTCCTTTGCGTGCCGCTTTCTTTCGGTGACCTGGTCACAGGCTGGCATTCGACGGGCATTCCTAATATCGCGATGTATGTGCATATCGCGGGCGATGCGTTTCCAGAAGGTGATCTGTCGCAACTGCCTGACGGACCCACGGCAGAGCAACGGGATGCGCATCGCGCCCGCGCAGTGGTTGAGGTCATAGACGCTGATGGAGTAACCGCAACGTCTGTGATCGAAACCGTGAACGGCTATTCCTATACGCCATTGGCAGCGGTGGAAGCTGCGCGCCGGGTATTGAACGGTGAACGGCGCCCGGGATTTGCGACACCGGCCACGGTCTTCGGAGATGGATTTGCCGAGAGCATTGCCGGGACGGTAATTACCGACTTCTAACGTGGTGTTGGCGATTCAAATGGCCGCTGTACGCTCTGTAGCGGAGGCCGTGCGGACCAAATATCGCAGCATCGCACGCAGACGGCAGGCCAAAAAGCCGTGAGTACGCTCGGTTGAATTACGAGGCGCTTTTATACCCCACCGTATTGGTGACCGGCCGCTTCTGGCCGTTTGCGGCCGTTAACGTTACCGTTGACGAATCCTCGGCTATTTGCGCCCGATTGTGCCAGGAGTCAACCAGCCAGTTCCGCCAATAATGTGCGCAATCTTGCTGACAAACGTCGAAGAAAACGACTGACCAAATAGAACGCAAATGGACGAGCACGCTCGTGATCCAGCCAAGACCTCCTAAATGATGGATGGGTGAAATTGGTGGCTCAGGTGCGACATATCCTCCGGGTTGCGCCCTAACCAGTGGCGCATTATAGTTCGGCCCGTCGTCGACCCAGGTCAGCGACAGGGTTTCGCAGCCCTAAAACTATTACCAGTACCGTCAAACCCGACGCAGTCGATTCACGTCTGCCTCTCGTTTTATGGCGGTTGTGCGTGGGAGGCCTTCGGGTCTGCCGGGTTATGGTAATAGTCCCCCGGTCTGCGAACCCGCGCACAGCTGCCACCCATTTGTTTCGCAGCATAAGGTGGCAATTTTTCTTTTTTAAGGACTATTACCATGACTACTCAACACCCGCCCCGCCGCTTCACCCCCATGTCCCAAACCGCAACCGAATACCCTGTCCTCCTCATCGACAGCGACGCCCCGCTCAGCGAGCTCCACGCTTGCGCCAGCGAACGACTCAACGCCGCCCTCGCCTACCTGCACCTGATGGCCTGTTCCAATGTGTCCGACTATGCCGAGCACGACATCAATACCGTCGCCAATACCGCCAGGATCATGGTGCAGGATGTGGCAGATGTGTTTTCGGTGATTGAGAAGCGGGGGTTTGATGTGCCTGCTGTGGCTTGATGAAAGGTGAGTTGTGAGAAAACCCGCTTCGGCGGGTTTTCTGGTTTTCGGCGGTCGGTTCAAGCCCACCTTTTTTGTGGTAAGCGGGCTTGCTCCGCGTTGGGTTGCGCAGCAGCCCCGAAACCAGTCCCTCAATTTGCCTGGCGTACCGCGTTTATTTTGACTGGGGCTGCTTCGCAACCCAACGCGGGGCAAGCCCGCTCGCCACAATTCGTGTCAGGCAGTTGATGTTTCTCTATGATGTGGCCTTTCGCTTAACGTCCCAGGAAATACCCATGCCCGCCCTCACCTTCCGTAACGCCCTCCCCGCCGATGCCGCGCGCTGCTTTGAAATCGAAATCAGCGCTTACGAAGGCGATGAGGCCGCGACCCTGGAGAAAATCGCTACGCGCATTGCGCAGTACCCCGAAGGTTTTTTGATCCTGGAGGCGGATGGCGAGGTGGTGGGTTTTATCAACTCAGGCTGCGCCCATCAGGTGGTGATGTCGGACGAGGCGTTCAAGGAGTTGGTGGGGCATTCGGCCGAGGCGCCGAATGTGGTGATCATGTCGGTGGTGGTTGACCCGGCGCAGCAGGGCAAGGGCTATTCCAAGCGGTTGATGACCGAGTTTGTGCAGCGCATGCAGGCCATGGACAAGCAGACGATTCACTTGATGTGCAAGGAGCAGCATGTGCCGTTGTACACGCGCATGGGTTACAGCTATGTGCAGCCTTCGCCTTCTGACCATGGCGGGATGGCGTGGCATGAGATGGTGATGGCGCTCTAACCAAGGGAATTTGCGGTGATGACTGCTTTGCGTATTGAAATCAGCGACCAACCCAACCCCGACGCCGAGCGCCTGCTCGGCAACGGTCTCGCCGCGTTCAATGAAGCCATCACCGGAGCCAACGACCGCCAGCCACTGACGGTGCTGGTCAGAGATCCGGACACCCGGCAGATCCTCGGCGGCATCACCGGCAAAACCTCTTTGGGCATGGCCTTTCTCGACCTGTTCCACTTGCCCGATGCCCTGCGCGGCTCGGGCCTGGGCAGCCGATTGCTGCAAGCCTTTGAAGACGAAGCCCGGCGCCGGGGTTGCTTGAGCGCGGTGCTGTACACCCTCAGTTTTCAGGCACCGGCGTTTTACCAGAAGCAAGGGTGGGTGCGGTTTGGCGAGGTACCGTGCATGCCTGCGGGCAGCAGCCGGGTGTTTTTGTCTAAGGCGCTTTGATGGCTTGCCAGTCGAGGCCGGCAAAGTGTTGCGTAAATTCGAGTAGTTCGCGGTCGATGGCTTCGGCATGCCCATGCACCCCGCTATCCGCCAGGCTGTACGCATCATCAAAATACCCGCACGCCTGCAGGGTGCCGGGTAAGTCGTAGCCTGACCGGGCCCATAGACGGTAGATGCCCTCGGCCAGGCGTCGCCCGAAGGCGGGGTCACTAAGAAGTCGGCTGTGCGCAACCGACAGCACATAAGGCAGCATTTCGTCTTCGGCCATGGCCGGCGCGGCGACTTGCAATAGCTGCCACATGACCTCCTCGCGACTCGACCTGGTCATGAGCGCGAGTTCTATCAGCGCATACGGAGGGTGCTGCAGTGTCGCCAATGTCGCATCCGCCCATTGAATCACCGCGGCCACATCGATAACGTCGATGTCCAGGGCGCCCCTGAGGTAGGCGACGGTAACACCCAAGGCTGCTTCAGCCTCGCTCATCACTCACCCGCCGGCGCTCAAGGCTTTACCAAACAACCGGTTCTCGTGGGTTTCCCCCTGGAACGTATAGGTCGGCGAGCCCAGCAGTTCGTAGCCGCGCCGCGGGTAAAAACCCAGTGCCCGTTCATTGCCGACCCATACCGTGGCCCACAACAGTGAAGCCCCGGCCAGCGCCGCGTGTTGCTCGGCCGCTTGCAGCAGTTGATAGCCGATACCCCGGCCGGTGAAGCGCTCCTGGATGTACAGGCGTTGTAGCTCGGCAACGTTGGAGGATGGAAGCATCGCGTGCTCGGCGCGCAGTTTGACTTGAGCAAAACCGACGATGTGGCCGTTGGTTTCTGCCACCACCAGAGCGCTGCCGGGTTCGGTCATCAGCCGCGAGATGGTAGCCGGCGCAAAGGCTTGCAGCGCTTCGGTGGCGATGGCGCTGCGAATGCCTTCGGTCGCGTAGGTGTCGAGAAATACCTGCATGCCCAGCACGCCGATGCATAAAGCATCCTGGGGGCTGGCAGCGCGAATCTGGATGGGCGAAGACGATGTCATATGCGGCTCTAGGGCTGAAAACGGCGTGAGCAGGGTTTTAGCATAAATGGACCTCGGCCGGCGTATTCCATACGCCAATGGGACTTCCAGGCTGACGGCCCTGGCGGTCTGTGTAATGATCGCCCTTCGTTCCTCAAGGGATGGAGCCACCGCCATGTCGCTGAACACCTCTGCTGACCCCGCGCAAGCGCCGCGCTTCTGGCGTGATGAGCGTTTGCCGTTCATCGAAGCGCGGACCATCGCCGACGGGCGCAAGGTCACTTATACCCGTCACGCCCACGAGCATTTTTCCATCGGTGCGATCACCACCGGGCGCAGTTATTACCACTACGGCGCGCAGACGTTTGAGATCAGCGCCGGCACGGTGGTGTTAATGAACCCCGGCGATGTGCATGCGTGCAATCCGATCTACGACCAGCCTTGGTCGTATCACATGATTTACCTCGACACGCCTTGGCTGACCGACCTGCAATACCAGCTGGGTTTCAGTACCGATCAGGGTTATCGGCCATTCAACACGCCCCACACCCGCGATCCGGTGCTGTTCAACGGTTTGATCGAGCTGTACGCAATGCTGTTGGATGAGCACGCCGAACTGCTGCAAAAACAGAGCGCGCTGGTGAGTTTTTTTACTGAGGTGCAACAGCGTTTGAACCCTTCGTTAACGCCGGTGCGGGAGATCAACCACAAGCTGGAGCGCGCCGCCGAGTACATCCGCGCGCACTGCACCGAGGCGTTGAAGCTCGAAGAGATTTGCCTGGCGGCCGAGCTGTCGCCGTCGTATCTGATCCGTGCGTTCAAACAGTATTACGGGCTGACGCCGCATGCCTTTCTGGTCAACCGGCGTATCCAGTTTGCCCGGACGCAATTGCGCAACGGCGCGTTGATCGCTGACGTGGCGCTGGCGGCAGGGTTTGCCGACCAGGCGCATTTTCAGCGCGCGTTCAAACAGCATTTCGCTGCTACGCCGGGGCAGTACCGCGACTTGCTCAAGCCATCAGCAAATAACCCACACTGGCCACCAGCAACGCGGCCATTGAGCGGTTGAACAGGCGTACGCCTTGCGGGTTGCTCAGGTAGCGTCGCAAGAACGTCCCGGCGTATGCCCAGCACGCCACCGACAGGTAGCAGATCACCAGGTAGAGCGCCGCAAACAGCCACACTTGGCCCGCGTCGCCGTCCGCCACAAACAACCCCATCCCTGCCACACAGGCCAGCCAGGCTTTGGGGTTGAGCCATTGCATGATCGCGCCGTAAAGCATCGACGGCGCGGTGGCGGTGCCGTCGGCGTCGAGCCGGCCATCGTCCACCGCCAACTTCCAGGCCATGTACAGCAAAAACGCGACACCGCCCCACTGGATCAACTGGGTCAGGATCGGCCAGCGCACCAGCACTTCATGCAGGCCCAGGCCGATCAGCACCAGCAGCAGCGTGAAGCCGACGGCGGCGCCGAACACGTGTTTCTGGCTGGCGGCAAAGCCGAAGCGCGCGCCGGAGCTGAGCGCGACCACATTGACGGGGCCCGGTGTAATGGAGGTGGCCAGGGCGAAGGCGGCCATGGAGAGGATCAAGCTCATTGCAGTTCCTTTTTGTTATGCCAAGCGAAGATGGCACCACGGTAAACGACCCACTGAACGCGGTATTGAACAAAATGCCCCTGAGCCTTGGATGCATTGATCCATTAACCGCGGTGAAGGGCCCGGGTTTGTGCAATGCCGCACTGTTGGGCTTCCTCGACAGCAAATAGACCCTGTACCCTGTCGGCACGCGCGGAATGCGCGCCCACAATGACCCGCCATCAGGACGCTAATGCCCAACCCCA
The DNA here is from genome assembly GCF_049896685.1 of Pseudomonas sp. TWRC1-2. Lineage (NCBI taxonomy): Bacteria > Pseudomonadati > Pseudomonadota > Gammaproteobacteria > Pseudomonadales > Pseudomonadaceae > Pseudomonas > Pseudomonas sp. TWRC1-2. Next base: position 188,475 of record NZ_JAFCUU010000008.1, on the reverse strand, counting down.
TTCCCCGCCGGCGCGATGCCGCCGTCACCCGCGAAGCCATTGTGTTGTCTGCGCGCAAAGCGTTTGCCCTATCCGGCTACGATGGCACCGGGCTGGGCGACATCGCCGCCGGCGCGCGGGTCACCGTGATGCTCGTCAACCGCTACTTCGCCTCCAAGGAGCAGCTGTTCGCGGAAGTGATCGCCCAGGCGTTGGCCAGCCCGTTCCCCCTGACACAAGGCACCCTGAGCTCGGCAAATTTCGGTCGTACCCTGGCGACCGCGCTGGTCAGCATCACCGAAGCCGGCAGCACGCCGCTGGAAGGTTTCCTGATCATGCTGCAGTCAGCGTCGAGCAAACGCGCCGCCATGATTGGCCGCGAGCACCTGGAAAATGGCCACCAGGCAACCCTGGCCGCCGCGCTCAAGGGCGCGCATCACCAGGAGCGCGCAGCGTTGATGTTGGCGCTGGTGTCAGGCGTTCAGGTGATGCGCCAGATGCTCGAGCTGTCGCCGCTGGCCAAGGCCGACCCGCAGGTGTTGATCGACTTGCTGACGCCCCTGTTCCAGCAACTGGTGGATGGCCAACCCGCCTAGCTCACCTGCGCGACGATGTCGTCGACGCCCAGCGTACCGACATGCTCAGGCTCGGTGCGCACCTCGCCCCCTTGGGCCAACGTGGCGAGCACCGGCATCAGCGCGCGGCCTTTGTCGGTCAGTTGATATTCACTGTGCGCCGCTGTCCACCGACAGCGCGGCCTACCTCACCCGTTGATCAACGAGAAGTGCGCGCCGACGCCGGCGCGTACGCCCTCGCCCACCGCCAGCGCCACGGAGCCGCCCGCCAGGGCGACATCACCACAGGCGAAGACGCCGGCCACCGAGGTCTGGCGCATGTCGTTGATGTGCACATAAGCCCCGGTCGGGCCGTCGACCAACTCGCAGGCCAGGTGCTCGGCTAACGGGCTGATTCGAGTACGCGACTGGGTGAACAGGCCGTCCAGCGCAATGACCCGCCCGTCCGCCAGTTCCACATCGGCGCGTTCGCCGCTGATGCGCGCAACCTGTGCGCGCTCCACCATCACGCCACGTCGATCCAGCTGCGCCTGTTGCTCGGCATCCGGGGTGAATACGCCATTGGTGAACAAGGTGGTGGCGCCCCAATCCGGCAACATCAGCGCGTGATGCATCGCCAATGCCGAGGTGGCCAATACGCCGATGCGGCCTTGATCGAGTTCATAACCGTGGCAGTAAGGGCAATGAAACACGCGTGTGCCCCAGCGTTCCTGCAGGCCTTCGAGGGTGGGTAGCTCGTCGACCACGCCGGTGGCGAGGATCAGGCGTTTGGCCTTGAACTCGCCATTGCACTGGGTGCGCACACTGAAACCGCCCTGCTGCGCGACGGCCGTCAATACGCTGTCCTGCACCCAGGTGACCGTCGGGTACTCCATCAGTTGGCTGCGGCCCTCGGCTGCGATGACATCGGGTGACTGGCCGTCCTGACCGAGAAAACCGTGGGAGGTGGCGGCAAACCGATTGCGCCGCTGACCGGCATCGATCATCAACACCTTGCGCCGCGCCCGCGCTAATTGCAGGCCCGCGGACAGGCCGGCATAGCTGCCGCCCACAATAATGACGTCGTGCACCATGAACGTGACCTCGTGTGTTGAGCACAGGGTTATCCGTGCGCTTTCACGACACACCATAAGTTACGTAAAAATACCGCGTCAAGCGTCTCGCAACTTTTCAGGTTACGAACGATACTTTGCGCCGACTCGACTGGGGATTATTTGATGAGAAACGACACCCGCCTCTCGCGCATGCTGCATGTGCTGATCCATATGGGCCGCCATGAAGAGCGCGCCACCTCGGAAACCATCGCGCAGATGCTCGGCACCAACCCGGTGGTGGTGCGACGCACCTTGGGGTTGCTCAAGGAAAAGGGCTATGTGCGCTCGGAAAAAGGCCATCAGGGCGGTTGGACGCTGGGCAAACCCTTGAGCGACATCACCTTGCTGGATATTCACAACGCGCTGGGCACGCCGTCGATATTCGCCATTGGCCTGTCCACCGACCACCCGCAGTGCCTGGTGGAACAGGCCGTAAACGCGGCCCTGACGGACGCGTTCGACCAGGCGCAGGCGCTATTGATGGCGCGCTTGGGTGATGTAACGCTGGCGCAGTTGGCGGATGATTTTGACCAGCGCTACCGCGTCGCGATGGCGCCCTGAGCGCTTACAAGCCGCGATTGCGCAACCACTGCAAAAAGCCTTTTTTAACCGGCACCACCGGCGCTTCCTGGGTCATGGCCTGCGCTGCGTGCACGCGAAAATCCAGCAGCGCCTTCATCGCTTCGCTGATGTCATGCCGCGCGTCCAGGCAAGGTTTGAGGTATTCCTTCTCGATGCGGTACAGGGTGCAGAAGGTCTTGGCGGAAAAGTCCGCCAGCGTCGCCTGGTCGGACAGAATCCCCGCCTCGCCAATCACTTCGCCCGGCCCCATGCGCCCGGCTTCGAATTTGTGACCGCCCTTGATCAGCATCACCGAGACCACACCGGACTCGACGATAAACAAATGATCGCTGACCTCCCCCGCCGGCAGGATCATCTCGCCAGCGCGATAGGTGTGCAGCGTCATGTTCTGGCTGAAGGTGTCCTTCTCCTCCTGGCGCAGCGTGGAGAAAATCGACGAGCGCTCCAGCAACGCGCGTGCGCCGGACAACGCCGGCGGCGCGCCGCTTTCGGTGGCGGACAGCAACCCCACACCCGCCGCCTGCAGGTGCCTGAAAGCCAAATCGTAAAGCTGGTTGCGCACTTCGCGCTTGAGGGTCATGGCCGGCACAAAGCCGCTGATTTCGTACTCGACGCCGCCACTGGCGGAGGTCTTGAACGCCACGCTTGGCGCGGGGTTGGCCAGCAGCGGCCGGCACCCTTGCATGGCGCGCTCGAGCGCCTCGATCACGATTTGCGGGCGCGCATGCGGGCTGACTTGCAGGCTGACGGCCAGGCCGAACATGTCGGCGGGGCGTGAGAAGTTGATGATCTTGGCCTTGGCCGCCAGGGAATTGGGGATCACCGCCATGCTGCCCTGGGAGGTCTGCAGGCGTGTGGCACGCCAGTCGATATCGGTGACGCGGCCTTCGGTGCCGTCGATGGAGATCCAGTCATCCAGCTGATACGGCTTGGTGGTGTTGAGTACGATCCCGGAAAACACGTCGCTCAAGGTGCTTTGCAACGCCAGGCCGACGATGATCGCCACCGCGCCTGATGTGGCGAGTACGCCCTTGACCGGCAGGTCGAGCACGTAGGCCATGGCGGCGATGATCGCGATCAGGAAAATCACCGCGCCCATCAAATCCTGCAGCAAGCGCCCGCCATGGCCGACCCGTTGCATCATCACCGCACCGAGCAATACCGTCAGGGTCCGTGCGGCGAACAGCCACCAGCCGATCTGCAAGGCAGTAGCCGCCAGGTGCAAGGCGGTGTTGTCGGAATAGGGTGCGAGTTGCATGGGGTTCATGCCGTCGTTGAACAGCACGGCGCTGTACACGGCAAAGATTGCCAACCGCGCCGCCAGCTTCCAGTTGGCGAGGTTGACGGAAATCAGCCGCCACACGGCAATGTCGATAAAGATCAGCGCCACGGCGCACAACATCGGGTGATCAGCGATAAATGAGGGCATCCAGGCGACTCCAGGGCGAATGCTCAGAAGATCGCATGAATCGGGAAGGCAGCAAACAAAATGTATTGGGAAGGGCTTGCTGTGGGAGCGGGCTTGCCCCGCGTTGGGGCGCGAAGCGGCCCTGAAACCTGACGACTCAATTCAGCTGGAAAAAACGCGGTGACTGGTTTTGGGGCGGTTTCGCCACCCAACGCGGGGCAAGCGGGCTTGCCACAGCAAGCCAGCTCCCACAGGGGTTGCGGTGTGCAGTCAGGCGTGCATTTGCCCGAAACGACCGGACTGGTAGTCGGCAAATGCCTGGTGGATTTCCTGCTCGGTGTTCATCACGAACGGGCCATGGCCGACGATGGGTTCATCAATCGGTTCACCGCTGAGCAGCAACACCTTGGCGTCATCATTGGACTCCAGGGTGAGTTGATCACCGTCGCGCTCGAACAACGCCAGTTGCCCTTGGCGTGCCACTTCCTCGCCATTGACCAGCACGGTGCCACGCAGGATCACCAGCGCAGTATTGCGCCCGGCGTGCAGGTCCAGCGTGACCGCTTTACCGGCGTTGAGCCGCAAGTCCCACACGTCTATCGGCGTGAACGTACGCGCCGGCCCTTGAGTACCGGAAAATTCACCGGCGATCAGGCGCAATTGCCCGGCGTCGTTGGCCAACGGCAGCACCGGAATGTCGCCGTCAACGATGGTCTGGTAACCGGCGTCGGCCATTTTGTCCTTGGCCGGCAAGTTGACCCACAGCTGCACCATTTCCAGCGCCCCGCCGCTGCGGGCAAAGGCTTCGGAATGGAATTCTTCGTGAATGATGCCTCGCGCGGCAGTCATCCACTGCACATCGCCGGGACCGATCGTGCCGCCGGCGCCGGTGGAATCACGGTGCTCGACTTCGCCGTCGTACACGATGGTCACGGTTTCAAAGCCGCGATGCGGGTGTTGGCCTACACCGCGTCGTTGTTCGGTGGGGCTGAAATCAGCGGGGCCGGCGTGGTCCAGCAACAGGAATGGGCTGATGTGCTTGCCCATCGCGTCGTAGGAAAACAGCGTGCGCACCGGGAAGCCGTCACCGACCCAATGGGCGCGGGGACTGGTGTAGATGCCGATGATTTTTTTCATGGTGTACCTCCAAAGTGCCTACACCATAAGTCCCTCGGCCTCTGAACACTAGCCGGCAAAAGCAGCCCTGATCGTTCTATGTATAGGACAGTCCCTTGACCGGACGTTGGCGCAGCAGGTGAAACGCGACAAACGCCAACACCGCAAAGCTGGCCTCAATGACGATCATTGGCGTGGCGCTGCCATCGCGCAAATGACTCAGCAACAGGCCGCTGCAGGTCGCGCCAAACATCTGCGAAAACCCCATCAGTCCAGCGGCCAAGCCCGCACGGTGCGCGTTGGGCATTACCGCGCCCGTGACCGAGCCGGGGAGCACCAGGCCACCGCCCAGGGTCACCAATGCCACCGGAATATCCAGGCCCAACACCGACAGGCCGAACAGCTCGTAAATCAGCAACGCCGATAGGCCGCCGATGGCCACCAGTGTCACGCCCATCGCCACAATCCGCTGCGGCCCCAGGCGCATGATGTTGCGCCGGGTGTAGGTGGAACCGACGATCAGCATCGACACAATCACGCCAAAATTGATGCCGTATTCAAGGCTGCTGAAACCCAGCAGGTTGATAAACACTGCCGACGAACCCGCAATCACCGAGAACATCGCACCATAGGTGCACGCCAATGCCACGGCGTACGCCCGGTATTGACGGCCCTTGAGCAAATCCAGGTATTGCCCGCCGAGGGTACGCCAATGGCCGGCCGTGGGATCAAGGCAGTGGTTGCTCTCGCGAAAGAACAGCACAGCCAACACCAGCACCACACTGCCGATGATCAGGGCCAAAACAATTGGCGCGTGCCAGCCCAGCAGCTTGATCAGCAGCCCGCCGATCATCGGCGCGACAACAATGGCGTAGAGCATGCCGATCATGGTCAGCGCCAGGGCCGGCCCCGCTTCGGCTTGCCATACATCACGCACCACGGTGCGCGCCAACACCAACGCGGCGCAGGCGCCGAGGCCTTGCAACACGCGGGCGGCAATGAATTGACCGATGTCGTTGACCAGCAGCATCGCCAAGGTCGCCAGCACATACAGCGCCAGGCCGCCGATCAGCACCGGACGACGGCCGATCCGGTCCGACAACGGCCCGAACAGCAATTGCCCGAGGCCGAATGCAGCTACAAACGCCGACAACGCCATCAGCGCCGAACCGGCTGGCGCCGCCAGCGCCTGCTCGATGGCGCCAAGGCCTGGGATGATCAATTGAGTCGACACTTCACCCAGCGCCGTAAGGGCCACCAGTAAAAACAACAAGCTTCGCGAGGGCGCCGGGGCGTTTGCCATGGGGAGTATCCGGGGGCTGGATTAATTTATATTTCGACCATAATATGCGTAAAAAATTATGTCCATAATTTTTTATTCACTGGTTATCCCGGAGCCCGTCATGACCCCTCTTCCCCTGCGTCTTCTCACGCCCCTGGCCCTGTTGATCCTCCTCGGTGGCTGCAACAGCAAGGCCGACACCGCCGCCGAAGTACCGCCGCCCCGCCCCGTGCTAGCGGCCAAAGTCGAAGCCGCCGGCACCCAGCAAAGCGCCTACACCGGCGTGGTGGCTGCGCGCACAGAAAGCGACCTGGGCTTCAGGGTTAGTGGCAAGGTCATAGACCGCAAGGTCGACCCCGGCCAGCACGTCTCCCGTGGCGACACCTTGCTGGTGCTGGACATCGGCGACTTCGAGCTGGCCCTGCGCTCGGCCAAGAACCGCGTGAACGCGGCCCAGGCGCAAGTGCGCCAGCGCCGCGATGATGAAAACCGCTACCAGCGCCTGGCCAGCACCGGCGCCGTGTCGCGGCAGATTTTCGACCAGTCGGCGACCAACCTGCGCGTCGCCGAAGCCGAGCTGGCTTCGGCGCAATCGGACGCCAGCCAGATCGAGAACCGCCGCACCTACTCGGTGCTCAAGGCTGACGGCGACGGCATCATCACCGACGTGCGCGTGGACCGCGGCCAAGTCGTCGCCGAAGGGCAAATCGTCGCGCGCCTGGCCCATGACGGCGCTCGCGAAGCCATCGTCAACCTGCCGGAAAACCAACGCGACCACGCCTCACAAAAAGCCTTGGCGTTCCCCTTCGGCGCGCCGGACCAGGCCGTGACTGCCACCCTGCGCGAGCTATCCGCCAGCGCCGACCCGACCACCCGCACCTACCGCGCGCGCTACGTATTGCACGGCGCCGTTGACCGTTTCGCCCTTGGCTCGACCATCACCGTACGCCTGCAAGGCGATGGCCAGGCCCAGCAAACCCGCGTGCCCATCGGCGCATTGCAGGACGCCGGGCAAGGCACCGGCGTGTGGCTGATTGGTGCTGATGACACCGTCAGCTTCGCCCCCGTCAAGGTCGCCAGTCTCGGCCAGGAAGACGCCCTGCTCGACAGCGGCCTCACACCCGGCCAGACCATCGTCGCCCTCGGCGCGCACTTGCTGCACAGCGGTGACGCGGTGCGCCTGCTGCCCGCGCAAGCATTGGCCCTCAATCGCAAACAGGACCACTGAGCATGCGCGGCATCAACCTCTCCGAACTGGCGGTGAAACACCGCGCAGTCACGCTGTTTCTGATCATCGCGATCCTCGCCGCCGGCGTCTTCTCGTTCGGCCAACTGGGGCGCGCCGAAGATCCTTCATTTACCGTCAAGGTCATGACCATCACCGCCGCCTGGGCCGGCGCAACCGCACAGGAAATGCAGGAGCAAGTCGCCGACCGCCTGGAAAAGCGTCTGCAGGAACTGGACTACTACGACCGCGTCGAGACCATCGCCCAACCGGGTTTTGTGTCGATGCGCATGACCTACAAAGAGTCCACGCGCCCCAGTGAAATCCAGGACCTGTTCTACCAGACCCGTAAAAAACTCAGTGATGAAGCGGCGAAACTGCCCAAAGGCGTGATCGGGCCGTTCTTCAACGATGAATACTCCGACGTGTATTTCGCCCTTTACGCACTGGAAGCCGAGCACTTGCCACATCGCCAGCAAGTGCAAATGGCCGAAGAACTGCGCCAGGGCTTGCTCAACCTGCCGGGCGTGAAAAAGGTCAACATCCTCGGCGAGCAGGCCCAGCGGATCTTTGTCGAGTTTTCCTACGAGCGCCTGGCTACCCTGGGCATCAAGCCCGATCAGATCTTCGCCGCCCTCGCCGCGCAGAACGCCGTAGCGCCATCGGGCTTCGTCGAAACCGCCGGCGCCCGCGCCTATATCCGTATCGACGGCGCCTTCGACAGCCTCGCGCTCATCGAAAATGTGCCGCTGGAAGTCAACGGCCGCGTGCTGCGCATTGCCGATGTGGCCACCGTGAGCCGTGGCTATGAAGACCCGCCCAGCTACCGGATTCGCCATCAGGGCGACCCGGCGCTGATGCTCGGCGTGATCATGGAAAAGCACTGGAACGGCCTGGAGCTGGACAAAAGCCTCAAGGCCCAGGAAGCCAACATTCAGGCCGATCTGCCGCTGGGCGTGAACTTCGCCAAGGTCTCCGACCAGGCAAAAAACATCAGCCTGGCCGTGAATGAATTCATGCTCAAATTCTTCGTCGCCCTGGCCGTGGTGATGGTCATCAGCCTGCTGGCGCTGGGCTTTCGCGTGGGCCTGGTGGTGGCCGCCGCGGTGCCGCTGACCTTGTCCGTGGTATTTGTGATCATGCTGCTGACCGGGCGTGAATTCGACCGTATTACCCTGGGCGCGCTGATTATTTCCCTGGGTTTGCTGGTGGACGACGCGATTATCGCCATCGAGATGATGGTGGTGAAACTGGAAGAAGGCTTCGACCGGATTCACGCCGCCACCTTTGCCTGGAGCTCCACCGCCGCGCCGATGCTGACCGGCACGCTGGTGACGATCATCGGCTTTCTGCCGGTGGGTTTTGCGCGCTCGGGCGCCGGGGAATATGCCGGCAATATCTTCTGGATCGTCGGCTTTGCGCTGATTTCATCCTGGCTGGTGGCGGTGGTGTTCACACCGTACCTGGGCGTGAAATTGCTGCCGCAGATCAAACCGGTGCCGGGCGGCCACGACGCCATTTACGCCGGCCGTTACTACCAGAAGTTGCGTGGTGTCGTCCAAGCCTGTGTGCGCAGGCGCTGGTGGGTAACTGTCTTGGTGGTGGCGGCCTTTGTGCTGTGCGGTTTAGGGATGGGCGTGGTGAAGAAGCAGTTCTTCCCCAATTCCGACCGTTCCGAACTGATCCTTGAGGTGTACATGCCGCCCGGCAGCGCGTTCAAAAACACCGAGGCGGTAGCGGCGCAGCTGGAGAAAGCCCTGCTGCAAGAGCCACAGACCAGCCTGGTCGACACCTATGTGGGCGGCGGCGCGCCACGCTTTTTCCTGTCGCTGAACCCCGAGTTGCCCGACCCGGCGTTTGCCAAGCTGATTGTGCAAACCCCGGACTCGCATGCCCGTGATGCGCTGAAGCTGCGCATGCGTGAGCGCATAGCCGCCGGTGAATTCCCGGCTGCGCGCGTGCGTGTCACGCAATTGCTGTTCGGCCCGCCCGTGCCGTTTCCCGTGGTGTTTCGTGTGTCCGGGCCAAATGTGGATGTGCTGCGCGGCGTGTCCGAAGATGTGCGTCGCATTGTCGCCGCCAACACGCTGACCAAGGACGCCTTTCTCGATTGGGGCGAGCGCACCAGCGGCTATCGCCTGGTGCTGGATCAGGACCGCCTGCGCCTGCTGGGTTTCACGCCTAACGAGGTCAAATCGCAGCTCAATGCCTTGCTCAGCGGCAACTCGATCACTGAAGTGCGCGAAGGCAATCGCACCGTCTCCGTGGTCGCTCGCGCTCAGGGCAACCAGCGCGAAGACCTCGGCAATCTCAACAATATGACCCTGACCAACAGCGCTGGCACCTCGGTGCCGCTGGCCCAGGTCGGGCATTTTCAGGCGGTCATGGAAGAGCCGATCCTCAAGCGCCGCAACCGCGCGAGCACCGTGGAAGTGCGCGCCGACATCATCGACGGCGTACAACCGCCCGACGTGGAAATGGCCGTGTACAAAGACCTGCAACCGCTGATCGCAAAGCTGCCGGCCGGTTACCAGATCGACATCGGCGGCCCGATGGAAGAAAGCGCCAAGGCCAACGTCGCGCTGGCGGCACTGTTCCCGATCATGATCCTGCTGACCCTCACCGTGATCATGTTCCAGGTGCGCTCGTTCGGCGTAATGTTCATGGTCTTCGCCACCGCGCCCCTGGGCCTGATCGGCGCGGTGCCGACCTTATTGCTGTTCAACCAGCCGTTCGGGTTTAACGCGATTCTGGGCTTGATCGGGATTGGCGGCATCCTGATGCGCAACACGCTGATCTTTACCGACCAGATCCGCCAGAATCAGGAGCACGGCATGGCGATTCGCGAAGCGATTATCGAAGCCACCGTGCGCCGCGCAAGACCGGTGATTTTGACGGCACTGGCGGCGGCCCTGGCATTTATCCCGCTGACGCTGTCGGTGTTCTGGTCGTCCCTGGCTTATGTGCTGATTGGCGGGGTGTTGGTGGGCACGGTGTTGACGCTGTTGTTCCTGCCGGCGCTGTGCAGTCTGGTGCTTGGGCGAGAGAGGACAAGGACTACCGAAACCTCCCACGCAACACCCGGATAAGCTCTACGGATACCACCTGAAAACCTCGGCAAAGTCCTTCGCCTGATCACACAGTGCGAGGGATTGCAGATGGTTTTTTCCGTTAAAGCCCCAGTATTGGGGCTGTCTTTTGATCGCCGCCACCCGCCAACACATTGGCCTTCTGGTACTGGCCGTGATGGATTCCGAGACGCGAGACGTCGAATCCGTTCTCAGCGATTTCAAACGCTGCCTCAATACCTACGAGCTCTGGGTCGAAAGCTACGTCAGCTTTTCGGCACTGGATGTCGATCAGGTCTTCAAAGTCGGGGATGAGGCGGCACTCGTCGCGCCGATCAACCGCCCCGTCCTGCCCAGCTCGGCCGTTGCGGCCTGCACGCAAGACGGCACCCTGACTCTGGTGCACATGTTCCATGGATTCCCGATTTGTACCCCTCGGCAACACGCCAGTGGTGTTGCAAATCATCGACTCCCATGAATGCCCTACTCGAACGACTTAAACACTATAAGAGAGAAGCAGCCTCTGAAAAAACAATACAAGACCATTAAAGACCTGCCCCTAACATTACATATACTTCGACAGCCTCGCAGCACACATACTTTCTACAGCGATAATCTGATTGGATCGCATGCATTTCTTTTGAGGGTGACATTTATTTTTCAAATCTATCATTTCCTCCAAACCCATAAAAATCAAACTATAATAATAGGACCCCGCAGATTGATTCGATCAAGAACAATAAAGACTAACTCCATAGAAAATTTGGTCACCGATTATCTAGCGCGAGTGAAAAGCGCAACAGCTCTACTTGAGGACTCATTCGGAGTCAAAAATATCCTGGGTCTATGGCGCTCTAAAAAAATCCCCCAGCGAGGGCCAGTCACCGCCGGCGTAACCTACGAACTACATGGAATTGATTGCTGTGTTTACTTATCCGAAATATGTATCGACTTTGATTACGGCCCTGACGGAAGAGTCGACGGCTTCGACGCATGGCGACTGTACATGTACGCGTGCGAGTTGCCACACAAATACAAAAAATATACCAATAAAGAATTCTTGGAACGCGAATTCACTGAGTACCTAAAAGAGGGAAAAGCCAAAAAAATCGAAGGGTCCACATCTAATTTATACTTTATACAGCCTTGAAAAGCGTTGAAAGACTACCTCTAAATAGACTATTCGATCTTTACCTGTGGCGAGCGAGCTTGCTCGCGTTGCGTTGCGTTGCGTTGCGCAGCGCAGCAGCAGCCCCAACAAGGGCGACGCGGTTCTACAGCCAAGTCCGCGTCGCCAGTTTCGGGCCTGCTGCGCAGCCCAACGCAGGGCAAGCCTGCTCGCCACAATAAGCCTTCTCATCACAATAAGCCTGCTCATCACAATAAGCCGGTTCATCACAACAAACCTACTCACCCTATACCCAGGTTCACCCTCAAAAAATGAGTGAACCCGGCGCCCCAATCATCGCTTCGAGAGCTCCATAATCATCCGGCTAAGCAGGTAAATCCGCGGCGCTACACTCTCCACTTCCGCATATTCCTCTGGGGTATGGATGTTGCCACCGACAATCCCGAACCCATCCAACGTCGGCGTGCCAACCCCGGCAGACAAGCTGGCATCCGCTGCCCCGCCGCTGCCTTCGATGGTCAACTTACGCCCCAACTCCCCGTAAATCCCTTGGGCGATTGCGACCAACTTGTCCGACTCCGGCGTCTGCGGCATTGGCGGTAAACCGCGCAGCAAACTGGTCTTCACTTCAGTGTCCGGAATCAACTTATTCGCCGAAACACGGGCCAGGTCCTTCTCGATCCGGTCGAACTCTTCCGGCAATGCCGCACGTACGTCCGCCTTGGCCGTCGCTTGGTCGGGGATGACGTTGACGCGGTCGCCGGCCTTGAGCACGGTGAAGTTGATGGTGGTTTTCTTCTCTTCGTCGCCCAGTTTGCCCAGTTGCAGGATCTGGTGCGCCGCTTCCATCGCGGCGTTGCGGCCCAGTTCCGGGGCGACACCAGCGTGGGCGGCTTTGCCTTTGACTTCGACCACGGCGGTGGCGCTGCCTTTGCGCCATACCACCAGGCCGTCGGCTGGGCGGCCGGGCTCGAGGTTGAGGGTGACGTCGTGGCCTTTGGCGGTGGTGCGGATCAGTTCGGAGGCGGCGTCAGAGCCGGTTTCTTCGCTGGCGTCGAGCAGGAAGGTGATTTGTGCGTAGTCCTTGAAGCCCTGGTCTTTGAGCACCTTCAGCGCATAGATGCCAGCGACTATGCCGCCCTTGTCATCCATCACGCCGGGGCCATAGGCGCGGCCGTCCTTGATGTGGAACGGGCGTTCGGCGGCCGAGCCCTCCTTGAACACCGTGTCCATGTGGGCCATCAGCAAAATCTTGGCTTTGCCGGTGCCTTTGAGGGTGGCGATCACATGGCTGTTGTTGGCGGCTTTGTCCGGCACCAGCTCGATGTTGAAACCAAGCTGCTTCAATTCTTCTACGGCGATGTCGCGCACTTGGGTCAGGCCGGGCTCGTAGCCGGAGCCCGAATCGATATTCACCAGGCGCTCAAGCAGTTTCAGGGCGGGGGCCTTGTACTGTTCGGCGCCGGCCTGGATCTGTTTATGGGGTTCGGCGCTGTAGGCCGGCGCAGCGAAGGACAAGGCCAGGGTCGCGGCCAGGAGGGTACGAGAGAAGGTGAAGAGCATGGACCGATCCTTGATTTTTTGTTGAGAGGTGCGCCGCCACCCTACCCCACTAGACCGATCGCAACCAACTCCCTTGCACTGAACTCACACGGTTGCGCCCGCTGCTCTTGGCCTCATACAACGCCTGGTCGGCGTCGTTGAGCCAACTGGTCGAATCCGCATGCGCAGGTTGATACGGCGCCAGGCCAATGCTCAAGCTGGCGCGCAGTGTCGGGTCTTGGGTGTACGCCAAGGCGTTGAAGCGATCGCGCAAGGCGTCCATTACTTCGGTGGCGCGGTGCAGGGGCATGTCCGGCAGGATCACGCAGAACTCATCGCCGCCATAGCGCCCGGCAAGGTCGGCGGTGCGCAGGTTCTGTCGCAGCACTTTGCTCAGTTGGCGCAGCACGATATCGCCGGTGACGTGGCCGTAGGTGTCATTGATAGTCTTGAAATGGTCGATGTCGATCAGCGCAATGGCGGCGCCCACCTGCTCTGTGCGGCAGCGTTGAAACTCGATCTCCAGGTGGTCCTTCCAGGCACCGTGGTTAAGCAGGCCGGACAGGCTGTCGGTGCGGCTCAGCGCCAGCAACTCGCGTTTGTGCCGGGCGAGGGTCACGGCCTGGCGATAGCAGATCCAGCCCAGGGCCAGCGGGTACACCATCAGAATCGGCAAGCAGGCGTAAAGCTGGGTTTCAGTGGTGACGGCGATGAACGCCGGGGCGAACACCAGCAACGACGCGCCAACACCCAAGGCCTGCGCCACCCAGCCCGCCAGCATAAAGCGCGGCCCGCCAATGGCGACGTTGTTCATGGTCATCATCGACAGCGTGGTGACACTGGGCAGCGGGTTGAAGTGCATGGCACCGACCCAGAACCCGCCGCAAAAGGAATCAAACAGCAGGTTACGGCGCTCGCTGCGCAGTGAGTTGCTGGCGCGGCGCGACCACAGATAGGCCATGTGCGGCCAGACAAAGGCGTTGATCAGCATCCACGCCCACACCCAAGGCGGGGGATGCAGGGGAAACATGCCAAACACCACGCACACAAAGCCGAGCGTCAGCCCCAGCGTGCGCGACTTATACAACCGTGAAGCGAGCGGAAGTCCATTTCCTCCGGCGGTTGACATGGCTTGATGTGATCCTGGATGAATGCCTGGAGTCTATCAGGGCGACGTCAAATCGCCACTACCGCTCATAAGCCTGCGGGTAGCGCCCCTCAGTGCGAAAAACCGCGCGCCAGCATCAGCGCCACACCCAGCAACAGCACTGCCGTGACCCGTTGCAGCAACACTCGTCGCCTGGGGTTTTCCAGCACGTGCTTGATGCGCTGGCCGAAATAGCAATACAGGCAGCCGCTGGCAAACTGCAACGACAAAAAGGTAAGCCCGAGGATGGCGATATCTGCCGCGCGGCTGTGCCCTCCCGCCCCGGCAAACTGTGGGAACACGGCGCTGAACATGATGAGGGTCTTGGGGTTGGAAAACCCGGTCAGCAAGCCCTTGCCGAACAGGCTGCGCGCGCCCTCCGCGGCAGAGTCCCGGTTGATCGATACGCCGCTGCTGGTCCACTGCCGGTAGGCAAGGTAGAGGATGTAGGCCACACCCACCAACTGGAGGGTCTGGGTGATGGCAAGGTTGCCCTTGATCAATTCCGAAAAGCCCACGGCAAAGATCAGGATCGAGATCAGGTACGCCACACTGGCGCCGATCTGCGCCGGGATCGAGCTGCGCAGGCCGTCCTTCAAACCCAGGCTCAACAGCAACAGGGTCATCGGGCCGGGGCTGAAGGTCATGGTGGCGCAAAACAGCAGAAAGTAGAGAAACGAAGAAAGCGTCAACGTACTTGTCATGAGCCCAAACCCGGATTGGAAGAAACAACGGCGAAGGCGCGCGCCAGGTCGGCCAGGGCGGCCTGCGCACTGTGGTGACAGGTTTCAAAGGCCACCAGGCCTTTCCAGTTCGTCTCGACGATAGCCTGCAGCACCTCGGCGTACGCGCAGTTGTCGGCGTGGTGCCCCTCCTTGTGGTTGCTGAAGGAAATGCCCTTGATCAGCGCGGGGTACTTGCGCACCACTTGCGCGGGCAAGCCGCTGTCGAGGCGGGCGTGGCCGGCGTCGAGCAAGCAGTACACATTGCTGTGCGCTTGCAGGTGCTCGAACACAAAGGCGAATTGCGCTTCGTGGGTGAAAATCCGGTAGTTGACGTAGTTGGACAGACTCTCCAGGTAGATATCCGTCCCCTTGGCCTCGGCATATTGCGCCAGCTCCTTGACCGATTTGAGGTAATGCTCCAGGGCAATGTCCCTGGCCTCCAGCACCCTTTGCGGCCCGACGATGCAGCCGCCGTGGATGATCAACGGCGCGCCCAGACGGCTGGCAACATCAACCTCTCTTTCCACGTATTCCACCGCCGCCGCACGAAAAGCTCCGACATCGCTGCCCAGCGGCGCCTTGAAGTTACTGTGAAATATCGGCTGAACACCGCTGGCCGCGATCTTTTCCTGCAGGCGGGCGATGCGCGCATCAGTCCAGTCCTCGACCCTTTCACCTAACAGGCTGGCGTCGATGTACCAGTGGCTGTAGCCCCCTTCAATGGCGCTTTGCAGGCCCTTTTCGGCCCCCAGGTATTTATGCTGGGCCACCCCCAGGCAGAACGGCGCGCCGGGGTTGATCAGTTGGCTTTCCATCACGTAATCCCTGTCATTGATGGCCCGCAGTCTAGAGCGGCAGCCTTGCACAGGGCAGGTAAAGTGAGGCCTAATCCGGCCGAACTTTACCGGTAACAATGGCCGGTAAAATCATCGGCAAATACCAGGAAGGTTTATGTTTGTATACGCCATCGCCTTTGTTGACGGCACACCCAAGGTTCAGCAGATTGTCGACGCGTTCAGCCACGCCATCGAGCACGGTGAATGGGCGCCGGGCAGCAAATTGCCGTCGGTGCGTGAATTGACCCAGACCCTGGGCGTGAGCAAATTCACCCTCAATGAAGCACTGGACCGCCTGCGCGGGCGCAACCTGCTGACCTCCAGCCAGGGTCGTGGCTACTTTGTGGCGATGGACAGCGCCCGCCCCACCGCGATGACCTGGGTCGACCTGTTACCCCAAGACCTGCTCAGCGTGTTGCGCCGCCCCTTGGTCACCGCCGGCGGCGAGCTGCGCCCCGGCAGCGGGCACTTGCCGGAGGACTGGCTGAACAACGACGCTATCCGCCAAGCCCTGCGCAGCGTAGTGCGCGCGCCGTCGTTGCGCATCGCCGGGCTGGGCGCGCCGGCCGGGCTGTTGCCGCTGCGCCAGGCGCTGCAACAAAAACTGCACAGCGAAGGCCTGTCAGTGCCGGTGGAACAAATCATCACCACGCCCAACACCGTGCAAGGCCTGGACATGCTCATGCGCCTGCTCGCACGCCCCGGCGACACCGTGCTGCTGGACGCGCCGTGCTACTTCAACTTCCACGCCAACCTGGCCTTGCACGGCGTCAAAGTGGTGACCCTCGAGCGCCGCCCCGACGGCTTTGACTTCGCTGCCCTTGAGGCGCTGCTGGCCGAACACCGCCCCAGTCTGTACCTGACCACCAGCGTGCTGCATAACCCCACCGGCCACTCCTTCAGCCCCAGCCAGGCGTTTCGCCTGCTGCAACTGACTCAGCACTACCACTGCCATATCGTCGAGGATGACCTCTACGGCGACCTGCACCCCAACCCGCCACCGCGCCTGGCCGCTCTCGCCGGGCTGGACCAGGTCACGTACCTGTCAGGTTTCTCCAAGATCCTCAGCGCCAACACCCGCGTCAGCTATGTGGTGGCCGCGCCGCAACTGGCGGCGAACCTGACCAACATGAAGTTGATGAGCGGCGGCGTGACCTCAGAGCTGTTCGAACAGCTGGTCTATCGCATGCTCAGCGAAGGCAGCTACGCCAAGCACCGCAAGCGCATGGTGCAACGGTTGATGGAGTGCGGCGGGCGCGTCGAGCAATGGCTCAAGCGTTGCGGGTGCGAGCTGCCGATGGCGTACGAGGGCGGGATGTTTATCTGGGCGCGGCTGCCGCAGGGAGTGGACGGCGAACTGCTGGCCCAGCAAGCGTTGAAACACAGCATGGTTCTGGCGCCGGGCGCCTTGTTCGGTTACGACCCGGCGCACCTCAATTCGATGCGTTTTAATGTCGCCCACAGTGATGAACCACGCGCGCAGCAGCTATTCGAGACGCTGCTGCTCAAGGCCGTGCGCGCCCCTTGAGCATGCCGTGGTGGACTTGCCGGTGCCGGTCTCGCCATTGATCAACACCGGCGCTTCGCTGGGGCCGACGCGTTTCAAATAATCGAGCCGTTGCAATGAGCGCGGCTCGGAAAACATCAGGGCCATGTTACGGACCGACCGCGGGGCTTTTTCGCCCTGGGGCAAAGTCAGGATCGGCGGTGCGCCAGCGACCTCACACAGCGATCCCCCAGGCTTTGCACGCCCTGCACCAGCACCACCAGAACGATGACCGTGACCACCATGATCTGGTTGTTGAAACGCTGATAACCATAACGAATCGCCAGGTCGCCCAGCCCGCCGCCACCGATCACGCCAGCCATGGAGGAAAAGCCGATCAGCATCACCAGCGTCAGCGTCACCCCGGCCACCAGCGCGGGCAAGGCTTCCGGCAGCAGCACTTTGAGGATCACATGACGCACGTCACCGCCCATGGCAACGATGGCTTCTATGCGCCCCTTGTCCACTTCATCCAGGGCGGTCTCGACGATGCGCGCAAAAAATGGAAAAGCGCCAATCGTGATCGGCACCACGGCCGCCGTACTGCCCAATGTGGTGCCGACGATCAGGCGCGTCAGTGGGATCAACGCGATCAGCATCACCACAAACGGCAATGACCGCCCCAGGTTGATCACGGCGCCCAACGCCCGGTTGAGCCGTGGCAAAGGCAACAAGCCGCCGCGTCGGCTGATAAACAGCACCACGCCCAGCGGCAAGCCGATCAACAGCGTGAACATGCCCGCCAGCAGCACCATGTACAGGGTTTCGCCGGTGGCGTTGAGCAGCAGTTGAACAATCTCGTTCCAGTCGGTTTTCATACGGCCCTCACCACCGGCAGGCTTGGCGCCAGCGAACGGCCCAGGTGCGATGCCGGGTCGGCTTGCAACTGCAGCAGCGTGCCGCTTTCCACCACGCGTCCATCGGCCAGCGACACCGCGCTGTCACAGATGGCCTTGACCACCTCGAGTTCATGGGTGATCAACACGATGGTCACGCCCAGCTGCCGGTTGATGTCGCGCAACAACTCAAGAATCGACGCGGTGGTTTGCGGGTCCAGCGCGCTGGTGGCCTCATCCGACAACAGATACGTCGGACGCGCCGCCAATGCACGGGCAATGCCCACGCGTTGTTTCTGCCCGCCGGAGAGCTGCGAAGGAAACGCCTCAGCCTTGTCACTCAAGCCCACCAACGCCAGCAACTCGGCCACCCGCGCCGCGCGCTCAACCTTGGGCACCTTGGCGATTTCCAGCGGCACCGCGACGTTGCCCGCCACCGTGCGTGAATGCAGGAGGTTGAAGCCCTGGAAGATCATGCCGATGCGCTGGCGTTGCTCGCGCAGTTGCCTGTCGCTCAGTTGGGTCAGGTCCTGGCCGTCCAAAAGGATGCGCCCGAAGGTGGGCCGCTCCAGCAGGTTAAGGCAGCGCAGCAAGGTACTTTTACCCGCCCCGCTGCGGCCGACAATGCCAAAAATCGACCCGTCGTTTATCCGCAACGACACGTTATCCAGGGCCGCCGGCTGGCCGTCGGCGTAGGTTTTGCTGACGCCCTCGACGACGATCATTCGGCCGCCACCGGAATCACCGAGCCCGCGTATTTTTCGCTGATGAACTTGGCCACTTCCGGCGAGCGCAGGTCCTTGGCCAGTTGCTTGATGCGCGGGTCATCCGCGAGTTTTGGTGTGGTCACCAGGATATTCGCGTAAGGGTTGCCCTCGGCTTTCTCCAGGCCCAAGGCGTCTTTGGCCGGCACCAACCCGGCTTCCAGGGCAAAGTTGCCATTGATCACCGCCAGGTCCACATCGTCCAGCGCGCGCGGAATTTGCGGCGACTCGATCTCCAGAATCTTCAGGTGCTTGGGGTTCTCGGCGATGTCCTTGGGCGTGGCTTGCTCCCTGGACGCGTCATTGAAACCCGGCTTGAGCGTGATCAGGCCATTGGCTTGCAACAGGTACAGCGCGCGGCTGAGGTTGGTGACGTTGTTCGGCACCGCCACCGTGCCTTTGTCCGGCACCTGGGCGAAACCGGTATGGCGATGGGAGTAAATGCCCAGCGGTTCGATATGCACCGTAGCAGCCACCGCGAACTTCTGCCCGAGCGCCTGCTCCTGAGCATTGAGAAACGGCAGGTGCTGGAAGTAATTGGCGTCGACATCACCGTGCGCCAGCAACTCGTTGGAGTTCACGCCGCTGGGAATTTCGATGATCTTCAAGTTCAGGCTCGGGTCGAGCTTCTGCACGTATTCGAGGATCTGCGCATGGGGAATCGGGTCGGCGGCGACGCGCAACGCATCGGCGGCCGACACGCTCAATGAGGCCAGCAACGCCGCCAGGGTAAGTGCAGATGTCTTCAGCATGGTGATCTCCTGATCAGGCGGACAGTGCGTGGGGAAGTGTGGCGTCGGCATAGAAACGTTGGGCGACATCCGGGTGCGAGCGCAGACGGCCCTTGAGGTAATTCCAGCCGACATCGCGCAGCAACGGGTTGCGCGGGTCGCTGGTCGGCCCGTGGGCATCGCGCAGCAGTTCGGGTGCCAAGTCATACACCGGCACTACCGCATCCAGCTGCGCACCGAGAAAAAACGCCAGGGACAAACGCTCGCTGCCCACCGGCGGCGACACCACGCGGTGCACGGTGGCGCGCAAGTAACCGTTGCTGGCCAACTCGAGCAGTTCGCCGATATTCACCACCAGCGTGTCGGGGCGCGGCGACGCGTCGATCCAGCGGCCCTCCTCCACCTCCACCTGCAAACCGGCCTGCTCGTCCTGCAGCAGAAAGCTCAAAAAGCCGGAGTCCTTGTGTGCGCCCACGCCCTGGCGACTTTGTTGCGCGTGGCGGCCGGGGTAGCGGATCAGTTTGATGTGTTCGTTGGGTTGGTCACCGTACAGTGCGTCAAAGGCCTGCTCGGGCAACGACAAGGCTTGGGCGAAGGCGCGTAGCAAGCGCAACGCCATTTGCGTCATTGCCTGCTGCCAGGCCAAAACCAACGGCTTGAGTTCGGGCAAGGCGGCTGGCCATTGGTTCGGGCCTTGCAGGCGGGCCCACGCGGCCGGGTGTTGATCCGCGTTCAGTGGCTCGCGTTCGGCGCCGACATCAAACTGTTCACGCAGGTCCGGCTGGCCGCGGGTGATCTCCGAAGCGGCGCGGTTGTAGCCGCGAAAGTGCGGCGAGTTGAGCATACCGACCGCCAGTTTGTCGGCCTCGGGCAAGGCAAAAAATGCGCGCGCCTGCTGCTGCACCTGAGCCAGCAGCGCCGGGTCGATGCCGTGGCCGTTCAGGTAGAAAAAGCCGATCTGCCGCGCGGCAGCGCGCAACGCATCGAGAAATTCGCCGCGTTGCTGAGGCGTGCCGTCAAGCTGCGACAGATCCAGCAGCGGCAAGGTGGTGACTGATTGCAGCATCGGCGGCTCACTCCATAAGCATCTTGGGTTGGAGCAACCAAGCTAAACGATCTTAAAAAACCTTAATAAATACCTTTTTAGCATTAGCTTAGGCACGCAGGTGAACGACGCCGGACGCTGGCCTGTCGGTTTTTTTGCCTCGCTGTGTATCTCGTTATCGCCAGATACACTGCAATACAAAGGGCACAAGGCAAACCCTGCGGCGATGGCTAGACTGCGGCCCATGAGCATTTAACGAGGAACGCAGCATGGACCATGTCGACCATATCCTGATCGTCGATGACGACCGCGAGATCCGCGAGCTGGTGGGCAATTACCTGAAGAAAAACGGCATGCGCACCACAGTAGTCGCCGATGGCCGCCAGATGCGCAGTTTCCTCGACACCACCCCGGTTGACCTGATCGTGCTGGACATCATGATGCCCGGCGACGACGGTTTGCAGCTGTGCCGCGAGTTGCGGGTGGGCAAGCACAAAGCCACGCCGGTGCTGATGCTCACCGCGCGCAACGATGAAACCGACCGCATCATCGGCCTGGAAATGGGCGCCGATGATTACCTGGTCAAACCCTTCGCCGCCCGCGAACTGCTGGCGCGGATCAACGCCGTGTTGCGGCGCACGCGCATGCTGCCGCCGAACCTGGTAGTGAGTGAAACCGGGCGGCTGATTCGTTTTGGCCGTTGGCGGCTGGACACCACCGCCCGCCACCTGCTCGACGAAGACGACACGCTGGTGGCCTTGAGCGGCGCCGAATACCGCCTGCTGCGGGTGTTCCTCGATCACCCGCAGCGCGTGCTCAACCGCGACCAATTGCTCAACCTGACCCAGGGCCGCGACGCGGATCTGTTTGACCGTTCCATCGACCTGCTGGTCAGCCGCCTGCGCCAACGCCTGTTGGATGACGCACGTGAACCGGCGTATATCAAGACCGTGCGCAGCGAAGGGTATGTGTTTTCCCTGGCGGTGGAAATCCTTGGAGCCACGCAATGAAATGGCGCTTGGGTTGGCCGCGCACGCTGGCGTCGCAGCTGTCGCTGATCTTCCTGATCAGCCTGGTGTGCGCCCATGGGTTGTCGTTCAGTGCGCAGTTCTACGAGCGCTATATCAGCGCGCGCACCGCGATGCTCGGCAACCTGGAGAACGACGTGTCGACCTCGGTGGCAATCCTCGACCGCCTGCCCGCCAACGAGCGCGCCAGTTGGCTGCCGCGTATCGACCGCCAGAACTACCATTACCTGCTCAATGCCGGCGAGACCGGTGAGCCGATGAGCAGTGACGACATGCCGATGGCCGCCACCTCGATTGCGGATGCGCTGGGCGAGCAGTACGCGCTGACCTTTCGCACCATTCCCGGCCTGCAGAAGCACTTCCAGGCGCACCTGACCCTGGCCGATGGCAACCCGATCACCCTCGACGTACGCCCGGCCGCCCCGCCCGTGGCCTATTGGTTGCCGGTGGTGCTGATCCTGCAATTGGCGCTGTTGCTCGGCTGCACGTGGTTGGCCGTGCGCCTGGCGATTCGCCCGCTGACGCGCCTGGCCCGCGCGGTGGAAACCCTCGACCCGGACGCTCATCCGACGCCGCTGGACGAACACGGCCCGACCGAAGTGGCCCACGCAGCGGCAGCGTTCAACCAGATGCAACAACGCATCGCCGAATACCTCAAGGAACGCATGCAGATCCTCGCGGCGATTTCCCACGACCTGCAAACGCCGATTACCCGCATGAAACTGCGCGCTGAGTTCATGGAAGATTCTGCCGACCGCGACAAGCTCTGGAGTGACTTGGGGGAAATGGAACACCTGGTGCGCGAAGGCGTGGCCTACGCGCGCAGCGTGCACGGCGCTACCGAATCCAGTCATCGCATCAACCTCGACGCGTTTCTGGACAGCCTGGTGTTTGATTATCAAGACATGCACAAGCAGGTCAGCATCAGCGGTAAAAGTGCGCTGGTGCTCGACACCCGCCCTCACGCCTTGCGGCGGGTGCTGGTGAACCTCTTGGACAACGCGCTGAAATTCGCCGGCAGCGCAGAACTGGCAGTCGGCTCGACGCCAACCGGGCAGCTGTCGATCAGCGTATTGGACCGCGGACCGGGGATTGCCGAGGACGAACTGGTGCACGTCATGCAGCCGTTTTATCGGCTAGAAAGCTCACGCAATCGCGGCACCGGCGGCACCGGGCTGGGCCTGGCGATTGCGCAGCAGCTGGTGGTGGCGATCGGTGGCTCGCTGACCTTGAGCAATCGCGCGGGCGGTGGGCTGTGTGCGCAGATTCGTCTGAGCCTGTAGCTCACCGCTTAATGCACGTTACTAATAAATAAACCGAACAATAATTCAATATTTTAATACTTAGGTTAGAACCAACAGGCATTTTACAGACCCGACTCCCGCCCTTACTTTTGAGCCGAGTGACCGACCCCACGCCCGGAGGAGGAGGTGTTGATCCCGTACCTGACAAGGACTGACCATGAGCATTGAATTCATCGGCTATATCGGCGGCCATCACGCCTCTGAGATCCACCCGCGCAGCGGCCCGACCCTGCAACCGGACTACGTCGAAACCGTGGCCCGCGCCCACGAAGAGGCCGGCTTCGACCGCGCCCTGGTGGCCTTCCATTCCAACAGCCCGGACAGCACGCTGATCGCCGCGCATGCCGCCAGCGTGACCCAAAAGCTGCAGTTCCTGATCGCGCACCGCCCCGGTTTCGCCCAGCCCACGCTGGCTGCGCGCCAGTTCAGCACCCTGGATGTTTTCAACGGCGGGCGCACCGCCGTGCACATCATCACGGGTGGCGATGACCGCGAACTGCGCGCCGATGGCAGCCACATCGGCAAGGACGAACGCTACGCGCGCACCGACGAGTACCTCAGCGTGGTGCGCCAGGAATGGACCAGCGAGCAGCCCTTCGATTTCTCGGGCACGTACTACCAGGTGCAAGGCGCGCACTCGACGGTGAAGTCGCCGCAGCAGCCGCACATTCCGCTGTATTTCGGCGGCTCTTCCGCGGCAGCGATTGCGGTGGCGGGCAAACATGCCGACGTGTATGCGCTGTGGGGTGAAACCTATGAGCAAGTGCGCGAAGTGGTGACTCAGGTGCGTGCCGAAGCGGCCAAGCATGGGCGCACGATCCGCTTCAGTTTGTCGTTGCGCCCGATCCTCGCCGAGACCGAAGAACTGGCGTGGGCGCGTGCCGAGACAATCTTGCAACAGGCCACGGCGCTGGCTGAAAAGAACGGATTCGTGCGACGGGAACCGCCGAACGAAGGCTCACGCCGCTTACTGGCAGCAGCGGCGCAAGGCTCGCGGCTGGACAAGCGGTTGTGGACCGGGATTGCCGGGCTGCTTGGCGCCCAAGGTAACTCCACCTCACTGGTGGGCACCGCCGAACAAGTCGCTGAAGCGTTGTTGGATTACTACGACCTGGGGATTACCACCTTCCTGATTCGCGGCTTCGACCCGCTCAATGATGCAATCGACTACGGCAAGCGCTTGATTCCACTCACCCGCCAATTGGTCGCAGAGCGCGAGCAGGCCAAGCAGGTCGCGTAAACACAGCTCCCACAGGAAAGCGAAGCACTGCGGTTCTGGCAGTTAAACTCGGTCAACTTGTGGGAGCGGGCTTGCTCGCGAAGGTGGTGTGCCAGTGACACATGAGCTGCCTGAACCACCGCATTCGCGAGCAAGCCCGCTCCCACATTTGGGTCTCTTTGCGTCAGGTAGATGGGTTTCGTTTGTACTCGGTCAACTTGTGGGAGCGGGCTTGCTCGCGAAGGCGGTGTGCCAGTGACACATGAGCTGCCTGAACCACCGCATTCGCGGGCAAGCCCGCTCCCACATTTGGATCTCTGTGCATCAGGTTAGATGGGTGTCGTTTGTACTCGGTCAAAGGTGGGAGCGGGCTTGCTCGCGAAGGCGGTGGACCAGTGACACATGAGCTGACTGAACCACCGAATTCGCGGGCAAGCCCGCTCCCACATTTGGAGCTCTGTGCGTCAGGTAGATGGGTGTCGTTTGTACTCGGTCAAAGGTGGGAGCTGGCTTGCCTGCGATGGCATCAACCCGGTGTACCTGATGGACCGAGGTGCCTGCATCGCAGGCAAGCCAGCTCCCACAGAAAGGCCAAGCCGTGCGGTGCTGGATGCTGAACGCGATCAACTTGTGGGAGCGGGCTTGCTCGCGAAGGCGGTGTGCCAGTGATACATGAGCTGACTGAACCACCGCTTTCGCGAGCAAGCCCGCTCCCACATTTGGAGCTCAGTGCATCAGATAGAGGTGTGTTGCTGTGCTTTTGATCCGCTTTTGCTTCTACCACTCAGGTCGGCTACTAGGCCGCCGTGCTCTGCTTTTGATCTTGCTTGTGATCTGACAGGCCCCGTCAACCACGCTGGCCGAACGCAGGCTTGAATCCGTGGGTAACCCGGCAGGACGCCGGGTTAGCCGCGTTGGGCCATGGATGGCCCGTCGCGGCGGCCCACGGATTCAAGCCGGAGTGAGGGAACACCGAGCCTAGGCGAGGTGCCGAGTGGTGGGGCAAAGACCTTTTGGTTACTTTTGGGGCGTTTGCCAAAAGTGACCCGCTGTAAGAGCGGAACCGCCAGCCGCCGTTACCGCAGCAACGGATATGCCCCCAATCTACCCAAACAAGCCCCCACACCGCCGCCAACGTCAGTTTTTATACTCGGTATCCGT
Organism: Pseudomonas sp. TWRC1-2; assembly: GCF_049896685.1. Lineage (NCBI taxonomy): Bacteria > Pseudomonadati > Pseudomonadota > Gammaproteobacteria > Pseudomonadales > Pseudomonadaceae > Pseudomonas > Pseudomonas sp. TWRC1-2. The sequence goes on along the minus strand of NZ_JAFCUU010000008.1, from coordinate 163,133 downwards.
ACGCTCCAACTGCCGAACCAACGCATCCCAATGCCGCGCCACACCCGGCCCGGCCCCGTTGCTGAACACCTTGGCCTGCTCTTCAACCTTGGCCACCACCTCCGCCGGCGGGAAGATCAACTGCGCATTACCGCCCGCCTGCGCCGCCACCTGAATATTGCACGCACGCTCCAGCCCCTGCAGTTGCTGAAACGCATGCTCAACGCTCACCCCCGCCGTCAACAACCCATGGTTACGCAAAATAATCACACTCTTGTCCCCCAGGTCCGCCACCAACCGCTCACGCTCGTCCAGGTCCAGCGCCACGCCTTCATAGCCGTGGTACGCGATACGCCCGGAGAACGCGATGGAGTGCTGGGAAATCGGCAACAGACCGTCCTTCTGCGCCGACACCGCAATACCGTCACGGGTATGCGTGTGCAGCACCGCTTGCAGGTCATGCCGCGCGCCGTGAATGGCGCTGTGAATCACATAGCCTGCGTAATTGATGCCCAGGCCCGTAGGGTCGTCGACAATCGTGCCGTCAAGGTCAACCTTGACCAGGTTGGACGCGCTGATTTCATCGAACAACAAGCCAAAGGCATTGATCAGGAAATGCTCATCCGGACCCGGCACGCGGGCCGAGAAGTGCGTGTAGATGTGATCGGTCCACTTGTACAACGCCGCCAGCCGATAGGCCGCAGCCAGTTTGACGCGCACCTCCCACTCTTCAGGCGACACGCGCTGGCGGACGTTGCTGGAAACGCTGGATAGAGAGGTGACGCTGCTCATGGCAAAACTTCCTGGATGGCCTTAAGGACTTCCAGGCAGCCTAGGGGATGCCGAAAAATAATAAAAAGCACATTTTAATCTAAGCTAATTATTATTCTTTTTTATAAAAATCACGTCCCTCGCTCAGGCCGCGTTGCGGATCTTGTGCAGCGAGTCCGCAACCAGCTTGCCGAATGCATCCACCGGCCCCTGCAGGTTGCCGAGAAAATGCGGATAGATCAGCCACAAATCCATCACTGGCTTGAAATCCTTGAGCGGCATGACCGCCAGCTGCTCACGGTGAGCGCTGCGCTCCAGCAAAGGCCGCGGCACCAGCCCCAGGCCCAAACCGTCTGCCACCAACCCCAATTGCAATTCGGTGCCGAAGGTTTCCAGGTTCACCCGCAATGCCAACCCCTGATCAGACAAGGTGCGCTGCAAGCCGGCGCGGAAACCGCAGCCATCCGGGTTCAGAATCCAGCCGTTCTGGTACACATCGGCCAACTTGCACGGCTTCTTCGGCAACTGCGCCTTGGCACACACCACCACCAACTCCATCTTGCCGATGGACTCACCGACGATGTTGTCCGGGAAAATCTTGCCCGCCGGAAACAGCGCCACCGCCGCGTCCAGTTCACCGCGCTCGATCTTGCCGACCAGTTGGCTGCCCCAACCCGTGGCGACCTGGGTGCGCAGGTCGGCGTATTCGGTGCGCAGGTGCTTGAGCGCATCGAGCAGCACCACGTCGCCAATGGTCTGCGGCACGCCCAGGCGCAATACGCCAGTGGGCGGCGCATCGGTGGCCACCAGTTCGCGCAGGGCATCCATTTCACGCAGGATCAGCCGGCATTGTTCATAAACACGCGTACCGATCAGCGTAGGCTTGAGGGGCTTGGTGTTGCGGTCGAACAGCTCCACGCCCAGCGCCTGCTCGAAGTTCTGCACACGGCGGGTAATGGCCGGCTGGGTCAGTTGCAACGACTCAGCGGCATGGCTGATGGACTGGCAACGAATCACTTCGACAAAGGCATCGATATCGTCAATTTTCATTTGGGCCGCACATAGAGAACAGTCATTAAGATGTGTGCGAAGCATAGTTGCAGGAACGCTGCATGGATAGCCCGCGCTGTGATCGATAACGTCTAACGCTAGTCAGAGCGGTTCTAAATTACCTAAAGCTATAAGCTAATCATTAAAAAATAGCATATTAACTATAAACATTATGCTTATATAAACCCATTACACCCTCCCCGTTAAAGCAGCGATGGAAGTGCCATGACCCAGGCCCGACACCCCGAGAGACTCAGAGCCTTTATAGGCGCCCTGGCGGAATTGATCGACGGCAATCCACGCGAAGGCGACCTGCTGCACCGCGGCGGCAAGCTCTTGGCGCAACTGGTCAGCCACGATGACTGGCTGCCCGACGAATACGCCCAACCCGACCCCGCGCGTTACCAGCAATTTCTGCTGCATGCCGATTCGCGCCAGCGCTTTTGCATCGTCAGCTTTGTATGGGGGCCGGGGCAAAGTACGCCGATTCATGACCACCGGGTGTGGGGCTTGATCGGCATGCTGCGCGGCTCGGAATTTTCCCAGGGCTTTGGACGCGCACCCGACGGCCGCCTCGTTGCCGAGGGCAAGCCGATTCAGTTGGTGCCGGGTCAGGTCGAGGCCGTGTCGCCCAAGGTCGGCGATATCCATCAGGTCAGCAATGCCCACAGCGACCAGGTGTCGATCAGCATTCATGTGTACGGCGCCAATATCGGTGCGGTACGCCGCGCGGTGTATCAGCCCGACGGCAGCGAGAAACTGTTTATCTCCGGTTATTCCAACGCCTACCTCCCGAACATCTGGGATGTGTCCAAAGAAAAGAGCCCTGCCCTATGACCACCGTATCGAACCGCAGCTTCACCCAGATCCGTCAGGCCCTGTTGGACCGTGAAGAAGTCGCCCTGATCGATGTGCGCGAAGAAGCGCCGTTTGCCGAGTCGCACCCGCTGTTCGCTGCAAATATTCCGCTGTCCAAACTGGAGCTTGAGGTGTACGCGCGCATTCCACGGCGCGATACCCAGGTCACCGTCTACGACAACGGTGAAGGGCTGGCGCAGCGCGCTGCCGAGCGCCTGGTTGCGCTGGGCTACACCCAGGTCGGCCTGCTTGAAGGTGGGTTGGACGGTTGGCGCCGTGCCGGTGGTGAACTGTTTAACGACGTCAATGTGCCCAGCAAAGCGTTTGGTGAGCTGGTCGAGAGCGAGCGCCATACGCCGTCCCTGGCCGCCGAAGAAGTCCAGGCCCTGCTCGACAACCAAGCCGACGTGGTGGTGCTCGACGCGCGCCGCTTCGACGAATACCAGACCATGAGCATCCCCACCGGCATCAGCGTGCCCGGTGCCGAGCTGGTGCTGCGCGCCCGTGAACTGGCGCCGGACCCGTCCACACGCATCATCGTCAACTGCGCCGGGCGCACGCGCAGCATTATTGGCACTCAATCGCTGATCAACGCTGGCATCGCCAACCCGGTGTCGGCGCTGCGTAACGGCACCATCGGCTGGACGCTGGCCGGGCAGAAACTCGCCCACGGCCAGTCGCGGCGCTTTGCGCCAACCCGCGAAGAACACCGCCAGATCGCCGCCCGGGACGCGCGCCGCGTGGCCGATAAAGCTCGCGTCGGCCGCGCCACTCTGGCTGACCTGCAACGCTGGCAGCAGGAACCGCACCGCACCACGTACCTGTTCGATGTGCGCACCCCGGAAGAATTCGAAGCCGGCCACCTGCCCGGCGCACGCTCCACACCGGGCGGCCAGCTGGTGCAGGAAACCGATCACGTCGCCAGCGTGCGCGGTGCGCGCCTGGTGCTGGCGGATGACGACGGCGTGCGCGCCAATATGTCCGCCTCCTGGCTCGCGCAACTGGGCTGGGAAGTGCATGTGCTCGACGGCCTGCAAACGGCGCACTTCAGCGAAACCGGTGCCTGGGTAGCCCCCGTACCGGCGCCGCAGCAAGCCGAGTTGATCAGCCCGCACACCCTGGCGCAGTGGCTCGCCCACGGCGACACGGCGGTGCTGGATTTCACCCCCAGCGTCAATTACGTCAAGCGCCACATCCCCGGCGCCCACTGGGCACTGCGGGCGTATTTGCCCGAAGCGCTGACCAAAGTGCCGCCTGCCGAACGTTATGTGCTGACCTGCGGCACCAGCCAGCTGGCGCGCCTGGCCGTGGCCGAAGTCGAGGCGCTGACCGGCAAACCGGTGTTCCTGCTGCAAGGCGGCACCACCCACTGGATCGCCGAGCAACTGCCGCTGGAAACCGGTGAAACCCACCTGGCCTCACCGCGTATCGACCGCTACCGCCGACCCTACGAAGGCACCGACAGCCCCAAGGAAGCCATGCAGGCGTACCTGGATTGGGAGTTCGGCCTGGTCGACCAGCTGGCCCGCGACGGCACCCATGGTTTCTATGTGATCTGAGCCACCTTCACGCCTGCCCCGAATCGGGGCAGGCCGCACCGACCCCTTTCCAGGCGGAGGTAACCCACACCTTTTCGAACTGTCTGGAATCTACCGCTCATGACCTTTACCCCTGCGTTCAAACGCCTGTTACTGGGCACCGCCCTCGCCTTTGGCCTGCTCACCACCGCCCAGGCCGCCGACCTGCAACCGCTGCGCGTGGCCAATCAAAAATCCACCATCAAGGCACTGCTGGAAGCCTCGGGCGAAACCCAAAACGTCCCCTACACCCTCCAATGGTCGGAATTCCCCTCCGCCTCGCCGTTGGGCGAAGCCCTGAATGCCGGCGCCGTGGATGTCGGTGCGCTCGGCGATGCGCCCTACGTATTCGCTCTGGGCGCCGGCGCCTCGCTCAAAGTGGTCAGCATCATCCACGCCGAAGGGCGCAACACCACCGCCCTGGTGGTGCCCAAGGATTCGCCGATCAAGACGGTGGCCGACCTCAAGGGCAAGAAAATCGTCACCGGGCGCGGTTCCATCGGCCACTACCTGGCGATCAAGGCCCTGGCCAGCGCGGGGCTGACCACCAAGGATGTGCAATTCATTTTCCTGCTGCCCGCCGAATCGCGGCTGGTGCTCGATAACGGCACCGTCGACGCCTGGGCCACGTGGGACCCGTACACCACGGTGGTCACCTCACAAAGCCAGGCCAGGGTGCTGGTCAGCGGCAACCAGCTGCTGAGCAACCACCTGTATTTTGCGGCCACCCACCAGGCTATCAGCGAAAAACGCGCGCAACTGAACGACTTTGTCGCCCGCGTCGATCGCGCTTATGCGTGGGCCAACGTACACCCCAATGAATACGCTGCCGCCCAATCGAAAATCACCGGCCTGCCATTGGCTGTGCACGTCGAGGTGGCCAAAGACACTCATCTGAGCCCCGTGGTAATCGACGACAGCGTGATCAGCGGCCTGCAAGCCACGGCCGACACCTATCAGAAGGAAGGCCTGCTGCCCAAGCACATCGACGTGTCGCAGGGTTTCGACAAGAGCTTTAACGCCGAGCGTTTTCCCACTTCCCAAGCATCGCGCTAAGCAAGGAGCGACACATGAGCAAGCCAGATCAATTGCAGCCACGCCATTTGAAGCTGGGCGCCATGGTGCACGGCGTCGGTCACGGCTGGGGCGAATGGCGTCACCCGCAGGCGCAACCGAATGCCAGTACGAATTTTGCTTTCTACCAGCAGCAGACTGAGTTGGCCGAAGGCGCCAAATTCGATTTCGTGTTCATCGCCGACAGCCTGCATATCCACGCCAAATCCAGCCCGCATTACCTCAATCGCTTTGAGCCATTGACGATTCTCTCGGCCCTCGCCGCGCTGACCACGAACATCGGCCTGGTCGCCACGGTGACGGTCAGCTACACCGAGCCTTATCAGGTGGCACGCCAGTTCGCCTCGCTGGACCACATCAGCGGCGGCCGCGCCGGTTGGAACGTGGTCACCTCATGGCTCAGCGGCACCGCCGACAACTTCGGCAAGGCCGAGCACCCACCGCATGCCGTGCGCTATCGCATCGCCAAGGAACACCTCAACGTGGTCAAGGGCCTGTGGGATTCCTGGGAGGACGACGCCTTTGCCTACAACAAGCAAAGCGGCGAGTTTTTTACCCCGCAAAAGCTGCATGCGCTGAACCACACAGGCGAGTTCTTCTCGGTCAAAGGCCCGCTCAACATCGCGCGTTCGCGCCAGGGCCAGCCGGCGATTTTCCAGGCCGGCACCTCGGAAGATGGGCGCAACTTTGCGGCGCAAAACGCCGATGCGATTTTCGTGCACGTCGAGAAAATTGAAGAAGGCAAAGCCTACAGCGCCGATTTGAAGCGCCGCGCCAAAGGCTTCGGGCGTGACGCCAGTAGCCTGTCGATCCTGCCGGGTATCCGCCCGATTGTCGGGCGTGACGCCGCCGAGGTGGAAAACCGCTATCAGCAGGCCGTGGACCTGGTCACCGTGGAGGACGCCATTGTCGCCCTCGGCCGCCCGTTCAACGACCACGACTTCAGCCAATACCCGCTGGACGAACCCTTCCCGGAACTCGGCGACCTGGGCGCCAACAGCCAGAAAGGTGGGTCCGAGCGCATCAAGCAACTGGCCAAGGACGAAGGCCTGACCCTGCGCGAAGTGGCCCTGCGTTTCTCGCGGCCCAAACGCGATTTTGTCGGTACCCCGGAGCAAGTCGCCGATGCGATCCAGACCTGGTTCGAAACCGGCGCCAGCGATGGTTTCATCATCAACTCGGTGCTGCCGGATGGCTTGCAGTACTTCACCGAGCTGGTGGTGCCGGTGCTGCAACAGCGCGGCTTGTTCCGTACCGAATACACCGGCCACACCCTGCGCGACAACCTTGGGCTGGACGTGCCGGTCAACCGTTACAGCGTCGCCACCGAGGTCGAAGAACAACAGGAGGCGCTGGCATGAGCGAGTCCCTCAACCGTCAGTTAGCTGAGCTGCATGCCGAACGTGTGGCCACCTGGGCGCCGGCGGCGTTGCAGGTGGTGGAGCGCGTGTTGGGCCAACAGCCTGTGCGTATCGCTATCTAAGACCACAATTTCCATGTGGGAGCGGGCTTGCTCGCGAAAGCGGTGTGTCAGGAAACCTATTCATTAACTGAACCACCGCATTCGCGAGCAAGCCCGCTCCCACATTTTTGACCGAGTACATGCTCATGACGTCCCAACCGTCCTTACGCTCCGTGAAAGTCGCCAACTTCGAAGCCTTGCTCGAACGCCTCAGCGCCGAGCTGGCGAGCACTGCGCACCTGTACGACGCCAGCGGCGCCTTCCCCCACGATAACTTCAAGCTGTTGCATGACCACGGCCTGGTCGCCCTCACCGTGCCCAAGGCCTTGGGCGGCGGCGGTGCCAGCTTGCCCCAGGCGCGCAAGGCGATCAGCGCGATTGCCAAGGGCGAGCCCTCCACCGCGCTGATCCTAGTGATGCAGTACCTGCAACACACGCGCTTGCAAGACAGCAAGACCTGGCCCCAGCACTTGCGCGTGCACGTCGCCGAAGACGCAGTGCGCAACGGCGCGCTGATCAATGCGTTGCGTGTCGAACCCGACCTGGGCACCCCGGCGCGTGGCGGCCTGCCGGCGACCACCGCCGTGCGCACCGCCGAAGGCTGGCGCATCAGCGGGCGCAAGATTTACTCCACCGGCAGCCATGGTCTGAGCTGGTTCAGCGTATGGGCGCGCAGCGATGACGCCGACCCGCTGGTGGGCGCCTGGCTGGTGCCTAAAGACAGCCCCGGCGTGAGCATCATCGACACCTGGGACCACCTGGGCATGCGCGCCACCTGCAGCCATGAAGTGGTGCTCGACAACGTGCTGGTGCCGCTGGACCACGCCGTCAGCGTGAGCCCCTGGAGCGCACCGCAGCCAGAGCTGGATGGCGATGGTTTCCTGTGGATGTCGGTGTTGCTGTCCTCGGTGTATGACGCCGTGGCCCAGGCCGCACGGGACTGGCTGGTGCAATGGCTGGAAGAACGCAAGCCATCCAATCTGGGCGCAGCGCTGTCGACCTTGCCGCGTTTTCAGGAAACCGTCGGCCATATCGACACGCTGCTGTTTGCCAATCGCAGCCTGCTGGATGCCGCCGCTGAAGGCCACACACCGGCCGCGAATGCCGCGCAGTTGAAGTACCTGGTGACCGGCAACGCGATCCGCGCCGTCGAGTTGGCCATCGAAGCCTCGGGCAACCCCGGCCTGTCACGCCACAGCCCGCTGCAACGCCATTACCGCGACGTGCTGTGCAGCCGCGTGCATACCCCACAAAACGACGCCGTGCTGCAAGGCGTCGGCAAAGCTGTGTTCGCCCAACGTGGCCCAAAATGAATAAGGAGCGCTCATGAGTCAGGTGATTATTGCCAGCCAGCTGGACGAAGATTACAACGCGGTGATCCGCGAACGCCTCGCCTCGATTCATCCTGAAGCCCAGGTGATCGGCGTGCCTGTTGGTGTGCCGAGTGACTTGCCGCCCCAGGCCAATATCCTCTTGCTGCGCCCGATCAACGTGCGCGGCTACACCGCGCCAGACACCCCGCCGCCGGGCTGGCCGTATGGCGCGCAGTGGGTGCACCTGGTCTCCTCGGGCATCGACTTCTACCCGCAGTGGCTGTTCAACGGCCCACCGGTAACCACCTCGCGCGGCAGCGCCGCCGACAACCTCGCCGAGTTCGCCCTGGCGGCGATCTTTGCCGCGTCCAAGCACTTGCCGGCTATCTGGGTGAAGGATGCCCAGTGGAACTTCACGCCATTGCGTCCGCTCAAGGGCACGACCCTGGGCATTCTCGGCTTTGGCGCGATTGGTAAAAGCCTTGCGCAAAAGGCGTTGGCACTCGGCATCAACGTGGTTGCGTTGCGTCAAAGCCATGCCTCTTTTGACGTGGACGGCGTCGAAGCCGCGCGGGATATCCACGACCTGTTCGCCCGCGCCGACCATCTGGTACTGGCGGCGCCGCTGACCGAGAGCACGCGGCATATCGTCAACCGCGATGTGCTCGGCAGCGCCAAGCCGGGGTTGCACCTGATCAACATCGCGCGCGGTGGTTTGCTTGATCAGGAGGCGTTGTTGGAAGCGTTGGACAACGGGCAGATCGGCCTGGCGTCGTTGGATGTGACCGAGCCGGAACCGCTGCCGGATGGGCATCCGTTGTACAGCCATCCTCGGGTGAGGCTGTCACCGCATACCTCGGCGATTTCGACCAACAGCCAAGAGGAGATTGCCGATACGTTTCTGGCGAATCTTGAGCGTTACGTGCAGGGCTCGACGCTGGCCAACCTCGTCGATCTCTGAGCCGTACACCTAACCAAATGTGGGAGCGGGCTTGCTCGCGAATGCGGTGGATCAGCTACAGATAAGCTGACTGACCCACCGCTTTCGCGAGCAAGCCCGCTCCCACAGTTGTGCGATGTTGTGTCAGTGGCTCAGCAACCACCCGCCAGGCGCTCGCGCAAGAATTCCACCAGCGCCTGCACGGGCCTGGAGCTTTGCCGGTGCTGCGGGTAAACGGCTGACAAGGTCAGCGCTTCAGGGGCGAAGTCTTCCAGAAGCGTGACCAAGCGCCCATCCCTCAGTGCCTCAGCCACGATAAACGTCGGCAGGTAAGTAACACCCAACCCGGCAATCGCCGTGTCGCGCAACAACTCGCCGTTGTTCACGCGCATGCGCCCGCTGACATTCACCGACTGCAGCTTGCCCTTGGTCTGGAAGCGCCATTGCACCTGGCGGCCGTGGCCGTAGGGCAGGCAATCGTGGTCGGTCAGGTCGTCGGGCTTGAGCGGCGTGCCGCGTAGGGCCAGGTACCCGGGGCTGGCGCAATACACCCGCTCGACGCTGGCGATACGCCGCGCGATCAAGGTCGAGTCTTCAAGGGTGCCGATGCGCAACACCAGGTCGTAGCCTTCACCGATCAGGTCAACAGGCCGATCGCTGAGGTCGACTTCCACCGACACGTGCGGGTAGCGTTGCAGAAATGACGGCAACAGGCAGCCCAGGTGAGCCATGGCAAACGACAGCGGCGCACTCAGGCGTAGCGTGCCGCGCGGCTCGCTGTTCTGGCCGGCGATGCCCTGCTCCACTTGCTCGACGTCACTGAGCAGGCGCAAGGCGGATTCGTAATAACTCTGGCCCAGCGGCGTGACGTCCAGGCGGCGCGTGGAACGGTTGAGCAGGCGCACGCCCAGGCGGTCTTCCAGCTGAATCAGGCGGCGGCTGACAAATTGCTTGGACAGGCCCAGTTGCTCGGCGGCGGCGGTGAAACTGCCAGACTCCATGACCTGGCAGAACAGGCGCATGTCTTCGAAGGGGTTCATTGTCGCTTCTCGGTGGACATTTTGCTGTTTTATAACCGGTCAGTCATGGCACCACAAATCAAATGTGGGAGCCGGGCTTGCCGGCTCCCACAGGGTTCAGTGGTGTGCTGTCTGTCGGGTTACTTGGCAGTAAACGCCGAGTAGCTGTTCATCAGGTTGCGGTAGTTGGGAATGCGCGGCGACAGCAGGTTGGCCAGGCCTTCCATGTCGTTGCGCCAGTCGATCTGCAGCTCGCAGGCCACCGCGAACCAGTTCACCAGGTGCGCACCCGCTGCGCTCATGCGCGCCCACGATGCACGTTGCACGGCCTCGTTGAACGTCCCGGACGCGTCGGTCACCACAAACACCTCAAAGCCTTCAGCCAGCGCGGCCAGGGTCGGGAACGTCACGCAGACGTCGGTCACCACACCGGCGATGATCAATTGCTTGCGGCCGGTGGCCTTGACGGCCTTGACGAAATCTTCGTTGTCCCAGGCGTTGATCTGGCCAGGACGCGGGATGTACGGCGCGTCCGGGAACAGTTCTTTCAGCTCCGGCACCAGTGGGCCATTGGGGCCGGTTTCAAAGCTGGTGGTGAGGATGGTCGGCAGCTTGAAGAACTTGGCCACATCCGCCAGCGCCAGCACGTTGTTCTTGAATTCATTGGGCGAGAAATCCTGCACCAGCGAGATCAAGCCGGTCTGGTGGTCCACCAACAGCACCACGGCGTCGTCTTTGTTCAAGCGTTTGTAAGTCATGGGATAGCTCCTGTTTTTGATTGAGAGGGGGAGTTTTAGAAGGCAAAGCACGAGCAGCCAAACGCGCCCCAGAAACCCTGGAAGTCGCTGACCGGCACACTGGAAAGGCGCGCTTTTTCATGGCCATGGGCATGCACGCCACACGGGCCGCTGCATTGATGGACCTGGGCTTGTAACGGTGAGCTTGGGCGCCACTGCCCCGGCACCTTGACCACTGGTGACCAGTCCGGCAGCACCGGCACGCGTGGCGGTGCGAAATCGTCGAAGTCGCCGGCGCCGTACACCACCTTGCCGCCGACCACGGTCAGCACCGACTCGATCCACTTGATGGCTTCTTCATCGACACTGAAAAAGTCCGCCGACAGCGCGGCAACGTCCGCCAACTGGCCGACCTTGATCTGGCCTTTCTTGCCCTGCTCCGACGAGAACCAGGCACTGCCGTGGGTGAACAGCTCCAACGCGGTGAGGCGCGGCAGGCCTTCGGCGTGCAGTTCCAGGCCGCCGACGGTGCGGCCGCTGACCATCCAGTACAACGAGGTCCACGGGTTATAGCTCGACACCCGCGTGGCATCGGTGCCCGCCCCGACCGGCACGCCTTCAGCCAACATGCGCTTGATCGGCGGCGTGGCTTCGGCCGCTTTGGCGCCGTAACGCTCGACAAAATATTCGCCCTGGAACGCCATGCGATCCTGGATCGCGATACCACCGCCAAGAGCACGCACGCGCTCGATGTTGTGCGGGGTGATGGTTTCGGCGTGGTCGAAAAACCACGGCAGGCCATTGAACGGAATGTCGCGGTTGACCTTCTCGAACACGTCGAGCATGCGCGAGATGGATTCGTTGTAAGTGGCATGCAAGCGGAACGGCCAGCGCTGCTCGACCAAATGCCGCACCACCGGTTCCAGTTCCTGCTCCATGCTCAGCGGCAGGTCGGGGCGCGGTTCGAGGAAGTCCTCGAAGTCCGCCGCCGAAAACACCAGCATCTCGCCGGCGCCGTTGTGGCGCAGGTAGTCATCGCCCTGGTGCAGGGTGACGCTGCCGGTCCAGTGCTTGAAGTCGCTGAGTTCTTCCTTGGGCTTTTGGGTGAACAGGTTGTAGGCGATGCGCACCGTCAGTTGTTCGTCTTTGGCCAGTTGCTCGATCACCGCATAGTCATCGGGATAGTTCTGGAAACCGCCGCCGGCATCGATCGCGCTGGTGAGGCCCAGGCGGTTGAGCTCACGCATGAACTGGCGGGTCGAGTTGACCTGGTATTCCAGCGGCAATTTCGGCCCCTTGGCCAGGGTTGCATACAGAATCATCGCGTTGGGCCGCGCCACCAGCATGCCGGTGGGGTTGCCATTGCTGTCACGCACGATCTCGCCACCCGGTGGGTTCGGCGTGTCTTTAGTGTAGCCGGCCACCCGCAGGGCCGCGCGGTTGAGCAAGGCACGGTCGTACAGGTGCAGCACGAACACTGGCGTGTCCGGCGCGGCCTGGTTCAGTTCTTCCAGGGTCGGCATGCGTTTTTCGGCGAACTGGAATTCGTTCCAGCCACCGACCACGCGCACCCATTGCGGCGTGGGCGTGCGGTCCGCCTGATCCTTGAGCATGCGCAGCGCATCGGCCAGGGACGGCACGCCTTCCCAGCGCAGTTCGAGGTTGTAGTTCAGCCCGCCACGGATCAGGTGCAGGTGCGAGTCGTTGAGGCCGGGGATGACGGTGCGGCCCTTGAGGTCGATGACCTGCGTGGCACTGCCACGCAACGCCATGGCTTGGGCGTCGGTGCCGACCGCGACGAAGCGGCCCTGGTGAATAGCAACGGCGGTGGCGCGCGGGTTTTCACGGTCCACGGTGTGGAACTGGCCATTGAACAGAATCAGATCGGCGTTCATAGGGTTTCCTTTACAGAGGCTTCAAGCCAGGGAGCGAACAGGCGGGTGGCGGCCGGCATCAGCAGGTAGACCACCAGCAGCACGATGGTCAGGGTGACCAGGAAGGTGGCGACCACGTAGTTGGAGAGGAACGGATGCAGGCGTAATACCGGGGCCCAGATGATCGGGATCAGCAGGGTCAGCGGCAGGATGACAAACAAGGTCACCACGGCTTGTTTCCAGCGCGGTGGTTTGGCGGCGCTGTCGGCCAGGGGGGCGAACCAGAATTCGTTGACGGCACCGATTTCGGTGTTGTCGCCGTCGGCGAGCATGGGCGTGGCTTCGTTGATCAGGGCTTGGCGCTCGGGGGAGCCGAGCCAGCGTTCGAGGTCGTCGGTGGAGCGGTAGCGCAGGACGCAGGTGAACAGCGCCAGGCGGTTTTGTTTGCTGCGCACGACGTCGACGCCGAGGTGGCCAGGGCGTTCGCCGGCGATGCGCACGATGCGCCGGAGCCAGGCTTCATAGTCGGCTTCGCGGCCGGGTTTGATCAGGTGTTTGACGACCAGGGTGACGACTTCGTCGGGGCTGGTTTTGGGTGTTGGGTCCATGGTTCTGATTCCCCCCTGGAGGGTTGTGCGATGGGGGGAGTTTGGGGGGCATTGGGGGGGTTGGAATTGGATGTATGTGCTGTTTGACGTGGCGGCCTTGGGGGCAGGTTTTTATGGAGTACATATCCGTTATTTGAGTAACGGCCGCTATGGGTTCCGCTTTTACAGCGGGTCACTTTTGAAAAGAGCCCAAAAGTAACCAAAAGGCTCTTGCCTCACCACTCGGCACCTCGCCTAGGCTCGGTGTGCCCTCACGCAGTCTTGAATCCGTGGGCCGCCGTGACGGGCCATCCATGGCCCAACACGGCGGCCCACGGATTCAAGCCTGCGTTCGGCCAGCGTGGTTTAACGGGGCGCCTAAGATCAACGTCAAAAGCAGATCAAGATCAAAAGCAGAGCACGGCGGCCTAGTAGCCGACCTGAGTGGTTAGATCAAAAGCGAAAGCGAGGCGGCCTGACAGCCGACCTGATGTTGGAAGCTGAACTCAATTCAATGTGGGAGCTGGCTTGCCTGCGATGGCATCTACTGGGTTGTCACTGACAGACCGAGGTGCCTGCATCGCAGGCAAGCCAGCTCCCACAGAAAAGCAAAGCACTGCGGTGCTGGCAGTTGAACTCGGTGAAATTGTGGGAGCGGGCTTGCTCGCGAAGGCGGTGTGCCAGTGACAAATGAGCTGACTGATCCACCGCATTCGCGGGCAAGCCCGCTCCCACATTTGGAGCTCTGTGCATCAGATAGATGGGTGTTGATTGTACTCGGTCAAAGGTGGGAGCTGGCTTGCCTGCGATGGCATCTACTGGGTGTCACTGATACACCGAGGTGCCTGCATCGCAGGCAAGCCAGCTCCCACAGAAAAGCAAAAGCAGTGCGGTGGTGGCGGGCTGCACTCGGTGAAATTGTGGGAACGGGCTTGCTCGCGAAGGCGGTGTGCCAGTGACACATGAGCTGACTGATCCACCGCATTCGCGAGCAAGCCCGCTCCCACATTTGGATCTCTGTGCATCAGATAGAGGTGTGTGGTTGTGGTTGTGGTTGTGCTTTTGCTGTGCTTTTGCTTCTACCACTCAGGTCGGCTACTAGGCCGCCGTGCTTTTGCTTTTGCTTTTGATCTTGCTTTTGATCTGACAGGCCCCGTCAACCACGCTGGCCGAACGCAGGCTTGAATTCGTGGGTAACCCGGCAGGACGCCGGGTTAGCCGCGTTGGGCCATGGATGGCCCGTCGCGGCGGCCCACGGATTCAAGCCTTCGTTCGGGCACACCGAGCCTAGGCGAGGTGCCGAGTGGTGGGGCAAAGACCTTTTGGTTACTTTTGGGGCGTTTGCCAAAAGTGACCCGCTGTAAGAGCGGAACCGCCAGCCGCCGTTACCGCAGCAACGGATATGCCCCCTAAAAAACGCCCGCCATCAGCAACCACTCAACTCCCATCCCCACCATGAGCCTCTTCAAAGAAGTAATCCTTCCAGCTCGCCGCCTTGTTCTTCAACACCCCCAGCTCCTGCAATTTCTCGGCATAGATATAGGTCCGCTGCGGCACGATGGTGAAATCGATCTCCGGGTCCTGGACAATTTTCTCCACCAGGTCCAATGGCAGCTTGGATTGCTCCACACGGATATACGCCTTCGCCGCGGCCGGCTTATCGGCCTTGATGATCGTCTCGGCCTCAGCCAGCGCGTCGTAAAACGCCTTATAGGTCTTGGGGTTCTCGTCGTGGAACTTCTCAGTGGTGTAAAGCACGTTGAACGTAGCCTGCCCGCCAAGGATGTCGTAGGAACTGAGCACCTTGTGCACGTTAGGGTTGAGCAACTCCTGGTACTGGAACGGCGGGCTGGAGAAGTGCGAGTTAATCTCCGAACCACCGGCAATCAACGCCGCCGTGGCATCAGGGTGAGCCAGGCTGATGGAGATATCGTCAAACTTCTTGTAGTTCGCATCGCCAAACTGCTTGGCGGTTTCGATCTGCAAAGTGCGCGACTGAAACCCCACACCGGCAGCGGGCACGGCGATGCGGTCTTTCTCGGTGAAGTCCTTGAGGGTCTTCACGTTAGGGTTGTTGGTCAGCAGGTAATTGGGCATCGAGCCGAGGGAGGCGATGGCCTTGACGTTCTGCTTGCCCTTGGTGCGGTCCCACAGGGTGAGCATCGGTGGCACACCGGCCGAGACCACGTCCAGCGCACCCGCCAGCAGCGATTCATTCATCGCCGTGGCGCCGGAGATGCTGTTCCATTCCACCTTGATATCCAGGCCCTGCTCCTTGCCGTGTTTCTCGATCAAGTGCTGGTCGCGCACCACGTCGAGGATCAGGTAGCCGATGCCGAACTGCTGGGCGATGCTGATTTTGCCTTCGGCCTGGGCACCGGGGCTGAGCAAGCTGCCGGCAGCGGCCAGCGACGCAACCAATAAGGTCAGGGAGGAACGCTTGAAAGTCATGGGGGAATCTGCCGCGTTTTCGGGAAGGTGATGAAGCCTAGCGGCGTTTTTTAAGACACGAAAAGAATATATAGCTCTATTCTTATGCAATAAATCAGCAGCGCTGAACGGCGGCGATGTTCGAGCGTCCGACGCCAAAACCTGCCAGCACGTGGTCGAGGTTTTCCAGGGTTCTACGCGTTTGCGCTGCGTCGCCATCGACGGGGGTTGATTGGGGAAACGCTAACAAGGCTATTGGCGAATGGACGTCGACCCTGAAGCGAGTACCTTTCGCGCAAAAAATCCCCATGGGCGCCGCTCGGCTGGTATTGTGCCGCGCTTTGAAATGCACCTGCCGATCTGCGAGGAAATGGACGTTGAACACTGACGATAAAATGACCGGGGACCTGTTCGAGGTGGATAAGCGCCTGTCACTCAAGCCCGTGGTGGACTTCAACGCCTACCTGCGCAGCGCGTTCGGCGACGGCCCATGCACCTGCGTACGCTGCGCCACCAGCAACGGCGACGAAACCGGCTACGCGTACCAGCACAGCTTCAACTTCGATGGCAAACCCAGCCACCGCCGCTTTGCCTCGACCGCGGGCAGTGATGTGCTGACGATGCTGAAAAAAGCCTGGCTGTCGTACACCAAGGCCGAGCTGCCGCTCAGTGGCGAGCTGGCGCTGGACACGGTCAAGGAGTTCGTCGAGCCGCAGTTGCACAAGCGCGTGGCGCCGTTGTTTGTGGCCAGTGGCCTGGTCAAAGACGTGGACGGCGTGCTGCAGATCCAACCGCAGGCGGCAGCCTGACGTGAATGCGGGAGGGGCTTGCCCCCTCCCGGTTTGCGCTGCGTTCGGTTTAGAAGCCTGGAACGCCCTGCAGGCGTAAATCGGGCGTCACTTCTTCCAGCGGTTCGACAATCGGCCGCTCATCCATGCCCGGCAGCAGGATCACCTTGCGGCACTCCTCCTCGGCCTTGTCAAACAGCTCATAGCCGCGCGCAGCCTGCTCCAGCGACAACCGATGCGTGACGATCGCCTCGGGGTTCAGATGCCCCAGCTCGATGTGCTCAAGCAACTGCGGCAGGAAGCGCTGCACATGGGTCTGGCCCATCTTGAACGTCAGCCCCTTGTCGAACGCGTCGCCAAACATGAACCCGTGAATGAACCCGGCATACACCCCGGCCACGCTGACCACCCCGCCACGGCGCACGGCAGCGATGCACTGGCGCAGGGCCTTGCCGCTGCTGCCTTCGATCTTGAGCGTGGTAAGGATGGTCTCGGTGGTGCTGCCCTTGGCTTCGAACCCCACTGCGTCCACCACGCCATCGACCCCGCGCATGCCGGCGGTCTGGCGAATGATGGTGTCGGCGGGGTCGTCATCTTCTTCGAAGTTGATCGGGATCACCCCGTACATTTTTTGCGCGTAGGCCAAGCGATAGGGATGGTCATCGACCATGAAGATCTGCTCGGCGCCAAGCATCTGCGCGCACGCCGCGCTGAGCAGGCCTACCGGGCCGGCGCCGTAGATCGCAACGCTGGAGCCTTTGCCGATGCCGGCGTTGGTCACCGCCTGCCAGGCCGTCGGCAGGATGTCCGAGAGGAACAGGACCTTTTCATCCGCCAGCGACCCAGGCACCTTGAATGGCCCGGTATTGGCTTTCGGCACCCGCACCAGCTCGGCCTGGCCGCCGGGAATGCCGCCATACAGACGGCTGTAGCCGAACAACGCGGCCCCCGGCGGGATCGCCTTTTTATTCAGGATCGCGCCACGCCCGTCGTTGGTGGTTTCGCAGGCGGCAAATTGTTGAAGTTGGCAGAAGAAGCAGTCGCCACAGGCAATCACGAACGGGATCACCACGCGGTCGCCGCGCTGCACGGCCGTCACTGCCGGCCCGGTTTCCTCGACGATGCCCATGAACTCATGGCCGAAGATGTCGCCGTGCTCGACGGTCGGGATCTTGCCGCGGTACAGGTGCAAGTCCGAGCCGCAAATGGCGGTGGCGGTGACGCGCAAAATAATGTCGTCGGGTTGCTCAATGATCGGATCGGGCACCGTATCGACCTGCACTTTGTGCGCGCCCTGGAAAGTCATCGCTCGCATGCTCTGCACTCCTGTTGTTGAGAAGGTGTTGAACGGGTTATTGATTAAGGGGCGCGACACCTGCGAGCGTTCCGTCGAGGTAGGGCCACAGCCGATCAGTGGTCGCCGCTGATGCGCGCCAAGCTCAGCGCAGTCGGGTGACGGTGAGCGCCACCACGGCGATCCGCTCGACGCCCTCATAGCCGGGTTTTTCCAGCTCTTCGCCAAAGACGTCAGGGTCGATTTCGCGGTAGGTCCAGCCGTAGTCAGCACTGGCCACCAAGGGTTTGATCGCCTCCAGAAAGGCATCGGCACCGGCCACCATCGCCACGCCGGTGTAGAGCACCAGGCTGCCACCCAGAGCCAGGCGCTCCCGGGATTCGCTGACGATACGCACCGACAACTGCGCCCCCAGGGCACCGCCACCATGGCGGTAGGCGCGCTGATGCTGGTCATTCATATAGGGCGGGTTGGCAACGATCAGGTCGAATTCGCCGTCGACGCTGGCCAGTATGTCGCTGTGGTACGCGCTGACATTCGCCAGGCCCGCCAGCTCGGCATTCACCGCGGTCATGCGCAGGGCGCGGGGGTTGATGTCCACCGCCAGCACGTCAGCGTCAGGCCGGGCGCGGGCGATGACCAATGCACCGACACCCGCGCCGCAACCGATGTCCACCGCCCGCCGCACAGGGTCGAAACGCTGTTGCAGATGGGCTTGGATCACGTGGGCAAACCGGTAGCTGTCGGGGCCGAAAAACACCGCGTCGGTCTGGGTGGTCGGGTACGGCGAGTGGGCGAACAGCAACTCGTCCAGGCTCGACCAGCGCACGGTGCTGCGCCATAAGGCGTCGTGTTTTTCGATCACCTGCGCTTGCTGCAATTCTTCGCGAAAGGCCTCAGGCAACAACGCGTTATCAAATGGCAGCGACCAGCCGAACACATCGCGCATCGTCATCGCCAGCGGTGTTGCCAGGCGCTGGCACACCCGTTGATGGGTCAGGGGCGTCGGCGTGATAAACCGGTAGCCGTTCTCCTTCAAACCGCGGCCCAGGTTCAACAGGGTGCGATCGACGAGCTGCTGTGCAGACATGGACCACACTCCTCAGCGCAGACGCGCGCGCAGTTGGATAAAGCGCCGCGTCGCGTAAAGCCCAGCCGGAGCGCAATGGCGCCGCGCCGACATCCACGGAATCAGCGCATCGAGCTGCTGTTCATCGGCCAGTTTGCACAGTGACTCAACCAGCGCCTGGGTGTCCGGATCGGCCGGGCGATGCTGCTCCCGGGAGAAACGGCTGCCGCGCCCCGGCCGTGCAGGCGGCACGCGCTCGCCGCTGACCCAGTCACCGGCAATCCAGTCGTGCAGCAGCTGCTTTTCAGCGCCGCTGAACACGCCGAACATCGCTGCACCGGCGCCCTCGATCAGTTGCCAGAAGCGGCTGTCGGCAGGGTCCTGGTTGCGCTTGATCCAGCCTTTGTCTTGCAGCGCCTGCAGGAACTCAGCGATCTGCCCAGGCTGTGCCAGCCATTGATTGACGGTTTTGCCCTCGAAGCGGCAGTAATCGGAATGCATGTGCTGACCGTACGTGCGCTTACGCTCAAGCATGGCCACGACTTGCTCCTGAACGTCGAAGCGCTCGATCACGGCCGTGGTGCCCGGCCCGAGGTCATTGAGCTGATAACCGCGGGCCACGCGGCGGTAGAACTGCTCCCTGCCCTCGCCCAGCGGCAGCAGGTTCAACACCGATTGCGCGGCCTTGCAGGCATGGCCGCTGCTGGCGTTGTCGATGGTGACGTGGAGGGTGAAGTAATAGGGATCGATGCCCAGCTCGCTCAGCTCGTACGAGGTGATCAGCAGGTGCAGGGGTAATTGCTCATAACCCAGGTTGTAACCGATCACCTCCGGCAGAAACTCCTCGGTACACAGGCCCAGCGCCAGTTGCAAGGCGCCTTGCAGGTAGTCGTCATCATTGAGGCCGGCTTCGCTGTCGGCATCGTGTTCGCTAAGCAGCTTGCGATAGATCACCACATGGTTTTGAGCCGCTTCGCCGTCGCCCAGTTCTTCGAGGTAGGTGGTCAGCAGCCCATCGAAGCGCTGGTCCTGCCAATAGCGCAGTAAACCGTACAGCCAGGCGCCATCGACCTGTTTGGTCGGCGCCAGGCATTGCAACACGTACAAGGCGTGGGCCTTGTTCTGGAAGTAGCGCCGTGGCTGACCCTGCTGGCGTTGCTCCAGGTAGTCGGCGTAGTCGCGGGCCACGGCGGCGCAGCGCTGCTCGACCCACGCGGGCAATTGTTCGGGCGTGTCGGGCAATTCGCAGGGCACGTCCTGCACCTGGGCCAATTGCGCCAGCAAGAATTCCCGTGCCAGCGCCTCGCAACCCTCCGTCTCGTTGTACAGCTGCTGGTACACGCGTTGATGGCGGCCGTCGGCCGAGTCAGTCAGGGTGGCCGGTTGGCCCGACAGCGCTGTAAGAAGCGTCATGATGGCAGTTTCCACAAAGTCCGATACAACTCGGCTTTCTCACCAGAAAGCCCCGCAAGAGCGCTCAAAACGCGCGCTTCTAAAGTGCAGAGCATCTGGCTGTGGGGAAAATTCAATCGGCATTGCATGGCTGCGGATCAGCGGTTATTCGGCACCACTCGACAGATGCCAGGGGGTTGTAGACCAACTCCAGGCTTTACGACTACGTTGGCTGCGTACGAACGGGAGATTCTCTTCCTCGTACTGCAAGGCGCCCATGGCTGGATGTTGCCCGACATCGCCGCGCCGGACACTGCCATGTCGCGCATCAGCCAGGCCATCCAGAGGATTCGCCAGGATTTTGCCGAACCGGATATGAAAGCGCGACCCAGTTCAGCCGCGACTATGCGCGGGTGTCCGGGCTGCCGCCCGCGCGGGAACGGCGCGGATTTTGGCGGCGAACAAGGGGGCAGTAGACACAAAATCTGTGGGCTGAGCGGCCCATTGGGGCGAGTGGGTTTGCTGTGGCGAGCGGGCTTGCCGTGGCGAGCGGGTTTGCTGTGGCGAGCGGGCTTGCCCCGCGTTGGGCTGCGAAGCAGCCCCATAAAAGACGCCGAGTTCACCCAGACAGGACTCGGTCGTCAGGTTTTGGGGCTGCTTCGCAACCCAACGCGGGGCAAGCCCGCTCGCCACGGTAAGCCCGCTTGCCACAGATACTGTTACTTACGCGCTGCCTCCCACGACTTGAGCAGGTCGTTGTAGCTCACGGTTTCGCCTTTGGGTTTCTCATTGGCCAGTTTCGGCTTCGGCGCGCCGGGTTGGTCGAACCAGTATTGGGCATCACGCTCGGGGTTCATTTTCGGGCCGCATATTGGCTGCACGTTGGAGCGTTCCAGGCGCGTCATGATCGCGTCCTGCTCCTTGGCCAGGTTGTCCAGCGCCTGCTGCGGGGTTTTCTCGCCGCTGGCGGCGGCGGCGATGTTGCTCCACCACAGTTGCGCCAGGCGTGGGTAGTCCGGCACGTTGGTGCCGGTCGGGGTCCACTCGACCCGTGCCGGGCTGCGGTAGAACTCCACCAGGCCACCGAGTTTGGGCGCCAGGTCGGTCATGGCCTGGGAGTTGATGTCAGACTCACGAATCGGCGTCAGGCCAACAATGGTTTTCTTCAGCGACACGGTTTTCGAGGTCACGAACTGCGCGTAGAGCCAGGCCGCGAGTTTCTGCTTCTCAGGCGTCGACTTGAGGAACGTCCAGGAGCCCACGTCCTGATAGCCCTTCTTCATGCCCTTTTCCCAATAAGGCCCGACCGGCGATGGCGCCATGCGCCATTTCGGCGTGCCGTCGGCATTCACCACCGGCAGGCCCGGCTTGGTCATGTCGGCGGTAAACGCGGTGTACCAGAAGATCTGCTGGGCGATGTTGCCCTGGGACGGCACCGGGCCGGATTCGGAGAAGGTCATGCCCGCCGCTTCCGGTGGCGCGTAGGCTTTCATCCAGTCCACGTATTTCTGCGTCGCGTACACCGCGGCCGGGCCGTTGGTGTCGCCGCCGCGGGTCACGCTGGAGCCCACCGGGTGGCAGTCCTCCACGCGAATGCCCCACTCGTCCACCGGCAAGCCGTTGGGCAGGCCCTTGTCGCCGCCGCCGGCCATGGAGAACCAGGCATCGGTGAAGCGCCAGCCCAGTGATGGGTCTTTTTTGCCGTAGTCCATGTGCCCATAAATACGTTTGCCGTCGATTTCCTTGACGTCTTCGCTGAAGAATTTGGCGATGTCTTCATAGGCCGACCAGTTCACCGGGACGCCGAGGTCGTAGCCGTATTTTTCCTTGAACTTGGCTTTCAGCTCCGGCCGCTCGAACCAGTCGGCGCGAAACCAGTAGAGGTTGGCGAATTGCTGGTCGGGCAGTTGGTAGACTTTGCCGTCCGGCGCGGTGGTGAACGAAAGGCCGATAAAGTCTTTGATGTCCAGGGTCGGCGAGGTGAAGTCCTTGCCTTCGTTGACCATCAGGTCGGTGATCGACTCGGTCTTGCCATAGCGAAAGTGCGTGCCGATCAAGTCCGAATCGTTGACCCAGCCGTCATAGATGTTCTTGTCGGACTGCATCTGGGTTTGCAGCTTTTCCACCACGTCGCCTTCCTGCAACAGATCGTGGGTCAGCTTGATGCCGGTGATTTCGCTGAAGGCCTTGGCCAGCACCTTGGATTCGTACTCGTGGGTGGTGAGGGTTTCCGACACCACGTTGATCTTCATCCCACGAAACGGTTCTGCCGCCTTGATAAACCACTTCAACTCTTCGAGCTGCTGGTCTTGGGTGAGGGTGGACGGTTTGAACTCGCTGCCGATCCATTTTTTCGCCGCGTCTTCGTACGCATCGGCCCAGGCCGTGGCGCTCAAACCGCTGAGGGCCAGTACGCCGGCCAATGAAATGCTATGTCGCAGCTTATTGTTTTTATTCAACATAGAGACCTCCTGGTGGTTTATTCACAAGGGCACTAGCCCCAACGCATCACACTCAACAGCCATACCAGGGACAGCGCGGACGCCACCCAGATGCTCCAGTCGGTAACGCCGATAACCAGTAAATGCAGGTAGGCGCTGCCGAGAAGACCGATAAACAGGCGATCACCACGGGTGGTGCTGATCGGTAAAAAACCGCGCCGAGGGATGCTCGGCGAGCGCAGTTCCCAGGTGGTCATGCCCACCAGCAGCACGCCGATGGCCGCAAAGAACAACGCGGTGGGAGTGGTCCAGGCCATCCATTCCATCATCGACTCCTCAGACCCGGCCCAGGGCAAAGCCCTTGGCCACGTGGTTGCGAACAAACCAGATCACCAGCATGCCGGGCAGGATGGTCAACACCCCCGCCGCCGCCAGCACGCCCCAGTCGATACCCGAGGCCGAGACCGTGCGGGTCATCACCGCCGCGATGGGCTTGGCGTTGACCGAGGTCAGCGTGCGCGCCAGCAACAGCTCGACCCAGGAAAACATGAAACAGAAAAACGCGGTTACCCCGATGCCGGAGCCGATCAGCGGGATAAAAATCTTCACGAAAAACTTGGGAAAGCTATAGCCGTCGATGTAGGCGGTTTCGTCGATTTCCTTGGGCACGCCGGACATGAAGCCTTCCAGAATCCACACCGCCAACGGCACATTGAACAGGCAATGCGCCAGGGCCACGGCGATGTGTGTGTCGAACAGGCCGATGGACGAATACAGCTGGAAAAACGGCAGCAAAAACACCGCCGGCGGTGCCATGCGGTTGGTCAGCAGCCAGAAGAACAGGTGCTTGTCGCCCAGGAAGCGGTAGCGTGAGAAGGCGTAGGCTGCCGGCAGCGCCACACTCAGGGAAATCACCGTGTTCAGGCTCACGTAATACAGTGAGTTGATATAGCCGGTGTACCAGCTCGGGTCGGTGAAGATCACCTTGTAGTTGGCCAGGGTGAAGTCCTGCGGAAACAGGGTCAGCCCGCCGAGGATTTCGGTGTTGCTCTTGAAGGACATGTTCAGCAGCCAGTAGATCGGCACCAGCAAGAACAGAATGTAGACCAGCAGCGGTATGACCTTGCGTTTGCTCATGTTGGCGGCCTCAGCGGTTGGCGTCGGAGTGGGTCATGGCGGTGTAGAACAGCCAGGACACCAACAGGATGATCAGGAAGTACACCAGCGAGGACGCCGCCGCCGGGCCCAGGTCGAATTGGCCGACAGCCATCTGGGTCAGGGTCTGACTGAGGAAGGTGGTGGCATTCCCCGGGCCGCCGCCCGTGAGGACGAAGGGCTCGGTGTAGATCATGAAGCTGTCCATGAACCGCAGCATCACCGCGATCAGCAGCACGCTTTTCATCTTCGGCAACTGGATATGCCGGAACACCGCCCAGGCCGATGCACGGTCTATTCGCGCGGCCTGGTAGTACACGTCCGGGATCGCGCGCAGCCCCGAGTAACACAGCAACGCCACCAGTGAAGTCCAGTGCCACACGTCCATCACCAGCACCGTGACCCAGGCGTCCATGGTGTTGGCCGCGTAGTTGTAGTTGATGCCCATGGCGTTGAGGGTGGAACCGAGCAAACCGATGTCGGCACGGCCGAAGATCTGCCAGATAGTGCCTACCACGTTCCACGGAATCAGCAGCGGAATCGCCAGAATGATCAGCACCAGCGACGACCAGCGGCCCTTGGTCGGCATGGTCAGGGCGATGGCGATACCCAGCGGGATTTCAATCAGCAGCACGCAAGCCGAGTAGATGAACTGGCGCAGCAAGGAGTCATGCAAGCGCGGGTCGAGCAGCACCTGCTTGTACCAGTCGGCGCCGACAAAGTAGCGGCTGGACTGGTCGAAGATGTCCTGCACCGAGTAGTTGACCACGGTCATCATCGGGATCACCGCACTGAACGCCACCAACAGAAACACCGGCAACACCAGCCACCAGGCCTTGTTGTTCTGCACCTTGTTCATGGCTGCACCTCCAGCAGGTAGTCATCGGCGTAGACCATCAGCCACTGCGCCGGAAAGCTGATCGAGGCGCTGCCCTGGGGCACCGGTTTGTCTTCGGCCAGGCGTATTTTCAACGGCGCGCCGTCGAGGTTGAGGGTCATGATCTTGTAGGTGCCAAGGTCTTCGACATGGGTGACGTCGGCCTGCAGCGCGTCAGGGTTGTACTCGTCCCACACGTGGATAAATTCCGGACGGATGCCCACCTGCAGTTTTTTGAAGTCGCCGTCGCGGATGCGCTGCTGCATCGCCTCGGGCAACGGCAGCAGCGTGCCGGCAAACCGCACCCCGCCCGCCTCGGCCTGCACTTCAATCAGGTTCATGCCGGGGCTGCCAATGAAATAGCCGACAAACGTATGGCTGGGCCGCTCAAACAACTCGCGCGGCGTGCCGAACTGCACGATCTGCCCGCCGTACATCACCGCGATCTTGTCGGCAAAGGTCGAGGCTTCAAGCTGGTCGTGGGTCACGTAGACCATGGTGATATTGAACTGCTCGTGGATCTGCTTGAGCTTGCGCCGCAGTTTCCACTTCAGGTGCGGGTCGATCACCGTCAGCGGCTCGTCGAACAGGATTGCCGACACGTCATCACGCACCAGGCCACGACCCATGGAGACTTTCTGCTTTTCATCGGCGGTGAGGTTGCGCGCCTTTTTGCTCAACAGGGTTTGCAGGTCGAGGACTTCGGCAATTTCCTGCACCTTGCTGTGAATTTTCGCCTCGGGCATGCCTTGGTTGCGCAGCGGAAAGGCCAGGTTGTCGAACACCGTCATGGTGTCGTACACCACCGGGAACTGGAACACCTGGGCGATGTTGCGGCGCTCCGGGGTGAGTTCGTTGACCACCCTGTGGTCGAACAGCACCTGGCCTTCCGAAGGGTTGAGCAGGCCGGAGATGATATTCAGCAAGGTCGACTTGCCGCACCCGGACGGCCCGAGCAAGGCGTAGGCGCCGCCCTGCTCCCACACGTGGTTCATTTCCCGAATCGCGTAGTCTTCAGGGCCGGCGGGTGTAGGGCTGTAGCTGTGCGCGAGGTTCTGCAAATGGATCTCGGCCATCAGGCAACCCTCGCTACGCGGCGCCCGGGGGCCTGGACCAAGCGGCCCTGGCCATCGAACACAAACAGTTTATGGGTGGGGATATACACGCGGATCGGCGCATCAACGTCGTACTCGTGCACGCCCGGCAGGTGCAGCACCAGCAGGAAATGCTCGCTGCGCACGTGCAGGAAGGTTTCCGAGCCGCTGATTTCGGCCACTTCCACGGTCACGGCCAGTTCCAGGTCATCGTCGTTGCTCGGCACCAGGCTGATATGGCTGGGGCGCACGCCAAAGCGGAACTCGCCCTCGCCGATGGGGCGCAGGTCGACGTTGAGCGGGAAGTGCACAAAATTGGCGAAGCTGACTTCATTGCCGCTGATCCGCCCCGGCATCAGGTTGATCGGCGGCTCGGAAAACAATTCGGCGGCCAGCACGGTCTGCGGCTGATGGTACACCTCGGCAGCCTTGCCGCTCTGGATCACCCGGCCCTCATGCAGAATCGTGGTGGTGCCGCCAAGGGCGAGGGCTTCATTGGGTTCGGTGGTGGCGTAGAGGGCGATGGTGTGGCGGGCCTTGAACAGCTCGCGCATTTCCTGACGCAGTTCTTCGCGCAGTTTGTAGTCCAGGTTCACCAGCGGTTCATCAAACAGGATCAGCTCGGCGTCTTTAACCAGCGCGCGGGCCATGGCCGTGCGTTGCTGCTGGCCACCGGACAGCTCCAACGGATGGCGCTGCAGGAATTTCTCGATGCGCAGCATTTTCGCGGTTTCGAGCACCTTGCTGTGGATCAGCTCGTTGGACACACCGGCCTGGCGCAGCGGCGAGGCGATATTCTCGAACACGGTCATGGTCGGGTAGTTGATGAACTGCTGGTAGACCATCGACACGTTGCGCAGGCGCACCGGCTTGTGCGTGACGTCCACGCCATTCATCAGGATGCGGCCGCTGTCGGGCTTGTCCAGGCCGGCCATCAGGCGCATCAGGCTGGTCTTGCCGGACAGGGTGCGGCCCAGCAAGACGTTGAAGGAACCGGCTTCGAAACGCAGGTTGGCGTCGTCGATCCAGGTCTGGCCTTCGACGACGCGGGAGACATGTTCCAGGGTCAATGACATGACACGCCCTTTTTTATTATTGGAATGAATCTGGCAACGACTCAGAGCGAGTTTCGTGCCAGAACTGGCAGGTGATTGATCTGTAAGGACATGGGCCGAATACGCCGCTCGAGCATGAACACAGGTGAACACCTGGGGCTGAACAACTGAACAGGCGCGGGGTTGACAATGAACAGTTGTGAACAACAATTGATGGGCGACGCGAATCAAAGGTGGGAGTGGGCTTGCCCGCGATGACGGTAGAACAGTCGGCATCTGTATTGACTGACCCACCGCATTCGCGGGCAAGCCCGCTCCCACATTTCGACCCTGTTTCTTCAGCCAGATTGTGCAAGCCCAATAACAATAAAAAAGAAGGTCGCCTCCATGGCCGAACCCTTGGCTCACGACACCCTCATCCAGGATTCCTGGCGCCGCTGCCGCGCGTTTGGCCTGGACCACCAGAGCACGCCCAGCTTTGACCAACTGCCCGCCGAGGGCATCAGCCAATTACTGGAAAGCCAGCATTCACTGGTGCAGACCACCCACCAGGAAGTGCTGCCCTATTACGAAAACATCCTGAGCAATTCCAACTGCCTGATCATGCTGGCCGATAACCAGGGCCAGGTCCTGACCTCGTGGGGCACCCAGCGCTTTATCGAGCCGAAACTGGCGCGCGGTTTCAGCGCCGGCGCCAGCTGGAGGGAGCGCAGCAGCGGCACCAATGCGATCGGCACCGCGTTGGCCTGTGCCCAGGCGGTGCATATCGAGCACGACGAACATTTCCTCAAGGCCAACCGCTTCATGACCGGCTCGGCGGCGCCGATCTTTGATGCCCAGCGCGAAATCATCGCGGTGCTGGATGTGTCCAGCGACAGCTATCTACCGCCCTCCCATACCCTGGGCATGGTCAAGATGATGAGCCAGACCGTAGAAAACCGGCTGATCCTCAACCTGTTTCGCGGCGAGCATTTCCAGCTGACCTTTAACACCGGCCTGAACAACCTCGACAGCCAGTGGGCCGGGCTGCTGATTTTTGATGAGAGCGGTCAAGTGCTGTCGGCCAACCGCCGTGCGGACAACTTGCTGGGCATCAGTTTGTCGCGGGTGCTGATCGACAGTTTGTTCAAGGTCTCGTTGCTGGAGTTGCTGAACCAGCCGGAAGGCTTGCCGTTCTCGCTGCAGGCGGCGGGACGCAATCGGTTTCAGTGTTTATTGAAACGGCCGAAGAAGATGCCGATACAGGCGCGAGTCTTCAGTGAGCCCAAGCCGGGCAAGCCTGCCGAGCTGAAGCCGACCTCGATCAGCCTCAACACCCTGCACTTTGGCGACGCGCGTGTGGAAAAAGCCGTGCGCCAGGCCGAGCGTCTGCTGGAAAAAGACATTCCGCTGCTGATCCACGGCGAGACCGGCGTCGGCAAAGAGGTGTTCGTCAAAGCCCTGCACCAGGCCAGCTCGCGCAGCGCGCAGGCGTTTATCGCGGTGAACTGTGCGGCGATTCCGGCGGAGCTGGTCGAGTCTGAGCTGTTTGGCTATGAAAAAGGCGCCTTCACCGGCGCCAATCAGAAAGGCAGCATCGGCCTGATTCGCAAGGCGGACAAAGGCACGTTGTTTCTGGATGAGATCGGCGATATGCCGCTGCCGACCCAGGCCCGTTTGCTGCGGGTGTTGCAGGAGCGCTGCGTGCAGCCGGTGGGCAGCAGCGAGCTGTTCCCGGTGGACTTGCGTATCATCTCCGCCACCAACCGCGCGTTGCGCGAATGGGTGCAGGCCGGGCGCTTTCGCGAGGATTTGTACTACCGCATCGGCGGCCTGACCCTGGAGCTGCCGCCGTTGCGTGAGCGTACCGACAAGCAGGCGCTGTTCCAGCAGTTGTGGCAGCAGCACCGCGAGCCAACTCAATGGGCCGGGCTGA
Source organism: Pseudomonas sp. TWRC1-2 (assembly GCF_049896685.1). Taxonomy (NCBI): domain Bacteria; kingdom Pseudomonadati; phylum Pseudomonadota; class Gammaproteobacteria; order Pseudomonadales; family Pseudomonadaceae; genus Pseudomonas; species Pseudomonas sp. TWRC1-2. Next base: position 134,382 of record NZ_JAFCUU010000008.1, on the reverse strand, counting down.
GTGCCGAGGTGCTGGCGTTGTTCGAGCAACACCCGTGGCCGGGCAATTTGCGCCAGGTCAGCAGCGTGTTGCAGGTAGCACTGGCCATGGCCGAGGAGCAGCCGGTGCGCCCCGAGCACCTGCCGGATGATTTTTTTGTGGATTTGAACGTGCCAGCGCCGTTGCCTGCCAACCAGGGTGTGGAAGATGGCATCGACCTCACGCAACGCTTGAAGGCCGCTGGCGGCAATATTTCCCACCTGGCGCGGGAGTTGGGCGTCAGCCGCAACACGTTGTACAAGCGCCTGCGCCAGCATGAACCTTGACTTAACGCGGCTTGACCACCACCAGCAAGTCCGTGAAGTACTCCACCTTGATCGGCAGGTTATCGGCCAGTGTCGCGAGCGCCGCCGCGGTGTCGTCGAGCTTGAACACACCGGACACCCGCAGGTTTTGCAGGGCCTGTGGGTCAAACCGCACCAGGCCATGGCGGTAGCTGGCGAGGGTTTGCAGCACATCGCTCAAGGGCTGGTCATTGACCTTGAGCAGGCCACGCGTCCAGGCGTCCGGGTCGGTGTTGCCAATCGCCTGCGGCGACTGGGCGCGGCCATGGTCAAGCACCGCGCGCTGGCCGGCTGCGACCTTGACGCCTTCTGCGCCCTCGCCTTTGACCGCCACGCTGGACTCGATCACCGTGACCACGGTGGTGCCGTCCGCGGCGCGCTTGACCAGGTAGCGGGTGCCCAAGGCGGTGGCCGTGCCTTGATCGGTGCGCACCACGAACGGCCGTTGCGCATCCTTGGCCACCTCGACCCATAGCTCGCCCTGCAGCAACTGGATCACGCGTTGGTGGCCGTCGAATTTCACGTCCACGGCCGAGTTGCTGTTGAGCTGCAAGCGGCTGCCGTCTTCGAGGGCGACCTGGCGACGTTCGCCGACACCGGTGCGCTGATCGGCCATCCACACTGGCGCGCGCTCCAGACCGACCCAGCCGCAGATCAATACGCCGAGTAAACCCAGCACCTGTGCGCCACGCGAGCGTCGTGGGGCGAAGGCACGGTTAAGGGCGATGCGCGCCGGGCGCGCGGGCACGGCGTCGAAATTGCCCCACAGCGCACGCATGCGGTCGATGGCGACGGCATGGCGCGGGTCGGCCTGGCACCAAGTGTTGAAGGCCTGGCGGTCGGCGTCGCTGACGTCTTCGTCGTGCAGGCGTGTCAGCCAGTTCGCCGCCTGCTGGATGATGTGTTCAGTGCTCACGACAGCGGGTCCGCCGCGTGCAGGCTGTGGTAGCAATGCACCAGCGCCGTGGAAATATAGTTTTTGACGGTACTGGGCGACACGTCCAGGCAGCACGCGATTTCGCTGTACGTCAGCCCGTCGAGGCGGCTTAACAGAAAGGCTTCGCGGGTCTTGGCGGGCAAGCCGGCGAGCATCTCGGCGATGCGCTCCAGGGCCTGCAACGCCACGTGGATTGCCGCCGGATCGGGCATGCCGGCGTCTTCGCACTCAATCACCAGGGCTTGCATGTAGGCCTTTTCGATGCGGCGGCGCCGCGCGCCGTCAATCAGCAAACGCCCGGCGGTGGTGGCCAGAAAAGCCCGCGGTTCCTTGATGTTGTGGGGGGCGGCCAGCATCAGGACGCGGATGAATGCGTCGTGGGCCAGGTCGGCGGCGTGCTGCGAACAGCCGAGTTTTTTGCGCAGCCAGCCGTGCAACCAGCCGTGGTGCTCGCGGTACATTGCCGTGAGGGTCTGCTGACGGGCGCCATCGCCCGGCGCGGCCGGAATGTCATGCATGCGCAAAAACTTCTCAAATGGGAAATATTACCAATTGCGCGAACAATGCCAGCAAAACGGTATGAGGGCAAGGGGGGCTCAGGTCTGCTGCTTTTCGGGCTTTACAGGCTGGCAGTTGTGGCGAATGGGCTTCCTGTGGTGGGCAGGCTTCCTGTGGCGAGCGGGCTTGCCCCGCGTTGGGGCGCGCAGCGGCCCCAGTAGGCCCACCGCGTTTTGGCAGGTAGAACGCGGTCGCTGGTTTTGGGGCTGCTGCGCAGCCCAACGCGGGGCAAGCCCGCTCGCCACAGGAAGCCCGCGCTTCACAGTGAGCCCCCTCGTCATACAAGTGTTGCTTAACGCCAACTCCACGACACGCCGGTAAAAATACCTCGCCCGTCTGCCGGTGTGGACCGTGCCACATCCAGGCCCTTGTCGTCATAGCCCGGCGTGACCGTATTGGCGTAGCGCCGGTTGGTGAGGTTGCGCACATCGACCCAGGCTTGCCAGTCCTGCTGGGGCGCGTCGTAGCCGAAGGTGGCGCCGAGGGTGGTGTAGGCCGCCGCGTAGTAGGAATTGGCGTAGTCCACCGCCACGCGCGAGGAATGCTCGGTGTTGAGGCTGGTGTAGAACCCCGTCGGGTGGCTGTAGCGCAGTTGCGCCTGGTAGTAATGCTTGGGGATGCCCGGCAGGGTGTTGTCGCCGAAGCGGTCGTCGTCGCGGTAGTGGAAGTCGCTGAACGTGTAGGCCTGGCGCAAGGCCAGTTGGCCATTGCCGCCGCCGTCCCACAGCGGGCTGAGCAGGCTCAGTTCCACACCCTGGTGCACGGTGGGGCTGGCGTTGGCTTCGGCGACGATCGCGTTGGTGGTGGCGGTTTGCGCCTGCGTTTCGACGGTAAGCAGTTCGTGACGCACTTCTGAGCGGTACAGCGCCAGGTCCCACTGGCCAAACCACTGTTCGCCACGGCCGCCGACTTCCACAGTGGTAGCGGTCTGATTGCGCAGGCTCACGCCTTCACGCTGCAAGCCGGTGGCCGGGCCGCTGCCGGTGGGAAAGTATTTATTGGAACCCCAGATCATCGACCACGCGTGCGGTGGCTCGACCGAGCGACTCAGGTTGCCATACACCTGCAATTGCGCGTTGAAGTCATAGCGCAGGCCGATACGCGGGGCGTAATCCCAGTCGTGCTGGCTCAACGGCGCCTGACCTTCGGGATAAGTGACTTGGGTTTCGCGGCGGGTGTAGATCGCGGCCAGGCCGGTGGTCAGCCACAGGTCCGGTATCAGCTCCAAGTCGTTGCCGACATGCAGCACGGTGTCAGTGCCGAGATAGCTGTAGTCGCGGGTCTTGGTGCCGGGCGCGTAAATAGCCGTGTTACCGGCAGGCGTGCGCACGTATTCCGAGGCACCGTTATTCGGCATCGCCTGGGTGCTGCGCAGCCCAATCGTGGTCTTGCTGTCGTGGCCGAACACCAGGTCCTGGCGGATGTAATTGAGCGTGCCACTGACGTCGGTGTAGGCGACTTTCAGGCGATTGGTGCCCTCGCGCAAGTCCATCGGATAGTCGTGATAGGCCAGCCCGACTTCAACGCGGGAATTGTCATCCAACTGCAAGGTGGTCTTGTTGGCGATCCAGGTCGAACCGGGCTGCAAACGCTTGGAATCGCGGGCGGCGTTGAGGCTGTTGGCGGCCGTTGGATCGTGGCTGATCTGCTCACGCGTCAGCTTGCCGGGGGTGTCATTGGTGGTTTCGCGGTAGCGAAAATAGAAGCGCGTTTCCAGGTCCGGATTGAAACGGTAGCCAAAGTTGGCGGCGATGCCCTTGCCGGTACCGGCGCTCTGGTGCTGGTAACCATCGGATTCGGAGTCGGTAAGGCTGATGTAATAGTCGGCATCGCCCAGCACCTGGCCGGAGCTGATCTCGCGCTGGGCATAACCGCGACTGCCTGCTTCATAACGCACCTGCAGTTTGGGTGCGTCGTAACCCGTGCGGGTGACGTAATTCACCGACCCACCCAAAGCCAGCGCGCCCTGGTCAAAGCCATTGGCGCCGCGCAGCACTTCGACGCGGCTTTGCCACAGTGGGTCCTTGAGTTCGTAGGGTGTGCCGCCTGGGCCGGTCAGCGGCAAACCGTCGAACATTTCATACAGGCCGGAGGCGTGCGAACCGGGGCTGCGGTTCAAGCCCGAACCGCGTATCGAAAGCTTCACGCCTTCATTGTTGGCCGCCTTGGCGTACACCCCGGCCTGGTACTTGAACACGTCTTCATTGGTGCTGACCCGGCCCTGCTGCACGCTGCTCATGTCGATGTAGTTGGTGCCACCGGGCACGCTGTTGAGTTGCGCCTGGGCCACTTCGCCTGCGCTGACCTCGCTGCTGGTGACCTCGATCGGTGCCAGTTGCAGGTCTTCGGCCTGCACCAGTGAACTGAGGGTCAAGGCGGCAAAAAGGAGCGGAGGTTGGCGCAACAGCATGAGCAGATCCTTGGAATTTGGGGGCGCGACAGGCCTGGGCCGAGCACGCGAACAGGGGTGGGAAGCCACGCAGGCTTAGCGAGTCACGCCTTATTAACGGACCAGACCCTTCCCACAACAGCTTCGGACGGCCTGTGTTGGTTAAGTCCAAAATCGAATTAACACATGCAAACTCAGTATTTAAGGAAATACGGCCGAGCTGATGTGGGCGATGTACACGGCACGCGCCGGGCTTGCCGTGTTGACCGCCCAGGCGGCGCCCTCCATTGATACGCGCCAGGCGTAAGACCGATGAATTTTCTGCAGGCACTTGCCGAGTCAACCGAACCGCTTCCAAAACCTGGCACCGATGACGACGACACCAGCCTGTGTGTCGCGCAGCGCCTGCGCACCAAACGCCACCTGTCGCTGGACGGCCTGGCACGCGCCTGCGGCGTCCGGGCAATGCTGGCGCAGATCGAATCGGGCCGCAGCGTGCCGTCGATCAAGGTGCTGTGCAAAATTGCCAAGGGGTTGAAGGTGTCAGTGGCGGCCTTTCTAGAAGACCGCGCCTTTGAAGGCGTCGAAGTGTTGCCGGCGCAGCAGAGCAAACGCCTGGTGAGCGCCGATGGTGCGTTTGTCAGCCGCGCGTAGTTCCCCTACGACACGGCCCTCCACCGGCGATTCGATCCTGTTCTACACCGACCAGCCCCACCGCTACCGCAACTCGGCGGACAGCGAGGCGGTGGCGTTTTTGGCCTCTTGCATAGGCAGATAAACGCCGCTGTAGATATGCGATTAGGCTCTTGAGACCAATCGTAAGGAAATAAACGATCTAACCCGCTTCAAATAAACCCCGCACCGGTCTCATCGGCCGTCGACGCCAGCGAGCGCAGCAAATCATCCGCCTCCGTGCCCTGCGCAAATCTGAACCCAAGCATTTCGTCACACGCCAGAACATTCGCGAGCGCGTCACGCAACTGCGCCTCTGTCGGCGCGTCGCGCAGCAGTTTGTGGGCGGGCAATAGCACGTCAGCGGGGACGCCTTGAGCACTTGCCACGTCGATCACGGCAAACAGGATAAATCGCAGGCGGACTTCGCGATCAGTAGGCCAAACCGTTTTGCGCTTTCCCAAGGTAGGCACTCATCGTTAAGAAAAGTCCGAGGCTATTGCCGACCGTGGGTATGTTTCAAGCAAAGGGGGGCAAGATAGGCCGTTTCCCACATATGAAAGGGAAATGCCGCACCGCATGATCGGTCCCCGCATCACTGCACGGGCAAAAAATTCATCAGCAGCAAGCTCTGCGCGTAATTGAGTGCAACGCGCCGGTAACGCTCGTCAAGCATTTGGGCAAGCAGGTCGAGGCGCGCAACCACTTTGCCGAACTCAACGGCGAAACTGAGGTTGCTGCCCTCCTCCGAGATTTCATTGGAGAACAGCAGCAACACGCCATTGGCGTCCTGACGCTGGCTGAGCAGCCAGGTGGCTTTCTCGATATTGCGCGCGGCATTGCTGACAAATTGCGGGTTGATCGAGTCGGTGACATAAAACTGCGTGCGCCCACCGTGTGCAGTCACCAGCATGCTGCCGATGGCATAGATAAACGCCCCGACCCGGTCGCCGCGAAACTCCGGGCTCAGCGAATAGCTCAATGCCACCAGGTCACGACGGTCCCCCAGGGCAGGCAGCGGTTGCCGGTTCTCGATGGCACGGCGAATTTCCCGCGCGGCACTCACGGCATCGGTATAACCCGATTGGCGCCACTGGTTAGGGTTGCGCAGGTAGAGCTTGTTCATCAGCACGTAGAGGCTTTGCAGGTTGTCGCGCATGCTCAGGGTTGCCATGCGGTCGACGCTGGTCTGAAAAAACTCATCGGGCTTGCCATCGCGCAACTGCCTGGCGATATCGCGGCCCTGTTGCTGGCTGCAGCCGGTGGCACAGAGCATAAACACCGCTGCGATCAGCAGCGGCCAGCGGGTGATAAAAGCAATTGACGTTCGATCCATCGGCACCGGGTCTGGCTGCTGTCCACGCGCAGAATGAGCGCGGTCGTGACAGGGATAGATCAGAAGAATGAAAAAAAGTGCGGCGCACCGGCCTGGATCAGCAAAGGCCTACAGGCTAAAAGCACGCGCAGTGGTGCAATCCTGTCGAATTCTTGCCTGATCCTCCGAGTTGTCGATGACTGGATCGATAGCTGTTGCGCCGTGGTCTAGAGTGCAACGATGGGCAACTTATAAAAAAAGCCACACCAACCGATGATCAGCAGGTGAACCATGCAATTACGTATCAACCAGAAATCCTACGAGGTCGATGCCGACGCCGATACGCCGCTGCTCTGGGTGATCCGTGATGACCTGGGGCTGACCGGCACCAAATACGGCTGCGGCCTGGCCCAGTGCGGCGCCTGCTCGGTGCTGGTGGACGGCAACGTGGTGCGCTCGTGCGTCACGCCAGTGGCGGGTGTGGTTGGCCGCGAGGTCACCACCATCGAGGCGATCGAAGCCGATGACGTGGGCAAGCGCGTGGTCGCGGCCTGGGTCGAGCATCAGGTGGCGCAATGCGGTTACTGCCAGTCCGGGCAAGTGATGGCCGCCACTGCGCTGCTCAAGCACACCCCGGCGCCCAGCGATGCGCAGATCGAGGCGGCGATGATCAACCTGTGCCGCTGCGGCACCTACAACGCCATTCGCACAGCGGTGCATGACCTGGCCGTTCAGCCCGCCCGGCAGGAGAGCGCCTGATGAACACGCGCAACGCCGTCCTCGACACGCCATTGGGCGAACCGATCAACCTGTCCCGGCGCCGCTTCCTGGCCAGCACCGCCGTGGGCGCGCTGGTCATTGGCTTCGGCCTGCCGCTGGGCACGCCCAGGGCCTACGCCGCCACGCCCGACGCGGCAGAACGCGGCACCCAGGTGCCGGCATTTTTAGAGATTCGCCCTGATGGCACCGTGCGTTTGCTCAGCCCCTTCATGGAAGGCGGCCAGGGCACTCACACCGCCATGGCGCAGATTGTCGGTGAAGAGCTGGACGCCGACCCCGCCACCTTCATCGTCGAGGCCGCGCCGCCCGGCGATGCGTATGTGGTGATGGAAAACGGTATGCGCATCACCGGAGGCAGCATGTCGGTGCGCATGAGTTACCCGACCATGCGCCGCCTCGGCGCCCTGGCCCGCGCGATGCTGCTGCAGGCCGGCGCCGAGCAGCTTGGTGTGCCGGTCGCGCAACTGACCACAACACCCGGCCGCGTGGTGCATGCCGCCTCCGGCCGCTCGCTGGGCTACGGTGAGCTGGCCGGGCGCGCCCTGGACATGCCGGTGCCCGACCCGGCCACCATCACCCTGCGCGACCCGAGCCAGTTCCGCTGGATCGGCAAGCCGGTCAAACGCCTGGATGCCTACGACAAATCCACCGGCAAGGCGCAATACAGCATCGACTTGAAAGTTGACGGCATGCTCCACGCCGCCGTCCAGCACGCGCCGCGCCTGGGCATGACCGTGGGCAGCCTGCGTAACCAGGCGCAGGTCGAAGCCATGAAGGGCGTGCACTCGGTGCATCAACTGCCCGGCGCCGTGGCCGTGGTGGCCGAGCGCTGGTGGCACGCCAAGCGCGCGGTGGAGGCGATCCAGGTGGAATGGCTGGAAGCCGCTGCAGATTCGACCGTACGCGCGATGCCGGCGGATTTTTCCAGCGACAAGTACCGCGACTTCCTCGCCGCCCAGCAAGGCCCGGCGCGTGACGATGAAAACGAAGGCGATGTGGCCGGCGCGCTGGCCAACGCCAAAACCAAAGTCGAAGCCACCTACCATAACCAGTACGTCAACCACGCCCAGTTGGAGCCGCCGTCGGCCTTGGCACGCTTCAACCCCGACGGCACGCTGGAGGTGTGGCTGCCGAACCAGGCGCCGGATATGTTCCGCGCCGATATCGCCAAACGCACCGGCCTCGACCCGGCGAAGATCACCCTGCACTCACCGCTGCTGGGCGGTTTTTTCGGCCGGCACTTTTTGTATGACTCGGCCAACCCTTACCCGCAAGCTATCGCGCTGGCCAAGGCAGTCGGTCGCCCGGTCAAGCTGATCTGGAGCCGTGAAGAGGAGTTTCTGCGCGATGTGCTGCGCCCGGTCGCCGTGGTCAAGTTCCGCGCCGCGCTGGACGCGCAAGGGTTGCCGGTAGCCATTGAAGCGGTGAGTGCCACCGAAGGCCCCAGCGAAGCCATCGCCGGTAAACAGGGCGACAAAATCGACCCCACGGCCCTCGAAGGGCTGTCGGGCAAAAGCTACGCGATCCCCAACAAACGCATCGCGCAGATCTACGTCAAAGGCCCGACCATGCTCGGCTACTGGCGCTCGGTGGGCAATTCGCTGAATGACTTCTTCTATGAAGCCTTCCTCGATGAGCTGGCCGACAAAGGCGGCCAAGACCCCTACGAGCTGCGCCTGCATTTGCTGCGCGATAACCCGCGGCTGACTACGCTGCTGAAGGCGGTGGGCGAGTTGTCCGGTGGCTGGAAGCGTGGCCCCTACACCGCCGAAGACGGCAGCCGCCGTGCACGCGGCGTGGCCATGGCCTCACCGTTCGGCTCCCACGCTGCGGTGGTCGCCGAAGTGTCGATCGAAAACGGCCAGGTCAAGGTGCACCACATCTGGGAAGCCATCGACCCGGGCAGCATCGTCAACCCGGCGATTGTTGAAGCGCAAGTGAATGGCGCGGTGGCCCTGGGCTTGTCGCAAACCTTGCTGGAGGAAGCGGTGTACGTGGACGGCAAACCACGGGCGCGCAACTATGACCTGTACCCGATCCTGCCTATGTCGCGCATGGCGCAGGTGCACGTCAAGATCGTCGAGAGTGGTGAAAAAATGGGTGGCATCGGCGAACCGCCGTTACCTGCAGTGGCGCCGGCCGTGGCCAATGCAGTCGCGCACCTGACCGGCCAGCGCATTCGTAGCCTGCCTTTGAGCCGATACACTTTCGCCTGACCGACAAGGAACGCGCATGAACAACCAACGATTGGCTAGAACCGCAGGCTGGCTGGTGCTGGCCGGCGCGGTCGCCGCAGGCGTACTGGCCTGGTACGTGACCCGCGAGCCCGCCTCGCCTTTTGATCAACAACCTGCCGCCAAAGCCGACCCGGCATTGGTCAGCCGCGGCGAGTACGTCGCCCGCGTCAGTGACTGCGTGGCCTGCCACAGTTTGCCGGGCAAGGCGCCGTTCGCTGGCGGCCTGGAGATGGCCACGCCGTTGGGGGCAATTCACGCCACCAACATCACGCCTGACAAAAATGTCGGCATTGGCACCTACAGCCTCGCCGACTTCGACCGCGCCGTACGCCATGGCGTGGCACCCGGTGGGCGACGGCTCTACCCGGCCATGCCGTATCCCTCTTATGTGAAGCTCAACGACGACGACATGCGTGCGCTGTACGCGTTTTTCATGCAAGGCGTGGAGCCGGCCAATCAGCCCAACATCGAAAGCGGCATTCCCTGGCCGCTGAACATGCGCTGGCCCATCGCCCTGTGGAACGGCGTGTTCGCACCCAACGCCACCTACGCGGCCAAACCCGCCCAGGACGCGCTGTGGAACCGCGGCGCCTACATCGTCCAGGGCCCGGGGCACTGCGGCAGTTGCCACACGCCGCGCGGCCTGGCCTTTAACGAGAAGGCGCTGGACGAGTCCGGCGCGCCCTACCTGGCCGGCGGCCTGCTCGATGGCTGGTATGCACCGAGCCTGCGCCAGGACCACAACACCGGGCTGGGCCGCTGGAGTGAGGACGAGATCGTGCGGTTCCTCAAGACCGGGCGTAACCAGCACGCGGTGGTGTATGGCTCGATGACCGAAGCGTTCAACAACTCGACGCAGTTCATGAGCGATGAGGATTTGAACGCCATCGCCCGCTACCTCAAGTCCTTGCCTGGCGACCCGCAGCGGGACGGTTCGCCGTGGCAGTATCAGGCGGTCAACGCGGTTGCGGACGTACCGGGTGCCCATACCTACGCGACCCGCTGCGCTTCCTGCCACGGCCTGGACGGCAAGGGCCAGCCGGAGTGGATGCCACCGCTGGCGGGCGCCACCTCAGCATTGGCCAAGGAAAACGCGTCGGCGATCAACATCACGCTTAATGGCTCACAACGGATCGTGACCGCCGGTGTGCCGGATGCTTACCGGATGCCAGCGTTCAGGGAGCAGTTGTCGGATGAGGAAATTGCGCAGGTGCTGACTTACGTGCGGGGTACGTGGGGCAACAATGGCGGCGCAGTCGATGCCGCGGCGGTGAACACGCTGCGCGGGCATACGGACCCGGCGAGCAGCAGCCCGATTATTTTGCATATGCGCTGAGAGAGGGCTCCCACGCTCCCGCGTGGGAATGCAGCCCGGGGCGCGGTGTGCCCCCGGGCCTACCAACCGTACAAAAGGGTCCAGAGGACACCGCTGGCAGCCACTATCATCCCAAAATAATACGGCCACAACGCCCAGCGTTTGAGGGACAAAGGAACGGCCGCCAGTTCAGCCTCGGTTACTTCCCCTCTGTTGATATGAAATTTAGGCATCCCCAACAGTTCAGTGATCAGGAGCATGCGATGAAACCTGTCGATGTGCTTATTTCTGCCCCAAAAGCGTTTGTTGTCGCAGATCACCTTGTTCTCGCTGAAGTAGCTTTCCAGGGCCTCGAGCTTTGTGTACTCAGCGTATAGAGTGAGCCCCGAGAACACGAACACACCTGCACACATAAAAATTGCAAGGATGAGTTGAAAATCCATGCTTAAGCGCCCTCTGGTTGAAAGATCAAATCACCGTCGATCTCTTCGATCTTCCCGCCCAGAAACGCACCGCCAGTGCCGAATACGTTGCCGATCACTGCGCAGGCCAGCGCACCGTTTTCTTTAGCCGCGACGCCAGTGTCAAGCACCCGTGAGAATGCCGCCAGAAACGTGGTGCGTCCCGGGCTACCAGCCATACAAAATGGACCAAAGCATACAGCCGGCAATCCATACCATTCCAAAATGATACGGCCACAACGCCCAACGCTTGAGGGACAAGGGCACGGACGCCAGTTCAGCCTCGGTTACCTCCCCTCTTTTGATGTGAAATTTAGGCATTGCCAACAGGCCATTGATCACGAGCATGCGATGAAACCTGTCGATGTGTTTATTTCTGCCCCAAAAGCGTTTGTTGTCGCAGACCACCTTGTTCTCGCTGAAGTAGCTTTCCAGGGCTTCGAGCTTTGTGCACTCAGCATATAAAGTGAGTCCCGCGCCAACAAACGCCCCTGCAAATAAAAAGATTGCCAGGATGAGTTGAAAATCCATGCTTAAGCGCCCTCTGGTTGAAAGATCAAATCACCGTCGATCTCTCCGATCTTCCCGCCCAGAAACGCACCGCCAGTGCCGAATACGTTGCCGATCACTCCGCAGGCCAGCGCACCGTTTTCTTTAGCCGCGACGCCAGTGTCAAGCACCCGTGAGAATGCAGCCCGGACCGCCGTGCGTCCCGGGCTACCAGCCATACAAAATGGACCAAAGCATACAGCCGGCAAACCATACCATTCCAAAACGATACGGCCACAACGCCCAACGTTTGAGGGACAAGGGCACGGATGCCAGTTCAGCCTCGGTTACCTCCCCTCTTTTGATGTGAAATTTAGGCATTCCCAACAGGCCATTGATCACGAGCATGCGATGAAACCTGTCGATATGCTGATTTCTGCCCCAAAAGCGTTTGTTGTCGCAGATCACTTTGTTCTGGCTGAAGTAGCTTTCCAGGGCTTCGAGCTTTGTGCACTCAGCATATAAAGTGAGTCCCGCGCCAACAAACGCCCCTGCAAATAAAAAGATTGCCAGGATGAGTTGAAAATCCATGCTTAAGCGCCCTCTGGTTGAAAGATCAAATCACCGTCGATCTCTTCGATCTTCCCGCCCAGAAACGCACCGCCAGTGCCGAATACGTTTCCTCCCGCATACCCGCCCGCAGCGCCGCCGATCACTGCGCAGGCCAGCGCACCGTTACCTTTAGCCGCGATGCCCAAAAGAACCCTACAGCCGCTACGGGCTAATGTTGCACCCAGCTTCCCTGCGCCATAAGCCCCCGCCACCCCTCCCATCAATTTCCCCGTCTCCACATATTTCGCCCGCCGACACTGCGCCTCCCGCCCCGCCACACACGCCTCCTTGATTTCCAGCCCTGCCACGCCCACGTCCAGTGCCAATCCCACATACGCGCCCTTGCCCAACCATTTCGACGTTTGCGCAATATCCCGCATCCGCTGCGCATACCCGGCGATCTCGCCCTTTTGCAGATAGCTTTTGGTAGAAATCCCCAACACCTTCTTCAGCGCCTGATTGCCCTGCAATCCGGTGCCAAATCGCGCCGCACCTTGCAGCTGGGTGTCCAGCAGCCCGAACAACGCCTTACGCTGGCGAAGAAACGCCTCACGGTCCAAACCAGTGTTTTTCAGGCGCTGATGCAGCTGCTCAATCGCCTCCAGTGTCTGCGCCACTTCATCCAGATGCCGGGCCCACGCTGACGTCGCGCTGCCCACGCCCAACGAGCCGTACCCCAAAAAACTCTGTAGCAGGTCATAGTTATTGACCACTTGGGGTCCGGCGCCAGCGTCCAACTCACGACGAATTGCCTCGGCCCGGCGTACCAGCCAGGCCTCTTCCATCGAACAGGTCACGCTGTAGGGGTCGGGAACGATCACCAACTGCCCAGGCATCACCAGCCCAGGCCGCAGGTGCCTGTTCAGCACGTCGAAATGGTCGGAACGCTGCCGACTAGGGGCACTGCCCATCAACCGGGATTTCAAGCCGTTGTAGTCCGTGGTGCGGTCGTTGATATAGCCCTGCGCCATGCCTCACATCCCTGGATGCAATGAAGTTGGCGTCGGAATATAAGCAAGCGGATACGCCCCGCACACAAGCCTGGGTAGGCTGAGTGATATTTCAGAAGCCGCCTACGTCGCAGGGGAAAAGCACCTACAAAAAGCCATTCACCACCACCGTTGATGGGCGGGTTAGTGGCATTCAGTCATGGTTTTTGAAGGGCCAGCAGGGCGTGTCTCTTTAAATTGCAGGACGTTTCCTAGACAATTCCTGCCGCCTTGTGCCTCCTCGAATCGATGGCTAGTCTGCGGTCCGTCACTGCTTATCAGTGATCGGGTTTAGTCGCTCGGATTTAGGAGTAGGCGCATCGTCCCATAAAGTTTAATGGTGGCTGTGCGCAGGGCGCCCTCGGGCGCGCCGGATGCTCCTGACCGGTCGACTAACCTGCGTACAGCCGCCACCCTACGTTTAGTCGCGAAATGTGTCGGCTCCTTGATCACCCAGGAGCTGCAAAATGAAAAAAGTCGTCCCCGATCCACCCCGCAACGCCACTAAAGACCGCGCCGCCTTCAACCGCGCCATCGACCATTACCTGCCAGCCCAAGGCGTTCAAATCGAAGACCTGAGCTTCGAAGACGCCCTGCTCTACACCTCAAGCTTGCTCGACAGCGCTTCGGCCACGACACTTAACTGCAGTGAGCAACTGCCTAACCCCGAGCGGGCGAAAATTCTGGCGGTGTGGCATTTGCTGGAAATGGCCAAGACCACCGTAGACCGCTCCATCGAGTGCCTGAACCCCACCAAATAAGAAATAGAAGAAATAGGGAAGAAATAGGAAGAAATAGGGGTCAGACCACCATTCACATGTTTCAAAGAGCAATTTTTGATTACCTTTACAAAACCGTGGTCTGCCCCCTATTTCTCTGTTTCAAAGAGCAACTCTGATTACCTTTACAAAACCGTGGCCTGCCCCCTATTTCTCTTCTATTTCTCTTGCTCAGGACAGCTCCAGTAGTGCAGAAAGAAATAGGGGCCAGACCACCATTCACATGCTTCAAAGAGCAATGCTGATTGCCTTTACAGAACTGTGAACTGCCCCCGTTTCGCGTTTAACTCTCGTTTCACAAGTGTTGCTTGCAGCTGACAACTGAAAATTCCCGAGCAAGCACTTCAAACCCTGTGCCTCCATAGTCTTTCAGCCTATATTTAACTCCTTCAAGCTGATCTGCTGAGACGTCATCCACTTCAACTTCGCTCAAGTAAAAACTCCCACACACATCAGGAACTGCTAAACGACGAACCCCTGCAAACCCTAAAATAACTTCAAACGCCGACTGCTCAGACTCATAAAGCATCTCTAAGGTAACTCTGTAAGTATCAACTGCGTGCCCCATATTTTCTCGCTGCAAGCTGAGCCCCAGCACAAGATTTAGATTATAGAAATCAAAATCTGGAATAATGGAAAGCTTCTCAATGCCCTCAATGCTCATTTCAAGTGGCCGCATATTCCCTCCTAGTAATCTGGATGCACGCCAGGCCTGGCACCTTTGACATTTTGATTTCGCTCCACATCTCGCACATGATGGTGGGGATTAGGATGCACGTCAGGTTGCCCATGATCGGTCATATGGGTCTGACCTTTGCTACGCCCATACTCATCATAATGCGTGGTCCGCTCATAAAACTCATCTTTTTTACGGCTGCTCGGTTTGATGTCCACCACCCGCGTAGTCCCCGGGGTAACCTGAGTGGGCGCTTCTTTGTTCTTCCAGTAACTGTCAGGCAGCAGCGGGCCTTTCGAATCATTAGCAAAGATTTTACTGCCGGCCTTCATCCCTAGGGACTTGACCTCGCCCAGGACGGCATCAATCAGGAACTCCGTTGCAACAACGTATTCATCGCCATTCAGAACACTATTAGCATCAGCTTTAGCCTCCTCATGGATCTCCCGCATAAACTCAACTTTTCGATCTGTCAGCTTTGCTGCCAACTCAATAGCGGCCGACTCTTTATACTCCTGATATTTTTCACCGGCTACTTCCTTGACGACAGCATTCGCAACAGCGCTCACTACAAACTTTAAAGGCCCCATCATAGCTTGTACGCTGAGCATCGCAGCTTGGAACTGCTCTATTGGGAGCGCTTGAGAAATCTTAACAATATCAACGATGCCATTAAGCGCTGCCTCACCGCCGTTACGCGGTAAATTATCTATGTTCGTCGCCGCCAGTTCCAGTGGCTGCCCAGCTTTTTGCTCAGCCGAAGAGGCGAATGGACAACTGCCATCATCAATACAACTTTTAATTTTCTTATCGTAAATCTCTGCATTTTGCGAAAAGGTAGTCAATGCGCTAATCACTTCCGGTGGAAGCGTTTCTAGCGCATTAGGGTCAAGGCCTTTGCGGGCTAAATTTTTCGCAATGGTTAGCGCTTGCTCATCCCCAAATGTTTTGCGGGTCTTCGCCGAGATATCATTGATACTTACACGTTGAGCTTGGATTTCTCCCTTGATCTGGTCGAGCGCGCTTGCGACTTCCTGAATCTTCTTCTTTTGATTTTCGCCGAAATTAACAACGTCCTTAACCAAGTCTTTAGCAGTTTTCTCGGGGTCCATCACCGCATCAATCGAGGAACTGCTCGCATACAGATCGGTGCGTTTCTCTTCATCCTTAGTGATTTCATAGGCTTTGCCCACGTCGCGGTTCAAACTGGTCGTGGAGTCAGCACCTGTTTCGGCATCCTCGCGTACAACGATCTCACCGGTCCCAACAGTTGCACGCACAATCTGCTCGCGTTCTTTTTCGTAGTTCCAACCCTCAACGCTCCAACCGGTCTTACCTTCCTTGCCTTTGCCCGTCTGGCTACTGTCTTGTACGGTGCTGCCTTTGCTGTCATTGCTACCGGCTTTGTAGGTCCCGCCTACGTTGAGGTAGTAACCGTGCTCTTTATCCTGCCCGGCGATATCGCTGAAGCCGAGCGTACCGGTGTCCAGTTTAAGGTTGCCGTTATCAGCTGCGATGACAGCACCGTCGACCTGGGTATGGTTCTCGGTACGGATATCAACTTTGTTTTTGCCGGTGATGCTGGTTTGTTCTTCAACCCAGTCAGTCTTGCCGGTGGTTTGGCCATAGCCGACCGAACCGCTGACACCCGCTCCCGGGCCGATGGTAGCCGTAACGCTAATGTCAAATTCTTTGCCCTTGACCTTGCCGGTATCGGCCACCGATGAAACGTTGAGGTTGCCGCCGACGCGGCCTACCACCTCATCACCCCGTAGGTTGGCACCGCCGATGTTGGTGTCCTTACCGCTGTTGAACCCCAGGCGGTCGCCTGCGTATAGATATGCCTCTTGTTGACGTTGGCCTTCTCGTTCCAGGTTGCCTTTGCCCAAACTCACACTGACATAAACGCCGATGCCATCGGAGCCAAAGGTAAGACCCGCCTCCCCGCCGCCACTGTGGCGATTGTTTTCGCTGGTGCTGTCGTTATGCGCCGAACGGATATTCAAATCCTTGCCGGCATTCAGCTCAATATCTCGTTGCGCCTTGGCCTGTGTACCAATCAGGTTGAGGTCATTACTTGCCTTGAGGTTGATATCGCGACCAGCATCAAGTTGCGTAGGCGTAGAGGTGCCCTGGGCACTGTCGCCCGTGGCGGTGCCATAACTGCCACCGACACCGACCTTGATCCCGCCACTGGTGCCGCCATGAATACCGCCCCAACTCTGGGTGTTGGTGGTTTCCTCACTGACGCTGCCTTTGGCGATATCAAGGGTCACGTCGCGCCCTTTAATATTGATGTCGCGACCGGCGTCCAATTGGCTACCCTTCACCACGACGTCGTTGCCGGCGTTAAGGTTGAGATCTTTGCCGGCATTGAGTGTCGAGGACCTGTTGGTCTGCTCGACAACTTGTTGGCTGTTGCTCTGTTTGCTATTACCGAACTTGGCATCACCCGTCGGCCCGCTGACGAACTGGCTCACCGAATCTACGGCCTTCAGCGTGCTAGAGCCCTTGCTGACATTGTCCTCGCCCTTGCCCGCTCCGCTCACCGCGTCCTTGGTATTGGCGTAGTTGTGGTTGATTGAAGCACCCAGCCCATTGCTCTCTTTCTGTCGCAGTTGCTCTTGGAGCAGGCTTTCACGGGCAGCGTCGATGTTGATATTTCTCCCGGCCGTCAGGTCGATATCATTAACCGCATTGAGGTCGGAACCTCGCTGGTTAATATCGCGCTTGGCGTTGATCGCGACGTCCTGGCCTGCACTGATCTGGCTGCCCGCAGCGGTCTCGCGTTCCAGGCGATCTTTTTTCGTGGAGCCTTCGGTGCCTGCAAAAACACTGAAGCCATTGCCATTGCTGGAGATACTTGAGCCCGTCTGTTTTTTCTTCTCCCAACTGCGTTCGCTGCTGGAGTTCTGAGCGGCGACCACGTTGACGTCACGCCCGGCGTCCAGGCTGACGTTGCGCCCGGCACTGATGCCGCTGCCCACCAGGTTGATGTCACGTTCAGCCTGCAAGGTAGCATCGCGGTCAGCATTGACCTGGCTGCTTACGCTCGTGCTGCTCTGCGCTTCACGCCCGGCCTTCTTCGCCGAAGAGATCGCCACCGACGTTGGCCTCTCCACATAGCCAAATTTCTTTTTGTATTCCTCGCTGCGGCTGTACGCCGTGTCATTCGCAGAAACCAGGTTAATGTCGCCGGTGCTGTTCACCAGCCCGGCGCGCAGTTCAGTGTCGTTCTCAGCACTGATCTCACTCGCCCGCAACCGCACGTCATTACCCGCAGCCACCACCACGTCATTGCCGGCCTCCAACTCGCTGCCGACCTGGCTGGCGGTGGTTTTCAGCTGGCTCTTGCCGCTTTTCGAAAGCCCGAGGAACCCGGACTTGGTCTTCTTGCTGTAGGAACCGTGCTCCTCGACACCCGACAGCACCGCGATATCGCCCGTGGCACCCAGCAGCATGTCGCCGCCGGCTTTCAATTGGCTGCCGATCACGGTGACGTCGCGCCCGCCTTCGATGTTCATGCCGCCGTCGGCTTTTTTGCTGGCGTTGATGGTCAGGTCTTTGCCGGCTTCGACGACGGAGACGACGTTGGTGCTGTCGTAGCTTTCACGTTGTTCGCTTTTGCTGCGACCGAACGAGCCTTTGCTCTTTTTCGAGTAGAACGAAGCGTCTTCGTCGAGTGCTGAGAGGATGCTCACATCGCGCTGTGCCTCGAGGGCGACGTTGCCGCCACCGGCAATTCGGCTGGCGGTCAGTTCCAGGTCCTTGCCGGCATTCAACGACACGTCGCCGCCGGCGGTCAGCACGCTGGAGACTTGGCTGATGTGGTCTTTGGACTGTGTGACTTTCTTGGACTTGCTGGAGGAATGCTGCTCATCGGCAGCCGAGGAAACGCTGAGGTTTTCGGTGGCCGTAATGCTCAGGTCGCGCTTGGCGTCGATGCGGCTGGCGATGGCGCTGAAGTCGCGGCCTGCCGAGACTGTCAGGTCACGGCCGGCTTCTACGCTGGCACCGTTTTGTGTCACGGTTTCGGTGCGCAGGCGGCTGCCCATGTTGAAGCCATCGCGCTGCTCAACCGCATCAATATGAACATCGCGCCCGGCGGTGATGAGGGTGTCGCGCCCGCTTTGCAACACACCACCGGTGTTGGCCACGTCGCGCCCGGCATTCAGGGTCAGGTCATTCGCGGCCTCGATGCGTGACACGCTGTCGAGGTAGTCGCGACGCGTCGCGGTACCGCCACCTGTGCTGGTCACGGCGCGCTCGTTGATCACATCACCCTTGAGGGCCGTGAGCGTGACGTCGCGCCCGGCAATGATGCCACCAGACTTATTGACGATGTTGTTGCCGGCCAGCAGGTCCAGACGATTACCGGCTTCGATCACGCCGCTGTTGGTCAGGTCGTTGCCGGCTTTGGCTGAAAGGTTGTTGGTAGCGCGCAGGGTGCCGGCGTTCTCCAGGTTTTCCCCGGCGATCAGGTTCAGGTCGTTACCGGCGATCAGGGCACCGTTCGGCGCAAGACGGTTGTCGGCCTGGGCCATGTAAAGCACCGGCACCAACACTTTCTCACCGTTCACTGAATGCTCTTCGAGCCAGACGATGTCGTGCGTCAGGGCGGCAACCTGCTGCGAGGTCAACGACACGCCCACGGCCAGGTTCAGCTGTTGCTTACTGCTGATGGCGTTATCCATCAAGTACTTGAACAGTTTTTCGTCGGTGTTCTGGCCGTCGATAAAACGCTGTCCCGTACGCGCTTGCACGGCTTGCTGGATCAAGTGTTGCTCATAAAGCCCGTCGCCCAGGCGTTTGGCACTTTCATCCGGGTTGTAACCCAGGCCCGCCAGCAGGTAGTCGGAGCTCATGAACTGTTTCAGGTCGGTGAGCACCGGGTTGGTTTCGACCAGGTATTTGTGCGGTTGGGACACCGGCCCGGTAGGCGTAAAGCCTTGTACACGGCTGACGGTCTGGCTGGCGACCGAGGTGGTTTGCGCGCCTGCGTCGAGTGGTTTAGCGACCACCGTGGCTACTTGCGTTGGGCGATTGCCTTGGCTTTGTGTATTGGGCGTGCCGGCTACCGGCTGGATGCCTGGCATCACCGGGGTGACACCGGGAATGTTCACTGTGGGGCGCGCGAGGTCGCCGGGTGTAGTGACCTGTATGCGCGTATCGCGCTCAGTCAGCGCCAGGTTTGGCTGGTCGCCAGGCCCGCTGACCTTGACCGTAGGCAGGGTCGAACCTGCGGACGGATTTTGGCTGTTGATGCCATCCCCACGGGCGATCTCACCGGTAGTGATCTGGCCAGGCGTCCAGACGCCGCCGTTGTCCACATCGGTGGCCGCAGAGACGTCAAACGCCGTGGCGCTGGCGGTGACGCCACTGACCTGGCGTGCTGTCGAGCCCAATTGGCGAGTCGCGGCGCTCTGTTGATCGACTTGGGTCAAATCGAAGGTACGCGTCGTCGGTGCTGGTTGCGCGTCCTTGCATTGCGCCAGGCCGAGGCTGGCGCCGCCCATGGTCCAGCTTTGCGGGCCCGTGTTGGCCTGTACCGCCTGGGTGCCGTCGACCGCTTGGGTACTGAGGTGGAACAGGCCGTGGGTACCGGTCGGCAGGCTGAACTCACGCAGTGTCAGCGGGTTGACTTGCTGTTTGGCAAGGTCAGGCGGCAGTTGCGCAGCGAGTTGCACCACCACCGTTACCGGTCCGGTGCTGATAGCGGTGTCTTCGTGGCGCGCGGCGCGTTCGGTCAAGGCTGTGAACGGTGTCTCACTGCTGTTGATCAAGGTCTTGGTGGCGGTGATGTTCACCGCACCACCGGCCTGGATGATCGCCGGCGCCAGTGACGCCCCGGCGGTCGATACCAGGGTGTCGGCAACCAGTGGGAACGCCGACAACGCACCGACCGGCAAGCTTTTAGGGCCGCCCTGCGCGTTGTACGGGTCTACGACGCTGCGTTTGAAACGCCAGTAAGTACCGTTGGACGCGGTCAACCTCCAGGTACGGGTGCGCGTGCCGGAGCCGGACGTCGCACCTTTGTTGGTGAGTGTGTCCGCCGTGATATTCATGTCCGTGCCGGCAGCCAGGGTGCTGTATTCGTTGAGCACGTTGTTTGCGGCGATGTCCATTCGCCCGTTCGACTGGATAGTCGAGGCAGCCGAGGTGTTCAGCAGCTCACTTTGATAATTCTCGGTGCCGACGAAGTCGACGACAAAACTGCCACCACTGCAGTCCCAGCAAATGGTGCCGAGCGAGCCGCCACTGCCCGGGATTTCTTTGGTCTGGAACACATCCCGACGGTTAGTCAGGTTGGACACCTTCAGCGACATATCTCCGCTGGACTGGATGCTGCCGGAGACGTTCTCCAGGCGGGCGGCTTTGCTCACGCCGTCACGGCCGGCAACGTCCAGGCGCCCAAGGCTGTAGATGTCGCCGTATTGATTGGTGATCGAGTCGCTGTACATCGCCATGTCGTTGCCGCTGAACAGCAAGCCATGATCGTTGAGCAGGGTCGCGCTGGTCAGCGTTACCTTTTGCGCTGCGCCCAGGGTCCCGTAGTTGTTCAGGCCACCTGCCGCGAGGTTGAGAGTGGCCGCAGAGGTCAGGCGCCCACGGTTATTGAGCTGGCCATCAACGTTGATCACCGCATCGCCGCCGCTGGTTATCTTCGCGCTGTTACTCAGGTCCAACTGGCCCGCGTGCAGGTTGAGGGTGCCTTGGCTGGTGACTTTGCCATTGCCCGAGTAAGCGCCCGCCAAATCGAGCTTCAAGCTGCCGTCACTGGCAATCAACCCGTTATTGACCCAGCTGCCGCCCTTGCCTTCCAAGTGCGTGGAGGCCAATAGCTGCCCGGTTTCGGTCTGGGTAAATTTATTGACATTGACGTTCAAACGCCCTGCCTGGATGACGCTGGTGTTGGTCCAGGTATCCGCGTTCAAGGTCAGGCCGCCACGGGTGACGATGGTGCCGCCGGCACCGGTGACATTGGGCAGGGAAATATCGAAATTGCCCTCACCCATGTGCAGCAATTGCCCGCCGCTGTTCTGGAAGCTGGCAGCGGCCAGGATCAGGTCCTGGTTGGCGGTTTCTACGGCGCCGTTGCGGTTATCGAACAGGCTGCCGATCTGGAATTGCGTGGCACCCGTGCGGCCCAGCGCGCGTAGCTTGCCGCCCTGGTTGTCGATGGCATTGGCCGCCACCGTCAGGGCGTTGGTGCTTTCGATCAGGCCATTCTGGTTAGTCAGTTGGCCTGTGAGGCCCAGTGCTATCTGGTCGCCGGCGATCTGCCCGTTGCTGTTGTCGAGGTTGTCACCCTGGACCCGCATCAGGCCCTTGGCATACAGCGCGCCTTGCTGGTTATTCAGGGTGGCGAGGGTCAGCAGCGCGTCACCCGACTGCGCCGCAATGTGGCCGCCCTGATTGTCGAGCTGGCCAGCAGTGAGCAGAAGACGCTCACCCTGGATCAAACCGCCCTTGCGGCTGCTGCTCTGGTCATAACCATTACGCATCACACCGACCACGCCAGCGTCGATATCACCCTCAAGGGCAGCAAGCACACCACCACGGTTGTCGAAATTACCGGCTTTGAGCTGCACGTCACCGGTCTGGCTGATGAGGTGGCCGCCCTGGTTATCGAGGTCGCCATTGACCTCGACACGCAACCCGTTTTGCCCCTGCAGCTTGCCTTGCGCGTTGCTCAGGCCGAAGGCTTTGATCTGCAGGTCGCCCTCTTGGCTGTAAATCAAACCATCGGCGTTGTTTTGCACCATAGCGCTGGCATCAATCGCCAGTGGGCCTTTGGCGGCGACCGTGCCGCCTTGGCTGTTGTTCAGGCCACCCATGGCCAGTGACAGGCGCCCTTGGCTGGCGAGTTGGCCGCCACGGTTATCCACCTCGATAGCCTGCTTGAGCACCAGCGCCCCGGTGCCGGCGATCTTGCCGTTGACGTTGCCCAGGTTACCTTGCAGGTCGAGCACCAGGTGGTCGTTGCCCATCAGCGAGCCGCCGGTGTTGATCAGGTTGCCACCTAATACGTTCAGGTTGCGCATTGCCGTGATACTGCCGGCGCTGTTGTCGAGGTTGGCCGCGCTCAGGTCCAGTGTTGAGCCGCTGTCGATCAAGCCGCCTTGGGCGTTGCTCAGCAGGCCAATCACACTCAGAGTCTGCTGCGCACCGCTGGAAATAATGCCTTTGTCACTGTTGTCCAGGCTGGCCGCGCTGACACCCACGCGTCCCTGGCTGACCAGTACGCCTGCGCCGCTGTTGAGCAAGCCACCACTGAGGCGCAGGTCGAGGTCGCCGTTGCGGCTGGAGAGCGTGCCGCCAGCGCGGTTGTCCAGGCTGGCGCCGGCAATATTCAGCCCCTGCCAACCCGATATCAGGCCAGCGCGATTGACCACAGCGTCGGCATTCAGGCTCAGTACTTGTTGGCTGATGAGTGTGCCGGCGCTGTTGTCCAGGCTACGCCCGCTCAGGCTCAGGGCACTTTGGCTGGAGATCTCGCCGCCCTGGTTTTGCGCGTCGCGCAGACGCTTCAAGGTCAAAGGTCCCTTGGCGAGGATCAGGCCTTGACGGTTGTCCAGGTCACCATTGGCCAGGTCCACGGTCAGGCGCTGATCACTGATCAGCCTGCCGTCGCGCAGCGCCAATGCGCTGAGATTGAGGTCGATATCGCCCTTGGCCGACACCTCGCCACCGTCGCTGGCGTCCAGCGCCTGGGCATTCAGCACAAGGCTGCCCTGGCTGTTGATCAGGCCTTTGGCGCTGTTGTCCAGGGTCTGGGCATTGAGCGTCAAGGCGCGGGTGCCGAGCAAGCTGCCGCCCTGGTTATTGAGGTCGCCGCTGTTCACCGTCAGTGTTTGTGCGGCGTTGATCAGGCCTTGTTGCTGGTTATTCAGCAGACCGGTGCTGGTCAATTCGAGGTCGCCACGGCTGGTGAGCGTACCGCCGCTGTTATCAACAGAGGCTGCATTGGCACTCAGGCTCGCACCTGCAACCAACCCCTTGACGTTGGTGAGTACCTGGTCGATACGCAAAGCCAGGCCTTGGTTACTGAGCAGCCGGCCATGGCTGTTGTCCAGGTTGCGCGCCAGCAGGTCGAACGCCTGGCCGCTGGAGATTTCACCGCCTTGGTTGTTCACGCCATTGAGACGACTGAGCACCAGCGGCCCGTTCGCGTTGATCAGGCCTTGCTGGTTGTTCAACTGCCCGTTGTTCAGGTCCAGTGTCAGGCGTGTATTGCTGAACAGCTTGCCGCCCTGCTGGTCAAGGCCATCGACGCTGGCCGTCAGGGCCTGGGCACTGCCGATGCTGCCAGCGGCGTTGTTCAACAGGCCAGCCTTCAGGTTCAAGGTGTCGCCGCTGTTGAGGCGAGCGTTGGTATTGTCCAGCGCACCGGTAGTTACCGAGACCGCCCCTTTGCCACTGACCACACCTTTCTGGTTGTCCAGGCTGGCGCTGCGCAGCTGCAACGTACTGTCGGTCACCAACTGGCCGTCTTGGTTATCCACCGCGCCTGCCAGGTCCAGCTCCAACGCTTGAGCGCTGGAAATACGGCCTTGGCGGTTGATCAGGTTGGCGGCATTGACATTCAGGCGCCCTTCACTGCTGAGCACGCCCTGGCTGTTATTGAGCTCGCCGTTGAGTTCCAGTTGCAAAAGTTGCTGGGCAAGCAACTTGCCGTTGCTGTTGTCCAGGTCCTGCGCCGTGAGCATCAGCCGCTGGGCATTGAGCTGGCCGTCGTTGCGGTTGAGCAGTTTCGCCACGGTCAGGCTCAAGGCTTGCCCGGCCAGCACACGACCGCTGTCGCTGTTATCCAGGGTTTGTCCGGTGAAGCCCAGGTCGCCATTCGTGGACAGCTCGCCGCCACGGTTATCGACATTGCCGACCTGCAGTTTCAGCGCTTTTTCGGCGCCTGCCAGGCCTTTGCGGTTGTCCAGGGCCGTGCCCTGCAACGCCAGCTCGGTGGTGCTGATAAGTTGACCGCCACGGTTATCGACTTGGTCAATCGTGGCCGTTACCGCGGCCTTGCCCGTCACATCACCGGCACGGTTGTCGAGCCGCGCGGAAGACAGCAGCAACGCGCCGTCGGCGATCAGCGTACCGCGCTGGTTGTTGATCAACTGGTCGGCGGCGACGTCCATTGCCCCGTGGCTGCTGAGCAGGCCATCGCTGTTGTCCAGGCTGGCGGCACGCGCGTTGATCGAGGCTGCGCTGATGGTCCCGTGGGCGTTGCCTAACGCCTCTTTCACCTGCAGCGTGAGGCCCTGATTGCTGATCAGCTTGCCGGTGGCGTTATTCAGGTTGCGAGCCGCCAGGGTGAACGCTTGTTGGCTGGAAATCTCGCCGAGCTGGCTGTTGTTTACATCCGCCAGGTTTTTGAGCATCAACAGCGGGCTATTGATCAGTCCGGCGACGTTGGTCAACTGGCCATGATTGAGGTCAAGGTCGAGCCGGGTTTTGCTGAACAGTTCGCCACCCTGCTGGTCCAGCCCGGTCACTGTGGCCGTGAGGTTGTTGTCACTGGCGATACGCCCGCTGTTGTTCAGTTGGGCGGCCGAGACGTCCAGGCGGTCGGCACTGGTGATACGGCCACTATTGTTCAAGGCGCCGGTGGTCAGCGTCAGCGCGCCGCGACTGTTGAGCAGGCCTTTGGGGCCGTTGTCGAGGCTGGCACTGGTGAGGTTGAGGCTGGCATCGGTTTCCAGAATGCCGCCTTCGTTGGCGACAGCGCCGCCGACCTCCAGCGTCAGCGCAGCGGCCGAAGACACTGCGCCGCCTGTGTTGTTGAGGTTGGTGCTGGTCAGTTGCAGCGTGCCTTCGCTGCTGATCTGGCCCTGCTGGTTGTCCAACTGCCCGTTCAGTTCGGTGCCGGGAATGGCTGCCAGCGCAATGTTCAGGGATTGCTGGCCTGAGAAGGTGCCATGGCTGTTGTCCAGCCGCGCGCCGTTGAAGTGGTTATCGCGGGCAAACACCAGCCCTTGGGCCTGGTTAATCACCTGGGCCACGGCCAGCTCCAGCGCCGTACCGGCGACCAGTTTGCCGCCGCTGTTATCCAGGCGCTGGCCCTTGAAGTCGATGCTGCTCTGGCTGGAAATTTCGCCGGCGCGGTTATCAATGGCGTCGACCGTCAGTTTCAGCGCTTTTGTAGCGCCTACCAAGCCTCCGTTGCGATTGTCCAGCGAGGTACCGCTCAAATTCAGCTCACCCAGGGCAACCAACTCACCGCCTTGTTGAGCCAGCACGCCAACAGTGGCCTGCAGGTCGTTCTGGCTGGCGATACGGCCCGCCGCGTTTTGCACGTTAGCGGCGGTCAGCCGCAGCGGCCCTACGGCACTGATCAGGCCGTTCTGGTTACGCAACTGTTGCCCGGCGTACACCAAGGCCGCCTTGCCGCTGAGCAAACCTTTCTGGTTGTCCAACTCAGCCACATTGAGTTGCAGGTCTTTTTGCGCGAGGACCACGCCGCTGCGGTTGTCGACATTAGCGCTGTGCAACGTCAGCAGGTCCTGGCCGATCAGCCGCCCTTCGCGGTTGTCCAGCTGGCCGGTGTGCAGTTCCATGGTGCCCTTGGCCAACACCCGGCCCTTGGCCTGGTTGTCCAGTAACCCGTCAACGGTTGCGTTCAGTTGACCGTTGCTGACCAGTTGCCCGCCCTGGCGGTTATCCAGGCTGGCGGCGTACACATCCAACAACGTGCCGGCGCCCACTGTGCCGCCCTGGTTGTTCACTGCGCCCTTGACCTTGAGGCCCAGGCTCACATCACCAAGCACTTGCCCCTTGGTGTTGCTCAAGCTGGCTGCATCCAGCTGGGTGTGCCCTGCGCTGACGATCTCGCCCTGGTCGTTCAGCAGATCTTGCTGGACGGCCACGCGGGTGTCCAAGGTGCTGCTGACGCTGCCTTCGCGGTTATCCAGGCGCAAGGCTTCAAGCCCAACTCCAGCCGCTGAAATCAAGCCTTTGACGTTGAGCAGGGCGTGTTCGACTTTAAGGGTCAATGCCTGGTCGCTGAGCAGGTTGCCGCCGCTGTTATCCAAGGTGTCGGCGGTCAAGGTGAAGGCGTGTGTGCTCGAGACCTCACCGTTGCGGTTGTCGACGTCTTTGAGGTTCTTGAGCAGCAACATCCCCGGTGCATTGATAAAGCCATCGGCGTTGTTCAACAGCCCATGCTGCATGTCCAGAGTCAGTTCACTGTTGCTGTAAAGCTCGCCGCCACCGCGTTGGTCGAGGCTGGTCACACTGGCGTCGAGCGCCTGGCCACTGGCGATACGGCCTTCGAAACGGTTGTCGACGCTGGTCGCTTTGAGGTTGAGGCGATCGGCGCTGGTGACACGGCCTTGGTGCTGGTTGAGCAGCACACCCGTTGTGAGTTGCAATGCGCCGTCAGCGATGATGTGCCCTTGGCTGTTGTCCACACTGGCGCCGTTCACGGTCGCGGTGCCGGCGCTGAGCACTTCACCATTCTGGTTAGTGATCGCACCCTGGGTGCTCAGCACCAGCGCCCCGCCGCTGCTGATACGCCCACCGCTGTTGCCCAGGCTGGCATTGCGCAGTTGCAACCCAGCATCGCTGCGGATCACGCCTTGGGTGTTGTCGGCGTGCTCGGCCAGGTTCAGGTCAAGGTTGTACTTGGCGTAGAGATTGCCTTGAGCGCTGTTGTCCAGGTTGCCGGCTTTGAGGCTGACGTCCTGTTGCCCTGAAATCAGGCCCTTAAGCTGGTTGTTCAGCCTGTCGAGCGTCAGTTGGAGTGCGCCGTTAGCCAGCACACGACCGCCGTTACTGTTGTCCAGGTCATGCCCTGCCAACGTCAACTCGGTCACGCTGGACACTTCACCGCCACGATTGTCGACCTTACCGACGGTCACGTTCATGGCCTTGCCCGAATTGAGCAACCCGCCCTGGCGGTTATCCAACGCGTCGCCCTGGACCTGCAGTTGGCCAACCGAAGTAATGCTGCCCTCGCGGTTATCCAGTTTGCCCACACGCAGCTGCGCATCACCTTTGCTGGTGATGCGGCCTTTGGCCTGGTTGTCCAGGCTGGCGGCATTGAGCTGCACACCGTCGCCGGCCGCAAACAGCCCGTCCTGGTTGAGCACGTTGGCCGAGACCTGCACCGTCAAGGCGCCTTCGCTGGTGAGCTTGCCGGCGCTGTTATCGAGGCTGGCGGCATTC
Source organism: Pseudomonas sp. TWRC1-2 (assembly GCF_049896685.1). Classification (NCBI taxonomy): domain Bacteria; kingdom Pseudomonadati; phylum Pseudomonadota; class Gammaproteobacteria; order Pseudomonadales; family Pseudomonadaceae; genus Pseudomonas; species Pseudomonas sp. TWRC1-2. Next base: position 106,683 of record NZ_JAFCUU010000008.1, on the reverse strand, counting down.
ACCGTCAACACCTGCCCGGCAGCCAAGGTACCTTGGGTGTTGGTGATGGCGCCCTGGCCGGTCAAGGTCAACTGGTTGTCGCCCTGGAGACGACCCTGAGTGTTATCCAGTGCTGCCACGTTGACCGTCGAGCGCTGGCCAAGCAGTTCACCATGGCGGTTACCCAGCACGCCCTCGATGCTGAGGTTCAAGTCAGTGACAGCGCTCAATTTGCCGCCCTGGTTGTCCAGGCTGGCGCTGTTGACTTGCACGGCGGCGGCGGCAATCAGGCCGCGGGTGTTGTCCAGTGCCTGGGCGATACGCAAGACCAGGGCTTGCTCGCTGAGCAGCTTGCCGCCCGAGGTGTTCAGGGCCGTTGCCGCCAGCTCAAAGGCGTGCGCACTGGAAATTTCACCGCCCTGGTTATCCACGCTGCCGAGTTGCTTGAGCAGCAACTGCCCAGGCGCGCTGATCAAGCCACCCTGATTATTAAGGTGACCACCTTGCAGGTTCAGGCTCACATCGGCCTGGCTGGAGATATGCCCCGCGCGGCTGTTATCCAGCGCTGTCAGCGTCATCCCTAACTGCGTGCCGCTGCTTACGCGCCCGCCCTGATTACTCAACGTGCCGGTAGTGATCTGCAGCGCATCGCTGCTGGACAGCGTGGCATCATTGTTGGCCAAACCAGTGGCTTCGATAGCGAGATGCCCATCACTGACGATCGAGCCCTGCGCGTTATTCAACTGACCGCCAAGCGCCAAACCCAGCTGGCTTTTGGCAGCCAGGCTGCCCCCCGCACTGTTGTCCACTGTCTGACCCGCAATGTGCAGTTGCTGGGCGGAAATCCGACCTTTGAGTGAGTTGTCCAGGTGGGCGACAGTCAATTGCAGGTCAGCACCGGCGCTGAAGAGTCCCGCCTGGTTGAGCATGTTCCCGGCAATGCGCGCGGTCAGTGACGCGTCGCTGGTCAAGTTGCCGCGACGGTTATCCAGACTGGCGCTGTCGAGGGTCACGCTTTGCCCGGCGGCCAACGTACCGGCCTGATTGCTGATTGCACCCTGTGTGTGAAGCGCGAGCGTCGATCCAGCCTGCACCTGGCCCTGATCGTTATTCAGCGCGCCAAGCCCTAATACGAGTTGCTTGCCGAGCAACTTGCCCGCGCGGTTATCCAGTTCGGCATCGACGTGCAGGTTGAGGTCGTCTACCGCAGCGAAACGGCCGAATTGGTTGTTCAGCGTGCCGGCCTGAACCTCCAGAGTCTTGGCCGTTACCAAGCCTTTGGCGTTGTCCAGAGCACGGGCGATGCGCACACTCAACGCTTGCTCGCTGAGCAACTTGCCGGCGCCGTTGTTAAGTTGATCGGCGTTCAGGTCGAACGCCTGCACGCTGGAAATTTCACCGCCTTGGTTATCGACACTGCTCAGCTGCGTCAGCAGCAACCGCCCCGGCGAGTTGATCAAGCCTCCCTGGTTGTTCAGGTGACCATGATTGAGGTTCAGGCTCAGGTCACCCTGGCTGAAGAGTTGACCAGCGCTGCTGTTGTCCAGGCTCCCCACGGTCAACTGCGCGCCGGCGTCGGCGCTCAAACGTGCACCTTGGTTAACGAGCGCGCCGCTCACCCGAGCGTTCAGCCGATCACGGCTATGCACAAGGCCGCTCTGATCGTTGATCAAACTGGCAACGTCAATCTCCAGGCCATTAGCGGTAATAACGCCGGCGCCGTTGTTCAGGGTTTGCGCGATGCGCAGGCCCAGCGCTTGGTCACTGAGCAATTTGCCGCTGCGGTTATCCAGGCTGTTTGCGGTCAGTTGAAAACCATGCGTACTGGAAATCTCACCGCTGCGGTTATCGACGCTATTGAGGTTGTTGAACGTCAGTTGGCCGCCCGCGTTAATCAAGCCGCTGTCGCGGTTGTCGAGGTGGCCATTGCCCAGGTCCAGGTTGACGTCGTTGTTACTGTAAAGGCGCCCATGATCATGCTGGTCGAGGCTGGTGACGCGGGCATTGAGAGCCTTGGCGCTGCTGATCGAGCCGCCTTGGCTGTTATTGACCGGCCCTGCAACCAGATCAAGCGCGTCACCACTGATGAGTACGCCGCTCTGTTGGTTATTGAAGGTGCCGACATTGATCTGTGCGCCAGTGCCGGATTCGATGCGGCCCTGCTGCTGGTTATCCAGCGTACCGGCAATGTTCAGCCCCAGGCTGCCCTGGCTGCTGACGACGGCTGACTGACTGTTGTTCAGTTGCCCGGCGTCGATCTGCAGGTGCTGCCCAGCGGCCAGGCGACCGGCCTGGTTATTCAGGGTCGCGCCGGCGCTCAAGCGCAGCGCTTGGCCCGAGGAGATCAGGCCAGCGACGTTGTCCAGATCATCGACATGCAAGGCGACGTCGGCCTGGCTGGAGAGTTCGCCCTTGCGGTTGATCAATTGCCCGACGTTAGCGCGCAGCCCGCGGTCGCCGGCGACCAGCCCGGCCTCAGAGTTGAGCAGTCGAGCGGCTTTCAGCTCAATGCTTGCAGCACTCAGCACGCGGCCTTGTTGCTGGTTATCCAACGTTGCGGCGCTGACCTTGAGCTGGTTTTTCGCACTCAGGGTGCCGCCCTGGTTGCTCAGCGTTCCATCGACATTCAGTGAAAGGTCGCGACTGGCAATGAGGGTCTTGCCGTTGTTATTCAACTGCCCGGCGCTGATTTGGATGTCGCCCTGCGCGTTGCGTGTCTGGTCAGCGTTAACGCCAGCTTCGATGATGCCGTTGTTGGTCAACGCCCCGCCGCTTTGCAACTGCACGCGATCACGCGCAACCATGCTTTTTTGGTTGATCAATGCGCCTTGGGTCTGCACATTCAAGGCACTGCCCGCCAAGACCGATCCCTGTGCCGCCACGCTTGCGGCCTTCACATTTACGGCGCCGGCTGCCGAGGTCTGGCCCATCACCACATTGCCCGCCGCATCAATCTGAATATCGCCGCCGGCAACCATGTCACCCGACAGCCGCACGCCCACACCGGCCTCGGTGCCGATCAGCTTGACAGCGCCCACGTACATGCCACCCAGCGCCGAGGAGTCAATCGCCAGATCCGGCGTCTGGCTGCCATCCGCCGCACGCGCCGTGGCGTTCAAAGTGCGCGCATCGACGTCGTTGCGACCGGCGACGATGGTAAGTTTTTTCGCCTGGATCTGCGCGTTGATCGTGGTGGCGCGGGTGATGATTTCGAACTGGTCGACGTTGCTGGCGTTCAAGCCGGCACCTTCGATGGCGACGTTGCCTTGGTCGACCTGGTAGCGGCTGATCTGGCCGTTTTCGATCACCGCTTTACCAGTGGTCAGCGTGGCTTGCGGGGTGTTGATAAAGCCGCAACCGTTGCAGCTGATGCCGTACGGGTTGGCGACGATCACATGGGCCGACTGCCCCGCCACTTCAGTGTATCCACGCAGTTGGCTGGGGCTGCCGCCGTTGACTTCGTTGAGGATGATGTTAGCGGCAGTGCCCTGGAAATTCGGGTTGCCGACAATAATGCCGCCGAGCTGAGTGGACTGCGTACGCCCGGTGGCGTTGTTGAGAATGACGCCGTTGGCGCCGACGTTGTAGTCATGGAATTGGTTGTGCGACAGCCCGCTGCCGTTTGGCGCGGCGATGTTGACGATGGGCACGCCATTGCCCGCTTGCCCGAGCGTGGTGCCCGGCGCGCTGACCACGATGCCGTCGGCCTGGGCCAGCAGCGGCTGCCAGAACATCGCGTTGGCCAGGATCAACGCTAACCCACGTTTAGGCAGCCCCAGGAAGTGGGAGCGGCTTTTTACGGCAGCAGAAGGCTGGCGCGCGAGGAAGGCGAACTGGCGAACGTCCATGTCATGTCTCAATGCCCGAGGGCGGTTAAAAATTTAAAGGAAAAAATCCAGGCGGAAATAGATCGGCGCTTCACGTTCCGTGATCGCAGCCGGTCGTTCCAAGGAGTGAGCAAAGGTCACGCTGGCCGCGACGTTCTTGCCACGGGCAAACAGGTCCAGAGAATTGCTGCTCATGCGCCCATGCTGCTCGGCGTTGTAGCGGCCGTGGCTGATCACGCCCTGGTCGTAGCCGAGGCTGGTGCCGTATTCGCTGAACACCGGCTGCAGCCAGGCCCAGGTCACCGGGCGGCTCCAGCGCAGGTCGTTGCGCCAGTAGCCGCCGCTGTCACCGGCGAGCATCTGGTCTTTGTAGCCGCGAATCGACGATTGCCCGCCCAGGCTCATGCGCTGTGGGCTGAACAACACGTCTTCACTGTGCTGGCCGGTCATCAAGCTGCTGAAGCTCAGCGACTCGCCCCACAGCTGGAATGGGTACAAGTAGCTCACCGTGGCGGTGTATTTGCGGTAGCGCGCATCGGCCTGGCCGGGCTTGGGGTGATGATTGGCCTGGGCATCAAAGGCGCCGATGCCGTCCTGCATGCCCAGGTCGATGTTGAGGAACGAGCTGCCAATCCGCCGACCATGGTTGATGCCGAACTGGGCTTCGCTGAGGCGGTTGCTGCTCAGGGCGAGCTTGCTGTCTTCGATAAAGTTGTTAGTGCGCAGGTAGGCCACGCCAGTGCTCAGGGAGGTTTTGCTCAGCGCGTCACGATGAATCACACGCTCCAGGCGCAGTTGGTGGTTTTGGCTGTCGCCGGTTTGCTTGAACGTGAAGTTATTCGCCTGGGCCTGGGAGCGGTATTCGCTCTCGCTGTAGGTGTACGTGAGGTTCCACCAGCCGAACGGCAGGCTGTAATTGAGCATCGAGTTGCGCGAGGTTTTCTGGTGATCGCTGATCGCATCGTGGCCGCCGCGCAGCGACAGTTGGTCAGCCAACCCCAGCGGGTTATCCCAATCCAGACTTGCGCCCCACTGCTGCTCGCCAGTGCTGCGCTGGCCGCCGTTATGGCGCGACAAGCCGACGCGCCAAGGTTTTTGTGGGGTGTTCTTGACCAGCACATCACTGCCACCCACAGCCCTGCCCGGCGCCAACTCCATCTGCGCCTGGTTCGACGGCAGGCGGTTGAGTTGGTCGACCATCTGTTCGATTTCGCGCAGGTTGAGCAACTCGCCGGTCTTGCCTGGGAAACTCATCGCCAACTGGCGGTCGGTGATGCCGCTGCCTTCGACGCCCTTCAAACTTTCGAGCTTGCCTTCGACTACCTGGATCTTGAGGTTGCCGCTGGAAAGGTCCTGCTGTGGCAGGTAGGCACGGCTGGTCACCAAGCCTCTGGCCAAGTAACGGTCGGTGATGACCTTGAGCACTTCATTAAGCTGCGGCACGCCCAGGCATTGGCCGATATAGGGCTTGATCAGCGCGTCACGCTCACCTTCGGGCAGCGCATCGGCGCCGGCGAGTTCAATGGTTTTGATCGGGAAGCAACGGGTATCCACGGGCGTGGTCGGCGTTGCAGGCGCGGCGGATTTGCCGGGCAAGTCTTTGAGTTCTTCGAGGCGCCGCTGCTGGTCTTCGAGCAGCCGGTCCTGGCGGTCGCGAATCAGGTCGGTGATGCCCGGGGTGGCCTGCGGGGGGGCAGCTTGCGCTAATCCGGCAACGCCCAGGCAAAAAAAAGCGGACAGCAGGCCAAGCCTTGTCCGACGTTCCAAACGCCACATTTCTAGATCCCTCTATATGGCACTGAGCCACTAATCGGCGGCGATAATAGGATGGCGAAATGCTGGCGTCAATTAAATGTACCCATTTGTATCAGTGCTGATGCATTGATTCAGTGCGAATCACAACTTACCGGGAGGCAGCGCTGTAGCTTTTTTGATACGGATATTGCTCAACAGAATTATAAGTCCATAATGGACAAATCAGTTTATCCGCGGAGATAGCCATGCCCAGCACGCCTCACGTGATCAACCAGGCCCAGGCCCACGAATTACTTGCGCAAATCGATGTGCCTCACATCCTGCGCAAGCTGTTCCGCGACCTGGCCGCAGGGCTTGCGGTACAGCCGGCGCAACAGCTGGTGGAGTTCCCGCAAGGCGCCGGCGACTTTATCAACTACCTGGGCGTGCTGGCCGAAGACGGGGTTTACGGGGTCAAGACCTCGCCCTACATCGTGCGCGAGCAAGGGCCGCTGGTGACCGCATGGACGCTGTTGATGTCGATACGCACCGGCCAGCCTCTGTTGCTTTGCGATGCCGCCGAACTGACCACCGCGCGCACCGCAGCTACCACCGCGCTGGCGGTGGACGCGCTGGCACCGGCGGCCGCGCGGCGCCTGGCGATTATCGGCAGCGGCAAGGTTGCGCAGGCGCACGTGCGCTATGTGCAGAACCTGCGCGACTGGCAGCACATCAGCCTATATTCGCCGCGCCTTGGTCGCGCGAATGCCGACACCCTCGCCCACCTCAAGGGCCTGGACCCGCGCCTGACCCTCGCCACGAGCTGTGACGCCGCCTTGGAAGACGCCGACGTCATCCTGCTCTGCACCTCCTCGGCAACACCTGTGATCGACCCGACACGCTTGCGCAAACCCGCGCTGATCACCTCCATCAGCACCAACGCGCCGCGCGCCCATGAAGTGCCGCCCGAATGCCTGGAGCACATGCACGTGTTCTGCGACTATCGCCAGACCACCCCAGGCGCGGCCGGTGAAATGCTGATCGCCGGCGAACGGCACGGTTGGGACAAGCGCACCATCGTCGGCGACTTGCCTGAGCTGCTCAGCGACATGGCGCAGCGCCCGGACTACGACCGCCCTGTGTTTTTCCGCTCCATCGGCCTGGGCCTGGAAGACATTGCACTGGCCAATGCCCTGTACCAGATCCAGCGCTAACCGCCTTTTGAGGAAACGATCATGAACTCTGCAGACTTCATCATTATCGGCGGCGGCATTGCTGGCGCCTCTACCGGTTTCTGGCTGGCGCAGCACGGTAAGGTGCTGGTACTGGAGCGCGAAAACCACCCGGCCTATCACTCCACCGGGCGCTCGGCAGCCCTCTACACCGCCGCCTATGGCACCCCGCAAGTGCGCGCGTTGACCCTGGCGAGCCGTGAATTTTTCGACAACCCGCCGCCTGGCTTTTGCGAACATCCACTGCTGACGCCCAGCGGTGAAATGACCGTGGATTTCATTGGCGACCCGGTGGAACTCAACAGCCAATACCTGAGCGCCAAGGCCACCGTGCCGCAAGTCGAGCGGCTGAGTGCCGACGAGGCTTGTGCACGCTTGCCAATCCTGCGGCGGGAGAAAGTCCATGGCGCGATCTTTGACCCTACCGCCAGCGACATCGATACCGACGCCCTGCACCAGGGCTATTTGCGCGGCATCCGTCGCAACCACGGCGACGTGCGCACCGACAGCCACGTACTGGGCTTGAGCCGTGACGCCGACGGCCTGTGGCATGTGCGCACCCAGGACGCGACCTACACCGCCCCAGTCATCATCAACGCCGCCGGCGCCTGGGCTGATCATATCGGCGGGCTGGCCGGCGCGGCGCCCATCGGCCTGCAACCCAAGCGCCGCTCGGCGTTCATCTTCGCCGGGCCCGAGGGTGTGGACACCCATCACTGGCCGATGCTGGTGGCGCTGGACGAAGCCTTCTACATGAAACCCGACGCCGGGATGTTCCTGGGTTCACCGGCCAACGCCGACCCGGTCGAGCCACAGGATGTGCAGCCTGAGGAGCTGGACATCGCCATGGGCATTTACCAGATCGAAGAAGCCACCACCCTGACCATCCGCCGCCCGACCCGCACCTGGGCCGGCCTGCGCAGCTTTGTCCACGACGGTGATTTGCTCTCGGGGTTCGATCCGCAGGTTCCGGGGCTGTTCTGGGTAGCGGCGCAAGGCGGCTATGGCATCCAGACGTCACCGGCCATGGGCCAGGCGAGCGCGGCCCTGGTGCGCGGTAACCCGTTGCCGGAGCCACTGACGCGGTTCGGCCTGGACGCTGGTATGCTCTCGCCCGTCCGCCTGGAGCCGCATTGATGAACACCGCCGAGCAAGAAAAAGTCATGCAGAATTTTCGCGCGATCGCCGATGCGATCGCCACGCTGTTCTTCCCCCATGCCGAAGTGGTGCTGCATGACTTGCGCACGCAAAAGGTCGATTACATCGCCAACAACCTGTCCAAACGCGCTATCGGTGACGACTCGTCGCTGGAGGACATGCTCAGCGATGACGTCAGCGAAGTGAACATCGGCCCGTACGAAAAGCTCAACTGGGACGGTCAGAAAATCCGCAGCCTGAGCACCGTGCTGCACGACCACAAAGGGCGCCGGCTTGCCGTGCTGTGCATCAACCTGAATATCTCGCTGTTCGAAAACGCGAAGGCGGCGCTGGACCTGTTTCTGTCGCCGAGCAAGCTGATCCCGCAGCCGGACTCGCTATTTCGTGACGACTGGCAGGAACGGATCAACACCTTCCTGCATGCGTGGATGCGCGAACGCCAATTGAGCCTGAATCTGCTGACGCGCGACCACAAGCGCGAGCTGGTATTGGCGCTGCATGCCGAAGGCGCGTTCAAGGGCAAGAGCGCGTCGAACTATGTGGCGAATGTGCTGGGCATGGGACGGGCGACGGTTTACAAACACCTCAAGGAATTGAAGGGCTGACCCGTCGCACGAGCCGGCGTGCCGGCCCCTGCGGGGAGTCGGCACGCCGGCTTGAGGCGTCAGTCGCCGTAGATGTCGGACTTGAAATACTGCTGTGAAATCTTCTGGTACTCGCCATTGGCGCGGATACCGTCGATGGCCGCGTTCAGCTCGCCGACCAGTTCGGTATTGCCTTTGCGTACCGCAATCCCGGCGCCCTCGCCCACGTATTTCGGGTCCTTGAGTTCAGGGCCGACAAAGGCATAGCCCTTGCCACGTGGCATCGACAGAAAGTCGCTCAGCGGGATGGTGTCGGCAAAGATCGCATCGAGGCGCCCCGACGCCAGGTCCATGTAGATTTCTTCGTTGTTGCTGTAGCGCTTGACGTTGATGCCCTTGGGCTCGAACACCTCGGTGGCATAACGGTCGGTGGTCGTGGCGCGCTGCACACCGACGGTCTTGCCCTTGAGGCTGGCGTACTGGTCATCCACGGCTGCGCCGTCCTTCATCACCAGGCGTGAGGAGGTGAAATAGTATTTGTGGGTGAAGTCCACCGACTTCTTGCGGTCTTCATTGATGGTCATGGACGACAGGGCCATGTCGATTTTCTTCACTTTGAGGGAAGGAATCAGACCGTCGAATTCACCCTCGACCCACACGCATTTGACTTTCATCTGCGCGCACAAGGCATTGCCGATGTCGTAGTCGAACCCGACGATCTTGCCATCCTGGGTCTTGGAGGCGAACGGTGGGTACGCCGCCTCAATGCCGATGCGCAAGGTTTTTTCAGCCGCCAGCACATGGCTGGAAGCGAGCAGGCTAAAGGCCAGGGCGGTGATAAGCGTGTGTTTCTTCATGATTGAGGTCTCGCAAGTTATTGTTGGTTTGGCAAGCGTGAAGAAATAAAAGCAGGGTTGACGCATTTTTTTTGTACTTATAATTCCATACTGGACTTTTACGTATAGCACGTCAATCCGCCGTCCCTTCAGGAAAAAAACGCCCGCCTCCATCGTTCCTAAACAAAACCTCCCATGAAACTGTATCTGGGTTGCGCACAATAACGCCGCGCGCTGCAAATACAGCTGGCACTCAAACTGACCTGTTGCTGCTGGATGTGCTGATGCGGCACGTGGGTGGCTGGCAGGTACTGGCGGGTGACTGCGCCGATGAACAATGGGCTGATCGTGGCGCAAATCATCATCGACCAGAAGCCTATGACCCTGCTGTTGCGTGTGGACCACGCGCGCGACCTGCTCCGGCGGACACGGCAAAGCAGCCTGTAATCAGACTGCGATACGGGGCATGACCACAGCGACTAAAGCCCGTCGCCCTCACAACACAAGCAGCGCCTCATGCAATTGAATGCACGGTGTAGCGCCCTCGGCACGCCGGTTGTGCAACCACTCACGCGTCTTGGCAATATCGAAGATCTGGCCGTTGTCCATCAACGCCAGGATCAGTTCGTCTGCCACCCGATAACGCCCGCAGTCCGGGCAGTCGCGTTCTTCCCAGGGGCCGTCACAGGAAAACCGTTCGGCCACTCCCACACAAATGAGGCAATTCATCGCGATCACCCTTTTTATCATTGTAAGCGGTGCAGTCCAGGCTGCTCGCGACAGCCCGGACCCTCACGGGGTTTACTGGCTTTCCTGTGACTTGCCTTCCTGCATCTGCACCGAGGACTTGCTACCGCTGGTGTTGTCCTTGGTGGTGTTATTGGCGCTGTCAAAACAGCCGTGAAGCATCAACACACTGCACAGCCCCAAGCATCTATATAACGTCTTCATCATCGTTTACCTGTTAGTGAGGTGGGTGAAAGCGCAAGGCCTTGCCAGGCGTCAGACTGTTATCGGTCCACACATGATTTATCTGGCCGGAGCGCAGCCGCGCTCGTTCAACTATTAGGCTTAATAGCTGACGAGTGGTCAGGACGTTACGCGGGTTAAAAAAACTGAATCATTCATCCCACCCGCCCTCTTCCTATTTAAGGGTCTGGCAATTAAGGAAGCGGGTTTGAGTAATCTGGATTGGGTGCAGTGGCCAGCAATGCTGGTGACGGTTCTGGCGGCATGGCTGATCGGCTCTCAGCGCCCCTCGCGCAGAATGGCGGGGTTCGTGTGCTTTTGTTTAAGCAATGTTCTGTGGGTTGTCTGGGGCGCTTACGCTGACGCCTATGCGCTGATCGTGCTGCAGATCTGCCTGGGCTTGATGAACCTGCGCGGGTTTAAAAAGAACTTTCAGAATCAGTAAAGTGGGTCATTCAGAAGCCCGGTGGGTGCGCAGATTTTTCCGGAAACCGCGCGCGTTCATGCCCAGCAGCGTGCATTCGAGCACGATCAGCGCGTAGGCATTCGCGTGCCATCCCCAAGCCACCCATAAGGCGTTGCTGAGGATGAAGCCCCAGAACGCGAACATGCGCCGGCGAGGCCGTTGAGACCCGATGAACCAGGCCGAGATCACCGTCACGACCATCGCAGGCCATTGCACCCAGTCGATAAACACCCGAGGTCACCCGGCCCCGAGCGTGACGTTTGCACTCGCACTGGGCTCGCTGACCACGTGGCCCGTGCCAGGCATGAGCGAAGCCAGGTATTCGCCGAACCCGCCCCGACATTTGTAATCACGGCGCGCACTGGTGATCACCGGGTTGGTGGCCGTCCACGCGATCCGCGCACCGGTCCTTTCCAGGTCAGCCACCAGGCGCACGTCCTCGTGAGCAACCAAATGCTGAAACCCACCGGCGTTGCGATAGGCGTCTGCACTCAGGCCCAGGTTGGCGCCATGGATATGCCGATGGTTTTCGACAAACTGGTAGAGGGCGAGGTATCGAGAGCGTGCGACTTCGTCGTACTCGCTCCAGCTGTCCACTTCGACGGTGCCACACACCGCGTCGGCGCCGAACGCGAGCTGGCGCACCAGCCAATCCTGCGGCACGAGCGTATCGGCATCGGTGAAGGCCAGCCATTGGGCACCGGCCTCCAGCAGTTGCTCTGCGCCGACCGCCCTGGCCTGGCCAACGTTTCTAAAGCAGACGTCAAGCGTTGCCACGCCCAGTGCGTTTGCCCGCGCGCCGGTTTGGTCCGAGCAGTCGTCCAGCACCACGAGGACCTCGACGCGCTGGTTTTGCAATGCCGGATGTTCAATGGCAAGCAGCACCGAAGCCAGGCAATCACTGATGTGCCTTTGCTCGTTATGGGCAGGTATCACAATCCCTATCATTGACGTTCCCTCTACCTGGCGAAGTGTCTCCAGCTATCGACACCTCGCTTATCACGAAGGTTTAAAGTTTCTGGAACGTCCCTAGGCCGTGGCCGCTCAGATAGTTTATCGGCGCGCCACACTGGCGCTCAGCGGCTTTGCACTGTTATTGCGTGCAGGAGAACACGGCATGAAAAACGCGCATCCATCGGCAGGTACGGTCAAGACCTTGCTGCTCGAACGCAACGGCTGGGTGCCGAACAACCCGCGCTTGCCGGTGATCATTTACTCAAACGCCATCCCCGTAACAGGACGTGATCCGGCGGCGCTGTTTGAACAGACGTTTTCGGCAAACGGCTGGCCGCCACAATGGCGGGACGGGGTCTACGACTACCATCACTACCATTGCGAAGGGCATGAGGTATTGGGCGTCGCCCGTGGTGATGCTCGCCTGATGCTCGGCGGGCCCAATGGCCACGTGGTGTCGGTGAAGCCAGGCGACGTGTTGCTGCTTCCCGCCGGTACCGGTCATTGCAATCTCGGTTGCAGTGAAGACTTTCAGGTGGTTGGCGCCTACCCGCCCGGCCAGCACGCAGATATAGGCCGCGAGGCACCGAGCGACGCGCAGCTGCAGAGCATTGCCGGCCTGGCGTTTCCACAGCAAGACCCGGTTCAGGGCGACGCGGGCGCCGTGTGCACACATTGGTCTGACTTGCGCGCAACTATCGAATGAACAGCAGGGTCAAAAATCGACACTGTTGAATTCGCAGTCACCACAGAAGGTAGCCCGTTATGTCATACGATTATCAAGGTATTGCCAGCGTCATTACTGCATCACGTCACCTGGGAACCGGCTCAGACGAACACCTCAATGAGTCGGTGAACATCCAATTGACCAGCAGCGGCAAGCCGACGATTGCGCGCCTGAGCTTCGACAAGCCCCTGCAATGGCCCGGTCACCCCAACTTTGTCGCGGTCAACCTGCCGGACGGCACCTCGATTGGCGGCGTCATTATGGAAATCGAAAGAGCGAATGACGGCCCGGGTTGGGTGACCTTTACCGTGGACGACTGACACGTGCGAGTGTCGCCAGCACGGCCATCGAATTGTCAGACAACTTTTTTGAATCTTCTTTGACGCCAAATATCTGTACTTCATGAGCAACAGGAGGCCTCATGAAATCGAGCGATCTATTTACCATCGAGTATCAGCTTCACGGGGTGCCGAAGTCTTTCATCGTTCGCGCGCCGCAGATGGACAACGCCCAGGCCTGGCACTGGGCCAGCTGCGACGCCGGCGTCGCAGTGATACCCAAATTTGGCCAGAACACGCTCAAGCGCGTTTCCAAGCCGATGGCCGAGCAATATGGAATTACTCACGTGCGCTGGAACAGCGCAGCAGAGATTCAATGGATGGAGGAACTCACGCAATGACCCGTCAAACCCTTCAATACTCCACGAGACAGGCGTGGGATGACCAAATCGCGCACACCACCGAGATGTTTTTCGAAGCCGATCGACTCGAAGCGGCGGCCTACAACATCATCGAATCCTACAGCGGTGACACGGCGACCTGGGCACGCTTCAGCCAGGCCAAGCAGACCGCCGACAGACAACGCGCCGCCGCGCATCAAGAATGGATGCGAATACAGCGGGCGATGCGCAACTAGTCAGCCGCCAGCCCTGTCACGGCAGGGCTGGCTTGCTGGCCTCATGCACCCGACTCTGGATCCTTCGACGGTCCGCCGGGAGCAACCGCGCCTTGATTGACATCAGGCTCCCAGGGCCGGGCGACATTCGGGTCTTCTGATTTGTCATTTCGTTTCGCCGTCTCGGGGCGTACTTTCTGCCCGGTAGGGGCGCCTTCAGGTCGCTTCAACTGATCGCTCATGCAGCCTCCTCAATCGCTCACGTGCAGGACAACCTTGCCGTGCACATGCCCGTTGGCCAGAAAGTCCAACGCCTCTACTGCCGCCGCCAGCTCGAACTGCCTGGCGATATAGACCTGCACATTGCCGGCCTCGATCAACCCGGCAATTTCGGTCAACTCTTCACCGCGCGGCGCCGCCGTAAACCGCGTACCGGTCTTGCCCGCGGCCTGCGGATGATGGGCATCGGGCTGGGTCAAGGTCGACACCAGCCGCCCGCCCTCGCCCAGCACCTGCCATGAGCGCGCTTGCGTATCGCCGCCAATCAGGTCGATGACCAGGTCAAAGTCCTGGCAGATGTCTTCGAAACGCTCGGTCTTGTAGTCAATCGCACGGTCCACGCCCAGCTCACGCAAAAACGCCAGGCTGTCGGTGGATGCCGTGGCGTAAACCTGGGCGCCCTTGACCTTGGCAAATTGAACGGCGAAGTGCCCCACACCGCCGGTGCCACCGTGGATCAGGACCTTTTGCCCCTGCTCGATGTGGCCATACTCCACCAACGCCTGCCAGGCGGTATGGCCCGCCAGCGGCACACCGGCGGCGACCGGCCAATCAAGCGCGGCCGGAATGCGCGCCAGATGCGCGGCAGGCACGCGGGCATATTCGGCGTAGCCGCCATCGGCGCCGATCATTGCAAAGACCCGGTCGCCCGGTTTGAAATCACTGACACCCTGCCCGACTTTCTCGACCACACCGGCCACTTCGCGGCCCAGGGTCAACGGCAGTTTGTCTTGCTTGACCTCGGGGTATTGGCCCTGGCGAATCTTGTAGTCCACCGGGTTGATACCCACAAAAAAATTCTTCACGAGCACTTCGCCCGTTTTCGGTTCCGGCACTTCGACATCGCGTAGCTGCATGACCTCGGGGCCGCCGAACCGCTCAATCCTGATTGCTTTCATGCCACACACCTCATTGTCTTTTCAGAACACACAGGGGTGTGGAGGACTGTCGGCAACCCGGGGTTCAGTGGGTGTTGGGTTATGCAGACCAACGGTTCGGTCTGCCCTGCGAAAGCGCCTACGCGTTTTGCTCCGCATAGGCGCTTTGTGTGAGGGTTATTTACAGCCGATACGGCCCGGCAACTGGCCCTGCTTCGCCTTCAGCGCAGCCTGCACCGGCTGCGGCAAATTGCTCCAGAAGGTCAGCCCCGAACGCTCTTCGATTTGGTTCACGGTGACCTGGTAGTCGCAGAAGTTGGCGCCTTTGGGCGTCTCCTGGTTCATCACAAACGATGCGTACACACCGTTTTCGGGCGAGCTGCCGACAAAGATGATTTTCCAGTAGCCACTGGGAATGGTGTGCACCTTGTTTGTGCCCGGCAGCGTGCCGACAAAATGCTCATACAGCGGCCCGGTGCTGACATACACCTGGTCGACGCCCGCCTGCTTGCTGAGGTTGCGCTCCTGATCTTCAAGATGCGCCCAGGGCCCCTGGTTGAGGTCGGACTTCTGCGGGGTGATGTTGGACAAATAATTGAGCGTCTGCCAGTCAGGCACGCCCGCCATGGAGGCGAGGTTGGCCTGATGGCCACGGTCGACTTTGAGCGCGACATTCGCGCCGTTGTAATCCACCGGGTCGAGCGTTTCCCCGGCCGGAATGTCCGGATCCGTCTTCCAATCGCGCGGGCGTCCGCTCGCCGGGGTGTCCTTGGTGATTTTGTACGAGACCCAGTTGGCAAACTTGGTCGAGCCGTTGTTGTTCAGCGTGTAGGCCTGACGGTTCAACGTCAGAGGGCTGCCGCCGGCCGGACAGCCCACCGCGCAGTTGTCGAACTGCAACGCCTGCTGTGGCTGAGGCTGGGCAATGACTGCCGATTCGCGGTTTCTATCCGGTGTGGTACAGGCGGCAACGAGCGGGATCAACAGAAACGCGAGGTGCTTGAACTTCATACTTCCTTGCATGGTGTAGCTCCTTGGGTGAATCAATGACAGAGGTCAATGGAAAGCCGACCGTTGCGATTCCATCGCGGGTCGACATAAACATTAAACCACTTTAAACATTTCAATATGAGGAAGGCTTTCAGGTCGTCTGAAAAAACGGGTTCGACATTGCCTTGCTAGGCGTTGACGTCATTCAACGGCCAAGCAAAAAACGAGGAGGCCATCGAGGCGATGGGCTCAGGGGCGGATAGCGATGCAGGCGGGAATTTCCGGCTGGTCATCCTGTTATCGACTGCCGTGGATGGGTTGATGGCGTTCATTAAACGGACGCTGCAACGCAGGCCGTTTTTTGCAGGGAGCCCTGCGTAATGGGATGGCAACTCGGGATTGGCGCGCGGCCTTTTGAGCCGCCGCCTTTATCGAAGACAAACCCGCGTGAAGAAGCTAGGGCATAAAGCCCTAGCAGGTATCACTTTTTCTTTTTCGGCGACTTCTCTGACTTCTCGGATTTTTCTGACTTCTTCGCCTTTTCTGGCTTGCTATCCGCTTTTTTTACAGACTTCTTCGGTTCGGCCTCTTTTTTCTTGTCTTTCTTCTCGGAAGACTTTGAAAGAGCCGATGCTGCTGCGGATTTTTTTGCGGGTGAGGACTTTTTGTCTTTCAATTCCTTGCTGGCTTTCGAAGCGTCACCTTTGCTTTTCTTCTCGTCTTTAGCCACGTTGCCCACCTCTCGGAGTATGCCGATATTGGCAAATCGCCTGTGCAATTCGTCACAAGCTAATCGTTAGGTAAGCGTGTTCAGCGGCGGTTCAAATTTTTGCTATGTCGAAATCGGCTGACCGATTGGGTGTCGTCTTTGCAGATCCAGGTTTTCCGCAATCTTGTATCGGGACCGTACGGCACAACGGCGAGCAATCCCTTCTGGTTGGCAGCCGGTGTGGTGTGAACACACACCCGTCGCCGACGAAATAATGAACGCGTGGCGGCCTCACGTTTCAGAACGGTATGCGCCAAGCTTCGATTGACGGGAGATAGGCAATGAGGGTCGCGTTACAGCGGGCCCGCTGATGATGAGCGAATTGAAAAAACAATGACCGCTTAATCTCAAACCGCCAACGAACTACCCGTCACGAACACTACAGCTATCAACCTGGAGACACGCCATGCGACCTCAAACATCTTTTATATTCGACCTCGATGGCACGCTCACCGACAGCGTTTACCAAAACGTGGCGGCGTGGAAAGAGGCTCTTGATTCCGAGGGCATCCCGCTGGCTATGTGGCGTATTCATCGCAAGATCGGCATGAGCGGAGGGCTCATGTTAAAGACCCTGTCGCGTGAAACGGGTGTAACCATTACTGCAGCGCAAGGCGCGACGTTAAGTAAGAAACATGCCGCTGCCTACGAGGCCCTCAAAGGCCAGATAACGGCACTTCCAGGTTCAGTCGAGTTATTAAAAACACTGACTGAAGAAAATAAACAGTGGTGCATCGCCACCAGCGGCGGTTTGTCTACTGCCAAGATCAATTTAGAAGCGCTTGGCTTGGATATTAACGAGATCAATATAATCACCCGCGACGATGTTAAATACGGCAAGCCGGATCCAGATCTTTTCCTTGCCGCAGCGCGCAAGCTCAACGTGCCGATTGAGGATTGTGTGGTAGTGGGAGATGCCATATGGGACATGCTTGCGGCAAGGCGCTGCAAAGCGACAGGCGTCGGCTTGCTTTCCGGTGGCTACGATATCAGCGAGCTTGAAAGAGCCGGAGCGCTGAGGGTGTACGAGGACCCGCAAGATCTTTTGCAGCATTTAGAGGAAGTCGCCTCCAGGCCGTGATTTCCCACGACCCATCCAGGTTTTTAACAGCCGTATGACGCTGCCCGATGGATATCCAAAGCGCTGTAATCGAATGGTGTGCCGAAAAGCTATTCAAGCAGCACGGCAGGCACACAATGAAATCGACTGAAGGGACTCTCCAATGAGCGCAATCTGCAAACCCTATGGGATCAACACGCTGTGCGCGGCGGTGCTGGCTCCATTGCTCGCCGCCTGTGCGGGCAACAACTCGCCCTCTAACGTCGTCGCGCCGGGGGATACCAAATCGCCCACTACGCAGTCTCTGGATGCAGGCGCTGCACTGCTTCAATCACGCCCGCCGATAGACGCATTGAATGCGTACCTGGATGGCTTCCATTTTTATAACGGCCACATGGATGCCCAGATGGAGGCCCACCATTACTGCGCCATCCTCAACGAGGAAGTCATCCAGTGTGTGATCTACGATGGCAATCGCAAGGACGCCAAACTGATGGGTGTCGAGTACATCATCAGCGAACAATTGTTTGCCGGTCTGCCCAAAGCCGAGCAAGCGTTTTGGCACAGTCATGTTCACGAAGTGAAATCAGGTCAGCTCATAGCGCCCGGCATCCCTGAAGTAGCCGAGCATGCATTGATGGAAAAGCTCGTCCATACCTATGGCAAGACGTGGCATACCTGGCATACCGATCTCAATAAAGACCTGCCCCTGGGCGTGCCTCAGCTCATGATGGGTTTCACAGCAGATGGGCAGGCAGACCCTCAGATGGTTGCAGATCGGGATCGTCGATTCGGCGTCGATAGCGCGCAAAAGAAGAACGCGCGAGTGGACATACCGGCCCCGGCCGTTGCGCCAGGCGCGGATGCGTGGCGTCAGGGCAAGGTTTTCCAGATCGTTGATCCGACGAACACGCCGCATCAGCACTGACGTCATCGCGCATTAAACGCTAATAAGAAAAAGGCGCTCCGAAGAGCGCCTTAAAGGGAATTATTGCAGGCTTACTTGACGCTGGTCTGGCTTGCCGGCGGTACCGATCTGGATGCGTTTTGGCTTGGCTTCTTCGGGAATCACTCGAAGCAGCTCGATTGCCAACAGACCATGGGTGAGCGATGCACCCTGCACCTCGATATGATCAGCCAGCCGGAAGGACAAGCGGAACGCCCGCTGCGCAATCCCTTGGTGAAGGTAAGTCACCTTCTCGTCGTTTTCACGTTTTCCACCAGAAACGTTCAATACGCCATTTTCAACCTGAATGTCTATGTCCTCCTCAGTAAGGCCCGCCACTGCAATCACGATGCGGTATTGATCATCACCGTGTTTCTCGACGTTATGAGGTGGATAGGTGTTACCGGCCTCGCTACGAAGCGCCGATTCAAACAGGTCGTTGAAGCGATCAAAACCCACAGACTGACGAAACAGAGGGGCCAAAGAGAGAGTAGTAGCCATAGCAAAATCTCCTGAGTTTTCTCCAAGTGATTTAAGACGCGACCCGTTTGCGGCATCGCGTAAAACCGAAAATAGGTACTGCCAAAACATTTTCAAGGGCATCTCGAAAAAAATTTTCCAACTCAAAATCCTGGGTGAAAACCTTGCGCACAGCGTGCCGCGCAGGCGCAGGTCTGAAGCGATTTTCTCTCGCCAGAACGCGCCTGCAGCGAGCGAATGCGTCAGCTGCTTGAGGGCGGCGCTTGCTACTCAGAGAGGTCGCGGTGTCGCAAAAGCCAGCAAAGCAGACCCAGTACCAGCGTCGCGAAACCTAGCGCCGCGATGGTCGAAGCCGGAGTGACGGCCGAATCGAGGATGACAAATTTTCGGCTCAGGGCCAGCAACGCAATCATCAGTACCGTTCTGACCTGCACGACGCTGTTTCGCCTGAGGGCGGGTCGCACTATCGAATGCTTGAATTCCAAGGCAATCAATACCGTGAAAATGGAGCCGAATAACGCTTGGAATGCGTTGTGATCCAGCGGATCAATGGCTCCCCCTATCAGAAGGGGCACTACATTCCTGCAGAGTTGCAACACGGCGATAACGATCACCAGCGCTATGATAAGGCTCAGCGTCAGCACCACCAGTTGCTCGAAGCGTTCATAGGCGCTCATCAACGCCCACTGGATTTTAAAGTTTTTGAATGTCGAGTTATTCTCACGATTTTCTGGATGAAGCTTAGACACGACCTCTCTCCTCTTGTCTTGGAGGACTTATGTAAGACGCTCGAAGTAAGTTCATGAAAAGATAGCTATTGTCTTGAGTTTCGGGACTCTTGAGATGCGCACCGTTTCACGGGTTGATCAGGTAGGGGCATACGAATTTAATATCAAGGACGTCTCTTGAAAAAATCAGATCTTCCAGTCAAAACCTGTGCTACCTGTGGGCTTCCTTTCACATGGCGGAAGAAATGGGCCCGTTGCTGGGACGAAGTACGCTATTGCTCGGAGCGCTGCAGACGCGGCAAATCACTCAAATCCTGAATAAAAAAAAGGGCTCTTTAAGCCCTTTTTGTGTTCAAGCGAAGTTTACTTGGTCAGCCAGGACTCAACCGTGTCAGCGCCGTGCTTGCTTTTCCACTCTTTCAAGCCTTTGTGATTACCACCTTTGGTTTCAATGGTTTCTCCAGTGTGCGGGTTTTTATAAACCTTTACCTGACGAGCTTTGCGGGTGCCCGCTTTTGGCGCCGGTGCAGTAGCGCGGCCCTTGGATTGTGGATCGAGCAGGTTGATCACGTCTTTGAGGCTATAGCCATACTTTGCGAGCAAATCGCGAAGCTTGGTTTCAAATTCAATTTCTTTCTTTAGACCGGCGTCGCCTTTAAGCGCTTCGAGCGCTTGAAGTTGCTCAGCCAGGTGTTTTTCGAGTTGACGAAATTCTGCGAGTTTAGACATGGGAAACCTCTTCTAGATGTGTTGTTACGTTACACCAAAAAAGACATGTGCATGAACTGGTAAACCTGTCGACACGCGTCCGGGGTCATGAATTGAATCCCATAGAAAGAGTAAGTTCAGCTACTGGGAGAATAGAAATCCCGTGCCTGGACTGTATCTACCGGCAGTAAACAGTCCAAAGCTGATCGACACGGGTCGTGAAACGTTGGCTCAATCATCTCTCCTCGCATGCCCCAATCCGGATCGATAGGCACGCCGGCCAAGCGCATCGTCCCCCTGCTCCACCGGCCGTTGATTGCATCCAGAACGCCCATGACCTTCTGCGTAGTGACCATAATGCAAACGCCAAATACTGACTATTGGTGAGTGTCCGCCTCTTCAGCCGGATAAAACTCGCCCTCCTTCCCCATCTTTTTCAACCGTTCGCGCACGATCAACTCAACGCTGGCCACTGCCGCCTGATCGTCAGGGTTGACCAACTGCAAGCACAGGCGTTGGACATTCTGGTCGTGCGTGCCCTCGCTCATCATTTCGTGAGTGAAGACTTGTTCACCACGCCACAGGCACAGCTGGGTATGCGTCTCGCCCAGCCATATCTCGTTGATTGATCCAAGGTCGGCCGTCGCCAGTTGATCCACGGTGATTGTCTTATCCATAGCGCTGTACCTTACCGATGAGTAGATACAGGTAGACTTGCAGGCGTAGTGGGTCGTTCCCGGCGTCGGCCGTTCAACCGCACCAGTGGTGGTCAACCACGCGCCAAACGAAAAAACACGCCGAAGCGTTTATTGCGTAAATCCAGGCATTGCCTCCCGTGCAATTATTGCCCCCGGGTACTGAATGACTCGCCCGGCCAGTCGATGACCTTCGGCAGCCGCTTGCTGCGGTATGCCTCCTTGCAGCCGACAGGCCAGGTAAGCGGCACTGAACGCATCACCGGCGGCGGTAGAATCAATCACCCTGGCAACCCTGGTCGCAGCGACTTCGTGCAACGCCCCCTGGTACTGAAGCAGGCAGCTCTGCGCACCGCGCTTGATCACCACCTCATTCACCCCCATTTGCCGGTAGCGTTTGAAGATCGACTCGACGTCGGCCTCCTCGAACAGGGCCTGCTCATCGTCAAGGGTCAACAAGGCCAGATCCAGATGAGGCAGCAGGCGTTGATAGGTCTCTGTCGCCTGCTGACGGTCGCGCCACAGGCGGGGCCGGTAGTTATTGTCGAATACCAGTTTGGCGCCGCGCGCACGCGCCGCGATCAATCGCGGCAACACGCGATCAAGTCCCGCTTCACCGAGCACGGCCAGTGTGATGCCGCTCAGATAGAACACGCGATAGTCGTCCAGCGCCGTCAATACCTGCGCAGCCAAAGCCTGGGTAAAACACTCGCGGACGGCGGCTTCGTTGCGCCAATACAAAAAACGCCTTTCGCCCTGGGCGTCAGTCTGGATGCAATACAACCCCGGCAGGCGTCCCGGCAGACGCTGCACCAGCGACAGGTCCAGCCCCTCACTGGCCCAGGCGGCGCACATGGCATCGCTGAAACTGTCATCGCCCAGCGCCGTGACATAAGACACCTGCCATTTGGCAGCGGCCAGGCGACGCAAATAAACGGCCGTGTTCAAAGTATCGCCGCCAAAGCTCTGGTTTAGCTGGCCGTCAGAGCGTTGTTGCAGTTCGATCATGCATTCGCCGATCAGGGCAATACGCAGAGTCGCTTGGGGCGGCGCAATGAAAGTCATGACGTTCAATTATCCGATGCGGTTCATAAACAGCCCCTCGCAGGGGAAGGGCCGAGGCGTAAAACGGTGTTCAAGCGAAGATCAGTTGCACCTTCGCCGCTTTGCTTTTGTCGCCGGCCAGCTCCAATGCCTCAACCACCTGATGCTGATTGAACTCAGCGGACAGCAGCGGCAGCGGATCGATACGGCCGCTCTCCAGCCAGCGCACCGATGTGGTGAATTCGTCGATAAAACGGAACGAGCCGACCAATTTGATTTCTTTGACCAGCAGCAGGCCCAGCGGCATCTCGACCGTGTTGTGGCCCATGCCCAATTGCACCACCGTGCCTTTGGGGCGCGTGAACGCTGCCGTGGAGGCGATGGCTGCCGGTGAACCGGAGGCTTCGAAGCAGACATCGAAGTACCCACCCTCCTCGGCCCATGACGCGGTGCGTGCGGTGTCGGTCGGGTCCACGGCGAGCGTCGCGCCCATTTGCAGGGCCAGTTCGCGGCAGCGCTCGCTCATGTCGGTGGCAACCACTTCGGCGGCACCCGCCTTGAGCGCGGCCGCCATCACCAGGCACCCGATCGGGCCGGAGCCGGTGACCAGGACCTTTTTGCCCACCAGGTCACCGGCCTGATGCACCGCGTGAATGGCGACAGCCAACGGCTCGGCGAACACCATCACGCTGTCTTTGGAGCTGTCGGCGTACGGCACGCATTGCTGCTCAGTCACGGCGACGTAGTCGGAAAAACCACCGTTCACATGGGGGTTGAATTGCGCGCTGCCCATGAACTTCATGCTGCGACAGACATTCTGTTTGCCCTCCAGGCACAGTGCGCAGCGGTTGCACGGCTGCGACGGGTTGACTGCGATCCGCTGCCCCACCTTCAGTGTGCTGCCCGTGGGCACGGCGGCAATCACCCCGATGAACTCGTGCCCCAGCACCAGCGGGTTCTTGAGGATCGACATGCCCGCCTTGGCATGCTGGTAATAATGAATATCGGAGCCGCAGATCCCACCGCGACTGACCTTGACAAGGACCTGCTCCTCGTCGGAGTACGCCAGGGGCAGCGATGTATGGCGTACGTCCTTGATCCCGTAGGCGACACAGGCGCGGTTTTCGATTGTTTGAATAGCCATTGCGATTTACCTCATGCCTGGGAAGGTTTGCCCAGCGGGCGGTCGGATTCAGGTGCGGATTTGGATTGCTTGTTTGGCAGCTCGACGACTTCGATCTTGCCCACCAGAAAGGTGTAAGCGAGCAGCCCCATCAATGCCACGGCGGCGATGTAAAACATGGCGTACTGAAAGCTGTGGGTGCGCTCCAGAATCACCCCGATAACAATCGGGCTGATGATCCCCGACAAATTACCGAAGATATTCAAAAAACCACCCAGCGTGCCGATCAGGTGCCGTGGAATGACGTCACTGCACACCACCCAGCCAAGATTGGAGAAGGCATTGGCGAAGAACGCCACGGACAGAATCGCGATGGCAATCACCGGCTGGTCTTCGAAAAAATTCACCAGGCAAATGCTGGTCGTCACCGCCAGCCCGCACATCACCGGAATCTTGCGCGCCTTGGTGCGCGAATGACCGCGCTTGAGCAGCATATCGCTGAGTACGCCGCCACACAGCACGCCGCACATGGCCATCAGATACGGGAACATCGCGCCAATCCCGGCGGTGGCAATCGACAGGCCCAGGCCTTTTTCCAGATAAACGATGAACCAGGTGAGGAAGAAATACAGGGTCGACGACGCGGCGAACTGAGCGATAAACAACCCCCACACCGTCCGCTGACGCAGCACGTGGCGTACGTCCGGCCAGTTGACCCTGGTGCTGTTGCCTCGCTGGTTGGCCGAACCATAACCACCACCGTCGCGGATCATGTCCAGTTCTGCCTGATTAGCTTTGGTGCTGTGCTGGGGATCGCGATAGGCGATCAGCCAATAGATGCCGAAGACGATGCCCACTGCCCCAGAGAGGTAGAAGGACGCTTCCCAGCCCCAGGTGGCGACGATGTAAGACAGCACCGGCGTCAGCACCGCCAGGCCAATGTACTGCGCGCTCGAATAGACCGCAGTGGCTCGCGCCCGCTCATGGTCGGGGAACCAGTTGGCGATGATCTTGGTGTTGGAAGGAAACGATGGGGCTTCAGCGACGCCGATCAGCGCGCGGCAGACCAGCAGCATCACAAACGACGCCGACGCGGTGGCGAACATATGATGGGAAGCGAAGCCCATGACAAATGTGAACACACTCCACAGGATAATCGCGCTGCCGTACAAGCGTCGTGGCCCCACGCGGTCGAGTACGTAGCCGACAGGCACCTGGCTCATGGCGTAGAACCAGGTGAACATCGAAAACAGCAGGCCCAACTGGGTCGGCGACAAGGCGAACTGGCCTTGAATCGCCGAGCCGGCCACCGACAGGTTGGCGCGGTCCATATAGTTGATTGCCGTGACCACAAACAGCATGGCCAAGACCGAAAGTCTTGCGCGTGTGGGTTTCATCGCTCTACCTATTTATTTGTATTTATCAGGTAAGTGCTTGCGCCCGCGGGCATGGCGAACAGGCAATGCCCGCCTTATCGAACGGACCCGGTCAGAGCGTGGCCAGCCAGCCTCCATCGACATAAATAATCTGGCCGCTCACATAGTTGGAGGCCTGGGATGAGAGGTAGACCGCCGTGCCGATCAACTCATCGGGGCGCCCCCAGCGTTGGGTCGGGTTGCTGCTTTTAACCCAATGATCGAAGTCCGGATTGTCCACCAGGGCCGCATTCATTTCGGTCAGGATGTAACCCGGCCCGATGGCGTTGCACTGGATATTGAACTGCGCCCATTCAGCGGCCATGGCCTTGGTCAGCATCTTGATGCCACCCTTGGCAGCCGTATAAGGCGCGACCGTGGCGCGGGCCGCTTCGCTGGTCAGGGAGCCGATGTTGATGATCTTGCCGCCACGCCCAGCGGCCACCAGACGCTTGGCCACCGCCCGGCCAACGATGAAGGCACTGGTCAAGTTGACGTCCAGCACTCGCTGCCAATCGGCCAGCGCCAACTCGAGCATCGGCTGACGGTGCTGGATACCTGCGTTGTTGATCACGATATCGACCAGCACGCCCTGGCTGTCGAGTTCGCGGAACATCGCCTCCACCGCCGCTTCATCCGCGACATTGAACAGATGACCCGTGGAGCGATGCCCCTTGGCAGCGAGCTGGCCGACGGCGTCTTCCAGACGCGCCGCGTCGGTGCCATTGAGGATCACCGTGGCACCCGCCTCTGCAAGCCCAAGTGCGTAGGAGAAACCCAGGCCGCGAGTGGAACCGGTTATCAGTGCGGTGCGTCCGCTCAAATCGAAAAGTGATGACATGATTTCCTCGGTATTCAGCGTTTTTTATTCTTGGTACAAAGCCCCGATACGCCTGGCGACGCCACAACTTAACTAATAAGTTGGCCGTAAAAATACGAACTCATGGGACAACCTGAGGCTATCCTGATCTCGAATCGGCGCAACAATCAAGAAAAAAATCCATTTTCTCCCTTTCAATGTATTTACTTCTTAGATTTATTGGCGGAAGGTGCTAAAAGAATCAAACTTATGTGACGAGTTGAAAACCACAAAAATGAATCGTGAAATCGTCAAAACTCAAAACACCGTCAACGCTGTTTACGAGCAGATGAAGCACAACATTCTGGAGGGTCTCTGGCCGCCCGGCAGCAAGCTGCCCTCCGAATCCGAGCTGATCGCCACCTTCGACGTCAGTCGGGTCAGTGTGCGCAGCGCGGTCCAGCGGTTGCGCGGCCTGGGCATCGTGGTGACGCATCAGGGCAAGGGCACCTTCGTTATCAAGGACCTTGAACAGCACGGTGTGCTCAATGACAGCCAGCCGATCATGCATCTGTCCCAGGAAGAATTCGAAGACATGCGGGTGTTTCGCGAGGCCGTGGAGTTTCGCTGCATGGAACTGGCAGTCAAGCACGCCACCAGCGACGACATCGCCCTGCTGGAAGCGGCCCTGAACCGGATGCTGGTGAACAAGGACGATTACAAGCGCTATTCCCAGGCCGACTTTGATTTCCACTACGCCATCGTCAAGGCCTCGCACAACAAGATCTTCATCCATGCCATGGATTCGATCCGGCACATCTACCTGTATTACCTCGAAGAGTTGAATCGCGTTCTGGGGGTCACCCTGGAAAGCGTCAATGCGCACATCAAGGTCTACATGGCGATTAAAAACCATGACGCCGTGGCTGCGGCCGAGACCCTCAACGAGGCGATGGCCAACAACGTAGACGCGATCAACGAGGCACGGCTCATCGAGTCACGCAGCAATGCCGGCGACGGATTCAAGACATAAGCAAACGACAGCTCAATGGGAGAGCGAGATGGAATCCATAACAATCACAAATGTAAAAACGATTCTCACCGCGCCAGGCGGCATTGATCTGGTGGTGGTAAAAGTGGAAACCAACCAGCCGGGGCTCTACGGCCTGGGCTGTGCAACGTTTACCCAGCGTATCTTCGCGGTCGAGGCGGCCATCGAGCAGTACATGAAACCCTTCCTGATCGGCAAGGATGCGCTGCGCACCGAAGACATCTGGCAGTCGGGGGCCGTCAGCGGGTACTGGCGCTCCGGGCCGATCATGAACAATGCACTGTCCGGTGTGGACATGGCGCTGTGGGACATCAAGGGCAAAGTCGCCGGGTTGCCGGTCTACCAGATGCTCGGTGGCCGCTGCCGCGATGGCGTGCCGTTGTACCGCCACTGTGACGGTGAAGATGAAGTCGCAGTGGAAGACAGCATTCGCGCAGCCATGGAAGAAGGCTATCAGCACGTGCGCTGCCAGATGGGCATGTACGGAGGCTCTGGCACCGAGGACCTGAAGCTGATTGCCGGCAAGCTGGCCAGGGCGAAAAACATCCAACCGAAAATCTCACCGCGCAACAAGACCCACGGTATCTACTTCGATCCGGATGCCTACTTGCGTGCCGTGCCCAAACTGTTCGATCACCTGCGCGACAAGCTGGGTTTCGGTGTCGAGTTCATTCACGACGTGCATGAACGCGTGTCGCCGATCGCCGCCGTGCAATTGGCGAAGAACCTCGAACAACACCAGTTGTTTTTCCTCGAAGACCCTGTTGCACCGGAAAACATCGAGTGGTTGAAAACCCTGCGCGCACAGAGTTCGACCCCGATTTCCATGGGTGAACTGTTCACCAACGTCAACGAATTCAAGCCGCTGATCCAGAACAACCTGATCGACTTTATCCGTTGCCATGTCAGCACGGTCGGCGGCATTACACCAGCGAAAAAAATTGCCACCTTCGCCGAGTTCCACGGTGTGCGCACGGCGTGGCATGGCCCGGGCGATATCTCGCCGGTCGGCGTGGCCGCCAACCTGCACCTGGACCTGAGCACCACCAACTTCGGCATCCAGGAATGGACCCCGCTCAACGACAATCTGCTGGACGTCTTCCCTGGCTGCCCGGAAATCGACCGTGGCTACGCCTACCTCAGTGACCGGCCGGGTATCGGCGTGGACATCGACGAGGAGAAAGCCAAGCGCTATCCGTGCCAGGGCGGCATTCCAAGCTGGACCAATGCACGCCTGCCGGACGGCACGGCGGCGCGTCCCTGAAAGGTCCCGGGGGCGACGTCGGTCACCCCTCGCCTGGCGTCTGCGCCAAGGCCCCGGCGCTGATCCGCTGCACCTGAATGCAACACCCTCGATTACAACAATAATGAAGGGCTATTCATGAACACCATCAAAGAGACTGCTCTCTCGGCAGGAGACACCCGTGCCACCCGCGGGTCCAAGTCCGAGCGCTTTGCGATCAAACGCTGGCTCTACCTGATCCCGCTGATCTTCATCACTTACAGCCTGGCCTACCTCGATCGGGCCAACTACGGCTTCGCCGCCGCCTCCGGTATCGAGCAGGACCTGAACATCAGCAAGGGCACGTCCTCGCTGATCGGTTCGCTGTTCTTTCTAGGCTATTTCTTCTTCCAAGTGCCCGGCGCCATCTATGCCCAACGCTACAGCGTGCGCAAACTGGTGTTCTGCAGCCTGGTCCTGTGGGGCTTCTGCGCCATGGCCACGGGCCTGGTGACCAATATCCCGATGCTGATGATCATTCGATTCTCACTGGGGGTGGTGGAGGCGGCGGTGATGCCGGCGATGCTGATCTTCATCAGCAACTGGTTCACCCGCAAGGAACGCTCACGCGCCAATACCTTCCTGATCCTCGGCAACCCGATCACGGTGTTATGGATGTCGGTGGTTTCCGGCTACCTGATCCACGCCTGGGGCTGGCGAGAAATGTTCATTATCGAAGGCGCACCGGCGGTGCTCTGGGCGTTTGTCTGGTGGCGTCTGGCGCGGGATAAACCCGAGGAAGTCAGTTGGCTGACCCGCGAGGAGAAAGACCGACTGGCCGCCACACTGGCCGACGAACAAAAAAACATGAAGGTGATGCGCAACTACCGTCAGGCATTCACCTCACCCTTGGTGATCAAGCTGTGTCTGGTGCATGCACTGTGGAGCATCGGCGTGTACGGCTTCATCATGTGGCTGCCGTCGATCATCAAGCAGGCCTCGGCGTCTGACATCGTCACCACCGGCTGGCTGAGTGCTGTGCCTTACGTGGCCGCAGTAGTGACCATGCTGGCGGTCTCTTGGGCCTCGGACAAAACCGGGCAGCGTAAACTGTTCGTCTGGCCGCTGCTGGCCCTCGGCGCCTTGGCCTTTCTGGGTTCTTACTTGCTGGGTTCGACGCACTTCTGGCTGTCATTCAGCCTGCTGACCATTGCGGCGGCGGCGATGTACGCACCTTACGGCCCCTTCTTTGCGTTGATTCCGGAGTTGCTGCCGGCCAACGTATTCGGTGGCGCCATCGGGCTGATCAATGCCTGTGGCGCGCTGGGCGCATTTCTCGGCTCGTGGATCGTCGGCTACCTCATCGGCCTGACAGGCAATCCGGGAGCGGCCTATATTTTCATGACCGCAGGCATGCTGGCGGCGGCCGTCATCATGGGGTTAGTGGTGGTAAGCGAGAACCGCAGGTAATAAGACCACCGCTGAAATGATCGGATGGCCCCAGGATAACGATAGCGAGCCCGGGGCCTCGAACTTCCGGTGTCGGCCCTGCTTTGGGCGAAGTCGGTCCCAGTGGAGCGCATCGAGCGCTGTGCCTTGCGGCGTTCAAAACAGTCAGCGCCTGGTTGTTATCACTGCCCTCCTGAATGCCATAAGGCACACCAGGCGTCACGCGCGCCACAAACCACAGCGCCATCAACCTGGCGCTCTCAGTCAACTCTGACCGCTGCGTTCAAGCAACAGCAAAGCTCAAGAATTAAAGTTGAAGCGCCAGGGGAAGCAACCCCAGCTCACAACTCCAATAATAGAGCGACGTCAATGAAACTGAACGCATCCTTGCCAGCGTGCCTGGCTTTCAGCTTCGTATCACTTGCCGCCCAGGCTGCTGAGGGCCCACCTCCGCCTTCCGTCAGCCAGCCCAGCGGTATCAACCTGGGCGGCACCAGCTTCTACGACGGCTTCGCCGGGCCACCCGGGCTGACGCATCAGACCTACCTGAAGTTCAGTACGTCCAGCAGCATTCGTGACAATGCCGGCAAAGACAACCGCAACTTCGATAACCCGAAAATCAATGTCATTACCCTGATCAACCAATTCAGCTATTACTCACCCAACACCATCGGTGGCGGCGCGCACCTGGGCTGGAGCCTGTTGGTCCCGGTGGTCTCCCTGGACGGCGACTTTGGCGACAACGGTGTCAAGCTCAAGGACAACGGGGTCGGTCTGGGTGACGTCACCGTCGGCCCGCAGATCCAGTTCGACCCGATCGTCAACGCCGAGGGCCGGCCCGTGTTTGTGCAGCGCGTGGCCTTCGATACGATCCTGCCCACCGGCAAGTACGACAAACACAAGGACTTGAACCCCGGCTCCAATTACTTCTCCTTCAACCCCTACTGGGCCGCCACCTTGATGCCGGCACCGCGTTGGGAAGTGAGTTGGCGCTTGAACTACCTGTACAACTTCAAGAACGACGACCCGGCCAGCAGTTCGGCACAGTTCTATGAAGGGCGACCGGTGCGCGACACCCGGGCAGGGCAGTCGGCATGGGCCAACTTCACGGCCTCGTACGAGGTGTTCCCGAAGGTCTCGGTCGGGATCAACGGCTATTACTTCAGGCAGATTTCGGATGACCAGGCCAACGGCGATCGCCTGAGCAATTCTCGCGAGAAGGTGCTCGGCATCGGCCCCGGCCTGTTCTGGAAAATAACCGAGGACAAGGCCTTCTGGCTCAATACCTATAAAGAGACCGGCGTGGAAAACCGCAGCAAAACCGATTACGCCGTGCAGGTTCGCTACGTTCACAAGTTCTGACTGAGGTGATGTTTGATGAATGCGCTCAACTCCATCGACAGCAAGAAATCACTGGGCGCTATTTGCCTGATGATGGTCATTTCCCTGGGCACGCTGCAGATCCAGCCGATCCTGGGTGGCGCGTTGATTGATCAGCTGGGTGTGCCGCTCAATGCCATCGGCGTGATTTTCGCCGCCGAGCTGATCGCGATGGCCATCGCCTGCGGCGTATGTGCGCTACTGATGGCACGTGTCGACCGCCGCCGCTTTGCGCTGGTTGCCTTGTTGATATTGGCCGCCGGCAACCTGGTCAGCACCCAGCTTCACAGCCAGGCGTGGCTGGTGGTTTTCAGGGTGATCTGCGGTGCCAGCGGTGGCGCGGTCATGGCGGTGGTGTATGCAACCGCTGCACTGCGCAGGTCTAAAGACGCGACATTTGCCGTGATCAATATCGGCAACCTGCTCTGGGGCATGCTGCTGGTGACGTCCATGCCCCTGCTCTTGCAGGCGTTTGGCGTGCAAGGTGCCTTTTTCCTGCTGGCCATCACCAGCCTGCTTGCCGCACTGGGTTGCTGGAGAATACCCAGGCACTACTCAGACGCCCATCGCATTGCCCACGGTGCGGCCCGGCCGTTCGGGCTGACCTCCATGCTGCTGATCGCACTGTTTGCGCTGTTGTTTTTCGGGCATTCCGCCCTGTGGGTGTATCAGGAGCGAATCGGCAAGAGTCTGGGCCTGGAGCCCCAGCAAATCGGCGCCATCCTCGGTGGCAGCATCCTGGCCGGCGCCCTGGGTGCGGGACTCTCCGGGATGATCGGACGACGCCTGGGTTTGTTGTTCCCGCAACTGTTGAGCTTTGGCACCGCCTTGCTGGCGACGCTGATCATGGTCTACGGCGACAGTACCGTTGCGTTCGCCACCACGGCTTGCCTGATTCATATGGTGTGGTTTTTCAGCTTGCCGTATCTGCTTTCGATGGCCGCCGAACTGGACCCCTCCGGTCGATTGGCGGGCCTGGGCAACGCCGCGATTTTCGTCGGCCAAGGGCTTGGCCCCTTTGGCGCCGCGCTGGTGGTGGGTGATGGACACTTTCGCGCGGTGGGCTGGCTGGCCGCCTGCGCTTATGTGCTGGCCTTGATCATCTCGTGCCTGGTGGTGGCTCGCTTCCGTCGAGGCGTGAAGCCTTGTGGGCAGGCGCTCTCGACGCAATCGGCCTGCATGTCATTAACGAAACCGATCCATGAGATGAAGCGATGAATACTCCATTCCCCAACACCCCCGAATTTTCCGGGGCGCTGTACACACCCAGCCGCGTCGAAGGCGAGGTGTATGACCTTGAGGTCGAAGGCGCGATCCCCGAGGCGATCCGTGGCACCTTTTATCAGGTGTCACCGGACCCGCAGTACCCGCCCATGCTGGGCACCGACATATTCTTCAACGGCGACGCCCTGGTCAGCGGCTTTTACTTTGCCGATGGCAAGGTCTCGCTGCGCCGCCGCTACGTGTTGACCGACCGATTGGTCGCTCAACGCCGTGAAGGACGTTCGCTCAATGGCGTGTACCGCAACGCGTACACCAACGACCCGCTCGCGGCAAAAAACAACACCACCGCCAACACCTCGGTGATCGCGCACAACAACGTCCTGCTGGCACTCAAGGAGGATGCCATGCCCTGGGCGCTGGACCCGCAGACACTGGAGACCCTCGGCGAGTGGAATTTCGACGGGCAAATCGACGCTGCGACCTTCACGGCCCACCCCAAGCTCGACCCGGTCACCGGAAACCTGCTGGCCTTCAGTTACGAAGCCAAAGGCGACGGCACACCCGACATGGC
This sequence comes from Pseudomonas sp. TWRC1-2, assembly GCF_049896685.1. Lineage (NCBI taxonomy): Bacteria > Pseudomonadati > Pseudomonadota > Gammaproteobacteria > Pseudomonadales > Pseudomonadaceae > Pseudomonas > Pseudomonas sp. TWRC1-2. Next base: position 74,512 of record NZ_JAFCUU010000008.1, on the reverse strand, counting down.
CTATTTCGAGATTTCGCCGCAGGGGAAACTGCTGCATGAGATCTGGTTCCAGGCGCCCTACGCCGCGATGGTCCACGACTTCGCGGTCACCGAGCATTACGTGGTGTTCCCACTGATCCCCTTGACGGTGGACGTCGAACGCATGAAAAACGGCGGCCAGCATTTCCAGTGGCAGCCCGAGCTGCCCCAGCTGTTTGCCGTGGTGCCCCGCCATGGGCACGCGCGGGACGTGCGCTGGTTCAAGGGGCCCAAAGACGGCTTCCAGGGCCATACCCTGAATGCCTTCGACGCAGACGGAAAAATCTACCTGGACATGCCGGTCACCGGCGGCAATATTTTCTATTTCTTCCCCCAGGCGGACGGCTTCGTACCACCGCCGGAAACCCTGGCAGCCAGCCTGATGCGCTGGGTGTTCGACCTCCACAGCTCGCACGATGAGCTGCAACCCCAGGCACTGACGGACTACCCCTGCGAGTTTCCCCGCTGCGATGACCGCTACATCGGACGCCAGTATGAACACGGGTTCTTGCTCGCCTTCGATCCGCAGCGGCCCTATAATCCGTCGAACGGGCCAATGCCGTTTCAGTTCTTCAACCTGCTGGCGCACCTCAACCTCACAACCGGCGTCACCGATGCCTGGTTCCCCGGTGACAGCGGATGCTTTCAGGAGCCCATTTTCATTCCACGCTCGGCTGAGGCACCGGAAGGTGATGGCTACGTGGTCTGCCTGCTCAACCTGATTGCCGAAGGCCGCAGCGAACTGGTGGTACTGGACTCGGCTGACATGTCAGCGGGCCCTATCGCACGTATCAAAATCCCGTTTCGCATGCGCATGTCGCTGCACGGCTGCTGGGTGCCACGTTAAGTCGGCCTGGCACTCCCCTCTCCTCCAATAGCCACACCCGTCGCCATCCACCCCCCATGGAATGGCGCGGGTTGCTTGGCGTTGGAAATCTCGATTCGATGATCGAACACAAAACCCACATTTATTCCGCAATACGAGATTTATGCATAAATCCCACTTTACAGGATTAATGCATACGCCTAAATTAACCCCATTACTGCCCCGCTCCCGTTCCCCTTTCCGAGAGGACGCTTCATGAAATTCGCAAGCTTCGTTGTTCAAGGCCGCACGACTTACGGTGTGGTTGACGGTGATCAGATAATTGACCTGGAATCGGTCAAGGCCACCTTTGGCGCCGACCTCAAGCAGGCGATTGCCGCCAACCGCCTGGGAGAACTGACCCAGGCCGTGCTCGCGCCACTGCCACGCGTGGCAGTGGCAGACGTGACGTTCCTGCCGGTTATCGCGAACCCCGGCAAAGTGCTGTGCATCGGCATCAACTACGCCACCCACGTGCGTGAAACCGGCCGTGAAATGCCGACTTACCCGATGATTTTCACGCGTTTCGCCGACAGCCAGGTGGCCCACCTGCAACCGATCATTCGCCCCAAGGCTTCGCACAAACTGGATTTCGAAGGCGAACTGGCGGTGGTCATCGGCAAAACCGCACGGCACGTCAAAGCGACGGATGCACTGGACTATGTCGCCGGCTATGCCTGCTACAACGATGGCAGCGTCCGCGACTGGCAGAAGCACACAATCCAGTTCGTGCCCGGCAAGAATTTTCCGAACACCGGCGGTTTCGGTCCTTGGCTGGTGACCGGCGATGAAATCGGCGACCCCCAGGACCTGGAATTGACCACGCGCCTGAACGGCGAAGTGATGCAACACACCCGCACCAGCGACATGATTTTCGACGTGCGCCAATTGATCGAGTACTGCTCCACCTTCACCGAACTGGCGCCCGGCGATGTGATTGTCAGTGGTACCACCGGTGGCGTCGGCGCCTTCCGCGAACCGCCGGTCTGGATGAAGCCTGGCGATACCGTCGAGGTCGAGATATCCGGTATCGGCATCCTGCGCAACAGCATCGCCGACGAGCAGTAAGCCATGAAGCCATTGTCTGAATCACAAGCCCCGCCGGAACAGGACGCCGATAACAAAGGCTCGAGCCTGGAACGCATGCTGCGGGTCCTGGATTTATTCACCGAAGCCAGCCCGATCTGGGCGGTCGACGTAATGGGCGCGGAGCTCGGTTATACCCGCTCGACCATCTACCGCTACGTTCGCGAACTGGCCGAGGCGAACCTGTTGTTTCAAGTCGAGGCCGGACGTTACGCGCTGGGCGCGCGGATTATCACTTGGGACCGCCAATTGCGCCTCAGCGACCCCTTGGTGCGCGCGGCACAGTCCCTGGAACAGGACCTGCCGCGCTGGAGCGAGCAGCAAGTGTGGCTGATCTGCCGGCTGTTCAAGGACCAGGTGGTGTGCATCCACCAACAGGGCGAGTTGTTCAGTGAGGTCAGCTATTCCCGTGGTTCACCCAGGCCGCTGTTCCTCGGCGCCACTTCGAAAGCGATCCTCGCCAACATGACTTCGCGCCAGCACAACCAACTGTTCCTGGAAAACCCCGACGAAGTCCGCGCCAGCAACCTGGGCCACACCTGGGAACAGTTCCGCCGCTCACTGCAGCAACTACGCCGTCAGGGGTATGTCGCCAGCGCGGCTGAAATTGATCCCGGTGTCTACGGCCTGGCGGCGCCGATCCTCGACAGCGACGGCAAGGTGGTTGGCAGCATCAGCTGCGTTCGCCCGATCGAGGAGCGCGACAACACCCTGGAAGCGCAACAAGGGGCACAGATGCTCAGCCTCGCGCAGGCGCTTTCACAACGCATGGCGGCGCTCACCCACGCCCCCCGACAGCCGGACTGAAACCTTTGGAAGGGAATAACAATGACAACCCTCAACAGCTTCAGCACTCAAGTCCTGATCATCGGTGCCGGCCCCACCGGGCTGACCCTGGCCAACCTGCTCGGCCAGGCCAATGTCGACACGCTGATCATCGACCGCAAGGCCGGTACCGTGACCGAACCCCGCGCCGTCTCGATCGACGATGAATCCCTGCGCACCATGCAGGCGATCGGGCTGGATGACGCCGTACTGCGCGACGTGGTGCCCGGCTACGGCGTGCACTACTTTACCCGCCCGGGCGGTCGTTGCTTTGGCAAGGTCGAGCCCACCGGCAAGGTGTATGGGTTTCCCAAACGTAACGCCTTTCGCCAGCCGTTGTTTGAAAGCACGCTGAAGAACGGCCTTGAGCGCTTTGCGAGCCTGACAGCACGCTTCAATCACGAACTGCTGGAGTTCACTCAAGATCAACACGGCGTGCGCGCGTTGATCATGGACGCCGATGGCCAACTGCTCGAGGTCAAAGCCAGCTACCTGGTCGCCTGCGACGGCGGGCGCAGCCCGGTGCGCAAGCAACTGGGGATCGAGATGGTCGGGTCCAGCTTCGCCTCACGCTGGCTGGTGGTCGATACCGACCAGGACGACGATCCGTTCTGGCAGACCCGCGTGTACTGCGATGCCAGACGCCCGGTCGTGGAAGTACCCGGCCCGCACCGCACACGGCGCTTCGAGTTCCAGCTCAAGCCTGGGGAAGCCGATGCGCAGGCACTGAGCCCCGAGAGCCTGCACACACTGCTTCGTCCGTTCAAGGGGGATGCCCCGGTGTCCATCGTGCGCAAGACGGTCTACACCTTTCATGCCCGCGTTGCCGAGCGTTGGCAGGTTGGCCGCGTCTTTCTGGCCGGCGATGCCGCACACTTGACCCCGCCCTACGCCGGGCAAGGGATGAACAGCGGCGTTCGCGATGCCCACAATCTTGGCTGGAAGCTGATCGGCGTCATCAAGGGAAAAATGGCCGCGACCGCCCTGCTGTCCTACGAAAGCGAACGGCGCGACCATGCCTGGGCCTTGATCAAGCTGGCCCTGAACCTGGGCGTGGTCATGGCCCCGGCCACCGTACTGCGGGCTCGTTTGATCAGCGCGGCCTTCGCATTGATCGGCCTGGTGCCACCGCTGCGCGACTATTTCCTGCAAATGCGCTTCAAACCCAAGCCTCGATTTACCAAAGGCCTGGTGCTGCCCGAAGGCAAAGCGGGAAAGCTGGCCTGTGGGCAAATGTTTCCTCAGCCATTGCTGACCGACGCCCAAGGCCATGCCCACCTGCTGGACGCGAGCCTCGGGGACGGCTTTGCGCTCATTCAATATGGCGACCCTGCCCACCAGCGTCTTGACCAACTGCACCACGGTCTTTGGGACCACCTGGAAGCCAAGCGCATCCTGATCCTGCCCGCGCATTGGCAGACACTGCCCTTGCTCCCGGGCTGCACCGTGCTGCAAGACCGTGAAGAGGCGCTCAAGGGCGTGCTCGGCGACAGCCAACAGTTTTTGCTGCTACGCCCGGATCGCTATATCGCCGCCATCTTCGACATGGCCACCCAAGACCAGACCGCCGAATCATTGCAGACGCTGTTCGGCATCACCCTGACGAACAACTGCGCGGCTGAGCCACGCATGGCGCCCGTCTACCCCTGAACCTTCAGCCCCAGAGGTGTTTATGCAAACCTTGCAGACTTCCACACCCGCACGCCTGTGCTATCTGCACCTGGCAAGCAAAGATCCCCAGCAGCAAGTCGAGTTCTATCGGCGTCTGCTGGACATGGACGGCCTGGCGCAAGCCGACGGCAGTTGGCTGCTCCAGGGACCCCAGCGCGCCATGCTGATTTCGCCCGCCGACCACAGCGGCCTGCTCGCCGCGGCGTACGACCTGGGCAGCCAGCCGCGCTTGAGCGAGCTGCACGCGCGCCTGGTAGCCAAAGGGTGCAGCGTCGAACCGCTCGACTCGCCGTTGCTGGAAGCGGGCGCCTTTCAAATCCGTGATCCCCAGGGACGGCAAACCGTCTTTGGCGTCGCCCGCAACGCATCCACGGCCAACCCCAAGGGCATGCCGGGACGCCTGCAGCACGTGGTGTTCCAGACCACCGAACTGGAAGCGATGATCGACTTCTACGTCAACACAGTGGGCTTCACCGTCTCGGACAATGTCGTGGACGAGCAAAGCGGCCAGCTCACCACCTGTTTCCTGCGCTCGGACGATGAGCACCATTCACTGGCGTTTTTCCGCGGCTCGAAAAACGAATGGGACCACCATTGCTACGAAACCAATGAATGGAACGACATTCGCGACTGGGGCGACCGTTTCGCCAAGGAACGCATCACCCTGTTCTTCGGCCCGGGTCGCCACGGTCCCGGCAACAATCTGTTCTTCATGGTGGTCGACGCTGATCGCAACCGCCTGGAGTTCTCGGCCGAGCTGGAAATCACCGAAGCCAGCCGTCCACCCGGGGTCTGGCCACAAGAGGAATACACCCTCAATTCCTGGGGGCGCGCCTGGATCCGAAGCTGAATACGTTCAACCACAGGGCCTGCCCTCTCCTCCCCTTAAATTGACGCGGCTACCTGCCTCTAAGGTAAGACAATGACAACTCCAATCATCGCGCCCTACGCCATCAACGGCGACCAGTACATCAACGGCACCTGGCGTGCAGGTCGTTCTGCACGACGCCTGGACGACCGCAACCCCTTCAACGGCGAGTCTTTGCTGGAAATGCCCCTGGCCTCGGTGGCCGACCTGGACGACGCCTACCAGGCCGCCCGGCGCGCGCAAACCGATTGGGCAGCGCTGCACCCGACCCAACGCAGCGCGCAGTTGGAAAAACTCGCCCAGGTCATCCAGAACCGTCGCGAAGAAATCATCGACTGGCTGATCCATGAGTCCGGCAGCACCCGTATCAAGGCGGGCATGGAATGGCAATTCACCCTCAGCCTGGTGCGCGAGTGCGCAACGCTGCCGATGCAGGTCGAGGGCCGGATCCTGACCAGCTACAAGCCTGGCGAACAGAGCTTCGTGTTTCGCGAGCCACTGGGGGTGGTCGGTGTGATCAGCCCGTGGAACTTCCCGCTGTACCTGAGCATGCGCTCAGTGGTCCCGGCACTCGCGCTGGGCAATACCGTGGTACTCAAGCCGGCCAGCGATACGGCGGTCACCGGCGGCCTGCTGATTGCCCATCTGTTCGAAGAAGCCGGTTTCCCGGCAGGCTCGCTGAACGTGGTGGTCGGCGCAGGTTCGGAGATAGGCGATGCGTTCGTCGAGCACCCGATACCGAGCCTGATCTCCTTCACCGGCTCCACGGATGTGGGCCGCAATGTCGGACGTATCGCCACCGGCGGCAAGCACATCAAGCGCGTGGCGCTGGAGCTGGGCGGTAACGCGCCGCTGGTGGTGCTGGCGGATGCGGACATCGAGATAGCGGCACATGCCGCAGTGGTCGGGCGCTTCCTGCACCAGGGCCAGATCTGCATGAGCGTCAACCGGGTCATTGTCGACCGCTCGCTGTATGCCGACTTCGCGGCGCTGGTGGTCGAGCGCGTGCGCAACCTCAAGACCGGTGACCCGGCCCTGGCCGACACGGTGATCGGGCCGGTGGTCAACCAGAGCCAGCTCGATGGCCTGCTGGGTAAAATCGACGCCGCCGAACGCGCCGGCCTCAAGCAATTGTGCGGCGGCCAGGCGCGCGGCCTGGTGCTGCCGGCCCATGTGTTCGGCGAAGTGGGCCCCGACCAGGCCCTGGCCCGGGATGAAACCTTCGGGCCGTTGTTGCCGCTGATGGTGGCAGAAAATCAGGCGCATGCCCTGGAGTTGGCCAACGCAAGCGAGTACGGTCTGTCGAGTGCGGTGTTTACCCGCGACATGGCGCGCGGCTTGAGTTTTGCCCGCGGGATTGTGGCGGGCATGACCCACATCAACGACATTACCGTCGATGATCAGCCGAATGCTCCTTTTGGCGGCGAAAAGAACTCCGGCCTTGGGCGCTTCAACGGCCACTACGCTCTGGACGAATTTACCCGTGCACATTGGGTCACCTGGCAAGCCGGGGGCCATCACTACCCGTTCTGATCGCGTGCCAGGATCGGGCAAGGCTCAGCCTTCGCCCGGTCAGCCAACACCAAAAATAAAAAGGGCGAAACAATGAATAATCTAGCCTGTGTGTCCACCGAACAGGTCGTTTGTTCTGACCGGCTGATGAAGTGGAAAGAGTTCATGAGTGATCACCTGGGCCGCACGCCGGAGTATATAAAGCGCCTGGAATCCACCAGCATCGACCCGTTGCAGGACGGCAACTTCCAGGGCCGGCTGGAATACGGTGACCTGGGCCAACTGCGTTTTTGCCGCATGACCGCCAGCGCCCATCGTTACTCACGCCACCTGAGCCAGGCGCTCGACGTGCTCGACACGCCGCGCATGCTGATCCTGCAAATCGCCGGGGTCAGTCATTTCGACCAAGGCCAGCAACACAGCACCGTCGCGCCGGACGAAATGCTGCTGGTCGATTGCGGCAAACCCTTTAGCGTCACGAGCCCCCAGGGCTGCGAGCACTTTCTGCTACTGTTCCAGGGCGCCAACGGGCAACTGAAACACCCCGGCGACATGCACCTGAACGCCCGCAATGGGCTGGGCCGCATGCTGATGCACCTGATCAGCGACGCCTACCAGCACTATCCGTTGCTCAACAGCCACTCGGCCGCACTGATCGGCGACAGTATCGCCGGGCTGCTGGACAACGCGCTGAAGAACAAGCAGGACGAAAAACAACTCGAACATGACTTCCGCTTCTTCAAGCAGAACCGCCTCAAGGCTTATATCGAGCGCCACCTGGCTGACCGCGACCTGAGCACCGAACGCATCGCCAACGCAGAGCAGTGCTCGGTACGCAGTTTGCACCGCGCGTTTCAGGATGAGTTGGGGTGCAGTGTCAGCGAATACATCTGGCAGCGTCGGCTGTCCCGTTGCGCCGAAGACCTGCGCAACCGCGAACAAGCCCATCGTTCCCTGACCGAGATCGCCTATGCGTGGGGCTATGGCAGCAGCTCGCACTTCAGCCGGCACTTCAAATCGACATTTGGCATGTCGCCCCGATTGTTCCGGGAAACGGCCAGCGAAAGCCGGGGTTAGTCGCCAGCCGTTCGAGATGTGCTCATCCTGCAACGACGGCGGTGCGATCGCGGCCTGTCGCAACATTTCACGCAGTGGAATGACGCCGGGGCAGAGCGTCACAGCGTGGCCATACAGGTTGGGGGTCGTTTGCCGAGTACGTCGGTATACACCAGGCCGACCTGAACCTCGTCGCACAGCCGTCGTGACCGCGTTCTAGACTCAATCACCTGCCACCGGCAATGTGCAGGTGTGTGGGCTCCTCGCTTACTCTATAAACGCCGTATTGCCGCACCTGATCTATAAAGATATTGGCAGGTGTGCCGATAATCGAGAAAGCCCTTCAGGCGGTTGCAGTTCGTTTTGGCGATGAGTAAGGAACACGAAATGATGCCTTTTCGTAAGAGCGCCCTTAAAGCATCCGACGTGACCCTCTGCATTCTTGTGTGCCTGGCCGGGGTGGCCGTAACGAGCTTGGTACTGATTCTTTACCACGGGTCAGAGCAGCGCACCGTTGCCGTTGCGTTCCAACTGGAGGTTGACGAACGATTCAGTCGCTTGCAGCGACGTTTTACTGTTCAAGACTTGAAACTGGACACCGTCAGGCGTTTCTTCATCAACGCCGACGATGTCACGGAAAAGGAGTTTATGGGGTTCGTCACGCCTCTCGTCGAGGAGGGCGAAACGTACGGTTGGGTACCGAGGATTCTCGAGCAGGATCTACAAGTATTTCACACCAAGGCGCTGCTCAATGGTACGAGTGACTTTGCGTATCATGAGATCAATCCAATCACCGGTGCCGAAGCCCCCCTCACCCGCCGCCCGGAACACATGGTCTTGCTCTATTTATCCAAGCGCGATGACGTGAAGGTTACCCCTGGCATGGATGTCATCGCCCGCCCGGATCGCGAGGCCCTGTTGAAGAAGGCACGAGAAACACATCAAATGGTCGTGTCGGAACCGTTGAAAATGAGCAATGGCCAGGCCGGGGTTTTCTTTGTCGCTCCCGTATTCAAAGAGTCCTCCGAGGCGCCAGTGAACGATGAAGGTTTGCAGGGCTTCATCGTCTCGACAATGCGCTTGGCCTCCTTGATGGAACAAAGCATTCCGTTACCCAGTCTGCAACGACTGAACGTGACGCTGTCATTGACCGACACACAGCATCAGGAAGACAACATTTATCAGAGCTTATCGCCGGCTGCCCCATCGCCGCTTTACGCTCAGCGCGTGTTGAAAGTAGCCGACCAACACTACTTGATGCGGTTTCGGCCAACCGCAGCCTTTTTGAGCTCCAACAGTCACGCATCGTTTATCAGTCTGATTGCCGTGTTCGGAACAGGATTGACGCTGCTGATGACGTTGATGGTGTACTTGCTGATCACGCAGCGCGCGCGGGCCCTGTCTCTTGTTGAAGAGCGCACGCAAGCCCTGCGTTTATTGAACATTACCGACCACCTGACGGGCGTGTATAACCGCAGGCACTTCGAAGAGCTGATGGAACGCCTGCTCATTGAAGCTAACACCCACTACCAGCCTCTATCGCTGATCATGTTCGACGTTGATCACTTCAAACGCATCAACGACAGCAGAGGGCATCAATGCGGTGACAACGTGCTGAAGGCATTGTGTACACGAATACGTTCGGCAACGCGCAAATCCGATCTACTGTGCAGAACAGGTGGCGAAGAGTTTGCCTTGATCTGCCCGGGTAGCGAACTGCACGACACGAAGCGGCTGGCGGAAAAGCTTCGAGCCCTCGTCAGCGCCCTGCCCTTTGAGGAGGCGGGTCAGGTAACGTGTAGCTTCGGCGTCGCGGCGTGGGTGCCATCGGAGTCATTTGATGCTTTCATGCGGCGCGCGGACAGCGCTATGTACAGTGCTAAATCAAAGGGTCGTGATCAAGTCCAGCTTGCCAATGCGTAACAAGCCGGATGCAGGGTTATCACGACCTGGTGGGTCACGTCCCGATCAAAAGTCGTCCTTTACGGCTCCCCCGTTGATCTTGAACGCTCGGGTTTGCAAATAGACACTTCGAATGAAGTTGTACTTATCGCCCGTAATGAGCTTTTCGGACGTCAGATATTGAGCCCGTCCGTCGATCAGGCTCACGCCGTAAAGGCTATTACGGGTAGGAACGTCGCCGATGTAGCGGACCGGATTGGTGTAGGCATCGGGAAGGATGGCAGGCGCATCGCGCAGTGTGCTTGGCCCCAGGAGCGGCAGTACCAGGTAAGGGCCGCTATTTACCCCCCAGTAACCTAAGGTTTGACCGAAATCTTCGTCACTGCGCTGCAGCCCCATGGGCGTCGCGACGTCAAACAACCCCGCCAGGCCAATCGTGCTGTTGAGTAAAAAGCGACTCGTATCCACGCCGGCACTATGAAACTTGGCTTGAAGTAAGTTGTTGGACAGATTTTTGACCTCCCCCAGATTATTGAAAAAATGATGAATGCCGTCTTGAGCAACCCGGGGAGTGACGAATTGGTAGGCCTGGGCAAGTGGTTTGAGTGCATAGGTATCCAACGTGTCGTTGAATGAGAAAATAGGTCGGTTAATACCTTCCCATGGATCTGCGTCGGCGTCCGCACGCGAAGGCGGTGAGATCGTGATGAAGCAGGCGCAGGCAAGCACCTGGACGCAACGGCTTACACTGGAACGAAAGGCACACATGGTTATTCCCCACTCAAAGAAGTCATCTGATTTGATGCGCGCAAGCCGTTCCTTCGCTGCGGTGATGTGTGCACGTGGCAGGGCCATTAATTCCAACCGCCCCCCAGCACCTTGTACAACGTGATGCGATTACTCTGCTCGGTCAGGCGCAGCGTGATCAGGTCCTGCTGTGCGCTGTAGAGCGAGCGTTGCGCATCCAGGGCTTCGAGGTAGCTTTGCGAACCGCCCCGATACAAGGCATCCGAGAGTTCGAAGCTTTTGCGGCTGGCGTCGGTCAGCGCCTGTTGCGCGGCGATACGGCGATCCAGGGTGCTGCGCACCGCCAACGCATCGGCCACTTCGCGGAAGGCGGTCTGCAGGGTTTGCTGATAGGTCTGCACCCGGATCTCGCGTTCTACCTTGGCCGAATCCAGGGTCGCGCGGTTACTCCCGCCGTCAAAAATCGGCACGCTGATGCTCGGGGCAAAGGTCCAGGCACCGCTGCCGGACTTGAACAGGCCGGCCAATGCCGCACTGGACGAGCCGGCATTGGCGGTCAGGCTGATGCTCGGGTAAAACGCCGCACGGGCCGCGCCAATATCAATGTTGGCGGACTTGAGCGTATGTTCGGCCGAGAGCACGTCCGGGCGTTGTTGCAGCAGGCTGGAGGGCAGGCCCGCCGGAATCTCCACCAGCACCGCCGCCGATTCCAGGTGCGTCCCCGGCAAGAGCGCCTCGGGCAGATCACTGCCGACCAACAGACGCAAGGCATTGCGGTCCTGCAGGATCTGGCTCTCGTAGGACGCCACATCGCCCCGTGCCGACTCGACCGTGGTCTGGGCTTGCGCCACGGACAACGCAGAAGCGCCGCCCAAGGTGTAGCTGCGCTGGGTCAGGTCGTAGGTGGCCAACTGGCTGGTCAAGGTTTCCTGGGCCAGCAACAGCCGTTCGTTGTCGGCGGCCAGGGTCAGCCAGGCCGTGGCCACTTCGGCCACCAGACTGATTTGCGTGCTGCGCCGGGTTTCCGTCAGCGCCAGGTAGTCTTCCAGCGCCTCATCCCGCAGGTTGCGAACCCGGCCAAACACGTCCAGCTCATAACTGCTCAGCCCCAATTGAGCGCTGTAATCGTGAGTGGTGGCCGCCGCGCCGGAGTTGGACAGCGACCCCGGTGTACGGCTATGGGTGCCGCTGACGCTCGCGTCGACAGTGGGAAACAGGTCTGCGCGCTTGATGCGGTACTGCGCCTGAGCCTTCTCAACGTTCAGGCTGGCCAAACGCAAGTCGCGGTTATTGGCCAGCGCCAATACCTGCAATTGCGCCAGGCGGCTGTCGGTAAAGAACTGCTGCCATTTGATATCAGCCCCAGCCTGCCCTTTTGGCAGGCTGGCTGCAGGCAGCCATTGCTCGGACACTGGTGCAGCGGGACGCTCATACTGCGGTGCCAGGTTGACGCAACCGCCCAGGGCCATGGCGGCCAGCAAAGGCCAGTGTGACTTGATCATGCATCACCTGTCGGGGCAGATTGGTTAGCGCTGTGCACGCGGCCAAAACGGCGGCGGATCAGCACGAAAAACAGCGGCACAAAGAAAATCCCCAGCACCGTCGCGCTGAACATGCCGCCCAGCACCCCGGTCCCGATGGCCTGGCGCCCGGCGGAGCCTGCGCCCGTACTCAAGGCCAGCGGCAACACGCCGAACATGAACGCCAGGGAGGTCATCAGGATCGGCCGCAGGCGTTGGCGCACGGCGATCAGCGTCGCGTCGATCACGCTGTTGCCCTGCTCTTGCAAGTGCTTGGCAAACTCAACGATCAGGATCGCGTTTTTCGCGGCCAGGCCCACGGTGGTCAACAACCCGACCTGGAAATACACGTCGTTGCTCAACCCGGCGACACGGGTCGCCAGCACCGCACCGATCACCCCCAGGGGCACCACCAGGATCACCGAAAACGGCACCGACCAACTCTCATAGAGCGCGGCCAGGCACAGGAATACAAACAACACGGAGACGCCGTAGAGCAGCGGCGCCTGGGAGCCCGACAGGCGCAGTTGATAGGATTGCCCCGTCCACTCGTAGCCGATGCCCTGAGGCAATTGCCGAACAATGGCTTCCACCGCGTTCATCGCGTCCCCGGAGCTCACCCCTGGCGCAGGGTCACCCACGATTTCCAGGGAGGCGTTACCGTTGTAGCGTTCCAGCAACGGCGAGCCGTAACTCCAGGAGCTGCTGGCGAAGGACGAAAACGGCACCATTTCATTGTTGCTGTTGCGCACAAACCAGTGATCAAGGTCCGCCGCCTGCATGCGCGAGGATGCCTGGCCCTGTACATAGACTTTTTTCACCCGGCCCTGGTTGAGGAAGTCGTTTACGTAAGTACCGCCAAGCGCCGTCGACAATGTGGTGTTGATGTCACTGGTACTCAAGCTCAAGGCCCCGGCCTTGCGGTCGTCAATGCTGACCTTGAGCTGCGGTGCATCGTCCAGGCCGTTGCTGCGCACGCCCAGCAAGCGGGGATCTTTCCTGGCCAACTCCAGGAACTGTTCGCGGGCCGCCACTAACGCATCATGGCCCAGGCCACCGAGGTCCTTGAGTTGCAGGTCGAACCCCGAGCTCTGGCCCAGGCCGCGCACGGTCGGCGGCTGCATGACGAACGCATCGGCATCGCCGATGCTCGACAGCGCCATGGTCGCCCGCTGGGCAATGGCGGCTGCACCCTCACCAGAGCCACCGCGTTCGGACCAGTCCTTGAGGCGGATAAACGCCCGCGCGGTATTCTGGCTGTTGCCGCCCATGCCCAGCCCGCTGATGCTGATCATCGCTTCGACTTCGGGCTGTTTCAGGATGTAGTCTTCGAACTGCTTGATCACCGCTTGTGTGCGGCTGTCCGTCGCGCCGACCGGTAACTGGATCTGTGCCAGGAGGATCCCCTGGTCTTCATCCGGCAGGAACGACGTGGCCAGGCTCATGTAGCCCACCGCCATGACCACCAGCACCACGCCGTAAAGCAGCAGGCTGCGTCCCCAACGGCGCAACACCGCCCCCACCCAGCGCTCATATCCGGCACTGGCCCGTTCAAAGGTGCGGTTGAACCAGCCGAAGAACCCGCGCTGAGCCGTATGCGCCTGGCCGCCACGCGCCTTGAGCAACGACGCGCAGAGCGCGGGTGTCAGGGTCATCGCCACCAACACCGACAGGACCATGGCCGAGACAATGGTCACCGAAAACTGCCGATAGATAATCCCGGTGGAACCACCGAAAAACGCCATGGGAATAAACACTGCACTCAGCACCAGGGTGATACCGACCAGTGCACTGCTGATTTCACTCATCGATTGCCGCGTGGCGGCCACCGGCGACAGCCCCTCGCCCATCAACCGCTCGACGTTTTCCACCACCACAATGGCGTCGTCCACCAGCAAACCGATCGCCAGGACCATGGCAAACATGGTCAAGGTGTTGATCGAATAGCCGAACAGCGCCAGCACACCGAACGTGCCCAGCAGCACCACTGGCACAGTAATCGCCGGTATCAGCGTTGCGCGCAGGCTCTGCAGGAACAGGAACATGATCAGCACCACCAGCACGATGGCCTCGCCCAGGGCCTTGACCACTTCCTCGATGGACAGGCTGACAAATGGCGTGGTGTCGTAGGCAATCACGTTTTTAAGCTGCATTTCTGTCGGGTAGAACGGCTCCATCTCCTTGAGCTTGGCCTTGACTGCCTCACCGACATTCAGCGCATTGGCGCCAGCCGCCAGTTGCACACCCATGGCCGCAGCGGGTTTGCCGTTGAGGGCCGAACTGATGTCGTAGCTTTCACTGCCCAACTCCAGGGTTGCGACGTCGCCCAGCAGAACGACAGCTCCATCACTGTCGGACTTGACGACGACATTGCGAAACTCTTCAACGGTTTGCAGTTTGCTGCGGGCGCTGATCGTGGCGTTCAACTGCTGCCCCTTGATCGCCGGCAAGGCGCCGAGCTGCCCCGCGGAAACTTCAGTGTTCTGCGCCTCCAGGGCACTGCTGACGTCCGAGGGCATCAACGCGTACTTTTCCAACAGGGCGGGATCCAGCCAGATACGCATGGCGTAGCCCGACCCCAACGTCTGCACATCGCCAACGCCGTCTATTCGGCTGATGGAGTCCAGCAAGGTGGTGGAAATGTAGTCGCCGATCTGGGTACCGGTGACACTGGGGTCATCCGATGCCAGGGCGACAATCATCAAGAAGTCCGAGCCGCCCTTGGTCACGGTCAGGCCTTCGCTTTGTACCGTTTGCGGCAGTCTCGACTCCGCTTGTTGCAGCTTGTTCTGCACCTGCATCTGGGCGACGTCCGGGTCAGTGCCGGCAGTAAAGGTCAAGCTGATGCTGGCACTGCCTGCCGAACTGCTGGTGGCCGACATATAGGTCAGGTTATCCAGGCCTTTCATCTGCTGTTCGATGACCTGGGTCACCGAATCCTCCACGGTCTTGGCCGAGGCCCCGGTGTAGGTGGCAGAAATCGTGACCGTGGGCGGTGCGATGTCCGGGTACTGCTCCAACGGCAACTGGCTGATGGACAAGCCACCACCGAGCATGATCACGATGGCGATCACGCAGGCGAAGATAGGTCGATCAATAAAAAAGTGCGCCATGTTCAACCCGCCTTCACAGCAGTCGGCGCCGTAGCCGCCTGGGTAGTGGCGTCTTGCGCGTTTACGGCGGCGCCGACACGAACCTTTTGCCCGCCTTCGACGATCAACTGGTCCCCCGCGTTCAGGCCCGCGGTGACCCACCACTGGTTACCCACCGCGCGATCGATGGTCAGCTCGCGTTGTTCAACCTTGCCGTCAACCACCAGCAACGCGGTGGTCACACCGCTGGCGCTGCGGTTTACCGCTTTTTGCGGAATCAGAATGGCCTGATCATTGCGCGCCTGCTCCAGCACCGCGCGCACATACATGCCCGGCAGCAGCAGGTGGTCCGGGTTGGCGAACTCTGCGCGAAGGGTCACGGTGCCCGTGCCCTCATTGACACTGACGCCGCTGACCTTGAGCCGCCCCTCATGGTTGTAGGCGGTGCCGTCGTCCAGCTTCAGACTGATCCGTGCCTGCCCCTCGCCGTTGGACTGCAAGGCCCCGCTGGCCAGGTCACGCTTGAGCCGCAGCAGTTCCGTAGTCGATTGGGTGACATCCACATAGATCGGATCGAGTTGTTGCACCGTGGTCAACGCGCTGTCCTGATCAGCCACCACCAGCGCCCCGGGGGTCACAGTGGACGTTTCAATGCGCCCGCTGACCGGCGAGGTAATACGTGTGTAAGCCAGGTTAATCCGGGCGGTCTCGACTTCAGCTGCGGCGACTTGCACGTCGGCGGCCGCGGTGAGCAACGTCGCCTGCGCGTCCTCGTTGTCTTGCTGGCTGATGGCATTGATCTTCACCAGTTCGGCGTCGCGCCTGGCGGTGGCCTGCGCCGATTTAAGCGTGGCGCGGTACTTGGCCAGGCTCGCCTGGGCCTGCGCCAGTGCGGCGTTGTAGGGCGCTGCATCCAATTGGTACAACGCTTGCCCGGCCTTGACATCCGCGCCCTCGACAAACAGCCGCCGCTGGACGATGCCACCGACTTGCGGACGAATCTGCGCCACCATGAAGGCCTGGGTGCGCCCCGCCAGCTCGGTGGTCAGCACTTGGCTCTGGGGTTTTATGCTGATCACCGAGACCTTGGGGGTGACCGCCTCAGGAAGTGGCTCGCCGCCGGAGCAGCCGCCCAGCATAACCAAAATGATCAAGGACAGGAGCACCGCGGCGGTGACCAGAAATTTGGCGATTATTTTCGTCGACATAGCAGCCTCTGCAAGACGGGATGACTTGAGTCAGCGCCATGCTGCGAGGCAAATGTGCAGGAAAATTGAAGATTGCCCCGCCGGGTTGAATCTTTCGCTCGCCAGGGCCTAAATGGTCACCATCCATTCCCGACGGCCCGCCTCCATGAAGTTGAGTATCTCCACCAAGCTGTTTATTGCGGTACTGGCCGGTGTGTTGCTGGTCATCCTGAGCATGGGCCTGGCGACCAGCTGGAGTTTCGGGCGGGGCTTTCTCGGGTACCTCAATGAGCAGGCGCTGGAGCGCATGGCGCCCGTGCTGCCGCGCCTGGCCAGCGCCTACGCGCGCGAGGGCAATTGGGAGTTCCTGCGCAACCAGCCGGACCGCTGGTTCGACATCATGCGGCCCGAACTTGGCGAGGATCCGGCGAAGAACGACCTGCGCACGCCTTTGGCCTCCGACCTGACAGGCGCGCTATTTCGCATCGCCTTGTTGGATAAACACAAAAAACGCGTGAACGGTTACCCGGATATTGGCGACGACGCGCTGTTGCGCCCGGTTGTCGTGGCCGACGAAACCGTGGGCTGGCTGGCCGTGACCCCGTTCCAGAGCGTGACCGAGGCCGGCGGCGAACGATTCCAGCAATACCAGTTACGCACCAGTTTGGTCATGGGCGCGTTTTCGCTGTTGCTGGCGATGCTGATTGCCTGGTGGATCGCCCGAACGTTGCTGGAACCGGTCAAACGGGTGGCCGCAGCGACCCACCGTCTGGCCAGCGGTGACTACAGCAGTCGGGTGGCGGTGGCCTCCAATGACGAAGTGGGCCAATTGGCCCGTGACTTCAACCAGCTCGCCTACACCCTGGAGCGCAATGAACAGATGCGTCGCGAGTTCATGGCCGACGTTTCGCACGAGCTGCGCACCCCGCTGTCGGTAATGCGTGGCGAGCTGGAGGCCATCGAGGATGGCGTACGCACCCTGAACCCAGGCTCGATGAAGTCGTTGCAAGGCGAGGTCAGCATGCTCAGCAAACTGGTGGATGACCTGTATGAGTTGTCCCTGGCGGATATCGGCGCACTGACCTACCGCAAGAGCGTGTGTTCATTGGATCACTTGTTGCAAGCCAGCGTGTCGATGTTCCAGGAGCGTTTGAATACCCGGTACCTGCGCGTCGAATTGGACTTGCCATCCCAACCACTGGAGCTGTTCGCCGACGCCAATCGCTTGCAGCAATTGTTTTCCAACCTGTTGGAGAACGCCGTGCGCTACACCGATCCGGGTGGGGTCATACACATCCGCGCTTCCCAGGATCGCGCCGAGGTGTGCCTCGAGCTGCTCGACTCCGGCCCTGGTGTTTCGGCCGAGCAACTGCCGCGCCTGTTCGAGCGCTTCTATCGTGGCGAATCGTCGCGCAACCGTAGCAGTGGCGGGGCCGGCCTGGGGCTGGCGATTTGTCACAGCATCGCCCTCGCCCACGGCGGCAGCCTTGACGCCGCGCACTCCCCGCTTGGGGGGCTTTGGCTGACCCTGCGTCTGCCAAGGAACATCTGACTCATGAACGACGAAAGCCCGATCCTGATTGTCGAAGACGAACCGAAGCTGGCCGCATTGATGCAGGATTATGTGGTTGCGGCAGGCTACCCGACCCTGTGCCTGGACAACGGCTTGCAGGTGGTGCCGACCGTGCGCGCCCACACACCGCGCCTGATCCTGCTCGACCTGATGCTGCCCGGCCGTGACGGTATGCAAGTTTGCCAGGACCTGCGGGTGTTCAGTGCCGTGCCCATCATCATGATCACCGCCCGCGTCGAAGAGGTGGACCGCCTGCTGGGGCTGGACCTGGGCGCCGACGACTACATCTGCAAGCCTTTCAGCCCGCGCGAAGTGGTTGCCCGGATCAAGGCCATCCTGCGCCGCGGTCCCCAACTGCTGAGCAGCGCCCCACCGCGCCTGCTGATCGACGAAACGCAGTACCGCGCCTCCCTCGACGGTATCGCGCTGGACCTCACCCCCCTTGAGCTGCGACTGCTCAGCACCTTTGCACGCTCCGCCGGGCGGGTGTTTTCCCGCGACCAACTGCTGGACAAGATCTACTCCGACCACCGCGTAGTCACCGACCGTACCGTGGACAGCCATATCCGCAACCTGCGACGCAAGCTGGAGCAGGCGTGCCCTGGAGAAACGCCCATCGAGTCATTGTATGGCGTGGGCTATCGGTTTCAGCTTACCGACGCCTGAGGTCCCGTCGAGGTGACGGCCTTGGCGTGAATGCGATGTCTGGGCAAGCCCCTCGGTGCATCCATTTCGGATCGCGCGCCGACGATTTAATCTTCGACATTTTCAACGCATAGGGCTTCGAGCAATACCGGCTCCAAGATGTCAAAGAAGCATCTGATTTCCCCGGCTATCGCCGTTTACCTGGGTATTTATCTTTCGCGTCTTATGGCTGTGCGCGCAGGCGAGGCCGGGCGCCGCAGGCCCTCAGATACTCAGGAGTTCGGCCAGCGGAAAACGCTGCGTGGTCTTCATTTCTCGCAGCGACAGGTTCGAGCGGATACTCAAAACGCCCGGGAGCTTTCGCAGCACCTTTTCGACGAATCTGCTGTAGCTGTCCAAATCCCTGGCGACGACTTGAAGTAAAAAATCCGCCTCGCCCGTTGTGTTGTGGCAACTGAGTACCTGAGGCGCCGAGGCGATGATTTTTTCAAACTTTTCCGTGGCCTCTTCACTGTGATCACTGCAGGAAATCTGAACAAAAGCCATCACCCCCAGGCCCAGCTTTCTGCGATTCAGGATGGCTTGATACCCCTCAATCACCCCGCACTCCTCAAGGCGCTTTTGTTTACGCCAACAGGATGCTTCGCTAAGGGAAAGTTGCTCCGCCAATTTGACATTCGACAGTCGCCCATCTCGCTGCAATCGCTCTGATATTGCAATGTCCACCTTATCCAAACGCTCGAGCATGGTTGATCCTTTCAATTGTGTGCCAGCTCACGGAGATTAATTTCATTCGGCGCAAACTATCAATCGCAATCTGAAAAGCAATTTCACCCCATTTGCACATAATGGATCACCGCTGATTCGAGCAGCCCCGCATAAGAAAGCCATCGAATACAGCGCCGTGTCTATCCAGGTAGAGGTTACTTTCATGAAAGCAGTTGTCTACGAAGCCTTTTCCAAACCGCCGCGCTTGATGGACGTCGAAGACCCGACGCCGGAGCGTCACGGTGTGGTGATACAGGTGAGGGGCACGGGGGTTTGCCGCAGCGACTGGCACGGCTGGAAGGGCCATGATCCGGACATCCAGTTGCCGCATGTTCCCGGGCATGAGCTTGCCGGCATCGTGGCCGAGGTTGGCCGCGACATTACCCGGTGGAAGGTCGGCGACCGTGTGACGGTGCCCTTCGTCGGCGGGTGTGGCGCGTGTCCCGAGTGCAACAGCGGTAACCAGCAGGTCTGCACTACGCAGTTTCAACCGGGCTTCACCCACTGGGGTTCGTTTGCTGAATACGTCGGTATCCATCAGGCCGACCTGAACGTCGTGGCACTCCCTGAGAGCATGGACTTTGCCACCGCTGCAAGCCTGGGTTGTCGCTTCGCCACTTCATTCCGCGCCGTCGTTGACCAAGGCAAAGTCAGCGCCGGACAGTGGGTTGCGGTGCACGGCTGCGGAGGCGTCGGCCTGTCCGCAGTGATGATCGCCAACGCCCTCGGCGCGAACGTCATCGCCATCGATATTTCCCAGGAAAAACTAGAGCTGGCGCGCTCGCTCGGTGCCGTTGCAACCGTGAACGCACAAGCCGTTGCGGACGTCACCGAAGCCGTGCTGGAAATCACCCAGGGTGGCGCCCACGTCTCACTGGATGCACTGGGCCATCCCACCACGTGCTTCAACTCCATCAACAACCTGCGCCGTCGAGGCAAACACGTCCAGGTAGGCCTGATGCTCGCCGACCACGCCACACCGGCGATCCCCATGAGCAAAGTCATCGCGCACGAGCTTGAGATCTACGGAAGCCACGGCATGCAAGCCCATCGTTATGACGCCATGGTCCAGATGATCACCAGCGGAAAACTCGCCCCGGAAAAACTCGTGGGTAAAACCATCAGCCTGGAGCAGTCCATCGACGCGCTGATGAACATGGATCGCTTCGAGACGGCCGGCGTAACGGTCGTGACCGAGTTCTAACTCAGGCAGGACGCAACAATACCCAGGCCACAATACCCATCAAGTATTGATCACCACCTCCTGGGTATTTGACCTCTCCCAACCAAAGCAACACCATTGAGTTCATCAGGACCCCATCGACACGCAGCTCAAGGAATGACCGCCTCCATGCACCCCATCTCTATTGAACGGGTCGAAGCTCACCTCGTCGAGCTGCCGACCCTCAGGCCACACCGGCTGGCGATGCATACCATCGAAACCCAAACTACCGTGATCCTGCGGATTCGCTGTAGCGACGGCATCGACGAGAACACCAGGGAGCGACGCTCAAACTGAGCAGCGCCGACGGGTTCGGCCTGGACGACCCAGCCCTGCATGCCGAAGTCGAGCAACGCCTGGGCGCTCATCCGGGACGAGCGTTCTTCGAGCCATTGACACCCATGGACCTGAGCCTGGACCTGGCCTACAGCTACATTCGCTGCAGCCAGTTTCCCTTCAGTGCCTTCGATCTCGCGCTGGAGCAGGCCCGGGACAGTGGCGTGTTTGCCAGCCGCTGCCTGGCCACCGGGCACCTGGCCATGCTCACCCATCCACACCTGCTGGCCCGGACGCTGCTTGAGCTGGGCGCCAGCGCTCGGGAAAACCTCGGACAACAGGCGCGCCAATGCTGACACCGGAGCCGCCCGTGACCCAGACCGGGGCCAGACGCTGGGTATGCCTGGTGATCCTGTTGGTGGATCGTTCCTGCCGCCCCTGGATTACTTCATCGTCAATATCGCCCTGCCCTTTATCAAGGCCGACCTGAAAGCCAGCGATGGCCTGATGCAGGCGTCGGTGTCGATCTACGCCGCAGCCTTTGCGCTGTTCCTGATCCTCGGCGGGCGTTTAGGGGACAGGTACGGGCCACGGCGGATTTTCATGCTTGGCATGCTTGGCTTTGCCGCCGCCTCGGTGGCTTGCGGCATCGCCGGCAGCGATCTGGGACTACGGCCTGGGGTTGTCGGCGACCATCCCGGTGCTTATCTCCACTCCCGGGCATCCGATGCAGAAAAGCATGGGCCTGATAGGCCTGGGCGAAACGATTTTTTCCTGGCCGATCTTGCTCACAGCTCTGGTGGTATTGGTGACGTTGCCTCTGCTCAATGCAGCCCTGCACCCCCGGCAGGGGGAACAGGTGACCGAGATCGACGCCAGCCAGTACATCGCCAAGGATGAAAGCGGCCAGAGCGTGGACGGGCTGTTCGCCGACAACACCGTGGCCACTCGGCTCAACAACAGTAGGCTGCTGAGCCTGGCGGTGGGCCTGTTGGGTCTGGGCTACGTCGCCGTGAGTTTTTTGCGCGGAGCCAACCTCGATCTGAACAAGGTCAACTTTCTGATCCTGTTCCTCGGCATCCTGCTGCTGCGCACCCCGGCCCAGTACATAGCCAAGCTCAATGAGGGCATCAAGACCATAACCGGGATCATTCTCCAGTACCCCTTCTACGCCGGGATCATGGCGATCATGGCCGGTTCGGGCCTGGTGGACAGTGTCTCCAGGGTCTTTGTCGACGTGGCCAACCAGCAGACCTTGCCCTTCTGGGGCTTGATCAGCTCGTTCCTGATCAACTTCTTCGCCCCTTCCGGCGGCGGTCACTGGGCGATTCAGGGCCCCTTCATGATCGAAGCTGCCCGTGCCCTGGACAGCTCACTGGCCCAGACCTCCATGGCGGTGATGCTGGGCAACGCCTGGAACGACCTGGTGCAGCCGTTCTGGATCCTCCCGGCCCTCGCCCTGTCCCGGCTGAAACTCAAGGATGTGATGGGCTACACCGTGATCTGTATGTTCTGGGTCGGTGCCATCTACATTTGCACCGTCCTGCTGTGGGGATACCTGGGCCACCCGTGAATCCCGAGTCATCATTTTCAGGAGTCTGCGTATGCCATTTGTAATCGAAACATGGGACAAGCCTGGCAGCCAGGCGGTCCGCAGCCGCCACCGGCCCAGCCACCTGGCGTACCTGGACCGCCACGCGGCGCTGTTGATCGCGTGTGGAGCCAAGTTGCATGACGATGCCAGCGACCTGGGCGGTGGGTTCTACATCGTCGAACTGGATACCCGCGAACAGGTACAGGCGTTTATCGAGGGCGACCCGTTCTACCAGGCAGGGCTGTTTCTCAACGTGCAGATCACCCGTTGGCGAAAAAGCTACGTGCTCGGTAAAAACCTGCTGACCGAGTGACCACGGCACCACCAGGTGCCCCTGGACAGTGCTTGGCCAGGCACGACAAATAGCGGGCCAAGCGCCGACGTATGCGTAAATCCCAGGCAAAAAAAAGCCACTCGTTAGAGTGGCTTTTTCTTTGTGTTTGGAGCGGGAAACGAGACTCGAACTCGCGACCCCGACCTTGGCAAGGTCGTGCTCTACCAACTGAGCTATTCCCGCGTCTTGGTGGTGTGCATTCTATAGAATCCAGAACCCCCGTCAACCCCTTGATTCAAAAAAGTTTTATTTCTTTTCAACGGTGGTGCGCAGATGTGGCCAGGCAGCACGCAAATACTGAAGCATGGACCACAACGTCAGGCCCGCGGCGATCAGCAGCAAGGCGTAGCCCGTGAGCACCCAGAAGGAGAAGTCCGACGGATTGGCCAGCAGGATCACCAATGCGAGCATTTGCGCAGCGGTTTTCCATTTGCCCATGTTGGACACCGCCACGTGGGCGCGCGCGCCGATTTCGGCCATCCATTCGCGCAGGGCCGAGACGACGATCTCGCGGCCGATGATCACGGCGGCCGGCAGCGTCAGCCACAGGTTGCCGTGCTCCTGCACCAACAGGACCAAGGCCACGGCCACCATCAGTTTGTCGGCCACCGGATCAAGGAATGCGCCAAAGGGCGTGCTCTGTTCCAGGCGACGCGCCAGGTAGCCGTCAAGCCAGTCGGTTGCGGCTGCAAACGCAAACACTGAACTAGAGGCGGCATAGCTCCATTCGTACGGCAAATAGAACAACAAAATGAAAATCGGAATGAGCAGGACGCGTAGAACGGTAATCAGATTAGGGATATTCATCGGCACAACTGGCTACGAGGTGAGAAGGCATTCTATTCGCTGTGCAGGTTTGCATAAATCAACTCAGCGAGCTTTTTACTGATACCGGGTGCTTTGGCTATTTCGTCAATGCTGGCACGGGACAGCTCCTGCAAGCCACCAAAATGTTTAAGCAGGTCGCGCCGGCGTGTCGGGCCAACGCCCGCCACCCCTTCCAGGGTTGAGGTTCGACGGGTTTTGCCGCGACGGGCACGGTGGCCAGTAATGGCAAAACGGTGGGCCTCGTCACGGATCTGTTGAATCAGGTGCAGCGCGGGTGAGTCGCCCTTCAAAGTGAACTCATGGGCGGCATCATTCAAGTACAACGTCTCGAAACCGGCCTTGCGCGTGGCGCCCTTGGCCACGCCGAGCAGGATCAGGTCGGGCACGGCCAGTTCGTTGAGCACGTCACGGGCCATGGACAACTGGCCCTTGCCGCCGTCCACCAGAAGGATATCCGGCAGTTTGCCCTCTCCGTCCTTCAACTTGCTGAAGCGTCGCGTCAGGGCCTGGTGCATCGCGGCGTAGTCATCGCCGGCGGTAACGCCTTCGATGTTGTAGCGCCGATAATCGGATTTGATCGGCCCTTCCGGCCCGAACACCACACAGGACGCCACGGTGGCTTCGCCGCTGGAGTGGCTGATGTCGTAGCACTCCAGCCGTTGCGGCGGCTCGTCCAGGTTAAGCACTTCAGCCAAGGCGTCGAAGCGTGCGGCCACATGTTGCCGATTGGCCAGACGCGCACTCAGGGCTTGCTCGGCGTTTGTGACCGCCAGTTGCTGCCAACGGGCACGGGTACCGCGCACGCGGTGGCTGATGTCCAGCTCACGGCCGCGCAGCTCGTGGATGGCCTCGATCAGTGTGGGGAAGTCTTCATGCACCACGTTGACGATCAACTCCGAGGGCAGATCGCGCTCCGGGCTGCTGACGTAGTACTGACCAAGGAAAGCGGCCATGACCTCAGCCACTTCCTCGTCGATCCCGGTTTGCGGGAAGAAGTTCTTGCTGCCCAGCACTCGCCCGCCACGCACGCTGATCAAATGCACACAGGCGCCGCCCGGGTTGACGAACGCGGCGATCACATCGACGTCGCCGTTGCCGCCCTCCATGCTTTGCTGGTCCTGAACACGGCGCAACAGAGAGATCTGGTCGCGCAATTCAGCGGCCCGCTCGAAATCCAGCGTGCTGGCAGCCTGCTCCATGGCGCCGGAGAGCTCATCGGTGAGCGCATTGCTGCGCCCTTCGAGGAACATCACCGAATGGCGCACATCCTCGGCGTACTCCGCCGGATCAACCAGGCCGACACAAGGCGCCTTGCAGCGCTTGATCTGGTACTGCAGGCAAGGCCGTGTGCGGTTCTTGTAGAAGCTGTCTTCGCACTGGCGCACAAAAAAGGTCTTTTGCAGCAGGCTCAGGCTTTCGCGGATTGCACCGGCGCTGGGGTACGGCCCGAAATACTTGCCCTTCTGCTTCTTCGCGCCGCGGTGAATGCTCAGCCGCGGGAAGTCGCCGTCGGATAAAAACACGTAGGGATAGGATTTATCGTCGCGCAGCAGAATGTTGTAGGGCGGCCGCCACTCCTTGATCAGCGTCTGCTCAAGCAGCAGCGCTTCGGTTTCATTGGCGGTGATGGTGGTTTCAACCTGGGCGATGCGCGCCACCAAGGCAGCGGTTTTCGTCGCCAGGCCGGTCTTGCGAAAGTAGCTCGCCAGACGGTTTTTCAGGTTCTTGGCTTTGCCCACATAAAGCAGGCGCGCCTCGCTGTCGAACATGCGGTACACGCCGGGGCGGCCACTGCAGGTTGAGAGAAAGGCACTTGGATCAAACGGTGTGGTCATGTCAGGCGCTGGCGTCCACCATGCCGTGGCGCACCGCGAGCAGGGTCAATTCAACATCACTGCTGATGGCGAGCTTCTCGAAAATGCGATAGCGGTAGGTGTTAACGGTTTTGGGCGACAGGCAGAGCTTGTCGGAAATCGTCTGCACTTTCTGGCAGCCGACGATCATCAAGGCGATCTGGATCTCCCGCTCCGACAGCGCATCAAACGGCGAGTCGCTGGTGGGCTGGAAAGATTTGATAGCCAACTGTTGGGCAATCTGCGGGCTGATATAACGCTGGCCGGCAAATACCAGGCGAATGGCTTGCACCATCTCCGCCAGGCCTGCGCCTTTGGTCAGGTAACCGGCCGCGCCTGCCTGTAGCAGACGTGTAGGAAAAGGGTCTTCCTCGCACACGGTCACCACCACGACTTTAATGTCCGGATGGCTGCGCAACAATTTGGTAGTGGCACCAAGACCGCCGATCCCAGGCATCTTGACGTCCATCAAAACCACATCGGGTTTCAACTCCCGGGCCTTGATCAGGGACTCCTCCCCTGACTCGGCCTGACCGACTACTTGCAGGCCATCGATGTCAGCCAGCATTCGTGTAATGCCTGTACGAACGAGATCATGGTCATCGACTACTAGCACCCTAATCAAGCAGACACCTCGCGATATGGTCTTATAGGTTGCTGAACACCTTAGCAAAAAACCATGGCGCAGACCTAGCTGCAAGCGTCATATATATAGAGTTTACGCACGCTATCGGTGCCCGACTTGCGCCGGACAGCCGATTTTACTGAGCAAAAGGTCAGCTTTGCGTGAGAGCCGACTTGTGTTTTCCGTTCTGCGACACGGAGTGTTCCGCCAGTGTGGAGGTCAGTCGGCGGATAGCGTCCTGATCTTCCTTGAGCATGACCCGGTAATTTTCCAGGATTTTTTCTTCCAACTGACTGAGGTTTTCCAGCTGCATAGGCGTCGGGCTTCCCGTCAGCACATATAAAACATCTACACCACGCTGAGCCACGCGTGACAGGTAGTCCGCCTTGGGTGCGCGGCCGCCGCTTTCGTATTTGCCTTGGGCATTTGCCTCGACGCCGCCGATTTCACCAAAAACTTTCTGCGACAGGCCAAGACGTTCTCTTTCCTGTCTTAAACGCGAACCGATTCCACTCATTTGGATGTATGATCCTGTCTGGCACACCCCAAGAGGTGACACACTCATCTCGTTTTAAACAAACTTGAACGGTTTTGAACTATGCCCGGTATTCGCACTGCTGCACAAGCCAAGGCCTGGCTGGAACATCAAGGGAAGTCAGTTCAAGCGTTTGCCCGTGAGCACGGCGTTGATCCGGCCACAACCTATCAAGTGCTCGCCGGGCGTAAAAAAGGACGGCGTGGGGAAGCCCACAAGGTGGCGGTCCTGTTGGGCATGAAAGAAGGGATTATCGTGGATGAGCCGGTAGCCCTGAACCGCGACCCGGAAATCGTTTCCTGACTGCAGTCTGCGCCTAGTGGCAAGACGTGCCTGTTTAGTCCGATGGACCTGCCCGACACTCGCGCTCCATGCGCCAGAAGCAACCCTCTTCCCCAACGATGCTCAACCCCAGGCGCTGATACAACCTGCGCGCCGGATTGGTTTTGAACACCGTCAAGCGTAAAAGACCCAGCCCCTGTGCGCGCGCCTTGAGCGCCATCTGCTCGAGAACCCAGCTGCCTGCGCCCTGCTTGCGGTAGTTTTCGGATAAGTGCAATTCGCGAATGTACAGAGCACTGTTGTCACGGCTCAGGCTGATAAACCCCAGCACTGCGTCGTCCTTGCAGATCATCCAGTTCTCGCGGCTGCCCCAGCCCACGTCAAAGCCATAGTCAGACCACACAAGACCGTATTGCAGGTAGTAACCCCCCATGGCTTGGTGGGTCAGCCTCCGCGCGAATGGCAAGTCATCGACAGTCGCGGCGCGCAGGTGAAACGTCATTTACAGCGCAACCACGTGGCCAGACCAGTGGCCGCCATCGCGGCGGGCAAGCACCAACGCGTCGCCAGTGCCCGGTGCGGCGGCCAGCACGTTGCCGTCCGCGGCCCAGACGGCGCTGCGCCCTGCGCAGGCCCAGCCGCCTGAAGGCCCGCCATGGTTGGCCATCAACACCAGCATGCGATGCTCGGCGGCATAACCCTGGAGCAGCGCGCTGTCCGCGGTGTAGCCACCCTCGCTGATCAACACGCCGGCGGCGTACACGTTGGCGCCGGCCTGCGCGGCCTCACGTGGATGGCTGGCGTGGGAAAAGTCTGCACAAACCGCCAGCGCAATACGGTCATTCGCCCATTCGAGGGCGGCACCGCCCTGCCCTGCGACAAACGCCACGTCTTCACCCGGATGCAAATGCTGCTTGGTGTACACCGCCAGCGACCCGTCCGCCGCCAACACCAGCGCGCCGATCAACACGCCCGCCTCGGGCGCCAAACGGATCGGCATCCCCACCACCGCCGTCAACTGCAGCGCCTGCGCCTTCTCACGCAGTGGCGCAAGCCGTGCATCCTCTGGCGCAATCGCCAGTTCAGCGGCCAGCGCCGGCTCATAGCCGGTCAGAGACAGCTCTGGAAACACCAGCAACTGCACACCGTGCTCCGCCGCCGCCTGCATGAACGCCAGGTGCCGCTGGATATTGGCCGGCACATCGCCTGCGATTGAAGTGGTCTGAGCGGCAGCAAGGGTCAAGGCAGTCATGGTCGCGTCCAAGCCATCAATATCTAAGTGTCAGCAGCATATCGATACTCACCCCATAGCCGTAAGTACCTCAGGCGATAGAAATTACTGATTGAATCCACCCGCGTGCCTCTAGTAAGCTCCCCGCATCATTTGGAGACACACCATGTTGCAACTCACCCACACTCAGGTTTGCCCTGCTGCCAGCGCCTCGCGCTCGGTGTCGGCTACCCGCGTGAACGGTTTGAGCGCACTGGTCAGCTTTTATTTTGGGTATTGGTTTAGCCACTGGCGCGCCTGATACCTGAAATCGGCGCCCACTACTCAAGGGGTCGCCTGCCAGAGAAATCTAACCCCCGGTCGGCTCCCCGACCGGGGGTTTTGTTTTTTCAGCCCTTACTCATTTTGCTTCACACCGAACACTAAAAGGACTCACGACATGAACTACGCCACCTATTACCGCTACGACACCTCCACTGCATGGCGATTTAGCAAGCTCCGTTCGGGACAGCCTGCCGCCTCCGATCGGTCACCTATTGGTGGCAAGCCAACACACGTAGCCAATACGGCCAATTGTCGAACACCCCAGTAGGGCAGAGCGCGCGGGAATCGCCCGCCGCTTGCCCAGGAAGCCTTGAATATGAACTCTGCTACCGCCGCCTTGCCTGTTGCCAACCTGTCCAGCGCCAATGAAGCCCTGACCCAGCGCCTGCCCAGCTCGCTTGAACTCAAGCACCAGTTGCCCCTCAGCCCGTTCCTCAACGAACAGATCTACGCCCATCGCCAAGCCGTGCGCGCCATCCTCAACGGTGAAGACGCCCGTTTGCTGGTGATTGTCGGCCCGTGCTCGATCCACGACCCCGAATCGGCCATGGAATACGCACGCAATCTGAAGAAACTCGCGCTTGAAGTCAGCGACCAGATGCTGCTGGTGATCCGCGCCTACGTGGAAAAACCGCGCACCACCATCGGCTGGAAAGGCCTGGCCTACGACCCGCACCTGGACGGCAGCGATGACATGGCCGCAGGCCTGACCCTGTCGCGCGAACTGATGCGTGAAATGCTGCGCCTGGGCCTGCCGGTCGCCACCGAGCTGCTGCAACCCATGGCCGCCGGCTACTTCGATGACCTGCTCAGCTGGGTCGCCATTGGCGCACGCACCACCGAATCGCAGATCCACCGCGAAATGGCCAGCGGCCTGGGCATGCCGGTAGGCTTCAAGAACGGCACCGACGGCGGCGTCGCGATTGCCTGTGACGCTATGCGCTCGGCGTCACACCCGCACCGCCACTTCGGCGTCGACAGCCAGGGCCATCCGGCAATCATCCAGACCCCAGGCAACCCCGACACGCACCTGGTGCTGCGCGGCGGCCACCGTGGGCCAAACTACGATGCGCAAAGTGTGGCCCAGGTAAAACACGATTTGGCCAAGTCCAAAGTCGCGGCGCGGATCATGGTCGATTGCAGCCACGCCAACAGCGGCAAAGACCCGTTGCGTCAGCCGGCAGTGTTCAACGACGTGCTGGAACAACGCCTGCAAGGCGACACCTCGCTGATCGGCATGATGCTCGAAAGCCATCTGTTCGAAGGTTGCCAGCCGTTGAGCGCGTCGATGAAATACGGCGTGTCGGTGACCGACGGTTGCCTGGGCTGGAGTGGCACCGAGCAGCTGTTGCGTGGTGCGGCTGAGCGGTTGCGGGAACACCACAAAGCTGACTGACGGATGGAGATCAAAATGTGGGAGCTGGCTTGCCTGCGAAGGCGGTGGATCAGTCAGAAAACCTGGCACTGATAGACCGCATTCGGGGGCAAGCCCCCTCCCACACTTGTACGGTGTTTGGGTCGGGAAAGTGGATACAACGCCTCATCAAACTGCGCCAGTTTCGCAAACACCAAGGGCTGCTCACTCGCCAGCCCTTGCAGTTTCTGCGCATACCCCAGCAGAAAATCCCGCCGCTGCAATCGATTGCTTCTTCACCCCCAGCCGTTGCTCCAGGGCATACACCAGATAGTCAGGGTTCTCGCGCGTGGAAAAATCCGCCGCCGACGCCACCGGGCTCCACTGCATGGCGTACAAGTCACTGAAATGATCGAGCCAGCCCGGGTCCATTTCCGGTTCCGATGAAAACAGCAGGCCGGTGTAGTCCTGGTAAGGCGGAGTAAAAATCGCGCTGCAGCTGCCCTGGTCAACCACCCTGCCCCGCTGCATCTCCACCACCTCATCGGCAATCGCGCGCACCGTGGCGACGTCGTGGGTGATGAACAGGCAAGCCAGCTCCCACACTGGATGTTCATTGGCTGGTCGATCCCTAGGCCTGCCACCACCGCTCGATCAGCCGCAGCCCATCCAATTCACCATACGGCGCGGTCAGCGGCCCGTGGCTGAGGCGGTTCGAACGCGCCGCCATCGTCCCGGCACAGGGCCTGCATTTCGTTGTACATCTCTTGGCGCAGCGGCGCGTTCATCTCGCCACGGGCCGCCGTGAGCCGTTGGTTAAAGCGCGCGTTGTCCCAGAGGGTTTCGTTCCAGGCCGCGCCTTTGGCGTAGCCGATGCTGAACATGCGGTCGGCGGTCAGGCTGCTGTACCAGAACGAGGTGGTGAACGGCTGCTTCATCCACACATTGGAGAAGTAGCCGTCGGCCGGCTCGCGCACCACGTCAATGTCGATACCGGCCTGGCGCGCCTGTTCCTTGAACAGTACCGAGGCGTCCAGCGCGCCGGTGTAAGCAGCGTCGCAAGCTTGCAGGCGCACCTTGAGCGACTCCACCCCGGCCTTGCGCAGGTAGAAGCGCGACTTGTCCGGGTCGTAGCGGCGCTGCTCCAGCGCGGCGTTGATAAAGCGGCTGCCCGGCTGGATCGGGTGGTCGTTGCCCACCAGGCCATAACCGTGCAGCACCGACGCCAGCAGGGTTTCGCGGTTGATCGCGTGCTTCATGGCCATGCGAATGTCGTTGTTCTTGAACTCGTTGCTGTCGCACAGCATCGGGAAGGTGTAGTGCTGGGCGCCCTTGGGTTCTTCAATCACCAAGCCTGGGTTGCGCTTGAGCAACGCCACGGTTTTCAGGTCGACTTTGTTGATCACATCGACTTGCCCGAACCCGGGCAAGGTAGAGACGCGAGTCATCTGGGTGATTACGCCGCCAACCTTTTGAGCCGCTTGCGCCGGTGGATGGCGTGGTTCGACCGCTGAGCGATCTCAAGGCCACTTGAATACCTCATCGACCGGCACGCGATAACCGGTGGCCAGGCGGTTGGTTTGATTGGCCATGCCGACCACCGCCTGCAACTCGCCGAACATCGCGTCAGTCATACCGGCCTTGCGCGCGGCAGCCGTGTGGGAGGCGATGCAATACGGGCAATTGTTGGTCACGCTGACGGCCACGTAGAGCAACTCCTTGGTCAGCGGATCCAGTGCGCCGGGGGCCATGATTTCCTTGAGGCTTTCCCAGGTGCGGCGCAGGGTCGGCGGGTGGGCGGCCAGGCATTTCCAGAAGTTATTCACCTGGTCAACCTTGCGCGTGTGCATGATGTCGTCATACACCGCGCGCACCTCGGGGCTGGCGTCGGCGTATTCGGTCAAGTGTTGGGTCATGGCATGTTCCGGGCTGACAGTGGGTGTTCTGGAATACCGTGCGGCAGCTGTCTGTGGCAAGTGAAGCCGCATTTTTTATTGCGGGCGAGACTCGTGACTTCTGGTAAAGAGTCCTTTTCGGGTTCGACGGTTTTTCCGAAGGAACGTCGAGGGGATACTCGACTCCACTGTTCACACCCCTTCAGGAGTTACAGATGTCTATCCCTATGCAAAACGTTCCCGCCTTCGGCCTTGGCACCTTCCGCCTGCAAGGCCAAGTGGTAATCGACTCTGTGAGCACGGGCCTGGAACTGGGCTACCGCGTCATCGATACCGCGCAGATCTACGAGAACGAAGCGGATGTCGGCAAAGCCATTGCCGACAGCGGCGTGCCGCGTGACGAACTGTTCATCACCAGCAAGATCTGGATTGCCAATTTCGCCGAAGGCCAGTTGATTCCCAGCCTGCGTGAAAGCCTGCGCAAACTGAAAACCGACTACCTGGACCTGACCCTGATCCACTGGCCGTCGCCGGAAGACCAGGTGCCTGTCGCCCAATTCATGGGCCAGTTGCTGGAAGCCAAGCGCCTGGGCCTGACGCGCAAAATCGGTATTTCCAACTTCACCATCGACCTGATGAAGCAGGCGATTGCCGCGGTGGGCGCCGAAAACATCGCCACCAACCAAATCGAACTGCATCCCTACCTGCAAAACCAGAAGGTGGTGGATTTCGCCATCGCCCACGGTATTCAGATTACGTCGTACATGACCCTGGCCTACGGCGAAGTGCTTAAAGACCCGGTAATCCAGCAGATCGCCGAACGCCACCAAGCCACGGCGGCGCAAGTGACCCTCGCGTGGGCCATGCAATTGGGCTATGCGGTGATTCCGTCGTCCACCAAACGTGCCAATCTGGACAGCAACCTCAAGGCCCTGCAACTCACTTTGAGCGCTGCCGACATGGCACAGATCGCCGGCCTGGAGCGCGGCCATCGCCTGACCAGCCCTAAAGGCATCGCCCCGAAGTGGGACTAAACCCCGGCCGCCGGCGTGCGGGATAACTCCCGCAGCCATGGCAATACCCGCAGGCCACGGTGGGGCTCGGGTGGGTCGATGATGTCCATGAAGTGCTCGAGGTTGACGGTGTCCGGCATGCCGGGCAGCCTGACCAGCAGCGTCGGCGGTACACCGCCTGGAATATCCAGGGTTTGGTGGTCGTAGACCAGTACATGATGCACCTGGGGCTGCGGCCCGTCGGCCTGGGCGGCCAACCCCGCATTAATGATCAGTACGTCGAATGGCTCGGCCGGGATGGCGGTAAGAATCTGGACTTCTTCAAGGGTTTGCACCGGAACAATCCGGTGGTACCCCAGCTGGTTGAGCATTTTTTCGATGTACAGCCGTTGCAGGTGCTGTTCATCGGCAATCAGGATAGTCAGTGCTTTGTTCGGCATGGCAAACCCCTGGCAGGCTGTGCTCGTCAGTGAGCGTGGCCCATTTTCCAGACATATCCCGAAGACAAAATCAGGTATGTTCCTCCTTCATGTAGGAGTTCTCCCAAATCCACTGAACGGCGCTCAACCGCGCTCAGCGCCGAGCGTAAAGCTGCTCAAGCGCCGATGCAGATCGTCGAGGGCTTCGCTTACCGCTTCAATCGCCGTGCCCAGTGCGTCGCGCTCCTGGCGCTGACACACCTCCTCAAGCCTTTCGCAACAGGTTATCAGCGTCCGCGCCTTGACCAACCGTGCACCGCCCTTGGCGCGATGGGCGAGGTCATGCAGTTCGTGAAAATTCAACTGGCGGTGCAGCACCGGCAGCAGCGCGCGGTCTGCCTCAAGGCTTTCAAGCAACGGTATCAACAGTTCATTGAGCGCCGCGTCATCGTCACCCGTCAGCGTGATCAGGGCGCTCACATCAAATGTCTGCTCAACCTCAGATACCCCAGGGCTGGTCGCAAGTGCGGCCAGTGCCGAGCGCAAGTCCTCAAGGCCGGCAGGTTTGAACAAACAGGTATCCATGCCTGCCTGTCGGCAGCGCTCGGTTTCCTCCGGTTGCGCGTTAGCGGTAAAGCCCAGCAGCAAGCACGGTACCAAGCCTTGCGCACGCTCCTGCGCGCGGATATCGCGCGCCAGGGCGTAGCCATTCTTGAGGGGCATGTTGCAATCGGTGATCACCACATCCGGTTGCTCGGCTTGCCAGCATTCAAGCCCTTGCACACCGTCTTCGGCCAGGGTGATGCGATGCCCCAGAAAGCGCAGTTGGCGCGCCAGCAGCAAGCGATTGGCCGGGTAGTCGTCCACCACCAAGATGCTCAATACACGGCCTGGCCGGACCACAGGCGCCGGCCCAGCACGCTCGACCGGCACTGCGGTGGCCCTGGCCAACGTCAACGTCATGTCCACTCGCGTGCCCTGCCCGGGCGCACTGCTCAACTGCAGCGTGCCGCCCAGCATTTCACACAGACTGCGGCTGATCACCAGCCCCAGCCCCGAGCCGCTGCGCGCTGATTGTTCGGTGTTGCTGCCCTGGAAAAACGGGTTGAACAGACGCTGCTGGTCTTCACTGCTGATGCCGATGCCGGTGTCTTCCACCCACAATACGAGTTCCAGATGGCCAGTGTCAGACCCCGGTGCACTGCGCCCGCCCAGACGTACCTGGCCCTGGGCCGTGAACTTGATCGCGTTGCTCAGCAGGTTGGACACCACCTGCTTGAACCGCAAGGAGTCGATCAGCACCGGATAATCAATCAGCGGGTCGAGTTCCACCTGCAACGCCAGGCCTTTGGTCCGCGCCAGCCCCTCGAACACCCGCGCCACCGAGGTGAGCAATTCATGCAGATTGGCCGGCGCCAGGGTCAGGGACAAGTGACCGGATTCGATTCGGGAAATATCCAGAATATCGCCAATCAGCTCGAGCATGCCGCGCGACGCAACCGAGGCGACCTCCAGGGCATCGCGGTCGACGCGCCCCTGCTCGGCATTGGCAAGCGCCAATTCAATCATGCCGATCACCGCGTTCATCGGCGTGCGAATCTCATGGCTCATGGTGGCCAGAAACGTGGTCTTGGCGCGGTTGGCGGCATCGGCGTCTTCCTTGGCTTCCTGCAACTGGCCCAATAGCCGTTGGCGTTCGCTCACATCCACCCAGCCGGCGATCATGCCCACCACGTTTTCGTCCCCATCGCGGTACGGCAGCATCCAGTGGTAAATGGTCAGCACCTTGCCACCCGGCAACGTGAGTAGCCGGTCATTGATCTGCGGCTCGCCGCGTTCCATCAACCGCAGGTAATCCTCATGGAAGGACCGCGACTGCGCAGGGTTGCCGCTGTCGGCTTCTATCACCGTCTTGCCGATCACTGCGTCGGACTTGAAGCCGAACACGTCCAGATAAGCGCTGTTGCACGCCATCAGCCGGCCCTGGCGGTCGCGCACGTAAATCGGATAGGGCGTGCCGTCGATCAATACGCCCATAAAACGCATCTGGTCGCTCAAGGCCCGTTCCGCCTGCGCGCGTTTGCGGATCAGGCTGCGCAGGTAAATAGCCCAGCCGGAAGTGATTAGCAGCAACAACGCCGCCAGGCCAAAGCCTTGAATGATCGCACTGCGGTGACGCAACCAATGGTCCTCGATGATCACATCCGTGCGCCATTGGCTGACCAGCTCATCCATCTCCTGCGGAGGGATACTCAGCAACGCTTTGTCGAGTATCGAGTACAACTCCAACTGGCCACGATTGACCCCGAACGTCATGCGTGCCGGCTCGGCGCCGACGGTACTGGTCACGCGCAAGCGGTCGCGGTACTGCTGGGCGATCAGGTAACGCGCATTGATCAATGAGTTGACTGCCCCTTCGGCAGCCCCGTTGGCCACCAGCGCCATGGCTTCGGTGGGGTTGCGCGCCGCCACAAAGTTAATCCCTGGGTAATCGCGGTGGATGACGTCACGCACGGCATTGCCACTGCTGATCGCGAGGCGCTTGCCGACCATGTCCTCCAGCGTCATCGTGCCGGGGTCGTCATTGCGGGTGACCAGCACCACCGGGTTGGTCAGGTAAGGCCGGGTAAAGCGCACCTGATCAGAGCCTTCGATACTGGGGGTCACCACCGCCATCATGTCGGCGCGGCCTGTACTGACCGCGTCAATCTGCTGAGGCATCGAGCCGCCGGAAACGACATCGAACTTCAAGCCGGTACGCAAGCTGATCCGCGACAGAACATCGGCACTCAAGCCCTCCAGTCGCCCTTGCGCCGTAAAGGACGCCAACGGCAGCATCTGCTCGGACGCCACCACCCTGACCCGCGGGTGTTTCTCCAGCCAACGCTGCTCACTGGTGCTCAAGTGCAACCGCTCGGCACCGAGCAGGCCCAGGTTGTCACCGTTCCAACGACGCAATATTTCCATCTGTTCGTTCGCCGGGATCGCCCTCAGCGCAGTGTTGATGATGCGCAGCAAGCGGGTGTTGTCCCTGAGCACGGCAAAGGCGAAGGAATTGGATTCCAACGTGGAAAAATCCGCCATTTGCACATTGTTCAAGTGGTTGCGGTTGATCTGGTAATTGGCAGAGATGGCATCGCCCAGGTAGACATCGGCGCGACCGAACGCGACGGCGCCGATGGCTTCGAAAATAGATGGAAACAGCTCCACATGGGCCTTGGGGTAAAAAGCCTCTACCACGTCGGGCGGCATGTAGTGATAGAGCATGGCGATGCGCTTGCCTGCGAGGCCGACGCTCAGGGATTGGCTGTCGCCAGTGCGGGTAACCAGCACCGGCTGGTCATTGGCGTAGGAACGCGAAAGCACCAATTGCGGGTCGCCCGCCTCAAAACCATTGGACGTCCCAAGCAGGTCAATGGCGCCTTGCTTGAGGGCTTCGAGCACTTCATCGCGGGTGTCGTAGCGCCGCACCTCAACGCTGATGTTCAGCGCTTGGGCGAGCAACCCGGCATAGTCCGACGTGATGCCTTCGATTTCGTCGTTGTTGTTGGTCAGTTCGAAGGGCCCGTAGTCGGGCGCGGAAACCCCCATCAACAACACACGCCGCCCCCGCAACCACTGCCAGTCAGCCTCGCCCAGCGTTACGGAGTGGCCATTGAGGCTGGAGTGCCCCAGCAGGCGCAAATTTTGCGGCTGATCAAGGGCACTGGCCATCATCGGCAGCAAGCCCATCAACAGCGTGATGATGAACCGTCGCATCGGCGCAAGGATCATGTCTGATCAGATCAGATGATTACGCTGTGCAAACTTGGCCATGTGGACCACAGACGACATGCGCAGCTTCTCCTTGAGTCGCGTCTTGTAGGTGCTGATGGTCTTGTGGCTGAGTAACATCTGATTGGCAATTTCGTTA
Source organism: Pseudomonas sp. TWRC1-2 (assembly GCF_049896685.1). Taxonomy (NCBI): domain Bacteria; kingdom Pseudomonadati; phylum Pseudomonadota; class Gammaproteobacteria; order Pseudomonadales; family Pseudomonadaceae; genus Pseudomonas; species Pseudomonas sp. TWRC1-2. The sequence goes on along the minus strand of NZ_JAFCUU010000008.1, from coordinate 37,479 downwards.
TTGCCCAAGCCCAGGGCCAGCATCTGCAACACCGCCAACTCGCGATCTGACAGGGCTTGCACCAGTTCCTGCTCCGTGGACTGCAGATCGTCACGGCGCACCGAACTGCTCGGCAAACTGGGGAAGCAACTGTAGTTGGACATCACCGCTTTGATAGCCTTTTGCAGCTCATCCAGCTCACCGGTCTTGGCCACAAACCCCATGGCGCCGGCACGCATGCAACGCGCCGAAAAAAACTCCGGAAGGTACGAGGTCAGTACCAGAATCTTGCACGGCAGGCCCAGCGCCTTGACCCGGCTGATCACCTCAAGCCCCCCCAGCTTCGGGATCGCCAAATCAAGAATGATCAACGCCGGACGCCCCTCTCTGGCCTTCTGCACAGCGTCCGCACCGTTGCCCGCTTCATCGATTTCGGTGAAACCTTCCAGCGTCAGCAGATGCCGGACGGTTTTACGGATAAACGGATGATCATCAACTATTAGCGCTTTAGTCATAAAACTCCCCTGAGAGGATAAGTACCCTTACACATCACACGGGACACAGGTACCTGTGAGAAATGACAGTGCCGACCAGCGGTGCTGCACCTACTCAGGACAATAACCAGGCTGTTCCTGGTCCCTTCGATTGAAACCGGCCGAACACGTACAGCCAAACCAATGCCGCCGGCTAGCTGCAAGCGCGCAACCTTAGCAACGAAATGACGTTTCATCCGAAGGGATAGTCCCAAGCGTATGTAGGACTTTTCCTCACGAAACATGACCAAGCCAGCGCCTGGTCATGCGTGAGGCGCGCCGGTTAATCAGTGGTGCTCGGGCTCCAGAAGGCCTGCACCACCAGGGTCGATGTGGAAATACGCGCTACCAGCGCATCCAGTTCGTCGCCGTCTACCGAGGTCGCGACCAGGGTGGCCTCGATCTCCACCTCTTCACTGCCAAACGGCCGGACGTCAACGTCGCTCGCCGGGTAGTTGCAGCGCGCCAGCTCGGCTTCGAGCAACACCATCACCGCCTGTTGCTGGCTGCGCCGCGCGATGACATAGAGGATGTTGGTCACCTCTGCCGACACCACGTCCAGAGGCTGACGGTTGATATTGTTGACGATCGGGCGCAGCAGCGTGTTGGCCGCCAGTACAAACAGCGTGCCCAGCAGCGCTTCGAGGATCAGATCGGCGCCCGCACAAGCGCCCACGGCTGCCGAGGCCCACAGGGTGGCGGCAGTGTTGAGCCCGCGCACGTTGCCCTCTTCGCGCATGATCACGCCAGCCCCCAGAAAGCCGATGCCCGAGACCACGTACGCGACCACCCGAACCGCACCTTCCGCGCCGCCCAGCCGGTTGGCCATGTCGACAAAAATCGCCGCGCCCACGGCCACCAGCACATTGGTGCGCAAACCCGCCGTGCGCTGGCGGTACTGACGCTCGAAGCCGATCAAGCCACCGAGGATAAACGCCGCGCTGAGGCTGACGACAGTATCGACCAAAGAATTGAGGTTGATGTTGTTGATTGCTTGCATAGGAAATCCTCCCTGTTTATTGCCAGCCAAACTGACGGATACAGATACCCTTGGCCCGCCCACCGTAAAAGGCAGGCGCGTCCGTAGCAGCCTGAATGCTTTCAGGTGCTGGTCAGCGTCGATGAGAGGGATGCACGCAGGTGCCAGGACTGGCCGCTGCCGGAATGCCGCTTCTCGCTTTTTTCAGGCGAGACAACGGCACAGGAAGAATGCGCGTTATCTTGCCAAGGATGTGCCGGTTACTGAAACCGGCCGACAACTGTCACTCGAACAAGTACCCACTGAGGGTCTCCGCTATTGATGAAAACGCGCGGAGTTTACGCCGCGTTTTCGCGTGAGTAAACCGTAGGAAAGCTTACCGATGACCAACAGGCCGCTTCTTCAGCGCGAGTTCAGGAAGCGTTTTCCAGGCGTCATCCCGATCAAAGGTGGAAGGGAAATGGTCACTGCAGATCAGGTCTATGTACATCGGTTATGACGGCGTACCCGGCCCATCACGCTCGACCTTTTCCAGGTACTCATCCATCCGCCCACCCGCCAACGCCTTGACCTGAATCGAGACCGTATTCACCTGCCGTCCCATCGTAATTCCCTCGCGGGTGCGCACCGGCACATACCCAAGCTTGGGCCAGAACCGCTCGGCCCTGGTGTTGCCGACCACCACCGTCAGCCGCAGCCATTGGGCGCCTTTGCTCGCAGCCCAGGATTCGAGATCGGCATGTAACTGTCGCGCAAGCCCGGTGCCGTGCAAACGCGTATGCACCAGCAGCAATCCGATATGCCAGACCCCGGCAGCGAGCAAGTCCGCGGCAATGTTCACCACGGCGACCAACTGATCCTGCGCATCGCGGTAACCCAGCCAGTACATCCGGCTGCAGCGCCACCCTGCCGGCAAATGGCCCTGCAGTTCTTCGCGCGCTTCAGTCGGCCCGGCCGGCTCGCCATTGACCGCGATGAAATAGGCCGGCGCCTGTTCGAAAAAATGCTGCAGCTCAGCCGCGTCGCTGCCCAGCAATTCAACCACCCGGATGCCCGCGACGGAGCAGCCCGGCAACGCCTCAACATCAACGTCCATGTTCACTTTCCTTCAGTCATCGCGCGTCAGCACTTCCAGCAACTCGATTTCAAACCGCAGGTTGCTGTTGGGTTTGATGTGCGCGCCCATCGAGCGCTCGCCATACGCCAGGTGCGCCGGTACACACAATGTGCGTACACCGCCGACGCGCATGCCCATCAAGCCCTGGTCCCAGCCTTTGATCACGCGCCCGGTGCCGATCACACACTGAAACGGCTTGCCGCGTTCCCAGGACGAATCGAACACCGTACCGTCTTCCAGGGTGCCGGTGTATTGGGTGGTGATCAGTGCGCCCTTGACCACGGTTTTACCGTCGCCCAGGCGGATGTCAGTGATCTGAAGGTCTTGGTTGCTCATGGGGTGCTCGTTGAATACCAGAAGGTGGGCGTTTTCCCAGAATCACCGGCGTTTGGCAAGCACCTGCGCACGGCCCAACGGAGTGCGGACAGCAATGCCCCCCTGCCCGCTCGCAGCCATTCAAGGCGCCGGGCGCAAGCCCATGTGGAGTTGCAGCGCCTCGATCAAATGAAATTGATAAAGATAGCGCTCGTGCTGGAGCGGCTCCCACCGATCAATAAAGAAGTGCCCGCGCTCGTCCACTTGAATCGGCGTGGTGACAATGTCGCCGCTGCGCGAACGATGCACCAGCAGCGTCTGGTCGGGCGCCGGGCGCTCGATCAAAAAATGCCCGGCGTGCGTGAGGCGTGAGCGGTCGGCGGGCTTGAACGCCTCCGACGGCTTGCGGCCGGCCACCGCCACATCAAGGGCAAAGTCACTGCGCATGGCCACCCATTCATCGGGGCGCAGGGGCCTGTTGGCCGCCTCCCATTTTCCCACCCGCAAGCCAACAGGCTGGCCGGGCGCCACATCGTTGATATGCAGGCTGATGGCGCCCTGCAACCTTGCCAGGCCAGGCACGCCCAGAAACGTGTCGGTGTGGGTGTTGCCCATCAACGCCACCCAGCGATGCGGACCATGTGCAGCTTGATCCTGAGTGATGACCTCATTGGCAAAATAGCTGAACATCGCCGTGCGCGACGTTCCTTTGTCCGGCATGCCATCGACGCAGTAACTGGCGAAGCAATCCAGCGCACGCACGCGAATCTTGTACTTGGCGGCAGTTTCGATCACCGCGGTGTAAGTGTGCGGCCCTTTATAGCCGAGCATGTGCCCACGGTCCTGTATCCGCAGATAGTCCTTGAGCGCCTTGGACATCGGACTGCCTTGGTACAAGGCATCAAGGTCCGCCTGATGCAGGTCCGTCAGCAGGTGCTCAACATAGAGCGTCTTGACCTTCATGGTCTTCAATTCCTTGATCAACAGCGCCTTGCTCGATTGCATGCTGTGCGCCTCGCCGATCAATATCCCGTTTGAATGGGCATAGGCGCGCTCGAAGAACTCACGCGCGGTGAGGCCGGGCGACAGCTGTGGCTGCGGCGCCGCAGCGGGTGGCACGTGGTCTTTGAAATGCGCGCCGGCCGCCGCGTCGAGACGTTCGCGAGTCCGCTGGAAAGCCGTGTAGGCCGGTCGAAGCGCCGGGTTGCCGGGGAAATACCGCGAATCCAGACCCTTTGGCGAATCTTTCAGCGTGCGCAATGCTTCACGCAGCGCAGAGGGCATTTCGAACACGCTGTAGCGGTGCTGCGCCGGGGGCGGCAACGCCTGCGCCTGGGGTTGGGTGTAAGCGGTCTGCAGGGTGATCTTGAAATCAGCCTTGGCCAACGCATCATCGGGAATCGAGCCGGGCGTGTCTTTCCACACCCCGACCGACGTGCCGACGCTGACATCCTCGACACGCAGGCTCACGGCGCTGTGCAGGTCGGCCAGGCCAGGGACTTGTTCATGGGTATTCATGCGTCGGTGATCCACCAGTGCCACCCAAGCGTCGTCAGGGTTGGCCGCCACGTCGGCGGCGATCACCTTGTGGGAATAGAAGTTGCGCAGACGGTTCTCGCGAGGCGTGAGCACCGAGGTGGTGCCCCCCGCCAATGCATCGTCCAGATAGTAGGAGGTGGACGCATCCAGCGCCTTCACCTCGATGCCGTGGTCAGACGCCGCCTGCACCAGCGCCTGATAGGAATAGGCGCTGTCCTTGGGCATGCCCAACGCTTTATCGACGCTCTTGAGGTGCGTGTCGATGCTCTTCGACGCCTTGGCGGTGTGGCGTGTTTCCAGCTTGGCCCGAAACACATCGGCGGGCAGGTACTCGATGTACAGACGCCGCACGCCGTGGTCGTGCAAGGCTTGCAGGGTGTCGATCAGGAACTGCTTGCTGGCAATCGAATCCACGCTCGCGCCGATCACCAGCCCTTTGCTTTCACTGAGCAGCTTTTGCAGGATGACTTCATGCAGGGCGTCAGGCTCAACACTCAGTACATCGGCCCGGGGAACAATCGGGGCCAAGGCATCAAAGTAAGCGTTGGCGTCACGGGTCAGGTTGTCCACTGCCGTGCCGTACGGCGCGCGCAGGTGGAACAGCTGCTTGCCCATGATGTCCCTGGCGATCTGCTCGCCATACGGGTCGGCGATGCGCGCGAAGGCCGCCTCCACGGCGCCAGGGGTCACCACATGCTCCAGGTCTTTCAACAACGCCTGCGGGGTTTCGTAACGCTCCAGCGGGCTGACGGCGACGGGCAGTTTTTCATATTTGGGTGCGCCACCCGCAACACCGGCACGCATCCACTGGCCTTGAGTATTACGATGGACCAGCCGGCCGGTGGACTGCAATTTCCCGGTTGCAGCATCCTGCCTGAGCAGCAGGAAACGCCCCAGAGCGTCGGGCGTTTTGCGGGTCCATAACGCCTGGCCTTGGAACATCACCGCTTGCAGATCATCGAAGGCCGGCGTTGGCGCCTCCAGTTGTTTGATCAACGACAACGCTTGTTCCTGCGGCGCGGTATGCAGCAGCGGACGTATCGGCTTGCCCAACGGGCTGATCAGCGCCGGGCGCAAATCAGTGAATACCGCGCCGGCGCTATTGAGCAGGTAGCCAAGGTAGTGCCCGAAGGCTTCACCCATCTGCCCCTGGTTGTACGCGTGCAGGGCGAGCATCCCATCCTTGAAAGCCAGCGACATGCCCAGGCTCAGGCTCAGCACCGGGTAAGGCGCGGTGGCGATGGCAACGAGGGGTTCGATAACGCTCCACACCAGGTCCATGATCATGTGCACACGGTTGACGGAGGTTGCCTCGACGTCGTCTATCTTGCGCTGCAGCTTGGCGTCGTACAGCGCCTGGCGAAGGTTGAGCACTACCGTCTCGCGACTGATCGGGTCATACCGGCCAGGGCTGGGATGGCTGCGGTTTAGGGTCTGCGGCAGTTGCTTTCTGGCGTTCTCCAGAAACCCATGCACGCGGGCCTTTGCCTGCGCGCCCACCCGCTCGGCGAGGTAACCGACCATGCCATCCACGTGTTTCAACACATAGTTGAACAGCCGCGCGTGGCGAAAGGTGACGCCATCCGGCGCATTCGGCGTGTAGAGCAGCACCGGGTCATGCCCGCGCTTGAACAGGAAGGTGTCGATCACCCATTCGCCGTCCACAAACAGCCGGTGCACCTGGTAACTTTCGCGCACCTGGTCGGAGGTATTGCCCAGGCTCTGCAGGCAGGTGTCCAGCCAGTCCAGGTCAGCCTGGGAGATGTGGCCTTGCGAGCGTGATTCGAGTGCAGCGTTGCGCATCTGCAATTGGCTGATGGCCAGCGTTGCGTTACGTCGGAACACATAGCCGGGGCTGCTGGGGCTTTGCAGGGTGTTGCGCACGTGGTCGACATAGCGCTGGCCGATCCACACGCCCCGCACCGAGCGCGACACCGCTTCAGGCGTCAAGCGGCTGAGGTCGACGCCGGCTGGGCCGGTAAAGGTCGCCGAGGTTTCAAACTTGGGGTCCAGAAACCCCACGCTGTCGTGATAACCGTCGCGCAACAATTGGGTGTACGTGACGGAGTCCGGCGTCGTAAGCCCGGGAAACGCCTGGAGGTAATGGACGTGGACCGTATTGGGGTCGACGTCCTGCGCGGCACGCCCGAGCAGCGCGTTCAGGCGAATTTTGGCTTGTTCATGCACAAAGCTCGCAAAGGTCGGGAACAGCGCCTGGCCGTGCGGATCGCCATGGTAAGTGCGCAAGGCGCCCTCGGTGTCCTGCGCCAGGCCGGTGAGCGTCTGGCGCTGCGCCTGGCTGGCCGAACTGAACCACAGCGGCGTGGCGAACGTGAGATCGTCGCCCATCGTAGCCAGCATGTGTTGCGCCAGGGCTTTGAGACCGGCGGCGTAATCGGCAACAAAGGTGAACCTGACCTCGTGGTACTCCTGTGCATGCGGTTTGAGGCTCAGGCCCGTGAGAATCCGTTGCATGGCGGGGCGAAAACGCAGCGACAGTGTACTGAGGACATACCCCTTCATGGCGGGCTGAGTGCACCAGCCAAGCAGGTGCGCCTTGCAGCTGGCCTCGGTGTCAAACGCCTGGAACTGCGTCGCGCTGGGGGCCTCGGGCGTGCACAGCAACAGGCGTTTGACCTCACCCTTGGCGTCCGTCTGACGCAGCAGCCACAACCCATTGAGCTGTGCCTCGTGCAGCGACACGGTAGCGGCGCTGAGGTTTTCGCCGCGGCCCTCACGCAGAGCCTGAATCAATACGTAGTCGGCCTCGCTCAAATGGCGTTGCAACACTGCCGTGTACGCCAGGGCGTTGAGCCGGTGGTCGAACATCGATTCGATCGCCTGCTTGACCACCGGGCTGCTGTGGCTTTCGTTCAGCACCGTGGCAAACGCCAGGCGCGGTTGCAGGCGGCCCAGCAAACTCGCCAGGTAGGCCGGCGTCAGGTCCTGATACTCAGCGTCCAGCGGCGTCTGGTCATAGGTCAGCGTGGTTCTGGTGAGGAAGTCCGACCCTGGCGCCTCATCGCCCTTGTGCAACCCGCGCAAGGCCAGCAGGGTCAGGCTTTGTTGCTGCTCGTAGTCGCCCACACCCGCCACGCTACGCCCGGTGCTGACCTGCAGCAGATCGGGGTCCAAGTCGTGGATTTGCAGCTCGGCGGCCAAGTGCTCGACCACCTGATAACGCGCCAGCGCCGGCGGCGTGGCGGCCGGGCCCAGCAGGTCGAGCATCGTCGCGCGCGCCTGGTTATAGCTGGCCAGCAATTGGGCCAGCAGGGTTCGTTGCGCAGTATTGGCGCTGCGATACCAATCCGGGGCGCTGTAGCGCAAGCAGCGGTCAAGCAAGCGCTGGGCGTGCAATGCCAGGCGCGGACCGAGGTCGGGCAGCGTCGTCTGGATCGCCAGATCGAGGTCAGCGACCACCTCGCGTGCCGTGCGCCCCGGGTTCCCCACCAGGTCGAGCGCCCAGTCGATATCCTGCTCACGCTTGGCCGTCAACGCGTCAACCGTGTGCTCGAACAGCGGCTCAGCGTCGATCGGTTCCAGCGCCAGTGGCCAGATGCCGGCCGGGCCCAGGGCTTGGTAGCGTCTGGGCAGCAACGCCATGATTTCGCTGCGCCACGCCGCGTTGTCCATGGCGTTCAGCAGGTAACGGTCGAGTTCTTCCAGCGAGTTGAAGGATTCGATCCCGCGCAGCGGGTTGAACATCAGCACGTTGCCCACTGATTCGCCGTCGGTCAGCGTGTTCACCCGCGGATGCTTGAGCGTGGTCAGCACAAACGCCCCGGCGAACTCAATGCGCCGCGCCTGGTAGGTAAAAGTCAGCGCATACAGGCCGGGACGAAACGTCGGGCCCAGCGAGATTTGCGTGATCTGGCGCGCCATCTCCGGGTGCAGCAGCCGGTCGTTGAGGTCACGCTGTGCCTCCTGTTCCAACGCGGTAATGCCCGCTTCGTTGCTGAGGAAACTGCGCAGCCCCTTGCCGTTGATCACGCTGTGCCCTTGCATCGCTTGCACTTGAGCGTTCAACTCGCGCCGCAGACGCGCCAGCAATGCCTTGCCGTCGGCATGCTGCAGGTCGGCGGTTTCCAGGGGCTGATACAGCGCACGCAGCGTGGCGGCGAGCGCCTCGCAGTGGCTTCGTAGTGTGCGGTGCAAACGCTGCAAATACGCCTGCTCGGCGCCGACAGGTTGCTCGGGCAACAGCGGCGCCGGCTGCTCGAACACGTGGTGGCCGATCTGGTTGAGGTAACCCTTGATCTCGCTGAAAGAAGGAACGGGTGTGGCAGAAATGGCGGTGCTCATTGGTCGTGGCTCCATGCGATGAAAGAGGCATCAGCATGGAGAACGGCCGGTACGCGCGGTGTTAGATAGATAGTGGCGAGGGCGCGTGTTCCCGCGCCACGGCGATATCGTTGAGCCTTATCTGAGTGGCAGGGCCGCGGCGTGCTTTACAGCCAATGCCAGAATCGGCTCCAGAAGCCCCGCCCCAAATCATCCTTGCAGCCTGCATATTGCGCCGCATACATCTGCGAGCGCGCCTGCACTTTGCTGGCCACCGGCGGCAGCCAGGCTTTGGCGGCGTAAGTGCGCTGGCGGTAACCGCCCCAGCCTTCGTGGTAGTTCAGGTACTGGCCGTAGGCGTCGTATTTGTACACGCCGTTGATGGTGTAGGTCTTGTCCATGTACCAACCGACAAAATCGATAGCGTCGTCGAAGTCCTGGCGACTGGCGCCGCTGCGGCCCGTGCTTTTGCGGTAGTCGTTCCACACTTCATCCTTGGCCTGGGCATAGCCGGCGGCAGTAGAGACGCGGCCCCAGGGGATGATCCACAACAGGTATTTGCGCGGCGCTAGGGCGTCCTGATGGAAACCGGACTCCTGATACATGATCGCGAACGGCACCTGGATCGGCACACCCCAGCGCTTTTGCGTGACTTTGGCGGCGTCGTACCAGTCGCCCTTTTCACGGAAGATGCCGCACAGGTCATTCGGCGTGCGTGGCGGCGAGGTGCCGCATGCCGCCAGCATTGAGGTGAGGAGTAACAGTCCGACGGCTTTGCCTGCGCTCAAGGGGCACCTTTGCGTGATTCGCGTAAAAGGCCGCTATTTTACGCATTCATTCAGGCACATAGGTTATCGGCTTCGCCCTGTAACCTGTGGGAGCGGGCAGCACTGGCCCACGGCATTGATGTCGTCGCGAATGTTCATGAATGCGCCTCGGCAAATTCCACCGGCCCACCCAGCCAACACCCCTGAACCTGCCCCGCCGCGTCCCGGCGAAACCGCAGGGAAATCTGCGACGGCCGGATCATGCGCGGAATCGGGCCATGAAAGATTGGCAATCGAACTGAAGAAACCCAATCAACTGTGGGAGCTGGCTTGCCTGCGATGCAGGCAGCTCGGTCATTCAGTCAGACCGCGGTGATGCTATCGCAGGCAAGCCAGCTCCTACAGGGGGCGAGTGTGACCCAGGCATGTCAGCCGCGCCGCCACTCATCCGGCGACCTACCCAGCACACACCGAAACACATGGGCCAGGTGCGACGGCCAGGTGCGACGGTGATTCATAGCCGACGCTGTTGGCGATCTCCAGAACCGACGTGCGCGTATGCCGCAGCAGTGAGTGACGAGGAAGAATGGCTGCGTTGCGGCGGCACGCACACGAACTGGCGGTCGAGCACCGACGTGCTGCGCCCGCTGTCTTCGTCCTTGAAGCCCAACACGCCATGCTCAGGCACTGCACGGGAATGGAGCGCTGACACTCGCATGTTTGGTGTCAGTGAAAAGCGGCGTCCCTGCCGCTGACACGGTTAAGCCAAAGGTACGCGGCGTGTGGTCAACGCCGTGCGGCCGACGAAGAAGCTTAGGGCCGCGCCCAACAGCAGCATGGCCAGGGTGCTCCAGGCTGCACGCGAGAGCTGTTTGGCGGCGACTTCGCCTGCTTCACGGGCCTTCTGCTCGGCCTGTTGCTTGAGCTCATCGACCTTTTGCATGGCTTGCTGATAAGCCTGCGCATAGTTGTCGACGATTTGCGTGGCTTGCTCTTTGCTCTTGCCGGTACGGGCCGCAACGATGTTGACCAGCGCGTCTTTATCCGCCGCATTCAACGCAGGTTCACCGGAGGCTTTCACGCGCTCGAACCACTGCTTGAGCTGATCACCGGCCTGGGCCGGGTTGGTCGCGGCATCCGTGGCCGTCTGCTTGCCATCGGCGGCAGCCTGGTCGGTTTTCTGCTCGACGTTGGCCGGGTCCAGTTCAGGCTTGCCACTTTGCTTGAGCAAGGTGTCGAGTTGGCCTTGCAGGCTGTTCCAATCCAGGTGAATGCCCTGCTCGTCCAGCTGCTGCTTGACGCTATCGCTGATGCCTGGCGCTGCGGCGGCGATGCCGCTGCCGGCAGCCGACAGGCCTTTGCCGACAACATTGCCTGCCGTGCCCACCACACTTGACGCCAGCGCCGCCAGCAGCCAGGTGGTGAAGAGCGTGGTCAGCGTCCAGGTCAGCACGCCATGCAGGCCGCCGCGATCCGGCGCGGTACGCCCCGCCACAAACGCGCCGACGGCAATGGCGACCAGCGTCGACACGAACAGCCAGATCCCGGCGCCCGTGCCGAAGCCACGCAACGGGTTACCGGCTTGCATCGGGTCGACCGCGCTCGCGCCGATGGCCGTGCCCAGCACGCTGAGCACCAGGTAGGTCACCAGGGCAATTGCACTACCGGCCAGCACAGAGCTCCAGGACACGCGAAACGGTGAACGATTGGTTTCATAGACAGTGGTCATGATTAATCCTTTGAGTGGTTGACCGTTTTAGTCTGGCGAGCGCAGGCACGGCCGTCCTCGCGCAAATGCACCAGGCCTTCTGGTGCATTCGCACCCCGCGCCGGGCAATTTCTCTGCACTATCCTCAAGCCCGAGTGTCGTAATTGCCATGCGCCCATACCCCGGAGAGACCATGACTCAGGACGTTCTTGCCAAAGAAACCAACCGCCGCCAATTGCAGCAGATCATCTCTGGACTGTCCGACGGCGTGATCCTGGCCGAGGTTGACCAGACCATCCTCTGGGCCAACGAAGCGGCGTTGACCATGCACGGGGTCAGCGAGGTCGAGGCGTTGGGTGTCAATACTGCGCAATACGCCAAGCGGTTCGCGCTGCGCTATCGCAACAACCATCCGCTGCCGCTGGAGAGCTACCCGCTCAGCCGCGTGGCCGCCGGTGAAGAGTTCAGCGATGTGGTGGTGGAAGTCACACCCGCCGCCGACGAAAACCGCAGCTGGGTGCACCGCTTGCGCAGCCTGGTGCTGACCGACACTCAGGGCGAACCCGAGCTGCTGGTGCTGATCCTCAGCGACGCCACCGAGTGGGCCAGCGCCGAGCAGCGCTTCGAGAAAACCTTCAACGCCAACCCGGCGCCCGCCGTGATCTGCCGCTTGAGCGACCTGCGCTATATCAAGGTCAACCAGGGTTTTCTGGAAATGACCGGCTACAGCCGCGATCAGGTCATCGGTCGCTCGGTGTATGAACTGGACGTGCTGGAGCAGGCCGAGCGCAAGGACCTGGCCGTCCAGCGCCTGGGCGAAGGTGCAACCATCCCGCAGATGCAGGCCGAGCTGCGCCTGCCCGAAGGCGGCAGCAAGCTGGTGATCGTCGCGGGCCAGCCGCTGGACATGAACGAGGAAGACTGCATGCTGTTTTCCTTCACCGACCTGGAGCCAAGGCGCAAGGCGGAAATTGCCCTGCGCCAGAGCGAGGAGCGCTTTGCCAAATCGTTCCGTCTGACGCCGGTGCCGACTCTGGTGTGCAGCGCCGCCAACCGGCAGGTGGTGGATATCAACGAAGCGTTCATGAACATCACGGGCTACACCAGTGAAGAGCTGATCGGCAAGACCATCGACGAGATTCACTTCATCGACAGTCCCCAGGCAGGCGCGCAACTGTTTGCGACGCTGGAAAAAGCCGGCAACCTCGACGGCCTGGACCTCAAGGTGCGCAAAAAAGGCAGCGAGGTGATCGATTGCGTGGTCTCCGCCGACACTGTGCTGATCCAGGATGTGCCGTGCTATTTGCTGGTGATGATGAACATCACCGAACGCAAACGCTCAGAGCTGGAGTTGGTGGCGGCCATCGAGGAAGTGATGCAGGACGCCTCCTGGTTCAGCCAGACGCTGATCGAGAAACTGGCCAACGCCAAGAGCGTCAACAGCCCCAATTTGCCGAACGTGGCCTTCACCGACCTGACGGCCCGTGAACGCGATGTGCTGGGTTTGATCTGCGAAGGCCTGGCCGACAAGGAGATTGCCTCGCGCCTGAAACTGGCGCCGAACACCGTGCGTAACCATGTGGCCACGGTGTACTCCAAGCTGGGGGTGCATAGCCGCAGTGCGGCGATCGTCTGGGCCCGTGAACGCGGGCTGTTTGCCGGGGAATTACGGGTAAAAAGCAAAAAATAAAGTGCAAATGCACTAGTAAGACCGGTGCAAATTCGCCTTATTTGCGCATAACGAGGTGCTTAACCTTGAAGGGTGGGCACAGGGCTATGAGTCCCGTGCCGTATTGGTTTGATCTCTTGAAGGAATGCACTATGAAAAGCGAACAAGTCAAAGGCGCCGTCGAGAAAGTTGCAGGCAAGGCCCAGGGTTTTCTTGGCGACCTGACCGGTGATGAGCACTTGCAAGCCGAAGGCGTTGCGCGCCAGGCCGCCGGGCAATTGCAGCAGACCTATGGCGACGCGCTGGATACGGTCAGTGATTTCGCCCGCAATAAACCGCTGGCTACCGTCGCCGTTGTCGCCGGTGCAGGCCTGCTGGTAGGCCTGTTGCTGCGCCGTCGTTGAGGAGCCTGAGCAAGATGTTCACCCTTTCTCAATTGCGTAATTGCATCGAAGAAGGCCTGTCGCCGCTGACCTGCGAGTTCACCTTGTGCCGGGATGCTTCGTTGACCCTCAAGGTGTTCGACGCCCAAACCGGTCGGGTCGACCTGGTGGTGACCGGGATCAGCACCAACCGGCTGCAGACCCCGCAGGAAGTGGAAAAGATGGTGGAAGAGTTGCGCTACGAATTGCAAAGCAACAACGTCGGCAAGCTCACGTTGGATGATTTGCCTTTAGCGACGCACCCATGAAATAGAACACCCCGCCACCGACGGTAAACGCCCCCAGCATGTAAAACATGTAGTGGGCCGGCAGGCTGGCCAACACCAGCCCACACAACACCGGCCCCAGCGCGGCCCCCAGGTTGGACAGGTTCTGTGCCCCGTAATACATGCCGCGCAGGTGGTCAGGGGCAATTCGGTCGATAAACATGTACTCGGCCGGAAACACGATGATCTCCCCCACAGTAAATACCGCCATCGCCAGCACCCACCACAGCACGCTGGTGGCCAAGGCAAACCCAATCACACCCAGCATAAACATGCCCAGGCCAGCGATCAGCCACTGGCTCAGGTGGCGGTGCGAGATGCGCCGGCCAATCACATACTGCAAGGCAATCACCAGGACGGCGTTGGTGGTGAGCACGGCGCTGATCACGGTGTAGGTATATTGCGCGGTGGTGGTTGTCACCAGGTACTGCGACAGATACGCCGTGAACTGACCGAACACCACTGCACTGAGCACGCCACCCAAGGTGAAACACACCAGGCGATGGTCGCTCAGCAGCACGCGGCCGACGGCGAGAAACGCCAGCGGTTTGTGCGTGGCATCGACGCTGGCCAGGCTGCGATCACCCCAGCGCCAGTACAGCAGGAAAAACCCCAGGCCCAGCAGCGCCGAGAGGACGAAAGGCAAGCTGATATCCACCTTGGCCACCATCGCGCCAAAAAACGGGCCGACGGCATAGCCGATATTGGTCAGGGTGTACTTGATGGAAAACACTTCGCTGCGCGCGTCTTCGGGCAGCAAGCTGGCGAAGCCGGCCTTGATGGCGATGTCGATGACGGCATAGGCCAGGTTGATCAGGATCAGGCAGCTGTAGAACAGCCAAATGCCCTGAGCCACGACGGTGCCGATAAACCCCAGCACAAACAGCGCGCTCAAGCCCAACAACAGCCTGTAGCTGTTCACGCGGTCCACCAGAAAGCCGCCATACACGCTGAGCAATGAGCCGACAATCAGCGAACTGCCGATCACCAAGCCGACCTGAGTAATGTCGAGGCCGAAGTGACGGGTGAGGTAAATCACCAGGTAGGGAAAGGTAATGGCCTTGGCCAACGTCAGCAGTAACGTGGCGGACAGCAACAGGTTAACGGTACGCGGGTAGTTTCTTATGGTGGCAAGCATCCTGCTCTCATCCGTTTGAGGTAACGCGACCTGTAGGGTCGGTTACCTTAACGCAAGAGCAGGCAAAAAAGACCGGTCATTTCTTGACGGGCGTGATCTCGAGAATCGTGCCGTTGGTGGTTTTGAGCAGCACGAACTTGTCACCCACGCGGGCCCATTGGCTGTCTTCTTCGGGTTGCTTGAGGCCGCGTTTCTTCCAGTCGCTGACCGCCGACTCCTTGCGCATCAGCATGTCCGGGGCGCGGTCGCCTTCTTTCAAATCGCGTGCGTTGATGCTCGAAGGCTTCACCGTTTCCTGCGGGGTATCACCGGCCTGCACGACAAAGCTGGCGGTGGACAGGCCCGCGGTCAGCAACAGGCAAGCAGCTAGGGTTTTGGACTTCATGGGTGCTCCTTCAATGAATGATGCGTACCCAGGTTCGGACCGCGGGCGCGCGGAATCATTCAGCCCGCCTTCAATCCTTGTGGCGAGGGGTTACACCGGCGTGCCTTGATGGAACACCATCCGCCACTGCCCTTCTTCCTGCCGCCACACTGAACTGCGCAACGATTCCCCGACGCCGTCGCGGTAACCGCGATAAGTCACCAGCGCCACCCCGTCACTGAGTGCTTTCACCGCAAACTCCATCATGCGACGCGCACTGAAAGCCTCATCCTGCAACCCGGCAATCACTTCGGCCTTACTGCCCCAGACATTGCCACTGGCGCCAAATTCGACAAAGTCATCCGCCAGCAAACGTTCAAGCTGCGCGGCATCGCTGCGTGTAGTGCTCTGCTGCAGCGCCTGCTCTAACGAAAACAGATGCGCTTCAAGATCCATCAGCCTTGCCCCCATGAAATTAATCCTGTAATTTTTCATGAAATTTCTCGACATAAATTTCATGACCCAACAACAAGAACTCGCCACCCTGGCCGCGCTGATCCACGACCTGCGCAAACACAAGAAACTCACCCTGGCGCAACTTGCGCAAAAAATCGAGCGCTCGGTGGGTTTCCTGTCACAGGTCGAGCGCGGCCTGTCGCGCCCCACCGTGGCGGACTTGACCGCCATCAGCCACGCCCTCGATGTGCCCACCACCTACTTCTACAGCCTGCCCAAACCCAAGGCGGTGGACTGGGTCACGCGCCCCAACGAGCGGCGCACGGTGTATTACGCCAACGGCATCACCGACATTCTGGTCTCGCCGAGCATGAACGGCGCCTTTTCGATGCTCGACAGCCTGCTCGCGCCCGGTGCCAACAGCGGTGAACACACCATGAGCGACCGCGCCGAGCAGGCCGGTTTTGTGCTGGAGGGCGAGTTGACGCTGTGGGTGGAAGGCGAGCCGGACTCGGTCACCCTTGGCCCTGGCGACAGCTTCCACCTGGCCAGTTTCGCCCATTGCCGTTACGCCAACCTGACTGACCTGCCCGCCCGCGTGCTGTGGGTTTACAACTAGGAGCAACACCTGTGAAAAACCAGTCTTCCACGTTGCTGGCCGAAGTACGGAGCTTTCGCCAGAACCACCCCGAGGTGCGTTATGTCGACCTGATCGCCCTGGACATTCCGGGGCATTTCTACGGCAAGCGCTACCCGGTGGAAATGCTGGAAAAAGTCGCCGCCGGCAGCCCGCTGAAGCTGCCGCAAAACGCCGTGCTGCTCGGCGCGCAGGGCGGGCTGTTCAAGATTGGTGATTATTGCTTCCACGACGGCGATCCGGACGCCAACCGCCGTCTGGTGCCAGGCACGCTCAAGCCGGTGAGTTGGGAGTCGCAGCCGCTGGGGCAGATGCTGATCACCTCGGACGGCACCGAGGCGCCGATCGAGTTCGAACCGCGCGAAGTGCTGGCCAAGGTGCTCGAACGCCTGCAGCACAAGGGCATTCATCCGGTGGTGGCCTTCGAATTGGAGTTCTACCTGTTCGACAAAAAACTCGACAACGGCCTGCCGCAATTCGCCCGCGACCCGCTGAGCGAGGACGCCGATGACCAGCCCAACTTGCATATCGAGCGGCTGTCGCGCTTCAGCGAGGTGCTCGACGACATGGCGCAAACCGCCAAGGACCAGGGCATCGACATCACGGTGATCACCGCCGAAATCGGCCCGGGCCAGTTCGAAATCAATTTCGGCCACCTCGATGACGGCCTGCGTGCCGCCGACTGGGCCGCCCTGTTCTGCCGCAGCACGCGTGGCGTGGCACTCAAGCACGGTTACCGTGCCAGCTTCATGGCCAAGCCTTACCTGCAATTTCCCGGCAGCGGCATGCATGTGCATGTCAGCCTCTACGACGCGGCGGGCAATAATCTGCTCGCCGCGCACCAGCAACAACCGCTGCGCCATGCCGTGGCCGGGTGCCTGGAATTGCTGCCGCACTGCATGCCGATCTTCTCGCCCAACCACAACGCCTTCCGCCGCCTGGGTGGCACCGTCAACGCAGCGACCCGTGCCAGCTGGGGCTTTGAAGACCGCGATGCGTGCGTGCGCATTCCCGAGTCAGACCCGCGCAACCTGCGCATCGAGCACCGCCTGGCCAGTGCGGATGCCAACCCGTATCTGGTTCTGGCGGCGATCCTGGCAGGGCTTGAGCATGGCCTTGAAGCCAAGCAGGAACCCATCGCGCCCTTGAACGAAGACCGTCTCAGCGGCACCGAATTTCCCCTTGAGATGCTCGACGCCGTGCGCGCCATGCAACATCAGCCGGTGGTGCGCGATAAGCTCGGCGCAGAATTTGTCGACGTGTATTGCGAGAACAAACGCCAGGACCATCTGGCTTTTCAACACGAGATCAACGCGCGGGAATACCGCTGGTTTCTCTAACCCCCAGGAACCACCGATGCCCGGGCAAAGCGCGCCAGCGCTCAAGGAAATATTCAACGCCGAACGCCTGCAGCACATCGCCCGCGAGATGTCGGCGGTGTACCCGGCGTTCGACGCCAAGGGTTTTCTCAAGCACGCCAGTGCCGGGCTTGCCGAGTTGTCGGTGATGCAGCGCATGGCGCGGGTCAGCGAAAGCCTGCACGCCGTGATCGCGCTGGATTATGCGCAAACGCTCAAGCTGCTTTACGCCCTTGCCCCGCGCCTGAACAGCGCGTTTGTCTGCCTGTGCCTGCCGCACTACGTGGCAACTTACGGCCAGGGTGACTTCAGGCGGTCCATGGCCGCGCTGAAATACTTCACCACTTTTGGCTCTGCCGAATTTGCCATCCGCCCTTTCTTGCTGAACGACTTCCAGCGCACCCTGGCGGTCATGCAGCAATGGTCGCTGGATGCCAACGAACACGTGCGCCGCCTGGCCAGCGAAGGCTCGCGCCCTCGCCTGCCGTGGTCTTTTCGCCTGACCGAGGTGCAGGCCAACCCCGAACTGTGCGCGCCGATCCTCGACAACCTCAACGCCGACAGCAGCCTGTACGTGCGCAAGTCGGTGGCCAACCACCTCAACGACATCACCAAGGACCATCCGGAATGGGTACTCGGCCAGATCGAAGGCTGGAACCTGGACAACCCGCACACCGCCTGGATCGCCCGCCACGCCTTACGCAACCTGATCAAGCAAGGCAACACCCGCGCACTGACGATCATCGGCGCCGGGGCCAAGGCCGAGGTGAAGATGCATCACCTGGCCGTCACGCCAGCCGTGATCAACATGGGGGAACGGATCACGCTGTCATTCAGCCTCGAATCCACCGCGGCCGCCCCACAAAAACTGGTGGTGGATTACGCCATCGACTATGTAAAAAGCGCCGGCCACAGTGCGGCCAAGGTGTTCAAGCTCAAGGCATTCACCTTGGGCGCGGGCGAACACCACAGCATTCGGCGCGAACACTCTATTCGTGAGCTGACCACGCGCAAGCACTACCCGGGCACTCATCGGGTGCGTGTGCTGGTCAACGGCGAGCAGCTCGGCAGCGCGGAGTTTGAACTGCGCAAACCTTGACCCAAATCAAGCAAAAGGCTCTAGCACGGGCCTTTCAGCCAGATAAATTGTCGAACAATCCTGGTTTTTGTTGTTGCGATCCATTATCATCCGGCGCCTTCTCACTGCCCGCTGGGCAGTTGTTTCAATGTGTCACCCGAGGCGCCAATGCACCGTTTTCCGTTTCACCGCTCTTTGATTGTCATCAGCCTGGGGCTGGTTACCCATTCTGTTAACGCCGCCCTGCAACACATGGCCGAAGCCCCGCTGGCCAGTGACACCGAGCTGCATTGCCACTTCAACCGCGACGCCAGCACCGACTGCACCACCACCCAGCACTACACGATCCTCACACCCAACGGCCGCGAAATGCTCTCGCGCATTGACTTCGATTACGCCGAAGGCGACACCTTCGAGGTGATCAGCGCTCAGTCCACCCAGCCTGGCGCCAAGCCGGTCGCACTGGACGCCGCACAAATCGACACCCGCACCGCGCCCAACCCGGACCAGGGTTTCAGCCGCGACAAGCAGACCTCCCTGGCCTTCCCGAACCTGCGCGTGGGCACACAGATTCGCTACACCGTGCGCGAACATCTCGCCGCCAAGCCGCTGGTGAGTCAGTTTCACTATGCCCTCACCTTCGGCCCCAGCGCGTTCCGTCGCGACCACGTCAAGGCGCGCTTTACCGCCGAACGGCCGATTCAGTGGCGCAGTGAGCTGTTCGACGGTTTCACCGTAACCCCGTCGGCCAATGGCAAGACGTTGGACGTGGTGCAAAAAGCCCCGACCTACCTCAACTACATCAACGAATCGTCCAGCGCTGCGCTACAGCGCATTCCGCGCCTGGAAGTGGGCAGCACCTTGGATCGCCAGGCGTACTTCGGTGATTTCGCCCAGCGCTACAACCAGATACTTGCCGCCAGGCTGCCTGCGCAAGCCGCCGCCGCTGTGGCCGCGGCAAGCGGCCTGGCGCCGGCGGAACAGGTCGCCGCGCTGATGCAGCACATCAACGATCACTACCGCTACCTGGGCGACTGGCGCGCGACAGAGCGTGGCTACGTGCCGTTCAACCTCGCGGAAATCGAGCAGCACGGCTACGGCGATTGCAAAGACCTCGCGATCCTGCTGACGGCGATGCTCAAGGCCAGCGGCATCAAGGCTGAAACCGCCTGGGTTAGCCGCGGCGACGTGGCGTACGCCTTGTTGATCCCCGGCACCAACGCACCGAACCACGCGATCGTGCGCGCCGAAGTGGACGGCCAGGTGTGGTGGCTCGACCCGACCAACCCGGTGTTTGCCCCAGGCCAGACCTTGCCCGACATCCAGGACCGCTGGGTGCTGGTCAACAACGCTCAGGGCCAGGTGCGCGAAGAACAGATCCCGCTGGAGCGCCCCGAAACCACCCTGCGTCTGGACAAACAGGTGCACTTTGACAAACAGGGCAATGGTGCCACCCAGGCGACCATCACCTTCGGCCGCCTGCCGCTGATGCAAATGAGCGTGGCTGACCGCCAACAAGGCACCACCGCCACCGACCAGAACCTCTGCGCGCATTTTGGCAACGAGATCAGCGGCTGCCAGATCACCCGCCAACCCACGACCTTTGTGGTGCACGACGGCTACACCGTCCGCGCCACCCTGAACGACCAGCGTGCCCTGGAAAAACTCGCGAATGACTACGTCTATACCGATGAGTCACTCAAAGGGCGCTGGGATGGCTTCATCAACTACCGCCGTCACCATCAACAGGCCGACCTGTACCTGGGCAACCCGCAGACCTACGACTACAGCTTCACGCTGACCGGCGGCAAGATGGAAAAAGCCATCCCCGGCTGCCAGGTGCGCTCGCCTTGGTACGACCTGGACCTGGACGGCAAGCGCACGGACGACGGGCTGTGGTATCACTATCGCCTGAGCCAGAAAACGCGTTGGCTGACTCACGCCGAGGTCGCCAGCGAGGCGTTTGGCAAAATGATTGACGAGGCGCGGGCGTGTGCCGAGCAGGTGCATCAGGTGGTGAAGCTCTGAAGGCAGCGTCAACGCAAATCCAATGTGGGAGCTGGCTTGTGTGGGAGCTGGCTTGCCTGCGATGGCATCAACTGGTTATGCCTGATCTACCGAGGCGTCTGCATCGCAGGCAAGCCAGCGCCCACATTTGGATCTCATGCTATCTGAGGGATGCCGTGTTGCAGGCTGATCCGGTTTCTTCAGCTGGATTCGCCGAGCAGCAACCCCTGCTCCCTTGCGCACAACTCCACCACGTAATCCCACAACACCCGCAGCCGCACTGACTTGTGCAGCTCCCGGCGCGAGCTGATCCAGTAGCTGCGCTGAATGCCCTCCGCCGGCAGCAACGCCACCAGGTCCGGGTCACCCGCCGCCATAAAGCACGGCAACACAGCGATGCCCAACCCCGAGCGCGCCGCCTGGTGCTGGGCGATTACGCTGGTGCTGTGGAACACCACTTTGGGGTTGCGGCAGAAGCTGCTGAGAAATTTGAGTTCCTGGCTGAACAGCAGGTCATCGACGTAATCGATCCATGCATGCACGGCGAGGTCTTCGCGCTTTTCAATCGGCGGGTTGCGGTCCAGATACGCGCGGCTGGCGTAAAGCGCGAGGCGGTAGTCAGTGAGTTTGCGCGTGACAAGTTGGTCGACGCTGGGGCGTTCGAGGTGAATGCTGATTTCCGCTTCGCGGTTGAGAATGCTGACGAAGCGCGGCACGGCCACCAGTTCGACTTCCAAACCTGGGTAACGGTCAAACAGCCCACCCATGCGACTGGCAAGAAACATCACGCCCAACCCTTCGGCCACGCCGAGGCGGATCTTGCCCAGGGGCGCGGCGGAATGGGTGAGTTCGTCTTCGGCCAGCAACGCGACGTTTTCCATGGCCTCGGCGTGTTTGAGCAAGGCTTCACCGGACGGCGTCAGCTCGTAGCCCTGCGCGTGCTGCACAAAAAGCGCAGTCCCCAGGCTCTTTTCGATGGCCTCGATATGCCGGGCGACAGTGGCGTGCGTGGTTTTCAGGCGCTGGGCCGCGGTGAGCAAGCGGCCGCTGCGTTGTAATTCGAGAAAAAACCGCAGGTCATTCCAGTCGAACATATCGCCTCCCTTGCGTGGACAGTCAGCAGCTGCGCTCATCGCAGTGGCTATAGGCACTGTTTAAAAACGCACAGCAGCTGGGTAAAAACTAACATTTTTAAGACGAAAACTAACAACTAGGATGGAGCCAATAAGAAAAACAAGCGAGACCTCAGATGCCCATTGCAGCTGCTGAATACGATTACGTGGTAGTAGGCGCCGGCCCCGCAGGCTGCCTGCTGGCCAATCGACTGTCCGCCAACCCCGCCCACCGCGTGCTGCTGCTCGAAGCTGGCGGCCGCGACAATTACCCCTGGATCCATATTCCCGTCGGCTACCTGTTCTGCATCGGTAACCCGCGCACCGACTGGTGCTTCAAGACCGAAGCCCAGGAAGGCCTGCAAGGCCGTGCGTTGAGTTACCCGCGCGGCAAGGTGCTGGGCGGCTGCTCGTCGATCAACGGCATGATCTACATGCGCGGTCAGGCCCAGGACTACGACGGCTGGGCCGCCGAGGGCAACCCGGGCTGGGCCTGGAAAGACGTGCTGCCGCTGTTCAAGCAAAGCGAAAACCACTTCGCCGGCGCTTCGGAATTTCACAGCGACGGCGGTGAGTGGCGCGTTGAGCAACAGCGCCTGCACTGGCCGATCCTGGATGCCTTTCGCGATGCTGCGGCGCAAAGCGGCATCGCGCCGATCAGCGACTTCAACCGGGGCGATAACGAGGGCTGCGGCTACTTCCAGGTCAATCAGAAGGCCGGCGTGCGCTGGAATGCGGCCAAGGCGTTTCTCAAGCCGATCCGCCAGCGGCCCAATCTCACCGTGCTGACCGAGGTCGAAGTGGACCGCGTGGTGCTGGAAAACGGCCGAGCCTCCCAGGTGCTCGGGCGTCAGAACGGCCATCAGATGAGCTGGAAAGCGCGCAAGGAAATCGTACTGTGCGCAGGCTCCGTGGGCTCGCCGGGCATCCTGCAACGCTCGGGGATCGGCCCTGCCCATGTGCTCAAACCATTGGGCATCGACGTGGTGCATGAGCTGCCCGGCGTGGGCGGCAACCTGCAGGATCACCTGCAACTGCGCCTGATCTACAAACTGGAAAACGCGCGCACCCTGAACCAGATCGCGGGCACCCTGTTGGGCAAAATGGGCATGGGCCTGCGCTACCTGTATGACCGCAGCGGCCCGCTGTCGATGGCGCCCAGCCAGCTCGGCGCGTTTGCCCGCTCCGGCCCGGAACAGACCTCGGCCAACCTTGAATACCATGTGCAGCCGCTGTCACTGGAGCGTTTTGGCGAACCCTTGCATGCGTTCCCGGCGTTTACCGCTTCGGTCTGCGACCTGCGCCCGCAAAGCCGCGGCCGTATCGACATCCGTTCGGCCAACCCGGCAGATGCGCCGTTGATTCGGCCCAACTACCTCAGCCATCCGCAGGATTTGCGCGTGGCCGCCGACGCGATTCGCCTGACGCGCCGCATCGTCGCCGCGCCAGCCTTGAGCCAGTTCAAGCCGGTGGAATACCTGCCCGGCGATTCATTGCAGACCGAAGCGGAACTGCACGAAGCCGCCGCGCGTATCGGCACGACGATTTTCCATCCGGTGGGCACCTGCCGCATGGGCAGCGACAAAGACGCCGTGGTCGATGCCCAACTGCGCGTACATGGCGTGCCGGGTTTGCGCATCGCCGATGCCTCAGTGATGCCACACATCACGTCGGGTAACACCTGCTCACCTACACTGATGATTGCGGAGAAGGCTGCGCAGTTGATCCTTTCGCCGAACACAAGGAATCTTGCCCCGGAAAGAGAAATGACCACACCCGCGTGACCTGCAGGCGTCCGGCTGGCCGGCGCCTGCACAGAGACAACCGGCGCCGAGGTTGGCGCCGACAGTGGAACAACAATAAATAATCACTGTGAGGGTTACCCGATGTCAGAACATGCTCAACCCCTGGGCTCGGCCGTTCGTGCGAGCACCGGCAGCGAATCAAGAAAAGTCATCTTCGCCTCGTCTCTGGGGACGGTGTTCGAGTGGTATGACTTTTTCCTCTACGGCGCTCTGGCGGCCGTGATCAGCAAACAGTTCTTTGCCGGGGTCAATGACACCACGGCGTTCATCTTTGCCTTGATGGCCTTTGCGGCCGGCTTCGTGGTGCGGCCGTTCGGCGCGCTGGTGTTTGGTCGCCTGGGTGACATGATCGGACGCAAGTACACCTTTCTCGTCACCATCATCCTGATGGGCGTGGCCACGTTTTGTGTCGGGCTGCTGCCGACCTACGCCAGCATCGGCATTGCCGCGCCGGTCATCCTAATCGTGCTGCGCATGTTACAAGGCCTGGCGTTGGGCGGTGAGTACGGCGGCGCAGCCACCTATGTGGCCGAGCACGCGCCGGCCGGCAAACGCGGCCTGCACACCAGCTGGATTCAATCCACCGCCACCCTCGGCCTGCTGCTGTCGCTGCTGGTGGTGCTGGCTTGCCGTTACTTCACCGGCGACCAGTTTGAAGTGTGGGGCTGGCGGATTCCGTTCCTGTTTTCCATCGTGCTGCTGGGCATTTCCACCTGGATCCGCATGAGCCTGCACGAGTCGCCGGCGTTTCTGAAAATGAAAGAGGAAGGCAAGGCGAGCAAGTCGCCGATCCGCGAGTCGTTCGGCAAATGGGAAAACCTCAAGGTGGTGCTGATCGCGCTGTTCAGCATCAACGGCGGGCAAGCAGTGACGTTCTACGCGGCGCAGTTCTATGTGCTGTTCTTCCTCACCCAATTCCTGAAAATGGACCCGGCGCTGGCCAACATGCTTTTGATTATCAGCGTGGTGATCGGCGCGCCGTTCTTTATTCTGTTTGGCTGGCTGTCGGACAAAATCGGGCGCAAACCGGTGCTGATGCTCGGTCTGCTGCTGGCTACCGCACTGTACTTCCCGATCTTCAAGGGCCTGGCGCATTACACCAACCCGGCGATGGACCAGGCCAGCCATCAGGCGCCGATTACCGTGCTGGCCGACCCGGCCACGTGCACCTTTCAGTTCGACCCGGTGGGCAAGGCGCGTTTTGACAGCCCGTGCGACAAGGTCAAGACCTTCCTGGTCAAGCAAGGCTTGCCGTACAGCAGTTCTGCGGCCCCGGCCGGCAGCCCGGTGCAGGTAAGCGTGGGTGACGTGCGCATCGACGGTTTCGACGAAGCGGCCCTGCGCGGTGCGGTGACACTCGCCGGCTACCCGTCTTCGGCGGATGTGGCTCAGGTCAACAAGGTCATGGTGGTGGTGCTGATCGTGGTGCTGATCCTGATCGCCGCCATGTGCTACGGCCCATTGGCAGCGTTGATGGTGGAACTGTTCCCGACGCGTATCCGCTACACCTCGATGTCGCTGCCCTATCACATCGGTAACGGCTGGTTTGGCGGCTTCCTGCCGACTGTGTCATTTGCCCTGGTGGTGTACACCGGCGACATTTTCTACGGCCTGTGGTACCCGGTGGTGGTGACTGGCGTGAGTCTGATCGTGGGGTTGTTCTGCCTCAAAGAAACCCGAAACGTGGACATCAATAACAACTGATCTTCAAGACGCCTAAGACCCCTTGTGGGAGCGGGCTTGCCCGCGAAGGCGATGTGCCAGTCGACACATTCGTTGACTGAGCCACCGCTTTCGCGAGTAAGCCCGCTCCCACTTTTGTGTTGTGGCACTCACACACTTTGCTGTACATCCATACAGATAATGGTTGCTCAAATCCCTCTGACTCAGCATCCTGCAAGGCATCAACCCGATCTGATGTGATGACCATGCGGCTGTACCTCTGTGAAAAACCCTCCCAGGCTAAAGATATCGCGGCCGTGCTCGGCGCCAGCCGGCGCGGCGACGGTTGCTGGCTGGGCAATGGGGTCACAGTCACCTGGTGCATCGGTCACCTGCTGGAAACCGCCCCGCCCGATGCCTACGACGCCAAATACAAGCGCTGGGTGCTGGCCGATCTGCCGATCGTCCCGGAAAAATGGAAGATGCAGGTCAAGCCCAAGACCGCCAGCCAGTACAAGGCGGTCAAGCGTTTACTGGGAGAAGCCCAGGACCTGGTGATCGCCACCGACGCCGACCGTGAGGGCGAGATGATCGCCCGGGAGCTGGTCGAGCATTGCCGTTATCGCGGGCCGATCCAGCGGCTATGGCTGTCGGCGCTGGATGACGCCTCCATTCGCAAAGCCCTGGCCGCGCTCAAGCCGGGCGCCGAAACCTTCAGCCTGTATCACTCGGCCTTGGGCCGCTCGCGCGCCGACTGGCTGATCGGTATGAACATGAGCCGTCTGTTTACCTTGCTCGGGCGCCAATCCGGCTATCAAGGCGTGTTGCCGGTGGGCCGGGTGCAAACGCCAACCTTGCGCCTGGTGGTGGACCGCGACCGCAGCATCGCCGACTTTGTGCCGGTGGCTTATTGGGCCATCGATGTCGATCTGCGCCATGAGCTCATGACCTTCACCGCCCAATGGCGCGCCACGGATGATGCGTGTGACGACCAGGGCCGCTGCCTTAACCCGCAGTTGGCCCGCGACGCTGCCGATGCCATGCGCAACGCCGCCACTGCGCGGCTGGTGAAGTTGCGCACCGAGCGCATGCGCGAGGTGGCGCCCCTGCCCTTCGATCTGGGTACCCTGCAGGAAATCTGTTCCAAAAAACTGGGGCTCGGTGCCCAGGAAACCCTGGATATCGCCCAGTCACTCTACGAAACCCACAAGGTCATCACCTACCCACGCAGTGATTGCGGCTACCTGCCGTTGAGCCAGCACAGCGAGGCGCCGAAGATTTTAGCTGCGTTGGGGCGTGCGGACCCGGCAGTGAACGAGCTGATGCCGCACATCGATCCCCAGCGCCGTTCGCGGGCCTGGAACGACGCCAAGGTCAGCGCGCACCACGGCATCATTCCCACCGGGGCCGGTAAGGATGTGGGGCAGCTCACTGGTAAATACCGTGCGGTCTACACCCTGATTCGCGCACGTTACCTGGCGCAGTTCCTGCCTAACCATGAATACGATCGCACCCAGGCGGATTTCGACTGCGCAGGCCAAGCGTTGCGCGCAGTCGGCAAGGTTGTCATCGAGCCAGGCTGGAAACGCGCGTTGCCCGAAGCACTGGCCCCGGCAAAGGGGCGCGAGGCACCCGCGCCGCAAGCCTTGCCGACGCTGGTGCAGGGCCAGGACTACGCGGTGGCCAAGGTCAACCTCAAAGACCTGTGGACCCAGCCGCCCAAACCCTTCACCGAAGGCGACCTGATCAAGGCGATGAAAAACGTCGCCAAGCTGGTGGAAGACCCGCTGCTCAAGCAAAAACTCAAGGACACCACCGGCATCGGCACCGAGGCCACCCGCGCCGGAATTATCCAGGGTCTGCTGGACCGTGGTTACCTGGTCAAAAACGGTAAGGCACTCTCGGCCACTCCGGCCGCATTCAGCCTGATCGACGCCGTACCTCGAGCCATTGCCGACCCAGGCACCACTGCGATTTGGGAACAGGCGCTGGACATGGTGCAAAGCGGTGAAATGAGCCTGGAAGAATTCGTCGCCAAGCAGGCGGCGTGGATGAGCAAGCAAGTGGCGCGCTGCAATGGTATGCGCATGACCATCACCGGCCCAGCCAGCCCGGCAGGCCGAGGCGCCACGCCATGGAAAAAGAAGCGCAAGACGGCGCCACGCAAGACAACGGCCGGTACCAAGCGGGGGAAAAAGCCGACAAATGCCGGGTGAAAGGCAAAAAAATCCAGCGAATGACGTTTTTCGACGGGTTTAACGCCGCTTTGGACCTTGCAGCCCCGTAGCCCGTCTAGGATTCTGTAAGGGACCTGCTGACTTCCTAACAACAACACCGGAGTGGCCGCCATGAAAACCGTCGCACAAGTGCTCAAAGCCAAGGACCAGAAGAACCAGGAGGTCCACACCATCAAGTCGCACCAGACGGTGATGGAGGCATTGATCCAGATGGCTGCCAAAAACGTCGGCGCCTTGCCGGTTGTGGACGAAGGCAAAGTCGTGGGGGTGATCAGTGAACGGGACTACGCACGTAAGCTGATCCTCAAGGGCCGCTCCTCCGCGACCACTGCCGTGAGTGAAATCATGAGCTCGCCAGTGATTACCGTCGATACTCACCAGAGCGTCGACAAGTGCATGAACATCATGACGGACGGTCACCTGCGCCACCTGCCCGTGGTCGAAGATGGCAAGCTGATCGGCCTGTTGTCCATCGGTGACCTGGTCAAGGAAGCCATTGCCGAGCAGGCTGATCTGATCAAACAACTGGAGCAGTACATCCGCGGCGAATAGGGGACCCCATGCTCGACACGCTGGAACATCAAGAAGACCACCTCGATACCCTGCACCGGGCGATGGCCGAGCGGCGCTTTATGGTGCTGACCGGTGCGGGCATCAGCACGTCGTCGGGCATTCCTGATTATCGCGACAGCGAAGGCGTGCGCCGGGGCAGGGCGCCGATGATGTACCAGGAATTCCTGGCCACGCCGCAAGCGCGGCGCCGCTACTGGGCGCGGGCGATGCTGGGTTGGCCACGGGTGCGGGTCGCGCAGCCGAACAAGGCTCACCTGGCGCTGGCCACGCTGCAACAACGCGAACGCATCAGCGGGCTGATTACGCAGAACGTCGATACCTTGCATGACCAGGCCGGTAGCCATGATGTGATCGAGCTGCATGGAAGCCTGCATCGAGTGCTGTGCCTGGATTGCCAGCAGCGCAGCGAGCGCGATGTGATCCAGCGGGTGATGGAAGATCAGAACCCCTACCTGGCCGGCGTCGATGCCGTGCAAGCGCCCGACGGCGATACGCTGCTCGATCCTGCCTTTGAAGAACGCTTCCAAGTCCCTCACTGCCCGCACTGCAACGGCCAACGGCTGAAGCCCGATGTGGTGTTTTTTGGTGAGAACGTCGCCCAGGCCACGGCGGCCAAAGCAATGGCCGCGGTACAGCAGGCTGAGGGGTTACTGGTGGTGGGCTCTTCGCTGATGGCCTATTCGGCGTTTCGCCTGTGCAAGGCGACGGTGGAGCAAGGCAAGCCGGTGATTGCCATCAACCTGGGCAAGACACGCGGGGATGAGCTGTTGCAGGTAAAGATCGAGGCGCCCTGCGAGCGGTTGCTGCCGTTGCTGGTCGAGCGGCTGAGCCAGTAGCAACAACAATGTGAACAGGGCTGCGTGTGGGAGCGGGCTTGCTCGTGAAGACGGTGCGTCAGTCAAAAGCGTTCCGGCTGACCCACCGCCTTCGCGAGCAAGCCCGCTCCCACAGATTTCTATACCGAATTAATGACCGCAACCCCTTCGACCAACCGCACAAAAAATGACGCCCAAGTCACGTTTTTCCGCATTCCCCCGTCCCTACAACGATTTATGTAGTGCTCGAAAAAAATCACTACATTACCGTTGACGTAACCTTTTTACCCTTGCATTATCGAGACGTCTCCCGGATCGGGAGCGTTGGTAACACGTGTTTTGAACAAGCTCGTCTGACCGCCGAGCTGTTTTTTCCGGATGTGCACTGCCCACAAGGCAGATTGATGAAGCTGACCGGCCCGCAAGGATCGGTACAAGAAGCTAAAACGCTGCTTGTCTTCGCTATGAAACCATTGCGTAGCCGCTCATCAGCAAAACTACATGCATCAGGTTCAAGACCCTGCCCGTATTCGGCAGACAGTCACTGACGCCCGGCTTTCTGAGCCGGAGACAACTAAGCAGTTTTAACGGAATCAACTGATAGATCGCCAACTGGTCAAGGGGCTTACATTATGAATCTGAACAACCAACCAACTATCGATGAATTGGCTGAGATGTTCGCAGCGCAGAAAGACACACTCGACGACCATATCCTGTGGGTCGAAAAATCGGGTCAAGTCCATATCGACTGCGTGGCGCCCCACACCCTTGAGGAAGAGTTCGATAAAAATAACCGTAACCTGGCGGCGCGCCTGAAAATGTACCGCCGCGGCCAGGGTTATGTCGGCAAGAAGGCGGCTGCGGATCAAAACTTTATCGAGCAGGTATTCGACACACTTAACACTGCCTGGGCATCTTTCAAAGACAGCTCGAACGTTAAAGTAATCGACCGCTACTACTAAGTAATACTCGACCACTGTGGGCGCTGGCCCGTCGGCAATAGCGGTTTAATATTCAACGTTAATGTTGAGTTTTAAATAGCCATCGCCGACGAGCCAGCGCCCACATTTGTTTTGCGTCGTAATCAAAACGATGGGAATCGGCCTTTAGCGGCTTCATCGCGAAAGATATCGAACAAGACCTGCGCAGCTGCCGACAATTCATGGCCCGGCTTGGTCAACACACCAATCGGTCGCTCGATCACCGGATCGCTCAACGTGATGCAATGGGCGCCCGCCTCTTCCATCTGTTTCGCGCACAACGCGGGTACGGCGCTGACGCCAAGGCCATTGGCAACCATCTTGCCCACCGTCGCCAATTGATGACTCTCTAGCGCCACCGGCAATTTCATTTGCAACGCGCCCAGGTGCTCCTCGAGCATCACCCGTACCGTGGAAGGCCGCTGCAGGGTAATGAACGGTTGCTCCAGCAAGGTTTGCCAGTCGATTTCGCTTCGCTGGGCCAACGGTGAATCTCCGGGCACTACCGCAATAAACCGGTCCAGGTACAACGGGGTGAACGCCAGTGACGAACCCTCGGACGGCTCGAACGCCACGCCCAGTTCCACCTGACGGTCACGCACCATCTCCAGCACCTGCTCGTTGATCAGGTCATGCACCGTCACGTTCACCTGCGGGTAACGAGCACGGAATATCTTCAGGATCGGTGGCAGCAAGTTGCCCGCAAACGACGGCATCGCCGCCACGGTGACCCGGCCACGCTGGAGGGTGAAACGCTGGCGCAGCTCGTCCTCGGCGTTGTCCCAATCGGCGATCAAGCGACGCGCCAGAGGTAACAACGACTCACCTTCAGGCGTCAGCGCGACATTGCGCGTATTGCGGCTGAACAAGCGCCCACCTAAACCCTCCTCCAGCCCTTTGATGGTCAGGCTGAGCGCCGATTGAGAGAGGTGCAGGCGCTCGCAAGCAGCGGCGAAACTCAGGCTCTGGGCCACGGCGAGAAAGGCACGCATCTGTTTAACGGTCATAGGAAGCTCCACGCTGCCAGTCAAATGCTGCAAGTGAGGTTGCCGCATGTCTAGGCTTTAAGTGTGCGGCATAACGCCGATTATGCTGTTTTTCAAACCAATCAACCTTAAAAAACAACTTAACAAATCAATCCGTCGGCGCAACACTCGTGTCATTGGCTGGCCCACACACAATAAAAGAGGTGCATATGGCAGGTTTCGATAAACGCGTGGCGTCCTATGAAGAAGCACTGGCAGGCCTGGAAGACGGCATGACCGTGCTCTCCGGTGGTTTTGGTCTGTGCGGCATTCCGGAAAACCTCATCGCAGAGATCAAGCGCAAAGGCACCCGCGACTTGACGGTGGTCTCCAATAACTGCGGCGTCGATGGTTTCGGCCTCGGCGTGCTGCTGGAGCAAAAGCAGATCAGCAAAGTGATCGCCTCCTACGTCGGTGAAAACGCCCTGTTCGAGAAGCAACTGCTCAGCGGCGAAATCGAAGTGGTATTGACGCCCCAAGGCACCCTGGCAGAAAAAATGCGCGCAGGCGGTGCCGGCATCCCGGCCTTCTTCACCGCCACCGGCGTCGGCACCCCCGTCGCCGAAGGCAAGGAAACCCGCGAATTCAATGGCCGCCCCTACCTGATGGAAGAGTCCATCACCGGTGACTTCGCCATCGTCAAAGGCTGGAAAGCCGACCATTTCGGCAACGTCATCTACCGCCACACCGCCCAGAACTTCAACCCGCTGGCCGCCACCGCCGGCAAGATCACCGTGGTCGAAGTTGAAGAAATCGTCGAACCGGGCGAGCTGGACCCGGCGCAGATCCACACCCCAGGCATCTACGTCGACCGGATCATCTGCGGCACCTTCGAGAAGCGCATCGAACAGCGCACTGTCCGCAAATAATCCGCCAGCCCAAATAATAAGGAGACAAACAATGGCTCTTACCCGCGAACAAATGGCTCAACGCGTCGCACGCGAAATGCAGGACGGTTTCTACGTCAACCTCGGCATCGGCATTCCGACCCTGGTGGCCAACTACATTCCCGAAGGCATGGAAGTGATGCTGCAATCGGAAAACGGCCTGCTCGGCATGGGCCCTTTTCCGACCGAAGAAACCATCGATGCCGACATGATCAACGCCGGCAAGCAGACCGTGACGGCACGCATTGGCGCCTCGATCTTCTCCTCTGCCGAGTCCTTCGCGATGATTCGCGGCGGCCACGTCGACCTCACCGTGCTCGGCGCGTTTGAAGTGGACGTCCAAGGCAACATCGCCTCGTGGATGATTCCCGGCAAATTGGTCAAAGGCATGGGCGGGGCCATGGACCTGGTGGCCGGTGCAGAAAACATCATCGTGATCATGACCCATGCGTCCAAGGACGGTGAGTCCAAGTTGCTCAGCCAGTGCAGCCTGCCGCTGACCGGCGCCAAGTGCATCAAGCGTGTATTGACGGACCTGGCTTACCTCGAGATCGAAAATGGCGCTTTTGTCCTCAAGGAACGCGCACCTGGCGTCAGCGTTGAAGAGATTGTGAGCAAGACCGCCGGTAAACTGATCGTCCCGGACCACGTTCCAGAAATGCACTTCCAGTGAGGACAGATTCCATGCAAGACGTCGTGATTGTTGCTGCCACCCGCACCGCCGTGGGCAGCTTTCAAGGTTCGCTGGCCAGTATCCCGGCACCGGAACTTGGCGCCGCCGTGATCCGTCGCCTGCTGGAGCAGACCGGCCTGGACCAGGCTCAAGTGGATGAAGTCATCCTCGGCCAGGTACTCACCGCCGGCAGCGGTCAGAACCCGGCGCGTCAGGCGTCGATCCTCGCCGGGCTGCCCCACGCAGTACCAGCGCTGACTCTGAACAAGGTCTGCGGCTCGGGCCTCAAGGCCCTGCACCTGGGCGCCCAGGCCATCCGTTGCGGCGACGCCGACGTGATTATCGCCGGCGGCATGGAAAACATGAGCCTGGCGCCGTACGTATTGCCTGCTGCGCGCACCGGTTTGCGCATGGGTCACGCCAAGATGATCGACAGCATGATCACCGACGGCCTGTGGGATGCGTTCAACGACTACCACATGGGCATCACCGCCGAGAACCTGGTGGACAAGTACGGCATCAGCCGTGAAGCCCAGGACGCGTTCGCCGCCGCTTCCCAGCAGAAAGCCGCTGCCGCGATTGAAGCGGGTCGGTTTGTCGATGAAATCACGCCGATCCTGATTCCCCAGCGCAAAGGCGACCCAGTGGCCTTCGCCGTGGATGAACAACCGCGCGCCGGTACCACCGCCGAATCCCTGGCCAAACTCAAACCTGCATTCAAGAAAGACGGCAGCGTCACTGCCGGCAACGCGTCCAGCCTCAACGACGGCGCCGCTGCAGTGTTGTTGATGAGTGCAGATAAGGCCAAAGCCCTCGGCCTGCCTGTGTTGGCACGTATCGCCAGCTACGCCAACGCCGGCGTCGACCCTGCGATCATGGGCATCGGCCCGGTGTCAGCCACTCGCCGCTGCCTGGACAAGGCTGGCTGGAGCCTGGGCGACCTGGACCTGATCGAGGCCAACGAAGCCTTCGCCGCGCAATCTTTGGCGGTGGGCAAAGAGCTGGAGTGGGACGCCGAGAAGGTCAACGTCAATGGCGGTGCCATCGCCATCGGCCATCCGATCGGTGCCTCGGGTTGCCGCGTGCTGGTGACCTTGCTGCATGAAATGATCAAGCGCGACGCCAAGAAAGGCCTGGCGACGCTGTGCATCGGTGGCGGCCAGGGTGTAGCCCTCGCCCTCGAGCGCAACTGATTCAAAGAGCAACATGAGAAAAGGCCCGTTGTGGCGAGCGGGCTTGCCCCGCGTTGGGCTGCGAAGCGGCCCCAGAACCAGGCACCGAGTGATGACTGACATACCGCGTTCTGCTGACTGAGGGCTGCTTCGCAGCCCAACGCGGGGCAAGCCCGCTCGCCACAACAAGCCGCTCGCCACGACGCGCCCGCCAGCGACAATAATCAGCGCTTCATGCAGCGCTGATACCGGTCATCCACGCGCTTGGCGAACCACGCGGTGGTCAGGTTGCGGGTGATCTTCGGGCTTTTCAGCACGATGCCCGGCAGTATCGCCCGTGGCATCGGCTTGCCGGCCGCTTTATCAGCCAGCGCGAATACGCGTTTGTAGAGGGTGGTCTCCTCAAAGTCCAATTGCTCACCCTTCTCCAACTGGCTACGGATGGTCGGATTGCGCATGTCCAACTTGGCCCCCAGGGAGCGCACCGCCAACTCAGTGGTGCCCGGCAACAATGAGCCATAGCGAATCAAGTCGCCATCCAACGCCAGCTCGGTGCCAGTAATGCGACTGACGGCGGCCTGGAACGCAGCGTTGCGGCTGGCGTACCAACCGGCGTTGAAGTCAGCAAAGCGGTACAGCGGCTGGTCATAACTGACCGGGTAGCCCAGCAAGTGGGCGATGCCGAAATACATGCCGCCGCGCCGCGTGAAGACTTCACGGCGAATCGTGCCGTCCACTGTGTAGGGATAACCCCGGGCCTGTTTCTGTGCAAAGTCGATGCTGACTTGCATCGGGCCTGCGGTATGCACCGGGTTGAAACCGCCAAATAAGGTATTACCCAGAGGCACCACGCTGATGAAATCGTCAAAGATTCCACTCAGGTCCTTCTCCGTGCGTGCAGCACTCAAACGCTCGGCGTAGGACTTGCCGGTAGGCGAGCGCAATTGCAGTGCGCTGCGCACCACAAAGGCCGGCACATGGACCTTGCCGGCACGGCGCAGGATTTCATCCTGGGCGATCTTGCCCATGTTTGGCACCGGCGGGTCGACCTGATAGGTGGACTCTTGCTCGGTGACTGCCAGCACGGCACAGATATTTTCGGTGCTGGGGTAGATTTTCTGAGTGTCGAAGGCGGTGTAGATGTCTTGTGCCCAGCCACCACGGTCCGGCACCGTCGCCGGCAGCAGGCGCACGATCTGCGCTTTCACCTCGGCCTCGCTACGCTCCGGCTGTTGCGGACTGCGTGAAGTGGAGCAACCGGCCAGCACCAGCAACGTGGTGAGGCACAGGATCAGGCGGCTTGAATACATGGGGCTTCCTTGGGTAACGACGGGCCGGGCATTGCGGATATCGACAGGTAAGTCTAACCGGGGTTCGCCGACCTGCCGTACTCGCCAATCACAAACTAACGTGACAGGATCTGTCATCGACCATTCCTACAAGGAGTTTGAATGCCATGCTCAGTGTGAACTTCCTCGTCACCTGCCTGATCGTCGTGCTGATCCCCGGCACCGGTGTGATCTTTACCGTCTCCACCGGCCTCACCGCCGGCAAGCGCGCCAGCGTATTTGCTGCGCTGGGTTGTACCGCTGGCATCCTGCCCCACTTGCTGGCATCGGTGCTCGGCCTCTCCGCCCTGCTGCACACCAGCGCGTTGGCGTTTGAAGTGCTCAGGTATGCGGGCGTTGCCTACTTGCTCTACCTGGCCTACGCCACCTGGCGTGATCGCTCGGCCTTCGCGATGAATGACGCACCGACCGCAACCACAGCGCGCGGCCTGATGATCCGTGGTTTCCTGTTGAACATCCTCAACCCCAAACTGACAATTTTCTTCCTGGCCTTTCTGCCCCAGTTCGTTACCCCAGGCAACATCTCGCCCGCCGTGCAAATGCTGGTACTGAGCGCGGTATTCATGGCGATGACGTTTGCGGTTTTCGTCATCTATGGCTTGCTGGCCAATGGCTTTCGCCGCGCCGTGATCGAATCGCCGCGCGTGCAGAACTGGCTGCGCCGAAGTTTTGCGGCAGCCTTTGCAGGGTTGGGCTTGAACCTGGCATTTGCGCAGCGCTGACAAGGACTACCGAAACATCCCACGCAACACCCGGATAAGCTCTACAGATACCACCTGAAAACCTCGGCAAAGTCCTTCGCCTGATCACACAGCGCGAGGGATTGCAGATGGTTTTTTGTGTTGGAACACGTATTGACGGGGCTGTCGCTTGAACCCGGCTATTGGCCGGCTGGCCCTGAGGCCCATGGACGTCAAAGCGCCGGATGTTGAAGGCGTCTTACGTGATTTCCGGGGCTGCCTGAACACCTTTGACGACTGGGCTTTAAGCTTCTGGAGCTTTTCGGCGCTGGATGTCGAGCAGGTGTTCAAGGTTGGCGATGAAGTGACGCTGGTCGCGCCCATAGCCCCCTCCATTTTTCCCAGCAGCACCGTCGCCACCTGCCAGGCCAACGGCACGTTGACCCTGGTGCACATGTTCCAAAGCACGCAGTTTGTGCCCATCGGCGATACGCCGGTGATACTGCAACGCGTCAACCCCAACGGTGGCCCGCTGGGCGAGCCGATCCACAAAACCATCGGCCCCAGCGGCATTCTTGAAATCACCGAGTGTGATCGCAACCAGCAGTACCGAATCAGTTTTTATCCCAACGTTTCCAAGGATCACGTCAAGGCGCTGTATGCGTCTTATCAGTCGGTGATCGCGGAACTGGAAGCGCGCCTGCGCGACGAATGGAACAGCACGCTTGAGGCACGGTGGAAAGACTTTACGGACGCTATCGCGCAAGACCAGCGCAGGATGGTGGAAACGGCGTTTCTAAGTGGCATGGGCAAAGCGCTTTACAGCCTGTGGGACAACATAACTCAACTGGTTGATTTACTGGCGGACATCAAGCCCAGCAGCGAGAAGTTGCTGCAATACATCTCCCAAACTGAACTTGATGAGCTGCTGAAGCTCGGCAACGACGCAATCGCCGACGGCCTGCTGGTGCTCAGCGATGAGCCATTGTTGTTCATTTACGTGTCGGCAATGGTCAGCTGGATGCGCATGCTGCCGCCGAAAGAAATGCATGAATTGATGGGGGAAATCACTGGCGAGGTGTTGATCAACCTGCTGCTGATTTGGGCGACAGCAGGCGTGGGTGTGGCGGTGCGCCTGAGTACGAAGGTGCTGGGGCATATCAAGTCTGAGCGGACGTCGGAGTTGTTGGAGTTGCTGGCTAAAAAGCTGGTGATGCCCCGGTTGGAGCCGCATGCCAAGGTGGTTAAGCCGTTGCTGGGACGGAGTGCCGCAACCCCAATCAAGACGGTGCCGGTTGCACCGTTGAAGGCTGGGGATCAGTTGGTTTCCAACCCAGTGCCGGCGGTTCGTACCAAGAAACAGCAGACCGCGTTGGTGCGCCAGGAACACGTCGATGATGTGCCTGTTGCTGCGAAGAATCCCCAGGGAGACGCGGCGGCGCCTGCCGACAAAACCGCCACCAATGGCTGCCCGGTGTCGATGGTCACCGGCGAAGAATTGCTGACCCTTACCGATGGTGCGCTGGACGGGATTTTGCCGTTTGAGTGGACGCGGCTGTATCGCACCAGCGCGGTGGAAGTGGATTGTGGGTTGGGGTTTGGTTGGAGTCATGCGCTGGCGCAGCGGTTGGTGGTTGCGGGCGATTCGGTGGTTTGGACGGATCATGAGAATCGGTCGACTGCCCTGCCCTTGCCTACTGTGGCTCGTCCGGCGATTACCAATAGCTTGGCGGAAGCGGCGATCTATTTGGGTGCTCTGCCCGATGAGTTGGTGCTGGCTCAGGCGTCACGTTTCTACCATTTCCGCGACGGTGTGCTGACGGCGATCAGCGATGCGTATGACAACCGGCTGCGGATTTCTCGTGATCGTTTGGG
>NZ_JAFCUU010000007.1:0-337015 GCF_049896685.1 Pseudomonas sp. TWRC1-2 | reverse complement strand
ACCATAGAGCATTGGAACCACCTGATCCCATCCCGAACTCAGCAGTGAAACGATGCATCGCCGATGGTAGTGTGGGGTTTCCCCATGTGAGAGTAGGTCATCGTCAAGATTAAATTCCAAAGCCCCTGTTTGCTAACGCAAACAGGGGCTTTGTTTTGGGCGGTCGAAAACATTCCAGTCACCCCCGTTCAGTCGGCCTGCCTCACTTGCAGCCTGCGGCCGCCTTCAATGCTAAAGTCGCTGCCTCGATTTTGCTTTTCCCAAGGAAGCCGTTATGCCGGATGCGACGTCCCTCAGCGCTGGATTCATGGTGGTTCACGGCAACCGCCTGGATGAGTTGCGCAGCCTGGTAGTCAGCTGGATGCGCCGCTATCCGCTCGCGCCCTTGGAAAACGAAATCGCCCTGGTACAAAGCAACGGCATCGCCCAATGGCTCAAGTTAGCCCTGGCCGAAGACCCGGAAGACGACGACATGGGTGGCTGCGGCATCGCTGCGGCAATCGACGTGCAACTGCCCGGCAGCTTCATGTGGCAGCTCTATCGCATGGTCCTGGGCCGTGACGAAATCCCGCCCAAGTCCCTGCTCGATAAAGCGCCTCTGACGTGGCGCCTGATGCGCCTGCTCCCTGAACTCATCGATCAACCGCACTTCGAGCCGCTGCAGCGCTTCCTTACCCACGACACCGACCTGCGCAAACGCTATCAACTGGCTGAACGCCTGGCCGACCTGTTCGACCAATACCAGGTCTACCGTGCCGACTGGCTGGAAGACTGGGCTGCTGGCCGCCACCAATTGCGCAACGGGCGAGGCGAATCCAAGCCCCTTAATCCCGCAAACTGCTGGCAGGCCGAATTGTGGCGTGCATTGCTGGTCGATGTCGGTGAAGAAGGCATGGCCGAAAGCCGCGCCGGTGTGCACCAGCGCTTTATTGAACGCATCAATACCCTTGAACAGGCGCCCGCAGGCTTACCATCCCGAGTGATCGTTTTCGGCATTTCCTCACTGCCTGCGCAAGCCCTTGAGGCGCTCGCCGGCTTAGCGAGGTTCAGCCAAGTCCTGCTCTGCGTGCACAACCCTTGCCGTCATCACTGGTCCGACATCGTTGCCGACAAGGACCTGCTGCGTAATGAATACAAACGCCAAGCGCGCAAAGCCGGCATGCCGGTCACCATCGATCCACAAACCCTGCACCAGCACGCCCACCCGCTGCTGGCCGCTTGGGGCAAACAGGGCCGTGACTACATCAGCCTGCTGGACAGTTACGACGACCCCAACAGCTACCGCGCCGCCTTCCGTGATGGTCGCATCGACCTGTTCAGCGACAGCGAACCCACCACGCTGCTCAACCAACTGCAGGACGACATCCTCGAACTGCGCCCGCTCAACGAAACGCGCGAGCTATGGCCGGCCGTCGATCTAGATAACGACAGCTCCATCCGCTTCCACATCGCCCACAGCGCACAACGCGAAGTGGAAATTCTCCACGACCAATTGCTCCAACGTTTCAGTGCCGACCCGACGCTGCGCCCGCGCGACATTATCGTCATGGTCCCAGACGTTGACAGCTACGCGCCGCACATTCGGGCCGTGTTTGGTCAACTTGAGCGAAGCGACCCACGCTTCATTCCCTTCACCCTTACCGACCAAGGCCAACGTGGCCGCGACCCTCTGCTGATCGCCGTCGAACACTTGCTAAAACTCCCGGACAGCCGCTTCCCCGTCAGCGAAATCCTCGACCTGCTCGACGTTCCCGCCTTGCGTGAACGTTTTGCCATCAAGGAGCGCGACCTGCCGACGCTGCACCGCTGGATCGAAGGGGCCGGCATCCGTTGGGGCCTCAATGCCGAGCAACGCGCCGGGCTCGGCCTGCCGCATGAACTGGAACAAAACAGCTGGCGATTCGGCTTGCGCCGCATGCTGTTGGGTTACGCCGTCGGCACCGGCGTCGCCTGCGATGGCATCGAACCCTACGATGAAATCGGCGGCCTCGACGCGGCCCTGATCGGCCCGTTGGTCTCCTTGCTCGATGCGCTAAACGACGCCCATCAGGCTTTGTCTCAACCGGCAGCGCCCCGCGAGTGGGGTGAACGCCTGCAACGCCTGATGCAACTGTTCTTCCTGCCCAGCAGCGAACACGACGACTACCTCTTAGGCCAACTCGAACAACTGAGAGAAGAATGGCTGGAAACCTGTGAGTCCGTCGGCCTGCAGGACGAGTTACCCCTCACCGTAGTCCGCGAGGCCTGGTTGGCCGGCCTGGACCAGGGCCGCCTGTCCCAGCGCTTCCTCGCCGGAGCTGTCAATTTTTGCACCCTGATGCCCATGCGCGCCATCCCGTTCAAACTCGTCTGCCTGCTCGGCATGAACGACGGCGACTACCCGCGCGCGCAACCGCCGTTGGACTTCGACCTGATGGGCAGCGACTACCGCCCC
Source organism: Pseudomonas sp. TWRC1-2 (assembly GCF_049896685.1). Lineage (NCBI taxonomy): Bacteria > Pseudomonadati > Pseudomonadota > Gammaproteobacteria > Pseudomonadales > Pseudomonadaceae > Pseudomonas > Pseudomonas sp. TWRC1-2. Next base: position 334,581 of record NZ_JAFCUU010000007.1, on the reverse strand, counting down.
GGCGACCGTTCACGCCGCGAGGACGATCGCTACCTGCTGCTCGAAGCCCTGCTGTCCGCCCGCGACCAGCTCTACATCAGTTGGGTCGGCCGCAGCATCCGCGACAACAGCGACCGGCCGGCCTCGGTACTGATCGGCCAACTGCGTGACCATATCGCCAGCGGCTGGCATAACGCACACCAGCAAGAACTGCTGGAAGCAATGACCCAGGAGCACCCGCTCCAACCCTTCAGTGCGCGCTATTTCCATGAAGGCGACGCGCTCTTCAGCTACGCCCGCGAGTGGCAGTTGCTTCACGAGGCCGCCGACGTTCCAGTTAAAGAACACGAACTGGCAGAGCACCAACAAGAAGAACCCCTGAGCCTCGGCCAGTTGCAGGATTTCCTGCGCAACCCGGTCAAACATTTCTTCAGTCAACGTCTGAAAGTGTTCTTCGAGGCCGCCGAAGTGCCGCTCGCCGATGAAGAACCCTTCGTGCTCGACGCGCTGCAACGCTATAGCCTCAGCGACAGCCTGCTGAACGCCGCACTGACCCAGCCCGATCACGTGGATCAAGCACTCAACGCCCAGGCCCTGCGCCTGCAGGGCAGCGGCCTGCTGCCCATGGTGGGTTTCGGCGAGTGCCTGCGTAACGAACTGATCGAGCCGTTGCCCGATTTGCTGCAACGCTACCAACACTTATTGGCACTGTGGCCCACGCCACAAACCACCGCCGAGCCGATCAGTTTTGAGCATCATGGCATCCAGTTGGAAGGCTGGATCAGCGGCCTGCACCGACGCAGTGATGGCGGCTTGCTCAGCGTGACCACCATTCCCAACAGCATCGGTTCGATCAAAACGCGTAAATGGCACCGTCTGATTCGCCCATGGGTCAATCACGTGGTGGCGTGCGCCTGCGGCCTGCCACTCAGCACCGGTTTGGTGGCGAGTGACGACACCTTGTTACTCGCCCCGCTGGATCAATCCAATGCCCGGGAAATCCTTGGCAACCTGCTGTTGGCCTGGCACACCGGCATGCGCAAACCGCTCCCGGTAGCCGTCAAAACCGCCTTCGCCTGGCTCGGCCAAACCGATCCCGCCAAAGCCCTGGCCGCCGCGAGCAAAGCCTATGAAGGCGACGGCCTGACCACCGACGGTGAGCGCCGCGAAACCCCTGCACTCACCCGCCAATTCCCCGACTTCGTCACGCTCATCGCCAGCGAAGAGTTCGAAGGCTGGGCCGAAACCCTATATCGCCCATTGCTCAACGCACCCTGGCGATCGCTCAGCAGTGAGGAGGCCAGCGCATGATGGGTCAACCTTTAGCCCTGGCCTTCCCGTTAAAAGGCAGCCAGCTGATTGAAGCCAGCGCCGGCACCGGCAAGACCTTCACCATTTCCGCGCTGTACCTGCGCCTGGTGCTTGGCCACGGCGGTGACGAAGCCGGCTTTGGCCGCGAGTTACTGCCGCCGCAAATTCTGGTGGTGACCTTCACCGATGCCGCCACCAAAGAGCTGCGCGAACGCATCCGCATTCGCCTGGCTGAAGCCGCACGGTTCTTCCGCGACGAAATCGAGCAGCCGGATGCATTGATCGCCGACCTGCGCGACCAATATCTTCCCGAACAATGGCCCGCCTGCGCCAATCGCCTGGACATCGCCGCGCAATGGATGGATGAGGCCGCCGTCTCGACCATCCACAGTTGGTGCCAGCGCATGCTGCGCGAACACGCGTTCGACAGCGGCAGCCTGTTCACCCAAACCCTGGAAACCGACCACAGCGACCTGCTCGGCGAAGTGCTGCGTGACTACTGGCGGCTGTTTTGCTACCCGATGCACGACGACGCACTTAACTGGGTGCGCAAAAACTGGAGCGGCCCCGCGGCCCTGATGCCCCGCGTGCGGGCGCTGTTCGGCAGCGAACGGCCCACTGGCGAAAGCCGTGAGCCCGCCGAGCTGATCAACGCTTGCCTGCAAGAGCGCCGCGAAGCCTTGGTAAGCCTCAAGGCGCCGTGGCAGCAATGGGCCGCCGAACTGCGTGATATCTGCCTGCAAGCCGTGGCCGCGAAAGCCGTCGACGGCCGCAAGATGCAGGCGCGTTACTTCGAGCCCTGGTTTGAAAAAATCAGTGCCTGGGCGGCTGACGAAACCCTCGAACAACTGGACATCGGCACCGGCTTCACGCGCCTGACGCCCGACGGTATGGCCGAAGCCTGGAAGGGCGAGCCGCCGAATCACCCCGGCATCGACGCCATGGCCACTCTCAAAGCCAGCCTCGACGCGTTGCCAACACCCGACGCCGCCGTGCTGCAACACGCCGCCGGCTGGGTGGGTAAACGCTTCGAAGAAGAAAAACGCCGTCGCGCCGAAATGGGCTTCGACGACATGCTGATCCGCCTCAACGCCGCCCTGCAGGCCGACGGGGGCGAGCGTCTTGCCAGTGTGATCCGCGAGCAATTCCCGGTCGCCTTGATCGACGAATTCCAGGACACCGACCCGGTGCAATACAGCATCTTCGACAGCATCTACCGCATCGAAGAAAACCACCTCGACAGCGGCCTGTTCCTGATCGGCGACCCCAAGCAGGCGATCTATGCCTTTCGTGGCGCCGATATCTACACCTACCTGCGCGCCCGTCAGTCCACCACCGGCCGCCACCACACCTTGGGCACCAACTTCCGCTCCAGCCACGCAATGGTCGAGGCGGTGAACCACGTGTTCCAGCGCGCCGAAAGCGGCCGGGGGGCTTTCCTGTTCCGCGAGCCGAACGGCGACAACCCGGTGCCGTTCCACTCGGTGCTGTCCCAGGGCCGCAGGGAGCAACTGCAAGTCGATGGCCACACGTTGCCGGCGATGAACCTCTGGCACCTGCCCACCGATCAGCCGATTTCCAACGCGGTGTATCGCCAGCAACTGGCGGCTGCCTGCGCCACGCAAATCGTCGCGTTGCTCAATGGCGGCCAGCAAGGTACCGCCGGTTTCCTACAGGCGGACTCCAGCTTCAGCGGCGTACTTCCGTCAGACATCGCCATCCTGGTACGTGACGGCAAGGAGGCCCAAGCCGTGCGCGCCGAATTGGCCGCTCGGGGCGTGCGCAGCGTGTACCTGTCTGACAAAGACTCGGTCTTCGCCGCTCAGGAAGCCCACGACCTGCTCGCCTGGCTCAAGGCCTGCGCAGAGCCCGACGTCGAGCGCCCGCTGCGTGCCGCGCTGGCCTGCGTGACCTTGAACCTGTCACTGCCGGAACTGGAGCGTCTGAATCAGGACGAACTGGCGTGGGAAACCCGCGTGATGCAGTTCCGTGGCTACCGCGCGATCTGGCGCACCCAAGGCGTGCTGCCGATGCTGCGGCGCCTGCTGCATGATTTCAAACTGCCGCAAACCTTGATCGCGCGCAGCGACGGCGAACGCGTGCTGACCAACCTGTTGCACCTCAGCGAGTTGCTGCAGCAGGCCGCGTCGGAGCTGGACGGCGAGCAAGCGCTGATCCGTCATCTGGCTGAACACCTCGCGCTGTCGGGGCAGGCCGGTGAAGAGCAGATTCTGCGCCTGGAAAGCGATGAGCAATTGGTCAAGGTAGTGACCATCCATAAATCCAAAGGCCTGGAATACGACCTGGTCTTCCTGCCGTTCATCTGCTCGGCCAAGCCCGTGGATGGCAGCCGCCTGCCGCTGCATTACCACGACGAACAGGGCAAATCGCACGTCAGCCTGCGGCCCACCGCCGAGTTGATTGCTCAGGCCGATGATGAGCGCCTCGCCGAAGACCTGCGGTTGTTCTACGTCGCGCTCACGCGCGCCAAGCACGCATGCTGGCTGGGCATCGCCGACCTCAAGCGCGGCAATAACAGCAGCTCGGTCCTGCACCTGTCAGCGCTGGGCTATCTGCTCGGCGCCGGTGCGTCGCTGGGCGAGTCTGCCGGCCTGGCGCGCTGGTTGCTGGATTTACAGCAAGGCTGCGCCGCGATCCACTACGCCCATGTCCCGGACGCGCAAGACGCGCTGTTCCACCCGCCGCGCAACGCAGCCACGTTGCTCGCGCCGTTGCTGCCCAAGCGCAAGGCCGCCGAAAACTGGTGGATCGCCTCTTACAGCGCATTGCGCATCGGCGACAGCATGAGCGCCGCGCCCCTCGAAGCTCCGGAGAGCCCACAAGCCCAGAAGCTGTTTGACGACGAGCGTCTCGACCCCGACGCACCGCGTGAAGTGGCGGCGTCTGGTGGCGACATACACCGTTTCCCACGCGGACCAAACCCCGGCACCTTCCTTCATGGCTTGTTGGAATGGGCGGGCGAGGAGGGTTTCAACGTCACCCCCGAGGCCATCGAAAAAGCCGTGGGCGCGCGCTGTAACCGGCGCAATTGGGAAGGCTGGATCGTCACCCTCAGCGCTTGGCTGGGCCACCTGCTGCAAACGCCGCTGCCGGTGGATAACGATCAGGTCACCCTGAGCAGCCTGCAGCAGTATCAGATCGAGATGGAGTTCTGGTTCGCCAGCCACAAAGTCGATGTGCTGGCCCTCGACAAACTGGTGTGCCAGTACACCCACAACGGCGTGTCCCGCGTCGCCGCCGAACCGGTGCTGCTCAACGGCATGTTCAAAGGCTTTATCGACCTGACCTTCGAACACGACGGCCGCTACTACGTGGCCGACTACAAATCCAATTGGCTCGGCCCTGACGATTCGGCCTACACCTTAGAGGCCATGGAACACTCGATCCTCGAGCATCGGTACGACCTGCAATACGTGCTTTACCTGCTGGCCCTGCACCGCCAGCTGAAGGCGCGCCTGCCCGAGTATGACTACGACCGCCACGTCGGCGGTGCGCTTTACGTGTTCCTGCGCGGCACTGAGTCGGTGAGCAAAGGCGCGTATTTCACCCAGCCGCCACGTGAACTGATCGAAGGCTTGGACGCGTTGTTCCAGGGCAAACCCATACCGCCCAAGGTTGAGCCCGCCTGGGAACAAGGAGTGCTGCTATGAGCCTGTCGCCGTTACCGCTTGAGGCGCTGATGCCGCTCAACCGCGCCGCCGACCTGCTGCAACTGCTCGAACGCTGGGTTGACCGGGGCTGGCTGCGCGCGTTGGACAAGGCGTTTGTCGGCTTCCTGCACGAACTTGATCCGCAGGCCGACCCTCTGGTGTTGCTGGCCGCGGCGTTAACCAGCCACCAGTTGGGCCATGGCCATGTGTGCCTCGACCTGTTCGAAACCCTCAAGGCGCCGGATTTCGCCCTGTCGCTGCCGCCCGAAGGCGACCTGCAAACCGGCGCAATGCTGCTGCCGTCGCAGTTGCTCGACGGCCTCGACGGTGCCCACTGGTGTCACGCGCTGGCGGCCAGCCAATTGGTCGCCCTGGCGGTTGATGGCAGCGAAGTCGCGCAGAGCCGCCCGTTGGTCTTGTCCGGCAAACGCCTTTACCTGCGCCGCTACTGGACCTACGAACGGCGCATCGACACAGCCTTGCGCCTGCGCCTGGCCACCCAGGAAAGCGTCGCCGCCGATTTGCCGCAACGCCTCAACAGCCTCTTCAAGCAACCGCCGCCCGACGGCGTGATCGACTGGCAAAAGCTCGCCTGCGCCTTGGCCACGCGCGGTGCTTTCAGCATCGTCACCGGCGGCCCCGGCACCGGCAAGACCACCACCGTGGTGCGCCTGCTCGCGCTGTTGCAGGCGCCGGCCGTGGAAGCCGGCAGCCCGTTGCGCATCCGCCTGGCTGCGCCCACCGGCAAAGCTGCCGCACGCCTTACCGAATCCATCAGCCAGCAAGTGCAGTCGTTGACCGTGCCCGACAGCGTGCGGGAAAAAATCCCCACAGAGGTCACCACCGTTCACCGCTTGCTGGGCAGTCGCCCGGGCACGCGGCACTTCCGCCATCACATCGGCAACCCATTGCCCCTGGATGTGCTGGTGGTGGACGAAGCCTCAATGATCGACCTGGAAATGATGGCCAACTTGCTGGACGCCTTGCCGCCCCACGCGCGCTTGGTGTTGCTGGGTGACAAGGACCAACTTGCCTCGGTCGAGGCCGGCGCCGTACTGGGCGATTTATGCCGCGACGCTGAAGCCGGCTGGTACAGCCCCGACACGCGCCAATGGCTGCAGGCGGTCAGTGGCGAAGACCTCAGCGCCAGTGGTCTTCACGAAGACCTCGACGGCAGCCATCCGCTGGCTCAACAAGTGGTGATGCTGCGCTATTCGCGACGTTTTGGTGAAGGCAGCGGCATCGGCCAATTGGCACGCTGGGTCAACCAGCAAAATGCCGAAGAGGCGCGCCAACTGCTCGCCGCGCGCAGCCACGATGACCTGTTCTGCCTCAGCCTCAAGGGCGAGCATGACCACGCCCTCGAGCGGCTGATATTGGACGGGCAGGGCGGCGACGCCCAGGGCTATCGTTATTACCTCAACTTGCTGCAAAGCGCGCGCCCGGCCCTCGACACCCCGCGCGAAGACCTCGCCTGGACGCACTGGGCGCAGCAACTGTTGCAAGCCTTCGACGCCTTCCAGTTGCTCTGCGCTGTGCGCAAAGGCCCGTGGGGCGTAGAAGGGCTGAACCTGCGCATCACCGCGGCCTTGCGCAAAGTGCGGCTGATCGAGGGGGACGAGCAATGGTACGAAGGCCGCCCGGTGCTGATGACCCGAAACGATTACGGCCTGGGCCTGATGAACGGCGACATCGGCATCGCGCTCAAACTGCCCGAAAGCGACGGCGGCCCCCACGTGCTGCGCGTGGCTTTCCCACGTAACGATGGCCAAGGCGGTGTGCGTTTTGTACTGCCCAGCCGTCTGAACGATGTGGAAACCGTGTACGCCATGACCGTGCACAAGTCCCAGGGCTCGGAATTTACCCACACCGCGCTGATCCTGCCGGATGCGCTGAACCCGGTGCTGACCAAAGAACTGATCTACACCGGTATCACCCGCGCCAAGCGCTGGTTCAGCCTGATCGAACCGCGTGGCGGCGTGTTTGAAGAAGCCGTGCGGCGCAAGGTCAAGCGTTTGAGCGGGTTGATGCTGGAATTGGACGTACCGGCTGGAGAAACTGACTGATTGGTCATTAAATACTTCTGATTCAGTCGTCTGAATTTTCTGAAAAAATAGCGAACTTCGCGAAGGCCCGGCTTCGCGGGGTCTTCCGCCGCTGTGCTATCGTTGCGGCATCACCCTGAAAAAACTGAAGAGAATCGCTGCATGAACGTGGCTGTCTCGCCCACAGAGCGCAGTTTGAGCTGGAGACGCATGTTACTGGTGGCACTTCTGTGCGTGCTCGCCCCGCGAGCATTTGCCCAGGCCCCCGGCCCGGCAGACCAGCGCGCCCAGGCGGTGACGCAAGTGGTGCTCGGCATCCTCAGCTATGCACGCTGGCCGGTGGAGCCTGCGCAACTGCGCTTGTGCATCGTCGGCCCCACCCAATACACCGACGATCTGGTCAAAGGCACCACCCAGGCGACCGGCCGTCCGGTGGTGGTGCAGCGTTTGCTCGCCGATCATCCTGATATCGTCAGTGCCTGCGACGCCGTGTACATCGGCAAACTCAGCGCCGATGAACGCTCGCGGTTGTTTACCTCACTGATCGGCCACCCGGTGCTGAGCATCAGCGAAGGCGGCGACCAATGCACCGTGGGCAGCCTGTTCTGCCTGCGCGTGGGCGATGAGCAAGTGTCATTTGAGGTCAACCTGGACTCCGTCGCCCGCAGCGGCGTGCGCATTCACCCCAGCGTGTTGCAGTTGTCCCGCCGTCGAGCGCCTGCGTCATGAGAACCCCGAAAGCACGGCCGACCTTGCGTTCCGTCATCGGCCGTGGGCATTTGATCCTGGCGTTGGTGGCGGTGACCCTGGCCAGTGTGTCCTTGACCCTGCTCGGCGTGCTGGCGCTGCGCGTGTATGCCGAGCACAACCTGCACCTGATCGCGCGCTCGATCAATTACACCGTGGAAGCGGCGGTGGTGTTCAACGACAGCGCCGCCGCCACTGAAGCACTCAGCCTGATTGCCTCCACCGAAGAAGTGGCCCAGGCCGAAGTCTTCGATGCCAGCGGCAAGCTGCTGGCGCAATGGGAGCGGCCGGAAACCGGCATGCTGTCCCAGGTCGAACTGGCGCTGGCGCATGCCTTGCTCGAACAGCCCATCAGCCAGCCGATCCTGCACCAGGGGCAAACCGTGGGCAGCATTCACGTGGTCGGCCACGGCGGTAGCCTGCTGCGCTTTCTGCTCAGCGGCCTGGCCGGCATCGTGATTTGCACCGCCCTCAGCGCCTGGGTGGCGTTGTACTTGGCGCGGCGCCTGCTGCAAGGCATCACCAAACCGTTGCAAAGCCTGGCCGCGGTGGCCCATGCCGCCCGCAGCGAGCGAGACTTTGACCGACGCGTGCCACCGGCGCAGATCGCCGAACTCGACAACCTGGGCAGCGACTTCAACGCCCTGCTCGGCGAGATGGAAGCCTGGCAAAGCCACCTGCAAAGTGAAAACGAAACCCTCGCTCACCAGGCCAGCCACGACAGCCTGACCGGCTTGCCCAACCGCGCGTATTTCGAAGGCCGGCTGATCCGCGCGCTGCGCAGCGCCGCCAAGGTCAATGAACGGGTCGCCGTGTTGTTTCTCGACAGCGACCGTTTCAAAGACATCAATGACAACTTCGGCCACGCCGCCGGCGATGCGGTGCTGGTGGCCGTCGCCGAGCGGGTGCGCGCGCAGTTGCGTGAAGATGACCTGGTGGCGCGCCTGGGCGGTGATGAGTTCGCGGTGCTGCTGGCGCCACTGCATAAAGCGGAGGATGCTCAGCGTATCGCCGACAAGATCATTGCCAGCATGGACACGCCGATCCCGGTGCCCGGCAACACCGAGGTGTTGACCTCCCTCAGTATCGGCATTGCCATCTACCCCGATCATGGCGCCACTCCCGGCACCTTGCTCAATGCCGCCGATGCGGCGATGTACCAGGCCAAACGCTTGTCCCAGGGCGGCCAGCAAACGGCGGATTCGGAGCCCACCGCCGCAAACGTTACCGACAGGAGTTGATCCCTTGTTCTCGACCGCGCGTTTCATGTTTATCACGTTACTGGTGGCATTCCTTGCCCTTGGCGGCTGCCAGACGGCCCCACCCAAAGGCCTGACACCGGCGCAAATCGCAGTCCTCAAACAGCAGGGTTTTGAACTGACTGACGAAGGATGGGCGTTTGGCCTCTCGGGCAAAGTGCTGTTTGGCAGCGACGTTGAAAGCCTCAACAAAGCCAGCACCGACATCGTCGAACGCATCGGCAAAGCCCTGGTCGGCGCCGGCATCGACCGCGTACGCGTCGACGGCCACACCGACGCCTCTGGCAAAGAAACCTACAACCAGCAACTGTCCCTGCGCCGCGCCAAAAGCGTGGGCAACGTGCTGACCGGTGTGGGCATGAAGGAAGAAAACATCCAGCTGCGCGGTTTGGGCAGCAGCGAGCCGGTGGCGCCGAACACCACGGTAGCGGGGCGCACCGAAAACCGGCGCGTGTCGATTGTGGTGATCGCGGACTGAGCGGGTTCACCTCTCTCAATCTGAAATGCCATCAAACTGTGGGAGCGGGCTTGCTCGCGAATGCGGTGTATCAGCAGCAAATAATCTGACTGACCCACCGCCATCGCAGGCAAGCCAGCTCCCACATTAATTGGTGCCTGACGCAAAATTTCCCACCCGCCACGGTCCCAACTGTGGGAGCGGGCTTGCTCGCGAATGCGGTGTATCAGCAGCAATTAAGCTGACTGACCCACCGCTATCGCAGGCAAGCCAGCTCCCACACTGATTTGTGCCTGACGCAAAATTTCCCACCCGCGACAGTCCCAACTGTGGGAGCGGGCTTGCCCGCGAATGCGGTGTATCAGCCGCAGATAATCTGGCTGACCCACCGCCATCGCAGGCAAGCCAGCTCCCACATTAATTGGTGCCTGACGCAAAATTTCCCACTCGGCACAGTCCCAACTGTGGGAGCGGGCTTGCTCGCGAATGCGGTGTATCAGCCGCAAATAATCTGGCCGACCCACCGCCATCGCAGGCAAGCCAGCTCCCACACTGATTTGTGCCTGACGCAAAATTTCCCACCCGCCACAGTTCAAAAATGTGGGAGCGGGCTTGCCCGCGAATGCGGTGTATCAGCAGCAAATAATCTGACTGACCCACCGCCATCGCAGGCAAGCCAGCTCCCACACTGATTTGTGCCTGACGCAAAATTCCCACCCGCCACAGTTCAAAAATGTGGGAGCGGGCTTGCCCGCGAATGCGGTGTGTCAGCAGCAAATAATCTGGCCGACCCACCGCCATCGCAGGCAAGCCAGCTCCCACACTGATTTGTGCCCGACCAAAGTTTCCCACTCGCCACAGTCCCAACTGTGGGAGCGGGCTTGCTCGCGAATGCGGTGTATCAGCCGCAGATAATCTGGCTGACCCACCGCCATCGCAGGCAAGCCAGCTCCCACACTGATTTGTGCCTGACTCAAAATTTCCCATCCGCCGCAGTCCAAAATGGGGGAGTGGGCTTGCCCGCGATGGCGGTCGTTCAGGCAATGATGTGTTGGCTGGCCCACTGCATTCGTGAGCAAGCCCGCTCCCACCTTTATGCCGCAGTGTTCGCTTAACTGCCCGGCGTCATCGCCTGCGTCAGGTCATCCACCACGGCCTTGCCCATCTCACACAGGTAATGCGCGGCCCATGCGTATTGCTCGCCGCGCACGTCCATGGCGGCTTCCATCGCGAGTTTCTTGGAGTAAAAAAGCAAGGTGGATGCGTGTTCCAGGGCTTGCTCAATCGGCATGCCGGCGTTGACGCGGAACAGGGGTTTTTGGTTTTCGCCGTAGTCGCCGAACGTGACGACGCCGAGGGTGGTGATGGAGGAAAGCGGTGGATCAGGGACGATTTTTGACATGATGTTTCCCAAATTTGCAGTAGGGGTCACCACGGCATGTCGCTAAACATGAAGAGGTGGCAGCTGTACACGGGTTAGCGAACCGGTAAATTTGGGAACCCGGCAGACCCGAAGGTCTCCCGCGTACAGCCGCCATAAAACGGTAAAGACAGGTAAAACGCCTGGCAATACTTTGGCATCACATCCCCAACTAATCCGAGTCGCTAAACCCGATCGCTGATGTGCAGCGACCCAGGGAGGCTAGTGACCCAAACGGTAAGGCGCAATGGGCTAGAGAGTCTCTAGGAAACGTCCTGCAAATTAAAGCGAATCGTCATTGATGGCCCTTTAATCCGCGAACTTTATCTCCCGCGTTTCCCCCATCAACAACCCGGTGTTCTGCTCCGTCACCTCTCGGATGTAATCCCACAACAACGTAATCCGCTTCAACTTGCGCAAATCCTCCCGGCAATACATCCAGAACTGCCGCGTGATCGAAATCTGCTCCCCCAAAACTGGCAACAGCCGCGGGTCCTGCGCGGCCAAAAAGCACGGCAATATCGCCATCGACCGCCCCTGCTGCGCGGCCACGTACTGCGCGATCACGCTGGTGCTGCGCAAACTCGCGCTGGCGCCCGGCACCACATTCGCCAGGTACAGCAGCTCCGAGCTGAACGCCAAGTCATCCACATAACTGATAAACGGGTGCTCAGCCAAATCCGCCGGCCGCTGGATGGGCGGGTGTTGGTCGAGGTAATCCTGGGTCGCGTACAGCTGCAGTTTGTAGTCGCACAGCTTGCAGCACACATACGGCCCGTGCTCCGGGCGTTCCAGGGCGATGACGATGTCGGCTTCGCGCTTGGACAGGCTGATGAAGTGGGGCAGGGGCAGGATGTCGACCGAGATGGCGGGGTAGGTGTCGACAAAATGGCTGAGCTGCGGCGTAACGAAAAAACTGCCGAAACCCTCGGTGCAGCCCATGCGCACATGGCCGGACAGCGCCACGCCGGAGCCGGACACCTGCTCGCAAGCCATGTGCAGCGTGCTTTCGATGGACTCCGCGTAACCCAGCAAACGCTGGCCTTCGGCGGTGAGCACGAAGCCGTTGGTCCGGGATTTTTCGAACAGCAGCGTGCCGAGCGACACTTCCAGTGAACTGATGCGCCGCGACACAGTGGTGTAGTCCACCGCCAGGCGTTTGGCGGCGACGCTGGCCTTGCGGGTGCGGGCCACTTCGAGGAAAAACTTCAGGTCATCCCAGTTCAGGGAGCCCAAGGACGTGATGTTTTTTTGCATATTGGACCGGCTTTTATGTGCGTTCTTATTAGAGATTTGCACATCTATACTCCAAAAACAGTCCGAACGCCTCATTCCCAAGGCGATTCACGCGCCTTGTCTCTGCATAACTACAAGATTGGAGACCACATGAACGCTTCTGCCGACATTTCCGTGCAACAGGTCAAGTTGCTGATCAACGGTGAATGGGTCGAGTCCAAGACTACCCATTGGCAAGACATCGTTAACCCGGCCACCCAGCAAGTGCTGGCCAAAGTCCCTTTCGCGACCGCCGATGAAGTCAACGCGGCCATCGACGCTGCCCATCAAGCCTTCCAGACCTGGAAGCTGACGCCGATCGGCGCGCGCATGCGCATCATGCTCAAGCTGCAGGCCTTGATCCGTGAACATTCCAAGCGCATCGCTGTAGTCCTCAGTGCCGAGCAAGGTAAGACCATTGCCGATGCCGAAGGCGATATTTTCCGCGGCCTGGAAGTGGTCGAGCACGCGTGCTCCATCGGCACGTTGCAGATGGGCGAATTCGCCGAAAACGTCGCCGGTGGCGTCGACACCTACACCCTGCGCCAACCTATCGGTGTGTGCGCCGGTATTACCCCGTTCAACTTCCCGGCGATGATTCCGCTGTGGATGTTCCCGATGGCGATTGCCTGCGGTAACACCTTTGTACTCAAGCCGTCCGAGCAAGACCCGCTGTCGACCATGTTGCTGGTGGAGCTGGCGCTGGAAGCCGGTGTGCCCGCTGGCGTGCTCAACGTGGTACACGGCGGCAAGGATGTGGTGGATGCGCTGTGCACCCATAAAGACATCAAGGCCGTGTCCTTTGTCGGCTCGACCGCCGTCGGCACTCATGTGTACGACCTGGCTGGTAAACACGGCAAGCGCGTGCAGTCGATGATGGGCGCCAAGAACCACGCCGTGGTGCTGCCGGACGCCAACCGCGAACACACCCTGAATGCCTTGGTCGGTGCCGGTTTTGGCGCAGCGGGCCAGCGTTGCATGGCCACCTCGGTGGTGGTGCTGGTGGGCGCGGCCAAGCAATGGCTGCCGGACCTTAAAGCGCTGGCGCAAAAGCTCAAGGTTAATGCTGGCAGCGAAGCCGGTACGGATGTCGGCCCGGTGATTTCCAAACGCGCCAAGGCGCGCATCCTGGAACTGATCGAAAGCGGCGTGAAAGAAGGCGCCAAGCTGGAGCTGGACGGTCGCGACATCAAGGTGCCGGGCTTCGAGCAAGGCAACTTTGTGGGCCCGACCCTGTTCTCGGGCGTGACCACGGACATGCAGATCTACACCCAGGAAATCTTCGGCCCGGTGCTGGTGGTGCTCGAAGTTGCCACGCTGGATGAAGCCATCGCGCTGGTCAACGCCAACCCGTTCGGTAACGGCACCGGCCTGTTCACCCAAAGTGGGGCGGCGGCGCGTAAGTTCCAGAGCGAAATCGATGTAGGCCAGGTCGGCATCAACATTCCGATTCCGGTGCCAGTGCCGTTCTTCAGCTTCACCGGTTCGCGTGGCTCCAAGCTCGGCGACCTCGGCCCGTACGGCAAGCAAGTGGTGCAGTTCTACACCCAGACCAAAACCGTCACGAGCCGCTGGTTCGACGACGACACGGTCAATGATGGCGTCAACACCACCATCAACCTGCGCTGATTCGGGAGACGACCATGAAGATTGCATTTATCGGCTTGGGCAACATGGGCGCGCCCATGGCCCGCAACCTGATCAAGGCCGGCCACGCGCTGAACCTGTTCGACCTGAACCAGACCGTGCTCAAGGAACTCGCCGAACTGGGCGGCAGCATCAGCGACTCGCCGCGTGACGCAGCCCAAGGCGCTGAGCTGGTGATTACCATGCTGCCGGCGGCGGCCCATGTGCGCAGCGTGTGGCTGAATGAAGACGGGGTTTTGGCCGGCATCGGCAAAGGCGTACCGGCGGTGGATTGCAGCACCATCGACCCGCAAACTGCGCGCGATGTCGCTGCAGCGGCGGCCAAGCAAGGCGTGGTGATGGCCGACGCGCCAGTCTCCGGCGGCACCGGCGGCGCCAGCGCGGGCACGCTGACCTTCATGGTCGGCGCCACCCCGGAGCTGTTCGCCACCCTGCAACCGGTGCTGGCGCAGATGGGCCGCAACATCGTGCATTGCGGCGATGTAGGCACCGGCCAGATCGCCAAAATCTGCAACAACCTGCTGCTCGGGATCAGCATGGTCGGCGTCAGCGAAGCCATGGCCCTGGGCGACGCGCTGGGCATCGACACCCAAGTGCTGGCCGGGATTATCAACAGCTCCACCGGGCGCTGCTGGAGTTCCGACACCTACAACCCCTGGCCGGGCGTGATTGAAACCGCGCCGTCGTCGCGGGGTTACACCGGCGGCTTTGGTGCCGACCTGATGCTCAAGGACCTGGGCCTGGCCACCGAAGCCGCGCGCCAAGCCAAACAACCGGTGATTCTGGGCGCTGTGGCCCAGCAGTTGTATCAATCGATGAGCCAGCGCGGGGAAGGCGGCAAGGACTTCTCGGCGATCATCAACAGCTATCGCAAGCCCCAGTAGAATGCCGAGCCCGCTTGCCTTAGCAAGCGGGCTTTTTATGGCCAACGGGCTTGTTGTGGCTGGCGGACTTGTTATGGCCAACGGGTTTGTTGTGGCGAGCGGGCTTGCCCCGCGTCGGGCTGCGCAGCAGCCCCAATAAAGTCAATGCATTTTCCCAGCCAAACCGCAGTGCCTGGACCAGGGGCCGCTACGCAGCCCAACGCGGGGCAAGCCCGCTCGCCACAAGGAAGAAGTAGTCCGGGTTCAATCGCTCAGGCAAACACAAAATACTTACGCACCGTCTCCACCACTTCCCACGTGCCCTTCATCCCCGGCTCCACCACAAAGATATCCCCAGCCCGCAGGTGGATCGGCTCCATACCTTCTGGGGTGATCACGCAGTAGCCTTCCTGGAAATGGCAGTATTCCCACTTCACGTATTCCACGTACCACTTGCCCGGTGTGCAGATCCAGGTGCCCATGATTTTGCTGCCGTCTTCGCTGGTGTAGGCGTTGAGGTTGACGGTGTGCGGGTCGCCTTCGAGTTTTTCCCATTTGCAGGCATCCAGGACCGGCAGTGGGTGGGTGTCGCGCAGTACGGTGATGGGCTTGGACATGATGGCTCCGAGGCAGGGAAGGGAAAGATGCACCCTAAGGCCTCGGGCGTTGTGCCAGTGGTCTGAACTCGACATCGGGATGCCCAGAAGCGCAGGCGAATGCGATTGCTCTGACACTCATGCAGTTCCTGTGGGAGCGGGCTTGCTCGCGAAAGCGGTGGGTCAGCCCGCACATGTATTGACTGGCACACCGCCTTCGCGAGCAAGCCCGCTCCCACATTGGATCTCCAGTGTTTGAGCTGCTTTGGTCAGACAAAATATTCGGGCGCCAATCCGGCATTTCCTCGCAGTAACTGCGAAAGAATTCCCGCCTGGCGCTGGAATTAGCAAGAAAATGCACGGCTGGCCCTCGTATCATTCACCCCAGAACGAGTGAGAGCCTTCAAATGAACCCAATAAAAACGTGGTGGGATATCAGCCCACCCTTGAGCACGGCGACCCCGACCTGGCCGGGCGATACGCCGTTTCAGGAAGAGCGCGTGTGGCAGTTCGGCCCCGAGTGCCCGGTGAATGTGGGCCGCGTGACTTTCTCGCCGCACACCGGCGCGCATGTGGATGCGCCGCTGCATTACAGCGCTGACGGCGCGCCGATCGGCGACGTGTCGCTGGACGTGTACATGGGCCCGTGCCGGGTGTTGCATTGCCTGGGCAGTGGCGCGCTGGTGCAGCCGCATCAGTTGGAAGGCCGTGTGGATAACTTGCCCGAGCGCGTGCTGCTGCGTACTTATCCACAAGCGCCGCTGACCGAATGGGATTCGAACTTCACCGCCATCGCGCCGCAAACCATCGAACTGCTCGCCAGCCTGGGCGTGCGCCTGATCGGTATCGATACGCCGTCCCTGGACCCGCAACAGTCCAAGACCATGGATTCGCACAACGCCGTGGCCCGCCATGGTATGGCGATTCTCGAAGGCATCGTGCTCGATGACGTGCCGGAGGGCGACTATGAATTGATCGCGCTGCCGCTGCGCTTTGCCAACCTGGACGCGAGCCCGGTGCGCGCCATCCTCCGCCCGCTCAAGGAGCCCACGCGATGAGCCAATGCCCCTTTTCACCTGATTACCAGCCCCCGGAAGAATGGCATAACGCCGAGCTGAATTTTTCCGAGTCCATGAGCTACGGTGACTACCTGGACCTGGGCAAGGTCCTCAGCGCCCAGCACCCGCTGTCGCCCGATCACAACGAAATGCTCTTTATCATCCAGCACCAGACGTCCGAGCTGTGGATGAAACTGATGCTCCACGAACTCAAGGCTGCCCGTGAACACGTGCGTCTGGGCGAGTTGCCGCCGGCGTTCAAGATGCTGGCGCGGGTGTCGCGGATCTTCGATCAACTGGTGCACGCCTGGGCGGTGTTGGCGACCATGACGCCGTCGGAATACAAGGCGATTCGCCCGTTCCTGGGGCAGTCGTCGGGGTTTCAGTCGTTCCAGTACCGCGAGATCGAATTTATCCTCGGCAATAAAAGCGCGGCGCTGTTGCGGCCTCACGCGCACCGGCCGCAGTTGTTGAACGAGTTGAAAGTGGCGATTGCCACGCCGTCGCTGTATGACGAGGCGGTCAACCTGATGGCCAAAGCCGGTTTGGCGATTGACCCCAAACGCGCCGAGCGCGACCCGACGGCGGCCACGGTTCACGATGAGTCGGTGGAAGCGGCCTGGCGTGAGGTGTATCGCGACCCGAGCCGGTATTGGGATTTGTATCAGTTGGCCGAAAAGTTTATCGACCTGGAGGATTCGTTCCGCCAGTGGCGCTTCAGGCATGTGACCACGGTGGAGCGGATCATCGGCTTTCAACCTGGTACGGGCGGCACCGAGGGCGTGGGGTATTTGCGCAAGATGCTCGACACGGTGCTGTTTCCCGAGTTGTGGCGAGTGCGTTCCACGCTATAAAAAAAGCCCCGGAATCCCGGGGCTTTTTCATGACCAATGCAAGCGAATGTGGGAGGGGGCTTGCCCCCAATGGCAGTGGGTCAGGCACTGCATCCGGTGTCTGACCCACCGCCGTCGCGGGCAAGCCCGGCTCCCACAGGGATCATTGTGCATTCGCTAAGGCGCTACCTTTTTTGATCCGCATCCGGTAGGCAATGTAGATAATCCCCACCCACACCGGCATCGCATACACCGACTCACGAATGCCATCGATCGCCAGCATCACGCTGACAATCATCACCATGAACGCCAGGCACAGGTAGTTGCTGAACGGGAACCAGAAGGTCTTGAACGACGGCGTCACGCCTTGCTCGCCCATGGCCTTGCGGAACTTGATGTGAGTGATGCTGATCAGCGCCCAGTTGATCATCAGCGAGGCAACCACCAGCGCGAACAACAACTCCAGGGCGCTCTTGGGCGCGACGTAGTTGACCACCACGCACAGCATCGTCACCAGTGCCGAAATCGCCAGGGCGCGCAGCGGCACGCCTTGCTTGTTGAGCTTCATCAGCGCTTTTGGCGCGTCGCCTTGCTCGGCCAGGCCGAACAGCATGCGGCTGTTGCAGTACACGCCGCTGTTGTACACCGACAGCGCCGCGGTCAGCACCACGAAGTTGAGGATGTGCGCGGCGGTGTCGTTACCAATCAGCGAGAAGATCTGCACAAACGGGCTGCCGCTGTAGGCATCGCCCGACGCGCCGAGGGTTTGCAGCAGTTGGTCCCACGGGTACAGCGACAGCAATACGGTCAGGGCGCCGACGTAGAAAATCAGGATCCGGTACACCACTTGGTTGATGGCTTTGGGGATCACTTTGCGCGGCTCGCTGGCCTCGGCGGCGGTAATGCCCACCAGCTCCAGGCCACCAAACGAGAACATGATAAAGGCCATCGACATCAACAGCCCCATGCCGCCATTGGGGAAGAACCCGCCGTGACTCCACAGGTTGCTCACCGCGGCTTGCGGGCCGCCGGTGCCGCTGAACAGCAGGTAGCAGCCGAGCACGATCATGCCGACAATTGCCACCACCTTGATGATCGCGAACCAGAACTCGGCTTCACCGAAGAACTTCACGTTCAGGGTGTTGATCAGGTTGACCGCGACAAAGAACACCAGCGCGCTGACCCAGGTCGGAATCTCCGGCCACCAGAACTGGATGTACTTGCCCACGGCGGTCAGTTCGGCCATGCCCACCAGCACGTAGAGCACCCAGTAGTTCCAGCCGGCCAGAAAGCCTGCGTAGCCGCCCCAGTATTTGTGTGCGAAGTGGCTGAAGGAGCCGGCCACCGGCTCTTCGACGATCATCTCGCCGAGCTGACGCATGATCAGGAAGGCGATGAAACCGGCGATCGCGTACCCCAGGATCATCGACGGGCCCGCCGACTTGAGCACCCCGGCCGAGCCGAGGAACAACCCCGTGCCAATCGCCCCTCCCAAGGCAATCAGCTGAATATGCCGGTTCTTCAGGCCACGCTTGAGGCCTACCGGGTTAACCATGTCATCCGCCATTAACATTCCCTTCTACTTGTTTTTCTCAGGGTTGATTGCACGCCGCACCCGCCCCTCAAAGTACTGAGGGGTCAGATATTACTCTGCGTAAACTTTTCGTAATACAGCTGAACGCCAACAAGTGCCTGATCCAGCAGCCATTGTTGGATGGATTCGACCATCGGAGGGGGGCCGCACACGTACATATCCGCCGATTGGTCCCGCAATTCGGCCAGGTCGAAATGCTCGGTGAGGTAACCGCGCTTGCCGGGCCACTCGGGCGACGGGTCACTCAGCACTTGGGTGTAGCGAAAACCCGGGAGTTTCGACGCGTAGGCTTCAATGCGTGTTGCTTCGCACAAATCCTCGGCGCCACGTACGCCGTAGTACAGGTGCACCGGTTGCTCGCAGCCGTTGGCCGCCAGTTCATCGAGCATGCCCAGTAACGCCGACAACCCGGTGCCGCCCGCCACCAGCACCAGCGGCTGGGTGACATGCCGCAGGTAAAACGCGCCCAACGGTGCTTCCATCAGCACTTCATCACCGACCTGGCAACGCTCGCGCAGGTAGTTGCTCATGACGCCATCGGGCAGCAGGCGCACCAGAAACTGCAACTGATTGCCCGGCCGGTTGGCGAAGGAGTAAGAGCGCCAGCTGTCGGTGCCGGGCACCGACAGGCGGGCGTATTGGCCCGGCAGGAAGTCCAGCGGCGCCTCCACCTGCACGTGCAACATGGCCGTGCTGGCCGAGACCAACTGCACCGCGCTCACCGTGCCGCGCACCTGCACCGGCCCCGGCGCATTGCACAGGCTCGAATCGAAATCGAAGTAGAACGTTGCATCGGATTTGACCCGCGTTTGGCAGCTGAGCATTTTACGTTGCTGCAGGTCGAGGCTGGAGAGCGCTTCCTCGTCGACATAATCCTGGCTGTAGTCGCCCGACTCGCAACGACCCTGGCAGGTGCCGCACACGCCTTCGCGGCAGTCCAGCGGGATCTTGATGCCGTTGCGCAGGGCCGCGTCCAACAGGATTTCGTTGGCGCCCACCGGGAAAAACAGGGTTTTGCCGTCGGCAAAGCTGAAGGCTACTTTGTGATTCATCCGCATAACTCCGCGTATCTGATGTGATGGCTGACGAGTGAGCTTTTGTGGCGAGCGGGCCTGCTGTGGCGAGCGGGCTTGCTGTGGCGAGCGAGCTTGCCCCGCGTTGGGGCGCGAAGCGGCCCCTGGTGCAGCCACTGCGGTTTGACTGAAGAAATGCGGTGACTTTAAGGGGGGCCGCTTCGCAGCCCAACGCGGGGCAAGCCCGCTCGCCACAACAAGCCCGCTCGCCACAACAAGTCCGCTGGCCACAATGGGCCCGCTCGCCACACCAGGCATGGTCAAAGGTGATAAAAATCCAGCACCGAATTGATGGTGTCGTTGAGCAGCAGGGCGTGCTTGCGGGTGATCAGCCAGCTGTCGCCATGGGCTTTGAGGCTGTAGGTGGCGCTGCCATAGAACTGCTCCGACATGGCCAGCCGATAGAACAGCGTGTGCCAGTTCAACTTCACTTCCAGCAGCCCGCCGGGTTGCTCGGCAATCCGCACGTTATTGATCAGGTGCAAGGTGCGCGGCATTGGCGTGGCCGACGCCGCCTTGCCGGTGCGCAGACGGAACACGCGGTCTTCCAGGCCCGAACGGTTGGCGTAATAGATCAACGACATCTCGCGCTTGGGGTCGCGGGTGTAGACGTGTTCCGAGTCCCATTGCGGCAGGTGGAACTCACTCTGCGGGTCGAACAGCTGCACATAGGCGTCCCAGTCCTGGGCGTCGCACAGCTCGGATTTACGGTAGAAAAACTGCTCGATCTGGTACTGCAATTGCGCATTCATCACTTCACCTCCCGCAGCTTCAGCGCGTGTTGGTCCAGGCCGTTAAGCAGGAAGTGCTGCCAGTTGCGGTGCTGGTTGACGTACAGGCCTTCGTGGGTGAACTCGGTGCCGGTCATCGCCGGTTGGATGCCGATGGCTTCGCTGTTCGGCGTGGGCCCGGTTTCCCAGCGGTGGCTGCCGCGCGAGATATCGCTCCAGCGTTCCAGGCGGCCCTGGAAACCACGCTGGGCTTCGCGAAACTCCACCAGGTCATCGGGTGTGCCCATGCCGGATACGTTGAAGAAATCCTCGAACTGGCGGATACGATTTTCGCGGTCGGCATCCGACTCGTTCTTTACGCCCAGGCACTGGCTGATGATTTCGGTCTTGTTCCACGCTACCGGGCGGATGATGCGCAGCTGCGAGCTGATCTGGTCGAGGAAGAACAGGCTCGGGTAGATGTTCAGGTTGCGCAGGCGGTGCATCATCCACTCGGCCTTCTGCTGGCCGTGCTCTTGCACCAGGCGCGGCATGATGGTGGCGTAGCCGGACCGCACGCTCGGGTTGGGCATGTCGCTGAACAACAGGCTGTGGCCATTGTTGAAGGCGAACCAACCGTCGTCGGTGTTGGCATCGCCCGCGCCGAGTTTGCTGTAGTCCAGCGTGCTGGCGGAGCCGCTGCCGTTTTCGGTGTTCACCTGCTGGCGATGTTGCACCGTGGCCACGTAGTTGTAGTGCACGGTGCTGACGTGATAACCGTCCAGGCCGTTTTCGTTCTGCAGCTTCCAGTTGCCGTCGTAGGTGTAGGCGGATTTGCCCGGCAGCACTTCCAGCTCACCGGTGGCCGACTGCGCGACAATCATGTCGAAGAACACTTTGGCGTCGCCGAGAAAGCCCTCCAGGCTGTCGCGGCCATTCACGTCCAGGCTGATAAACACAAAGCCCTTGTAGCTTTCGATGCGGGCTTTTTTCAGGCCGCGCGTGGCCTTGTCGAAGCCTTCCGGGTATTCCCCCGGCGCCTTGACCTTCACCAGCCGGCCATCGCTCTTGTAGCACCAGGCGTGGAACGGGCAAGTAAAGGTGGATTGGTTGCCTTTGCCGACGCGCGTCAGCGTGGTGCCGCGGTGCTGGCAGGCGTTGATCAGCGCATTCAGTTGGCCTTCGCCATCGCGGGTGATGATCATCGGCTGGCGCCCGGCACGCATCGTCATGAAGTCGTGGTTATGGGCCAGTTCGCTTTCGTGGCAGGCGTAGATCCAGTTTTTTTCGAAGATCAGTTCCATCTCCAGGTCGAACAGTTGCGGCTCGGTGAACATGTCCCGGGCGATGCGGAACACGGCGTCCGCCGGGCGAAAATCCAGGCAGCTTTCGATAAACGTTTTCCACTGCTCGACGCTTCTTGCACCACTCATGGGAGGCACCTTTTTTGATAGGGCTAATCGGTGGTTCATTAGAGGCAGCGCGGCAGGGTGCGGGCTATCCGCTTAATGGGCAGAGATGGGCCGCATAGTTGGGCGCGCATCGTTGGGCAGCAAATACCCAGTTCGGTGCAGCGAGGTGACGCGATGCGCTACTGTCATACCAAGGGAACGTCGCAAAAACCTGCGGCTTATCCACATAGTCGACCGTTGCTATCCACCCCGTTGCATTACGGCGCGCGTGGCGTAGAACTTGCTGTCGATTGTCAACGACGCGCCGCCAGAGCGCGCAACCGCCTAACCGCCGTGGGTGCACCCTGATGAGTAGCCATACACGCGAAATCCATATTCAACGCTTCGACCTGGAAGGCGCCCGCAGCTGGATGTCCGGCATTTGTGGGCCACACCGCCTGGCGACGTCGACGCCGGAGCGCCTGCGCTTTCACCACAGCGCCAATGTGTTCAAGTCCCGCGCTACCACCCTGGGCGTGATCGAGTACGGCACGGACGTGACCATCGGCATCGAAGACGCCGAGCACTTCAGCAGCTACAGCCTGAGCCTGCCGTTGGTGGGCGAGCAGGAATTGAGCAAGAACGGCGAGCGGCTGAGTTCCAATCGCGACCAGGGCGTGATCCTGTCGCCCAACGAGCATCAGGTGCTGGCGATCTCCGGTGACTGCCGCAAATTGCAGGTGGTGATCACCCGCGCGGCGATGAGTGAATCCCTGGAAGGCTTGCTGCAACGGCCGATTGAGGCACCGCTGCGCTTCGAGTCGGTGATGGACGCGGTGGAGGGGGCTTCAGCGTCGTGGTGGCGCATGGCGCGGTATTTCATTGCCGAGCTTGAGCGCAGCAGCGAGCTGTATGAGCAGGCGGCGTTTACGCGTGACTTGGAAAGCTCGTTGATCAAAGGCTTGATCCTCGCCCAGCCGAATAACTATTCAGAAGAGCTGCGCGACGTGCTGGGCGTAAAGCTGCCGCACTACCTGATTCGTGCCCGGCAGTACATCCACGACAACGCCCGCGAAGCGGTGCATCTGGAAGACCTGGAAGCGGCTGCGGGCGTGTCGCGGTTCAAGCTGTTCGATGCATTTCGCAAGTACTTTGCGCTGTCGCCCATGGCGTACCTGAAGAAGTACCGGTTGGGCGCGGTGCGTCAGGAAATCCTTGAGCAGGGGTCTACTCGGACCATTTCCGAAATGGCCCTGGGTTGGGGCTTTACTCACTTGGGACGGTTTTCGGCGGAGTACCGCAAGCTGTTTGATGAATCGCCCAGCCAGACCTTGCAGCGCAAGCGCCTGCGCAGTCTCTAAACCTGATGAAGATCAGAATGTGGGAGCTGGCTTGCCTGCGATAGCGGTGGTGAATGTTCCACCGCCATCGCAGGCAAGCCAGCTCCCACAGGGGATTTGTGGTGCGCGGGAGATCTCAGATCAACTCTTCTACCAACTGCAAACAATGACTGAGCCCCGGCGACTGATCATTCACCCGTTGGCTGAGAATGATCGGCGAGGTCGCGGTGCTTTCCACAATCGGCGTGTAGCCGATATCCGCGCGGTGCAGCACTTGCACCGACGCCGGCACCAGCGTCACGCCCATGCCGGCACCGACCAGGCCGATGGCGGTTTGCAATTCGTTGGTCCACTGCGCCACCTTGAGGCTCAGACCGTGGGCGTCGAACAGTGCGATCACATGGTCGGCATAGCTGGGGCGCGGGTTGCCGGGGTAGAGCACAAACGGCTCGGCGGCCAATTGGGCGAGGGTCGCGGGCGCACCCAGCAGCGGGTGGCCGGCGGGCAGTACGGCGACCAGTCGATCCTCCACCAGCACACGCTGGACGATGGCCGGGTCGTCGATGCGAATGCGCCCGAAGCCCACGTCAATGCGGCCGGCTTTCAGCGCTTCGACCTGCTGCAAAGTGGTCATCTCCGACAAGCCCAATTCCAGCTCCAGCACCGCATCGTTGCGCAGCCGCCGAATCAACTCCGGCAGCACGCCGTACAAGGTCGACGGCGCAAAGCCGATGCCCAGCCAGGTCTTTTCGCCCTGGCCAATGCGGCGCGTGGTGTCGCAGACCTTGCCCAGTTGCTCGAGCAGCACATTGGCGTGTTCATAGAAAAACCGCCCGGCTGCGGTCAGCCGCAGCGGTCGGCCACGTTCAAGCAGAATCACCCCCAGTTCGTCTTCCAATTGCTGGATCTGCCGACTCAACGGCGGCTGGGCGATGTGCAGGCGTTCGGCGGCGCGGGTGAAGTTCAGCGTTTCACCCAGCACCTGGAAATAGCGCAGATGACGCAGTTCCATGGCGGCTCCTTTCATACCTTGAGGGTATTGTGCGAGACCCATTCTATATTGGAAGCCACAAAAAATACGGCACAGAATCGGCTCAAACTTATAAAGAACCCCACGGGTATAGCCATGCCGATTTGCGCCATCGAGTCGATTGAAACGGTCATCGTCGACCTCCCCACCATCCGCCCGCACAAGCTGGCAATGCACACGATGCAAAACCAGACGCTGGTGATCATCCGCCTGCGCTGCGCCGACGGCATCGAGGGCATCGGTGAGGCCACCACCATCGGCGGTCTGAGCTACGGCAACGAAAGCCCTGACAGCATCAAGGTCAACATCGATCGCCACTTCGCGCCGCTGTTGATTGGCCAGGACGCGAGCAACATCAACGCGGCCATGTTGCGCCTGGAGCGCAGCATTCGTGGCAACACCTTTGCCAAGTCCGGCATCGAAAGCGCGTTGCTCGATGCGCTGGGCAAACGGCTTGACTTGCCCGTCAGCGAACTGCTCGGTGGGCGGGTGCGGGATGCCTTGCCAGTGGCCTGGACCCTGGCCAGCGGCAACACTGCGCAGGACATTGCCGAAGCGGAAAAGATGCTCGACCTGCGCCGTCACCGCATCTTCAAATTGAAGATCGGCGCCGGTGAGGTTGGCCGCGACCTGGCCCACGTGATCGCGATCAAAAAAGCCCTGGGCGAGCGCGCCAGTGTGCGCGTTGACGTTAACCAGGCGTGGGACGAAGCCGTGGCCCTGCGTGCGTGCAAGGTGCTCGGCGACAACGGCATCGACCTGATCGAACAACCGATTTCGCGCAACAACCGCAGCGGCATGGCTCGGCTGAATCTATCGAGCCCGGCGCCGATCATGGCCGACGAGTCCATCGAGTGCGTGGAGGATGCCTTCAACCTGGCCCGCGAAGGCGCAGCCTCGGTGTTCGCGCTGAAGATCGCCAAGAACGGCGGCCCACGCGCCGTGTTGCGCACCGCTGCCATCGCCGAAGCCGCCGGTATCGGCCTGTACGGCGGCACCATGCTCGAAGGCGGCATCGGCACCCTGGCCTCGGCGCATGCCTTCCTGACCTTGAACAAGCTGGCGTGGGACACCGAACTGTTCGGCCCCTTGCTGCTCACCGAAGACATCCTCACCGAGCCGCCGGTGTACCGCGATTTTGCGCTGCATGTTTCCACTGCACCGGGCCTTGGCCTGGCTATCGATGAAGAGCGTCTGGCGTTCTTCCGCCGTGACAACCACTAAGAGGCGCCTGCCATGTTGTTCCACGTAAAAATGACTGTGAACCTGCCCCTGGACATGAACCCTGAGCGCGCGGCTGGCCTGAAATCCGAAGAAAAAGCCCTGGCGCAGCGCCTGCAGCAGGAGGGCAAATGGCGCCATCTGTGGCGCATCGCCGGGCATTACGCCAACTACAGCGTGTTCGACGTCGACAGCGTGCAAGACCTGCACGACCTACTGATGCAGCTGCCGCTTTTCCCTTACATGGCCATCGAAGTGAATGCCTTGTGCCGCCACCCTTCGTCGATCCGTGAGGACGACCGCTGAGCCTGTTTTGCACCCAATAATGACAAGATGAGGATTGCACCATGTCCATCCGACTTTCCCAGACTGCCCACGCCCAAGCGTTTCTCGAAGAAGCCAGCGGCAATCACAATGACGCCGGCAACCCGCGCGCCAAAGCGCTGATCTACCGGATCCTGCGCGACACGGTGAACATCATCGAAGACCTGGAAGTGACCCCGCAAGAGTTCTGGAAGGCGGTCAATTACCTCAACGAGCTGGGTAAACATCAGGAGGCCGGCTTACTCGCTGCCGGCTTGGGCCTGGAGCATTACCTGGATCTGCTGATGGACGCCGCCGACGAAGAAGCCGGCAAATCCGGCGGCACGCCGCGCACCATCGAAGGCCCGCTGTATGTGGCCGGGGCGCCGCTGAGCCAATACGAAGCGCGACTGGATGATGGCAAGGACGACGCGGTGCCGCTGTTTATGCGCGGGCAAGTGCGCGACACCGATGGCAAGCCTTTAGCAGGCGCGATTGTCGATGTGTGGCAGGCCAATACCGGTGGCACCTATTCATGGTTTGACCCGACGCAGTCCGAGTTCAACCTGCGCCGGCGCATCGAGACCGATGCCCAGGGCAACTACCGTTTTCGCAGCATCGTGCCGTCCGGCTACGGCTGCCCGCCGACCGGGCCGACTCAACAGCTGCTCGACCAACTGGGCCGCCATGGGCAGCGGCCGGCGCATATTCACTTCTTTATCTCGGCGCCGGGGCATCGGCATTTGACCACCCAGATCAACCTGTCGGACGACCCGTACCTGCACGATGACTTTGCCTATGCGACACGGGATGAGTTGATTGCGGAGATTCGCTTCAGTGACGATCAGCAACTCGCGCGGGAGTTTGGCGTGGAAGGGCGCTTTGCGCAGATTGATTTTGACTTTGAGCTGCAACGGGCTGATGCGCCGGTAGAGCAAAAACGCATGCAACGCGTGCGTGCCTTGGAAGACTGAACACGCATAAAAATGTGGGAGCTGGCTTGCCTGCGATGGCATCAACTCGGTGTATCTGATGCACTGAGGTGTCTGCATCGCAGGCAAGCCAGCTCCCACATTTGAATTGAGGTGTTGTTGCTATTTGCGCAGGACCAAGTCCAACACCTCATCCCGATCCTTGATCTTCTGCAACACAATCTCCGAGCGAATATCCATCACCCCCGCCGTGCGGTTCAGGTGGTTCACGATAAAGTCCGAAAAGTGCTTCAAATTCCGCGCCTGCACCCGCAACACATAGTTGCTCGCGCCGGTAATCACGTACGCGCTGGCCACCTCCGGCCAGCCTTGCACCTTTTTGATAAACGTCTCGTGCCAATCCTCCACGTCCTGGCGCAAGGACAGGTGCACGATGGCTTCCAGCTCGATTCCCAGCTGCTCGGCATTCAGCACCGCGCGGTAGCCGCTGATGATTCCCTCGCTCTCGAGCAGGCGCAAACGGCGCAGGCAGGCGGAGGGCGACAGGGCGACTTTTTCGGCCAGTTCCTGGTTGCTGATGCGGCCATCCTGTTGCAGAAAATGCAGGAGGCGCAGGTCGGTGGCGTCGAGAATCATGCTTAGAATAAATCCGCGTGTTTTGGAGTTAAATTCGAATTTCCTACAGCTTAATTAGCCTGTTACCCACCACTTTGCACGAAAATTCTCTAAAGCTTCGTTCATTATTTGCTCCATCTTCACTTATAAAAATCAGGACAGCCCATGACCACCCGAAGCCACTGCCAAGCCCTCGACGCTCAGGACCCGTTGGCGCCACTGCGTCGTCAGTTCGCCTTGCCTGAGGGCGTGATCTACCTCGACGGCAACTCCCTCGGCGCCCGCCCGGTGGCGGCGTTGGCGCGGGCGCAGCAGGTGATCGCCCAAGAGTGGGGCAATGGCTTGATTCGCAGCTGGAACAGCGCTGGCTGGGCAGATCTGTCCCAGCGCCTGGGCAACCGCCTGGCGCCCTTGATCGGCGCGCGCGACGGCGAAGTGGTGATCACCGATACCACCTCCATCAACCTGTTCAAGGTACTCAGCGCCGCGTTGAGCGTGCAGCGCCAGCGCCAGCCGAGCCGTAAGGTGATCGTCAGCGAGGCGAGCAACTTTCCCACCGACCTGTACATCGCCGAAGGCCTGGCCGAGTTGCTGCAGCAGGGTTATTCATTGCGACTGGTGAACAGCCCCGATGAACTGCCGCAGGCTATCGACCAGGACGTGGCGGTGGTGATGCTCACCCACGTCAACTACAAAACCGGCTACATGTACGACATGCAGGCGCTCACCGCCTTGAGCCACGAATGTGGCGCGCTGAGCCTCTGGGACCTGGCGCATTCGGCGGGCGCGGTGCCCATCGACCTGCACACGGCGCGGGCCGATTACGCGATTGGCTGTACTTACAAATACCTCAATGGCGGGCCGGGTTCCCAGGCGTTTGTGTGGGTCAATCCGCTGCTGGTGGACGTGGTGCGCCAGCCCTTGTCGGGTTGGTTCGGGCATACCCGGCAGTTTGCGATGGAAGCTCAATACGCGCCGAGCGCGGGCATTGCGCGCTACCTGTGCGGCACGCAGCCGATCACTTCGCTGGCCATGGTCGAATGCGGCCTGGAGATTTTTGCCCAGACCGACATGGCCAGCCTGCGGACTAAATCCCTGGCGTTGACTGACCTGTTTATCGCGCTGGTCGAAGCCCGCTGCGCCGCCCACGGCCTGGTGCTGATTACCCCGCGCGAGCACGCCAGGCGCGGCAGCCATGTGAGCTTCGAGCACCCCGAAGGTTACGCGGTGATCCAGGCGCTGATCGCTCGGGGCGTGATTGGTGATTACCGCGAGCCGCGCATCATGCGGTTTGGTTTTACGCCGTTGTACACGAGCTTTACCGAGGTGTTTGACGCCGTGGAAATCCTCGGTGAAATCCTCGACCAGAAAACCTGGGACCAGCCGCAATTCAAAGTGCGCAACAGCGTCACCTGATTCAACGCAGAGCCAAATGTGGGAGCGAGCAAGCCCGCTCCCACAGGGGATCTGCGTCAATATCCAAACTGTGCAATCACAATAATAAAGGGGCACACCACGTGACCACACCCGACAACGGTTTTGCAGAGATCACCCACCGCGAACTGGGCCTGCGGCGCCAGCTCACTTGCGGCCAGATGAGTATGATCGCCATCGGTGGCGCCATCGGCACCGGGCTGTTCATGGGCAGCGCCTATGCCATCGGCTATGCCGGGCCCAGCGTGCTGGTGAGCTACGCCATCGGCGCGCTGATCACCTTGCTGTTGATGGGCTGCCTGGCGGAGATGACGGTGGCGCATTCCACCTCGGGCTCATTCGGCGCGTACGCCGAGTTCTACATCAGCCCGCTGGCCGGGTTTCTGGTGCGTTACGCCTACTGGGCCGCGATTGTGCTGGCGGTGGGCGCCGAGGTCACGGCGGTGGCGATGTACATGAAGTACTGGTTTGCCAACGTGCCGGAATGGGTGTGGATCGTGTCGTTTTCCAGCGTGCTGATCCTGCTCAATGCAATCAGCGTGAAGACCTTCGGCAATTTCGAATACTGGTTTTCGACGATCAAGATCAGCGCCATCGTCGGCTTCATCATCCTTGCGGTGTACGTGGTGTTCGGCTCCGGCAACCCGGCGTACGGCGTGCAGAACTACACCGCCCACGAGGGCTTTTTCCCGCATGGCTTGAGCGGCATGTGGATCGCGGTGATCGTGTCGATCTTCAGTTACTTGAGCGTGGAGATGATCGCGGTGGCCGCCGGTGAAGCCGCCGACCCGGAACAGGCAGTGAAGAAAGCCTTTCGCGCGACCATCGTGCGGCTGGTGGTGTTTTACCTGCTGACCCTGGCGCTGATGCTGGCCATCGTGCCGTGGAACCAGGCCGGTCAGACCCAGAGCCCGTTCGTCACGGTGATGCAGACCATCGGCATTCCCGGCGCCACCGGGGTAATGAATTTTGTGATTCTGATCGCAGCGCTGTCGGCGATGAACAGCCAGCTCTACATCACCACACGCATGATGTTCAGCCTCTCGCGCGCAGGCTTTGCGCCCAAGTCGATGGGCGCGTTGAGCAAGAGCGGGATTCCGCTGAATGCGTTGCTGCTGTCCAGCTCGGGCATTGCCCTGGCGACCTTGCTGAACGTGGTGTACCCGGAAAGCTCGTTTACGCTGATGATGGCGATCTCAATGTTTGGCGCGATCTTCACCTGGTTCATGATCTTCCTCACGCACCTGTTCTTCCGCCGTTATCGCAAGCGTCATGGCGGGGCGAAGTTGTCGTTCCAACTGCGCCTGTTCCCTTACAGCACGCTGCTGGGCCTGGTGTTGATGGGCGCGGTGATGATCACCACGTATTTCACCGAGGCGTTCAAGATGACGCTGGTGTTTGGCGTGCCGTTCCTGATGATTCTGTCGGCGGTGTATTACGGGTTTTTCCGCAAGGGCAGGGCGAGGGCGTCGAACAAAGCCTTGGCGTAACCGGGCAATTGTTCGAAGGAGCGCGCGCACAACAGCAGCGTGCGGCGGGCCCACTCTTCTTGCAGCGGTTGGGCTTTGAAGCGGCGCTGCAGCGGCCAGCGCTCCAGTGCCGCTTGGGGCACGATGCCCAGGCCGGCGCCGCCCGCGACCATGCGAATCAACCCATCAAAACCATCGGCGCGGATGCGGGTTTGCAGGCGAAAGCCCGCGTGCAGCGCCTGTTCCTCCAAATACACCGCCAGTGCGCTGTTGGCGGCCAGGCCGACGTAGTCGTATTGCAGGCTGTCGATGAAACTCGCGGTCGTCAGCGGATGGTCGAGGGGCATGATCAGTACGAGCGGGTCGTCGCGAAAGGGCAGGGTTTGCAGGCCGTGGGTGTCCACTGCGTCGGAAATGATGCCCAGGTCCGCGGTGCCCTGACGCAAGGCCTGTGTGATGCGCAGGCTCGGTAGTTCTTGCAGGTCGATATCGAGGTTGGGGTGTTCGCGCAGAAAATCGGCAAGCAATTCCGGCAGGTATTCACTCAGGGCGGTGGTGTTGCACAGCAGGCGCACCTGGCCTTTGACGCCACTGGCGTATTCGGCGAGGTCTTGTTGCAGGTGTTCGGCTTGTTGCAGCAGCAAGCGCGCGTGGCGGGCCAGGGCTTTGCCCGCGGGTGTGGGTGTGACGCCCCGGCGGCCGCGCTCAAGAAATTCGATGCCCAATGACGCTTCCATCGCACGGATGCGCGCACTGGCGGCGGCCAGGGATAAATGGCTGCGCGCCGCGCCGGCGGTGATGTTGCCGGTGTCGAGGATGTGCAGGTAGAGGCGCAGGTCGATCAGGTCAAAGTGCATGGCCGGGGTTCTCGGGTGACTGGACGGGCCTCATCGCAGGCAAGCCAGCTCCCACATTTAGATTTGTGAACACAGTTCAAAGGTGGGAGCTGGCTTGCCTGCGATAGCGATCTCTGCCTCACACAAAACAAGAGGCTGCCTCAGTATATGGCGAATTTTCATAACCGCCTTAACGTCGCACAATTCCCTCATGACTACCTTCCTGGCGTTCTACCAAAACCTCGGCGCGGGCCTGACCCTATTGGTTATCGGCACCTTCCTGCTGGCCGGCACCGTCAAGGGCGTGATTGGCCTGGGCCTGCCCACCGTGGCCATGGGCATGCTCGGCCTGGCTATGCTTCCGGCGCAGGCTGCGGCATTGCTGATCATTCCCTCAACGGTCACCAACCTCTGGCAACTGGCATTCGGCGGCCACTTGAGCGCGTTGCTCAAACGCCTGTGGCCGATGCTGGTGCTGATTTTCCTCGGCACCGGGCTCGGCACGCTGTGGCTGGGCATGGACGGCGGCCATTGGGTCGTTCGCGCCTTGGGCGGCGCGCTGCTGGTGTATGCGTTGAGTGGGTTGTTTCTGCCCGCGTTCACGGTGCAGCCTCACACCGAGCGCTGGCTGGGGCCGGTGTGCGGGCTGGTCACCGGCATCATCACCTCGGCCACCGGCGTGTTCGTGATTCCCGCCGTGCCGTATCTGCAAGCCTTGGGCTTGAACCGTGATCAGTTGGTGCAGGCGCTGGGGCTGTCGTTCACCGTTTCCACCTTGGCGCTGGCGGCGGGGCTGGCGTGGCGTGGCACCCTCGGCGGCGGCGAAATGAATGCCTCCCTACTGGCCCTTGTGCCTGCGTTGTTGGGCATGTGGCTGGGCCAGGCACTGCGTCAGCGCATCAGTGCGGTGCTGTTCAAACGGGTATTTTTTATCGGCATGGCGCTGTTGGGCGGTCATTTGCTGATCAGTGGTTAAATCAAGAGTGCGGCGTTATTCGTGCGTTTGGGTCAAATGTATTTTGTCGCACTGCTGCTTATTCCAACGGTTGAATGTCGATAGCCTGCCGGCAGACATTTTCAGCCCTTTGGATTCCTTCCCATGAAAAAAGTACTCCTGCTTAACGGCGGCAAGAAATTCGCCCATTCCGACGGCCGCTATAACGCCACCCTGCATGAGGCTGCCGTGGCGGTGCTGGACCGTGGCGGTATCGACGTCAAAGTCAGCCACATCGATGAAGGCTACGACGTGGCCGAAGAGGTCGCCAAATTCCTCTGGGCCGATGTGATCATCTACCAGATGCCCGGCTGGTGGATGGGCGCGCCGTGGATCGTCAAGAAGTACATCGACGAAGTCTTCACCGAAGGCAACGGCAGCCTGTATGCCAGCGATGGCCGCACGCGTGCCGATGCGTCGCAAAAGTACGGCAGCGGCGGCCTGATCCAGGGCAAGCAGTACATGTTGTCGCTGACCTGGAACGCGCCGCAGCAAGCCTTCGACGACCCGACCGATTTCTTCGAAGCCAAGGGCGTGGACGCGGTGTACTTCCCGTTCCACAAGGCCAACGAGTTCCTCGGCATGACCGGCCTGCCGACCTTCCTGTGCGTGGACGTGATGAAACGCCCAGCCATCGAGGCAGACGTGGCGCGCTATGAGCAGCATCTGGCGCAGGTGTTTAACCTGTCGGTGTAAGCTGCTACCCACCGATCAAGAAGGACAGCCTGTGAAAGCCCGATCCGATGAGTTACAGATCTTCGTCAGCGTGATTGAGTGCGGTTCGATTTCCGCCGCGGCGGAGCAGGTCGGGCAGACGCCGTCGGCGGTCAGCCGCACCTTGTCGCGCCTGGAAGCCAAGCTCGACACCACGCTGATCAACCGCACCACGCGGCGCATGGACCTGACCGAAGAGGGCAAGTACTTCTTCGAGCAGGCCAAGGTGATCCTGGCGCAGATGGATGATCTGGAAGAGCGCCTGTCGTCGCGCCAGAAAAACCCGGCCGGGCGGCTGCGCATCAATGCCGCCGTGCCCTTCATGCTGCACGGGATCGTGCCGTACATCGCCGAGTTTCGCAGCCTCTACCCGGACATCCAGCTGGAGCTGAACAGCGATGACTTGATCATCGACCTGCTGGAACAGAGCACCGACATTGCCATCCGTATCGGCGCCCTGGCCGACTCCACGTTGCATGCCCGTTCCCTTGGCTGCACGCCGCTGCATATCCTCGCCAGCCCCGACTACCTCAAGCAACACGGTACGCCCACGACGGTGGCCGAGTTGGCGGACCACATGTTGCTGGGCTTCACCCAGACCGAAACCCTCAACCATTGGCCGTTGCGCCATG
Source organism: Pseudomonas sp. TWRC1-2 (assembly GCF_049896685.1). Classification (NCBI taxonomy): domain Bacteria; kingdom Pseudomonadati; phylum Pseudomonadota; class Gammaproteobacteria; order Pseudomonadales; family Pseudomonadaceae; genus Pseudomonas; species Pseudomonas sp. TWRC1-2. The sequence continues at coordinate 301,132 of NZ_JAFCUU010000007.1, read as the reverse complement.
TGGAAGGCGACCGTTGGCTGATCCAGCCGAGCATCGCTGCCTCCAGTGGCGAAACCCTGCGCCAGTTGGCGCTGGAAGGGCAGGGCATTTGCTGCCTGTCGAACTTCATGACGGTCGAAGACATCAATGCCGGGCGGCTGGTGCCGGTGCTGGAGGCGTTTAACAGTGGTTATCGCCAGCCGATCCACGCAGTGTTCTATCGCAACTCGCAATTGGCGTTGCGCATCCAGTGCTTCCTGGACTTCATTCAGACCAAGCTGGCGCGGTATGCCTGCTGATTCGTGACCTGTGCGCAAGATTGAATTGGGCAATACGGTCTTATTCGACAGGGGTGAGTCCTCGATACTGGACCCATCACTTACCCCGTCAGGAGCACACTCCATGAATGTATTCGTTACCGGCGCAGCGGGTTTTATCGGCGGCTCCATCGCCACTGGTCTGGTCAAGGCTGGCCACACCGTTACCGGCCTGGTGCGCAGCGCCGAACAAGCCGCTGAAATGACCGCCCTGGGCATCACCCCCGTGATCGGCACCCTGGATGACTCGGCCGTGTTGACCGAGCAGGCTTCGAAGGCCGATGCAGTTATCAACGCCGCCAGCAGCGACCATCGCGCTGCCGTCGAAACCTTGCTGGCCGCCTTGAAGGGCTCGAACAAGCCCTTCCTGCACACCAGCGGTTCGAGCATCGTTGGCGATGCGTCGGGCGGCAAGGCCAGCGATGTCGTCTACTTTGAAGACAACCTGCCGAAGCCGACCGTCGACAAGGCTGCGCGCGTGGCCATCGATAATCTGATTCTGGCGGCGGCCAAAGACGGCGTGAGTTCGGCGGTGATCTGCAACACCCTGATTTATGGCCACAGCCTGGGTGTGAAGCGTGACAGCGTGCAATTGCCACGGCTGCTCAAGCAGGCGCGCAAAAGTGGCGTGGTGCGCCATGTGGGCACTGGGCAGAACATCTGGTCCAACGTGCACATCGAAGACGTGGTAGTGCTGTACCTGCTGGCGCTTGAGAAGAATGTGCCGGGCACCTTCTACTTTGTGGAAAGCGGTGAAGCGGCGTTTGTCGACATGACCACCGCCATCGCCGAAGCGCTGAATCTGGGCAAGCCGCAGGATTGGCCGTTGGCGGAGGCTGAAGCCGAGTGGGGCTATGAAATGGCCAACTATGGCCTGGGCTCCAACAGCCGCGTGCGGGGCAAGCATGCCCGTGAACTGCTGGGCTGGGCGCCGAAGCGTACGTCGGTGGTGGAGTGGATTCGCAACGAAATGGTGTGATGTTCGCTTAGCACCGCGGTGCTGCCTTCGCGGGCAAGCCCGGCTCCCACATTTTGGATTGTGAATACATTGAAATGTGGGAGCTGGCTTGCCTGCGATGAAGGCGCCTCGGTCATTTGTTGTTACGCTTTACTGGCCCCACTCCCTGCAATTCCGTACCATTCCCCGCCTTATTCCCCGCAACGCCCTGGTACCTCATGAACCTCACTCGTCTGCGCGCCGATGCCCTGGCCGGCCTCACCACGTCCTTTGCGCTGCTGCCCGAATGCATCGCCTTTGCCCTGGTCGCCCACCTCAACCCGCTGATGGGGCTCTACGGCGCCTTCATCATTTGCACCCTCACCGCGTTATTCGGTGGCCGGCCCGGCATGGTCTCGGGCGCCGCCGGTTCGATGGCGGTGGTGATCGTCGCGCTGGTGGTGCAACACGGCGTGGAGTACTTGTTGGCCACGGTGTTGCTGGGCGGGCTGATCATGGTCGCGTTCGGCGTGTTGCGTCTGGGCAAGCTGGTGCGCATGGTGCCGCACCCGGTGATGCTCGGTTTCGTCAACGGCCTGGCGATCATCATCGCCTTGGCGCAACTGGAACATTTCAAAAGCGGCGAAAGCTGGCTCAGCGGCACGCCGTTATACGTGATGATCGGCCTGGTGGCGGTGACCATGGCGATTGTCTATTTGCTGCCGCGCCTGACGCGCGCCGTGCCGCCCGCGCTGGTGGCGATCCTCGGCGTCGGTTTGGCCGTGTACCTGCTCGGCCTGCCAACCCGCACACTGGGTGACATGGCGCACATCGCCGGTGGCCTGCCGACCTTCGCGCTGCCGCAAATTCCCTGGACCCTGGAAACCCTCGGCATCATCGCGCCCTATGCGTTCCTGATGGCGATGGTCGGCCTGCTGGAAACCCTGCTGACCTTGAACCTCACCGACGAAATCACCGAAACCCGGGGCTACCCAGACCGCGAAAGCGTGGCCCTGGGCGCGGCGAATATGGTCTCGGGGCTGTTCGGCGGCATGGGCGGTTGCGCGATGATCGGGCAAACCGTGATCAACTTGAGCTCCGGCGGGCGCGGGCGCTTCTCCGGGGTGTTTGCCGGGGTGATGATCCTGTTGTTCATTTTGTTTCTGTCGCCGCTGATCGAGCGGATTCCGCTGGCGGCGCTGGTGGGCGTGATGTTTGTGGTGTCGCAGCAGACCTTCGCCTGGGCCTCGTTGCGGGTGATCAACAAAGTGCCGGCCAATGATGTGCTGGTGATTCTGGCGGTGACGGTGATTACCGTGTTTACCGACCTGGCCACGGCCGTGCTGTGCGGCATTGTGATTGCGGCGCTGAACTTCGCCTGGCAACAGGCGCGCGAGCTGTATGCCGATGAACATCTGGAGGCCGACGGCAGCAAGCTGTACCGGCTACATGGCACGTTGTTCTTTGCCTCGACCACGCCGTTTCTGAACCAGTTCGACCCGGCCAACGACCCGGCTCAGGTAACGCTGGATTGCCGTCACCTGAGCTTTGTTGACTACTCGGCGATTGCCGCGCTGATGACCTTGCGAGAGCGCTACAGCAAGGCCGGCAAACATCTGCGGGTGCTGCATTTGTCCGAGCGCTGCAAGAAGCTGTTAAAGCGTGCGCGCGTTCATCATGAGTAACTGATCACGGCCCGACCAGGTCTTCGAGTTCCTGGGCGCGGGTCTGGGTCATGTCCAGCACGCAGCCGGAGCCGTTGACCTGGTCGATGGTGCCGCCGGTGGCTGAGCCTGCGAAGGCGCAATTGGCGTCACGGTATTTGAGCCACAGGCGCTGCACGTCCTGCAGCTTCTGCTGGCGGTCGCCTTCCTGGGCGGCCAGGGCGGTTTTATAGGCTTTGTTCAGGCGATCGTCCTGAACCTTGGTTTCCTTGACGTTGCAATTGACCATGTCGACGGTGGTGTTGGCGCTGTCCATGCATTTTTTCAGCGCCGCATTCTCGGCGGCCGAGGCGCTGCTGCAGAACGCCAGCAACAGCGCGCTGGCGGCGAAAGGAACAAGCAGAGTCTTGCGATTCATTGTCGGGATTCCTGAACGACGGTAGGGCTGCCCTCTCAGACTCGGCCCTTACGGTTGAGTTTCGGCACGGCAAAAACTTCATGTAAGAACACCCCTCGGATTTTCATTGGCTGGCGCCGGGCATGTCCCCAAGCGACAGCACTTATCCGTGGGCGAAAATTACTTTCATAGAAATTGAAAATTTAATCGAGGAATGATTTATGAGTTTCACAACCAATTCGACGTGACCCTTTCCAAGGAGTACCGCATGGCCGCACCACTGGGCTTGGGGCTGTTGGCATACGCTGCCATCGCCATCATTGCATTGATCGTGCTGATCGCACGTTACCGACTCAACCCGTTTATCGTCATCACCTTGGTGTCCATTGGCCTGGCGCTGATGGCCGGCATGCCGGCGGACACCATCATGGGCTCGTACGAGGCGGGCGTGGGTAAAACCCTGGGGCACATTGCCCTGGTGGTGGCGCTGGGCACCATGCTCGGCAAGATGATGGCCGAGTCCGGCGGCGCCGAGCAGGTGGCGCGCACGCTGATCAACCGCTTCGGCGAGCGCAATGCGCACTGGGCGATGGTGTGTATTGCCTTCCTGGTAGGGCTGCCGCTGTTTTTCGAGGTCGGTTTTGTGTTGCTGGTGCCGATTGCCTTTACCGTGGCGCGGCGAGTTGGCGTGTCGATTCTGATGGTCGGCTTGCCGATGGTCGCCGGCTTGTCGGTGGTGCATGCGCTGGTGCCGCCGCACCCGGCGGCGATGATGGCGGTGCTGGCGTATAACGCCTCGGTTGGGCAGACCGTGCTGTATGCGATTCTGATCGGTATTCCCACGGCCATCATCGCCGGCCCGTTGTACGCCAAGTTCATCGTGCCGCGCATTCACCTGCCAGCGCAGAACCCGCTGGAGCGCCAGTTTATCGAGCGCGAGCCGCGCACCCGTTTGCCGAGCTTTACCCTGACCATGGGCACCATCCTGTTGCCGGTGGTGCTGATGATGATCGGCGGCTGGGCCAATGTGATTTCTACACCCGGTACTGGCTTTAACCAGTTCCTGCTGTTTATCGGCAACTCGGTGATCGCGCTGTTGGTCGCGACGTTGGTGAGCTTCTGGACCTTGGGCCTGGCCCAGGGCTTCAACCGCGAGGCGATCCTCAAGTTCACCAACGAATGCCTGGCACCGACCGCCAGCATCACCTTGCTGGTGGGCGCCGGTGGTGGCTTGAATCGCATTTTGGTGGACGCGGGCGTCACCAATGAAATTCTCGGCCTGGCCCACGCCTTCCATCTGTCGCCGCTGGTGATGGGCTGGTTGTTTGCTGCGCTGATGCGCATCGCCACCGGCTCGGCCACCGTGGCCATGACCACGGCCTCCGGTGTGGTCGCGCCCGTCGCCATGGGCCTGGGTTATCCACACCCTGAGTTGCTGGTGCTGGCGACTGGCGCGGGTTCGGTGATCTTTTCCCACGTCAACGACGGCGGCTTCTGGCTGATCAAGGAATACTTCAATATGACGGTGATCCAGACCTTCAAGACCTGGACCGTGCTGGAGACGTTGATCTCGGTGGTCGCGTTCGGTCTGACTTACGGTCTGTCGCTTGTTTTATGAGTCTCATTGTGTAATCCGGAGCCCCGATGGACATCCTCTACCAGATCCGCGCCCGCCAGGATTCCTTCAGCGCCGGCGAAGGGCGTATCGCCAAACTGATGCTCGATGACGTGGGCTTCGCCGCGTCGGCCAGCCTGGAGGAGTTGTCCCAACGCGCCGAAGTCAGCACGGCGACCTTGTCGCGGTTTGCCCGCAGCGTCGGCTGCCGCGACTTGCGCGATTTACGCTTGCAACTGGCCCAGGCCAGCGGGGTGGGCAGCCGCTTCCTGGACCCGGCGGGGTTGCCGGAGCAGTCGGCGTTTCATCGGCAGATTCTCGGCGATATCGAACTGACCTTGCGTCAGCATCTGTCGGGGTTCAACCAGGCGAGTTTTGTCGATGCCGTCAGCCTGTTGGGCAAGGCGCGGATGATTCACGCATTCGGCATGGGCGGCCCGTCGAGCCTGTGCAGTGAAGAGTTGCAAGTGCGACTGGTGCGCCTGGGTTACCCGATTGCCGCTTGCCGCGACCCGGTGATGATGCGCGTCACCGCCGCGACCTTGGGCCCTGAGCAGGCGCTGATCGTGTGTTCGCTCTCTGGCCTCACGCCCGAGTTGTTGGACGTGGTGAGGCTGGCGCGCAATTACGATGCGCCCATCGTCGCCATCACCTTGGCCGATTCACCACTGGCGCAGCTGGCGGACGTGTTGTTGCCGCTGCAGCCGGCCGAAACCAGTTTTATCTACAAGCCCACCGCGGCGCGCTACGGAATGCTGTTGGCCATCGACCTGCTCGCCACCGAGCTGGCGCTGGTCATGCCGGACGAGAACCAGGAACGCCTGCGCCGGATCAAGCTGGCCCTGGACGATTATCGCGGCGGCCCCGATAGCCTGCCGCTTGGAGATTGATATGAAGTACGACACGCTGATTCGCCAGGCGCTGATCATTGATGGCAGCAACACACCAGGTTATGTCGCCGATGTAGGGCTGCGTGACGGGCGTATCGAGACAATCGGCGACCTGGCGACTGCGCAGGCCGAGCATGAGATCGAGGCGCAGGGTCGTGTTCTGGCGCCGGGGTTTATTGACGTGCACACCCACGACGACACGGTGGTGATCCGCCATCCGCAGATGCTGCCCAAACTCAGCCAGGGCGTGACCACGGTGATTGTCGGCAACTGCGGCATCAGCGCCTCGCCGGTGAGTTTACGTAGCGATCCGCCGGACCCGATGAACCTGCTGGGCACGCGTGAGGCGTTCGCTTACCCGCGGTTTGCCGATTACCGCGCTGCTGTGGAAAGCGCTCATCCGGCGGTCAATGTCGCGGCGTTGATCGGCCATACGGCGCTGCGCAGCAACCATATGGACGACCTGCACCGCACCGCCACGCCGGATGAAATCGGCGCCATGCGTGTGCAGTTGCGAGCAAGTCTTGAGGCTGGCGCGCTGGGTTTATCCACAGGCCTGGCCTACGGCAGCGCGTTTAATGCCCAGACCGATGAAGTGCTGCAACTCAGTGAAGAACTGACGGCGTTTGGTGCGGTGTACACCACGCATTTGCGCAGCGAATTCGAGCCCGTGCTGGAGGCGATGGACGAAGCGTTTTTGATCGGCCGACACGCCAAGGCACCGGTGATTATTTCCCACCTCAAGTGCGCCGGTGCGGGCAACTGGGGGCGCAGTCCGCAGCTGTTGGCGTCGCTGGAACTGGCTGCAAAAACCCACCCGGTGGGCTGTGATTGCTATCCCTATGCGGCCAGCTCTTCGACCCTGGACCTCAAGCAGGTCACCGATGCGTTTCGCATCACCATCACCTGGTCGACGCCGCACCCGGAAGTCGGCGGGCGCGACTTGCAGGATATTGCCGGCGAGTGGGACGTTTCGCTGCTGGACGCAGCACGTCGCCTGCAACCGGCGGGGGCGGTGTACTACGGAATGGATGAGGAGGATGTACGACGCATCCTCGCGCATCCGCTGTCGATGGTGGGCTCTGATGGCTTGCCGGAAGACCCGTTCCCGCATCCACGCTTGTGGGGCGCGTTTCCACGGGTGTTGGGGCATTTCAGCCGGGACGTGGGGTTGTTCCCGCTGCACACGGCGGTGCACAAGATGACCGGGCTGTCGGCGGCGCGCTTTGGTTTGGCCGAGCGTGGGGAAATTCGTCAAGGGTATTGGGCTGACCTGGTGTTGTTCGACCCATTGCGGGTGCGCGACGTGGCGGACTTCAAGGCGCCACAACGCGCGGCTGAAGGCATTGATTGCGTGTGGATCAATGGCGTGTTGAGCTACAGCGATGGGCAGGCCAATGGTCAGCGGCCAGGGCGGTTTTTGGCGCGCAATGGGGATTTGCGTGGTGGGTTTTCGACTCTATAGTGGGCGCTTTCATACACGGAGCTGTCGTCATGCACTTAGGAAAAGTCACCCCCATTCTGCGGATATTCGACGAAGCCAAAGCGTTGGAATTCTACGTCGACTTCCTCGGGTTCAAGGTCGACTGGCAGCATCGCTTCGAAGCGAATTTCCCGTTGTATCTGCAGGTGTCGTTGGGTGAGTGCGTGCTGCATTTGTCCGAGCATCATGGCGATGCGTCGCCGGGGTCAGCGGTGCGGATTCAGGCGCAAGGCGTGGACGCGTATCAGCAGCAATTGCTGGCCAAGGATTATCGGTATGCCAAGCCTGGCGTTGAAAAAACGCCGTGGGGCTCGCGGGAGATGAGCATCGGTGATCCGTTTGGTAATCGGCTGGTGTTTGTCGAGGAAGGCGAGGGCTGACAGGGCAATTGCAGGCAATAAAAAACCGCCTTAGTAGGGCGGTTTTTTATTGCAAACCCAGTGAGTGGCTGGGGTTGCTGTCTCATTGGAAGCAGTGATGTGCAACGCGGATACTACTGCTGGTTATTACGCCAGGCAAGACTTGGCGACGATCGGGACTTTTCATTTTTCACCCAAAATGCGCGGTAAAGTTTGGCAATGAATTCGCGGACCTTTCTATAGGTTTTATCGATGCCCGTCACACCTTTTACCGGGAGGTTGGTTAGTATCAGCGCCGTTCCAAGTACGTCGTTTTGTAGGTGGTTGGGTATGCGCGCGGAATAATGGACCGAACGCCACGGGCTAGTAATCCGTGCCGGATTGATGCGGGAGGAACCAAAGCCCGGCCGCCTCAAAGGAAGCAGTGATGTGCATCCCAAGGCTCACGTGTTCCGGTAAGTGCGCTGGAGGTAAGGCCCAACGCTTGGAGGGCCGAGTATGTCTAAGTTTGCACGACGTACGTGGAACCTCGTAGTGAGTGCCCTGCGTGTTTATCACGTGTGGACATTCCTGCGGGACAGCTTCGATGACCTGTAAGGTCTGAGAAGTGGAGCCGCCTCGGTTTCGGCCGAGGCGGTTTTTTGGTTTTTTAAACCCGGAAGTGGCTGACCATCTGCTGCAATTGGCTGCCCAGACGCGCCAGTTCTACGCTCGACTTGGCCGTCTCGTCGCTCGCCGTTGCGGTCTGCTCGGATACATCACGCACGTTCACAATGCTGCGGCTGATCTCTTCGGCCACGGCACTTTGCTGCTCGGCCGCGGCTGCAATCTGCTGGTTCATCGACTGGATGTTCGACACCGTACGGGTGATATTTTCCAGCGACACACCCGCTTTGCGCGTCAGCTCAACGCTGCTGTCGGTGAGGCTGCGGCTGTTGTTCATCACGGTGGCCACTTGCTGAGTGCCGTTCTGCAGGCCGGCGACCAGGCCTTCGATTTCTTCGGTGGATTTTTGTGTGCGCTGGGCCAGGCCACGCACTTCGTCGGCGACCACGGCAAAGCCGCGGCCGGCTTCACCGGCACGCGCAGCTTCAATCGCGGCGTTGAGTGCCAGCAGGTTGGTTTGCTCGGCCACGGCCTTGATCACGTCCATTACGCTGCCGATCTTGTTGCTCTCTTGCTGCAGGTGCGTCATGGCGTCGGTAGAGCGCGCCACTTCAGCAGCGAGGCGTTCGATCTGGGCGATGGCCTCGGCCACCACTTTGTCGCCCGCGCGGGCTTGGCCGTCGGCGTCGGCAGCGGCCAGCGAGGCTTGCTCGGCGTTGCGTGCGACTTCCTGCACGGTGGCCGTCATTTCGTGCATCGCCGTGGCGACTTGATCGGTCTCGATCTTCTGGCTGTTGACGCCGGCACTAGTCTGCTCGGTTACGGCCGACAGTTCTTCGGCGGCGCTGGCGATCTGGGTCACGCCATCGCGAATACCGCTGATCAATTCACGCAGGGTGGTGCCCATGCGCTGGATGCCTTGTTGCAATACGCCCAACTCGTCACGACGGGTCACCTGGATATTGTGGCTCAGGTCGCCGGAAGCGATGCGCTCCACCACGGCCAGGGTGTCCTGGATCGGGCGAGTGATCTGACGGGTAATCACCAGTGCAGCAATGATGCCGACCAGTAGGGCAAGCAAGGTGCTGATCAGTTGCAGGCTGCGGGCCTGGGTACTTTCGGCGTCACGGCGATTCAGTTGAATGTCGTACAGCTTGTCGCTGATGGTGACGATATCGGCGCCTTGGGTGGTCATTTCCGCACGGGCACTGACGATGTTGGCGTTGGCCGCCTTGTAACTTTGCACGGCGCTGCGATAGGCACCGAGCGCGGTTTCCAACGAGGTCAACGCGCTTTGTTGGCTGGCGCCGAGTGCGGCGCTGAGATTTTTCAAACCACTGATGGCTTTTTCAATCTGTGCGGCGGCGCGGACTTCGGTCTCTGCGCTGGGATTGTAGGTGTAGCCGCGCACTTCATAGCGGCTCAACTGGAACTCTTCCTTGGCGCGCGTGACGGCCTGGTACTGGGTGAAGCGCTCCGGACTGTCGGGCATCTGCTGCACACTGGTTTCCAGCGCGTCGATCTGGGTGTTGGCGATGTCGGCCTTGTCGCCCATGACCTGGCGCGCGGCGTTACCGTTACGGTAGGCCTCGCGCATTTTGTTCAGGGACTGCTGGTACGCGGTGATGACGGCTTTCTGCTCGTTGAGCAGCTTGAGGTTTTCCGGGCTCTTGAAGCTGTCCAGCAGTTTCTGTTGCTGGGCGGCGAAGGCGTCGAGACTGGTCTGTACGTTCTGTGCCACGGCTTCGTCGCCGTTGGCCAGCATGTATTGCAGGCGCACGATGCGCAGCTTGGTCAGCGAGGCATTGAGCTGGGTGATGTCGCTCATCCAGTTGCTGCGGTCGATCAGGCCGCCCAGGCTGGTCCAGCCGGTCAGTGCCAGGATTGACGTGAGGACCAGCACCAGGCCGAAGCCCAGGCCGAGTTTGAGGTTGACGCTGATGTTGCCGAACCAGCTATTCATCGAATGCTCCGCAAGAATGATGTATGTCTGCTGGACGGTGTTGTTGTTTGAGCCAGCCAAAGTGTGTAGGGCTGTATCGGCGCAGGCGGGGGATTCTGAAATGTTTTTAATCCGGGTGCGACAAAGGGTCGCCATCGCCGTAGAGCAATCGATTCCCTGCCGGCCCTCAGAGGCCGGGGACGGGGGGCTCATCATCGGCCGGTCTTGTGTGCTAGTCTGCTGGCCCTTTTAGTTCAGGGCCGCCACGCAAAACAGCGTTTTTCGTAATGGCCCTACAGCGGAGCCTCTTCATGTCCGAAGTTAATCTGTCCACCGACGAAACCCGCGTCAGCTACGGTATCGGCCGTCAGTTGGGCGACCAACTGCGCGACAACCCGCCACCGGGCGTGAGCATCGACGCCATCCTGGCTGGCCTGACCGACGCGTTCGCCGGCAAGCCAAGCCGCGTTGACCAAGAGCAAATGGCGGCCAGCTTCAAAGTTATCCGTGAAATCATGCAAGCCGAAGCGGCTGCCAAGGCTGAAGCCGCGGCTGGCGCTGGCCTGGCGTTCCTGGCTGAAAATGCCAAGCGTGATGGCATCACTACCCTGGCTTCCGGCCTGCAGTTTGAAGTACTGACTGCCGGTACAGGCGCCAAGCCGACCCGTGAAGACCAAGTGCGTACTCACTACCACGGCACCCTGATCGACGGCACTGTGTTCGACAGCTCCTACGAGCGCGGCCAGCCTGCAGAATTCCCGGTTGGCGGCGTGATCGCTGGCTGGACCGAAGCCCTGCAACTGATGAATGCCGGCAGCAAATGGCGTCTGTACGTGCCGAGCGAACTGGCTTACGGCGCTCAAGGCGTTGGCAGCATCCCGCCGCACAGCGTTCTGGTGTTCGACGTCGAGCTGCTCGACGTTCTGTAAGACCTGATAGCACTGGCATCGGCTTTATGTGGGGGCCGGGCTTGCCCGCGATGCAGACGACTCGGTCTGACGCCTTACCGAGTTGAGGCTATCGCAGGCAAGCCAGCTCCCACATAGGGCCTGTGTGTTGGCTCGCTCATGGATGGAACTTGCCATTGACCTCAGTCGTCGGGCGCAACGCTCGGGCATAGCAGAACAGAAACAGATTACGCACCACTTCCTTCAGCACCCCAGGTTCACTGGAACTCAGGCCATTCACGTCCAGGTCGCCCTGGTCCTGCAGCTCATTCAGGGCTTCTTCTTCCAGCACTGCACAGACTTCACCGGTTTCCCGATGCAGGATTCGCAGGTATGGGTGTGGGCGGTCCAGCCAGGCATCTATCAAATAAGTCATGAGTCGTTCTCCTTGATGGGTTTCAATGAGAATAATTCTTATTCGTAGAATAGCAAGTGCCTATTGGCGGTTTCCTGGTTTTTCTGTGTGGATATTGCGCGTGATCAACGCAGAGGGCGAAACGCCATCCCGCGGCGGGCGCGGGATGGAGGCAGCAGATTCAGACTTTGCGCACAAACTCGGACTTGAGTTTCATCGGGCCGATGCCGTCGATCTTGCAATCGATATCGTGATCGCCGTCGCACAGGCGGATGTTTTTGACCTTGGTGCCCACCTTGACCACCAGGGAAGTGCCTTTGACCTTGAGGTCTTTGATCACGGTAATGGTGTCGCCGTCTTGCAGGACGTTGCCTACAGAGTCTTTCTTCACGGTTTCATCACCGGCTGCTTCGGCCTCGCCATTGGCGGACCACTCATGGGCGCATTCCGGGCAGATCAGCTGGGCGCCATCTTCGTAGGTGTATTCGGAATTGCATTTCGGGCAGGGTGGCAACGTGCTCACTAAAGCTCCTTGAAAGTCAGGAATGGCTAAAGTCGCACATTATATAGGGTTTTGTAGCGAGGGCGGTGCGGTGAGTGAGTAATGAGGTCTAAATGTGGGAGCGGGCTTGCTCGCGAATGCGTAGTGTCAGTCACTGAATACGTTTCTGATCCACCGCCTTCGCGAGCAAGCCCGCTCCCACACAAGCCCACTGCATCAATCGTCGTCAGTGCGTACGGGCGACCGCGAATTCACTCAGCTCGACCAGGGCGTCCCGGTATTCGCTGGCAGGCAGGGCTTCAAGGCACTTGATGGCGCGGGCGACGTAGTCACGCGCCAGTTGCGCGGTGTACTCCAGAGAGCCCGAGGCTTCCACAGCTGCGCGGATGGCCTCCAGGTCTTCGATCCCGCCTTTCTGGATCGCCTTGCGCACCAGGGCGGCCTGTTCCGGCGTACCTTCGCGCATGGTGTAGATCAGCGGCAAGGTCGGCTTGCCCTCGGCCAGGTCGTCACCGACGTTCTTGCCCAGGGTTTCGGCGTCGCCCTTGTAGTCGAGCAGGTCGTCCACCAACTGGAACGCCACGCCCAGGTGATCACCAAAGGTGCGCAGGGCTTCGGCCTGTTCGGCAGTGGCGCCGCACAGGGCGGCAGCACTGTGAGTAGAGGCTTCGAAGAGCATCGCGGTTTTGCCGCGGATCACTTCCATGTAGGTTTCTTCGGTGGTGCTGGCGTCGCGGATCTTCGACAGTTGCAACACTTCGCCTTCGGCGATGATGCGCGTGGCTTGTGAAAGAATCTTCATCACCGGCATCGAGCCCAGTTCGACCATCATTTCGAACGAGCGCGAGTACAGAAAATCGCCGACCAACACACTGGGGGCGTTGCCCCACATGGCATTGGCGGTCTCACGGCCACGGCGCATGCCGGACATGTCGACCACGTCGTCATGCAGCAGGGTGGCGGTGTGCAGGAATTCGATGGTGGCGGCCAGCAGGCGCAGGTCATCGCCTTCGCGGCCCAAGGCCTTGCCACACAGCAACACTAATAAAGGACGCAGGCGTTTGCCGCCCGCCGACGTAATGTAGTCGCCAATTTTGGAGACCAGCGGCACTTTAGAAGTCAGCTGCTGCTTGATGATGCCGTCGACGGCGCTAAAATCGTCCGCGACCGCGCGGTAGAAAGCTTGGGGTTGCATCAGCGACAGTCGCTCCAGAAGGGTTGCGCGGCATGCTAGGACCCTCACCCCCGGGTGTCAAGGCGCGATAGACGGCCTCTTGCAACGCTCCGTTGCCTTGCGTACAATCGCGCACCCTGAACTTCCTGGGCAGCACCTGCCTTACGCAATTGCATTCGGGACGTCCATCCCATGCAGCCATGCCAGCCAATACCTCTTCTTATAAAGCGCTGGGTGAGCAGGATTATCGGAGAAATACCATGTCGTACGCAGTAATTGTTACTGGTGGCAAGCAATACAAGGTCGCCCCAGGTGAATACCTGAAGATCGAAAAACTGGAAGTCGCCACTGGCGAATCCGTTACCTTTGATCGCGTTCTGTTGGTCGCCAATGGCGATGACGTGAACATCGGCGCTCCAGTTGTTGCTGGCGCTACCGTTGTGGCTGAAGTGATCTCCCAAGGTCGTCACGATAAAGTCCGCATCATCAAGTTCCGTCGTCGTAAGCACCACATGAAGCGTATGGGCCACCGCCAGTGGTACACCGAGATCAAAATCACCGGTATTCAGGCTTAATTTCAGCCTAATTCCTCACTAGGAGAATTGACTCATGGCACACAAAAAAGCTGGTGGTAGTACCCGTAACGGTCGCGACTCAGAAGCCAAACGCCTTGGCGTGAAGATGTATGGCGGCCAGAAAATCATTCCGGGCAACATCATCGTGCGTCAGCGCGGCACCCAATTCCACGCCGGTTACGGTGTTGGCATGGGTAAAGATCACACCCTCTTCGCTAAAATCGAAGGCGTGATCAAGTTTGAAGTAAAAGGCGCTTTCAACCGCCGTTACGTGAGCGTTGTCGCCGCTTAATTGCGCGATCGCTGGAAAAGCCCTGTCTCGCGACGGGGCTTTTTCGTTTGTGGAGTGAGTCTCTTGCAAAGCTGTTTGTAATGAGCTCAGGCGCTGGATACGCGGTCATTGTTTGAGGTCGCTGCGCTCATTTTTGCAAGAGTCTTATGTCTTGGTTTCTTAAGCTCGTCCGTGCGACGAGAGGCGTTTTGTTATGAAGTTCGTTGATGAAGTTTCCATCCGAGTAAAAGCAGGCGACGGCGGTAACGGTTGCATGAGTTTCCGTCGCGAAAAATTCATCGAAAACGGTGGCCCCAACGGTGGTGACGGCGGTGACGGCGGTTCCATCTACATGATGGCCGACGAAAACCTCAACACCCTGGTCGACTACCGTTACACCCGGCACTTCGATGCCGAGCGTGGCTCCAACGGCGGCAGCACCGACTGCACCGGTAAAAAAGGCGAAGACCTGGTACTGCGCGTACCGGTCGGCACCACGATCATCGACTCGGCCACCCAGGAAGTGATTGGCGACCTGACCAAGGCCGGCCAGAAACTGATGGTTGTGCAGGGCGGCTGGCACGGTCTGGGTAACACCCGATTCAAGTCCAGTACCAACCGTGCACCACGCCAGACCACGCCGGGCAAGCCGGGCGAGCAGCGTGACCTCAAGCTGGAAATGAAAGTACTGGCAGACGTCGGCCTGTTGGGCCTGCCGAATGCCGGCAAAAGTACCTTCATCCGCTCGGTCTCGGCCGCCAAGCCGAAAGTCGCCGACTACCCGTTCACCACTCTGGTTCCAAACCTGGGCGTGGTCAGCGTGGACCGCTGGAAAAGCTTCGTGATCGCCGACATTCCAGGCTTGATCGAAGGTGCTTCCGATGGCGCCGGCCTGGGGATTCGCTTCCTCAAGCACTTGTCGCGTACCCGTTTGCTGCTGCACCTCGTCGACATGGCGCCGCTGGATGAGACCAGCGCACCGGACGCCGCCGAAGTGATCGTCAGCGAACTGACCAAGTTCAGCCCGGCCCTGGCCGAGCGCGATCGTTGGTTGGTACTCAACAAGTGCGACCAGATCCTGGAAGAAGAGCACGAAGAGCGCGTCAAGGAAATCGTCGATCGCCTGGAGTGGGAAGGTCCGGTTTACGTGATCTCGGCCATCGCCAAAGAAGGCACCGAACGCCTGACCCGCGACATCATGCGCTACCTGGAAGACCGCGCCGACCGCCTGGCGGCCGACCCGGTATTCAAGGCCGAACTCGCTGAGCTCGATCAACAGATCGAAGACGAAGCCCGTGCCCAGCTGCAAGCCCTGGATGACCAGCGTGCCCTGCGCCGCAGCGGCGTGAAGTCGGTCCATGACATCGGCGACGATGATTGGGACGAAGAAGACGTGGATGATGAAGACGGTCCGGAAATCATTTACGTGCGCGACTGATTCGTTGCAGTAAACTTAAGCGCCGCTCACTCGAGCGGCGTTTTGGTATCTGGGTATACGAGCAGTCACTAAAGTAGTCACGAATAACGTTATGGGCCGCGCTGGGTCGCGCAGCCCTCAATCTAAGGTTGAAGATGATGCGGAGCAAAGTGACAGGTGCGCAGCGCTGGGTCGTAAAGATCGGAAGTGCGCTGCTGACGGCGGATGGCAAAGGTCTGGATCGCGCAGCCATGAGCGTCTGGGTCGAGCAGATGGTGGCCTTGCATGAGGCCGGTGTCGAGTTGGTGCTGGTGTCGTCCGGGGCTGTGGCCGCCGGCATGAGCCGCCTCGGCTGGACCGCGCGACCCAGCGCGATGCACGAGCTGCAAGCCGCCGCTGCCATTGGCCAGATGGGCCTGGTGCAAGCCTGGGAATCCAGCTTTGCCGAGCATGGCCGCCACACGGCGCAGATCCTGCTGACCCACGACGACCTGTCCGACCGCAAGCGCTACCTCAACGCCCGTAGCACCCTGCGCGCGTTGGTCGAGCTCAAAGTGATCCCGGTGATCAACGAGAATGACACGGTGGTCACCGACGAAATTCGCTTCGGCGACAACGACACCCTGGCCGCGCTGGTGGCCAACCTGGTGGAAGCCGATCTGCTGGTGATCCTCACCGACCGCGACGGCATGTTCGACGCCGACCCGCGCAACAACCCCGATGCCCAGCTGATCTACGAAGCCCGCGCCGATGACCCGGCGCTGGATGCCGTGGCCGGCAGTGTCGGCGGCGCCCTGGGCCGTGGCGGCATGCAGACCAAGCTGCGTGCTGCACGCCTGGCCGCGCGTTCCGGTGCGCATACCATCATCGTCGGCGGGCGCCTGGAGCGTGTGCTGGACCGTCTCAAGGCCGGTGAGCGCATTGGCACGTTGCTGTCGCCGGAACGCGGCATGCTGGCGGCGCGCAAGCAATGGCTGGCCGGGCACCTGCAAACCCGTGGCACGCTGGTGCTGGACGAGGGTGCCGTGTCGGCGCTGTCCCAAGGCAACAAGAGCCTGCTGCCAGTGGGCGTCAAATTGGTGCAGGGCAGCTTCCGCCGTGGCGAGATGGTGGTGTGTGTGGCGCCCGACGGTCGTGAGATCGCCCGTGGCCTGGCCAACTACAGCGCCCTTGAAGCGCAGAAAATCATTGGACAATCGTCTGACGCGATTGTCGGACTATTAGGTTACATGGCCGAACCCGAACTGGTTCACCGCGATAACCTGATCCTGGTCTAAATAAAGGGAATACACGATGCGCGTCATGAACGGAGTACTCGGCCTGTTGCTGGCTCTGCCGCTGCTGGCCTCGGCTGAAGAAATTGGCCAGGTGTCGACGGTGTTCAAATTTGTCGGGCCTAACGACCGGATCGTGGTCGAGGCGTTTGATGATCCCAAGGTTGATGGCGTGACCTGCTACCTGTCGCGCGCCAAGACGGGCGGCGTCAAAGGCGGCCTGGGCCTGGCCGAGGACCGCGCCGAAGCCTCGATAGCCTGCCGCCAGGTTGGCCCGATTCATTTCAACGGTGAGCTCAAGGATGGCGACGAAGTGTTCAAGGAACGCACCTCGCTGGTGTTCAAGACCATGCAGGTGGTGCGCTTCCTCGACAAGAAGCGCAATACCCTGGTTTACCTGGTCTACAGCGATCGTTTGATCGAAGGCAGCCCGCAAAACGCAGTCACGGCGATTCCGATTTTGCCGTGGCCGACCGCTCAGTAACCGGCGGGCGAGTTTTGTAATCGGCGTCTATGATTGCAGGCTTGCAGTCTGTAATCTCGAACGGCCGCAACGCGAAGAACATGGGATATCTGGAGTTCGTCATGAGTGCTTTCCACGACCTGAAACTCAAAGCTTTGGACGGTCAAGAGCTACCGCTGGCGCCCTTCAAGGGGCAAGTTGTGCTGGTGGTGAATGTGGCCTCCAAATGTGGCTTGACCCCGCAATACGCGGCGTTGGAAAACCTCTATCAGCAGTACAAGGGCCAAGGATTTACCGTATTGGGCCTGCCGTGCAACCAGTTTGCAGGCCAGGAACCGGGCACCGAGGAAGAAATCCAGGCGTTCTGCAACGTGAACTACGGCGTGACCTTCCCATTGGGCAGCAAGCTCGACGTCAACGGCCACGATCGCCACCAGTTGTACCGCTTACTGGCGGGCGAGGGCGCCGAGTTTCCCGGGGATATCACTTGGAACTTCGAGAAATTCCTGCTCGGCAAGGACGGCCGAGTGCTGGCTCGATTCTCGCCGCGTACCGCGCCAGATGATCCGACGATCGTGCAGGCCATCGAAAAAGCCCTGAGCTGAACGCTGCCAAAGGCTTTTATCGGCAAGCGCGCTCCTTGTAGCGAGCGCTCTTGTCATGACGAGCCGGCTTGTCGTGGCGAGCGGGCTTGTTGTGGCGAGCGGGCTTGCCCCGCGTTGGGCTGCGAAGCAGCCCCAAAACCCACACCGCATTAAGCCGATAACCGCGCTGGCTTCAAACAGGGCCACTACGCCGCCCAACCCGAGTCAAGCCCGCTCGCCACAGGTCTGTGGTGATTCACTTCCTGACTTTTACCCCTTAATCACCCAAATCAATAGTGCTTTCAGGCGCTGCGCACTGCCCATATTATCCGCATCATAAATACCTCTTCCGCGGAGTGCTCCCATGCCTGTCCAAGCCTTGTTCAAACCTTTCCAGCTCGGTGCACTGCAACTGTCGACCCGCGTGGTCATGGCGCCCATGACCCGTTCGTTTTCGCCGGGTGGCGTGCCCAATGCCAAGGTCATCGAATACTACCGCCGCCGCGCTGCCGCCGGCGTGGGCCTGATCATCACCGAAGGCACCGTGGTCGGTCATCAGGCCTCCAACGGTTACCCGAACGTTCCGCATTTTTACGGTGAGGCCGCGCTGGCCGGCTGGAAAGAAGTGGTCGACGCCGTACACGCCGAAGGCGGCAAGATCGTGCCGCAACTATGGCACGTGGGCAGCGTGCGCCGTATCGGCACCGAGCCTGACGCCAGCGTACCGGCCTACGGGCCGATGGAAAAACTCAAGGACGGCAATGTGGTCGTCCACGGCATGACCACCCAGGACATCCAGGACGTGATCAATGCCTTCGCCCAAGCCGCCAAGGATGCCCAGCGCATCGGCATGGACGGCGTAGAGATCCACGGCGCCCACGGTTACCTGGTTGATCAGTTCTTCTGGGAAGGCACCAACCAGCGCACCGACGAATACGGTGGCAGTCTGGCCAACCGTTCGCGGTTTGCCATCGAATTGATCCAGGCCACCCGCGCCGCCGTAGGCCCGGACTTCCCGATCATCCTGCGTTTCTCGCAGTGGAAGCAGCAGGACTACACTGCGCGCCTGGTGCAAACACCCGAGGCGCTGGGTGAGTTCCTTAAGCCGTTGTCCGACGCGGGTGTGGATATTTTCCACTGCTCCACCCGTCGTTTCTGGGAGCCGGAATTCGAAGGCTCCGACCTCAACCTGGCCGGCTGGACCCGCCAGCTCACCGGCAAGCCGACCATCACCGTCGGCAGCGTCGGCTTGGACGGCGAGTTCCTGCAGTTTATGGTCAACACCGACAAGGTCGCGCAGCCCGCCAGCCTGGAAAAGCTGCTGGAGCGCCTCAACAACGATGAGTTCGACCTGGTCGCTGTGGGCCGTGCCTTGCTGGTGGACCCGGATTGGGCGGTGAAGGTGCGCGAGGGGCGCGAGGGCGACATCCTGCCGTTCAGTCGTGAGGCGTTGACGACCCTGGTGTAAGAGGCGAAAGGGCGGGCACCGGGTGTCCGTCCTTGCACACTCCGCGTAACTGGCGTTCGAACTGTTCGATAATCGCCGGCCAGCCCTGGCGGCTCGCATGTTGGCGAGCATTCAGGCGCATGCGGCGCAGGCTCTCTGCATCTTCCAGCAACCAATTGGCAGCATCGCAAAACGCAGCCTCATCCCCGGGCATCGCCAGCACGCCGTTGTAGCCATGGCGGATATGCTGGGTTGCGGCCGCTTGGTCGTAGGCCACCACCCCCAATCCCGAGGCCATGGCCTCCAGCACCACGTTACCGAAGGTTTCAGTCAGGCTGGGGAACAGGAACACATCGCCGGAAGCGTAATGCCGGGCCAGTTCTTCACCGCGCAGGGTGCCGCAGAAAATCGCCTCCGGCAGTTCCTTTTCCAGCATCGTGCGTTGTGGGCCATCGCCGACGATGATCAGTTTCATCTGGCGCAACGGATACGTGTCTTGCAAGGTTTCAAAGCAGCGCTTGAGCAGCCCCAGGTTTTTCTCCTGCGCCAGTCGACCTACGTGCAGCACGGCGATCTGTTCAGCGTTCAATGCCCAACTTTCCCGCAACGCGTGGTCGCGTTTCGCCGGGTGGAACAACTGGCTGTCGACCCCGCGCGCCAACATTCCCAGGCGCTCGAAATTCCGCCGCTCCAGCTCCAGGCGCTGACTGGTGCTGGGGACCAGCGTCAGCGTCGAGCGGTTATGGAACCAGCGCAAATAGTGCGTGACCATGCGGCTGAGCAGGCTCAAACCGTATTGGTTCGAGTACTGCTGGAAGTTGGTGTGAAAGCCACTGACCACGCTGATGCCCAGGCGCCGTGCTGCGCGCAACGCCGACAAGCCCAATGGGCCTTCGGTGGCGATGTAGAGCACGTCGGGGCGCTGACGGGTCCAGCGGCGCAGCAACTTATGCATCGACGACTGGCCCCATTGCAGGCCGGGGTAGCCCGGCAGCGGCCAGCCGCGGCACAGCAGCAGCGCGTCATCGCTGGGGCGGCTTTGATCGCTGCCCTGGCGTGGGCGCACCAACTCGACCTGATGGCCGCGCGCGCGCAAACCTTCACACAAGCGGCCAAGGGTATTGGCCACCCCGTTGATCTCTGGCGGGAAGGTTTCGGTGATCAGGGTGATGTGAAGCGAAGCTGTCGTCATGACCCACAGTGTCACCGTGGGCCATGTCGTCATTGTGTCATTGGCATGATGGATTTATGATCGGGTCACTTTCTGCATTGCCATCGCCTCGGCGCCTTGCTCGCGCACCCAGAACAGCGTGGCCCCGGCCACCGCCGCCGGCATCATCAGCAGGTTGACCACGGGCACCAGCAGCACCAGGTAGACGATGCCGCCGAAGCTCATGCTCTGCCAGCGCTTCTGGCGCAGCCAGGCGAGCATCTCGTTCCAGCCCAGCTTGTGGTTGTCTGCCGGGTAGTCGATGTACTGGATCGCCATCATCCACACGCCGAACAGCAGCCACAACGGCGCGGCGATCAGGTTGACCACCGGAATGAACGACAGGATAAACAGGCCGATGGCGCGTGGCAGGAAGTAGCCTAGCTTGCGCATTTCCCGCGCCAGCGTGCGGGGCACCATCGCCACCAGTTCGCCCCAGCTGAACGGCGGGAAGTCGTCGGTGCCGCGCACCACCACTTCAACTTTCTCTGCGAGAAAGCCGTTGAAGGGCGCCGCGATGATATTCGCCAGCATGGTGAAGGTGAAAAACACCATCAGCACCACCAGCACCACAAACAGCGGCCACAGGATGTAACTGAGGAAACTCAACCAGCCCGGCAGCGTCGGCATCAAGGTGTCGACCCACAGGCTGAACTGATGGCCGGCGAAGTAGATCAAACCGACGAACAGCACCAGGTTGATCGCCAGCGGCAGCACTACAAACAGGCGCAGGCCTGGGCTCAATACCAGTTTGAGGCCTTCGCGCAGGTATTGCGGGCCGGAAAGAGCAGGGGCGGGCATGGAGAACTCCGAGCAGAATGACAAACGCGCCGACCTTACCGCCTTTGCATCCTGGGCGAAAGCAGCGACATCAGCGGTAACATCTAAGCACAATGGCGTCGATTAATCGGGTGGCAGGGATAGAGACCACCTATGAGCTGGATTGTTATTCCGTATTTCCTTAATCTTGCCCCCCTCGATACGCTGCACCCATTATTTTTCAGGACCGGCGAGTTCAAGCCTTCCCCAAGTGCTTCGCGGTCCTTTTTTATTCCAGCCGTTCTGTAGTCCGGACGGTCGATAGGAGTGAGTCATGTCTGATACCCGTCATTCGCGAGTGATTATTCTCGGTTCCGGCCCTGCCGGTTACAGCGCTGCCGTTTACGCTGCCCGGGCCAACCTCAAGCCGCTGCTGATCACCGGCATGCAGGCGGGCGGTCAGTTGACCACCACCACTGAAGTCGACAACTGGCCGGGCGACGTCCATGGCCTGACCGGCCCGGTGCTGATGGAGCGGATGAAAGAACACGCCGAGCGCTTTGAAACCGAGATCGTTTTCGACCATATCAACCAGGTCGACTTCTCGAAAAAGCCTTACAGCCTGACCGGCGACAGCGGTGTGTACACCTGTGACGCGCTGATCATCGCCACTGGCGCCAGCGCCCGTTACCTGGGCCTGCCGTCGGAAGAAGCGTTCATGGGCAAAGGCGTATCCGCCTGCGCGACCTGCGACGGTTTCTTCTACCGCAACAAGCCTGTTGCCGTGGTCGGTGGTGGCAACACCGCCGTCGAAGAGGCGCTGTACCTGGCCAACATCGCCAGCACCGTGACCCTGGTTCACCGCCGCGAGACCTTCCGCGCCGAGAAGATCCTGATCGACAAGCTGCACGCCCGTGTCGCTGAAGGCAAGATCATCCTCAAGCTCAACGCCACCCTGGACGAAGTCCTGGGCGACAACATGGGCGTGACCGGCGCTCGCCTGAAAAACAACGACGGCAGCTTCGACGAGCTGAAAGTCGACGGCGTGTTCATCGCGATCGGCCACACCCCGAACACCTCGCTGTTCGAAGGCGTGCTCGAGGCCAAAAACGGTTACCTGGTGGTGCAAGGCGGCCGTGAAGGCAATGCCACCGCGACCAACATCGAAGGCATTTTTGCTGCCGGTGACGTGGCTGACCATGTCTACCGTCAGGCCATCACCTCGGCCGGCGCCGGCTGCATGGCGGCCCTGGACGCCGAGCGTTACCTCGACGGTTTGAAGGACGCTTCGTTCTAAACCCGTTGAAATGAAAAAACCGGCTGCGAGGCCGGTTTTTTTATGCGCGGGATTTGATGATCACCGCCGTTCAAATGTGGGAGCGGGCTTGCTCGCGAAAGCGGTGTGTCAGGCCGTAAATGTATTGACTGATCTACCGTCTTCGCGAGCAAGCCCGCTCCCACATTTTGATCTATGTTCGACTCAGGATTTACGGCTCAGTGGCTGCGCGGCAAATGTCACACCGGCCAAACCGTGCGCAATCAACGCGCGAATATTGCCGTGGTCACTGCCCTCAGGCGTGGCCACCACCGAACGGTAATGCTCGCCAAACGCCAGCAGCGCTTCCTGATCGCTCAAGCCTTCCAACAGCGCCAGACCCAGGGTCTTGCAAGACCCTTCGTTCTGCCCGGCGGCGTTTTCCACGCTGCCATTGGTGAAGGCTTGCGGCTGGTAGTCGTAACCGGCAGCGACAAAAGCCAAGGTGTCGGCAAAAACGTGTTCGCCGCTGTTGAGGCTGGCGCGCAGGGTCTTCAAATCAGTCATGGGTTTTTCCTTTGGCAAATGCCGCCTGTTGCTCGGCATTGGCTTCTTTCTGGTATTGGGCTTTCCACTCGGCGTACGGCATGCCGTACACCACTTCACGGGCGTCATCGAGGCTCAGCTCGATGTGGCGCTCGTCGGCCTCGGCCTTGTACCACTTGGACAAGCAGTTACGGCAGAAGCCCGAGAGGTTCATCAGGTCGATGTTCTGTACATCCTTGCGGCTGTCCAGGTGTGCCACCAGCCGGCGGAAGGCGGCGGCTTCGAGTTCGAGGCGTTGTTGATCGTTCATGGTGGTCTCTTTGAGACAGCTTCAAGCGGGCAAGCTTCAAGCTGCAAGTTGGAGTGTGGTCGGCCTTTAGCTTATCGCTTGCCGCTAACGGCTTGCAGCCAGCGTTATCGACACCGACTCGGCAAAGCGCAGCGCGTGAGGCTTGTCCACTTCGACTTCGGCGTACAGCACCGACTCGTTGCTCATCACCAGGTCCAGCAGCTCCTGGGTCAGGCGCTCGAGCAGGGCGAAGCGGTTGCCTTCGACGTGGGCGATGATGGCCTTGGTGATGGTGCGGTAGTTCAGCGCGTGGTCGATGTCGTTGTCGCGCACGGCTTCCTGGGCGGCATACAGGATGGTCAGGTTGATCAGCACGTCCTGCTTGTTGAGGATTTCGTCCTCGTTGATGCCGATAAAGGTGCGCAGGCACAGGTCCTTGACCCGGATGCGCGCCATGCCTGGTTGAAGTTGTGGCATTGCTACTTGCTCCGTCCAATCAGTTGCAGGAACTCCATGCGCGTGGTGTTCGACTCGCGGAACGCGCCGAGCATCACCGAGGTGTTCATGGTTGAATTCTGTTTTTCCACGCCGCGCATCATCATGCACATGTGCTTGGCTTCGATCACCACCGCCACGCCGGCGGCCTGGGTGACCTGCTGAATCGCGTCGGCGATTTGCCGCGTGAGGTTTTCCTGGATCTGCAGGCGTCGGGCGTACATGTCGACAATGCGCGCCAGCTTCGACAGCCCGAGCACCTTGCCGGTCGGAATATAGGCCACATGGGCCTTGCCGATAAAGGGCAGCAAATGGTGCTCGCACAGCGAATACAGCTCGATGTCCTTAAGGATCACCATCTCGTCATTGTCGGACGCGAACAGCGCACCGTTGACGATTTCGTCCAGGTTCTGCTCGTAGCCGTGACACAAGTACTGCATGGCCTTGGCAGCGCGGTTCGGGGTGTCGAGCAAGCCTTCGCGTTGCGGGTCTTCGCCCAGGCCTTTGAGAATTTCGCGGTAGTGTTGGGGCAGGGACAAGGTCATACAACATCCTCACAAACGGCTTACTTGATATGCCGCCCGCCGTTGACGGTCAGGGTGGTACCGGTGACATAAGGGTTGTCCAGCAGGTAACGCACGCTCTGGTAGATCACCTCGGGCCCGGGCTCGATGCCCAGTGCCGATTTGGCCAGGACCTTGGCGCGGTAGGCCGCGTCGTCGCCCTCGTTGAACATCACCATCGCCGGCGCAATGCCATTGACCTTGATCAACGGCGCGAACTGCGCAGCAAACGACAACGTGAGGCTGTCGAGCCCGGCCTTGGTGGCGCAATAGGCAATATGCTGGCGGCTGCCTTTGCGCACCACGTCGTCGCTGATATGCACAATGTCGGCAGGTGAAGAGCGTTGCAGCAAGGGTGAACAATGCAGGTTGATCAGGTACGGCGCAAGCATGTGCACGCTGAACATGTCGGTAAATGCGCGGCTTTCGTCGCCGGGCGTTTCCGCGACCCACGCCGAAGCGTTATGGATGATCGCGCGCAGGCTGTTGGTGTGGGTTTGCAGTTGGGCGATGAAGGCCAGAATCCCGGCTTCACTGGAGAAGTCGGCAAACACGCCGATCGCGCCACGCTCGCGCAAGGCCTCAACGCCTGGACGCTCGCTGCGGTAGCTGAAAATAACCGGCTGGCCCTCGTCCAGCAGGCGCTCGGCGCAATGCAGGCCGACACGCTGGCCGGCACCGGTGATCAGGATCGGGGCGTTCGTTGCAGTCATGGGAGGCTCAAGTCGCTGGCAGGTTGAAACTATACCAGCGACCGGCCGCCCCTGTACTCAAGCGGCAGCTTCGGCGACCTTGCGCGGCGGCGGTGTGGGGTGCAGCCAGTTCGCCAGCAGGTGCGTCGACAGCGGAATGAACCAGAAAACCATCAAGGGCGTGAGGGCCAGGGTGCTGACCAGTATGCGTGGGGCCAGGTCCAATTCGTTGAGCAGCGGCCCAAGGACGAAGTTGAACAGCAGCGACACCGGGAAAAACGCCAGCCAGATCGCCACAGCCTGTTTCCAGCGGGGCGGCCGTGCGCCCACGGCGCCGAACCAGCCATCGATGCCACTGACGCGATGCTCGGACGGGTCGGCGAACAGCTCGCTGCCACGGCTCAACCAGGCACTGCGCGAGGCGGAAAACTCCCAGGCATGCAGGGTTTTTTCGTCGGCAAAGCGGAAGATGATTTGAAATTCGTCGTCATTGGGCGGCGGTGCCAGTACACCGGAACCCAGGTAACCGGGGAAGTCAGTGGCCAATTGCTCGCCTTCGCGCAGCCAGGCCATCAATTCTTCATAGCGCCCTTTGGCCACGCGGCGCGCAACCATCAGGGTGACAGGGGAGGTAGACATTGTGTATCTCCAAATAATCAGGTGCGCTGAGTCGGGTAGACGGCGCACGAAGGTGGCGGCCGGGTAGGCCATCACCTGAAAAACAGGCAAGGATTATTCCTGTTTTGCAAAATTACGCCAGTGACATTGGTCAGAAGGGTACGGGCCTTGAAAAGGACAAGTAGAAAGGCGTTAAATGGGATCCAAATCTACACGGATGTTTTTGATCCCCGATGCCTGAAATTACTGCTCCTGTTCACGAAATCGCCCATGGCAGCCTTGCCGATTCCAGCGAGCTTTTTCCGATTCGTGAAGTCTCGAGATTGACAGGTGTCAATCCGGTCACCTTGCGAGCCTGGGAGCGACGGTATGGTCTGATTCAGCCCGCGCGCACCGAAAGTGGGCATCGCCTCTACTCCAGGACCGATATTGAGACTGTCAACAGGATCCTCGATTGGATTGAGCGCGGTGTTGCGGTAAGCAAGGTCGGCAAAATCCTCGCACGCGATGATCAGCAAGCCGATGTGGTTCGCGCCGAGCGAGACTCGGTCGAGGACACGCAATGGCAAGCGCGGTTGAGGCAGGCCATCAGTGCCTTCGATGATCGCGCCCTTGAACACGTGTACGGCCAGTTGTCAGCGACCTGTGCGCTGAGTGTGGCGTTTCAAGACATCCTCATGCCCCTTTGGTACGACTTGCTGCGGCATCAAGGCCGTTTCGGCCAAGCCAGCGAGTGGTTATTTTTCGACGCTTTCCTGCGTGAGCAAGCCTGGCTGCGCTTGCAACTGGGCAGCGGCTCGCCCGGGTCCCGGGTCTTGCTGGCGGCGTTGCCCGGCGAATGCCGTAAGTTGGAATTGCTGGTGGCGGCGCTATTGGTCGGTCGGCAGGATCTGCCCATGAAGGTGCTGGAAGTGGGCCAGCCCCTGGACGAACTGACATTGGTCTGTGAGAAAATCCGGCCCCAGGCGCTCGTCATCTTCTCCAACCATTCACACAACCATGAGCTGGCCGAGCGCCTGAGTCGCTTGGCGATGACGCTCGATTGCCCACTGTTTCTGGCGGGCGCCGCGTCTGACTTCGCCGAAAAAGACCTGGCAGGTTCCTCGGTCGGTTGCCTGGGCAGCGATGGGCTGGTGATGCAGCGCCGCTTGCAGCAGTTTCTGAGTGGGCAGCTGGATACCTGAGCTCAGGCGTGTACGTGCGGATGAACCAGGCGGTGCTGGTGCAGGATGAACTGGCGCAGCCGCTCGATCTCATCGGCATCACTTTGGCTCAAGCGGTAGGCGAATAAGCCGCGTGCCGTTTCCCGCTCCAGCGTGCCGCGCAAGGCAATGCGTTCGTAGCCGGAAGGGCTGAACCACAGGGAAAAGGTTTTCGGCGGTTTGACCCGGCCACGAATCTCAACCAGCACGCCTTTGAATGACACCTCGTGAACCCATAACGCGGCAGGGTTGCCCTTGACGTTTTCCAGTGCCACCGGGGTTTCGAGGGCCAGGCGCCACGGCCGGATCATCGGCCCGTCTTCAAAAATGCTCGGCACACCCAGGCGCAGATGCACTGCGTGAAACTCGTCTTCGACCAGGTGCAGCGGGAACGTGAGTTGCTGGTTATCGAACTGCGCCTGGATGGTGACATGATCGTGAGCGGCCAAGCGCGTGAGCAAATCCCGAATCTGTGCACCGCCGTTGACCGTCAGGCTCGACCACGCATCCCGCAGGTTGAGCTGCGGGTTGTGTTGCATGTCCTGGATAAAATCCAGTTCGTCCTGCGTCAGTAGCGCGTCGCGGTGCATTGATGTAGCTCAACGATGAGACATTAAAAAGCCATTATCGCTCTAAAGACCGTATTTTTTACACTTTGTTAATTCCGCTCGTCGCTTTGAGCGCCGCCAACTCGCCTTTGAGCTCGGTCACCTGTGCTTCCAGCTGGGCCACGCGTAGTTGTGCTTTGACCTGCGCGCTGACGTCTTTTTGCACGCCCACAAAATAGGTCTGCTTGTCGGCTTCGTTGTAAACCGTCGACAGCGATAGTTCGTTCCAGAACGCAGTGCCGTCCTTGCGGTAATTGCGCAGGATCTCCCGGCACGAACCGCCGTTGTCGAGGGCTTCACGAATCGCCATCAAGGCTGGCTGGTCGCGGTCGCCCGCCTGCAGGAAGCGGCAATCCTGATACAGGATGTCGTCCAGTGCATAGCCGGTCATGCGCTCGAAGGCCGGGTTAACGTAGATCAGCGGCTTGTCTTTGCCTTCGCGTTCGGCGACGACGATGCCGTCGTTGGAGGCGTTGATGACCAGTTGCATCAGTTTGGCGTTAATCATAGAGCGGTCCATGGCTTGTTTTTAGAGATTGCAGTGTATGGCATGCCCTGAATGTTGCGCGGCATGCGCCGAAATATTTGCGCCAGCTGCTAACATCCCACGCTTTGGCTCAACTACAGGATCAGATTGATGAAAGTCGCCATCCTTTCCGGCTCGGTCTACGGCACCGCTGAAGAAGTCGCCCGCCACGCCGCCGGCATCCTCAACGCGGCCGGCTTTGAAGCCTGGCACAACCCGCGCGCCACCTTGGCCGATGTGCAGGCCTTTGCTCCCGACGCCTTTCTGGCGGTGACGTCCACCACCGGCATGGGCGAGTTGCCTGACAACCTGCAACCCCTGTATTCGAGCATTCGTGACCAACTCCCCGCCGCCTGGCGCGGGCTGCCCGGTGCCGTCATCGGGTTGGGCGACGCCAGCTACGGCGACACCTTCTGCGGCGGCGGTGAGCAAATGCGCGAGCTGTTCGGCGAGTTGGGCGTGCGCGAAGTGCTGCCGATGCTGCGCCTGGACGCCAGCGAAAGCGTCACCCCGGAAGCCGATGCAGAACCGTGGCTGGCCGAGCTGGTCACTGCACTGCGCGGTTGACCGGGAATTCGCGCAGCAGCGCCAGCCAGGCCTGGGCGGCTTTGGACAAATAAGCGCCCTCACGCCAGATAAAGGCAATGTCCCAGCGTAAAAAGTCGGGCGCCTTGAGTGTCAGGCGCACCACGCCCGGTCGCACCAACCCACGGGCGACCACGCTGGGCAACAGCACCACGCCCTGACCGGCCGCGACCAGAGCGACGAGAAAATCCGCCTGGCCGCTGCGGCCGATCTCCTTCGGTGTAAAGCCCAATTGCTGACAGGCCTGCATCAGTCGGTCATTGAGCACAAAACTGCGTTGGTACATCAGGAAGGGCGTGTCCGCCAGTTCCTCCAGGCGCACCTGGGCATTGTCAGCCAATGGATGATCCATCGGCAGCAAAGCATCCAGCGGCTCGTCGCAAAAGGGTTGCCAGGCAAAGGCCGGATCACTGGGCATCAGCGTGCCACCCACGTCCAGCTCACCACTGAGAATCGCCTGCTCGATCGTGCGGGTGCCGCCTTCGAGCAATTGGATGGTGACCTTGGGGTAACGCCTGCGGTACTCGGCAAACAGCCCGGCAAACAGTGTGTCGCCCGCCAACAACGGCAAGCCCAGGCGCAGCTCGCCACGGGCCAGTTGCTGCATGTCATCCAGCTCGCTGAGCAGCTCTGTTTGCAGGCGCAACATGGCTTCGGCGCGCTGCAACACTACCTCGCCGGCGGCCGTCAGGCGAATGTGCGAGCCCGTGCGCTCCAGCAGCGGCGTACCGAGGCTCTGCTCCAACTGTGCCACCTGCTTGCTGACGGCCGATTGGCTGATGTGCAAGGTTTTACCGGCCTGGGTAAAGCCGCCCCGGTGGATCACTTCGACAAAACTGCGCAGCTGTTTGAATTCCATGACTCTGATTCCAGTTTGGAATAGCAGGCAGTCTAACAATTCGCTGTGGGGATGAGAGGGCCGTCTTTAAACTGAGCGCCTGCGAGGATCAACGCTTATGAACCGTTTCAGCTCCAAACATATCGCCCGCCTGCTGATTGAGCTGGTGGTGCTGCTGGCTATCTATTTTCTGGGCACCCAGATTGCCGTGTGGTTGGCGTGGCCGATTCCGGGTGGCGTGGTGGGCTTGGGCCTGTTGCTGGCGACGTTCGCCACCGGTCTGGTCAAGCCGGCCGCCCTGCAACTGGGCGCCGGGGTGTTGATGGCAGAGATGCTGCTGTTTTTTATCCCCGCGCTGATGAGCCTGCTTGATTACGGCGGCCTGGTGCGCAACGACGGCTGGCGCATCTTGCTGGTGATCGGTTTCAGCACACTGTCGGTGATGCTGGTGACGGCGTTTACCGTAGAGATGGTCTGCCGCTGGAGCATGCGCCGTGAAGCTTGAGCTGATGCCAGTGTTCTGGCTCGCCCTGACCCTGGGCGCCTATATTTTCAGCCGCTGGATCTATCGCCGCACCGGGCGCTACGTGCTGTCACCCCTGATTCTCGTGCCGGCGCTGCTGCTGGCGGTGGCCGCGCCGATGCACACCGCCTACGCCGAATATGCCGCCGACACCCACTGGCTGATGCTGGTGCTGGGCCCGGTCACCGTGGCGTTTGCGGTGCCGATCTGGCAACAACGCCGCTTGCTGGCGCGTCATTGGTCGGCGTTGCTGCTGGGCATGGTCGCCGGCAGCGCGGCCTCCATCGGCACCTCGTTCGGGCTGGCCAAGGCGCTGGCATTGAACAGCTCGGTGACGATGTCGCTGTTGCCGCGCTCGATCACCACGCCGTTTGCCATGCCGGTTTCCTCTGACCTGGGCGGTGTGCCGGAACTCACCGCTGTGTTTGTGATGTTCACCGGCGTGTTCGGCGCCATGCTCGGCGGCGTGCTGCTCAAATGGTTGCCGTTGCGCACGCCCCTGGCGCGTGGCGCGTTGTTTGGTGTGGGCGCCCATGGCGCCGGCGTCAGCCGGGCGCGGGAAGTGGGCGGTGAAGAAGGCTCGGTCGCGGGCCTGGTGATGGTGTTGACGGGCTTGCTCAACCTGTTCGCCGTGCCTTTATTGGCGGCGCTTCTCTGACGCGGCGCCCACTGACTTCAACTATTCTTGTTACTGACTCGTTCGGTCATCAAGCTGGCTGCGAAGGCGACTACTTGCGCGATGGCGTCTGACTAGACTGGCCCTCCACCCAAAAAAACAATAAGAAAATGCGCCAAGGAGGTCGTTGCCGTGAGCCTAGCCCCCGTTCTATCGCCACAGAATGTCAAAGACCAGGTCAGCGCTGCCGAATGGCAAGCCCGTATCGACCTGGCCGCCTGTTATCGCCTGGTCGCGCTGCATGGCTGGGATGACCTGATCTTCACGCATATTTCGGCCAAGGTGCCGGGCACCGATGATTTCCTGATCAACCCTTACGGGCTGATGTTTCACGAGATCACGGCGTCGAGCCTGGTCAAGGTCGACCAGGCCGGCAACAAGCTGATGGACAGCCCCTACGAGATCAACCCCGCGGGCTATACCATCCACAGCGCCATCCATGAAGTGCGCCACGATGTGGCATGCGTGATACACACCCACACGCCCGCCGGTGTTGCCGTTTCGGCGCAGAAGCAGGGCGTGTTGCCGATCAGCCAGCAATCGTTGTTCGTGCTCTCAAGCCTGGCCTATCACGCCTACGAAGGCGTGGCGCTGAACCATGAGGAAAAGGCGCGCTTGCAGGCGGACCTGGGCCAAAGCAATTTTCTGATGCTGCACAACCACGGCTTGCTGACCTGCGGCGGTACCATCGCCGATACGTTCCTGATGATGTTTACCTTCCAGCGCGCCTGCGATATCCAGGTGCTGGCGCAAAACGGCGCGGCTGAGTTGATTGCCATTGAGCCGCAGATTCTTGCCGGGGCCAAGGCCATGGTGGCAGCGGTCACCAAGAGCGCCCAGGGCATGGGCGGCGCGCTGGCCTGGCCGGCGCTGCTGCGTAAATTGGACCTGCAAGATCCCGGGTATAAAAGCTGATGCCACTCGCCGAAATCCCGCTCAGAGCCTGGCGCAAACGCGCCCAGGAATTCGTCTTCCGTGGTCGCACGATCCGTTACTGGGTGGCCGGGCAGGGCGAGCCCCTGCTGTTGATTCACGGCTTCCCCACGGCCAGTTGGGACTGGCACTACCTGTGGCAGCCGCTGGCCCAGCGCAACCTGGTGATTGCCTGCGACATGCTGGGGTTCGGCGACTCGGACAAGCCGGTGGATCACGACTATTGCCTGTTGGAACAGGCCGACCTGCAGCAGGCGCTGCTCGACCACCTGCGCGTAGAGCAACCGGTGCATGTGTTGGCCCATGACTACGGCGACAGCGTCGCCCAGGAGTTACTCGCCCGTCATTACGAAGGCCGTTTTCAGATGGCCAGTTGCGTATTCCTCAACGGCGGGCTGTTCCCGGAAACCCATCGCCCGGCGCTGGTGCAAAAACTGCTGCTCAGCCCGCTTGGCTGGATGATCGGCCGAGCCTTCGGGCGCAATGCCTTGTCGAACAGCTTCAGCCAGATTTTTGGCCCGAATACGCGGCCCAGTGAAAGCGCGCTGGATGATTTCTGGAGCCTGATCAAGTGCAATGACGGCACGCGCATCCTGCACAAACTGATTGCCTACATTCCCCAGCGCCGCCGCTTGCGGGAGCGCTGGGTGGACGCGTTGCAGCGCGGCGAGGTGCCGTTGCGCGTCATCGACGGCGAAGTCGACCCGATCTCCGGTGTGCATATGGTGGAGCGTTATCACCAGTTGGTGCCGCACGCCGACACGGTGTTGCTGGCCAATATCGGCCACTACCCGCAGATAGAAGCGCCGGTGCTGGTGCTCAAGCATTACCTGGCGTTTCGCGAGCGCCTCGGCCAGCCCGCGCCACGAGTGGCCTATTCCTGAGCCACCTGTTGTGGCGAGCGGGCTTGCCCCGCGTTGGGGCGCGAAGCGGCCCTAAAACCTGCCACCGCGATACGCCAGACACTCTGCAGTAACCTTATCGGGGCGGCTTCGCCACCCAACGCGGGGCAAGCCCGCTCGCCACTGAGAAGGCGATGCCCTGCGAAAGCCTGGGCCGCACAATCATCCCGCTGCCTTATCGAGCACCATTCAGCCTCGGCCGACTTTATTGTGACCAGAGGCTGTGTGCCTGACACTCATGCCATTCCCATTGTCGCCAGCGGAGTTCGGTATGAGTGAGTCAGTGCAGTTCCAGGATAAGGTCGTGATCGTCACCGGTGCCGGCGGCGGGTTGGGCCGGGCGCATGCGCTGCTGTTCGCCCGACACGGGGCCAAGGTGCTGGTCAACGACCTTGGCGGTTCCACCCAGGGCGAGGGCGCCAACGCCTCGGCTGCCGATCGCGTGGTCGCCGAGATCCGCGAAGCAGGCGGCATTGCCGAAGCCAACCATGATTCCGTCACCGACGGTGACAAAATCGTGCAGCACGCGCTCGATGCATTCGGCCGCATCGATGTGGTGGTGAACAACGCCGGCATCCTGCGCGACAAGACGTTCCACAAAATGGACGACGGCGACTGGGACCTGGTGTATCGGGTGCATGTCGAGGGTGCCTACAAAGTGACCCGTGCCGCCTGGCCGCATTTACGTGAGCAAGGCTATGGTCGGGTGATTTTCACCGCGTCCACTTCGGGCATCTATGGCAACTTCGGCCAATCCAACTACGGCATGGCCAAGCTGGGCTTGTACGGTTTGACCCGCACGCTGGCGCTGGAAGGGCGCAAGAACAATATCCTGGTCAACGCCATCGCCCCCACCGGCGGCACGCGCATGACCGAAGGCCTGATCCCGCCGCAAGTGTTCGACCGCCTCAAGCCGGAGCTGGTCAGCCCGTTGGTGGTGTACCTGGGCAGCGAAGCGTGCCAGGAAACCTCGGGCCTGTTTGAAGTGGGCGGCGGCTGGATCGGCAAGACCCGCTGGGAGCGCAGCCTGGGCGTGGGGTTTGACCCCGAAGCCGGGTTCTCACCCGATGATGTGGCCGCGCATTGGGCGCAGATCTGCGACTTCGAAGGCGCCGCCCACCCCAAGGACAACATCGAGGCATTGAAGGAGATGATGGCCAACTTGCAGAAGTTCAGCCTCTGATCGTTGCTGGAACACTATCCAATACTGCGGGGCGCTGATGGCGCCCCGTTTTCATTCAGGCATAAAAAAGGCCGCTGCAAAGGCAGCGGCCGAAGTAAGACGTTGGATCAAGGAGCGACAAATCAACGTCAGTGAACACGGGTAACAGATTGAATAAATTAGCCAATCCGTCGAAATTCAGCTGTTCTCCCCAGGTTGGGAGCGGGCCGTTTGCCCTGAGAGCGAGGTAAGAATAGTCGGTTGTAACAAATTGAGTAATAGCGGTTCGAGACAAGGACTGTTACCAAATTGGCAACAGTCGCTGCGCATGCCATCCATTCCCCTGATAGCGCGCTATCTACCCCAGTCATGGCCCGGTCAAAACCCCGGCCAGAGCGGCTGCTAATCCTTTCGAGCGACACTGCGAATACCCCTTTGGTGCGCTTATCGCTCCTCGCGGGCGGCAGTAGGGTGGGGCCTTCTGTCACTCACCGGGGAAGACGCATGACAAAAACAACAATGCGCGCCATCTTCACGCCACAGGCGCTCGCCGCGGCGGTTGCACTGGGCTGCTGCGCCCAGGCACAGGCTGTTTCGTTCAACATTGGCGAGATCGAAGGGCAATTCGATTCTTCGCTGTCGGTCGGCGCCAGTTGGGGCATGCGCGATGCCGACAAAAAGCTGGTGGGCATTCCCAATGGCGGCACGGGGCAGGCATCCACAGGGGATGACGGGCGGCTCAACTTCAAGAAGGGCGAAACCTTCTCCAAGATCTTCAAAGGCATTCACGACCTGGAGCTCAAGTACGGCGACAGCGGCGTGTTTGTGCGCGGCAAGTACTGGTACGACTTCGAACTGCAGGACGAAGACCGCGAGTTCAAGCAGATCAGCAATAACCATCGCGACGAAGGCGCGCGGTCGTCCGGCTATGAGCTGCTGGATGCCTTCGTCTATCACAACTATTCGATTGGCGACCTGACCGGCAACGTGCGCGTCGGCAAGCAAGTCGTCAGCTGGGGCGAAAGTACATTCATCGGTAACTCGATCAACAGCATCAACCCGATCGACGTGTCGGCCTTTCGTCGCCCCGGCGCCGAAATCAAGGAAGGCCTGATCCCGGTGAACATGCTGTTCGCGTCCCAGAGCCTCACCAATCAGCTGTCGGTGGAAGGTTTCTACCAGTTGAACTGGGAAAACACC
Source organism: Pseudomonas sp. TWRC1-2 (assembly GCF_049896685.1). NCBI lineage: Bacteria > Pseudomonadati > Pseudomonadota > Gammaproteobacteria > Pseudomonadales > Pseudomonadaceae > Pseudomonas > Pseudomonas sp. TWRC1-2. Next base: position 266,352 of record NZ_JAFCUU010000007.1, on the reverse strand, counting down.
GTGGTGGACAACTGCGGCACTTTCTTTGGCAACGACGTGGTTGCTCACGGCTGCAACAACAACTACACCGTCGGCAGCCCGGCAATTGCGCCGCTGCAACCGGTGGCCGCCGCGTTCGGCCAGGGCTTTCAAGTCACCCGCGAAGGCGTGGTGGTGCAGCGTGCCAAAGACCGCGAAGCCCGTGATGGCGGGCAGTTCGGTGCGGCCTTGCGCTGGCTCGGCGATGACACCGAGTACGGCCTGTACTTCATGAATTACCACAGCCGCACGCCCACCGTGGGCACCATTACCGCCAACACCAACCTGGCCACCATCGGGCGTATCGCGGCCACCGCCAACGCCATTGCGCCCGGCAGCGGCTCGGGCCTGGCCCAGAGCACCATGCTCGGTCGCGGCCAGTACTACCTCGACTACCCGGAAGACATTCGCCTGTACGGCGCCAGTTTCTCCACCACCTTGCCCACTGGCACAGCGTGGACCGGCGAGATCAGCTACCGCCCGAATGCGCCGGTGCAGCTCAACACCACTGACTTGACGCTGGCGCTGGTCAACCCGATTGCCGGCCAGACCGCCTCGCCGATTCGCAGCTCGTTCGGCTCGGATAACTCAGGCTACCGCCGCAAGGAAATTACCCAGATCCAAAGCACCATGACTCAGTTCTTCGATCAGGTGCTGGGCGCCGAACGACTGACGTTGGTGGGCGAGGCGGCCTATGTGCACGTCGGCGGTCTGGAGGCCAAAACCAAACTGCGCTACGGCCGCGACTCGGTGTATGGCGCCTATGGTTTCGGCGGCGATACCGACGGCTTCGTCACCGCCAATTCCTGGGGTTATCGCGCCCGCGCAATCCTGGATTACAACAACGTGTTTGCCGGGGTGAACCTCAAGCCCAACCTGTCCTGGTCCCATGACGTCAGCGGCTATGGGCCGAACGGGATTTTCAACGAAGGCGCCAAAGCGATCAGCGTCGGTGTGGACGCGGATTACCGCAACACCTACACCGCGAGCCTGAGCTACACCGACTTTTTCGGCGGTGACTACAACACCCTCACCGACCGCGACTTTATCGCCCTCAGCTTCGGCGTGAACTTCTGATCTGGTTTAAGGAAGGACAAGAACCTATGCGTAAGATATTTGCAGTGATGGCCCTGAGTGTGCTGGCCGCCCACGTCATGGCGGCGGTGTCGCCCGAAGAAGCCGCCAAGCTTGGCACCACTCTGACGCCGGTCGGCGCGGAAAAAGCCGGCAACGCCGACGGCTCGATTCCGGCCTGGACCGGCGGTATCCCCAAAAATGCCGGCGCGGTGGACAGCAAGGGGTTCCTGGCCGACCCGTTTGCCAATGAAAAACCGCTGTTCGTGATCACCGCCGCCACGGTCGACAAGTACAAAGACAAGCTCTCCGACGGCCAGGTGGCGATGTTCAAGCGCTACCCCGAAACCTACAAGATCCCGGTGTACCCGACCCACCGCACGGTCAACCTGCCACCGGAGATCTACGAGTCGATCAAGCGCAGCGCATTGAACGTGCACGCGATCAACGACGGCAATGGCCTGGAGAACTTCACCGGCAACCGCTATTACGCGTTCCCGATTCCGAAGAATGGCGTGGAGGTGTTGTGGAACCACATCACCCGTTACCACGGCGGCAACCTCAAGCGCATCATCACCCAGGCCACCCCGCAAACGAACGGCAGCTACACGCCGATCCGTTTCGAGGAAGAAGTGGCGGTGCCGCAAGCCATCCCGGACATCGATCAGGCCAAGGCGGCCAACGTGCTGAGCTTCTTCAAGCAATCGGTGACCGCCCCGGCACGTCTGGCGGGCAACGTATTGCTGGTGCACGAGACGCTTGATCAGGTGAAAGAGCCACGCCTGGCCTGGATCTACAACGCCGGCCAGCGCCGTGTGCGCCGCGCGCCGCAAGTCTCCTATGACGGCCCGGGCACCGCCTCCGACGGCCTGCGCACCACCGATAACTTCGACATGTTCTCTGGCGCGCCGGATCGCTATGACTGGAAGCTGGTCGGCAAAAAAGAGGTGTACATCCCCTACAACAGCTACAAGCTCGATTCGCCGACCCTCAAGTACGACGACATCATCAAGGCCGGGCACATCAACCAGGACCTGACCCGTTATGAGCTGCACCGCGTGTGGGAAGTGATCGGCACCGTCAAGCCGAGCGAGCGGCACATCTACGCCAAACGCCACATGTACATCGACGAAGACAGCTGGCAGGTCGCGCTGGTTGATCACTACGACGGCCGTGGCCAACTGTGGCGGGTAGCCGAGGGCCACGCGCAGTTCTACTACGACCACCAGGTGCCGGCCTACACCGTGGAAACGCTGTACGACATCATCGCCGGGCGCTACATCGCGCTGGGGATGAAAAACGAGGAGAAGAGCAGTTTCGTGTTCGGCTTTGCGGCCAAGGCGGCCGATTACACCCCGGCAGCGTTGAGGTCTGAGGGCGTGCGCTGATCTTCAATTGCAATGCGATCACCCTGTGGGAGCCGGCAAGCCAGCTCCCACATTGACCGGGTTCCACTTTATGGTGGAGTGGAATCCCGGGTTTTGTGCATGGCTACCAATCACCCCGCTGAATACTTCTTCAACAACCGCCGACCACAGGACTAGGGTAGGCGCCAGGTTGCATAACAATAAAAAGCAGGATGCAGCAATGACCGCCATGACACGCTGCCTGGACCGTCCTGGATTCATGCCACGGCTGTCCGCTCATCATCTGTTGCGCCCGCGCCTGGCCGGGCCTTTGCTGGCGGCGCCGGTCAGGGTGAAGCTGCTCTGCGCGCCGGGTGGCAGTGGCAAGAGCGCGTTGCTCGCCGAGTGTGCGTTGCAGGCGCCGGCGGAGTGTCAGGTGTATTGGCTGGCGCTCAATGGCGCCGTGCTCAGCCCCGATGATTTTTGCGCGCGGTTGGCGCTACACCTCGGTTTGTCGTTTGTCGACGAAGCCACCTTGTTGCTCGACCTCAGCCGCTGGCACAGCCCGGCGTGGATATTTCTCGACGATTTCTGCCGCCTGCCGGCCCCCGAACTGGACGCCTTGCTCGACCGTTTGCTGAGCGCCGCCAGCCCGGCGCTGACTTGGTGGCTGGGCGCCCGGCGGCGCCCGCTGTGCAACTGGCCGCGTCTGCTGCTCGACGATGAGTTGCTGGAATGCAGTGAGTTGATGTTCAACCCGGCGGAAATCCAGCAACTGCTCGGGCCCACGCACACCGTCGACAGCGTGATGCAGTTCAGCGGCGGCTGGTGCGCCGGCGTGCGCATCGCCTTGCTCGGTGACGGGCACCCGGACAAAACCTTGCTCGACTACCTGCAACACGAACTCTTCGGCACCTTGCCCGCCGAGCTGGCGGAGGCCTGGCGCGTGTTGGCGCATATGCCGCGCTTCAACCCGGGCCTGTGTGAGCACTTGTTCGGCTTTGGTGACGGCGATCACTACCTGCGCGACCTGCAAGCGCTGGGCGCATTTATCCAGCCGTGGGAGGACACCACCGATTGGCTGCAAATTTTTGCGCCACTGGCGCAACTGATCCGCGATGAGCCCTGGCCGGCCAAGCGCTCCTGGCACCGTCGCGCCTGCCAATGGTTCACCGCGCAGCAGGACTGGCAGGCCGCCTTTGAACAGGCGCTGCTGGCCGAAGCCTACGAAGTGGCGGTAAGCCTGTTGCAGCACTTCAGTTTTGAAGACTTGTTCCGTCAGCACAACGCGGTGCTGCTGTTGCGTCTGCATGAGCAGCATGGCGATGAATTGATGCTTGGCTCGGCGCAACTGGTGGGGCTGGTCACGGCGGCGTTGCTGTTTGCCGGACGCTTCGACCAGGCAGCCTTGTGTATCGATCAATTGGCGCGGTTCGCCCCGCAACCGACGGCGGCGCAACAGCGTTATCTGTTGGCCCGCTGGCAGGCGCAATGGGGCTGGCTGTTGCACTTGAGCGGCGATGCCCAGCGCTCCCGCGAGCATTTTCTCGAAGCGCTGCAAGCCTTGCCCGACAGCGCCTGGACCTCGCGCCTGATGTGCCTTTCGGGCCTGACCCAGCAAGCCCTGCTGCGCGGTGAACTGGACGTGGGCCAGGCCTTGAACCGCGAAGCCCTGTGCCTGGCGCGTGCACAGGGTTCGTTGGTGCTGGAGGCCTTGCTGGAGCTGGATCACGCGCAACTGCTGGAACAACGCGGCGCGCCCTATCGGGCACAAAGCCTGTTGGAGCAGGTGCAGGCGATGCTGATGGGGCAGCGGCTCAAGGCCGGCCCGCTGGTGGGGCGGATTGCTTTGCGGCGCGGGCATCTTGCGTTGCGTCAAGGGCAGGATGCGCTGGCCACCGAGTGCTTTGAGGCCGGGTTGGAAATGTGCCTGCACAGCCAGGACAAACGCGTGCTGTACGGGTTTCTCGGCCTGGCGCTGCTGGCAGCGAACCGAGGCGATTACGCCCAGGCGTTCATCCAGCTGCGTGAAGCCGAGCGCTTGATGCAGCAACGCCAGGTACCGGACACGGTGTATCGCGCGGTGCTGCTGTTGGTCAGCGGGCATTTCTGGTTGCAGCAGGGCCGCGCCGAATTGACGCTGGAAGCGGTGCGCCGGGTGCTGCGCCACTTTCGCGGGCCCGGTGCCAAGCAGGCGCCGCCGGCCACGCTGGAACTGATCCCGCGCCTGGAGTACTTGCTGGTGCTGGCCGAAGTGAAGCTGGGCTGTGCCGAGCAGCCGATTGCACGGCTCAATGATTTGCTCGACACCACTCGGCAGCGCGGCATGCTGTGCCTGGAGACCGAGTTGCAACTGGTGCTGGGCGAGGTGGCCTGGCAGCTCGGCGATCCGCTGTTGGCTCGTCGGGCCCTGGAGGCAGGGCTGGCGCTGGCCGGGCGCTGCCAGGTGCAGCAGGCGATTCGCGAACTGCGGTTGCGCTCGCCAGGGCTATTGAGTGAATTGGGCCTGGAGGCGCAGGCGGCGCCCAGCGGCGTGGCGGAAAACCCTCTGAGCCAGCGCGAGCTGCAAGTGCTGCAATTGATCGCACTGGGCAACTCCAACCTGGAAATCGCCGACCGGCTGTTTATCTCGTTGCACACCGTCAAGACTCACGCGCGGCGCATCCACAGCAAGCTCGGCGTGGAGCGGCGCACCCAGGCGGTGGCGAAAGCCAAGACATTGGGGTTGATGGCGTAGGCAGCGGGATCTACATAGCGTTGGAATGGCGTCTCACGTTTTCGTGGCAAGCCCGCTCGCCACGGGGGCGGGGCGGCTGGAGGGTTTGTGTTTAGGCGTGGAGGGCTTGGCGGTATTCGCTGGGTGTGGCGTCTCATGTTTTTGTGGTGAGCGGGCTTGTCCCGCGTTGGGCTGCGCAGCGGCCCTGTAAGGGCATTGAGATTTTTCTGGTGGAGCGTGGTGGCTGTTTTAGGGCTGCTGCGCAGCCCAACGCGGGGCAAGCCCGCTCGCCACGGGAGTGGGGCGGCTGGAGGTTTGTGTTTAGGAGTGGAAGGCTTGGCGGTATTCGCTGGGTGTGGCGCCTCATGTTTTTGTGGCGAGCGGGCTTGTCCCGCGTTGGGCTGCGCAGCGGCCCTGTAAGGACATTGAGATTTTCCTGGTGGAGGGCGGTGGCTGTTTTAGGGCTGCTGCGCAGCCCAACGCGGGGCAAGCCCGCTCGCCACGGGAGTGGGTGTGCTGGAGGGGTTGTGTTTAGGCGTGGAGGGCTTGGCGGTATTGGCTGGGTGTGGCGTCTCATGTTTTTGTGGCGAGCGGGCTTGTCCCGCGTTGGGCTGCGCAGCAGCCCTGTAAGGGCATTGAGATTTTCCTGGTGGAGCGTGGCGGCTGTTTTTAGGGCTGCTGCGCAGCCCAACGCGGGGCAAGCCCGCTCGCCACGGGGGCGGGGTGGCTGGTGGGGTTGTGTTTAGGCGTGGAAGGCTTGGCGGTATTCGCTGGGTGTGGCGTCCATGGCTTGGCGAAAGCGATGGGTGAAGTGGCTGGCGCTGGAGAAGCCGCACATCCAGGCAATGTCGCTCAGGGGTAGCGTCCCGGCGCGCAGCAGGCTTTGCGCGCGGGCCAAGCGTCGCGCCAACAGGTATTGATGGGGCGGCAGGCCGAAGCTTTGGCGGAACATCCGCGCGAAATGGTATTCGGACAGCGCGCACATCCCGGCCAATTGCCCCAGGCTGATCGGGTCTTCGAGGTGATGGTCGATGTAGTCCACCAACAGCCGGCGCTGATGCGCGGCCAATCCGCCTTTCAAACGCAGACCGTCGCGCGCGCCAACCTGGCTGAGCAAGGTGTGGCTGAGCATTTCATGGGCCAGGCTGCTGGTCAGCAGGCGCTCGGCGGGCTCGTGCCAGTTGAGGGCGATCAACTGGTGAAAGCGCCGGGCCTGGCTGGCGTCTTCCAGAAAGGTGCTTTCGCGCAATTGCAATTCGCGCGGTTCGCGGTCCAGCAGGGTGACGCAGCCGAGGGCAAATTGCTCCGGGCTGAAGTACACATGGGCCAGGCGAATTTCACCATTGATCACCCAGGCTGACTGATGCTCGGCCGGCAGGATGCAGAGTTTGTCGGGGCCACCTTTGGTGCCGGGCTGATCACGGCGAAAAGTGCCGGTGCCGCCGCCGATGTAGCAGGACAAGGTGTGGTGGGTGGGCGCCTGGTAGTCCTGAGCATCGTGATGGTTGCTCCACAACGCCGCAGACAAGCCGTCACCGAGCTCGGCGCAGGCTTCGAGGCGTGCGTTGGGCGAGCGGTTAAGGGCTTGAAAGACTTGCAGGGATTCCAGCTCTGGCATGGTTGTTCTCTCCGACGCCTTGCATCCTACTCCGCAGCGCGGGCGCTGTGATCCTGCTGCCCGACAAAAGCGCAAGAATGTGCAAGAGCGCGAGCCGGTCTGCGGGCAACACTGTGGCTCAATCGACGGAGCCCGCTATGAACCTTTTCCTGTACTTACTTACCGTGCTGATCTGGGGCACTACCTGGATCGCCCTCAAGTGGCAATTGGGCGTCGTGGCGATTCCCGTGTCGATTGTCTATCGCTTTGGCCTGGCCGCGCTGGTGCTGTTTGCGCTGTTGCTGCTAAGCCGCAAGTTGCAGGTGATGAACCGGCGCGGGCACCTGATTTGCCTCGCTCAGGGCGTTTGCCTGTTTTGCGTCAACTTCATGTGCTTTCTGACGGCCAGCCAATGGATTCCCAGCGGCCTGGTGGCGGTGGTGTTTTCCACGGCCACGCTGTGGAATGCCCTCAATGCGCGGGTGTTTTTCGGTCAGCGAGTGGCGCGCAACGTGTTGATGGGCGGCGTGCTTGGATTGATCGGCCTGGGTTTTCTGTTCTGGCCGGAGCTGGTCGGGCACACCGCCAGCCCGCAGACGTTGCTGGGCTTGGGCTTGGCGCTGTTGGGGACGATGTGTTTTTCGGCCGGCAACCTGCTGTCGAGCCTGCAGCAGAAGGCCGGGCTTAAGCCGTTGACCACCAATGCCTGGGGCATGGCCTACGGTTCGGTGATGCTGGCGACCTATTGCGCAGTGCGCGGGATACCGTTCGAGATGGATTGGAGTGCGCGTTATGTCGGCGCGCTGTGGTACCTGGTGATTCCGGGATCGGTGATTGGTTTTACCGCCTACCTCACGCTGGTGGGCCGTATGGGCCCGGAGCGCGCGGCGTATTGCACGGTGCTGTTTCCGGTGGTGGCGCTGAATGTGTCGGCGTTTGCCGAGGGGTATCAGTGGACGGCGCCGGCGTTGATGGGGCTGGTGCTGGTGATGCTGGGGAATGTGTTGGTGTTTCGTAAGGTTAAACCGAGCCAGCCTGTGAACCCGATGCTCAAGGCAAAGCAAATCTGATGTGAGAGGGTTGTTCCTACATTCAGCCTGGGTGATCGTTCTATTTGAGACCCAGACGTTTGGCCATTCGGCCGAGGTTGGCGCGGTCGAGGCCCAGTTCGCGGGCGGCGCTGGCCCAGTTGTGCTGGTGGCGCTCCAGGCAGGCGCTGATGACTTGGCGCTGGTAGTGCTCGGTGGCCTGGCGCAGGTCGCCGGTGACAACAGGGGCCACATCGGCCGGTGCTTCGATTGCCGGCGGCGCGCTGACGTCGGGCAGGTCCAGGTCTTGGGCACTCAGGCTCAGGATCTTCGGACGTTCGCGACAGTTTCCCAGGGCTTTTAGCGCGCTGCGTCCGATCAAATGTTCCAGCTCCCGCACATTGCCCGGCCAGTTATAAGCCAGCAGCGCCGCCTGCGCGTCGCTGGTCAGGCGCAGGCTGCCCAGGCCCATGCGTGAACGGTTCTGCTCAAGGAAAAAACCCGCCAGCAATAACACGTCACGGCCGCGTTCAGGCAGCGCCGGTACTTGCAGCGGGTACACGCTCAGGCGGTGATAAAAGTCGGCACGGTAGCGGCCGTTGCGCACCTCTTCGGCCAGGTCGCGGTTGGTGGCGGCGATCAGGCGCACGTCCACTTGATGCTCCTTGTCCGAGCCCAGGCGCTGCAGTTGGCCGCTTTGCAGCACGCGCAACAGCTTGGCCTGCACGGTCAGCGACAACTCGCCCACTTCATCCAGAAACAGCGTGCCGCCATTGGCCAATTCGAATTTGCCGCGGCGCTCGTTCAGCGCTCCCGTAAAGGCGCCGCGCACATGGCCGAACAGCTCGCTTTCCACCAGGGTTTCCGGGAGTGCGGCGCAGTTGAGGCTGATCAGGGGTTTGTCTGCACGCGGCGACGCGGCGTGGAGGGCCTGGGCGACCAGTTCCTTGCCGACGCCGGTTTCGCCGGTAATCAACACGGTCAGGTCGCTGCCGCCCACCAGCTTGATTTCCTCGACCAGGTGCTTGTGGGCCTTGCTCTGGCCAATCATTTCCTTGTGCTGCTGGCCGCTGGCCTGGCGGTAGATCTCGGCGCGCTGGTGCTCATCGTCGGCGCGCAAGGCCAAGCGCTCGATACGTTCGGCGACGTTGACGGTGGCCGCTGCCAGGCTGGCGAAGGCTTGCAGGGCGTCGAGCTCGACACGTTCGAAGCGCTCGGTATCCAGCGCATCAAGGGTCAGCAGGCCCCAGGGTTTGTCGTCGATAAACAGCGGGCAACCCATGCAGTCGTGCACTTGCAGGTGGCCGTGCAGGCCATCGACCAAACCATCGTAGGGGTCCGGCAATTCGCTGTCGGCGTCAAAGCGGGTAGGGCCGGGGCTGCTCAGCAGCACCGCAAAGCGTGGGTGCTCGCTGACCTTGAAGCGTCGGCCGAGGGTGTCGGTGCTCAAACCGTCCACCGCCAACGGCACCAGCCATTCACCGTCCAGGCGCAACAGCGCGGCGGCATCGCACGGCAGCAGCGCGCGCATGGCCTGCAACAGGCGTCGGTAGCGCTCGCCTTCAGGCAGGTCGCGCGACAAGTCGGCAACCAGAGGCAGCAGGGTAGTGAGCAGCGATTGTGCAGTCATAATGACTCCTTGTAGTCCTTATGACTATAAAGCGTAGGAAGTTATATTGACTACACGATATTTAACTCATTGAAAAATAACGGTTTATAAGTTGGCACGAATACTGACTACCTAAGGGTAATCAGTAAAAAGACCCAGGAGTCTGCCATGCTTAGTGCCCAAGACCGTGCCATCGTCAAATCCACCGTGCCCCTGCTGGAAAGCGGCGGCGAAGCGCTGATCACGCACTTCTACCGCATGATGCTCAGCGAGTACCCGGACGTCCGCCCGCTGTTCAACCAGGCCAATCAGGCCAACGGCGACCAGCCCCGCGCCTTGGCCAATGGCGTGCTGATGTACGCGCGGCATATCGACCAGTTGGACCAACTGGGCGATCTGGTCGCGAAAATCATCAACAAGCATGTGGCCCTGCAGATCCTGCCGGAGCACTACCCGATTGTGGGGACGTGCCTGCTGCGGGCCATTTCCGAGGTGCTGGGCAGCGAGATTGCCACGCCCGAGGTGCTGAGCGCCTGGGGCGCCGCCTATGGCCAACTGGCCGATATCCTGATTGGCGCCGAAGCCGCCATCTACGACGAAAAGGCCCAGGCCCCGGGCGGCTGGCGCGGTGCGCGGCCGTTCCAGTTGGTCAAGCGCGTGGAGGAGAGCAACGAGATCATTTCGTTCTATTTTGCCCCGGTGGATAACGGCCCGATCCTGGCGGCCGCGCCGGGCCAGTACATCGGCATGAAGCTGATGATCGATGGCGAAGAAGTGCGCCGCAATTATTCCTTGTCGGCCCTGAGCGATGCGGGTTTGTACCGTATCAGCGTCAAGCGCGAGGCCGGTGGGCGGGTCTCCAACTACCTGCATGACCAGATGCACGTCGGCGCGACCCTCGACCTGTTCCCGCCATCGGGCGAATTCACCCTGGTCGCCAGCGACAAACCGTTGGTGCTGATCAGCGGCGGGGTGGGCATCACACCGACGCTGCCGATGCTCGAAGCAGCCCTGGCCACCGAGCGCCCGGTGCACTTTATCCACTGCGCGCGTAACGGCGGCGTGCATGCATTCCGTGACTGGGTGGACGCCCTGGCGGCCAGGCACCCGCAACTCAAGCGCTTCTATTGCTACGCAGAAGACGATGGCGTGAGCCCGGCGGCCGACAAGGTCGGGATGCTGAGCCAGGCGCAACTGGCGGCGTGGTTGCCCGAGCAGCGTGACCTCGACGCCTACTTCCTCGGCCCTAAAGGCTTCATGGCAGCGATCAAGCGCCACCTCAAAGCCCTCGGTGTGCCGGACAAACAGGCACGCTACGAATTCTTCGGCCCGGCAGCGGCCCTGGAATAAGGTTTCCAGGCACAGCACTGTTCAACCTGTGGGAGCGGGCTTGCTCGCGAAGGCGCAGTGTCAGTCGACTTATAAAGTGGCTGATCCACCGCCTTCGCGAGCAAGCCCGCTCCCACAATTGGTTTTGCATTCCTCCCGATTAATCCGCCGTTAACCCCTCTCTGTTTTAACCGTCCCCTGTGTGTAAACTTGCGGCCATCAGGCACAACCATAATCAGGCAAAGGGAAACGGGGATGAGTGACGAATTGCGTTTAGGCAGGGAGCGGCGCTTTCTGGTGTTGCTGGGCATCATCTGCCTGGCGCTGATTGGCGGTGCGTTGTACATGCAGGTGGTACTGGGCGAGGCGCCATGCCCGCTGTGCATCCTGCAGCGCTACGCCTTGCTGTTGATCGCGGTGTTTGCGTTCCTCGGTGCCGCCATGCGCCGCAAAGGCGCGGTCACCTTTTTTGAAGGGTTGGTGGTACTCAGCGCCTTGGGCGGCGTGGCTGCGGCCGGCCATCATGTGTACACGCAGTTTTTCCCTGCGGTCAGCTGTGGCATCGATGTCCTGCAGCCGATTGTCGATGACTTGCCGCTGGCCAAAGTCTTTCCCCTGGGCTTCCAGGTTGATGGCTTTTGCAGCACGCCATACCCGCCGATCCTTGGCCTGTCCCTGGCACAGTGGGCGCTGGTAGCGTTTGTGCTGACGGTGATCCTGGTTCCGCTGGGCATCTATCGCAATCGCCAACGCATGGCCTGACCCGGCCCACTGAAACGCCCTGTTCTTGCTTAATCGAAGGACGGGGCGTTTTTGTATGTAGGGTTTTGTGAAAGGGACGTGACGAAGGGCAACTTGAGGTGCGCACAGCGTGCGACATGTTGTCACACGGACGCTGTCGCAGGACGTTTCTGACGCGCCGCACCGGCCCATAAATTTGCATAAAACGGCCAAGATGTGCTGTCAGTTCGTCGATTGAGCGGTGCCGCGAACGTCGCACGGTTCGCATCATTCGGTGATGTCCGAATGCCTTGTTTTATGGGGACTTGGATACGTTTTGCATGCCCTTACAAGGTGTAAGGGAAGGGCGCCCTCACGCAATAACACGGCAATTTTTGTGGTTTTTGTTGAGAATCGAACACGATAAGATCCCGAACCTTTGCAAGATTGGTGAAGGATTGTTGCTGGAATCGATAAAAATTATTTCTTTATAAGACATGGTTTATACATCGCTAGCTAACTACAATCGCCCGCACTGAATGTCCGGTGCTGTTCAATATTTGAGCATTGGAGCGGTCGAGGGGCAGATGGATGGCTCTGTGCGACCCCAGGTTCCGGCAGCCTTTCAACTATCCGCACCAAATGGAATTGGTCTGTAACAAGGCCTTTAGCCACGAAATCGAATAAGAACTCACCGCAGGTCCGTGAAACGTCCATGTATGGCGTGCCGGGCAGGCTCTTATTCAATCGAAGAGAAATGCCAACCCTTGGCAGGGTGAAGTGTTGGCGATCAAAACCCAACTGCATTGCGCAAGCTGCTTTAGAGGTCGTGAGATGAGTAAAAACAGGTACCCCCGATTACTAGGCTTTTTGCCGCTGCTTGGCATGTTGTTAATGCTGGGAGGCTGCAAGTGGACCTTGCTCGACCCAAAAGGACAGGTCGGTCTGGATGAACGAAACCTGATCATCACCGCCACCCTGCTGATGCTGCTGGTCGTGGTCCCCGTGATCATCATGACCTTCGCCTTCGCCTGGAAATACCGCGCGTCGAACACCAGCGCTACCTACGCGCCTAAGTGGTCGCACTCCACCAAGATCGAAATCGCAGTGTGGCTGGTGCCGATCCTCATCATCATTGCCCTGGGTTATGTGACCTACAAGTCCACCCACGCACTGGACCCGTACCGTCCGCTGGAATCCGACGTCAAGCCGATCAACATCGAAGTTGTCGCGCTGGACTGGAAGTGGCTGTTCATCTACCCGGACCTGGGTATCGCCACTGTTAACGAAATCCAGTTCCCGGAGCACACTCCGCTGAACTTCAAGATCACCTCCGACGCTGTGATGAACTCGTTCTTCATCCCTGCTCTGGGCGGCCAGATCTACGCGATGGCAGGCATGCAGACCAAGCTGCACCTGATCGCCAACCAGAAAGCTGAAATGGAAGGCATCTCCGCCAACTATAGCGGCGCTGGCTTCACCGGCATGAAATTCAAAGCGATCTCGACGAGCCAGGAAGATTTCGACGCCTGGGTAGCCAAAGTCAAGGCCGCACCTAAACAGCTTGATCAAGCTGAATACGATGCTCTTGCCAAACCAAGCCAGAACAACCCAGCCACTCTGTACTCCGCGTACACGCCGGACCTGTTTCAGAAAATCGTCGACAAGTACGAAGGTATGAAACCAGGCAAGCCGGTCAAGCACGAGAAGAAAGAAGTGGCCGCGGTTGAAGGTTCTGACACGGGCTCGCATTCAACTGCTGGGGCAGAGGAGTAAACGATGTTTGGTAAATTAAGTTGGGATGCGGTCCCGTTCCACGAGCCGATCGTGATGGTGACCATCGCCATGATCGCGCTGGGTGGTCTGGCACTGTTTGCTGCAATCACGTATTTCAAGAAGTGGACCTACCTGTGGACCGAGTGGTTGACCTCTGTCGACCACAAAAAAATCGGTGTCATGTACGTCATCGTTGCCATGGTCATGCTGCTGCGTGGTTTTGCCGACGCCATCATGATGCGTACCCAGTTGGCCATGGCCACCGAGGGTTCGCCTGGCTACCTGCCGCCTGAACACTATGACCAGATCTTCACCGCTCACGGTGTGATCATGATCATCTTCATGGCGATGCCATTCTTCACCGGCTTGATGAACCTTGCCTTGCCGCTGCAGATCGGTGCGCGTGACGTTGCCTATCCGTTCCTGAACTCCTTGAGCTTCTGGCTGCTGGTTTCCGGCGTGGTACTGATCAACCTGTCCCTGGGCGTCGGCGAATTCGCCAAGACCGGTTGGGTTGCGTATCCGCCGCTGTCGGGCATTCAGTACAGTCCGGGCGTGGGTGTGGACTACTACATCTGGGCGCTACAGTTATCAGGACTCGGGACGACACTGACGGGGGTCAACTTCCTGGCCACCGTCCTGAAAATGCGCGCCCCTGGCATGAAACTGATGGACATGCCGATCTTCACCTGGACCTGCACCTGGGCCAACGTCCTGATCGTGGCTTCGTTCCCGATCCTGGCCGCTACCATGGCGCTGCTGTCGCTTGACCGTTACCTGGATTTCCACATTTTCACCAATGAACTTGGTGGCAATCCGATGATGTACGTGAACCTGTTCTGGGCATGGGGTCACCCTGAGGTGTACATCCTGATCCTGCCAGCGTTCGGTATCTTCTCTGAAGTGATCTCGACCTTTACCGGCAAGCGCCTGTTCGGTCACCACTCGATGGTTTACGCATCGGGCGCGATCTCTGTACTGGGCTTCATGGTGTGGCTGCACCACTTCTTCACCATGGGCTCGGGGGCCAGCGTCAACGCCTTCTTCGGCCTGGCGACGATGCTGATTTCCATCCCGACGGGGGTGAAGCTATTCAACTGGCTATTCACCATCTACCACGGCCGTCTGCGTATCACCAGCCAGGTTCTGTGGACCCTGGGCTTCATGGTGACCTTCGCGATCGGCGGCATGACCGGCGTACTGCTGGCCATCCCGGGTGCTGACTTCGTACTGCACAACAGCCTGTTCGTGATCGCTCACTTCCACAACGTGATCATCGGTGGTGCTGTATTCGGTTACATCGCTGGTTTCAGCTTCTACTTCCCGAAAGCGTTCGGCTTCAAGCTGCACGAAGGCTGGGGCAAGGCTGCATTCTGGTTCTGGATCTCGGGCTTCTTCGTCGCGTTCATGCCGCTCTATGCACTGGGCTTCATGGGCATGACCCGTCGTCTGAACGCCACTACCAACCCTGAGTGGGTGCCGTACCTGTACGTCGCCATGTTCGGTGCGTTGATGATCGCTGCCGGTATCGCCTGCCAGCTGATCCAGCTGTACGTGAGTATCCGTGACCGTAAGCAGAACGCTTGCGAATCCGGCGACCCATGGAATGGCCACACCCTGGAATGGTCGACCTCGTCGCCACCTCCGTTCTACAACTTCGCTGTGATTCCTACTGCGAACACGATCGATGCGTTCACCGAAGCGAAGGAAGACGGTACTGCGTACCAGCAACCCAAGCATTACGAGCCGATCCACATGCCGAACAACACCGCCACTGGCGTGGTGATGGGCGCGCTGTTGACCGTGTTCGGTTTCGCGATGATCTGGCACATCTGGTGGCTGGCAATCGTGGGCCTGGCAGGCACCATCGGTTACTTCATCATTCACGCTGCCCGTGATGATCAAGGCTACATGGTGCCGGTCGAAACGATCGAGCGCATCGAAGCCGAGCAACACGCTCGCCTGGTAGCCGAGAAGAAAATCCCGGCCAACCGTGTAGAAACCTCGTTGGAACAGGCTTAAACCATGTCGAACTTAGTGACCAATGCTGGACACGCCCATGTCGATGACCATGGGCACGATGACCATCACCACGACTCGGGGCCAATGACCGTATTCGGTTTCTGGCTCTACCTGATGACCGACTGCATCTTGTTTGCGTCGATCTTCGCGGTGTACGCGGTACTGGTAAACAACGTAGCGGGTGGCCCGTCGGGCCACGACATCTTCGAACTGCCTTATGTGCTCGGCGAAACCGCCTTGCTGTTGTTCAGTTCGATCACCTACGGCTTCGCCATGCTGGCCTTCTACAAGGGCAGCAAGAAAGGCGTACTGAGCTGGTTGGCACTGACCTTCCTGTTCGGCCTGGGCTTCATCGGCATGGAGATCAACGAGTTCCACCTGCTGATCTCCGAAGGCTACGGCCCGCACCGTTCCGGCTTCCTGTCCGCGTTCTTCACGCTGGTAGGCACCCACGGTCTGCACGTATCTGCCGGCCTGCTGTGGATGGCGGTGATGATGTATCAGGTCAATAAACACGGCCTGACCAACACCAACAAGACTCGCCTGAGCTGCCTGAGCCTGTTCTGGCACTTCCTGGACGTGGTCTGGATCTGCGTCTTCACCGTTGTTTACCTGATGGGGACCCTGTAATGGCTAATGCACACTCCCATGACCATGACAGCCATGATGCGAGCCACGGCAGCGTTAAGTCGTACGCTATCGGCTTCATCCTGTCGGTAATCCTGACGCTCATCCCGTTTGGTCTGGTGATGTACCCGACCCTGCCGAAGTCCATCACGTTGATGATCGTTCTGGCCTTCGCGGTGATTCAGGTTCTGGTTCACCTGGTGTACTTCCTGCACCTGGATCGTTCCAAAGAGCAGCGCGATAACGTGATTGCATTTGTGTTCGCAGGCCTTGTGATCCTGCTGCTGGTTGGTCTGTCGATATGGATCATGTTCAGCATCCACACGTTCATGATGGCGAAGTGAGGTAAGACCCGATGTCGCTTAAGCACTTTATCCAAATCACCAAACCGGGGATCATTTTCGGTAACGTGCTTTCTGTGGCAGGCGGTTTCTTCCTGGCCTCCAAGGGACATGTCGATCTGGCCATCTTCCTGGCTGCAATGATCGGCACCTCCCTGGTGGTAGCTTCCGGTTGTGTATTCAACAACTGCATTGACCGCGACATCGATATCAAGATGGAACGCACCAAGAACCGCGTGCTGGTCCAGGGCCTTATCTCCCTGAAACTGGCACTGCTGTTCGCGACCGTCCTGGGTGTTGCCGGCGTCGTGTTGTTGTACAAGGTGGCCAACCCGTTGGCGGCGCTGTTTGCCGTGATCGGCTTTGTCATCTACGTCGGCCTTTACAGCCTGTACCTCAAGCGCAAGTCGGTTCACGGCACGCTGGTGGGCAGTCTGTCGGGGGCGATGCCGCCGGTGATTGGTTATGTGGCTGTGACCAATAGCTTCGACATGGCCGCGCTGGTGCTGCTGGTGATGTTCAGCCTGTGGCAGATGCCGCACTCTTATGCCATCGCGATTTTCCGCTTCAATGACTACCTGGCTGCGTCGATTCCGGTTCTGCCGGTCAAGCGTGGCATTCAGGTGGCCAAGAAACACATCCTGCTCTACATCCTGGCCTTCCTCGTGGCGACCTTGATGTTGACCTTCAGTGGCTATGCCGGCATGAGCTACCTCGCCGTCGCTGCCGCCATGGGCATGTACTGGTTGTACATGGCCTGGACCGGCTACAAGGCGGTGGATGACACCGTCTGGGCGCGCAAGCTGTTCGTGTTCTCGATCTTCACCATCACCGCGCTCAGCGTGATGATGTCCCTGGATTTCCAGGTACCGAAAGAGCTGTTGCTGACCTACGCACACTGAGTCATCGAGCATTAAAAAGCCCCGCCTTCGCAAGAAGCGCGGGGTTTTTTATGGAGTGGCCTTTAAACTATTCCCGAATTTTACAAATGCAGGAAGCAAACCGATGAGTAAAAAAGCCGTTATCGTATTCAGTGGCGGGCAGGACTCGACGACCTGTCTGATCCAGGCACTGCCGCTGTATGACGAAGTTCACTGCATTACCTTCGACTATGGCCAGCGCCATGTGGCAGAAATCGAGGTCGCCCAAAAGCTTGCCAAGCAGTTGGGCGCTACCGTTCATAAAGTCATGGACGTGTCCCTGCTCAACGAGTTGGCCATCAGCAGCCTGACCCGCGACAACATCCCGGTGCCGACCGTGAACAGTTCAGGCGACAGCCTGCCCAGCACTTTTGTGCCGGGTCGCAATATTCTGTTTCTGACCCTGGCGTCGATCTACGCCTATCAGGTAAAGGCGCAGACCGTCATTACCGGGGTGTGCGAAACCGACTTCTCAGGCTATCCCGATTGCCGCGATGAGTTCGTCAAAGCGCTGAACAAGGCGCTTGAACTGGGCATGGAGTACACGCTGCGCCTGGACACCCCGCTGATGTGGCTGAACAAGGCCGAAACCTGGGCCCTGGCGGATTACCATAATCAGTTGGACCTGGTTCAGCACCAGACCCTGACCTGCTACAACGGCATCCTCGGCAGCGGTTGCGGTAACTGTGATGCATGCAACTTGCGGGCTCGCGGCCTGAATGACTACCTGCAAAACAAGGCCGCTGTGATGCACAGCCTCAAGCAGAAGTTGCAGCTGAACTAAATCAGCCCATACCTGCCTCGTCATACTCCTCTGTACGTGCTGTGCGAATCCAACACACGACTACAAGGAGTAGTTCCATGGTCAGCGTAAGTCGTCGGTCACTTCTCGCCTTTGGCGCGGCCTTGCCGGTGCTGGGGCGCCTGGATTGGGCGGTGGCCAGCCCGCCGCCGGCACCCGCTGACAAGGTGCGGCTCAATTACAACGAAAGCCCCTACGGCCCCTCAGGCGCTGCCCGTGAGGCGATGCAGCGTGGGGTGGCCATCTCCGGGCGGTATCCCTATGACCACATGTACGCCTTGGCTGGGCTGTTTGCCCAGCAGCAGGGCATCGCCGAAGAACAGGTCGCCGTGTTTGCCGGCTCCATGGCCGCGCTGCGCTATGCCGTGCTGGCGTTTACCAGCCAAACACGCGGGCTGGTGATGGCCACACCGTCCTACGAAGTACCGCGCCAGGCCGCTGAGTCGTGGAAGGCGCCGGTGCGCGAAGTGAGCCTCAATGCCGAGCATGCGCACGACGTGCCGGCCATGCTTGCTGCCGATCCGCAGGCGGGCATGCTGTATCTGTGCAATCCCAACAACCCCACCGGCACCCTGACGTCAACCGAGGCGATCCGCCAGGCGCTGGCGAACAAGCCCAAAGGCAGCGTGCTGGTGGTGGACGAGGCGTACATCGACTTCTCTGATGCGCCGAGCTGCGTGAGCTGGGTCAAGGACCACGACGATTTGCTGGTGCTGCGCACCTTCTCGAAAATCTACGGCATGGCCGGCGCACGCCTGGGCTTGGCGATTGGCCACCCCGCGCTGCTGGCACGGCTGGCGGTGTTTGGCGGCGACAACGTGCCTGCCGCCTCCACCTTGCTCGGGGCCCGGGCGAGCCTGGAAGACGTCAAGCTGCTGCCCCACCGCAAGGCGCTCAACGCGCAGTTACGTGATGAGACCGTGGCGTGGCTGAAGGGGCGGGGGTTTGCCTGCACCGCGTCGCACAGCAACTGCTTCATGATCGACGTGAAGCAACCGGCCCAGCAGGTCATCGAAAAGCTCGCAGCACACAATGTGTTGATCGGGCGGGTCTGGAAAGACTGGCCGCAATGGGTACGGGTGACGGTGGGCAGTCAGCAGGAGATGCAGCGGTTTCGCGAAGTATTTGCCGCGCAGGTGGCCTGAGCCTGGGCGCTCGGCAGCGCAAATGGCCACTGCGTGCTGATGGTCGGCTCGGCCCAGGAAGCACTGGACAAGGTCTGTACGGCATGTTTCATTCTTGTCTTTGTGTAGAGATATTTCCTACAGTATGGGTCGACTCTGACCAGAGGCTTCGGGATTGAAGCCTTCCCGTCAGAGCATTAGCCTCATACGTTGTCACTCATCAGGGACGATATTCATGCGAAGCGATGGCCAATCCAGCAACACCATGTCCATACAGCCCGCCGATGTGCGCCAATTGCTCGATGCCGAACTGACCCGGCGCGGCCTGGGGCACTTCGAGGTGTATCAGTGTGGGCCGACACTGGATGAAGCAGAGATCATCACCAATTACCCCGACGCGCTGGACCGCTCCGACTCGGCGGACGATTTTTACCAGCGTGGCCAACTGCTGTCCTTGTCCAAGGAGCGGGTCAAACCTTTTTTCTGGAGCGATGAAAACATCCTCGCGCCTGCCGCAGAAGCGGTGCCGGTGCCTGGGCCCTGTGCACCGGTGGGTGAGGGCGCGAGCTTTATCGTGCATGGCAACCGCGGTTTTTACTCGATCCTCAACCTGTGCAGCTTCGGTGAAGACCAACAGTTTCGCGACACGGTGTTGGCCAACAAAAGTGAGCTGCAGATGCTGCTGGTCTCGGTCTACGACGAGGCCCTCGAAAGCTGCGCCACGGTCACACCTGCGCCGATACAGGAAACGGTACTGACCCCACGAGAAACCGAAGTGTTGTCCTGGACCAGCCTGGGCAAGACCTACAACGAAATAGCCGTCCTGACCTCAATGAGCCCGCGTACCGTCAAGTTTCATATGAAGAATATCTTCAGCAAGCTGGACGTCACCAACGGCAAGTCGGCGATTCGCAAGGCCCTGAACCTGGGGTACATCCGCGAAAAGGCCTGATCTACAGGCTTCCCTCCTCATAAACGCTACGCTCGCCGGTGATTTTTCAGCGGCGAGTCTACGCGTGCGCCTCGTCGCAGCCTACCTGTCTAAAAGGGCAGCTTGTTCGCCATCGAGCGGTGCTTTAGTTTTTTTTGCAGCCGATGAGTCTAGCTCAGGCAAAAAAAACAATAGCCGCACCACCTGAAAAAATTCCTTTGCCCAGCAATGAGACGGGTGTTGCAGCGTGCCGCTTAATTATGGAGTGATTATGCTGGTCGATAAAAACAAAGAACCTGCTGGCGAATACGCCGCGGGCATTTCCCGTGAAACCTTCGGAATGCTCAAGCACCTGTGCAAAAAAGATAACTATCACTGGGCCATCGCGTTGGGTAAGGATTACGCAATCATTGCCTTTGCCATCTACCTGTCCTTGGGCATCAGCTACTGGTTCTACCCGGTTTCGCTGTTTCTGATCGGCACCACGCAACGCGCCCTGGCGAATGTGCTGCACGAGTCAGCGCACAAAATGCTGGCCAAGAACCGCGTGATCAATTGGGTCTCCGGCACGTTTCTCTCCGGCTACCTGATCTTCCACCTGCATCAGTCCTACAGCACGTCGCATATCAAGAACCACCACGTGCACCTGGGCGATCCGGAAAAAGACCCTGACTACGCCTTCCACCTGCAGTGCGGCCTGTACGACGTCAAGCAAAGTGAACGTGAGTTCTTCCTCAAGAACGTCTTGCTGGCGCTGTCCGGCTACCGGACCGTGCAGTACATCCGGTACATCATCAAAGACCGCGTCAAAGCTCAGGGTGCGGACAAAACCATCCGCAACGAACGCATCATGCTGTGGGCTTACTGGGCGGTGATCTTCGCCGTCGCCGCCTGGTTCGGGGTTGTCGCGCAACTGTTGCTGTTCTGGCTGGTGCCGCTGTTCACCACCGCCGTGGCCGTGGGCTGGATCATCGAGTTGGCCGAGCATTACCCATTGCCGGCTGCTGAGACCGAGAAGCTGCTGCTCACCCGCAATCGCAAGGGCAACGCCCTGGAGAACTTCTTCTTCGGCCGCCATGACGACAACTACCACCTCGTGCACCACCTGCACCCGGCCATTCCTCACTGGAACATGCGCAAGGCTCACGAGCTGCTGATGTCGCACCCGGAATACGCGCGTTGGGACAACCTGTGGGCGGGGATCTTTACCCGTGACCGCCATGGCCGCCACAAGGAAACCATGCTCAGTTACGCGGCCAAGTTTCGTGCTCACAAGATTGCCAACCACACCGACGATTCGAGCTTCGCACGTCGGATGCTGAACCAGGCCTACGGGGTTTAACGCCATGAATGACATCGACAACAGCCTGCTGGCGACCCTGGCCCTGAAGAAACTGGCGGCGAACAAGACGTACCGCGACCTGTTCCTGGCCAGTGACACGCTGCGCGACTTCCTGCGCCCGGCCGCCCTGCGCTACATCATTTCCGAAGACCGCCTGGAGATGCTCGACAAGCTGGCCGCCCTGCAAGGCAAAGGCTATCGCACCGGCGTCGAATACGTCGGTGAAGAGGCCACCACCCTGACCGAGGTGACCACGGCCACCGACGAATACTTGAAGCTGATCGACCTGATGGCGCTGCACCCCACGCTGGCCGAGCCACCACAGCTGGGTTTTGACCTGTCCAACGTCGGCACGATCATTTCCCGTGAACTGGCGATCGAGAACTGCTCGAAGATCCTTGCCCATGCAGCCGACAAGGAGGTCGGTGTGATCCTCAGCATGGAGCGGTCCCAGTGGACCGACTCGATCCTGGATATCTTCATGCACCTGAGTGCGCGTTTTGCCAACTTGGGTATCACCCTGCAGGCGCAGTTGAACCGTACGCCCGATGACCTGGGGGAAGTCCTCGCAACGGGCTGCAAAGTGCGCCTGGTCAAGGGCGTCTATGCTGAGCCTGCTGCTATTGCCTTGCCGCGCGGTGCGCAACTGAACGAGCGTTACCTGGGGCTGTTGGACCGCATCAACGGCGCCAGCGCGAACTACGCGTTCGCCACCCAAGACCCGCTGCTGGTGAAGGAGATTCTCGCCAGTGGGATTGCCAGCCGAGGCGAGCTGGAGATGCTGCACGGCGTGCGCCCCGAGCTGATCAAGGCGGTCAAGGACCAAGGTCAGGTCAAGACGCGTGTTTCAGCGGTCTACGGCACCAACTGGTACCTGCACCTGCTGCACCGCGTGGCCGAGTTCCCACAGAATATTTTTCTGGCGCTGGATGACGTGGCCTCGCCACGGCCTTCCGAAACCGCCAATCACTACTGAAAAGGACATTCTCATGAAGCAGTACGTCGCGTTGGTCGATGTCTATTCGAGCGGTAACTTTTTGCCGCAGTTCTTCCATGAGGCGGGCATCGGCCTGATCCATGTGCAGAGCACGCCGGAACTGATGCCGAGCATGCTGGGGCCGAACCTTTCGGAGTTCGAGCACAACCTGATTTTCAACGGCAACCCCGAAGACGTCGTGCGTCGCCTGCGTGAGTTCAACGTGATTGCCGTGATCGCCGGCCAGGAACCCGGCGTGCCGTTCGCTGACTACTTGAGCGAACAGCTGCAACTGCCGTCCTCCAATGGCAGTGCCGGTTCCCGGGCACGTCGCGACAAGTTCGAGATGATCAACAAAGTGGCCGCCGCCGGCCTGCTGACCGCGCGGCAAATCAAGTCCGCCGACCCTGCCGAGCTGCTGGCCTGGGTGCAGGACGGCCAAGTGTTCCCTTGCGTAATCAAACCGCTGAGCTCGGCTTCAACCGACGGCGTGTCGATCTGCCACAACGTCGACGACGTGAAACGCGCCTGCGAGGAAGTGGTGTCCAACCTGGATATCTTCGGCCTGGCCAATACCGAAATTCTTTGTCAGTCCTACCTCAAGGGCCCGGAGTACATCGTCGACACGGTCAGCCGTGACGGGCAGACCTATGTCTGCGGTATCTGGCGCTATGTGAAACGCGAGATCAGTGGTGGCAAGAACATCTACGACCGCGACGTGCTGATTGCTCCGGACAGCCCCGAGGCCAACGTGCTGGTGGACTACATCGTGCAAGTGCTCAAGGCGCTGGGAATCAACAACGGCCCAGCCCACTCGGAAGTGATCCTCACCGAGGCCGGCCCTGCGCTGGTGGAAGTAGGCGCACGCTTGAATGGCAACATGGAACCCAGGTTCCATGACATCAGCCTGGGCGGCAACCAGGCGCAGCTCACCTACCTGGCGTACTGCGACGGTGAGGCGTTCAAAGCCGGTTATGCCGGCAAGCGTTACCACAAGCTCAAGGAAGCCTGTGTGATCAATACCGATACCACCTTGCAAGGTGAGGTCACCGGCTTCAATGACGCCGCCATCCACCTGATCGAGGCATTGCCCTCGGTGCATAAACTGAGTGTCAAATACAAGGCTGGCAAGTTGATGAAAAAGACCGTGGACCTGCTCAGCAGCCCGCTGCGCGTGTTCCTGGTGTCGGAAAACCAGCGCGATATCGACAAGGACTACGAGCAGATCCGCCAGTACAAAGACAACGTTTACGTGATCCGCTGATGATGGGCACCTATCGCGCGTTACGCGGGCTCAACGGTCGGTTGCAGTCGCTGTTCCTGATTACCCTGGTGTTCCGCATGGGCACCATGGCGTTCCCTTTCTATGCGGCGTACCTGATTCATCAGCACGCCGTGTCGGCGGGCACGGCTGGCTTGCTGGTCGGGGTGTACGGCGCGGGTGCGCTGTTTGTGGACTTGATCATCGGCGCGGTGATCAAGCGGTTTTCCGCCAACCGGGTGATCCTCGGTTCGTTGCTGCTCAATGCCGTGCTGTTGCTGATCATTCCTTCAGTGGACAACACGGCCGCGCTGTTTGTGTTGTCGTTTCTGTGGGGCGCCTGTTACGAGGCGTTCACGCCGGCGACGTTCTCCGAAACCGTCACCCACAGCAGCAGTGAGACGCGCAAAGTGGCGTTCTCCTGCAACCGTCTGGCCATCAACATCGGCATGGCCATCGGGCCATTGTTGGGCAGTCTGATTTTCCTCAGCAACGCCGACGCGGTGTTCTACCTCAACGCCGCATTGTCGTTGGTCTCGTTCGTCGCTTGCCTGCGGTTTGGACGCGCGGTTGCGGTGGCGCCGGTGACCACGCTCGCCGGCAAGGGCAATGGCTTGCCGGAGAGCGCGCCGCATGAGCGGTCGCGGTTGCTGGTGATCCTGTTGGCGGCATTGCCGGTGCACATCGCCTACGCGTTGCCGCCGACGTTCCTGTCGGCCTACATCATCAATTACACCGAGTTGCCGGCTTACTACGTCGGCATCATTTTCTTTATCAATGCATTGTTGGTGATTCTGTTCGAGGTGCCGATCAACCAACGCATGTCGCACCTGTCGAGCAGCCGCTCGTTGGTGGCCGGTTTCCTGGTGGCCGGCGTGGGGTTTTTCCTGATGGGGTTCAGTCACATCGGCGCGTTGCTGCTGGTGGCCACTGTGCTCTGGAGCCTGGGCGAAATGATCGTGTTTCCCGGCATCACCCACTACGTCAGCAGTATTTCCAGTCGCCATACCGTGGACCGCAACCTCGGTTACTACTCGGCGGGCGTCAACATCGGGGTCATGATCACCCCGTCGCTGGCGTTCATGTTGGTGTCCCAGCCGTCCTTGCCTTCGCCGTGGCTGCTGGCCGGCACCGTATTGCTGCTGTTCGCGGTGGCGGTGGGCGTGATGAAAAGCTCGACACTTTTGTGGAACAAGGAAGCGTGAAATGAATATCGTGCATTTGAACACTGCCGGTGCCGGCCTGATGTCATCGGCCACCCTGAACGCGATCCAGCGCTTTACGGCCATCGAAGCCCAGATGGGCAG
The DNA here is from genome assembly GCF_049896685.1 of Pseudomonas sp. TWRC1-2. Classification (NCBI taxonomy): domain Bacteria; kingdom Pseudomonadati; phylum Pseudomonadota; class Gammaproteobacteria; order Pseudomonadales; family Pseudomonadaceae; genus Pseudomonas; species Pseudomonas sp. TWRC1-2. The sequence continues at coordinate 241,486 of NZ_JAFCUU010000007.1, read as the reverse complement.
TTATGAGACCGAACTGGCCTACGACGAGTTGCTCAACGTCGACCTGTATCAGGCGGCAGCCGGGCTCTTGAATGCACAGCCTGCGGACATCGGTTTTTTCAGCAGTGCCACCGAAGCCTGGACCAGCATCCTCGGCAAACTGAAATTTCCCCGTGGTAAGCGCGTGTGGGTGTCGACCTCGGAGTACGCCGCGAACCTGATCTTTTTCAACTACCTCAAGCTGTCGCGCGATATTCGCGTTGAAGTGATCCCGACCACCGCCACCAGCCCGCTGGACCTGGAATGGGTGCGACGTCATCTGGACGACGATGTGTTCCTGGTCAGCGTGTCGCACTTGCCGTCGTGCTGCGGCGTGATCAACCCGGTGGAAGCCCTGGGCGCGCTGCTTAAAGAGACGAACACGCTGTATGTGGTGGATGCGTGCCAGTCGCTGGGGCAATTGCCGCTGGACGTGCGGGATATCCATTGTGATTTGCTGACCGGCGCGGGCCGCAAGTTTCTCTGTGGGCCACGCGGCAGTGGGATCGCCTACGTGTCGCCACGCCTGCTCAGCCAGTTGGTGTTGAATTTCGCTGACTTGCACGCGGCCAGCACGGATGGGCTGGTTAATCGGATCGAGGTGTCCGGGGCTCGGGTGCTGGAAATTGCAGAAAAGAGCTTTTCAGCGTTGGTGGGGTTGCACACTGCGTTGAGTGAATACACGCAGGTCGCGGCAAAGGTGAGCACCGAGCCCTATGCGCTGCTGGCGCAAGAGCTACGGCGCCTGCCGCAGTTGACGCTGCTGTGTGATCAGTTCCAGCAGACCGGGATTGTCTCGTTCGTGCCGCACAACCTGTCGGCCAAGGCGTTTGTCAGCCAGGCCCGCGAGTTGGGGCTCAACCTGTGGGCGGGCACTGCCGCCCATACGCCGCTGCTGTTGAAGGACCTCGGCGCGACGCATTTCGTGCGCGCCTCGGTGGGCCGGCATGTCACCCAGGCCCAGGTTGAGCAGGCCCTGGTGACCCTGCGCGCACTTATTGCGCAGTGATGGCGTAACCGTCGAAGGCGCTTTGTTGTTGCAGCGCGGTCACGATGCTTTTGCGCGTGACCGGCTGCTCTACGCCGCTGTTGTCCACAAAGGTTTCAGTTTCCAGTTCCGCCTCGTTGCCTTCACCCACGAACGTAAAGCCCAGGAACTCCAGCGCCTCACGGTCAACGTTCAACTTGGAGCGAGGTGTACGCAGTGGCAGGGTGACGCTGATGCCATCCTTGCTGATCACAAACACTTCGGCTTCCTTCTTCGCGCGTGCTGCCTTGCTCTTGCCGGCGCTGGGGTTGCTGATGGCCTGGTGAGACTGGTTCAGCACCTTCAGGGCCAGGCCATAGACCAGTTCCTGGAACTCGGGATCGTCCTTGAAGCTGGACAGAATGCGGCTGATCGAGAACTTGCTGCTGAGGTCCTCCAGAGCGATGTTGTCGGCGGCCTCGGCATCCTTGAGTTGCTTGAGCTGGCCCATCAGGTCGTAGGCCTTGTCGTCGTCGAAGGCGTCGTGGGCCTGGCGGATGGCCACGCGCAATTCGCGGATCTGGTCGCTTTCCTTGGAAGTGTGGAATGCGTCCAGCACCATCTCGCTGATGATCTTGGCCGCAGGCACATGCTGTGAAAGATTGATGGCGTTTTCGTATTCAGCTTTGGACTGCAGGGCTGTTACGGATTCTTCGGTGGAGTGTTCGGTGTAAGAATCGGACATTGAAATTTCACTACTTCAGTAAACGGGACAAAAAAGCGTCGCGCATTTTCAGCGGGGAGGGTGATCAGGTCAAGGCAGCACAATGCCCTTGTCGCGGCGCAACGCCGTCAGCGCCCGCTGCAGCCGCAGGGCGCGTCCACAGAACAGACCAACGGTAAATCCCGACACACCGCCCACCGCCACCAGCATCGCTGGCGTGTTCAAAAACAGCAGATGCGCCGCCTGCTGATAGCCGAAGTAGTACTTCACCGCGAAGAACAACGTTGCGGCGTATTTCTCCGGCCAACCGCGCCCGGATTTCCCGGACAAGGTCAAAGACTGGCCCAACGGCGGCAAGCCCGCCGACGCGCGCTACTAAGTCAGCTGCTTGAGACAGGCCTCGAGAATATCCAGGCCTTCCTCCAGCACCGCAGGCTCGGTGGTCAGCGGTGCCAGCAGGCGGATGATGTGTCGCGACTTGCCGCTGGGCATCAGCAGCAGCCCCGCGTCCCGCGCCAGGCTCAGCAGTTGGGTCAGTTGCCTGGACGCGGGCGTGCCGTCGGCATTGGCCAGCTCGATGCCGCGCATGGCACCGACGCCGGTCAGGCGACCCAGATAGGGCACACCTTGCGCACGCCATTGTTCATAACGGCTGACGATGGCTTCGGCCTGGTGTGAACCCCAGGTTTTCAGGTGTGCGTCCGTCATCGCGTCCAGCGTGGCCAACGCGGCCGCGCACGCAATCGGGTTGCCGGAGTAGGTGCCGCCCAGGCCACCTTTGGGCAAGGTGTCGAGCAAGGCTTTGCGCCCGACCACCGCGCCCAATGGCACGCCGCCGGCAATGCTTTTGCCGAGCAGGATCAAGTCCGGTTCAATTCCAAGGCGCGAGAAGGCGAAGCGCTGGCCGGTGCGGCCGAAGCCGGACTGGATTTCGTCGGCGATCAGCAGGATGTTTTTCTCATCACAGAAACGTCGCAAGGCCTGGGCGAATTCGGCGTCCAGGGCCAGAAAACCGCCTTCGCCCTGCACGGGTTCGATGATGAAACAGGCCACGTCCTCAACGTCGATTTCCACGCTGAACAGGCGGTCCATGGCCTTGAGTGCTTCGGTACAACTCACGCCGTTATCAGCGCTGGGGTAGGGCAGGTGGTACACCGGCCCAGGCAACACACCGACTTTTTGCTTGTAGGGCGCTACCTTGCCATTGAGGTTGAGCGTGGCCAGGGTACGGCCGTGAAAGGCACCGTCAAACGCGATCACCGCCGTGCGGCCGGTGGCACCGCGGACAATCTTCAAAGCGTTTTCCGCCGCTTCCGCACCGCTGTTGGTGAGCATGCCGCTCACCGGGTAATCCACCGGCATAAACGCGGTAAGACGGTCCATCAGTTCGATGTAGGGCGCGTGAGGTGCGGCGTTGAACGCGTAGTGGGTCAGTTTGGTGGCCTGCTCCCGAATCGCCTCGACCACGCCGGGGTGGCAATGCCCGAGGTTGAGCACGCCGATGCCGCCGACAAAATCGATGTAGCGCTTGCCCGTGGTGTCCCAGACCTCGGCGTTTTTGCCGTGGCTGAGGCTGATGGGGTGGACGATGGAAATCGACTGGCTGATGGTTTCGCGGCTCATGAATCTCGGACTCGGCAATGGCGGGCGTCTTTTTATCTAAGCCGCGCGCCCGGCCTTGCCGCAAACGAAATAAAGTCGCCGGGTCATTATTAAAAGTCGGGATGTGCTTTTAAGTAGTCGACCATCCAGTTCAAGAATGCTTTTACTTTAGGGATCTCGCCGGCGTGTTCGGCGTGCGCGATAAAGTGCGCGCCGGCGCTGGGCATCGTGTAATCCCAAGGCGTCATCAGGCTGCCATTGGCCAACTCTTCGGCCACCAGGTACTGCGGCACCAACGCCACGCCGTAGCCCGACTGCGCTGCGCGAATGCACATGTAGAACGTGTCGAAACGCGGCCCGTGGTAGCTGTTCTGCGAATGCAGGCCCTGTTCCAGAAACCACTCATGCCAGGCTTGCGGGCGTGACGTGCATTGCAGCAAGGTGTGGCGCGAGGAGGCATCGCTGCCCTCGGCGACAAACCCCGGCGCACAGACCGGCACCACGGCCTCGTGAAACAGCTCGATGCACGTCGCCCCCGGCCAGGAGCCCTGGCCGAAGAAAAACGCAATATCGGCCTTGGCCTGCAACACGTCGAAGGGCTCCAGCTCGTTGCGCACATCCAGGTGGATGTTCGGATGTCTGGCCGCAAAATCCTTGAGCTTGGGCACCAGCCAGCGGTCGCCAAAGGTCGGCTGGGTGGCGATGCGCAGCACTTCGGTCTCGCCGCCGTAGGTGAGGATGTATCGGCTGGAAATGTCCACCTGAGTCAAAATCTTGTGGACCTCGGCGAGGTACAGCGAGCCCGCTGGCGACAGGTAGAGACGCTGGCGCACGCGCTCGAACAGGTTGTGGCAGAGCATCTCTTCGAGCTGCGCGACCTGCTTGCTCACGGCACTTTGGGTCAGGTGCAGCTCTTGGGCGGCGCGGGTGAAACTCAGGTGGCGGGCGGCGGCTTCGAAGCACTGCAGAGCGGTCATCGAAGGGGTCAAGCGTTTAGAGATCATGCAGTTCATTCCAAATCGGAAGGAGCCTTTGCCTAAAGGTCGTTTGTGACAGGGGCGTAAAGCCGTCGATACTGCGCGGCCACACTATAAACCGGCGCGGGCTGTGCGGCGCCGAATAATAAAGATCGACAGGGAGTGCTTCGCATGAACAACCTCAAGACCACCTTGGCCGCCCTCACCGCTGCTGCGGTCGTGGGCCTGGCGGGCAGTGCCCACGCCGGTGTGACCCTCGACGCAATCCAGAAAAAAGGCTTTATCCAGTGCGGCGTCAGTGACGGTTTGCCGGGCTTCGGCGTGCCGGACGCCACCGGTAAAATGACCGGCATCGATGTAGACGTGTGTCACGCCGTCGCCGCGGCGGTGTTCGGCGACGCCTCAAAAGTGAAGTTCAGCCAGTTGACGGCCAAAGAGCGTTTTACCGCGCTGCAGTTCGGCGAAATCGACCTGATCTCACGCAACACCACCTGGACCAGTTCGCGTGATTCGGGCATGGGCCTGGTGTTCACCGGCGTCACCTATTACGACGGCATCGGCTTTCTGGTCAACAACAAGCTGGGGGTGACCGGCGCCAAGCAACTCGACGGCGCAACCATCTGCATCCAGGCCGGCACCACCACTGAACTCAATGTCTCGGATTACTTTCGCACCAACGGCATGAAGTACACGCCAATCACCTTCGATACCGCCGACGAAAGTGCCAAGGGGCTCGAAGCCGGGCGCTGCGATGTGCTGACCACTGACCAGTCGGGCCTGTACGCGCAGCGCATCAAGATGGCTCACCCGGATGAGTTTGTGGTGCTGCCCGAAGTGATCTCCAAGGAGCCACTCGGGCCGTTGGTACGCAAGGGCGATGACGAGTGGTTCAGCATCGTCAAATGGACGCTGTTCGCCATGCTCAATGCCGAGGAAATGGGCATCACCTCGCAGAACGTCGAAGCGCAGGCCAAATCCAGCAAGAACCCCGACGTTGCGCGGCTGCTGGGTGCCGACGGCGATTACGGCAAAGATTTGAAACTGCGCAAGGACTGGGTGGTGCAGATCGTCAAGCAAGTGGGCAACTATGACGAAGTGTTCGAGCGCAATATCGGCCAGGGCAGCGTGTTGAAGATCAAGCGTGGGCTCAATGCCTTGTGGAGCAACGGCGGCATCCAGTACGCGCCGCCAGTGCGCTGATCACGCCAAGCCAGTGGAGTCGCCGTATTTACTCCGACACCACGTCCTTTCCCGCCGCCTTGGACCGATACAGCGCTTGATCGGCGCGTGCCATCAAGGCGGCAGGGTCCTCACCCATACGACGTTCGACCACACCCAGGCTCAGGGTCACTTTGAAATCACCCACGGCGGGTATTTCGGTGACCTTCTGCCGCACGCTTTCGGCCAGTTGCTTGGCCGAATCGAGGGTGCTTTTGGGCAGCACCACCATAAATTCGTCACCGCCCCAGCGCGCGAGCAAATCACCGGGACGCACACAGGCTTCCAGGTTTTCCACCACCCGAATCAGGGTCTTGTCGCCGACGCCGTGGCCGTGTTGGTCATTGATCGGCTTGAAGTCATCGATATCCATGGCCACCAATGCCAGTGGCACGCGGAAGCGCTCGGCACGCTCACACTCCTCCAGCAGCACTTTTTCCAGGCGATAACGGTTGGCGATACGCGTCAGGGCGTCCTGTTCGGCCAGGGAGCGGTTCTCATCCAGCTGCAATTGCAGTTGCTGATTGACCCGCGACAATTCACGGGTGCGTTCGGCCACCAGAGCCTCCAGCGATTGGTTACGCTTTTGCAGCTGTTCGATGGAGTTCTTGCGGGTGTGAATATCGCGGTGGGCGCCGACCATGCGGGCTACCGAGCCGTCAGGGTTACGTGCAATGACGTAGCCCCGGTCCTCGATCCACAGGTAGCTGCCGTCTTCTTTTCGGCAGCGGTACTCGGCCTGGTAATGGGGCGCGCGCTGGTTGATGTAGTCATCAAACACGGCCATCACGCGCGGGTAATCCTCGGCGTGGATCACGTTCTCCCAGGTGAACACAGTGTTTTCCAGGGAGTGGCGGGGGTAACCCAGCATTTCGTACCAACCGGGGTTGCGGTAGACGAAGCCGGTATTGGCGTTCCAGTCCCAGATGCCGTCGCTGACCAGTTCCATGACGGCGTGCAACATGTCGGCGTTGAGCTCGGAAAAGTCATTGCGCAGCGGTTTATTGCCGGAGTTATCGCCCATCTTTGCGCTTCCCTGCGTGTGCTGGTTTGTAAGGCCAGTCTTCGTTGACGCCGATACTCCGTGGCTGGCGCTACTGTACATCGGGACTTGCGCGGTTTGAATAGGGCGGGTGTGCTGCTTTAGATGTATGGCTATGAGCCACCTATGCTTGATTTACGTGGACCGGTTTTCACGTCATCACCGGTCATGTATTGGCGTTCGGTAAAAGCCGCACTTCTACCCGCTGGCCCAACGCTCTTGCGGCACTTGCCAGGGTTGCCAGAGTCATGCCGGCATCGTTTTGATCCAGCGCCCGATCCACAGCAGTGCGGCTGGTGTGCATACGTTCTGCCAGCGCTTTCTTGCTGACTTTCTGCGCCTTCATTGCTTGCGCCAACTGCCAGGCGATAACACGCTTCAATGCGGCAGCGGACACTTCTTCTATGAGCCCATCGTCACTTAGAAAATCATCGAAGTTGGAGCCGATATGTTTATTCATGGTGGTCCCTCAAAGCTTGCTTTTACGACGCCTCGCGGTATTCAGGTCCACTGACGTCGTTTTCTGGCTCTTTTTGATAAAGCCGTGCAGCAACACAATTTCGCGGTCAACTAACGTAAAAATGACCCGTGCAATGTTCTCATTGAGGTCACTTCGTATTTCCCAAAGGCTGTGCTCCAGCTTTCGAACCAGCGGCATTCCCAGCGGCCATCCAATCTGGACTGCTTTGATGTCAATGCCTATGAGTCTGCGTGACTCCCTTGGCAGTTCCAGCAGCCATTCACGCACGGGCTCGTTGCCAGCCTGCGTTCGGAAAAACGCGACGCTCAACATGAGAGGTAAGTCGTTCACAAGAGTGCACCAAAATAGGTTCATACGGCAATCGGCGATTGATGAAGCTTTTCGCGAAGAGCGGTCAGAGCCTGGCACTTTTTTTGTGAGCGATGGATGTCGAAGCTTTGCAGAAAATTACAGCAAAAACAGGTGGTTATGAATTTTCTGCAGAGTGAGTGCGAGCGTGGTTTTGCATGTGTAAGAAAACTTACTCCGGCGCCAGCATCCTCGTCCGAGGTTTTCCATCGGCGTTGTGCTGGTAAATCGCCTCCGGTTGGCCGTGGTCGTTGAAAAACACTTGGCCAATGCCTGCCGAATTCCACAGCCGTTCGCCCGCTTCGGCATGTTCCGGAATATGGGGCACCACCTGCATGGTACGGCGGCGCGTGAACCAGTTGAGCGGTGAGCGCGGTGAATAGAGCCAGCGGTTCAGGCGGTCGAACCATTCCAGCAGGCGTGGGGGGAACTCGTTCTTGATGCCGCTGCTGGTGATCTGCCAGATGCTCGGCCCGCCGTTGCGGTAGCGGATCAGCACTTGGTAGACGAACGAGTAATGCACGTCGCCCGAGAGGATCACGTAGTTACCCGGCGTGCGCGAGTGGCGGAAGATGTTGAGGATTACCTGGGCGGCGCCGCGATGGGCCATCCAGTTTTCGGCGTCTACCAGCAGCGGGTAGCCACACCAACTGAACACCTTCTGCACGGTTTCGATCAGCTTGACGCCAAAGACCGGCGCGGGCGACACGATGATGGCGCAGGGGTGGTCCAGCAGTTCCTGTTGCAGCTCACTCAAGGCTTCCCAGTCCAGCAGGCCAGAGGGCTGCTTGAGGGTGAACTCGCTGCGCCAGCGGCGGGTACGGGTGTCGAGCACCACCAGGGCCGGTGTGGTGGGCAGGACGTAATGCCAGTGCTGGAATTTCAGCAGCGCCGCCAGCAGGTCATCTTGCAGGCCGGCGTCCAGATGGTTGCCTTTAACCTGGGTGGCCAGTGCCTGGGTTTGGCTCAGCAGCTCAGCGAACACATCCGGCTGGTTGCCCCAACCCTGGCACAGCAGGTAGGCGAGCAGGGCATTGCCGATAATGCGCTTGGAGAACGGGTGGCCGTAGGCGGTTTCTTCCCATTGGGCACTGAGGTTCCAGTCGTCGGTGATGTCGTGATCGTCGAAGATCATCAGCGTCGACAGATGAGCCAAGACCCGTGCGGCGCCCGGCAACCCTTGTCGGAATTGATCAATAGGCACCTGTTCGCGGGCATAACGCTGCTGTTCCTCGACGCTCAGTTGCGGGGGGTGTGGCGTGATCAACTGCCAGGGCGTGGGCGACCAGGCCAGCAGGTACATCGCGATCACCTCGGCAAAGCTCACCAAATGATTGTCGGCCGTGCTGCTGGTGAAAATCGGCTTCTTTACGCCACCAAAAAACCGCTCGCGCAGGGTCTCGTTGCTGTCCAGCGCCGGGAGCAGTTCGGCGCGATGGTAATAGCTGGCGCGATGCCCGTAGAGGCTGGCGCTGTCAGTCACCACCGCACCTTCCAAGTATTCGTCAAACAGGCCCAGTCGCGCGATCAGCGCATGAATCGCGCGCAGCATCGGGCCGGCGACATCGTCGGCGTAGATCTGGTCACCGCTCATCATCAGCAAGGCCGGGCGTTCGGTCGGCGTGTGTGCCTCGGCCAGCAGGCGGTCGACGCACAGCAAGCCGTCGTCGGCTCGGTGGTGCGGTTTGCGGCAGGAGCCGTGCACCAACTGGTGGATACGGCTATGCAGCACGAAGTTCGGCTGCCGGGCGTCGGCATACAGCAGGTGCGGCGCCCATTCGGCGATGCCCAGGTTGTCGATCAGCAGGTCATAGCCGATGACCACGTCCAACGGCAGGGCGTCGTCCAGCGCCACGTCGATCAGGTGGATGAAGGCGTGGCGCCCCACCGGCACGACTTGGCACTGGCCCTGATCCAGGCGGATATCGCGGCTGTGTTCGGCAACGTGCAGCCTCAAGGTCGGCGACAGTTCACGGCTTGCCACCAGCCACAACACCAGGCGGCGAGGCTCCAGCCGCCGTAACAGCGGCCCGGCAAGAACGGCGGGCAGTGTGCCTGCTTCAAGCATAGGAATGAGGACTCTGTGCAGGAAAGGCCGGCAGGTTAACCCAGCGGATGTCAGTGTTTTGTTAAGGGATGGCGGGGCGGGATGGCTTGCCCCGCATTCATAGGCTAGAGCAGATTGCCCTTGCCCAGGCTTTCCAGGTTGCCGGAGCGGTTGTTCTTGTCTGGGGTATTTGCGCCGCTCAGGCCTATGGTCGACGCCTGATCGAGGCTTGGCTTCGGCGGTTGTGGGGGCGGCGCGGCGTTGATCAGCTGGATGGTGTTGATGTAGTTCAAGTTAGCGCTGAGAAAAAAATCCATTGGGTGTGCTCGGTAAGGCCAGGGAAGTGTTGTCGCGTTGTGACCGCGCACAGAACTTACAAAGCCTTGGCTGGCGCGGCTATACACGCGTTGAGTCAAAACATGACAAGGCTACCGGCCACCAACCCGTCGCGGCCAGGGTGGTATGTTGCGGGTTTAACCAGCCGGCCTGATGTGGAGAGCAAGCACGCTCGCCACATCAAGTCCACTTTCCGCTGTCAGGGGTGTGACCCCTCGATCCCCTTGGGCACCGTAAAGCGAAACTCGCTGCCCCGGCCGACTTCACTGTGCGCGTCGATTTGCCCGCCATGGGCCTGAACGATGCCCTGAGTGATGTACAGCCCCAACCCGCTGCCGGTCGGGTTGTTTTCGGTCTGGGTCCAGTAGCGATCAAACACATGCGGTAACTGTTCAGGCGCAATGCCTTCACCGGAATCGCGCACCGAAAACACGATCTCTTCGTCATTGCTCATGGCGCTCACGCCGATGTTCCCCTGGCGCGGGGTGAACTTGATGGCGTTGCCGATCAGGTTCGACAACACCTGGAACAGACGCTCAGGGTCCCCGTTGATCTGCAACCCCGGTTCCGCATTGAACGACAGCTCGATACCCTTCTCCATCGCCAGCGGCGCGAGCAGGGCATAGGCTTCTTCAAACATCTGGCTGACGTCCAGCACCACCGGCTTGACTACATAACGGCCCGCCTCGATTTTCGAGGTGTCGAGCAAGTCTTCCAGCAGCACGTTCATGCGCCCTGCGGCCTGTTGCATGGTGTCGATCGCCGAAGAAATACGTCGCGAGGTGTGCGGGCCTTCGGAGCTGAACGCCTTTTGCATCATGCCGCAGAGCATCGAGATAACGGTCATCGGGTTACGCAGGTCGTGGGACACCACGGCCACCAGGTCATCACGCGCGCGTACGGCTTGCTGTTCGCGCAACACTTGGCGGGCGAGGTCATTTTCCAGGGCTGAACGGCGCAGGTCGTTGGCAGCAAAACGGTCGCCATGGCTCCATTTGGTGGAGATGCCGGCCATTTCCACTTTCCAGATTTCAAACGAGGTCCGTGGGCGAAGGCGCAAGCCGGCGTCTGACTCTTCCAGATTCAACGGCTTGTCCGGGTTGCCGCTCCAGTTGATGTTCTCTTTCACTTCCGGGCGAAACCACAGCACGCCGTTATCCACAGGCTTTGGCAGGCTCATGGCCAACACGCCACTGGCCACGTGCTGGAACTCGGCGGCCGGCGGGTACACCGAGGTCAGGTTGTGGCTGGAAAACACCGGTTCGCCGCTGGCTTGCAGCCATGCGTGCAGCGCGCGAATCTGCTCGGGCTGCGGGCAGTTGCCGTAACGGTGCAACTGTTTGTCCTCGATGATTGCCACGCCGCCCGACAGCGTCAGGTCCATCAGTACTTGCGGCTGCTGTGCCAGGCCGTCGAACACGTTTTGTTCGGATGCTTTCATCGCGCGATCAAGCAGGGCCAGGGCCTCGAGCTTTTCGTCGCGTTGGCGGCTCAGGTCCAGGGCTTCCATGGCGCTGATCTGCAACGACAGCACCTGGCCGATGGTTTGGCAGGCCAGGCGCAGGTCATTGGGCACCAGCAGTGGCTCGCGGTTACCGCAACTGATCAGGCCCCAGAGCTTATCGCCTGCCATCAAGGAGATGCTCATGGACGACAGCACGCCCATGTTCTGCATGTACTGGCAGTGAATCGGCGACACGCTGCGCAGGGTCGCAAAGCTCAGGTCCAGCGGTTGGCCGGTGTCCGGGCGCAGCTTGGGCAGCAACGGCACGGGTTCATAAGCGGCATTCGGGATGATGCGCAGCCAGTTGGTGCGGTACAGCTCGCGGGCTTGCTCGGGGATGTCGGACGCCGGAAAGAACAGCCCGTTGAACAGCTCCATGGACGGCGCCGAGGCTTCGGCGATCACCTGGCCATGGCCTTCCTCTTCGAAGCGGTAGATCAGCACTCGGTCGTAGCCGGTCATGGCCTGGATTTCATTCACGCTGATTTCGTACAGCGCTTGCAGGGTTTTCGCTGCCTGCAGGCGTTGCAGCATCTTGCCCAGATCGCTGGTGCGACCATTCAGGGCTCGCGGTTTGAAATCTTCTAGGCGTGGTTCGAATTCCAGCACCAGCACCGCTTGATGGCGGTGCAGCAGGCCTTCGAATTGCGCGCCATTGAAGGTGACATGCAGCGCTGGGGCGTCGAAAAACGTGTTGTGTTCAGCCATGGCCTGCACGGCTTGTGCATGTTCGGCGCCGATCAACCTGTGCAGCGGCTGACCCAGCAGCGACTCGGGCGTGTGACCGAACAGGCTGCCAACGTTGGCGCTGACCTGAATGATGTGCAGCTCCGGCTCCGACAACGTCAGCAGCACACCATGGGGCTGTATCGCGCCGGGGGTGCGGATGGGTTCGTCGGCACAGTTGGCAAGCAGCTCTTCAAAATCTTCGGGTTTCATAGCAGTACCTCCTGGCTGACGAGCCAATGCTCGAAGCCGCTGAATGTCGAACAAGCTGCCTGCACTGCGCGCTGTTTGGCGTGCGCATCGAGGGGTTGGCGGCTCAGGTAATCGAGAAAGTCTTTCCAGCGTCGACCGGTCTCGGCGCCGTACACATTGAGAAACGCGCCGCCGTGTTCGGCATCGATGCCCAGGCGCTGGGCCATTTCCCGGCGCAGCAATTGGCCACCCAGGGTCGCGCCTTCCAGTACATAGAGGGCACCGAGGCAGGCGGCGGAGGTATCGAACAGTGGCAGGCTGGTGCAACGCGGCAGGGCACTGATGGCGTCGTCAGTCAGGCCAAGGGCGTAAAGATCGTGCAGGAGTGTGGGCGTTTTCACACGCAATGACGTATCGAATCCATCGGGGATCAAGCCACTGTCATACAGCGCCGATTCCATCGGCTCATAAAAACCGTAGTACGCCTGAAGCAAGCGCTGGTACCACTCGGCATCCAGACGCTCGGAGAAAAACGGCAGGCGTTTTTCCAGCGCTACATGCAGCAGGGCGGTGCCTGAACGTAACGCTTCCAGCAATGAGGGCGCACTGACGTCAGGGGCCTGTGAATGCATTCAATGAGCTCGAACTGTGGGCCTTCCGGCCATGAATGACGCTGTAAATGGGCGACGATTCTACACAACTCATTGCCATCACCTGTGCGCGCTAGGCGAAAAGGCTGACCGGCGGATCAGAAAAGTCACTCCTTGCGTGATTAATGACCACGGAAAAGCACCTCAAGTTCGCTTTAGTGATATCGCGACGATATCAGTGCAGGGACATACCCTGTTGGCTCAGCGCCGTTTGTACGCACTCAACCAGGTGTTCGGCGCTCCACGGCTTGGGTAAAAAACGCACGGAACCGCCCAACTGCGCCGCCAGCTTGGTATTGCCGGAGGTCAGCACCACGGGCACAGACGGCCAACGATGCGCCACCACCTTGCTCAAGTCATAACCATTGAGCAAACCGGGCATCTGGATATCACTGACAATCAGATCCACGGGGTCGTCGCCGCGCTCCAGGTAAATCATCCCTTCATCCGCCGAAGGAAATGACGTGACGTGCGCCCCGAAATCCTCCAGTACATCCACCATTAACGAGCGAATGATCTCGTCGTCTTCCAGCACTAAAATCGATGGCTGAGCCATGATCCTTACTCCACCATCAGGGTTCAGTAAGGTGGAGTGGGGCGGGCGTGAATAGGTTCGATTGGATATATTCCGGGCGATGGATGGTCGGTTTAGAGCGGGTAGCAGGGCGTTGCCCGCAGCGGCACAGTGCGCTTGCAGGCATAATCGCCTCACCGTTGCCTGATGTGGAGCCTTCATGAAGCACGCTTTATTGACCCTCGCCCTGATTCTCACCACCACCCCGGCTTTAGCGGCAGGCGATGCCGAGGCGGGCGGCAAGCTTTTCAGCAAGACCTGCGGCGGCTGCCACAGCATCGGCGAAGGCGCGCGCGGCGGCTTCGGCCCGCAGCTTAACGGCATCATCGGCCGCCCTGCCGGCACCACCACGGACTACCAGTACTCCGACGCGATGAAAAACTCCGGCGTGGTCTGGACCCGCGACAAACTCGCCGCCTATATCGAGGCGCCAAAAAAAGTCGTCAGCGGCACGCGCATGATTTTCTGGGGCATCAGCGACCCGGAAAAGATTGAAAACATCCTGGCCTACCTCGAAACCTTCCAGCCCAAATGATCACTCGCGCACGTTCCTGAACAGCATCAACCGCGCACTTTCATGCAGCCCGCGCGTCAGGCCCTGCAGGCGCTGAAACTCTTCAGGGTGCTGCTCGGCCACGTCTTCGCGAGGTGTTGGCGACGCCAGGTCATGCAGGGTTGGTGAACTGCCGTCGTGTTGCATTTGCAACAGGAAGTCCTGGGTCACGCCGCCGATAATCGGGAACGTGCCCTCGTGCAACACCAGTGGCACCACACGTTCGCCTTCCGGTGCCGGCTGCTGGATGTCGCGGCCCATCGCGCCAGTGCGAAAGGGGACGCCCGCCATGCCGGCCACTGTCGGCAACAAATCCGCCAGGCCCACCGCCTCTTCAATCACCCGTGGTTGCAGGCCCGGCGCGTGGATCAGCAACGGCACGTTGTTGCTTTCCAGACCCAGTTGCTCGAAGGCCGGGGCCATGTGCGGGATCTGGCTGATGCGGGTGTTGTGGTCGCCGAAGAACACAAAAATGCTGTTGTCGTACCAGCCGCCGGCCTTGGCGATGTCCATTAGGCGGCCGATGTTGAAGTCCAGCAAACGCACTGCGTTGTACTGCTCGACGCTGCGCGAGCCAGCGGCCTGGGCCTGCTCCAGGGTCACGTCACGGACCTGGAAGCCGTCGTTCTGCTTGGGAATGGTGAACGGGCGATGGTTGCCGGAGGTTTGCACGTAAGCGAAGAACGGCCTGTCCTTGGGCACGGCGCGCAGCAGTTGGTCGCCCTCCTTGAACAGGTCCAGGTCAGAGATGCCCCACACGTCCACCCGCGGTGAACGCCAGTAGCTTTCATCAAACAGCTGCACGCCGTCGATGCTCTGGCGGATCAACGCATTGATATTCGCCCAGCCAGCGTTGCCGTTGATCATGTAGAACTTCTGGTAGCCCTCGAACGCGTTGATCAGCGTGTGCTGCCGCGTGATCAGCGGGTTGCGCGTGGCGGTCTCCTGGCGGGTCACATCGGGCACGCCGGTGATGCTCGCCCACACGGTTTTGGCGGTGCCGGTGACGGGCACGTAGAAGTGTTTGAAGAACCAGCTTTGCGTTGCCAACGTGTCCAGGTTCGGCGTGGGGTTCAGCGGGTTGCCGTAGGCACCGACGGCGCTGGTGCCGAGGGATTCAAGCATCACGAAAATCACATTGGGCGGGCGCTCGCCTTGCAGACGATAAGGTTGCACGCCTTGTTCTCGGGTGAAATTCAGTTGTTGGGGATCGGGCTGGTCAACGCCCAGATACTCGGCTATTTGCGGGTAATGCTTGCGCACTGTGGCTTCATCGAATTGCGCTTGGCCGACCTTGAGCGTGTCGTATAAAAACAGCACCGGGTTCAGGCCCACGGCGGCAACCTGGCTGTTGCCGGAAAAAAACGCATCGCTCCAGCGCAGCGGCACCGGGTTTTCCAGGTTGAGGTTGGCCACGCGGCCGAGCAGGGCCAGCAGCACCGCGACAACCCCGACGACGGCCACGGAAGCTACGGCCCATTTGCCGATGACTGTGGGTTCGCGATCCAGGGTCAATCGCTCCAGGCACACCAGCGCCCATACCCACAGCGCCACGGCGGCCAGCCAGCAGGCGGTTATCCACAGCACCGGGTAGGTTTCCCACACCATCTGTTGCGAAATCTGTGCGTCTTGCAGGTAGCGCAACACGGTCGCGTTGATGCGCACGCCGAGGTAGGCGTAGTGGCCGAAGTCGATGATGTACACCAGGCCGACCACGGCCAGGGCCACGACCAGATAGCCGCGCGCCAGCCAGCGCAGGGCGGGCAGGGTGGTGAGGTTCCAGCGTGGGAGCCAGGCCAGCACGGCCAGTGGCAACATGATCAGCACGGCCAGGCGCAGGTCGAAACGCAGGCCGATGCCCAGGGTTTCTGCCAGCGCCGGGGTGTTTAAATCCAGACCGGAAAAGCTGATCAAAAACACCAGCCGCAAAGCCGCCAGCAACGCAAACACCAACCCGATCGCGCCCACGCCGTAGCGCAGGCGGCGTGATTGCAACACACCCATCATTGACCTCTACTCAATCTCACAAACACCACACAGCAAATGAGGGAACAGGCTTGCCCGCGAAAGCGGTGGTTCAGTGCCAGCGTTGTCGCCTGACACGCCGCCTTCGCGGGCAAGCCCGCTCCCACAGTTTGAGTTGCATTAACCCGGCGACTACGCAGTAGCCCCAGGAGCGGATCGCCATCACTGACCCCTCCCAACCTCCAAACCGACGCCACTCCAATGTGGGAGCGGGCTTGCCCGCGAAAGCGGTGGTTCAGTGCCAGCGTTGTTGCCTGACACGCCGCCTTCGCGGGCAAGCCCGCTCCCACAGTTTGAGTTGCATTAACCCGGCGACTACGCAGTAGCCCCAGGAGCGGATCGCCATCGGTGACCCCTCCCAATCTCCAAAACGACGCCACTCCAATGTGGGAGCGGGCTTGCCCGCGAAGGCGGTTTATCAGTGCCAGCGTTGTTACCTGACACGCCGCTTTCGCGAGCAAGCCCGCTCCCACAGGTTGAATTGCATTAACCCGGCGACTACGCAGTAGCCCGCCAGGAGCGGATCGATCAGGTAATCCCAATAGTTCTCCGACGCCTTGAGCCGCAGCGCGAAGGCCAGGGTGCCCACTGCCAGCATCCACACCGTCAACGTGTTGCGCAGCCAGAGCAGCAGTAAGGCCGCCGCGCCCACCAGCACAATCATCGGCCGCGGGTTGAAGCCCCAGCGGTAAGGGTCGTAATACGTCAGGCCCATCGTGGCCGGATACAGCAGCAGGCTCAGCGTGCCAAACAGCACCAGCAGTTGCACTTGATGTGGGCGATTAACCCGCTGCACCACGCCCAATCGGCACAGCGTCACCCACGCCAGCAACACCAAGGTGCTGATCGCCAGGTCATCGGTAAAGCCGCGCACGTACGCCGCCAACGGCAGTTCATTCACCGGGATAAAACTCAACACCACCAGCATCGGCAGCAACCACGGCCGCCACGGCGCGGTAAAGCGAAACAGGCTTAAGAGCACAAACCCCAGCAGCACAAAACTCAAATGGGCCTGCCACACAGAAACCATCACAAATGCTCCGCCAGCCAGGCTTCGTTGAAGCTGACATGTTTGATAAAGGTGTTATTCCACGAGTACACCACGTGGTACATGCCGTCCGGGCTGCGGCTGAAATACGGGTACTCGTACTCGAAATCGCAGCCGCGCGGTTTGCACACGCGGTAATCCAGGTTGCTCAGAAAGCGTTGTTCCAGTGGCAGACGCTTGGCGCCGCTGGAGGCGCGAAAGCCCTCGCCGATGATTTCTTTGTAAGCCTCGTGGGAGAACGGCTGGCCGAGCGGGTCGGGCGACTGGTCCAGTTCCACCACCGTACGCCATTGGCTGAACTGGGCGTTGGTGCCGTAGAGGCTGAGCTTGAAGCGACCGTCTTGCAGGTCGTTGAGGGCCACCAGCAAACCGTCATCCTCAGTAGCCACTGCCGCCAGGGATGAATTGGGGTTGGCCGGCTCCAGCGGGTACGGCTCACTCCAGGTTTGCCCGGCATCGATGGTGCGGCTGGCGAGCACGCGGTGATGGGTTTCGCCGGCGTAGCGCAACATCGCCACGGCGCGCTGGCCGTCCTGCGCCACGATGGTCGGTTGCAGGGAGTGCTTGCCACGGCTGATGCGGAATTTGTCGATCACCGCGCCGTCGGGGCTCAAGTACAGGTACTCGGCAAACTTGCCCATGAACTCGTGATACACCGGCAAGCCAATCGAACCGTCGGCGTGAAACACCGGCGCGGCGCGCACCAGCGTGCTGATATTAAAGAACGGTGAGGTCACCAATTGCCGCGGCGCCGACCAGTTTGCGCCCAGGTCAGTGGAGACCATCACGTTGATCGCGCTGGTGGCCCAGCCGCCGACCGACACCGACACATAAAACATCCACAGGCGTTTATCCGGCCCCAGCGCAATCACCGGGTTGCCCAGTTTGCGAATGTAGCGCTGCGTGCCGTCGCGGGTACTTTCGCGCGTGGCCAGCACCTGCTCGGCGCCCCATTCGCCGCTGCGCGCATCAAACCTTGCGGTGCGCACCTGCACATCGGCGGCGCCTTCGCGGCTGCCGGCAAACCACACGGCCATCAAGTCGCCGCCGGGCAGGGCGGTGACGGAGGAGGCGTGCACAAAGTCGGTGAGTTGCGAGGACACAAAGCGGCTGGTGTATTGCGGCGCCGTCGCGACCTTGGAGGTATTCGGGCTCGCCTGGGCAAACGGCGCCAGCACGTGCGGCGGATGGCTTTGCCAGGCGGCGAAAAACACCGCGAGCAGGCTGCAGATCAGTAAGGCGGAGCGCATAGAGAACCTGTTGGGAAAAGGATTACTGCGCACGCTCATCCGGCAGGCGCTTCCTGCGACCGGTGAGCATGGATAACGGCAGGTTGTCCTTCACCTGGAGACTTTCATACACGGCGGCCAGCACATGCACGCAGACCAGACCCAGCAGCACATTGGCGGCGGTTTCGTGGACTTGCAGCGGCCAGTCGGCACCCCATAACGCGTCGACTTCCTGCATCAGGAAACCGCTGATACCGAGGGTCAGCAGCGCCGACAACATCAACAGCATCACCAGCGCGCCGATGGGCGAATGACCGAGGCGGTGCAGCCCTCGCCCGTCCAACACCCGACGCACATGGGCACTGAGTCGCGCAGGCGATGGCCAGAAATCTGACCAACGTGCACTGCGCGGTCCTACGAACCCCCACACCAGTCGCACCAGCAACCAGGCCATGGCGTAGTAGCCCAGCCACACATGCCAGTCGTCGCCCGCTTCGTTAAAGAAGTAGTTGGCGACGAAGACCCCGGCGATAGATAGATGAAACAGCCTTACCAGAGGGTCCCACAGGCGCAGGGATTCGCTTGGCATCAGCCCTTGATCTCAGTCTTCACGGCTTTGCCGGTGACCGGGTCGTGGTAGATCTCGACCTTGCGTTTGTCTTTGTCGAAGCCGTAGATCTCGTAGCAGTTGCCGTCGGTGACCTTGAACTTGCTGATCTCGTACCCTTGCGCCTTGAGCGTGTCCTGGAAGGCTTTTTCGTCTTGCCACTGCGAGCGTTCGGCGGTGGTGCACTGCGGGCCGGCGAGGGCCATGGGGCTGGCGATAATCAGGGACAGCAGGAGAATTTTGCGCATGGAAAAGCTCTCAGCAGATGTGGGAGATTTCACAGTGCAAAACCAACCTTAGCGCAACCTTAGTTGGCAACGCGCCGTAACATCTTTCCCCGAAGGGGCCGCTGCAGAACCGGCATCATTCCGCCGTTTCCTACAGAGATTCCGCAATGCGCCTACTCCTAGTCGAAGATGATCGTGCCCTCGGCCAGGGCATTCGCGTGGCATTGGGCGCAGAAGGCTACACCCTGGATTGGCTGCAGGATGGCCTCAGCGCCTTGCACGCACTGCGCACCGAAAGCTTCGATTTGCTCCTGCTCGACCTCGGTCTGCCACGCCTCGACGGCCTCGACCTGCTGCAGCAACTGCGCGCCGGGCAGCACGACCTGCCGGTGCTGATCCTCACTGCCCGCGATGGCACCGCCGAGCGCATCGCCGGCCTGGATGCTGGCGCCGACGACTACCTGATCAAACCCTTCGACGTCGAAGAACTCAAAGCCCGCGTGCGCGCCTTGCTGCGCCGCAGCCAGGGCCGCGCGCAACCGATGCTGGAACACGCCGGCGTCAGCCTCGACCCGGCTACCCAGCAAGTGCGTTATCAGGATCAAGACATCATCGTCACCCCGATGGAATACCAGCTGCTGCACCAATTGATGGTGCGCCCCGGCAAAGTCGTGACCCGCGAGCGCCTGTCCCGCGCGCTGTACGGTTGGCAGGACCGGGTGGAGAGCAACACCCTGGAAGTGCTGATCCATAACCTGCGCAAAAAGTTATCCACCGAGCTGATCCGCACCGTGCGCGGCGTCGGCTATGTGCTGGCGCTCGAGCCATGACCTCTGTTCGCGCGCGCATCCTCATTCCGGTGCTGGTGTTTATTTTGCTCGGCGACGCGCTGATCAGCTGGCTGGTGCTGCGCGACAGCCACCATGAAATCGAAGAAGTCTATGACGCCCAACTCGCCCAAAGCGCGCGCCTGCTGCAAGGCGTACTGCGCCAGCGCGACCCAGGCGAAGCGGATTGGGACCGCTTGTATCAAGCCTTCGACCACGCCATGAGCCGCGTCGGCGAAGACGGCGTCGCCCACCCGTATGAAACCCGCCTGACCTTCCAGGTATGGCGCACCGACGGTCAACTCCTCGTGCGCTCCGCCGAGGCGCCCGTGCTGGCTGCGCCGCCGACTACCCTCGGCGCCCACGACATCATGGATAACGGCAACGACTGGTGCGCCTTCCTCCTCGCCGACCCGCAGCAGGGCTTGCTGATTTGGGTGGGCGAGCGCGACGACATTCGCCAGGACCTGATCGAACGCATCGTGCGCCACACCCTCTGGCCCACCCTGATCGGCGTGCCGCTGCTGACCGTGTTGATCTGGCTGACCATCGGCTGGGGCCTGAAACCGTTGCGCGCCATGGTGATGTCAATTCGCGGGCGCAGTACCGACACCTTGCAGCCGCTGCACCTCAAGCCGCTGCCGACTGATCTGGAGCCGATGCAAACCGCGCTTAATCGGTTGTTGGTGCAGATGGATGACCTGCTCGAGCGCGAACGCCGCTTTATCGCCGATGCTGCCCATGAACTGCGCACGCCGCTGGCGATTTTGCGCATTCACGCGCAGAACGCTCAAAGCGCTGCCACCGAAGAGCAACGGCGCGAAGCATTGGATTTTCTGGTGAATGGCGTGGACCGCGCCACGCGAATTGGCAGCCAGTTGCTGACCATGGCGCGCATCGAGCCGCAACTGAACAACCCCGTGTGCAAGCCCGTGCAACTGACGGAACTGGTGCGCGAAGAACTGGCGGAGCTGACGCCGCTGGCGATGGAAAAGGGTGTGGAGCTGGTGCTGGAAGGGGAGGAGCAATGTTGGGTACAAACCGAGCCGGTGGCGTTGGCGATTGCTCTGCAAAACCTGGTGACTAACGCGCTTAACTTTTCCCCCGCGGGCAGCGAAGTGAAAGTGGTGATCGGCGCTGACTGCTTGAGCGTGGAAGACCAAGGTCCGGGGATTGATGAAGCGGAAATGGAGCGCTTGTTTGAGCGGTTTTACAGTCGGGATAACGCCAATGGCGCTGGGCTGGGGTTGGCAATTGTGGAGATGATTGTCGGGAAGATCGGATGCAGGCTTACGCTGCACAATCTGGAGCAGGGCGGCCTGCGCGCGCGGCTGGTATTCAACGAAACCTGAAGCAGCCCGGCTCAAATGTGGGAGTTGTCGAGCCCCAGCGAGGCTACGAAGGGATCGCCTCGGTACGCCTGACTGACCGAAGCACTTGCATCGCTGCGCTCCCACGTCCTGTGCGCCTCTAGCAGCAAAAAAATCCGTTTGGTACGCCGCGAAGGCGACGCGGAACAGCGCATGAAAACACTGGGATATTGTGTTGAGGGGCAGGGACCAGGGCCAAGTCGAGCTAAGAGGTCGAGCCGAACAAATGCGGGTGCTGCGCCTGGAAGGACCTGAAGGTCTGGTACTTCCAGCGCTCACCGCCTGGGTCTTCGTCTGTCGTGCTGACCTCGCCGAAGTACCAGTGCTCTGACTCGAAGATATCTCCGTCTTCATTCTCGTGAATGAAGTGAAAGCCGACTTCGTGAAGCCCCGGTGGGATGGTCAGGCTCCATTCTTTGGCCAGGCTTCGGCCAGTGATTCGAGCTTGGCGAAAGTACTCATAGTCGAAAGGTTGAGTGTGGCCCAAGTAGCGAGCTTTATCGGTGTAGACACAGACTCGGCTTGAGAACATGTCCGGAAGCATGACGCAGGCGACAACCCAGCATTCAGGGGCGTCGTCTGGTCGCGCTTTAAGCAGATGGCCTGAGACATTGATCAACTGTTGAGCACAGTGCGCCTGAATTTCCGGTGTGGTTTGTTTGCCCTCAACAAGATTTTCGATGACGGGGATTCTTTCGGTTACGTAGTCAGGTTGAGGCGGTAATTCTTCGTAGAAACAGCCTTCGAAGCTGTCGGCCCAGCGGCTCAGGGCTTTGAGGCGCCTGGGGATGTTGCGGAGTTTTTTGTTTGTTAGTGAAAGTCTGCGCATGGAATCTTATTTTCCCTAAGTGAGGTCACAGTTGGGCATCTTCGTAATCGAGTGCTATGAAATAGTCGCTGTCTGTAAGAGCGATTTCATGAGCGAATAAGGGTTGCACAAGCGATAGCCATTCCCGACGCAGTTCAAACATGCCGTTATTGACTACCTCCTCCTTCGAGAGCCCTAGCGTTGTGACAATGGAGTAGTCCTCTCCCAGATCCTTTGAGTCTTCCGTGCCAACCAACCATTCCGTGGTTTTGTCGAACCAATCTAATCTCACTTTAAGTCCCATATAGCCTCACAAGTATTTAGCGATGTTTCGTTTTTTGTTTGCCGGTTTCAGCTGCTCGCCCGTTATATGACTGAAGGCCCCGATGTGGCTTCCATCACTTGCTCGATAGGCTTCCAGCTCGCCGTGTTGTGAATCCCATTCATAGATTGTCCTCCCTTTTTCATCAATCCAGCGCTCTCTTAACCCGCCGCCTCCTTGTTTTGGAGTTTTAGGCTTCGCCTTTATCAGGTTAGAAAATCCGGTTATTTGTGCCGCTTTAGGCGCTTTGTGGTACTTGTGATCCCCAGCCCGAACGCTAACCACCACATACAGCGGCCGAACCCCCGACTCCACCGGGAACACCAGAATAAAATCCCGATACTGCGGCGGATAAATCGGGTTCACCAGAATCTGCGCGGCCTTCTCCGTCGGGGGGTAAATCCAAATCACCGGCGCTTGCGGCGCTGCCTCCAATGCCGGAATACCCAGCGTATCCCTCGGATCAACCGCAGGCGTCCAGATCAGCTCCACGCCCTCACCCAAATCCGCCACAAACTGGTCGCCACGGCTTTGGAATTGCACCACATCAATCATCTGCCAATCGGCATGGTTGCCCGTGTAAAACCCATACCCCTTGAGCGTGCCGTCCTCACGCTGCTCCACATGCAAACGCATCTGCGACCGCGCCTGTGGCAGCGAACGCAATTGCTCCTCGCTGTAGAGCGCGCTATCACCCAGCTCCGACGGCCAAGCCAGCGCCACCAAACCGGCCAATAATCCACCGGCGACAGTGCCAGCTGCGGTGGCTGCGGATTCCACCACCGCCGAACGCAACGCCAACTGCCCTAAACCAACGGGCAGGGCGCTGCCGCTGATCTTGCGCAAAGCAACCGCGCCTCGGCTGTCCACCTCGCGCCCACCCAACAGGCTGAAGTGGCCGTAATCCTTGATCAGCTCCAGCGGTACGTAACCGGTGGGGTCGTTGTAGCGAATGATGCCGTCGGGCAGTTGGCAGGGTTTGGTGAACACGCAGCCCGGAAGCTTTACGGGCGTAGGCGCCGGGGCAGGTGCCGAGTTGAATAAGTCTATCGGCGGCGAATAGGGCTCTCGTTTCGGCTGCGGAATCAGGATGCGCCGTTTGAGTTGTTCTTCTTCGGTGATGGGGTACGCGCGTTCTGACATGACGGGCTCACTTCCTTGTGCGAGGGAGTGAGCGTACGAGGGGGGATCAGAGGTTGATGTCGGGTTTGTTCGGTGGTTTGCGTGGGAAAAGTCATCCTGTTAGCGACGATAATTAAAAAGGGGGCCAACAGCCCAACCTCCACCGCCTATTCCGCGTCAACTCCGGCGCACCCATCCGCGTTGCCCTGAAGCATGCCTCCGAGCTTCTGCACTGTTCCAAAATGCTCGCGTTGGATGCCGCCATGGACAACAGCGCGGATCGCTACGCCTGGGCGGCGCATTATTTGGGGGAGATGGCGAAGGCGGTGGTGGATGATTTGGCCAATGGGATGTTGCCGAATGGGGTGATGGAGGAGGGTGACGCTGTTGGTGTGTAGGCGGGTGAGTTGAGGGTGTGGCGGCTGGCGTCTTCGCAGGCAAGCCAGCTCCCACATTGGAGCGTGTACATCCGTTGAATCAGTGTTGGCAGTAAAGAGACCTTGGGACGCCAATGTCTCTTTTTTTGTTTATGTGTATGACGTTTTGCTCGCGGATCTGTATCTAACGGCCTGCTTTTCATCGCCCTACCATGGTGCCCAGCACAACTCTTAAGGAGCGACACCATGCCCGAACTGTCCAGCTGGCTAGCCTACGGCCTGATCTCACTCGGCATGGTACTTACGCCAGGGCCGAACATGATTTACCTCATTTCCCGCTCGATTTGCCAAGGGCGCGCGGCCGGGTTGATCTCACTGGGCGGCGTTGCGTTGGGGTTTGTGGTTTACATGCTGTGCGCGGCATTGGGGATTACCGCGTTGGTGATGGCGGTGCCGTTTGCGTACGACGCGCTGCGGCTCGGCGGGGCGTTGTACCTGGTGTACCTGGCCTGGCAGGCGGTCAAGCCGGGTGGCCGTTCGCCGTTTCAGGTTCGGGAATTGCCCCAAGACAGCCCGCGCAAGCTGTTCATGATGGGCTTTGTGACCAACCTGCTGAACCCCAAAGTGGCAGTCATGTACTTGTCGTTGCTGCCGCAGTTTATCGACCCGAACGGGCATGGCAGTGTGCTGACGCAATCGCTGATTTTGGGCTTTACGCAGATTGCCATCAGCGTGAGCGTCAACTCGGTGATTGCCGTTATGGCAGGCTCCATCGCGGTGTTCTTCGTCACCCGCCCGGGTTGGCAGGTGGCGCAGCGCTGGGTGATGGGCTCGGTGTTGATGGGGTTGGCGGTGCGAATGGCGGTTGAAGGGCGGCGGTAAGTTGCGCGTCACAGGATGGCTTTCAGGTAGTCCTTGAGTGCGTTGAGCGGGGCGTCGAGTGCTTCAAGTGTCGGCGCTTGGCGCACGTCCACCGCGAGCCGTTGTAGCTCACGCCCCATCACTGTGTTTGGCCCGCCCAGGGAGTCGAGTGCTAACGTCAGGCATTCATCAAGCTTGAGCCGAATCGCGGCCAAATCCCCCTGACGCACCAACAACCCGAACACTTCCCGCTCATACCCATCCATGACCAGGTCATCGCGCAGAATCGGGCTCGCGCCTTCGGTCTCATGCACCAGCTTGAGAGCAAAAAGGGCAACAGCTTCCAGCGTCAATTCCATGGTCCCGGCTCCTTAACGTCTGCGTTCGCCTGTGCCTGCTCACTTTTTCACAGGCGAAAAAAAAGACCTTGAATTTCAAGGTCTTTCTTTAAGATGGTGCCCCGAGGGAGACTCGAACTCCCACTCCTTTCGAAAACGGATTTTGAATCCGCCGCGTCTACCAATTCCGCCATCAGGGCTCAATGGCGGCGAAGTATAGAGATGAGATTACCGTTGGTCAATCACGTTTCATGGTCTATTTTCACTATTTCCGCTAGACTTCCCGGCCCTGCTAGACGAACCCCATCATGCGCGTTGCTGACTTTACTTTTGAGCTCCCTGATTCGCTGATCGCTCGCCACCCTTTGGCCGAGCGTCGCGCCAGTCGACTGCTGACCCTGGACGGGGTGAGCGGTGCCCTCGCACACCGTCAATTCACTGATTTGCTTGAGCATTTGCGCCCAGGCGATCTGATGGTGTTCAACAATACCCGGGTGATTCCGGCACGGCTGTTTGGCCAGAAAGCGTCCGGCGGCAAGCTGGAAATTCTGGTCGAGCGGGTACTGGACAGCCATCGCGTGCTGGCCCATGTGCGCTCCAGCAAGTCGCCGAAACCGGGTTCGAGCATCCTCATCGATGGCGGTGGCGAGGCCGAGATGGTCGCGCGCCATGACGCGTTGTTCGAGCTCAGGTTCGCCGAAGAGGTGTTGCCGCTGCTGGAGCGCGTCGGCCATATGCCGTTGCCTCCTTATATAGACCGCCCCGACGAAGACGCGGACCGCGAGCGCTATCAGACGGTGTACTCGCAGCGCTTGGGTGCGGTTGCCGCGCCGACGGCCGGGCTGCATTTCGACCAGCCGCTGCTGGATGCGATTGCTGCCAAGGGCGTCGAAAGTGCCTATGTGACCCTGCACGTGGGGGCCGGCACTTTTCAGCCGGTGCGTGTGGATAACATCGAAGACCACCATATGCACAGCGAATGGCTGGAAGTCAGCCAGGAAGTGGTGGATGCGGTGGCGGCGTGCAAGGCGCGCGGCGGTCGTGTTGTGGCGGTGGGCACCACCAGCGTGCGGTCGCTGGAGAGTGCGGCGCGTGATGGCGTGCTCAAGCCGTTCAGCGGCGACACCGATATCTTTATTTTCCCGGGCCGGCCGTTTCATGTGGTCGATTGCCTGGTCACCAACTTCCATTTGCCGGAATCCACGCTGTTGATGCTGGTGTCGGCATTTGCCGGTTACCCGGAAACCATGGCCGCTTATCAAGCGGCCATCGCCAACGAGTACCGTTTTTTCAGCTACGGTGATGCGATGTTTATCACCCGAAACCCTGCGCCGACTGCTCCTAAAGAAGCGGGCCCTGAGGAACAACTATGAGTCGTATGTCGTTTGAATTGTTGGCCACGGATGGCAAGGCTCGTCGTGGTCGCCTCACGTTTCCGCGCGGCACCGTCGAAACCCCGGCCTTCATGCCCGTGGGCACCTACGGCACCGTAAAAGGCATGCTGCCGCGTGACATCGTCGCCACCGGTGCCGAAATCATCCTCGGCAACACCTTCCACTTGTGGCTGCGCCCGGGCACGGAAGTGATCAAAAAGCATGGCGACCTGCATGACTTCATGAAGTGGCAGGGCCCGATCCTCACCGACTCCGGTGGTTTCCAGGTGTTCAGCCTGGGCGCCATGCGCAAGATCAAGGAGGAGGGCGTGACCTTCGCCTCGCCGGTCGACGGGTCCAAGGTGTTCATGGGCCCGGAGGAGTCGATGCAGGTGCAGCGCGACCTGGGCTCCGACATCGTGATGATCTTTGACGAATGCACGCCGTACCCGGCGGACGAAGACGTGGCGCGTATCTCTATGGAGCTGTCGCTGCGTTGGGCTCAGCGTTCGAAGAATGCCCATGGCGACAACACCGCGGCGCTGTTCGGTATCGTTCAGGGCGGCATGCACGAAAGCCTGCGCAAGCGCTCGCTGGAAGGCCTGGACAAGATCGGCTTTGACGGCCTGGCCATCGGCGGTTTGTCGGTGGGTGAGCCCAAGCACGAGATGATCAAGGTGCTGGATTACCTGCCGGGCCTGATGCCGGCTGACAAACCTCGTTACCTTATGGGCGTTGGCAAACCGGAGGATCTCGTAGAGGGTGTGCGCCGCGGTGTGGACATGTTCGATTGCGTGATGCCAACCCGTAATGCCCGCAATGGGCATCTGTTCATCGATACAGGCGTGCTGAAGATCCGTAACGCGTTCCATCGCCATGATGATTCGCCACTGGATCCCACCTGTGACTGCTACACCTGCCAGAACTTCTCGCGTGCTTATCTGCACCATCTGGACAAGTGCGGGGAAATGCTGGGTAGCATGTTGAATACCATCCACAATTTGCGTCACTACCAAGTCCTGATGGCTGGTTTGCGCGAGGCTATTCAACAGGGTACATTGGCCGCCTTCGTCGATGCCTTCTATGCCAAGCGCGGGCTCCCTGTGCCGCCCTTGGACTGAGTTTTCCGACCCTAAGATTCACTATTTGCAACTGGAGTGCTAAATGAGCTTTTTTATCTCTAATGCCATGGCTGACGCCGCTGCGCCTGCCGCTGCCGGCCCTATGGGCGGTGGTTTTGAGTGGATTTTCCTGGTCGGCTTCCTGGTCATCTTCTACCTGATGATCTGGCGTCCACAGGCCAAGCGCGCCAAAGAGCAGAAAAACCTGCTGGGCAGCCTGCAAAAAGGCGACGAAGTTGTGACCACTGGCGGCATCGCCGGCAAGATCACCAAGGTTTCCGATGCTTTCGTGGTTCTGGAAGTCTCCGACACCGTAGAAATGAAGTTCCAGAAGGGCGCCATCGCCGCCACGTTGCCAAAAGGCACGCTCAAAGCGATCTGAGTAACAACCTTTACCAATCGACGGGGCGCGCAAGGCGCCCCGCGTTATAAGCGGGCGGCGTGATGCTGAACAAATACCCTCTGTGGAAATACGTACTGATCCTGGCGGTGCTGGCGATCGGTTTTATTTATTCCGCTCCCAATCTTTATCCTGATGACCCTGCGATCCAGATCACGGGCGCCAGCACTTCGCTGCAAGTCAATCAGGCTGACCTGGAACGCGCGAGCAAAGCGCTCACCGACGCGGGCATTCAGGTTAAAGCGGCAACATTGGCGGCTGATGCGAAGGGCGGCTTGTTGCGCCTGACCAAGGCAGAAGACCAATTACCGGCCAAAGACGTTGTGCGCAAGGTCATGGGTGACGACTACGTTGTCGCGCTGAACCTGGCACAGACCACGCCAAAATGGCTGCGCAGCATTGGCGCGCACCCGATGAAGCTGGGTCTGGACTTGTCCGGTGGTGTGCACTTCCTGCTGGAAGTCGACATGGACAAAGCCCTCGACGCACGCCTGAAAGTCTACGAAGGCGATGTGAAGAGCTTGCTGCGCAAAGAGAAGTTGCGTTATCGCAGCCTGCCGCAGCTCAACGGTGCCATCCAGCTGGGCTTCTCTGACGAAGCGTCCCGCGAACAGGCCCGTGCGCTGATCCGCAAGAACTTCAACGATTTCGACATCGTGCCGGCCGACCTCAATGGTCAACCTGTACTGCGTCTGGCGATGACCCCAGCCAAGCTGGCGGAAATCCGCGAATACTCCATCAAGCAGAACTTGACCACGGTACGTAACCGCGTCAACGAGCTGGGTGTGGCTGAGCCGATTGTTCAGCGTCAAGGCGCCAACCGCATCGTGGTCGAGTTGCCGGGCGTGCAGGACACTGCTGAAGCCAAGCGTATCCTGGGTAAGACCGCTAACCTGGAGTTCCGTCTGGCTGCTGAGCCGGGTGCTTCTCGCGCGACTGCCGAAGAATTCGAGTTCCGTGAAGGTAACCGTCCTCCAGCGTTGATCGAGCGTGGCTTGATCATCACCGGCGACCAGGTCACCGATGCCAAGGCTGGTTTTGGCGAGCACGGCACGCCTGAAGTGAACATTCGTCTGGATGGTCACGGCGGCGAACTGATGAGCCGCGCCACGCGCAGCAACGTTGGTCGCAGCATGGCGGTGATCTTCATCGAGCAGCGCCCGATCACCACCTACACCAAGCAAGTGGTCAACGGCGTCGAGAAAGACGTGCCGGTGCAGACCTTCAAGGAAGAGAAGAAGATCATCAGCCTGGCGACCATCCAGTCGCCACTGGGTGCTCAATTCCGCATCACGGGCCTGAACGGCCAGGGCGAATCGTCCGAGCTGGCACTGCTGCTGCGTGCCGGTGGCCTGGCGGCGCCGATGTACTTCGCTGAAGAGCGCACCATTGGCCCGAGCCTGGGTGCCGACAACATCACCAAGGGTATCGACGCGGCCTTGTGGGGCATGCTGTTCGTGTCGCTGTTCATCATTGCCATCTACCGCTTCTTCGGCATCATTGCCACCGTGGCCCTGGCGGGCAACATGGTCATGCTGCTGGCGCTGATGTCGCTGCTGGGCGCTACACTGACCCTGCCAGGTATCGCCGGTATCGTGCTCACCATGGGTATGGCGGTAGACGCCAACGTACTGATCTTCTCGCGGATTCGTGAAGAGATCGCGGCGGGCATGACCGTACAGCGTGCAATCAATGAAGGCTTCGGCCGGGCATTTACCGCGATTCTTGACTCCAACTTGACCACTTTGCTGGTCGGCGGGATTCTCTTTGCCATGGGCACCGGCCCGGTCAAAGGTTTTGCGGTCACCATGTCCCTCGGTATCTTTACCTCGATGTTCACGGCCATCATGGTGACCCGCGCAATGGTCAACCTGATCTTTGGCGGGCGTGACTTCAAGAAGTTGTGGATTTAAGGGGCTGCCATGTTACGTACAATCAACTTCATGGGCGTTCGCAACATTGCGTTCGGCGTCACTGTGCTCCTTACCGTTCTGGCGCTGTTCAGCTGGTTCCATAAGGGCCTGAACTACGGTCTGGACTTCACCGGCGGTACGCTCATCGAGCTGACCTACGAGAAGCCGGCCGACGTTACCCTGGTGCGCAACGAGCTGGTCAAGGCCGGCTATCACGAAGCCATCGTGCAGAGCTTTGGTGCAACTACCGATCTGCTGGTGCGTATGCCAGGTGAAGACCCGCAACTGGGTCACCAGGTAGCCGAAGCCTTGCAGAAGGTCGGCGGCGACAACCCGGCGTCGGTCAAGCGCGTTGAGTTCGTAGGCCCGCAGGTGGGTGAAGAGCTGCGCGACCAGGGCGGCCTCGGCATGCTGATGGCGCTGGTCGGCATCATGATCTACCTGGCGTTCCGCTTTCAGTGGAAGTTCGGCGTCGGCGCGATTGTGTCGCTGATCCACGACGTGATCGTGACCGTGGGCATCCTCGCGTACTTCCAGATCACCTTCGACCTGACGGTATTGGCGGCGGTGCTGGCGATCATTGGTTACTCGCTCAACGACACCATCGTGGTATTCGACCGGGTGCGTGAAAACTTCCGTGTACTGCGCAAGGCGTCGCTGATCGAGAACATCAACGTCTCGACCACCCAGACCCTGCTGCGGACCATGGCGACCTCGATCTCCACGTTGCTGGCGATTGCTGCGCTGATGATCTTCGGTGGCGACAACCTGTGGGGCTTCTCCCTGGCGCTGTTCATCGGCGTTCTGGCGGGCACCTACTCGTCGATCTACATCGCCAACGTGGTGCTGATCTGGCTGAACCTCAACAGCGAAGACTTGATCCCTCCTGCCGCTACCGGCAAGGAGGTCGACGACCGCCCTTGATGGGTGCTTGTTGACACGCTGTTACAAAGAAGGCGCGAGTATTGAACTCGCGCCTTTTTTTTTGCTCCAAGGCTGGGTATAGCGCGGACGTTTCGGTCCGCTTGTGATGGTCAGGAGGTTCACGTGAACAAGTCGTTGCTGGTTGGTGCGGTATTGGGTGCTGTCGGTGTGACTGCCGGGGGTGCTGTTGCCACCTACAGCCTGGTAAAAAGCGGCCCTGAGTATGCGCAAGTGCTGGCGGTGCAGCCGGTGAAAACCCAGATTAAAACCCCGCGCGAGGTCTGCAAGGACGTCGCCGTAACCCGGCAGAAGCCGGTGCAGGATCAGCATCAAATCGTCGGCACTGTGGTGGGTGCGCTGGCCGGTGGCCTGTTGGGCAACCAGGTCGGTGGCGGTAATGGCAAGAAGCTGGCGACTGTAGCCGGTGCGGTGGGTGGCGGTTACGCCGGTAACAAGGTTCAGGAAGGCATGCAGAACCGCGATACCTACACCACCACGCAAACCCGGTGTAACACCGTCAACGACATCAGCGACAAGGTTGTCGGCTATGACGTGCGGTACACCCTGGATGGCAAAGAAGGTTCGGTGCGCATGGACCGTGACCCAGGTGGTCAGATCCCGGTCGACAAGGAAGGGCGCTTGGTGCTGGGCCAGAACCAGCAGTAATCCAAGGCCTGGCATAATTCAAAATGTGGGAGGGGGCTCCCGATAGCGCTAGATCAGTTAATGAATTTGTGACTGGTCCACGCAATCGGGGGCAAGCCCCCTCCCACATTTGATTTATTGTGTAGCTGGTGTTTGAGTTCGCACCAAATGCCAGGCATAAAAAAAGCACCCCTCGGGGTGCTTTTTTGTGCTCGCTCGCTTAGCGCTTCAGCGAAGCCGGCAGGTGCGGCTGGATCGCCGTCAGTACTGCCTTGAAGCATTTGGTGTTGCCGGCAACGACGTGGCCTTTCTCAAGGAAGTCGTGACCGCCGGTGAAGTCGCTCACCAAGCCGCCAGCCTCTTGAATCAGCAGGGCGCCTGCGGCCATGTCCCACTCGGACAGGCCCGACTCCCAGAACGCATCAAAACGGCCGGCAGCCACATAAGCCAGGTCCAGGCTGGCTGCGCCAGCGCGACGGATACCGGCGGTCTGGCCAACCAGGGCGCGGAACATGCCCAGGTAGTTTTCCAGGTTGTCCATTTGGTCGTCACGGAACGGGAAGCCCGTGCCCAGCAGGGCGCCGTCCAGGCTGGTGCGACCGCTGACACGCAGACGACGACCATTCAACTGGGCGCCACGGCCACGGCTGGCGGTGAATTCTTCCTGGCGAACCGGGTCCAGAACCACTGCGTGTTCCAGGCGGCCACGGTATTTGCAGGCAATGCTCACGGCAAAGTGTGGGATGCCGCGCAGGAAGTTGGTGGTGCCATCCAGTGGGTCGATGATCCACAGGTAGTCTTCGCCTTCGCCGCTGCCTTTGTGCAAACCGGTTTCTTCGCCGAGGATGCCGTGGGTAGGGTAGGCCTTGCGCAGCGCGTCGATAATTTTCTGTTCGGCGGCGCGATCCACCTCGGACACATAATCCTTGGCGTCTTTTTCGTCGACCTTGATGGTATCCAGGCGCTCGATGGAGCGGAAGATCAATTCACTGGCGCTGCGGGCGGCGCGCAGCGCGATATTCAGCATGGGCTGCATGGATGTGTCACCTAAGGTTGTTAAAGAAAGCCGGGCATTCTAGCAGAAACTTTCTTCAGGTGAAGGACGACGTTAGCTTTCATGGCATAACCTTAGGCTGTTCTGTAAGATTTGCTCCCCTTTCCCGTGTCCGAGAGCGCCTCCCTTGCTGCAAAACATTCGTGTCGTTTTGGTCAATACCAGTCATCCCGGCAACATCGGCGGGGTGGCGCGAGCCATGAAAAACATGGGGCTGACGCGCCTGGTGCTGGTCGAGCCGCGCGTGTTCCCGCACCACGAGGCCGATGCCCGTGCCTCCGGCGCCAACGACATCCTGGAAAAAGCCCAGGTTGTCGCTACCTTGGAAGACGCGTTGGTCGGCTGCAACCTGGTGCTCGGCACCAGCGCCCGCGACCGTCGCATCCCCTGGCCGCTGCTGGATCCGCGCGAGTGCGGCACCAAGGTAGTGGAGGAAGCTGCCGGCGGCGCAGAAATCGCTTTGGTATTCGGCCGTGAAGACTCCGGCCTCACCAATGAAGAGCTGCAGCGATGTCATTACCACGTGCACATTCCATCAGACCCTGAATTCAGTTCGCTGAACCTCGGGGCGGCGGTGCAGGTTTTGAGTTATGAAGTGCGCATGGCCTGGCTGGCCGCTGAGGGTCAGCCGAGCAAGGTAGAAAAGGATGAAGTTGCATCGACCAAGAGTGGCGAACTGGCCACGATGGACGAGCTGGAGCGATTCTATGAGCACCTGGAGCAAACCCTGGTGGCCATCGAATTCCTTGATCCGGAAAAACCACGGCACTTGATGGCACGCCTGCGTCGCTTGTACGGACGCAGCTCGGTCAGCCGAGCAGAGATGAATATATTGCGTGGCATCCTCACGGAAACCCAGAAAGCGGCCCGTGGCGAGCTGCTTAAGCGGAAGGATTAAAAATGTTCGAGCGTTTGCGAGAAGATATCCAGAGTGTTTTCCACCGTGACCCGGCGGCGCGCAACGCCTTTGAAGTGCTGACCTGCTACCCGGGCATGCACGCGATCTGGATTCACCGCCTGTCCGGCGCGTTGTGGGGCATGGGCTGGAAATGGCTGGCGCGCGTGGTGTCGAACTTTGGCCGCTGGTTGACCGGGATCGAGATTCACCCGGGCGCCAAGGTGGGGCGTCGCTTCTTTATCGACCATGGCATGGGCATTGTGATTGGCGAGACCGCCGAAATCGGTGATGACGTGACCTTGTATCAAGGCGTGACTCTGGGCGGTACCACCTGGAATAAAGGCAAGCGCCACCCGACGCTGGGTGATGGCGTGGTGGTAGGGGCGGGCGCCAAGGTGCTCGGCCCCTTTACGGTGGGTGCCGGTGCCAAAGTAGGCTCCAACGCCGTGGTGACCAAGGCCGTACCGCCCGGCGCTACCGTCGTGGGCATTCCGGGGCGGATCATCGTCAAACCGGAAGTCGGCGATGAGCAGGAAGCCAAGCGCAAGGCCATGGCTGAGAAAATCGGCTTTGATGCCTACGGCGTCAGCGAAGACATGCCTGACCCCGTGGCGCGTGCTATCGGGCAATTGCTAGACCACTTGCAGGCAGTCGACGGCAAGCTGGACGGCATGTGCGGCGCGTTGAAGGAGTTGGGCAGCAACTATTGTGCGAAAGATCTGCCTGAGCTGCGCGAAGAAGACTTTGCCGAAATCAAGAGCGAGGCCGCCACCAAGGCTGGCTGAGTCTTAAGGTCGGTAAAAATCTCCTGTGGGAGCTGGCTTGCCTGCGATAGCGGTCTGCCAGCCACCCTTTCATTACTGATCCACCGCTTTCGCAGGCAAGCCAGCTCCCACATTTGATCTCCACTGGTCTTGAGATAAGGCTTGGCCCCTGTTCCCGCTGTTCGATCCCGCCCCATCCTGCTATGATTCGCGCGCCCTTTTTACGGGTAATCCTGACTAAAGTACTAGGTCTTATAGTTGACTTAAATACTCGGGAATCGCATACTTGCTCCCATTCTGAAACACCTTGGTACTTGTCCATGAGACTGACTACAAAAGGCCGATACGCGGTAACCGCCATGCTTGACCTGGCCTTGCACGCGCAAACTGGGCCGGTGTCCCTGGCCGATATCTCCGAGCGCCAAGGCATTTCCCTGTCCTACCTCGAACAGCTGTTTGCCAAATTGCGCCGTAGCAACTTGGTTTCCAGCGTACGTGGGCCGGGTGGCGGCTACCAACTGTCCCGCGACATGCAGGGCATTCAGGTAGCCCAGGTGATCGACGCGGTCAACGAATCCGTCGATGCCACCAAATGCCAGGGTTTGGGTGATTGCCACGCCGGCGACACCTGCCTGACGCACCACTTGTGGTGTGACTTGAGCCTGCAGATCCATGAGTTTTTGAGTGGTATCAGCTTGGCTGATCTTGTGACTCGCCGTGAGGTGCAAGAAGTAGCCCAGCGTCAGGACCAGCGCCGTTGTAACACCAAGGCGCCGCGTCTGGACAAGATCGAAGCGTCCGCCGTCGAGTGACAGCCGCAGAGCTAACGGCACGCCAGCCAGCCTGATTTAGGAGAAAGTCCATGAAATTGCCGATTTACCTTGATTACTCAGCGACCACCCCGGTTGATCCGCGTGTCGCGCAAAAGATGAGCGAATGCCTGCTGGTTGACGGAAACTTCGGCAACCCGGCCTCCCGTTCCCACGTGTTCGGCTGGAAAGCCGAGGAAGCGGTCGAGAATGCTCGTCGCCAGGTGGCTGACCTGGTGGGCGCCGACCCACGCGAAATTGTCTGGACCTCTGGTGCTACCGAGTCCGACAACCTGGCAATCAAGGGCGCGGCGCATTTCTACGCGACCAAAGGCAAACACCTGATCACCACCAAGATTGAGCACAAGGCTGTCCTCGACACCATGCGCCAACTGGAGCGTGAAGGTTTCGAGGTCACCTACCTCGAGCCAACCACCGACGGCATCGTCACCCCGGCCATGATCGAAGCCGCGCTGCGTGAAGACACCATCCTGGTTTCCGTGATCCACGTGAACAACGAAATCGGCACCATCAACGATATCGCGGCCATCGGCGAGCTGACCCGTTCCAAGGGCATCCTGCTGCATGTCGACGCGGCTCAGTCCACCGGCAAGGTCGACATCGACCTGTCGAAACTGAAAGTCGACCTGATGTCGTTCTCCGCCCACAAGACTTACGGTCCTAAAGGTATCGGCGCGCTGTACGTGAGCCGCAAGCCTCGCGTGCGTATCGAAGCCACCATGCACGGCGGCGGTCACGAGCGCGGCATGCGTTCCGGCACCCTGGCGACCCATCAGATCGTCGGCATGGGTGAAGCCTTCCGTGTAGCCAAAGAAGACATGGCTGCCGAAAACGTGCGCATCAAGGCTTTGAGCGATCGCTTCTACAAGCAGGTCGAGAACCTTGAAGAGCTGTACATCAACGGCAGCATGACCGCCCGTGTACCGCACAACCTGAATTTGAGCTTCAACTACGTCGAAGGCGAGTCGCTGATCATGGCGCTCAAGGACCTGGCGGTTTCGTCCGGTTCGGCCTGCACCTCGGCCTCGCTTGAGCCTTCGTACGTGCTGCGCGCCCTGGGCCGCAACGACGAACTGGCACACAGCTCGATCCGCTTTACGTTCGGCCGTTTCACCACCGAAGAGCAAGTCGACTACGCCGCGCAGAAAGTCTGCGAAGCCGTCAACAAGCTGCGCGTTCTGTCGCCGCTGTGGGACATGTACAAAGACGGTGTCGACATTTCCAAGATCGAGTGGGCGGCACACTAAATATAGAAGCCGCCACCCAAGCTCTGTAGGAACGTGGCGGAAAACGCAGGCGTTTTTACAGGGTTCCAGAGCGGCCCTGATGAGTGAGGATTCAGTACCATGGCTTACAGCGAAAAGGTCATCGACCACTACGAAAACCCGCGCAACGTCGGCAAGATGAACGCGGAAGACCCTGATGTCGGCACTGGCATGGTCGGCGCTCCGGCGTGCGGCGACGTTATGCGCCTGCAGATCAAGGTCAACGACGCTGGCGTTATCGAAGACGCCAAGTTCAAGACCTACGGCTGCGGTTCCGCCATTGCCTCAAGCTCCCTCGCGACCGAGTGGATGAAAGGCAAGACCCTGGATGAGGCTGTCACCATCAGCAACACCCAGCTGGCCGAAGAACTGGCCCTGCCGCCAGTGAAAATTCACTGCTCCGTACTCGCAGAAGACGCCATCAAGGCGGCCGTTCGCGACTACAAGCAGAAGAAAGGCTTGATCTAAGCATTTGGCGACGAGTAAGGAGTCAACGATGGCTATCAGCATGACAGAAGCGGCTGCGCAGCACATTCGCCGCTCCCTGAATGGGCGCGGTAAAGGTGAGGGGATTCGTCTGGGTGTTCGCACCACGGGCTGTTCCGGCCTTGCCTACGTGCTGGAGTTTGTCGACGAGGTGGTCGAAGAGGATCAGGTGTTCGAAAGTCACGGCGAGAAAGTGATCATCGACCCTAAAAGCCTTACCTACCTGGACGGCACCGAGCTCGATTTCGTCAAGGAAGGGTTGAACGAAGGCTTCAAGTTCAACAACCCAAACGTACGCGGTGAATGTGGCTGCGGCGAAAGCTTCAACATCTGAGGCTATCTGTGGGTACTCCTTGTCATTTCGCTTTATTCGAGCTGCAGCCGAGCTTTCGGCTGGACCTCGAGCAGCTTGCCACGCGCTACCGAGAATTGGCGCGTGGCGTGCATCCGGACCGCTTCGCTGACGCTTCCGAGCGTGAGCAACGCCTGGCGCTGGAGAAGTCGGCCAGCCTCAATGAAGCCTATCAGACGCTTAAAAGCCCCCCGAAACGCGCGCGTTACCTGCTCGCGATGAACGGTGGCGAGTTGCCGATTGAAGTCACGGTGCACGACCCGGACTTCCTGATGCAACAGATGCAGTGGCGCGAAGAACTCGAAGATTTGCAGGACGAAGCCGATGTGGCCGGTGTCGCAGTCTTCAAGCGCCGTCTGAAAATGGCCCAGGATGAGCTCAACGAAAGCTTCGCAGCCTGTTGGGATGATGCAGCGCAACGTGAACAGGCCGAACGTCTGATGCGGCGCATGCAGTTCCTCGACAAGCTCACCTACGAAGTGCGCCAGCTAGAAGAGCGCCTCGACGATTAACCCAGTGCTGCCCGTGCACGCCTGATAGACAGATAAGACCTGATTACCATGGCCCTACTGCAGATCGCCGAACCCGGCCAAAGCCCTCAACCGCACCAGCGTCGCCTGGCGGTCGGGATTGACCTGGGCACCACCAATTCCCTGGTCGCCGCCTTGCGCAGCGGCCTGTCCGAGCCGCTGCCCGACGCCGATGGCCAGGTTATCCTGCCGTCGGCCGTGCGCTATCACGCTGACCATATTGAAGTTGGTGAGTCGGCCAAGCTGGCGGCGTCCTCCGATCCTCTGAACACCGTGCTGTCGGTCAAGCGCTTGATGGGTCGTGGTCTGTCCGACGTCAAGCAATTGGGTGACCAGCTGCCGTATCGCTTTGTCGGCGGCGAATCGCATATGCCATTCATCGACACCGTCCAGGGCCCCAAAAGCCCGGTGGAAGTGTCGGCCGATATCCTCAAGGTGCTGCGCCAGCGCGCGGAAACCACCTTGGGCGGCGAACTGGTCGGCGCGGTGATCACCGTGCCCGCGTATTTTGACGACGCTCAGCGCCAAGCCACCAAGGACGCGGCGAAACTCGCCGGTCTGAACGTGCTTCGCCTGCTCAATGAGCCGACGGCGGCCGCTGTGGCCTATGGCCTGGATCAGCACGCCGAAGGCCTGGTTGCGATTTACGACCTGGGCGGCGGCACCTTTGATATTTCGATCCTGCGCCTGACCGGCGGTGTGTTCGAAGTGCTGGCCACTGGTGGCGATACCGCCCTGGGCGGCGATGACTTCGATCACGCCATTGCCGGCTGGATCATCACCAGCGCCGGTTTGTCCGCCGACCTGGACCCGGGCGAGCAGCGGCATTTGCTGCAAACCGCCTGTGCGGCCAAAGAAGCGCTGACTGACGCCAGTTCTGTCGATGTTTCCTACGGTTCCTGGTCGGCTCAGTTGACGCGCGAAGCCTTCGACGCGCTGATCGAGCCAATGGTCGCTCGCAGCCTTAAAGCCTGTCGCCGTGCTGTGCGGGATTCCGGCGTTGAACTGGAAGACGTGGCTGCCGTGGTCATGGTCGGCGGTTCGACCCGTGTGCCGCGTGTGCGCGAAGCCGTTGCTGAAGCATTTGGTCGCCAGCCGCTGACTGAAATCGATCCGGATCAAGTGGTTGCCATCGGCGCCGCGATCCAGGCCGATACCCTGGCCGGCAACAAGCGCGACGGTGGCGAATTGCTGCTGCTCGACGTGATCCCGTTGTCCCTGGGGCTGGAAACCATGGGCGGCCTGATGGAGAAGGTGATTCCACGCAACACCACCATCCCCGTTGCCCGCGCACAGGACTTCACCACGTATAAAGATGGCCAGACGGCCATGATGATTCATGTGCTGCAAGGTGAGCGCGAGCTGATCAGCGACTGCCGTTCCCTGGCGCGCTTTGAATTGCGCGGCATTCCGGCGATGGTAGCCGGTGCGGCGAAAATCCGCGTGACCTTCCAGGTTGACGCCGATGGTCTGCTCAGCGTGGCTGCGCGTGAGCTGGGCTCAGGCGTAGAAGCCAGCATCCAGGTCAAGCCGTCCTACGGCCTGACCGACGGCGAAATCGCCAAAATGCTCAAGGACTCGTTCCAGTACGCCGGTGACGACAAAGTCGCTCGCGTGCTGCGTGAACAGCAAGTCGATGCGCAGCGCCTGCTTGAGGCCGTGCAAGGCGCTCTCGATACCGATGGCGAGCACCTGTTGGACGCCGAAGAGCGCATGGTCATCGACCTGCAGATGCAGGAGCTGGCCGAACTGATGAAAGGCAACGATGGTTACGCCATCGAGCAGCAGACCAAGCGCCTGTCGCAAGTGACTGATGCCTTTGCCGCCCGCCGCATGGATCAGACGGTGAAAGCCGCACTGGCCGGGCGCAACCTGAATGAAATCGAGGAATAATTAATGCCGCAGGTCATTTTTCTGCCACACGCCGAGCATTGCCCGGACGGTATGGTCGTGGAGGCTGAGACCGGCAAGTCCATCCTCGAAGTTGCCCATGACAACCACATCGAGATCGAGAGTGCCTGCGGCGGTGTTTGCGCCTGCACCACCTGCCACTGCGTGATTCGCGAGGGTTTCAACTCGCTTGAAGAGGCGGATGAGCTGGAAGAAGACTTTCTGGACCGCGCGTGGGGCCTTGAAGCGACTTCTCGCCTAAGCTGTCAGGCAAAGGTTGGAACTGAAGACATCACCGTCGAAATTCCGAAA
Source organism: Pseudomonas sp. TWRC1-2 (assembly GCF_049896685.1). Taxonomy (NCBI): domain Bacteria; kingdom Pseudomonadati; phylum Pseudomonadota; class Gammaproteobacteria; order Pseudomonadales; family Pseudomonadaceae; genus Pseudomonas; species Pseudomonas sp. TWRC1-2. The sequence continues at coordinate 201,609 of NZ_JAFCUU010000007.1, read as the reverse complement.
TATTCCCTCAACCATGCGGCCGAAGCACCGCATTGATTCAAGGAAATGTCATGAGCCTGAAATGGGTTGATGTACAAGAAATCGCTATACAACTTGCTGAAGCCCACCCAGAGGTCAATCCTCTGACGGTCAACTTCGTCAAGCTGCGCAATCTGGTGATGGAGCTGCCGGACTTTGACGACATCCCCGACCGGGGTGGCGAAAAGGTTCTGGAGGCGATTCAAGGCTTGTGGATCGAAGAAGCAGACTGAGCCGCCTTATTACGCAGTTAGGCAATACCCAATAACCCGCGTATAATTCGCGGGTTTAATTTTTCGTAAATTACCGTTTCTGGAGTTACACCATGGCTGTTCAACGTACTTTCTCCATCATCAAGCCTGACGCTGTTGCAAAAAACGTCATCGGCGAGATCACCACTCGTTTCGAAAAAGCCGGCCTGAAGGTTGTAGCTTCGAAACTCAAGCAACTGTCCAAAGCTGAAGCTGAAGGCTTCTACGCTGAGCACAGCGCTCGTGGTTTCTTCGGCGACCTGGTTGCCTTCATGATCTCCGGTCCTGTTGTTGTTCAGGTTCTGGAAGGCGAAAACGCTATCGCTCTGAACCGTGAGCTGATGGGCGCTACCAACCCTAAAGAAGCTGCTGCCGGCACCATCCGTGCTGACTTCGCTGAGTCCATCGACGCCAACGCTGTTCACGGTTCGGACTCCGAAGCCGCTGCTGCTCGCGAAATCTCGTACTTTTTCGCTGCTACTGAAGTAACCGCTCGCTAAGCATCGGCTTAAAGAGTGAGGGTGAATCCATGACTACATCGACTGTTAAAACCAACCTGCTGGGTCTGACTCAGCCGGAAATGGAGAAATTCTTCGACTCAATCGGGGAGAAGCGTTTCCGTGCCGGTCAGGTAATGAAGTGGATTCACCACTTTGGCGTCGACGATTTCGACGCCATGACGAACGTCAGCAAGGCCCTGCGCGACAAGCTCAAGGCCATTGCTGAGGTCCGTGGTCCCGAAGTGGTCAGCGAGGACATCTCCAGCGACGGCACCCGTAAGTGGGTGGTGCGCGTGGCGTCCGGCAGCTGCGTCGAGACCGTCTACATTCCCCAGGGCAAGCGCGGCACGTTGTGCGTTTCGTCCCAGGCAGGCTGTGCCCTGGACTGCAGTTTCTGCTCCACCGGCAAGCAAGGCTTCAATAGCAACCTCACTGCCGCCGAAGTCATCGGCCAGGTGTGGATTGCCAACAAATCCTTTGGCAGCGTCCCGGCAACCGTCGACCGTGCCATCACCAACGTGGTGATGATGGGCATGGGTGAGCCGCTGCTGAACTTCGACAACGTTATTGCGGCCATGCATTTGATGATGGACGACTTGGGCTACGGCATTTCCAAGCGCCGTGTGACCCTGTCGACCTCGGGCGTGGTGCCGATGATCGATGAGCTGGCCAAGCACATCGACGTCTCTCTGGCGTTGTCGCTGCACGCACCCAATGACGCATTGCGTAACCAATTGGTGCCGATCAACAAGAAGTATCCGCTTAAGATGCTGCTCGAATCTTGCCAGCGTTACATGGCGACCTTGGGCGAGAAGCGTGTGCTGACCATTGAGTACACCATGCTCAAGGACATCAACGACAAGGTTGAGCACGCTGTTGAGATGATCGAGTTGCTCAAGAACACCCCGTGCAAGATCAACCTGATTCCGTTTAACCCGTTTCCACATTCTGGCTACGAGCGGCCGAGCAACAATGCTATCCGCCGTTTCCAGGATCAACTGCACCAGGCCGGCTACAACGTCACCGTACGCACCACTCGTGGTGAAGACATCGACGCCGCCTGTGGCCAATTGGTAGGGCAGGTGATGGACCGCACCCGCCGTAGCGAACGTTATATCGCCGTGCGCGAACTTAACGCCGCCGAAGATTTGCCGCAAATTGCTGTGAATCGAATCTGAGAGAGGATCTCTATGCCCTTGCGCCTTGCGCTGCTTTTGCTAGTTACCGGCCTCGCGGCCGGTTGTGTGTCATCGGGTCATGACAGCCCGTTGCAGACGGGTAAAGGCCGTGACGAGGCGCGAGTTGCCTATGTGCAACTGGGTTTGGGTTATTTGCGACAAGGCATGAGCGAGCAGGCCAAGGTGCCGTTGAAAAAGGCCCTCGAGCTGGACAGCGACGATGCCGACGCGAATGCCGCGCTGGCTTTGGTGTTCCAGGCCCAGGCCGAGCCTGAGTTGGCCGATCAATATTTCCACAAGGCCTTGTCTTCGCGTCCTGCCGACCCTCGGCTGCTGAACAATTACGGCAGCTTCCTGTTCGAGCAGAAACGTTATGACCAGGCTTCCCGTTATTTCCAACAAGCCTCTGCTGACGCCCTCTACCCGGAGCGGTCGCGGGTGTTCGAGAACCTTGGGGTCACCTCGATGCGCCTCGGCCAGCGTGACAGCGCGCGCCAGCAGCTGGAAAAAGCCCTGCATTTGAACAGTCGTCAGCCACGCGCGTTGCTCGAAATGGCTGAGTTGTCTTACGAAGACAGGCATTATGTGCCGGCACGTGACTATTACGAGCGTTTTAGCCTGCTCAGCGGGCAAAATGCACGTAGTCTATTGCTCGGTGTGCGGCTGGCGACGGTTCATGATGAACGCGACACCGCCGCACGTTTTGGCCAGCAACTCGAACGACTCTATCCCGGTACGCCGGAATATCAGCAATACCTGTCGGAGCAATGATGAAAGCGGCGCACCCGGAAGTTGTAGCAGCTAATCGCGTAAACCCAGGCGAGACCTTGCGTCAGGCCCGCGAAAGCAATGGTTGGTCGCTGGCAGAAGTGGCCCTCAAGCTCAATTTGACCACGACTTCCCTGGGCAACCTGGAAGCCGGCGCGTTCGACAAGCTGCCAGGGCATACCTTCGCCCGCGGCTATATCCGCGCTTATGCCAAGTTGCTGGGCATTGACCAGACCGTGCTGGTCCAGGAATTCGACCAATTTACCGGCACCGACTCTCAGGGCAGCAATGTGCATGGCCTGGGTCGCATCGAAGAGCCGGTGCGGGTTTCCCACACGATTTTGCGAATTGTCAGCCTGTTGCTGCTGATTGCCGTGATCGGCGGCGGTTTCGTCTGGTGGCAAGACCAGACCACCCAGCGCAGCAAGGACCTGACCAGCAACGCCATGGAGCACGTCGAAGTCGAAAGCGCCGACGGCACCACCCAGATTCACCCGCTGGACGAGCCGGAAGACCAGGCCGTTGCCGAAGGGCAAGCCGCGCCAGAAGCACCGGCCACCGCCGAGCAGCCCGCGCCGGAAGCGGGTACTGCAGCGGCGACTGCTGCCGTGCCGACTCCAGCCGTACCGGCGGCCCCGGCCGCGCCAACTGCCCAGGCCCATACCCCAGCCGCTGCCGCACAGGCTCCAGCGACCACCGCGCCAGCTGCACCGGCAGCGCCGACCGTTGCGCCGCCTGCTGCGCCTGCGTTGGTCGCTGGCGACGGGCATATCCAGATTACCTTCGTCGCTGACTGCTGGACGCAAGTCACCGATGGCAACGGCAAAGTGCTGTTCAGCGGTTTGAAGCGTAAGGGAGATACGCTTGACCAAGGCGGCAAGCCTCCTTTGACGCTGCGTCTGGGCTTTGCCCGTGGCGCGCAAGTGGCCTACAACGGCCAGCCTGTGGACGTAGCGCCGTTCACCAGTGGCGAGACCGCTCGCCTCAAGTTGGGACAATAGTCATGCACGGCGAATCTCCAATCAAACGTCGCGTATCGCGCAAGATCTGGGTCGGCTCAGTGCCGGTGGGTGGCGACGCCCCCATCGCGGTACAGAGCATGACCAACAGCGACACCAATGATGTCGCCGCCACCGTCGCCCAGATCAACCGTCTGGAAGCCGCCGGCGTAGACATCGTGCGGGTTTCCGTGCCGGACATGGATGCTGCCGAAGCCTTCGGCCGCATCAAGCAGCTGGTCAAGGTGCCGCTGGTTGCCGACATTCACTTCGATTACAAAATCGCCTTGCGTGTTGCCGAATTGGGCGTCGATTGCCTGCGCATCAACCCGGGCAACATCGGTCGCGAAGACCGTGTGCGCGCAGTGGTGGATGCTGCCCGTGATCGCGGGATCCCGATCCGCATCGGCGTCAACGCCGGCTCCCTGGAAAAAGACCTGCAAAAGAAATACGGCGAACCGACCCCGGCCGCGCTGGTTGAGTCGGCGCTGCGCCACGTTGAACACCTTGAACGCCTGAATTTCCAGGACTTCAAGGTCAGCGTAAAGGCTTCCGACGTGTTCATGGCGGTAGAAGCCTACCGCCTGCTGGCTAAGGAAATCGTGCAGCCGCTGCACCTGGGTATCACTGAAGCGGGCGGTTTGCGCTCAGGCACAGTGAAATCTGCGGTGGGTCTCGGTATGCTGCTCGCCGAAGGGATTGGCGATACTATCCGCATCTCCCTGGCGGCGGACCCGGTAGAGGAAGTGAAGGTCGGTTACGACATTCTCAAATCCCTGCATTTGCGTTCCCGTGGCATCAACTTCATTGCCTGCCCGAGCTGCTCGCGGCAGAACTTCGACGTGGTGAAAACCATGAACGAACTGGAAGGGCGCCTCGAGGACTTGCTGGTGCCACTGGATGTTGCGGTGATTGGCTGTGTGGTGAACGGCCCGGGTGAAGCCAAAGAGGCGCACATCGGCCTGACTGGCGGTACGCCGAACCTGATTTACATCGACGGCAAGCCGTCGCAGAAGTTGACGAATGACAATCTGGTGGATGAGCTCGAAAGACTGATCCGCGAGAAAGCGGCCGAGAAGGTCGCGGCTGACGCAGCGCTGATCGCGCGCGGCTAAGAACGAATTTAAGGATTAGATGTGAGCAAGTCTCTGCAAGCCATTCGTGGCATGAACGACATCCTGCCGGAGCAGACGCCGTTGTGGCGCTACTTCGAGAGCACGGTCGCGCGCCTGCTGGATAACTACGGTTACAAGCAGATCCGCATGCCGATCGTCGAATTCACCGAGCTGTTCAAGCGCTCCATCGGTGAAGTGACCGACATCGTCGAAAAAGAGATGTACACCTTTGAAGACCGCAACGGCGACTCCCTGACCCTGCGTCCGGAAGGCACCGCTGCGTGCGTGCGCGCCGTGCTCGAGCATGGCATCACGGGTGGCGGCCAGACCCAGAAGCTGTGGTACATCGGCCCGATGTTCCGCCACGAGCGCCCGCAGAAAGGTCGTTACCGCCAGTTCCACCAGATCGGCTGCGAAGTCTTCAACCTGGATGGCCCGGACATCGACGCCGAGCTGATCGTGCTGACCTGGCGCCTGTGGGGCCAACTGGGTATCCGCGACGCGGTCAAACTTGAACTCAACAGCCTGGGCACCAGCGAATCCCGGGGCCGCTATCGCGAAGCCCTGGTCGAGTACCTGTCCGCTCACCTGGACAAGTTGGATGAAGACAGCCAGCGCCGTCTGAAAACCAACCCGTTGCGTGTACTGGATACTAAGAACGCCGACACCCAGGCGGTACTGGTCGATGCGCCGAAAATGGCCGACTACCTGGACGACGAATCGCGCACGCATTTCGAGGGCCTCAAGGCTCGTCTGGATGCGGCCGGTATTCCCTACGTGATCAACCCGAAACTGGTGCGCGGCCTCGATTACTACAGCAAGACCGTCTTCGAGTGGGTCACCGACAAACTCGGCGCCCAGGGCACCGTGTGTGCCGGTGGTCGCTACGACGGCCTGGTTGAGCAAATGGGCGGCAAGCCGACCACGGGCGTGGGCTTTGCCATGGGCATCGAGCGGCTGATCCTGCTGCTCGAAACCCTGGAGCAGGTTCCGGAAGAAATTTCCCGTCAGGTGGACGTGTACCTGTGCGCCTTTGGCGAGGCCGCCGAACTGGCAGCCCTGGCCCTGAGCGAGAAAGTACGCGACCAACTGCCGAACCTGCGCCTGCAGGTCAATGCCGGCGCCGGCAGCTTCAAGAGCCAGTTCAAGAAGGCCGACAAGAGCGGTGCGCTGTATGCACTGATCCTCGGCGATGACGAACTGGCCCAGCAAGTGATAGGTTTCAAACCCCTGCGTGGCCAGGGCGAGCAACAGAACATTGCCTTTGATGCGCTTGCCGCGCACTTGGCCACCTGCGTCGTGCAGGGTTGAAGCTGTCGAACAGCCGAATTTAGCGATTAAGGAGTATTGGGGTGTCGAGTACTGATGATGAGCAGATGGCCGAGTTCAAGGACTGGTGGCAGCGTAACGGCAAGCCCCTGGTTACCGGCGGTCTGCTGGCTTTAGTGGTGGTGTTCGGCTGGCAAGCCTGGCACAAGTATCAGGCCAACCAGTCCCAAGGCGCCTCGGTCCTCTATCAGCAATTGCTGGAAACCACGCTCACGCCGGACGGCAAGCCTGACCCTGCCCAGGTTGCAGACCTGGCCGGCAAGCTCAAAAGCGAATTCGGCGGTAGCACCTACGCCCAATACGGCAGCCTGTTCGTCGCGAAAGTCGCGGTCGACACCGGCAAGCTGGATGACGCCGCGACCGAGCTGAAGGCCATCGCCGACAAGCCGACCAACCCGACCCTGGGTGAAATCGCACGTCAGCGCCTGGCACAGGTATTGGCGGCACAGAACAAGGCTGACGAAGCACTCAAACTGCTCGACGGCGATGCTGACAAAGCATTTGTGGCCACTCGTGAAGAGCTCAAGGGCGACCTGTTGGTCCAATTGGGTCGTACCGACGAAGCCCATGCTGCGTACCAAAAAGCCAAGGCGGCGCTGTCTGATGAAGCGGCAGTCGGTGGCTTACAAATCAAGCTGGACGACTTGGCCAAAGGGGATGCGTGACGTGATCCGTTGGAAACATGCAGCATTGCTGGCTCTGGCCGTTCTGGCCGCGGGTTGCAGCAGCAACAGTAAAAAAGAACTGCCTCCGGCCGAGCTGACCAGCTTCAAGGAAGAAGTGGTCCTGCAAAAGCAGTGGAGCCGCTCCGTCGGTGATGGCCAGGGCGACCTGTACAACCTGCTGCAGCCGGCAATCGACGGCGAAAACATTGTGGCCACTGACTCCACTGGCGTGATCATGGCCATGGATCGCATGAATGGCGACGTGAAGTGGAAGAAAGACCTCGAGCTGCCGGTTTCCGGTGGCGTGGGTGTCGGCTACGGCATGGTGCTGGTCGGTACGCTCAAAGGCGACGTGGTTGCTCTGGACTCGGCGACGGGTGAAGAGAAATGGCGCGCTCGCGTGACCAGTGAAGTGCTCGCAGCGCCTGCCACCAACGGCGATGTCGTGGTGGTGCAGACCCAGGATGACCGTGTGATCGGCCTGGACGCCGCCACCGGCAACCAGCGTTGGCTGTACGACAGCACCCCTGCGGTGTTGACCCTGCGCGGTACCAGTGGTCCGATTGTGACCAACAACCTGGCCGTTGCAGGCCTGTCGACCGGTAAAGTGGTCGCCCTGGATACCCAGAACGGCGTACCGGCCTGGGAAACCCGCGTGGCAATCCCTCAAGGTCGTTCCGAACTGGATCGCGTGGTGGACATCGACGGCGGCTTGCTGCTGTCGGGTGAAACCATTTACGTGGCCACCTACCAGGGCCGTGTCGCTGCGCTGGACCTGCAAAGTGGCCGCATCAACTGGCAGCGTGATGCCTCCAGCTATGCCGGTGTCGCCCAAGGGTTTGGCAGCGTCTACGTAAGCCTGGCGTCCGGCACCGTTGAAAGTGTCGACGAGCGTTCCACCACTGCACTGTGGAGCAACGACTCTCTGGCCCGCCGTCAACTGTCGGCCCCGGAAGTGTTCTCCAGCTACGTAGCGGTAGGTGACTTCGAAGGTTACCTGCATCTGCTGAGCCAGGTGGACGGTCGTTTTGTCGGCCGCGAGCGTATCGACAGCGACGGCCTGCGTGCCCGTCCGCTGGTCGTGGGTAACATGCTTTACGTGTATGGCAACAGCGGCAAGCTGGAAGCCCTGACCATCAAGTAAGAACTATGCTTGGGGTAAAACCCAGGCGGCCCCGCTTCGGCGGGGCATGCGGCATTTGAATATGCTGCCCCGAGCACCAGCCGCTGCCTTGCAGCGGCTTTTGTATTTTCTGAAATAACGAAGTGGAGAGCCGCATGGTTCCCGTAATCGCCCTGGTGGGCCGACCTAACGTCGGCAAGTCCACCTTGTTCAACCGCCTGACCAGGACTCGCGACGCCATCGTCGGCGACTTGTCCGGTCTGACCCGTGATCGCCAATACGGTGAGGCAAAGTGGCAAGGGCGCTCCTACATTATTGTCGACACCGGTGGTATCTCCGGTGACGAGCATGGCATGGACGAAAAGATGGCCGAGCAGTCGCTGCTCGCTATCGAAGAAGCCGATGTCGTGTTGTTCCTGGTGGACGCCCGCGCGGGCTACACCGCTGCCGACCAGATGATTGGCGAGCACCTGCGCAAGCGCAACAAGCGTTCCTATTTGATCGCCAACAAGATCGATAACATCGATCCTGAGGCGGCCCGCGCCGAGTTCAGCCCGATGGGCCTGGGCGACGCGATCCCGGTCGCCGGTGCTCACGGTCGCGGTATCACCCAGATGCTGGAAATCGCCCTGCGCGACTTCCCTAAGGATGACGCCGAGGAAGAAGAGGGCGAGGAAGAGATCGTCGCCGAAGGTGAGGAAGCCAAGCGCATTCCTGGCCCGAGCGAAAAAGACGGTATCAAGATCGCCATCATCGGCCGCCCGAACGTTGGCAAGTCGACCCTGGTTAACCGCATGCTCGGTGAAGACCGGGTAATCGTTTATGACCAGCCCGGCACCACCCGCGACAGTATCTACATCCCGTTCGAGCGTAACGACGAGAAGTACACGCTGATCGACACCGCCGGTGTGCGCAAGCGCGGCAAGATCCACGAGGAAGTTGAAAAGTTCTCGGTGGTCAAAACCCTGCAGGCGATCAAAGACGCCAACGTGGTGATCTTCGTGATGGACGCCCGCGAAGGCGTGGTGGACCACGACCTCAACTTGCTGGGCTTTGCCCTGGAAGCCGGTCGCGCCCTGGTGATCGCGATCAACAAGTGGGACGGCATGACGCCGAGCGAGCGCGATTTCGTCAAGATCGAGCTGCAGCGTCGCCTGTTCTTTGTTGAGTTCGCCGATATCCACTTCATCTCGGCACTTCACGGCACTGGCGTGGGTAACCTCTACGCGTCCGTACAGAACTCCTTCAAGTCCGCGGTCACCCGCTGGCCGACCAACCGTCTGACCCAGATCCTGGAAGACGCGGTTGGCGAGCACGCGCCGCCGATGGTCAACAACCGCCGGATCAAACTGCGTTACGCCCACTTGGGTGGTGCCAACCCGCCGATTATCGTGATCCACGGTAACCAGATCGAGAAGGTGCCTAAGTCCTATGTGCGTTACCTGGAAAACACCTACCGCCGCGTCTTGAAACTGGTCGGTACGCCGATCCGCATCGAGTTCAAAGGTGGCGAGAACCCATACGAAGGCAACAAGAACACACTGACTGACCGTCAGGTGAACAAGAAGCGTCGTTTGATGACTCACCACAAGAAGGCCGACAAGAAGCGCCGCGACAAGAAATAAGCGCCGCTTCACGTTGTCCGCTACACGCTGCAAGAGAGGGCTCTTTTTGAGCCCTTTTTTGTGCCTGGTGGATTGCTGGCTTGACCTGCTTGCAGCTTGCAGCTTAAAACTTGCAGCTCACCCGAAGGGGGCTCCCATGATCACCAGCAAGCTGCCGAATGTCGGTACGACCATTTTCACCACCATGTCGCAACTCGCTGCCGAGACCGGCGCGCTCAACCTGTCCCAGGGCTTTCCCGATTTCAATGGCCCCAAGGCGTTGCTCGATGCGGTGGGCCAGCACGTTGCCAGCGGGCATAACCAGTATTCACCTATGACCGGCCTGCCGGCCCTGCGCCAGCAAGTGGCGGCCAAGATCGCCCGCAGTTATGGCGCCACGGTTAACCCCGACAGTGAGGTGACCATTACTCCCGGCGCCACTGCCGCGATTTTCTGTGCGATTCAGGCGGTGATCCGCAACGGCGATGAAGTCATCGTGTTCGACCCCTGCTACGACAGCTACGAGCCCTCGGTCGAACTGGCTGGCGGTCGCTGCGTGCATGCGCAGCTGAGCCTGCAGGGCTTCTCCCTGGACTTTGAAAAGATCAAGGCCGCGCTGTCGCCGCGCACACGCATGATCATCCTCAACACCCCGCACAACCCGACCGGCGCACTGATCAGCCGCGCCGAGCTCGACCAGTTGGCCGAATTGGTCCGCGACCGCGATATCTATCTGGTCAGCGATGAGGTCTATGAACACTTGGTGTTCGATGGCGTGCCCCATGTCAGCGTGTTGGCCCATGAAGAACTGTATCAGCGTGCGTTCGTGGTCAGCTCCTTCGGCAAGACTTACCACGTCACCGGCTGGAAAACCGGCTACGTGGTCGCGCCACCGGCGCTGACCGCTGAACTGCGCAAGGTGCATCAATATGTCAACTTCTGCGGCGTGACCCCTTTGCAGTACGCTTTGGCGGACTTCATGGCCGAACACCCGGAACATGTCGAAGAATTGCCGGCTTTCTACCAGGCCAAGCGCGACCTGTTCTGCGACTTGCTGGCGCCATCGCGCTTCAGCTTCTCCCGGGTGGCCGGTACTTACTTCCAATTGGTGGATTACTCACAGATTCGCCCGGACCTGGATGACGTCGCCATGTCGCTATGGATGACCCGCGAGCACGGCGTGGCGACAATTCCGGTCTCGGTGTTCTACCAGAACCCACCCCAAGGCCAGCGCCTGGTGCGCCTGTGCTTTGCCAAACGCGAGGAGACGCTGCAACAAGCAGCCGAAAAACTATGCGTGATCTGAGTGCATTACCCAACCTGAACATCGCCCTGGTGCAGACCAGCCTGGTGTGGCATGACCGTCAGGCCAACCTGGAACATTTCGAGCTGTTGCTGGAGCAGGCCAAAGGGGCCGATCTGATTGTGCTGCCGGAGATGTTTACCACCGGGTTTTCAATGGAGTCGGAAACCCTGGCTGAACGGGAAAACGGCCCGACCCATCATTGGCTCCAGGCCCAGGCGGCGAAGTACAACGCCGTGATCACCGGCAGTGTGATTATCCAGGCCGCCGATGGCAGTCATCGCAACCGCCTGCTGTGGGCGCGGCCGGACGGCGAGGTGTTGCACTACGACAAGCGCCACTTGTTCCGTATGGCGGGCGAGCACGACCACTACACGCCAGGCGAGCGCCAGGTGCAGTTCGAATTGAAGGGTTGGCGTATTCGGCCGTTGATTTGCTATGACCTGCGCTTCCCGGTGTGGAGCCGTGATGCCCAGGACACTGACTTGCTGCTGTACACCGCCAATTGGCCGGGTGCACGGCGCCTGCACTGGAACCGTTTGCTGCCAGCGCGTGCGATCGAAAACCTGTGCTACGTGGCGGCGGTGAATCGGGTGGGCACGGATGGGAAGGGCTTTGCCTACACCGGAGACAGTCAGGTGCTGGATTTTCAGGGCGAGACCTTGCTGAGTGCAGGGGAGGCGGATGGCGTGTTTCAGGTGTGCCTGGAGGCGGCGGAGCTGGCGGCGTATCGCGAAAAATTTCCGGCGAACCTTGACGCAGATAGGTTTGAGTTTGTCTGAAAGACCACTTTCGCGAGCAAGCCCGCTCCCACATTTGGAATGCATTCCCCCTGTGGGAGCGGGCTTGCCCGCGAAGAGGCCATCAGCATCACCACAGATCTAAAGTAAAAAGGCCCCTGAGTGCTCACCCAGGGGCCTTTTGCATTCCTACGAACCGGCTTACGCCGCTTTCGCTTCCTGCTGGCTCAACGAGCGGTTCAGCGCACTGAACAGCGCCTTGAAGCTGGCTGTGGTGATGTTTTCATCAATGCCCACGCCATGCACCGGACGCTCGCCATTCACACGCAGCTCAATGTAGGCCGCAGCCTTGGCGTTGGTGCCTGCACCGATGGCATGTTCGTTGTAGTCCATGATCTCCACACCAATCGGCAAGCCAGCCACCAGCGCTTCCAGTGCGCCGTTGCCTTTGCCTTTCCAGTGCAGGTTGGTTTCGCCCTGGCCTTTGCCCGAGACTTCCACTTCGACAAAGCTGTTGCCGTTTTCTTCCTGCAGACGATGGCTGACCAGCGCATACGGCGTGTTGGCTTGCAGGTATTCACGCTGCAGCAAGGCGTAGATCTGTGGCGCGGTCATCTCAAGACCCACGCGGTCGGTTTCAGCCTGGACCACCTGGCTGAATTCGATCTGCATGCGGCGCGGCAAGCTGATGTCGTATTCCTGCTCCAGCAGGTAGGCGATGCCGCCTTTGCCCGACTGGCTGTTCACACGAATCACCGCTTCGTAGCTGCGGCCAATGTCGGCAGGGTCGATCGGCAAGTACGGCACTTCCCACAGCGCGTCGGCCTTCTGCTGGGTGAAGCCCTTGCGGATCGCGTCCTGATGGGAGCCGGAGAACGCGGTGTGCACCAGGTCGCCGACGTACGGGTGGCGTGGGTGCACCTGGATCTGGTTGCATTCCTCGACCACTTTGCGCACGCCGTCGATGTCGGAGAAGTCCAGTTGTGGGTCGAGACCCTGGGTGTACATGTTCAGGGCCACGGTCACGAGGTCGACGTTACCGGTGCGCTCGCCGTTGCCGAACAGGCAGCCTTCGACACGGTCGGCGCCAGCCATCAGGCCCAGCTCGGTGGCGGCTACGCCGGTGCCACGGTCGTTGTGGGTGTGCAGGCTGATGATCACGCTGTCGCGGCGGTTGATATGACGACCGAACCACTCGATCTGGTCGGCATAGATGTTCGGCGTTGCGCACTCAACGGTGGCGGGCAGGTTGAGGATCATCTTGTGCTCAGGCGTCGGGTTCCACACCTCGATCACCGCGTCACACACTTCCTTGGCGAACTCCAGTTCAGTGGCGCTGAAGGTTTCCGGGGAGTATTCGAAGGTCCACTGGGTTTCCGGCTGCTGGGCGGCGTATTTGACGAACAGCTTGGCGGCGTTGACCGCGATGGCCTTGATGCCGTCCTTGTCCTGGTTGAACACGATGCGGCGGAAGGACGGCGAAGTGGCGTTGTACAAGTGCACGATGGCCTTTTTGGCGCCGCGCAGGGATTCGAAGGTGCGTGCGATCAAGTCTTCACGGCCCTGGGTCAGCACCTGGATGGTGGTGTCCTCGGGGATATGGTTGTCTTCGATCAGGGTGCGCACGAAGTCAAAGTCGGTTTGCGAGGCAGCCGGGAACGAGGCTTCGATTTCCTTCACGCCCACCGCAACCAGGGTCTTCCAGAAACGCAGTTTTTTCGCGGCGTCCATCGGTTCGATCAGCGACTGGTTGCCATCACGCAAGTCGGAACTGCACCAGATCGGCGCTTCGGTGATGGTTTTCGACGGCCAGGTGCGGTCCGGGATATCGATGGTCGGGAACGCACGGTACTTCGAAGACGGGTCTTTGAGCATGCTCATCGGGAAATCCTTTGTTGTAGGGGCCGAGAAAAGGCGGCCTGCCGTAGAACTGTTTTTAGGGATAAAGCAAGAAGACGAGGCAGATCGATTCAGCCTGGCAGTCGTGCGCTGACGAGGCACAGGCTGCGGTGCTGGCGGAGCTGAATGAGGGTGTGAGAGGTTTTCATAAGCTCAACCCTAACCGCCGGGGTGAAAGATGGCAAGCTGTCGAGAAAAATTGAGATAAGTTCTGCTATTGGCGTGGGAAACGAGATCTTATGGTGCTGAATTAGCTGAAGACTCGTTTTAATTGCGCGCCGTTGATCGGGCGCGCAATCGCTTCATTCAGGGCTGGAACGCGCCGATGAAGATCGCCGGGTCGACCCGTGCATCGTTGAGGCTGATGTTCCAATGCATGTGCGGCCCGGTCGCGCGGCCCGTCGAGCCGACCTTGCCCACCACCGCGCCGCGTGCCAGTTGGTCGCCCACCTTCACATCGATCTTCGACATATGGCAGAACATGCTGATAAAGCCCTGGCCATGGTCGACAAAGACGGTGTTGCCGTTGAAGAAGTAGTTGCCGGTAAGGATGACTTTACCGGCCGCCGGGGTCTTGATCGGCGTGCCGGCCCCGACAGCGAAGTCGAGGCCCGAGTGCGGGTTGCGCTCCTCGCCGTTAAAGAACCGGCGTACGCCAAACTTGCTCGACAGCGGTCCGTTCACGGGTTTATCCAGTAGCAGGTTGCTGGGCGTGTTCGGACTGAAACTGCGGTAAGCCTTGAGCTGGACCGCCAGTTCGCCCTCGATGCGCTTGAGCTGTGCCGGGTCCGGATTGACCTGGCTTTTGTTTTTCAGGGTGATGTGCTGCTCGGGGTATTTCTTGAAGCCCACCACGAACGGCAGGGTTTGCCCACCGCTGGTGAGGCGTTGGGTGCCGGGTTTAACCGTCAGAGGAATCCCGACAATCGCCAGCCAGGTGTTCTGTTCCTTGACCACCAACACCGGCCTGTTCTGGTAGGTGGCTTTCGGCGCGGTTGCCGACGTACCCAGATCGACCACTGCGACGCCACCCGGCACCGGCTTGTTCAGCAACCGAGTGATGTAGCTGTCGGCGTGGGCATTGAAGGTGAGGCACAACAGCATCAGCAGGCTAAATAGACGGGGCATCAATCAATCCAATAACGATAGGGTGACGGGCGTCAGGTGGTTATCTTCCACCCGCACCTGCAATTGGCCTTCACCGAGGCGCGCGGTCAGGCGCTGGCCGGTGTGGGTTTGCGCGGCGTTGCGGATCGCCTGGCCACGTTCGTCCAGCAAAATGCTGTAGCCACGGCCCAGGGTCGCCAGTGGGCTGACCACTTGCAGCGTCTGCACCTGGCTTTGCAGTTGCAAGCGACGCGCCTTGAGGCCTTCGCGCATGGCGCGCGGCAGGCGTTCGGCGAGGCTGTCCAGGCGCTGGCGCAGCAGGGCCAGCTGACGGCCGGGGTGCTGGCCGGCGAGGCGGGTTTCCAGGCGGATCAGGCGTTCGCGGCGGGTATTGAGGCTGCGTTCGAAGGCGCGGCGCATGCGCATGTCCAGGTCATCCAGGCGCTGGGCCTGTTGGCGCAGACGTTCGCCGGGATGACGCAGGCGACGGGCCATGCCTTCCAGGCGCAGGCGCTCATGACTCAGGCGATTGCGCATCAGCATCACCAGGCGGCGGTGCAGGTTTTCGACCTGGCGCACCAAATGGCTGGCATCGGGGGCGAGCAACTCGGCGGCAGCGGAGGGCGTGGGCGCGCGCACGTCGGCCACGAAATCGCAGATCGACACATCGGTTTCATGGCCGACGGCGCTGACAATCGGCGTCACGCACGCGTCCACCGCACGCGCCACGGCTTCTTCGTTGAAGCACCACAGATCTTCCAGAGAGCCGCCGCCGCGAGCGAGGATCAACGCGTCAAAGCCGCGCGCGTCGGCCAGCTTGAGGGCGCGCACAATCTGCGACACGGCCTCGCGACCTTGCACGGCCGTGGGGATCAGCGTCAATTCAACGTTTGGCGCGCGGCGGCCGAACACGCTGATGATGTCGCGGATCACCGCGCCTGTGGGCGAACTGATGATGCCAATGCGCCGAGGGTGCGTCGGCAGCGGCACCTTGCGTTCGGCACTGAACAGGCCTTCGGCGCTGAGCTTTTCCTTCAACGCATCAAAGGCCAGGCGCAGCGCGCCATCACCGGCGGGCTCTACGGTGTCGAGGATCAATTGATAGTCGCCACGGCCCTCGAACAGCGAGACCTTGCCGCGCACTTTGACCGCCAAGCCATCCTTCAAGGCCTGGCGCACCCGTGCGGCGTTGTTGCGAAACAACGCGCAACGCACTTGGGCGCCGCTGTCCTTAAGGGTGAAGTACACATGGCCGGACGCCGGGCGGGCGAGGTTGGAGATCTCGCCTTCGACCCAGATATTAGTGAACACGTCTTCGAGCAACACCCGCGCGCGGCCGTTGAGCTGGCTGACAGTCAGGACTTCGCGGTCCAGGCCCAGACGGGCAAAAGGATCTTTAATCATGGGCGGCAGTTTATAGGCATTCGCGCAAGGTTTGGCAGAATTGCTCGACCAGCGCGCTCGGCGTCTGCGCGCAGGCCAGGGCCACGGTGCTGAGGCAGTCCGGATCAGCCAGGGGCAAAAAGTGCAGGTTGGCGGGTGCGATGTCCTGCATGGATTTTGGTAACAAGGCAATTCCGAAGCCGGCCTGGATCAGTTGCAGCTGCGTGGTTTTGCGTGACATCACCCGTGCAGCCTTGGGGAAAAATCCGGCGCGCATGCAGAGTTCGGCTGACAGATAACTCAGGCCGCCGCGCTGAGGATGGGGGATCGAGATAAACACTTCGTCCTTGAGCTGTTCCAGTTCGACAGGTGCATTGCTGCGGGCCAGCGCGTGGTCAGGCGGCACAGCCAGCACCAGCTGTTCGCTGTACAAGGGCACCACCCGGACACCTTCGCGTTGGCGCAACACCGGCAAGCGCAACAGCCCGACTTCAAGCCGACCTTCGGCGATTTCCTCAAGTTGCGCTTCAGAGGACAGTTTGACGATGTCCATCGACACGCCAGGGCAGCGCTCCAGCCAGGTGCTGATGGCTTTCAACAAGTGCCCGCTCATCGGCACGGTGCTCGAGTGGCTCAGGCGCAACGTGCCCAGCTGGCCATTGCCCACCTGGGTGGCCATTTCGCTGGCCTTGAGCAACTCGCTCAGCAGGTTGCGCGCCCGTGGGTAAAAGGCTTCGCCGGCCGCCGTCAGCCGGGGTTGGCGCGCGGTGCGTTCGAACAGTGGCGTTTGCAGCTGGGTTTCCAGCTCCTTGATTTGTCGGCTCAGGGCCGATTGCGCCACAAACAGGCGTTCGGCGGCGGCGCTGAAGCTACCGCTGTCGGCGATTTCGACGAAGTAGCGCAGTTGGCGAGTGGAGATCACGCGTCATGCCTTTTCGAGATGAGTGGAGGGCTTTGAAGATATTAGTCGCAACACTCGTCGATGGCTAAAGTGCACGTCATCTCTTTCAAGGAAGTGCCCATGAGCCCGGTTGAGCTGATGAGTCAGTGGTCGTTCAGCGGCGTTGATTGGCTGGTGATCGGCCTCGGCATTGTCATGGCCTACGTCGTGTTTGGTATCGCAGGCTTTGGTACGGCGCTGGTCGCGGGGCCGATCCTGGTTGTGTTTATGCCGTTGTCGAAACTTATCCCGCTGCTGGTGTTGCTCGACTTTGTCGCGGCCTTTGGCAACCTGCTGCAATCGCGGCGGGAGGTGAACAAGCCGGAGCTGTTGCGATTGCTGCCGTGCATGGCGATTGGTTGCACGCTTGGGGTGGTGTTTTTGCTCAATCTGCATTCGGACCTGTTGCTGCTGTTGATGGGGCTGTTTATCAGCGCCTATGCGATTTACAGCCTGGCGGTAAAGGCGCGGCCGACGCAGCTGGCGGCGGGCTGGTCGATTCCCATGGGCACGGTCGGCGGGTTGTTTGGTGCGTTGTTTGGCAGTGGCGGCTTTTTATATGCGATCTACCTGAACAGTCGTTTGCCCAAGGACGCGGCGCGGGCCACGCAAAGTGCGTTGATCAGTTGCAGCACCGTGGTGCGCCTGAGCCTGTTCCTGATTGCCGGGGTGTACGCGGACTGGCCGCTGTTGCTGTTGGCGCTGTGCCTGTTGCCGGCGATGGCCTTGGGGCTGTGGGTGGGGCGCAGGCTGACGATGCGTATGTCGCGTGAAGCCTTTGTGCGGTTGGTGACGTGGCTGGTGCTGGCGAGCGGCCTTGCGTTGATTGCCCGTTACTTGAGTACTTGACCTGTGGGTATCAGGGATTAAGCTGCCGGGCTCTGGGGTCTTAATCGCGGGCTTGTCCGTGATGGGGCCAGAAGCCACACCGCAGGACTCTCATGAACTCCCAAAGCATCCTTGTCCCGAAAATTTCCACCTTGCCCGTCCACGAACCCCGCGCGCGGGCAATCGTGCGCTGGCTGGTGCGCAAGAACATCATCAAGGAAGAGCTGACCACCTGCGGGCGCACCGGCAATCGCATGGGCTACGCCCTGGCCGACGGCGCTCGCGCCGTGGTGTTGCACCCCGAAGCGCTGCCGTTCAACGAGCCGATCAATGGCCTCGAGATTATCTACAAACGCTGCATCTACACGCCGGCCAAGGGCTTTCTCGAAGAAGCCGGCTGCCCTGAATGCCTCAAGGAAGTCGGCGAGGCACTGTTCGAAAGCCTGGAAGACTGGATGCCCGGCCACACCGACAACTTCACCTGCCCGCTGTGTGGGCATGAAGATGACATCAACGGGTTTCTATTCCTGCAGGAATGCGGGTTTTCCAACCTGGGGTTCATTTTCAACAATTGGGCAGAGGCGGGCTTCAAGCAGAGCTTTATCGACGAATTTGCCGATTGGTTGGACCAGAAGATGAGTTGGGTCAAAGTCGAGCTTTAACCCTTCTATCAGTATTACCAAGTTTGTCAGAGTTTTACATTGAGCCTGACAGGGTGCATGTATATAATGGCGCGCTTCCATTTTCCCGCTCGGGAGCCCCCGCGATGCTGCGTATCAGCCAAGAAGCTCTGACATTCGACGACATTCTCCTAGTGCCCGGTTATTCCGAGGTGCTTCCTAACGAAGTCAGTCTCAAGACCCGCCTAACCCGTGGCATCGAGCTGAATATTCCCCTGGTTTCTGCTGCCATGGACACCGTCACCGAAGCCCGTTTGGCAATCGCCATGGCTCAGGAAGGCGGCATCGGCATCATCCACAAGAACATGACCATCGAGCAGCAAGCTGCCGAAGTGCGCAAGGTCAAGCGTTACGAAGCCGGTGTGGTGAAAGATCCAATCACCATCGAAGCCGACGCCACCGTGCGTGACCTGTTCGACCTGACCCGCCTGCACAACATCTCCGGCGTTCCGGTGCTGCACGATGGCGACCTGGTCGGCATCGTCACTTCCCGCGACGTGCGTTTCGAGAACCGTCTTGAAGTCACCGTCCGCGAAGTGATGACGCCTAAAGAGCGCCTCGTGACTGTCAAGGAAGGCGCCGACAAGAACGATGTGCGCGAGCTGCTGCACAAGCACCGCATCGAGCGCGTGCTGATCGTCGACGACAAATTCGCCCTTAAAGGCATGATGACCGTCAACGACATCGAAAAAGCCAAGGCTTACCCGCTGGCCAGCAAGGATGACCAAGGTCGTCTGCGCGTTGGCGCTGCGGTCGGCACCGGTAAAGACACCGGTGATCGCGTTTCGGCCCTGGTCGCTGCCGGCGTTGACGTGGTGGTGGTCGACACCGCCCACGGTCACTCCAAAGGCGTGATCGACCGCGTGCGCTGGGTCAAACAGAATTTCCCTGACGTGCAAGTGATCGGCGGCAACATTGCCACCGGCGCTGCCGCCAAGGCCCTGGCCGAAGCGGGCGCCGACGCCGTCAAGGTCGGCATCGGCCCGGGCTCGATCTGCACCACGCGTATCGTCGCCGGTGTGGGCGTGCCACAAATCAGCGCTATCGCCAACGTCGCCGCTGCTCTTGAAGGCACCGGCGTGCCGTTGATCGCCGACGGCGGCATCCGTTTCTCCGGTGACCTGTCCAAGGCCATCGTCGCTGGTGCTTCCTGCGTGATGATGGGCTCGATGTTCGCCGGTACTGAAGAAGCGCCGGGCGAGATCGAACTGTTCCAGGGTCGTTCGTACAAGGCTTACCGCGGCATGGGTTCGCTGGGCGCCATGTCCCAGGCGCAAGGCTCTTCTGATCGTTACTTCCAGGACTCCTCGGCAGGCGCCGAGAAGCTCGTACCGGAAGGCATCGAAGGCCGTGTGCCGTACAAAGGCACCCTGAGCGCGATCATCCATCAACTGATGGGCGGCCTGCGTTCCTCGATGGGCTACACCGGCAGCGCCGACATCGAAGAAATGCGCACCAAGCCTGAATTTGTACGGATCACCGGCGCCGGCATGGCTGAATCCCATGTCCACGACGTGCAGATCACCAAGGAAGCGCCAAACTACCGCGTAGGTTGAGGCTTCCAGCAAAATGTTAAGTAACCGGGGCTGTTTTATTCAGCCCCGAGTTGTTTCTGAATTACATAGACGAGACTGATCCTCATGGCCCTCGACATTCACGCCCACCGCATTCTGATCCTCGACTTCGGTTCCCAGTACACCCAGCTGATCGCCCGCCGCGTGCGCGAAATCGGTGTGTACTGCGAACTGCACCCGTTCGACATGGATGACGAAGCGATTCGCGAATTCGCCCCTAAGGGCGTCATCCTCGCCGGTGGCCCCGAGTCCGTGCACGAAGCCAACAGCCCGCGCTGCCCGCAAGCCGTATTCGACCTGGGCGTGCCCGTCTTCGGTATCTGCTACGGCATGCAGACCATGGCCGAGCAACTGGGCGGCAAGGTTGAAGGTTCCGAGCTGCGTGAATTCGGTTACGCCCGTGTTGATGTGGTCGGCAAGAGCCGTCTGCTGGACGGCATCGAAGACCACATCGACGCCGACGGCCTGTTCGGCCTCGACGTGTGGATGAGCCATGGTGACAAGGTCACCAAGATGCCGGAAGACTTCCACATCCTGGCCAGCACCCCGAGCTGCCCGATTGCCGGCATGTTCAACGACGAGCGCGGCTACTACGGCGTGCAGTTCCACCCGGAAGTGACCCACACCAAGCAAGGCGGTCGCATCCTGTCGCGCTTCATCCTCGACATCTGCGAGTGTGAAGCCCTGTGGACCCCGTCGAAGATCGCTGAAGACGCCATCGCCCAAGTGCGCGCCCAGGTCGGCACCGACAACGTGCTGCTCGGCCTGTCCGGCGGCGTTGACTCCTCGGTAGTTGCTGCCCTGTTGCACAAAGCCATCGGCGACCAGTTGACCTGCGTGTTCGTCGACAACGGCCTGTTGCGCCTGCACGAAGGCGAGCAGGTGATGGCTATGTTCGCCGAGAACATGGGCGTCAAGGTGATCCGCGCCAACGCGGAAGACCAGTTCCTGAACAACCTGGCCGGCGAGTCCGATCCAGAGAAGAAGCGCAAGATCATCGGCCGCACCTTTATCGACGTATTCGATGCCCAGTCCAACAAACTGGACAACATCAAGTACCTCGCCCAGGGCACCATCTACCCTGACGTGATCGAGTCGGCCGGCGCCAAGAGCGGCAAGGCCCACGTGATCAAGTCCCACCACAACGTAGGTGGCCTGCCTGAGGAAATGAACCTCAAGCTGGTAGAGCCGCTGCGCGAACTGTTCAAGGACGAAGTCCGCCGTCTGGGCCTGGAACTCGGCCTGCCGTACGACATGGTCTACCGCCACCCATTCCCAGGCCCGGGCCTGGGCGTGCGGATCCTCGGTGAAGTGAAGAAGGAATACGCCGACCTGCTGCGTCGCGCCGACCACATCTTCATCGAAGAACTGCGCAAAGCCGACTGGTACCACAAAGTCAGCCAGGCGTTCGTGGTGTTCCAGCCAGTTAAGTCGGTTGGTGTGGTAGGCGATGGCCGTCGTTACGCATGGGTTGTTGCCCTGCGTGCGGTGGAAACCATCGACTTCATGACCGCCCGTTGGGCGCACCTACCTTACGAGCTGCTGGAGACTGTCAGCGGTCGTATCATCAATGAGATCGAAGGTATTTCGCGCGTGACGTATGACGTGTCGAGCAAGCCGCCGGCGACGATTGAGTGGGAGTAATAGGGCGCCCTGCACTGACTAGAGTACAGCGCTAGATTCGTACTTGCGCGGGAAGGGTTTTAGCCAATGCCAGTCAGTTATGCTGACTGGCATTTTGTTTTTGGGTAAAACGCTCCGAAGCAAGAGCTGTGGTTTTTAATAAGCGCCAAAGGCTGGCGTAGATATTAGAGAAACTGTGATCGAATCAAATCCGTATCGAATGGTGTTATCCCTTGGTCCGGCGTAAACACCGTCTGTGCCTGCTGCGGTGACACTACTCGTTCGCCTCGTGCTCGAACGTGTAAATCGAACAGGGTCTTCAAATCCGGCTTTGGTGTATGTATTAAAGCCCGTAGCATCAACGATACCCCACTGAGGTTGTTCTGGACGTTGTTCCACCGCACAGACGAAGTGAGTCCCAGGTCGGCCCAGATCATGCGTCGGTCCTGCAAGTCCATCACGAATGGCAGACAGACCCCTGTGTCGGATGCTATATCGATACGGTCGAACACAGAGCGCGGCTCGAATACTTCACCCGACGCTGTGTCGGTACGGGCCATCCAGCCAGCGAAGCATTCTGGAAGATCGCAGTACGGTTGCTCGGTGAACGAATTGATAGACGTGACGACGTAACGGATACCCTTCTTGACGAGCACATCAAGATCGAGGTCGATGAACTCCGAAGCCCCGTTAGGCGCGTCGACGATGTCACCGCTGTGACAGCCGCCGAAATCCCTGAGGTTGTAGTACGCGACCGTTTTTTTGAATACAAAGTTGGCGTCGAAAAATGCGGCGGACAAGTCGATATCCGTGCGCCCGCTGCCGTTCTTCCACCACAGGAACAGGCGAATGAAACGTGTGTCAGGCATTGGCAGCCGACTGCCTCGCACCAGCGTTCGTAGCGACTTCGATGAGGCGCGTTGCGCCAGCGGCACCCTGTATTCACTTAATGCTGGATCGACGAAACAGCCTCCTAGGGGTGGTAGTGACGCAAAACGCGTGACAAGAGCGTCTTCGCAGATTCTGGCTGCACGCGCCAACACGTCGGGCAAGAGAGGCTCGCGTCGATCCTTGGTGCCATAGATTTTGGCAAATGCACCTTTCGGAGTGAAGGCTCGCAGAGGGAGGGGGCGCGGCGCACGTAAGTGGGTCAGCAACTGCAGCAGGACAGGTGAGGACACTTGTGTGGCAACCGCCTCGAACGCGTCGAGAACGGATTCTGGTTCCGTCGCGCGTCGCAGGGTTACGTCCAGCCGTCGTGCGAACTCCCCAGGATGGCTTTGTAGTATGGTTGTAAGCGTGGCGATGTGACGCTGGGCAAGCAATGTTTCGACACGAGACCCAAATGAGGCTGGCGCCTCGTTGCGACGTGCTGCGGTGATGGCAGCTAGTGCTTTTGGGTATTTATCGGCGTAGTCGCCTGGGTGCAGTACTTCAGCCAGACGTTTCCATCGCTCAGCATGGCGCATCACGTCGTCTACAGCGTTGGGTGTGCGATCGAGCAGGCGCAATAGCAGGCGGCGCATTGAGCGCTTCATCGCTTTGAAACGCGTCGAAGATGTCGTCAGTGACACGTCTCCTCCACTCAACGCGACCGCGAGCCTTAGCACGTCGGTCGCCGTTTCGACGTTTCGCTCCAGGAATGCGTCCACCCGTGCATCGCCGGCTACAAGCAGGATAAGTGCGCCGCCAACCAGCGCGCGGGTTTCCCGGAACGGAACGGCCTCAGGCAGCAGACGGAACACATCGCTTTTGTACTCTCGGATAAACCAGACAACATCGGCAGTGTCCGCTGCGGAGAGCGAGGTGCGCGATGATACCAACGGCTTGAGCAGTGACTCGAACTCAGAGACGCTACCCAGTTCGATAACGCGGGATATGACGTTGCCTTCGAGCATCGCGGGCCGAGCGTGTTCGGTCGGTGGTAAACGCCAAAGCGTCAGGTAGTGCACGACGGCGTTAAGGTACAAGTCCGCCTCTGAGGCCGTCAGAACCTGTTCTGGAAAGTCAGGATAAAACGGCCTGTGATGTACATGGCCGCCAGCTTCTCGCCGCAGGACGGCGACAATTTCGTGTAGCCAGTACTTGAGCTCTGTCGCTGACAACAAGCCGATTTGCTCGATCAGCGGCTCTGACAGTACGCATCGAAACGCCGCGATTTCCCTGATAGCCGACGCGACTTGAGCTTGCGTGGCACCGCCAGTGCCCATCGGAACAAGAATTTTGCTACGGCGACGCAAAAACAGATCCTGATGCATGCTTGATTTTCTCCTTGGCCGCCGTCGTGTACGAGTTGCAGCATCGTCCTACAGCTGATGTAAAAACGCCTGCAAGAAGCAGGCGCAGTGTGGAGAGCGAAACCCCTAGGTCATAGGAGGTTAGAAGGAAGGTGTTCCATAGCCACGGGGGGCATCCTACGTCAGGTTGGATCTGTTTTGTAAGGCCGCTGCTTATCTGAACGGTAACAAGCTGCTTCGCCAGAAGAATAGAGGCTGATAAGCGGCCATACGAGTGGCGTCCTGATTGGCCAAAATGTCCCTCCGGAGGTGGTGAAGTTCCACTCAGGCTTCAGGCGTTTAGAAAAACTCATCCAACAGGCAGTAAAACTTCATCCGCTGCTCATCAGGCTCAACACCATAAAGCTCAAAGAATGGCTTTACCCATTCCGGCCCAACGTTACGTTCGATGCTGCGTGCCGCCAGGGTCAGGTCTTGATGGCGGTCGCTGATGCCAAGGCGTCCGCAGTCGATAAAGCCGCTGAAACGGCCGTCTGCGGCCATGAAATTTGGCAGGCAGGCGTCACCGTGGGTCACTACCAGGTCGTGGGTGTTGGGCTGATTCGACAAGAGCTCGGCGAACACATCCTCAAGGCTTCGCCCGAGTCGTTCGTCGTCGAAGTCCGTCTCATCGATCAGCCCGGCATTGACGTGCGCCTGCGCGAGCGCGATGCGGTGTTGCAAGGCGTGATCGAAGGGACATTGCGCGATGGGTATCTGGTG
Organism: Pseudomonas sp. TWRC1-2; assembly: GCF_049896685.1. NCBI lineage: Bacteria > Pseudomonadati > Pseudomonadota > Gammaproteobacteria > Pseudomonadales > Pseudomonadaceae > Pseudomonas > Pseudomonas sp. TWRC1-2. Next base: position 176,984 of record NZ_JAFCUU010000007.1, on the reverse strand, counting down.
CAAGGTGCGCAGGGCTGTCGCCAGGATGTCGACGGTCTGCGCGGCGGACAGAGTGTTGGCGCTGGCCAGATCCTGCCCCTGCACGGCGGTCATCAGCAGCCAATGGTGGTGGGTGTCTATCAGCTCATCCAGTACGACGGGTGCAGGCAAATTAACTTGCCGGAGCCACCGAAGGCGCTCGATTTCGTCCGCAAGTTCGCTGAACTCCACCAGGGGTTCGGCCTTCAGGAACAGATCCGTACCCCCGACCTGGCGCAGGCGAAACACGTCAGCCCGCGATTCACCAATGGCCTGTTGCTCAATCAGCGACTGCGCAAACTGTGCACGCCACTTGTTTGGGATATTCACAGTAGCTGACCTCTCTTGCCTCAGCGCCGCGCAATGTCAGAAAAGTAAAACTTATCCAGCGTATGCCGCGACTCGGTGTACTCGAACTGGCGGCCATCCTGCAAAAACGTCTGGTTGCTCACCACGATCACATGGCTCTGACCTTCGAGGTCCAGATGGGTCTGATCGTCCTTGCTGCGCGGCAGGGCTTCGATGGTGCGTTGCGCGTAGCTGATCTGCAGCTGCAGCGTCTGCTCGATAAACGCGTAGATCGACTGTTCGGCGATGTCGCGGTCCAGGCCGGGGATCAGTTCGGCGACGAAGTGGTTGATGTCGAGGATCACCCGTTTGCCGCCGATGCGCCGTACCCGTTTGATCCGCGTGATCAGGGTGCCGGGTTCGGCTTCGATGTGTTGCAGCAGTGAACCTTCCAACGGGATCTGGCTGAATTCGACGACTTCGGTGCGTACGTCATCGCCCAGGTCAGCGTGGGTTTCGTGGAAGCTGACGATGCCGCCCAGTTGAAACTCGATCGGGTTGGGCGACAGCACGAACGTGCCCTTGCCGTGAATTTTTTGCGCGAAACCGCGCTCCTGCAGCTGCTCGATTGCGCGACGCACGGTGCCACGGCTGGCCTGGTAGGCGTCCATCAGTTCGGTTTCGGAGGGAAGGCGCGTGCCGCGTTGCAGGCGTTCGGTGGTGATGTTGGCAAGCAGATCCGTATAGATCTGGTTGTATTTGCTCATGGGGATGGCTCTATGCCCGACTTGATGAGGGTGAACTGCGCGTTCAAGGCAGGAACCTTAGTGGCAGAGGTGGGCTTTGTCCATTGGCCACCTGTGGAATAGAGGAAAAGTCTGACTCCACATTCAGAAAATTAAACTTTTTGTAACTCGTACAGACGAGTTGTTGCTTTAACTCGTACAGACGAGTACTTTTGCCCTCGGCGTGCTGCCAATGACTGCCCCCAAATAAAAAAATCAAAGTGGAAACCAAGCATGAGCCACGACTATTCGACTATTGCCCGCGAGATTCTCGAGAACCTCGGGGGCAGCGACAACCTTGAGCAGGCTGCCCACTGCGTGACCCGCCTGCGCCTGGCGCTCAAGGACCCGAGCCTGGTCAACAGCGGTGCGTTGAACCAGGTCGATCTGGTCAAGGGGTCGTTCTTCACCGGCGGCCTGTTCCAGGTGGTGATCGGCCCCGGCGAAGTGGAAAAGGTCTACGCCGCGCTGCGCGAGCAGACCGGCCTTGCCGCCGCCACCATTGCCGACGTGAAGAAGAAGGGCGCCGACAAGACCAACGCCATGCAGCGGCTGGTGCGCGTATTTTCTGATGTGTTCATGCCGATCCTGCCCGCGTTGATCATCGCCGGCCTGCTGATGGGCGTTAACAACCTGATGGGCGCCAAAGGCATGTTCATCGAGGGCAAGACGCTGCTTGCGGCGTATCCGAACCTGGATGGCCTGTGGAGCCTGATCAACCTGATGGCCAACACCTCGTTCGTGTTCCTGCCGGCGCTGGTGGGCTGGTCGGCGGCCAAGCGGTTTGGCGGCAGTGAAATCCTTGGCATCGTGCTCGGCCTGATGCTGGTGCACCCGGACCTGCTCAATGCCTGGAACTACGGCAAGGCAGTCGCCGGCCTCGACGGCCAGAGCCTGCCTTACTTCGATATTTTCGGTTGGTTCAAGATCGAAAAAGTCGGTTATCAGGGGCAGATCCTGCCGATCCTCATGGCCGCCTATGTGATGAGCGTCATCGAGAAATGGCTGCGTGCGCGAGTACCCAATGCCATCCAGCTGCTGGTGGTGCCGATCACCACGATTGTCGTCACCGGCGTACTGGCCCTGGCGATCATCGGCCCGGTGACCCGTCACCTCGGCATCCTGATCACCGAAGGCGTGGTCACCCTGTTTGACCTGGCGCCGATGGTCGGCGGGGCGATTTTCGGCCTGCTGTACGCGCCGCTGGTGATCACCGGCATGCACCACATGTTCCTTGCCGTGGACCTGCAACTGATCTCCACCCAGGGCGGCACTTTTATCTGGCCGATGATCGTCATGTCCAACCTGGCCCAGGGCAGCGCCGCGCTCGCCGTGTTCTACACGACACGCAATGCGCGGGACAAGAGCATGGCCTCGACCTCGGCGATTTCCGCTTACTTCGGTATCACTGAGCCGGCGATGTTTGGCGTGAACCTGCGCTTCAAGTTTCCGTTCTATGCCGCCTTGCTCGGCTCGGCACTGGGCAGCATTTTCCTGTCGCTGAACAAGGTGCAGGCCTCGGCGATTGGTGTCGGTGGTTTGCCGGCGTTTATCTCAATCCTGCCGCAGTACATCCCGGTTTTTGTCATCGGGATGGTCATCGCGATTGTGGTGCCGTTTGTTCTGACCTGTGCGTTGAGCATGAAAATTGTTCGGCCTGGATACCGGGTCGCCTGATCGATCGCTATCGCAGGCAAGCCAGCTCCCACACTTGAAATGCGTTCCCCTGTGGGAGCCGGGCTTGCCCGCGATGAGGCCGGCAAGGCCCGCACACAACTCTATTGAAGGAATCCACCATGCAAAACTGGCAGCACTCGGTGATCTACCAGATCTACCCAAAAAGCTTCCACAGCCACGCGGGTAACGCCACCGGTGACCTGCTGGGCATCGTGGACAAGCTCGATTACCTGCAATGGCTGGGCGTGGATTGCCTGTGGATCACTCCATTCCTGCGCTCGCCGCAGCGCGACAACGGCTATGACATCAGCGACTACTACGCCATCGACCCAAGCTACGGGACCATGGCCGACTGCGACCTGCTGATCAGCGAAGCGGCCAAGCGCGGCATCACGCTGATGCTCGACATCGTGGTCAACCACACCTCCATCGAGCACGAGTGGTTCCAGCAGGCGCGCAGCAGCCTCGACAACCCGTACCGCGACTTCTATATCTGGCGCGACCAGCCAAACAACTGGGAGTCCAAGTTCGGCGGCTCCGCCTGGGAATACGAGGCGCAAACCGGCCAGTACTTCCTGCACCTGTTCGATCACACCCAGGCCGACCTGAATTGGGACAACCCCAAGGTGCGCGCCGAGGTGTTCAAGTTGATGCGCTTCTGGCGCGACAAAGGCGTGGGCGGTTTCCGCCTGGACGTGATCAACCTGATCTCCAAGCCCGCCGATTTCCCAGAAGACAACACTGATGGCCGGCGCTTCTACACCGACGGCCCGAATGTGCACCACTACCTGCAGGAAATGCACCGCGAAGTCTTCGAAGGGCATGACCTGATCAACGTCGGCGAGATGTCATCCACCAGCCTGGAGCACTGCATTCGCTACTCCAATCCTGAGTCGAAAGAGCTGTCGATGACCTTCAACTTTCATCACTTGAAGGTCGATTACCCGAACCTGCAAAAGTGGGTGAAGGCCGACTTCGACTTCCTGCAGCTCAAGCAGATTTTCTCTGACTGGCAACTGGGCATGCAGGCCGGTGGTGGCTGGAATGCGCTGTTCTGGTGTAACCACGACCAGCCGCGGGTGGTCTCGCGTTTTGGTGACGACGGCGAGCACCGCGTGGTCTCGGCCAAGATGCTCGCCACGGCGCTGCACTTCCTTCAGGGCACGCCGTATGTGTACCAGGGCGAAGAGCTGGGCATGACCAATCCTGGCTTCAACAAGATCGAGCAGTACCGCGATGTCGAGACCCTGAACATCTTCCGGCTCAAGCGCGATGCCGGTGAGTCCGAGGCCGCCAGCATGGCGGCGATCATGCAGAAGTCGCGCGACAACGGCCGCACGCCGATGCAGTGGAGCACTCAAGCCAACGCCGGTTTCAGCAGCGGTGAACCCTGGATCGGTATTCCAGCCAACGCGGCGCAGATCAACGTCGAAAGCCAACGGGATGACCCGGATTCGGTGCTGCATCACTACCGTGCGCTGATTGCGTTGCGTCGGCATGAGCCGCTGATTCAGGCGGGGGTTTATCGCCAACTGCTGCAAGACCACCTCCAGGTCTGGGCCTACCTGCGCGAAGGTCATGGCGAGCGCTTGCTGGTGGTGAACAACTTCTATGGCAAACCCTGCGAAATCCAGCTGCCGCAAGGCGTGATCAACGCCTCAAGCGAGCAACGCCTGCTGATCAGCAACTACCCCGATTGCCCGTTGCGTACGGCCACGGTGGTGTTGCGCCCCTATGAATCATTCGTCCTGCACCTGACCGACTGAAACACCGCGAGTCACCCGTAGGAGCCCACTTGCCGGCGATAGCGCCCTGAACGCGCCAATGCCAGCGAGCCGGCCTCTGCACGCCGCGCGTAAGACAAAAACTAAGAAAAAAATAAAAATAAAGGAGTGCTTCATGAAAACAACAATAAAGTTGGGCCTCATTGCGTCATGCCTTACCGCACCTTTTGCCGCGCAGGCCCTGGAATTTGCCGGTTACTTGCGCAGCGGCGCGGGCACTTCAACGGGCAGTGGCAAGCAGCAGTGCTTCCAGTTGCCGGGGGCGCAAACGAAGTACCGTTTGGGTAACGAATGCGAGCAATACGCCGAACTGGAATTGCGCCAGGACCTGCTGACCCTTGACGACGGCTCGGTGCTCAGCGTCGATGCCATGGCGTCGTTGTACAACAAATACGACCGTGCCCTGAAGTTCCAGGGCGAAGACAACGGCTCGGCGCGCATGCCGCAGATGTATGCGCAGTGGTCCAATTTGCCCAGCCTCAATGGCGGCTCGGTGTGGGCGGGCCGGCGTTACTACAAACGTAACGACATCCACATCTCCGACTTCTACTACTGGAACCAGAGCGCCACCGGCGGCGGCGTCGAGGACGTGCTGATCGGCGACCTCAAATACAGCTACGCCATTTCCCGCAAAGACAACCTGTACCAGAAGGAATACGCCACCCGTCACGACTTCAACGTGGCGGGGTTCAAGACCAACCCCGGCGGTGAACTGGAGTTCGGCTTGAGCTACATCGAAAAAGCCGGTGGTCGTGACGCCAACAGCGGTTGGGCGATCACGGCGCAGCACGTGCAAAAACCTTTCCTGGGCGGCAAAAACAAGTTTGCCTTGCAGTACGGCGAAGGCCCCGGCACGGGCTTGGGCTACACCGGCAACACGGCTTTGGATAACAGCAGTAAAAGCTACCGCGCCGTGGAGTTCTTCGACTGGCAGGTGACTCCGCGTTTTGGCGGGCAGGTTGAGGCGGTGTACCAGAAAGACATCCGTCCTGGCAGCCAGGACCAAACCTGGATGTCCATCGGCGTGCGCCCGGCGTATGCCATCAGCGAGCAGTTCAAACTGGTCACCGAACTTGGGCATGATCAGGTCGACGCCACCGGTGGCACGCGCAAGTTGAGCAAATTCACCTTCGCCCCGACCTGGTCGCCCAACGGCCCGGAATTCTGGGCGCGGCCGGAAGTGCGTTTGTACTACACCTATGCAACCTGGAACGAAGCGGCCACGCGCGCGGCGAATGAATTGGCGGCAGGCTCGGCGTTGTCCGACACCGGCGCCTACGGCACAGCGCGGCATGGCTCGAATGTGGGTGTGCAGGTCGAATACTGGTGGAAATAACGCGGACCAAATGTGGGAGCGGGCTTGCCCGCGAAAGCGGTATATCAGGCAACACATCTATTGAATGAACCACCGCATTCGCGAGCAAGCCCGCTCCCACACGGATTTTTACAGAACAAAACAGCAGGTGAAGTCATGACCACAACTCAACCCCTGGAACTGCTGGCGCCGCTGTCGGGTGTGCTGCTGGCGCTGGATCAGGTGCCCGACCCGGTGTTCGCCAGTCGCATGATCGGCGACGGCCTGTGCATCGATCCCACCTCGCAGACCCTTTGCGCGCCGCTGGCCGGGGTGATCAGCAGTCTCCAGGACAGTGGCCATGCCGTCAGCATTACCGACGACAACGGCGTTCAGGTGCTGATGCATATCGGCCTGGACACGGTGAACCTGGCAGGCCAGGGCTTCACGCGGCTGGTGCAGGAAGGCCAGCGAGTGGAAGCTGGACAACCGCTGATTGAATTCGATGCCGATTACGTGGCGCTCACCGCGCGCAGTCTGTTGACCTTGATGCTGGTGGTCAGCGGCGAGCCGTTTACGCTGTTGGCGCCGGACGGCAATTGGGTGGATGTGGGCCAGCCGCTGTTGCGGGTATCACCCGGCGAGGCAACTGCAGCCGTCGCGCAGGAGGAGGGTGATGCCCTGTTCTCCAAGCCGCTGAGCTTGCCCAACGCCAATGGCCTGCACGCCCGCCCTGCGGCGGTGTTTGCCCAGGCGGCCAAGGGTTTTGAGGCGAGCATTTACTTGCACAAGCAAACCCAAAGCGCCAACGCAAAATCCCTGGTGGCGATCATGGCGCTGCAAACCGCGCAGGGCGACACCTTGCAGGTCAGTGCGGCGGGTAACGATGCCGACGCGGCGATCAAGGCATTGGTCGCGCTGTTGGCCGAGGGCTGCGGCGAAACGGTCGCGGCACCGACGCAGGTGGTTGAGGCGGTTGCGCCCGAGTCGTCGGCCGCGCTGCTGCGCGGCGTGTGTGCGTCACCGGGTTCGGCGTTTGGCCAAGTTGTGCAGGTGGCCGAACCGGCGCTGAACATCACTGAAAATGGCATCGGCGAAACCGCCGAGCGCGACGCGTTGACGCGTGGCCTGCTGGCGGCAACCGAGGCGTTGCAAACCCTGCAAACCAAGGCGGCCGGCAGCGCCCAGGCCGAGATTTTCAGGGCTCATCAGGAGTTGCTCGAAGACCCGACCCTGTTGGAGCAAGCCCACGGCCTGCTGGCCGAAGGCAAAAGCGCTGCCTTTGCCTGGAACAGCGCCACCGTTGCCACCGCCAAGCTGTTCCAGGGCTTGGGCAATGCGCTGCTCGCCGAGCGCGCGGCGGATTTGGCCGATGTCGGCCAGCGCGTGCTGAAGCTGATTCTCGGTATTCAGGACCGCGCATGGGACTTGCCCGAGCAGGCCATCCTGATTGCCGAACAACTGACGCCGTCGCAAACCGCCGGCCTGGATACCCGCAAGGTGCTGGGGTTTGTCACTGTCGGCGGCGGCGCGACCAGTCATGTGGCAATCCTCGCCCGTGCGCTCGGCCTGCCGGCGATTTGCGGTGTGCCAGGGCACGTGTTGGCACTGGCCAATGGCAAACAAGTCCTGCTCGACGCCGACAAAGGCGAGCTGCACCTGGAGCCAGACCTGGCTGAAATCGAAAAACTGCAGGCGGCCCGTGATCAGCAAGTGCAGCGCCGTCAGCGTGAGGTGGCGCAGGCGGCCTTGCCGGCCACGACCCGCGACGGCCATCACGTTGAGGTCACGGCCAACGTCGCTTCATTGCAGGAAGTGGAGCAATCCCTGGCTCTGGGCGGTGAAGGCGTCGGCCTGCTGCGTTCGGAATTCCTCTACCTGGACCGCAACCGCGCACCCAGCCCCGAGGAGCAAGCGGGCACTTACAGCGCCATCGCCCGCGCCTTGGGCACTGAGCGTAATTTGGTGGTGCGCACTCTGGACGTGGGGGGCGACAAGCCGTTGGCCTATGTGCCGATGGAAAGCGAGACCAACCCGTTTTTAGGCTTGCGCGGTATCCGCCTGTGCCTGGAGCGCCCGGAGCTCCTGCGCGAACAGTTTCGCGCGATCCTCGCCAGCGCCGGGTTGGCGCGGCTGCACATCATGTTGCCGATGGTCAGCCTGCTGTCGGAGCTGCACTTGGCGCGCAAGATTCTTGAAGAGGAAGCGCTGGCGCTGGGGCTCGAAGCGTTGCCCAAGCTGGGCATCATGATCGAGGTGCCGTCTGCGGCGCTGATGGCCGATGTCTTTGCCCCGCATGTGGACTTTTTCTCCATCGGCACCAATGACCTCACCCAATACACCCTGGCCATGGACCGTGATCACCCGCGGCTGGCCAGCCAGGCTGACAGCTTTCACCCGGCGGTGTTGCGCCTGATCGCCACCACCGTCAAGGCCGCGCATGCCCATGGCAAGTGGGTGGGCGTGTGTGGCGCGTTGGCGTCCGAAGCGTTGGCGGTACCCATGTTGATCGGGCTTGGCGTGGATGAGTTGTCGGTCAGCGTGCCGCTGATCCCGACCATCAAGGCCACCGTGCGCGAGCTGGACCTGGCCGACTGCCAGATCATCGCCCGCCAGGTGCTGGGCCTGGAAGAAGCCGCGCACGTACGCGAGGCCCTGCGCCAGTACCACGCGGCTACCGTTGAAACCTCACCTGTCGTGGAGCACTGAGCATGTTCGAGAAATTGCAGCGGGCGTTCTGGAAAGCCCTGACCCCGGATTTGATTGCCGAGACGGTCGCGGCGCCGACGCCGGGTCTGTTGTCGGCCAGCGTGCTGAGTGCATTGGGTGGCGCGGATAACCTCGAGTCGCAGCAACGCGTGGCGCTGACGCGGGTGCGTGTGCAACTGCAGGATGCGGCGCGGTTGGATGAGCCGGCGTTAAGGGCGGCGGGTGTGCCGGGGGTGATGGTGTTGGGCGGCGGCGTCGTGCATTTGCTCACCGGTCTTTAAGGCGACCACTCTCTAATGTGGGAGCGGGCTTGCCCGCGATCGCGGTGTGTCAGGTAACGAATAGGTTGACTGGCCGGCCGCCATCGCGGGCAAGCCCGGCTCCCACAGGGTTTTGTGGTGTTTGGGAGAGTGGCTTACAGCTGCGGGTTATCTTCCGGCGGCTTGGTCTTGTCCACGCCCGGCACGTGCAAGTTGCCGTCGACCACTTGGTTGCCTTCCAGCTGCGGCTGGGTCACCCAGGTGAGGATGTCGTAGTAACGCCGGATGTTCGCCACAAAATGCACCGGCTCACCGCCGCGCGCATAGCCATAGCGGGTTTTGCTGTACCACTGCTTCTGCGCCAGGCGCGGCAGCATCTTTTTCACGTCCAGCCACTTATTGGGGTTCAGGCCGTCCTTCTTCGCCAGCGTGCGCGCGTCTTCCAGATGGCCGGTGCCGACGTTGTAGGCGGCGAGGGCGAACCAGGTGCGATCCGGCTCGGCGATGCTGTCGTCCAGCTCATCCTTGATCTTGGCCAGGTATTTGGCGCCGCCCATGATGCTTTGCTTGGCGTCCAGGCGGTTGGACACGCCCATCGCCTGAGCGGTGTTCTGGGTCAGCATCATCAGGCCACGCACGCCGGTCTTGGAGGTGACGGCCGGTTGCCACAGTGATTCCTGATAGCCGATGGCCGCCAATAGGCGCCAGTCGACTTTTTCTTCCTTGGCGTAAGTCCGAAAATGCTTCTCGTATTTGGGCAGGCGTTGCTGCAAGTGCTGGGCAAAGGTGTAGGCCCCGACGTAACCGAGCACATCGACGTGCCCGTAATAGCGGTCTTTAAGACGCTGCAGGGTGCCGTTCTTTTCCACCTTGTCCAGGTAGCTGTTGATCTCGTTGAGCAGGCTGTTGTCATCGCCTGCCGCCACGGCCCAGCTTTGGTGGCTGGCATTGCCGAGGTCGAAGGCCACGCGCACGTTGGGGAAGTACACCTGGTTCATCGCGACTTCGTTGGAGTCCACCAGGGTCAGGTCGATTTGCCCTTCGTCCACCATGCGCAGCAGGTCGACCACCTCAACGGCGTCGGACTCTTCATATTCAATCGCGGGATTTTGCTTTTTAAGCGCCGCCAATTGCTCGGCGTGGGTGCTGCCCTTGAGGACCATGATCTTCTTGCCCACCAGGTCGGCTGCGGTGGTGGGGCGCGACTGGCCGTTGCGGTAGATGATCTGCGGCGTCACTTCCAGGTAAGGGTGCGAGAAGCGCACCTGCTGCTCGCGCTGTTCGCTGCTGACCAGACCGGCGGCGGCCAGAACCGGGCCGTTGGGTTTGCCCAACTGGCCGAACAGGTCATCAAGGTTGTCGGCGGTCTCGATTTCCAGCTTCACGCCCAGGTCGTCGGCAAACCGCTTGACCAGTTCGTATTCGAAACCGGTTTCACCGTTGCGGTCCTGGAAATAAGTGGCCGGGCTGTTTCGGGTGATCACCCGCAATACGCCATCCTCCTTGATTCGCTCGAGCGTGCTGGGTTTATCAACACAGGCGCTGAGCATCAGGAAGAGTCCGGTTGCGATCAGCCATTTGGCGCATCGCGGGCGCAAAGCAGTAGGGAAGAACATCTGCGCAGTATACGCAAACGACCCTCAGCGCCATATCTCGACAGCAGCGCACTTGTCTGCTAGCGCCCGCAGAACCGGGCTGCAGCCCGCAGAAACGCGGGTTGGCGAGGGTTTGTGACGGTTAAAATAACTGCGCGCCCAGCCACGGAAAATGCCCCGATACTGTGCAAACCGTGCCAACTGACGTTCGGCAGCGGCCAGCCGTGCCGTTTCGGGTGCCGTTGGCGATGGTTTACGCTAGAATGCACGGCCTCAAAGCACACCCCCTTCCCGAGGCTGTCCCGAAGATGTTGATCCTGCGCGGCGCTCCTGCCCTTTCTGCCTTTCGCCACAGCAAACTCCTTGAGCAACTGAGCCAGAAGGTTCCAGCGGTTACAGGCTTGTATGCTGAATTTGCTCACTTCGCCGACGTAACCGGCGTGTTGACCGCCGACGAACAGCAAGTGCTGGCGCGCCTTCTGAAGTACGGCCCAAGCGTTCCCGTTCAAGAGCCTGACGGCCGCTTGTTCCTGGTTCTGCCGCGGTTCGGCACCATCTCGCCCTGGTCGAGCAAGGCCAGTGATATCGCCCGCAACTGTGGCCTGGAAAAAATCCAGCGCCTGGAGCGCGGTATCGCTTTCTATGTTGCCGGCCAGTTCAGCGACGCCGAAGCCGAGCTGATTGCCAGCAGCCTGCACGACCGCATGACCCAGATCATCGTCAGCCAGCTGGAACACGCTGGCGGCCTGTTCAGCCACGCCGAACCCAAGCCGCTGACTGCGATTGACGTGCTTGGCGGTGGCCGCGCCGCCCTCGAGAAGGCCAACATCGAATTGGGCCTGGCCCTGGCCGAAGACGAGATCGACTACCTGGTCAATGCCTTCAACGGCTTGAAGCGCAACCCGCACGACATCGAACTGATGATGTTTGCGCAGGCCAACTCCGAGCATTGCCGTCACAAGATCTTCAACGCCAGTTGGGACATCGACGGCGAAAGCCAGGAAAAAAGCCTGTTCGGCATGATCAAGAACACCTACGTGATGCACAGCGAAGGCGTTCTGTCGGCTTATAAGGACAACGCCTCGGTAATCGTCGGCTCGGTTGCCGGCCGTTTCTTCCCGGACCCTGAAACCCGCCAGTACGGCGCGGTGCAGGAGCCGGTGCACATCCTGATGAAGGTTGAGACCCACAACCACCCGACCGCAATTGCCCCGTTCCCGGGCGCAGCCACAGGTTCCGGCGGTGAAATCCGCGACGAAGGCGCCACCGGCCGTGGCGCCAAGCCAAAGGCGGGCCTGACCGGTTTCACCGTGTCCAACCTGCAGATCCCAGGCTTCGAACAGCCGTGGGAAGTGCCGTACGGCAAGCCTGAGCGCATCGTGACTGCGCTGGACATCATGATCGAAGGCCCGCTGGGCGGCGCCGCGTTCAACAACGAATTCGGACGCCCGGCGCTGACCGGTTACTTCCGTACGTTCGAGCAGTCCATCACCACCACGCGTGGCGATGAAGTGCGCGGCTACCACAAGCCAATTATGTTGGCCGGCGGCATGGGCAACATCCGTGAAGAACACGTCAAGAAAGGCGAGATTCTGGTCGGCTCCAAGCTGATCGTCCTCGGCGGCCCGGCCATGTTGATCGGCCTGGGCGGCGGCGCTGCTTCCTCGATGGCCACCGGCACCAGCTCGGCAGACCTGGATTTTGCTTCCGTACAGCGCGAAAACCCAGAGATGGAACGCCGCTGCCAGGAAGTCATCGACCGTTGCTGGCAGTTGGGTGACAAGAACCCGATCAGCTTCATCCACGACGTCGGCGCCGGCGGTTTGTCCAACGCCTTCCCGGAACTGGTCAACGATGGCGAGCGAGGCGGTCGTTTCGAACTGCGCAACATTCCAAACGACGAGCCGGGCATGGCCCCGCACGAAATCTGGAGTAACGAATCCCAGGAACGCTACGTGCTGGCCGTCGGCCCTGAAGACTTCGCGCGCTTCCAGGCCATCTGCGAACGCGAGCGTTGCCCGTTTGCGGTGGTCGGCGAAGCCACTGCCGAGCCACAGCTGACGGTCACCGACAGCCACTTCGGCAACAGCCCGGTCGATATGCCACTCGAAGTGCTGCTGGGCAAAGCCCCGCGCATGCACCGTTCGGCCGTGCGTGAAACCGAGTTGGGCGATGACTTTGACCCAAGCAGTCTCGACCTGACCGACAGCATCGAACGTGTGCTGCACCACCCGGCTGTGGCGAGCAAAAGCTTCCTGATCACCATCGGCGACCGCACCATCACTGGTCTTGTGGCCCGTGACCAAATGGTCGGCCCATGGCAAGTGCCGGTGGCCGACGTTGCCGTCACCGCCACCAGCTTCGACGTGTACACCGGTGAAGCCATGGCCATGGGCGAGCGCACACCGCTGGCCCTGCTGGACGCCCCGGCGTCGGGCCGCATGGCCATTGGTGAAACCCTCACCAACATCGCCGCCTCCCGCATCGGCAAGCTGTCCGACATCAAACTGTCGGCCAACTGGATGTCCGCTGCCGGTCACCCAGGTGAAGACGCGCGCCTGTACGACACCGTCAAGGCTGTCGGCATGGAGCTGTGCCCGGAGCTGGGTATCACCATTCCGGTGGGCAAGGACTCGATGTCCATGGCCACCCGCTGGAACGAAGACGGCACCGACAAGAGCGTCACTTCGCCGCTGTCGCTGATCGTTACCGGTTTTGCACCGGTCACCGACATCCGCCAGACCCTGACCCCGCAACTGCGCATGGACAAGGGCACCACCGATCTGATCCTGATCGACCTGGGCCGTGGCCAGAACCGCATGGGCGCCTCGATCCTCGCGCAAACCCACGGCAAGCTCGGCAAGCACGCGCCGGACGTGGATGACGCCGAAGACCTGAAAGCCTTCTTCGCCGTGATCCAGGGCCTGAACGCCGACGGCCACCTGTTGGCTTACCACGACCGTTCCGACGGCGGCTTGCTGACCAGCGTTGTAGAAATGGCTTTCGCCGGTCACTGCGGCCTGAACATCGTGCTCGACAGCGTTGCCGAGGCAGCCTGCGAAATCAACGGCATCCTGTTCAACGAAGAGTTGGGCGCCGTGATCCAGGTTCGCCAGGACGCCACTCCGGACGTGCTCGCACAATTCAGCGCCGCCGGCCTGGACGACTGCGTGGCAGTGATCGGTCAGCCGATCAACAACGGTGAAGTCAATATCTCCTTCAATGGCGACACCGTGTTTGCCGGCCAGCGCCGTCTGCTGCAACGCCAGTGGGCCGAGACCAGCTACCAGATCCAACGCCTGCGTGATAACGCCGACTGCGCCGAGCAGGAATTCGACGTGATCCTGGAAGAAGAAAACCCGGGCCTGAGCACCAAGCTCAGCTTCGACGTCAACCAGGACATCGCCGCGCCTTACATCAAGAAAGGCATCCGCCCACAAGTTGCGGTACTGCGTGAGCAGGGCGTCAACGGCCAGGTGGAAATGGCGGCCGCGTTCGACCGCGCCGGCTTTAACGCGATCGACGTGCACATGAGCGACATCCTCGCCGGTCGCGTTGACCTCAACGCGTTCAAAGGCCTCGTCGCCTGCGGTGGTTTCTCCTACGGTGACGTGCTGGGTGCCGGTGAAGGCTGGGCCAAGTCGGCGCTGTTCAACAGCCGTGCCCGCGATGCGTTCCAAGGCTTCTTCGAGCGCAACGACAGCTTCACCCTAGGTGTGTGCAACGGTTGCCAGATGATGTCCAACCTCAGCGAACTGATCCCGGGCAGCGAGTTCTGGCCGCACTTTGTGCGTAACCGTTCCGAGCAGTTCGAAGCCCGTGTCGCCATGGTGCAGGTGCAGGAATCCAACTCGATCTTCCTGCAGGGCATGGCCGGTTCGCGCATGCCAATCGCCATCGCCCACGGTGAAGGCCATGCCGAGTTCGAAAGCGAAGAAGCCCTGCTCGAAGCCGACCTGTCCGGTTGCGTGGCGATGCGTTTTGTCGACAACCACGGCAAGGTCACCGAAAGCTACCCGGCCAACCCGAACGGCTCGCCGCGCGGGATCACCGGCCTTACCAGCCGCGACGGCCGCGTGACCATCATGATGCCGCACCCGGAGCGTGTGTTCCGCGCCGTGCAGAACTCGTGGCGCCCGGAAGAGTGGAACGAAGACGGCGCCTGGATGCGCATGTTCCGCAACGCTCGCGTGTGGGTGAACTGAGGCGGTGTACAAGCTCAGCTTCTTTGTGCCCGACAGCCATGTGGAGACGGTGAAAACCGCCGTCTTCGCAGCCGGCGGCGGGCGCATCGGCGACTACGACAGCTGCGCCTGGCAAGTGCTGGGCCAGGGCCAATTCCGCGCATTGGACGGCAGCCAGCCGTTTATTGGGCAGGTGGGCCAGGTTGAAGTGGTCGAAGAATGGAAGGTTGAGCTGGTGGTGGCGGATGCGTTGATCGTGGCCGTTGTGGCTGCGCTCAAGCTGAGCCATCCGTATGAGACACCGGCGTATGAGGTGTGGCAGCTGGCGGATTTTTGATTCGCAGATTGCAGAAACAAGAAACCCGCTGGGCCAGTTTGGTCAGCGGGTTTTTTGTTGGCTGTGATGGCCTCTTCGCGAGCAAGCCCGCTCCCACATTTGACCGCATTGCCACGTCGGGCACCGATCAAACTGTGGGAGCGGGCTTGCTCGCGAAGGCGTCGGGACAGGCACCTCAGACCTTTCCCACATGCCTTTCAGGTTGTCCCTCGGAACTGGCCTCACTAATCTTCTCGGGTCGCTGCCAATGTGGCGACCGGGACTGCAAGCCCGCCGAAACCTCACCAGTTACTCCTAAGCGCCTTTATAATTGCGGCGTTTTTTCATGGTCGTCATTTATGGCGGCTGTGTGCGGGAGACCTTCGGGTCTACCGAGGTGCTGGTGGGACTCGGTCTTGCAGGCCCGCGCACAGCTGCCACCCATCAACTGCAAGTGATGTTGGTAGTTCCTAAACTCTCACTAGGAAATACACCATGATCAAAGACAGTCCAAATCCTCCATCTGATTCTCAGCCCGCCGACCAAATCTTCACCATACTCCCCAACCTGAACAGCGAAACCCTCCTCGCCAATGCCTCCCAAGACCTGGCATCCGTGCAGCGTTGGCGGGCAATCTGGCGTTTGACATCGACGGCCCGCAGCGTGATGCGGTGCTGGGAATTCATCGGATGCTGGAGGGTATCCAGTTGATGGTGGATCGGGTGTTGGATTTAGCTGAGGTGCCTGAAACGAAGTAATCGGACGCCTGTCGGGCCCAATCGCGGGCAAGCCCGCTCCCACATTTTTGAGCTGTGAATACAGTCAAATGTGGGAGCCGGGCTTGCCCGCGATGAGGCCAGAACAGCCGCTACAGCGCTAAACCCTGACGCCGACCTCACGGCCACTGACCAACCGCTCCAGCGCCTCACTCAATCCCGAGGCCTTGTCACCAATCAACAAGTGCCAAACACCGCTATCCAACTGGCTCATGCCCTGGCAACCGAGCGCCGTCAGATCAGTTTCGGACAGCACCGAATCATCCCCCAACTCCACCCGCAACCGAGTCATCGCCACGGCGTCCAGCTGCCGGACATTTTCACGGCCACCCAAGGCCTTCAGCCATTTCTCGGCCTCCTGCACATTCACCGCAACCGGCTTATCCACAGGTGCAGCCGCCACCGGCGCACTGGCAACAAACGACGGCATGGCCAAGCGAATCTCATCGGCAATGCTGTCGGCCATGGGCCCGACCACCACCTGCAAGCTCCCGCCATTGCCTGGGCGAACCACGGCCATGGCGCCGAGTGCTTTCAAATCCGCGTCCACTGCTTTGTTGCGATCCACCATGTCCAAGCGCAGGCGGGTGGTGCACGCGCCGACACTCAGCAAATTGGCCGCACCGCCCAGCGCACGGATGTAGGCGCCGGCCCGTTGGTTATCACTCATCGCCTCGGCCTGCACCACCTGGATGTCTTCACGCCCAGGCGTTTTCAGGTTGAAGCGGCGGATGCAGTAGTTGAACACGCTGTAGTAGATCACCGCGTACGCCAACCCCACCGGGATCACCCGCCAGCCGTTGGTGGACTTGCCCCAGCCCAGCACCATGTCGATAAAGCCACCGGAGAAGGTAAAACCGAGGTGGATATTCAACAGGTCAGTGACAGCCATCGACAGGCCGGTCAGCACGGCGTGGATCAAGTACAGGAACGGCGCGAGGAACATGAACGCGAACTCAATCGGCTCCGTCACGCCGGTCAAGAACGAGGTCAGCGCCATCGACAGGAAGATCCCGCCCATCACCTTGCGGCGCTCCGGCAGGGCGTTGCGGTACATCGCCAGGCACGCGGCGGGCAGGCCGAACAGCATCACCGGGAACATGCCGGTCATGAACTGGCCACCTTTGGGGTCGCCGGCGAAGTAGCGAGTCAGGTCGCCCGTGACGACGGCGCCGGTGGTCGGGTCGGTGAAGGTGCCGAATACGAACCACGCCATATTGTTGAGGATATGGTGCAGGCCGGTGACGATCAGCAGGCGGTTGAACACGCCGAACACGAAGGCGCCAAAGCTGCCGCTTTCCATCAGCAGCACACCGAAGCTGTTGATACCGTGCTGGATCGGCGGCCATATCAGGCCAAAGATCACGCCCAGGGCCACCGCCGAAAACCCGGTGACAATCGGCACAAAGCGTCGCCCGCCGAAGAATGCCAGGTATTCGGGCAACTTGATGTCCTTGAAGCGGTTATACAGCCCGCCCGCCATCAGGCCGCTGGCGATACCGGCGAGCATGCCCATGTTAATAGTGGTGTCCATCACCTTGAGCGTGGAGACCATTACCAGGTAACCAATCGCCCCGGCCAGGCCCGCCGTGCCGTTATTGTCGCGGGCAAACCCCACGGCAATACCGATGGCGAAGATCAGCGCGAGGTTGGCGAAGATCGCCTGCCCGGCATCGTGCATCACGGCGATGTTGAGCAGGTCGGTGTCGCCCAGGCGCAGCAAGAGGCCGGCGATCGGCAGGATTGCGATCGGCAGCATCAGCGCGCGGCCCAGGCGTTGTAAGCCTTCGATAAAATGTTGGTACATGGCGTGTCTCCTTGTTCTTGTTGTTGTCAGCTCAGCGGCCAGTGGTGTTGGCAGGCTTGGCGAACCGCCTTGGCGCTGCTCAGGTCGAGCAGGCCAAGGCTCAGTTGCCGGCATTGAGCCGCGTCCAGGTGACGGACGCGGTCCTTGATTTCTCCGATCTGTGGCGGGCTCACCGACAGCTCGCTGACGCCCAGGCCGACCAGTACTGGCGTGGCCAGCGGATCGGACGCGAGGGCGCCGCAAACGCCGACCCAACGCCCATGCTTGGCCGCGCCCGCGCAGGTTTGCGCGATCAGCCGTAGCAGCGCCGGGTGCAAGGCATCGACCCGCGCGGCGAGGCCGGCGTGGTCGCGGTCCATGGCCAGGGTGTACTGGGACAGGTCATTGGTGCCGATGGAGAGGAAGTCGGCATGTTTGGCCAGCTGTTCGGCCATCAGCGCGGCGGCGGGCACTTCGATCATCACGCCCAGCTCCGGGCGCTGCGTCAGCCCCAGCTCGGCACATAACTCATCCAGGCGCTGGCGGATCTGCAGCAGTTCATCCACTTCGCTGACCATCGGCAGCAGAATGCGGCACCGTGCCAACGGGCTGACTTGCAGCAGCGCGCGCAGTTGCTGGTCGAGCAGTTCGGGCCGCACCTGGGCCATGCGGATACCGCGCAGGCCCAACACCGGGTTGGCCTCCACGGGCAGCGGCAGGTAGTCGAGCTGCTTGTCGCCGCCCACGTCGATGGTGCGAATGATCACCGACTTGTCGCCCATGGCATCCAGCACGGCCTGGTAGGCCTGGCGCTGCTCTTGTTCATCCGGCGCGGTGCGCCGATCGACGAAGAGGAATTCGGTGCGCAGCAGGCCGACGCCGTCGGCGCCGTTTTCAAACGCCACGTGGGCCTCGGCGCTGGAGGCGACGTTGGCGGCCACTTCAATGCTGATGCCGTCGCGGGTGTGCGCCGGTTGCTGCGCTTGGGCCTGTTGTTGCGCACGGCGCAGTTTTTGCGCGTCGCGAATCTGGTGCACTTCGGCGTGACGCGCCTCGCTGGGCGCAAGTTCCAGGCGCCCATTGACCGCGTCGAGCACCACGCGTTGGCCTTGGGGCACATCAAGCACTTCTGCGCCCAGCGCCACCACGCAGGGCAAGCCTTTGCCGCGAGCTAAAATGGCCACGTGGGACGTGGCGCCGCCTTCGGCCATGCAGATGCCGGCGGCCTGTTGCGCGCTCAGTTGCAGCAGGTCGGAGGGCGTCAGCTCATGGGCGCTGACAATCGCCCCGGCAGGCAATTCGAAATGCCAGCTTTCGCCCAGCAGTGCGCGCAGCACGCGTTGCTGCAAGTCGCGCAGGTCGTTGGAGCGCTCGGCGAACAGCGGTTTGCCCAACGCCAGCAACACCGCGCATTGCGCCTGGATTGCATCTCGCCAGGCGTGGGTGGCGGCGCTGCCGTGTTCGATGGCAGCGGTGGCCGCGTCCAATAGGGCCGGGTCTTCCAGCAGGGCGAGGTGGGCGGCGAAGATCTCTTCTTCTTCGACGTTTTTGCGTTGGCGGGCATGGTCCAGGGTTGTGCGGATCTCGCCGCGCACTTGCTCAAGGGCCGTGTCCAAACGTTGCAGTTGTTCATCGGCCGAGTGATTGCCAGTGTCGGCCGGCAGTTCGATACCGCTGAGACGGAACAGCGGCCCGCAGACCAGGCCGGGTGCCGCGCACACGCCTTGCAACACACCGGCTTCGGTGTTCGCCTTGCGTGGGGCGACCGCCACGGGCGCGTGATGTTCTTCGCTGACCGCCGCGGACAGCGCCGCCACCAACGCCTGCAACGCCGCCTCGCAATCCTTGCCGCGGCAAGTGACGCGCACTTCGTCGCCTTCACCAATTCCCAGCCCCATCAAGCCAATCAGGCTGTCGCACGGCGCGGATTTGCCCGCGAAGTGCAACTGCGCCTGGCTGCTGAAACCCTGGGCGGTTTTGCGGATCAATGCGGCGGGGCGAGCATGCAAACCGCCACGGTGTGTGATGCGCACGCAGGCGCGGACTTCGGTGACCGAGTTATCCACAACCGCCGGCTGGGTGGTCGCTGAGCGCGTGACGATGTGCAGCAACGGCTCACCGACCTTGGTAATTTTTCCTGCCACCGACCGCAGCTCAAAACGCTCGCCATTGGTCAGAATAATCAGGCTGACCAGGCTTTTGCACTGGCGCGCAATGCGGTCCAGATCAAACTGCACCAGCGCCTGGCCCTTGCTCACCCGCGCGCCTTCCTTGACCAGCAGCGCAAACCCTTCGCCATTGAGTTCCACGGTGTCGATGCCCACATGCATCAGCACCTCGGCGCCGTTCTCGGCACGAATCGTCAGGGCATGCCCGGTGCGCGCGACATGGATGATCACCCCGTCACAGGGTGCATGCAGGCAATCGTTCAGCGGGTCGATGGCGATACCGTCACCCATGGCACCACTGGCGAACACTTCGTCGGGCACCTCGCCCAGGGCGAGCACCGGGCCACTGAGTGGGGCGCTGAGGGTCAATTCATTATTGTTGTTGGACATGGGCACGGTACTCATCAGGAAAACACGACAATCGACTCAGTGAGTGCGGGTAACTTTGCTCAGGTGACGCGGCTGGTCGGGGTCCATGCCCCGGGCTTGCGCCAGGCCGGCGGCCATTACGTAGAAGCTTTGAATCGCCAGGATCGGGTCCAGGCTTGGGTGTTCGGCGCGGCTCAGGGTCAGGTCGCGCTCGGCGATATCGTCTGGCGCAGCCAGCAGCACACGGGCGCCGCGCTGGCGCATGTCGGCAGCCAGGCTCAGCAGCCCGGCCTGTTCGGCGCCACGTGGGGCGAATATCAGCAGCGGATAGTTTTCGTCGATCAAGGCCATCGGCCCGTGGCGTACTTCGGCGCTGCTGAAGGCTTCGGCCTGGATCGCCGAGGTTTCCTTGAGCTTGAGCGCGGCTTCCTGGGCGATGGCAAAACCGGCGCCACGGCCGATCACCATCAATTGCTGGCAGCCACGCAGGGCCTCGATAGCGGCGCTCCAATCCTGTTTGGCCGCTGCACGCAGTTCATCGGGCAGCGTGCGGCAGGCTTGCAGCAAGTCGTCTTCCTGGCTCCAGTGGCCAATCAACTGCGCGCTGGCGCTGAGCGTGGCGATGAAGCTTTTGGTCGCGGCCACGCTGTGTTCCGGCCCGGCGCAGAGCGGCAGGTGGAATTCGCAGGCGGCTTCCAGTGGTGAGTCTTCGGCGTTGACCAGTGAAATGCTCAACGCACCGCGTTTGCGCAGCAGGCGCAGGCTGTTGACCAGGTCCGGGCTTTGCCCCGACTGCGAGAAACCGAATGCCACCTGACCGCTGACTTTCAATGGCGCCTGCAACAGGGTCACCACTGACATCGGCAACGACGCCACCGGAATGCCCACGTGCTGCATGGCCAGGTAGGCAAAGTAGCTGGCGGCGTGGTCCGAACTGCCACGGGCAATGGTCATCGCCACTTGCGGCGGCTGGCGGCGCAGGCGACCGGCGACTTCTTCCAGCAGCGGGTCCAGGCGTTGCAGTTGCGCGGCCACGGCGTCACAGGAGGCCAGGGCCTCTTCAAGCATTTTTGAAGTCAATGGTTTCTCCTTCGACCATTACGTCGGTGAGGTGCAGGGAGCGGTCCAGGCGTACGCAGTCGGCAAAGCTGCCGGGTTGCAGGCGGCCGCGTTCTTCCAGGCCCAGGTAATCCGCAGGAAATTGCGACAGGCGTTGTGAGGCTTCGCTGATGGGCAGGCCGATTTTCACCAGGTTGCGCAGCGCCTGGTCCATGGTCAGCGTGCTGCCGGCCAGGGTGCCGTCGGCCAGGCGCACGCCGCCCAGGCATTTGGTCACGGTGTGGCTGCCCAGCTTGTATTCGCCGTCGGGCATGCCGGCGGCGGCGGTGGAATCGGTGACGCAGTACAGGCACGGGATCGAACGCAGGGCCACGCGCATGGCGCCGGGATGCACGTGCAGCAGGTCGGGGATCAGTTCCGCGTATTGGGCGTGGGCCAGGGCGGCGCCGACGATGCCCGGCTCGCGGTGATGCAGCGGGCTCATGGCGTTGTACAAATGCGTGAAGCTGGTGGCGCCGGCGGCGAGGGCGGCGACGCCTTCTTCATAACTGCCCAATGTGTGGCCGATCTGCATGCGCACGCCGCGTTGGCTGAGGGCGCGGATCAGGCCGTCATGCCCGGCGATTTCCGGGGCGATGGTGATCACCCGGATCGGCGCCAGGCGCAGGTAGGCTTCCACTTCGGCCATCAGCGCGGTGTGGGCGAAGTTGGGTTGGGCGCCGAGTTTGCCCGGATTGATGTAGGGGCCTTCCAGGTGCACACCGAGTACGCGGGCGCTGCCGCTCGGGCGCTGCTCGCAAAAGGTGCCGAGCTCGCCGAGCACACGGGAGATCTCGTTCACCGGCGCCGTCATGGTGGTGGCCAGCAGCGACGTTGTGCCAAAACGCACGTGGGTGCGGGTGATGGTCTCGAAGGCGTCGACGCCTTCCATGATGTCTTTGCCGCCACCGCCATGCACATGCAGGTCGATGAAACCCGGCAGCAGGTAGGGCAGGTCGTTGTCAGCCGGGTCGCACGGCGTGCCTTGGACGGCGACCACTTTGCCGTGTTCGTGCACCAGGCGGCCGCGAATCCAGCCGCTGGGCGTGAGGATGTTGTCTTCGGACATGGGCAGTTCTCTAAATGCGCAGTTCAGCGGAGTAGTCATGGCGGCGCAGCTCTGCGACGAAGTCGTAGTAGTCGTTGCGGCAGTAGGTGTCGGTGATTTCAATCGGCGTGTTGTCAGCGGTGTAACCGACACGCGTCATCAGCAGCATGGCGGTGCCGGGGGCGATGCCCACCAGCTTGGCGAACTCATCCGAGGCGTTGATCGCCTGGATATGCTGCAAGGCGCGCACAACGGGCTTGCCGATGCTTTCCAGGTACTCGTACAGCGAATTGCCGATGGCCTGCGGATGCGGCAGCACCGAGGCGGGCATGGCGGTCATTTCAATTGCCATCACCGTGTCGTCGGCTTTACGCAAGCGTTTGAGTCGCGCGACTTTGTCGGTCGGCGACAGGCCCAGGCGGATCAGCTCTTCGTGGGTGGGCGGGGTGATGTCGCGTTCCAGCCACTGCGAAGTGGGTACAAAACCTTTGAGCCGCAGCATTTCGCTGAAGCCCGACAGGCGTGACAGCGGTTGTTCCAGGCGCGGCGTGATAAAGGTGCCGGAGCCTTGGCTGCGGCGAATCAGGCCTTGGGCGAACAACACTTCCAGCGCTTTACGTGCGGTCACCCGCGAAATGCTCAGTTGCTCGCTGAGGGCGCGTTCCGACGGCAAGGCCTGCTCGGATTTCCACTGGCCGGCATGGATCGCCGCTTCAAGGTTGCGGGCCAGTTGCAGGTACAGCGGCGTGGATTGTTTCTCGTCAGGGCGCAGCGTCTGGATGGGATTCATCTGTGAAGTTTCCGATGCGGTTATTGGAGTGTTGTCGCCCGGTAATGGCCGGAAATTAATACCACTTAAATACCATGTCAATGCGGCCAAAACGGTGCGGAACCCGGTTTCAGGGCGCTTTAAGGGTGCGTGGTATCAAGTGGTATTAGAGAGGTCTTTATCGCGCGCAGAACTGTGCAGCCCGGTGCGGTGAACTGGTATTCACCGGCAGGCGCTGCCAGGGGCAGGAATTATTTTCAGATTATTTTACGAACGGTACGAAATTACGGCCGAATCTCGATCATGGTGCCGTCTTTGACCAGGTTCCAGACTTCGCGCATGTCGACGTTGCGCATGCCAATACAGCCATCGGTCCAGTCGAGGGTGTGGAACCATTGCTCCGGGTATTCCTCGGTGTCGGGCGTGCCGTGGATCATGATCATGCTGCCCGGTCTCACGCCTTCGCGGCGCGCGCGGGCAGAGTCGCTGATATTGGGGTAGGAAATGTGCATGGCCAGGTTGTAGCGGTCACTGGTCTTGCGCCAGTCGATCCAGTAAAAACCTTCCGGCGTGCGGCGGTCGCCCTCGAACTGCTTGGTGCCCTTGGGGTTTTTGCCCAGCGAGATGCGATAGGTCTTGAGCGGTTTGCCGTCGTTGATCAGTTGCAACTGGTGCGCCGACTTGAGCACCAGGATTTTCTCGACAGGTTTGCCGCCGAGGATTTCCACCGTGGAGGCCGAGGACAGGGTAACGAACGACAGGCAGATGAAAGCGAGCAACCAACGCATTGAAACGGTTTCCCTTGTTAGACGGTGCTGCCTGAAGGTGTTATTTGGCCGGCCGCGTCATCGGCGGCACCGACTCGCTGCGTACCGGGAACCGTTGTTGCCGGCGGTCAGCGAAGAAGCATTCTAAGGTACGCCCGACCGTGCGGAAAGCCAGCTCTGACCAAGGGATATCGGCTTCATCGAACAGCTTCACCTCAAGGCTTTCGGGGCCTGCGGCAAAGTCCAGGTCGACCAGTTCGGCGCGGTAGAAAATATGCACCTGGCTGATGTGCGGCACGTCGATCAGGGTGTAGATGCTCAGGTTGCGCACGCGGGCGCAGGCTTCTTCCAGGGTTTCGCGCATGGCGGCCTGCTCTACGGTCTCGGCGTTTTCCATAAAGCCTGCGGGCAAGGTCCAGTAACCCAGGCGCGGCTCGATGGCGCGGCGGCACAGCAGCACTTGATCGCCCCACACTGGCACGGTGCCGGCGACGATATTGGGGTTCTGGTAGTGAATGGTCGAGCAGTGATCACACACATAGCGCAGGCGTGTGTCGCCTTCGGGAATGCGCTGGGTAACCGGTTTACCGCACTGGCTGCAGAAGTTCATGCTGGGGTTCCTGGAGAGTGGGCCTATCTTGGCTTGGCGGGCAGGGCCCTGCAAGTTGTCGTTTCGCGACATGTGCCGGGTTTTGGGGTTGGGCACCCGCCCGCTTTGGTGCATGATGCAAGGTAGCCAACAGACCGAGATGACTCATGCTGGACGAGCTACTTCGCCGGGTAAGCAATCACACCCCTCACACACTGGAAACTGACGGGCGTTTCCCCGAGGCCGCCGTGTTGGTGCCGATTACCCGCAGTGACGAACCTGAGCTGATCCTGACCCTGCGCGCCAGCGGCCTGTCGACCCATGGCGGCGAAGTGGCGTTTCCGGGCGGGCGGCGTGACCCTGAAGACCCGGACCTGATTTTTACCGCGCTGCGCGAAGCCGAAGAAGAAATCGGCCTGCCGCCAGGCCTGGTGGAGGTCATCGGCCCGTTGAGCCCACTGATTTCCCTGCACGGTATCCGCGTAACGCCTTATGTCGGGGTTATCCCCGATTACGTCGAATACCTGGCCAATGATGCCGAGATCGCTGCCGTGTTCAGCGTGCCTCTGGAGTTCTTCCGCCAGGACCCACGCGAACATACCCACCGTATCGATTACCAGGGCCGCAGTTGGTATGTGCCCAGCTATCGGTTTGGCGAATACAAAATCTGGGGGCTGACGGCAATCATGATTGTCGAGCTGATCAACCTGCTCTATGACGACGCGCAGATCAGCCTGCACCAGCCACCCAAGAGTTTCATCAATACCTGAGCCATCGCTTGAATGGCACCGCCGTGAGGACACACCATGAAATACCGCCTGGGCGACGCCCGCGTCGAGACTCATCCGCAAAGCTGGGTGGCGCCCAATGCCACGCTGGTCGGCAAGGTCAAGCTGGAGGAGGGCGCCAATGTGTGGTTCAACGCGGTGTTGCGTGGCGACAACGAACTGATCCTGATCGGCAAGAACAGCAACGTGCAAGACGGCAGCGTGATGCACACCGACATGGGCTACCCGCTGACCCTGGGCACCGGCGTGACCATCGGCCATAACGCCATGCTGCACGGCTGCACCGTCGGCGATTACAGCCTGATTGGCATCAATGCGGTGATCCTCAACGGCGCCAAAATCGGCAAGCATTGCATCATCGGCGCTAATTCGTTGATCGGCGAAGGCAAGGAAATTCCCGATGGCTCGCTGGTAATGGGGTCGCCGGGCAAAGTGGTGCGTGAGTTGACCGAGGCGCAAAAGCGCATGCTCGAAGCCAGCGCCGCGCACTATGTGCATAACGCGCAGCGCTATGCGCGGGACTTGGTTGAGCAAGAAGAATGAACCCGATTGAACGCCCTATTGCCTCGCCCTGCGTGAGTATTTGCGCGCTGGATGACGATGATATTTGCACAGGTTGCCAGCGCAACGTGGATGAGATTACGCGCTGGAGCCGCATGGACAATGCCGAACGCCGGGTGGTATTGGGGTTGTGCCATGAGCGGGCAAAGGCGAGTGGGTTGGTGTGGATGATTCCGGGGAAATCCGGCGCCTGAACCACCGCTATCGCAGGCAAGCCAGCTCTCACAATGGATATGTGAATACATTCAAAAATGTGGGAGCTGGCTCGTCGTGGCGAGCGGGCTTGTTGTGGCGAGCGGGCTTTGGGTGGCGAGCGGGCTTGCCCCGCGTTGGGCTGCGAAGCGGCCCTGAAACTGGCGCCGCGGTTTGCCTGACAAGACACGGCGTTCTTAGTGGGGCCGCTGCGCAGCCCAACGCGGGGCAAGCCCGCTCGCCACAATGATTGCTGTGCATTACCCTGTGCGGCATTACCCACAGGTCCTTCTCCATGCTCTTCCTGATCGCCTACATCAGCAGCGTCGTGCTGATCAACTTCGCCTTCTCCACCGCTCCGCACCTGGACGTCATCTGGTCCGCCTGGGGTGGCCTGGTGTTTATCCTGCGCGACATGGTGCAAACCCGCTTCGGCCATGGCGCGATACTCGCCATGCTGGCGGCGTTGGTGCTGTCGTATATCACTTCCGACCCGTCCATCGCCCTGGCCAGCGCCACGGCATTTGCGGTGTCCGAATGTATTGACTGGCTGGTGTTCAGCATCACCAAGCGCCCACTGCACGATCGCCTGTGGATAAGTTCGGCGCTGAGTATTCCTCTCGATACCTTTATCTTCTTCGGCCTGATCGGCGCGCTGACGCCGGCGGTGGCGGGCACGGCGTTGGTGTCGAAATTCGCCGGGGTCACGGTGGTGTGGTTGATCATGGCCTGGCGCCTGCGCAAACGCGCCGTCGCCAACTGAGGCCAATTCTTGCAGTTCATGTAAAATGCCGGCCTTTCTCCCCATGATCCGCTCCCCTGAGGACCTGAGATGACCCGAATCGGAACTCCATTGTCGCCAACCGCGACCCGCGTTTTGCTGTGTGGCTGCGGTGAGCTGGGCAAGGAAGTGGTAATCGAACTGCAACGCCTGGGCGTTGAAGTGATTGCCGTGGATCGTTACGCCAACGCGCCTGCCATGCAGGTTGCGCACCGTAGCCACGTGATCAACATGCTCGACGGCGCCGCCCTGCGTGCCGTGATCGAAGCCGAGAAGCCGCACTTCATCGTGCCGGAAATCGAAGCCATCGCCACCGCCACGCTGGTAGAGCTTGAAGCCGAAGGCTTCACCGTGATTCCGACCGCGCGTGCCACCTCGCTGACCATGAACCGCGAAGGCATCCGTCGCCTGGCCGCTGAAGAGCTGGACCTGCCGACGTCGCCGTACCACTTTGCCGACACCTTCGAGGACTACAGCAAGGCCGTCCAGGACCTGGGCTTCCCGTGTGTGGTCAAGCCGGTGATGAGTTCGTCGGGCAAGGGCCAGAGCCTGCTGCGCAGCGCCGATGACGTGCAGAAAGCCTGGGATTACGCTCAAGAGGGCGGGCGTGCCGGTAAAGGCCGCGTGATCATCGAAGGCTTTATCGACTTCGATTACGAAATCACCCTGCTGACTGTGCGCCACATCGGCGGCACCACCTTCTGCGCGCCGGTCGGCCACCGTCAGGAGAAGGGCGACTACCAGGAATCCTGGCAGCCGCAAGCCATGAGCCCGATTGCCCTGGCGGAGTCCGAGCGGGTTGCCAAAGCCGTGACCGAGGCGCTGGGTGGCCGTGGCCTGTTTGGCGTGGAATTGTTCATCAAGGGCGATCAAGTGTGGTTCAGCGAAGTGTCGCCGCGCCCGCATGACACCGGCTTGGTGACCTTGATTTCTCAGGACCTGTCGCAGTTCGCGCTGCACGCGCGCGCGATCCTGGGCCTGCCGATTCCGTTGATCCGCCAGTTCGGGCCTTCGGCCTCGGCGGTGATTCTGGTGGAGGGGCAGTCGACCCAGACCGCGTTCGCCAACCTTGGCGCGGCCTTGAGCGAGCCGGACACGGCGTTGCGTCTGTTCGGTAAGCCGGAAGTCAATGGTCAGCGCCGGATGGGTGTGGCGTTGGCGCGGGATGAGTCGATTGAGGCGGCGCGGGCAAAGGCGACTCGGGCTTCGAAGGCGGTTGTTGTAGAGCTTTAAAACCGCGTCGCGCCCATCGCAGGCAAGCCAGCTCCCACATTTGAAGGCATTCACAATTCAACATGTGGGAGCGGGCTTGCCTGCAATAGCGGTCTATCAGGCGACCTTGTTCAAGTCGTTATTGCGCGTCTCTTTCAGGCACAGCACAGCAATCAAGCTGAGCAACGCTGCCGCCGACACATACCCGCCGACATAACTCAGCCCGCCCATCGCCACCAGCTTGGTCGCGAAGAACGGTGCGGCCGATGCCCCGACAATCCCGCCCAGGTTATACGCCGCCGAAGCGCCGGTGTAACGCACGCGGGTCGGGAACAGTTCTGGCAGCATCGCGCCCATTGGGGCGAAGGTCACGCCCATCAGAAACAATTCCAGTGCCAGGAACAGTGCGACGGCCCAGGTCGAGCCGTGGGTGAGCAGCGGCTCCATGGTGAAGCCCGACAGAATCGCAAGAATGGCGCCGACAATCAGCACCGGCTTGCGCCCGTAACGGTCGCTGGCCAACGCCGCCAGCGGCGTCGCCAGGCCCATGAACAACACCGCAAAGCACAGCAGGCCCAGGAACGTCTCGCGGCTGTAGCCCAGCGTTGCAACGCCGTAACTCAGCGAGAACGCGGTGGTGATGTAGAACAGCGCATAGCACACCACCATCGACGCCGCGCCCAGCAGGACCGGCAGCCAATGCTGGCTGAACAGCTCCACCAGCGGCACTTTCACCGGCGCTTGCTTGGCGACGGCGTTGGCGAACACCGGGGTTTCATGCAGTTTGAGGCGGGCATACAGGCCAACCATCACCAGCGCCGCGCTGAGAATGAACGGGATGCGCCAGCCCCAACTGCGGAACTGTTCGTCGTTCAGGCTCATGGCCAGGATCAGGAACAGGCCGTTGGCCGCCAGAAAGCCAATCGACGGGCCCAGTTGCGGGAACATGCCAAACCAGGCGCGCTTGCCCTTGGGGGCGTTCTCGGTGGCCAGCAATGCTGCGCCGCCCCATTCGCCGCCAAGCCCCAGGCCCTGGCCGAAGCGCAGCACGCACAACAGGATCGGGGCCCACGCGCCGATGCTGTCATAACCTGGCAGCAAACCGATCAGCGTGGTGCACACGCCCATCAGCAGCAACGACGCCACCAGGGTTGATTTGCGCCCGATACGGTCACCGAAGTGGCCGAACAGCGCCGAACCCAGCGGGCGAGCGATGAAGGCGATGCCGAAGGTCAGGAACGATGCCAGCATCTGCGCGGTGCCGGAGGTCTGCGGGAAGAACACCGGGCCGATCACCAGCGCAGCGGCCGTGGCGTAGATGTAGAAATCGTAGAACTCGATGGCGGTGCCGACGATGCTCGCGGTGGCGACCCGTGCGGTCGAGTTGAGCGGGGCGGCGGTTGCAGCCTCGGTATAGGTGGTGCTCATTGAGGTATCCCTGACGGTCATTGCGCGTTTTGACGCGGATTATTATTGGTCAAACACCCATGGATCAGGGGTGTAAGCGGGGCGGCTCGGGATGGGAGCAAACACCGGTCAGACACGGTAACGCAGTGCCTAGACGCGCTGAGTGCGGGTAGCACGCGGTCGGGCGGGGCTCTGGTAAGCCGTCCCGATTATAGGAAGGGGTTTGCGGATCCAACAAGAGGCTCAGTCACGATCTATCAAACGCTGCAAATCAACTGTGGGAGCGGGCTTGCTCGCGAAAGCGGTGGGTCAGTTAAAGATGGGCTGACTGATCCACCGCTTTCGCGAGCAAGCCCGCTCCCACATTGGAATGCGCAGTGCCGAAAAGCTAGGCGGCGACGGGCACGCGGCTGGTGTGCCAGATCAGCACCTTGCTCACGCGGTTGTCCTCGGTCTCGAGGATTTCCAGGCGATAGCGGCCGATCTTCAGGCACACCGCGCAATCCGGAATGGTCTCCAGCGCTTCGGTCACCAGGCCGTTCAAGGTCTTGGGGCCGTCGCTGGGCAGGTGCCAGCCCAGGCTTTTATTCAGTTCGCGGATCGAAGCTGCGCCGTCGATGATGTAGCGGCCATCGGGCTGCGCTTCGATATGCGGGTTGTCCGCTGCCTGATCACTTTCGAATTCGCCGACGATTTCTTCGAGGATATCTTCCAGAGTGACGATGCCCAGCACTTCGCCGTATTCGTCCACCACCATGCCCAGGCGCCGCTGCTGCTTGTGGAAGTTCAGCAGTTGCAGTTGCAGGGGCGTGCTTTCGGGGACGAAATAGGGCTCGTGGCAGGCAGCGAGCAAGGCTTCTTTGGTCAGGCTGGCGTCGGGCAGCAGGTGTTGGATCTGCCGGGTATTGAGCACGGCTTCGACCTGGTTGATGTCACTGTGGAACACCGGCAGGCGCGTGCGCTGCGAGGTGCGCAGCTGCTCAATGATCTCCTCGACCGAGTCATCCAGGTTGATACCGTCCACTTCGCTGCGCGGCACCAGGATGTCGTTGACCGTGATGTTGTCCAGCGCGTGAATGCCGGGCATGCCGGGCGTACGACTTTCATCGGTCTCGGGCTCGGGTTCATCGTCGTGATCGGGCAGTGGCTCGTCGCTCTTTTTCACCACGCCGGATTTGCGTGCGAACGGACGCAGCAATAACAGGCTGATGCCATTGAGCAGCCAGGCCAGGGGGTAGAGGATTTTCAGCGGCACACCCAGCAGCGTATTACCAAAGCCCAGTACGGTTTGCGGGTGGCGAACCGCCAGGGCGCGAGGCAGGTAGTCGGCGAGCACCAGCAGGATCGCGCAGGAGATCAGCCAGCCGAGCCACGGGCCGTTCTGCGCCCAGGCATAGATTGCCAGCAACGTGCAGAGAATCACCACGGCCGCACGACACAGGCTGTTGCACAGAATCAGGCTGTTACGCGGGAAGTTCAGGCGGGCGGCGGCCTTGTCACCCTGGCGTGTACCGGGGCGCAGGGCCAGCAAGTGCTGTTGTGCGGCTTCGATGGCGGTAAACAGCGCCGCCCATAACACCAGCAAGGCGATTACCGCGAGCATCGGCCCAAGGGGCAAGTTGTCCATGATCGCTGCCCGTCAGATATGCAGGATGTATTCGCGAACCAGCTTGCTGCCGAAATAGGCCAGCATCAGCAGGCAGAAACCGGCCAGGGTCCAGCGGATCGCCTTGTGCCCACGCCAGCCGAGGCGGTTACGCCCCCACAGCAGCACGCTGAACACCACCCAGGCCAGGCACGCCAGCAGGGTTTTGTGCACCAGGTGTTGGGCGAACAGGTTTTCGACGAACAGCCAGCCGGAAATCAGCGACAGCGACAACAGCGTCCAGCCGGCCCACAGGAAGCCGAACAGCAGGCTTTCCATGGTCTGCAGCGGCGGGAAGTTCTTGATCAGCCCGGACGGGTGCTTGTTTTTAAGCTGGTGGTCCTGCAGCAGCAGGAGCAACGCCTGGAACACCGCAATCGTGAACATGCCGTAAGCCAGGATCGACAGCAGGATGTGGGCGAGAATGCCCGGCTCCTCGTCGATCACTTGCACGGTGCCGGTGGGGGTGAATTGCGCCAGCAGCACCGTCAGCATTCCCAACGGGAATAGCAGCACCAGCAGGTTTTCCACGGGAATGCGGTAACAGGCCAGCAGCGTCAGGGCGATGACGGCAGCAGCGATCAGACTGGCAGCACTGAAAAAGTCCAGGCCCAGGCCGACCGGCGTCATCAAATGAGTGAACAGGCTCGCGGCGTGGGCGAGCAGGGCGACGACGCCCAGGCCCACCAGCAGACGTTTATCCGCTTTTGTGCCTTGGGCCAGACGAGTGCCCTGATAGAGAGTCGCAGCGGCGTACAAAATGGCGGCGGCGAGGCTGGGTAGCAAACTGGGTGACAAGGGGACCATAAATCCTGATAGACAAGCCCGAAAGGCGCTGAGTTTGGCACACACCAACGCCGCACGAAAGACTCACGGGCCAGACAGCGGGTGTGCACAGGCGCAGTCTTCGCTATAATCCGCGACCTGCCCACGCCGCAGGCTCGCCGAGCGCTGTTTTTAACAGCGATTTACCACAGCCTGGGCCGCCATTACCTCGGTCTACAAAGCATTTCGATGAATAGGGCCTGAAAGGATCGCGCATGTTTGAAAACTTGACTGACCGTCTCTCGCAGACGCTGCGCCACGTAACCGGCAAGGCCAAGCTGACCGAGGACAATATTAAAGACACCCTGCGTGAAGTACGCATGGCGTTGCTGGAAGCCGACGTGGCCTTGCCGGTGGTGAAGGACTTCGTCAACTCGGTCAAAGAGCGCGCGGTCGGCACCGAAGTGTCCCGCAGCCTGACCCCGGGCCAGGCCTTTGTGAAGATCGTGCAGGCCGAACTCGAAAGCCTGATGGGCGCGGCCAACGAAGACTTGAACCTCAGCGCCGTGCCACCGGCCGTCGTGCTGATGGCCGGTCTGCAAGGTGCGGGTAAGACCACCACTGCCGGCAAGCTGGCGCGCTTCCTTAAAGAGCGCAAGAAGAAGTCGGTGATGGTGGTGTCGGCCGACGTGTACCGTCCGGCGGCCATCAAGCAGCTGGAAATGCTCGCGGGCGAAGTGGGCGTGACCTTCTTCCCGTCCGACCTGAGCCAGAAGCCGGTCGACATTGCCAACGCGGCTATTAAAGAAGCCAAGCTCAAATTCATCGACGTGGTCATCGTCGATACCGCCGGTCGCCTGCACATCGATGAAGAGATGATGGGCGAGATCAAGGCGCTGCATGCCGCGATCAATCCGGTCGAGACGCTGTTCGTGGTCGACGCCATGACCGGCCAGGATGCGGCCAACACCGCCAAGGCCTTTGGTGATGCGCTGCCGCTGACCGGCGTGATCCTGACCAAGGTCGACGGTGATGCCCGTGGCGGTGCTGCGCTGTCGGTACGTGCAATCACCGGCAAGCCGATCAAGTTCATCGGTATGGGCGAGAAGAGCGACGCGCTCGAGCCGTTCCACCCTGAGCGTATCGCCTCGCGTATTCTCGGCATGGGCGACGTGCTCAGCCTGATCGAGCAGGCCGAAGCCACGCTCGACAAGGACAAGGCCGATAAGCTGGCCAAGAAGCTGAAGAAGGGCAAGGGCTTCGACCTCGAAGACTTCCGTGACCAGCTGCAACAGATGAAGAACATGGGCGGCCTCGGCGGCCTGATGGACAAACTGCCGAACATCGGCGGTGTGAACCTGGCGCAAATGGGCAATGCCCAGGGCGCGGCAGAGAAGCAGTTCAAGCAGATGGAAGCCATCATCAACTCCATGACCCCGGCCGAGCGCCGCGACCCTGAGCTGATCAGCGGTTCGCGCAAGCGTCGGATCGCCATGGGCTCCGGCACCCAGGTGCAGGACATCGGTCGCTTGATCAAGCAGCACAAGCAGATGCAGAAGATGATGAAGAAGTTCTCCGCAAAAGGCGGAATGGCCAAGATGATGCGCGGCATGGGCGGTATGTTGCCCGGCGGCGGCATGCCAAAAATGTAAAGAATTCGAGCGGAAGTTCACTTCTGCTCCGACCCACAAGGATGTGGGATCTCCAGCAAACCCGCGGTTAGCGGGAGCTGACTCGCCGTTTTAACCGACGGCTCTATAGCAGATCTGAGTGGCACGCTGACTAGGCGCCAGAAAAAGACATTTGCAAAAGTCCGGATATTCCTTAGAATATGCGGCCTTTCGGGCACCTATGCCCGCTGTGCATTTAGATTTGCAGCACCGACTACAGGAACGATGTTCACATGCTAACAATCCGTCTTGCCCTTGGCGGCTCCAAAAAGCGCCCGTTTTACCACTTGACCGTAACCGACAGCCGCAACCCGCGCGACGGTTCGCACAAGGAACAGGTTGGTTTCTTCAACCCTGTTGCTCGTGGTCAAGAAGTTCGTCTGTCCGTGAACCAAGAGCGCGTAGCCTACTGGCTGAGCGTGGGTGCACAGCCATCCGAGCGCGTTGCAAAACTGTTGAAGGACTCGGCTAAGGCCGCAGCCTGAGCAATATGAACGCGACGCCAGCTGTTGCTGATGATTTGATCGTTATCGGCAAGATTTACTCTGTTCATGGCGTTCGCGGCGAAGTGAAGGTGTATTCCTTTACTGATCCGACTGAAAACCTGTTGCAGTACAAAACCTGGACGCTCAAGCGCGAAGGGAGTGTGAAACAGGTCGAGCTGGTCAGTGGACGCGGGAGCGATAAGTTCCTGGTCGCAAAGCTCAAGGGTCTTGATGATCGTGAAGAAGCGCGTCTTCTGGCCGGTTATGAGATCTGCGTGCCGCGCAACCTGTTCCCTGAATTGACCGACGGCGAGTACTACTGGTACCAGCTGGAAGGTCTGAAGGTTATTGATCAACTCGGGCAATTGCTCGGGAAAATCGATCATCTTCTGGAAACCGGCGCCAATGATGTAATGGTGGTCAAGCCTTGCGCTGGCAGCCTGGATGATCGCGAACGCCTGTTGCCGTATACCGAGCAATGCGTGTTGGCCGTCGACCTGGCAGCGGGCGAGATGAAGGTGGAATGGGACGCGGACTTCTAAGCGTGGCTAATTTGCGCATTGAAGTGATCAGTTTGTTTCCCGAGATGTTCTCCGCCATCAGCGAGTACGGCATCACCAGTCGGGCGGTGAAACAGGGGCTGTTGCAGCTCACCTGTTGGAACCCGCGAGACTACACGACAGATCGACATCACACTGTGGATGATCGCCCATTTGGCGGTGGTCCGGGCATGGTGATGAAGATCAAACCCCTGGAAGACGCGTTGGTTGAGGCCAAGGCCGCCGCCGGGGAGAAGGCGAAGGTAATTTACCTGTCCCCTCAAGGCCGTCAGCTGAAACAGGCTGCGGTCCGCGAACTGGCGAATGAGGAAGCACTGATCCTGATTGCCGGTCGCTATGAAGGCATTGACGAGCGGTTTATTGAAGCTCATGTCGATGAAGAGTGGTCGATTGGGGACTATGTTCTGTCTGGCGGCGAGCTGCCGGCGATGGTCCTGATAGATGCGGTTACACGACTGCTGCCTGGAGCTTTAGGGCATGCGGACTCCGCGGAGGAAGATTCCTTCACGGATGGTTTGCTGGATTGCCCGCACTACACCCGACCGGAGGTGTATGCGGATCAGCGTGTTCCCGACGTATTGCTAAGTGGCAATCACGCACACATCCGGCGTTGGCGTTTACAGCAGTCCCTTGGTCGGACCTATGAACGACGCGCCGATCTTCTGGAAAGCCGCTCGCTTTCTGGAGAAGAGAAGAAGCTGCTCGAGGAATACATCCTCGCGCGGGACGATAGTTAACAACGTATCGATGGTAGGTCCATTGACTTACCTTAGGAGCACAGCATGACTAACAAAATCATCCTTGCACTCGAAGCAGAGCAGATGACCAAAGAGATCCCTACCTTTGCCCCAGGCGACACTATTGTCGTTCAGGTGAAAGTGAAGGAAGGCGACCGTTCGCGTCTGCAAGCGTTCGAAGGCGTGGTAATCGCCAAGCGTAACCGTGGTGTGAACAGTGCTTTCACTGTTCGTAAAATCTCCAACGGTGTTGGCGTAGAGCGTACTTTCCAGACCTACAGCCCGCAAATCGACAGCATGGCCGTTAAGCGTCGCGGTGACGTACGTAAAGCCAAGCTGTACTACCTGCGTGACCTGTCCGGTAAAGCAGCTCGCATCAAGGAAAAACTGGCTTAAGTCCAGCTTCCCGATGCAGAAAAAAGCAGCCTACGGGCTGCTTTTTTGTGCCTGAAATTTGTCCTTTGCCGGTACTTGCCCATGACCACCCGCCTCGAAGAAATCCAGCGTCGCACCGACCTGTCCGTGACCCACGTGACCAAGGCCGTATTTCCGCCGACTACCAACCACCACAACACCCTGTTCGGCGGCACTGCCTTGGCCTGAATGGACGAAGTGTCGTTCATTACCGCCACGCGTTTTTGCCGCTTGCCGCTGGTGACGGTCTCCACCGACCGCATTGATTTCAATCACGCGATTCCGGCCGGTTCTATCGTCGAGCTGATCGGCCGCGTCATCAAGGTGGGCAACACCAGCCTCAAGGTCGAAGTCGAAGTGTTCGTCGAGAGCATGAGTGCCGACGGTCGCGAAAAGGCGATCCAAGGCGTGTTCAGTTTTGTCGCAATCGATGCCGACAAGCGCCCGGTGCCGGTGCTGCCAGGGTTTGTTGACTGATCCTGAACCGAGTCGCGGCCATCGCAGGCAAGCCAGCTCCCACATTCGATCGATGTTGATGATGCTATCAGGCAAAACACAAAACCCATGTGGGAGCTGGCTTGCCTGCGATAGGATCTACCAGACACTCCAGTAATCAGCCTGAGCCCCTATGCCCGCCATTGACCATCCTCTGATCGACCGCTTTCTCGACGCCTTGTGGCTGGAAAAAGGCCTGTCGGACAACACCCGCCAGGCCTATCGCAGTGACCTCGCCCTGTTCAATGGCTGGCTGCAGGAAAAAAACCTCGAACTGATCAATGCCGGTCGCGAGCTGATCCTCGATCACCTGGCCTGGCGCCTTGAGCAGAACTACAAGCCGCGTTCCACTGCGCGTTTTCTCTCTGGCGTGCGTGGCTTTTATCGCTACCTGCTGCGGGAAAAGCTCATCGCCGCCGACCCGACGCTGCAAATCGACATGCCGCAACTGGGCCGGCCATTGCCCAAATCCCTGTCGGAAGCCGACGTGGATGCCTTGCTCGCCGCGCCCGACCTCAGTGAAGCCATCGGCCAGCGCGACCGCGCCATGCTCGAAGTGCTCTACGCCTGCGGCCTGCGCGTGACCGAGCTGATCAGCCTGACCCTTGAGCAAGTCAACTTGCGCCAGGGCGTGCTGCGGGTGATGGGCAAGGGCAGCAAGGAACGCCTGGTGCCGATGGGTGAGGAGGCAATCGTGTGGGTCGAGCGCTACATGCGTGATGCCCGCATCGAGTTGCTCGGTGGGCGGCCCAGCGATGTGCTGTTTCCCAGCCTGCGCGGCGAGCAGATGACCCGCCAGACCTTCTGGCACCGTATCAAGCACCAGGCCAAGGTGGCCGGGATCGGCAAGGCGCTGTCGCCGCACACGTTGCGCCATGCGTTCGCCACCCACTTGCTCAACCACGGTGCGGACCTGCGTGTGGTGCAAATGCTGCTGGGGCACAGTGACTTATCCACAACCCAGATCTACACGCATGTCGCGCGGGCACGCTTGCAGGATATGCACGCCAAGCACCACCCGCGTGGATGAAATTGCATCCGAAACGGCCCAATTTACCCGCCACAGTCTGCCCTCCGGCCCAACTGTGGTAGGCTTTGCCGGTTAGCAAAGGGGACGGTCAGACTTTTGTTTGCCTTGTGTGTATGACCCCGTATTTTCAGATCGGTGTTCCACACCCGTCCC
Source organism: Pseudomonas sp. TWRC1-2 (assembly GCF_049896685.1). Lineage (NCBI taxonomy): Bacteria > Pseudomonadati > Pseudomonadota > Gammaproteobacteria > Pseudomonadales > Pseudomonadaceae > Pseudomonas > Pseudomonas sp. TWRC1-2. The sequence goes on along the minus strand of NZ_JAFCUU010000007.1, from coordinate 139,809 downwards.
TGCATCTGCCTTCAGGAGTTCCCATGCGCTTGACCCAGATTATTGCCGCCGCAGCGATTGCGTTGGTTTCCACTTTTGTTGTCGCCGACGACGCCGCCGAGCAAACGATTCGCAAGAGCCTGGCCAACCTGCAGCTCGACACGCCGATCGAAAGCATCAGTGCCAGCCCGATGGCCGGCCTGTATGAAGTCAAGCTCAAGGGCAGCCGCGTGCTGTACGCCAGTGCCGACGGCCAGTACATCGTTCAGGGCTACCTGTTCCAGTTGAAAGATGGCAAGCCGGTCAACCTGACCGAGAAAGCCGAGCGCCTGGGCGTGTCCAAGCTGATCAACGGCATTCCAGTGGCTGAAACCGTGGTGTACCCGGCCATCGGCGAGACCAAGACCCACATCACCGTGTTCACCGACACCACCTGCCCGTACTGCCACAAGCTGCACGCCGAAGTGCCTGCGCTGAACAAGCTCGGTGTGGAAGTGCGCTACGTAGCGTTCCCGCGCCAGGGCCTGGGCTCGCCGGGTGACGAGCAGTTGCAGGCGGTATGGTGCTCGGCCGACAAGAAAGCCGCGATGGACAAAATGGTCGATGGCAAGGAAATCAAGGCGGCCAAATGCGCCAACCCGGTTTCCAAGCAGTTTGCCTTGGGTCAGTCGATTGGCGTGAACGGTACACCGGCCATCGTTTTGGCTGACGGCCAAGTCATTCCGGGCTACCAGCCGGCGCCACAAGTTGCCAAACTGGCACTGGGTGCGAGTAAGCAGTAATCGTCGAGCCTTTGGCGATCATGCTCCGCCGAACAGTCGGCGGGGCATTAATTGAGAGCCGCAGTTGTGCGGCTGTTTTTCACGGCCGACCTTGAGTCGGCCGTTTCATGGGGAGTTCTTCAGTGAAACCGGTCAAAGTAGGCATCTGTGGGTTAGGGACCGTCGGTGGCGGCACCTTCAACGTACTTCAGCGTAATGCTGAAGAAATTTCCCGCCGTGCAGGGCGTGGGATTGAAGTGGCACAAATTGCCACGCGTACGCCAAAGCCTCAGTTCCAAACGACCGGTATTGCGATTACCAACGATGTCTTCGCCGTGGCAACCAACCCTGAAATCGATATCGTCATCGAGCTGGTTGGCGGCTACACCGTGGCCCGTGATCTGGTGCTGCTGGCCATTGAGAACGGTAAACACGTGGTCACCGCCAACAAGGCGCTGATTGCCGTGCATGGCAACGAGATCTTCGCCAAGGCGCGCGAAAAGGGCGTGATCGTGGCGTTCGAAGCCGCCGTGGCCGGTGGCATCCCGGTGATCAAGGCGATCCGTGAAGGCCTGTCCGCCAACCGCATCAACTGGGTGGCCGGGATCATCAACGGCACCGGTAACTTCATCCTCACCGAAATGCGCGAGAAGGGCCGTACCTTCGAAGACGTGCTGGCCGAAGCCCAAGCCCTGGGTTACGCCGAAGCCGACCCGACCTTCGACGTGGAAGGCATCGACGCCGCGCACAAGCTGACCATCCTGGCGTCCATCGCGTTTGGCGTCCCGCTGCAGTTCGACAAGGCCTACACCGAAGGCATCACCAAGCTGACCACCGCCGACGTGAATTACGCCGAAGCCTTGGGCTACCGCATCAAGCACTTGGGCGTAGCGCGCAGCACCCCGGCCGGTATCGAGCTGCGTGTACACCCGACGCTGATCCCGGCCGATCGCCTGATCGCCAACGTCAACGGCGTGATGAACGCGGTGATGGTCAACGGTGACGCGGCAGGCTCGACCCTGTTCTACGGCGCCGGCGCTGGCATGGAGCCGACCGCTTCGTCGGTGATCGCCGACCTGGTTGACGTGGTTCGCGCCATGACCAGCGACCCGGAGAATCGCGTGCCGCACCTGGCGTTCCAGCCGGATTCGCTGTCGGCCCACCCGATCCTGCCGATCGAAGCCTGCGAAAGCGCCTACTACCTGCGTATCCAGGCCCAGGATCATCCGGGCGTGTTGGCCCAGGTGGCGAGCATCCTGTCGGAGCGCGGCATCAACATCGAGTCGATCATGCAGAAGGAAGTCGAGGAGCAAAACGGCCAGGTGCCGATGATCCTGCTGACCCACCGCGTGCTCGAGCAGCACATGAACGATGCCATCCGGGCTCTCGAAGCTCTTCAGGGCGTGGTTGGGCCGGTCGTTCGTATTCGCGTCGAACATCTAAATTAATTCAGCTGCAAGCGCCAAGCTGCAAGCTGCAAGTAAAAGCAGATCCGCCGTTACTTGCAGCTTGTCACTTGAAGCTTGAAGCCCAAACCGAAGGTTTGCCCCTATGCGTTACATCAGCACCCGCGGCCAGGCACCGGCCCTGAATTTCGAAGACGTTTTGCTGGCAGGCCTTGCCACTGACGGCGGCCTGTATGTGCCGGAAAACCTGCCACGCTTCACCCAGGAAGAAATCGCTTCGTGGGCCGGCCTGCCGTACCACGAGCTGGCCTTCCGTGTAATGCGCCCGTTTGTCACCGGCAGCATTCCGGATGCGGACTTCAAGAAGATCCTCGAAGAGACCTACGGCGTGTTTTCCCACAGCGCCATCGCGCCATTGCGTCAGCTCAATGGCAACGAATGGGTACTTGAGCTGTTCCACGGCCCGACCCTGGCGTTCAAGGACTTCGCCCTGCAGCTGCTCGGTCGCCTGCTCGATTACGTGTTGGAAAAACGCGGCGAGCGCGTGGTGATCATTGGCGCGACCTCCGGTGATACCGGTTCGGCGGCCATTGAAGGTTGCAAGCACTGTGAAAACGTCGACATCTTCATCCTGCACCCGCACAAGCGCGTGTCGGAAGTGCAGCGTCGCCAGATGACCACCATTTTTGGTGAGAACATCCACAACATCGCCATCGAAGGCAACTTCGATGACTGCCAGGAAATGGTCAAGAACAGCTTCGCCGACCAGAGCTTCCTCAAGGGCACGCGCCTGGTCGCCGTGAACTCGATCAACTGGGCGCGGATCATGGCCCAGATCGTCTACTACTTCCACGCAGCCCTGCAGTTGGGCGGCCCGGCGCGTTCGGTGTCGTTCTCGGTGCCGACCGGCAACTTCGGCGACATTTTCGCCGGTTACCTGGCGCGCAACATGGGCCTGCCGATCAACCAACTGATTGTCGCCACCAACCGCAACGACATCCTGCACCGCTTCATGAGCGGCAACCAGTACGTCAAGGAAACCCTGCACGCCACGCTGTCGCCGTCGATGGACATCATGGTGTCGTCGAACTTCGAGCGCCTGCTCTTCGACATGCACGGTCGCAATGGCGCCGCCCTGGCCGAGCTGATGAGCAGCTTCAAGAGCGGTGGCGGTTTCAGCGTTGACCAAGAGCGCTGGACCGAAACGCGCAAGCTGTTCGACTCCCTGGCGGTGGACGACGCACAGACCTGTGAAACCATCGCTGAGGTCTACGCCCAGACCGGCGAGCTGCTGGACCCGCACACCGCTATCGGTGTGAAGGCTGCGCGCGAATGCCGTCGCAGCCTGGATATTCCGATGGTCATTCTGGGTACGGCTCACCCGGTCAAGTTCCCGGAAGCGGTGGAGAAGGCGGGCGTAGGCAAGGCGCTGGAATTGCCGGAGCACTTGGCTGACCTGTTCGAACGCGAAGAGCGTTGCACGGTGCTGGCCAATGACTTGAAGACGGTGCAGGCGTTTGTCGGCCAGCATGGGAACCGTGGTAAGCCGTTGTAAGGCGAGCCGCGTAGACACGAACGCCGCTTTCCCTTCGTTGGGGCAGCGGCGTTTTTTGTTTCTGAAGGCCCGGTCGAGTGTTATGAAAACAGTTTTTGCGCGACCACTATCACGGTGCCGACGGCGGCATAGAAGCCTGTTGCGATAGCCACCGGGTACCAGAAAGTCTCACAGTTTATCTTCATGGATTCTGATTTGAGTTTGTCTTTTTCAGCCTGCATACGTGATATTTCGGCATAGATGAGCCATACATCGGCATTCATTTTCTCCATCGTTGCCTGTTGCTCTTTGTTTTCCGACATCGTATTTATCCTTCGCGATAAGGGCCTTTTTGACATGTGCTGTTGTCGGCGTAGCAGTGTGACCAGCGCTCACCGAGTATAGGAGTCACCTCGGGGCTGAGCTGTCGGGAACCTCAAAACGGTCAACCATTGCGTAAGCAGTTATGTGCGGCCGTTTTTTGCCTGTCATGTTGCAAGCGCATGCTGGTTCACGTCACTCCCTGACGGCCCCATAAAGACGATAAAGCGAACTTTCCTACGTCATAACCAGTCACTTAGGATAGATGCAGCTCCCGTTGAAACGATTGTTCCCGAACTATTGAGTGGTGATCGAGATGGAAAGTATCAGCCTATTGCTCGAAGAAGCACTGAGCCCTTATCAGGTGACATTGACCACCGCTGGTGTGCAAGACGAGTGCCTGGTGACCGTGAAGAACCCGGCCGGCGCCATCGTTGTGGAGCGTGAAGTCGACCGCGCGCAATTGACCGATAAACGCGTTCTGGTGGATTTGGTGGATTGCCTGCTGCGCGACCTGAAAATCGCCGAAGGGCGTCTGGAACCGTCCGTCATCGCGGCCTTGCGCAGCGCTGCCCAGGCCCGCAATGGCGCCCTTGCATGAAGAATTGTTTAACTAGGGAAACTTCCTACAGCATGGCCGGTCAGATTTTGTAACAGCAAGAGCAAACATTGTGCTCCGGTGTTTGTGGCTTGTTGTACTGGTCTTTGTAGGCCACGTTTAACCCCGAAGTGTCTCCCCACTCTTCGGGGTTTCTTTTTGCCTGCGATTTGCCCTGTGATGCCTCAGGGGGTTGGTGAGTCCTGGAAAAAATCAGGGTTGTCATGCAAGTACTGTTCACGCGTGACCGGGTCCAACCACGACGTGTAGGACTGCTGTAACTGCGCCTGTGGGATGTCGCGTAATACCTGGTCAATACGTGCCATGGCCTGGCGGCCTTGAGGCGTGTCCGAGCAACCGATATGCGTACGCTGATAAGGCGCTGAGCCTTTGATGGGATAAAACACCAAGTCTCGTGCGGCGATGCCCTGTTGCGTGGCGTGATAGCGGATTTCCGGCCAGTAGCCCAGCACCGCCTCCAGCCGCCCAAGACGTTGCATTTGCAGCAGACTGCCAAGGGCGTCATTGCCGTAATGCAGCGCCAGAATGTGCGGATCGGCGCCTTTTAGCTGTTCATCGATGACGGGGCCGTAACTGCGTTCGGCAGTGGCGCCGATGCGTGCTTTGTGGGCGTCGAGGAAGGCTTGCAGGTCAAATTGTTCATTGACGATAAAGGGCGCCATTGCCGCCTGCTGGCTTCGTCGAATGGCTACGCCGTTGCTCGCCACCGCAAACGCCTGGGCGGAAAACACAATGTACTTCGCGCGTTCCGGCGTCCACAGCAGTAACGGATCGCAGGTCAGGGAGTCAGCGCGCAGCATCTGGATGCCGCGGGCGCGATTGACGTGCATCACGGTGTGCCGGTATTGCGGCAGGCGCTCGCTGAGCACTGGCAGCAATTGATCCAATGCCCCTTGGCCTTTCTGTGGGCCCTCGAAGATGATCAGCGGCGGCAGGTCGCGCAGCAACCAGATTATCGTGTCCTCGGCACGCGCGGCGAGCGGCCATACGCCGAACATCGCGCCGACAAAGCACAGGGGAATGGACCAGCGTCTACACGGGCCAGCCATCAGATCGCGCCGCCCTCGCGCAAGCGGGTGATGGCCGCCGTGTCGTAGCCCAATTGGTTAAGCACCTCGCTGTTGTGCTCGCCCAACTGCGGCCCGACCCATTCACAACTGCCGGGCGTGTCCGACAGCTTGGGCACGATCCCCGGCATTTTGAAGTCCTTGCCGCCCGGCAACTGCGCCTTGAGGAACATTTCCCGCGCCAGAAACTGCGGGTCGCCAAGCATGTCTTCGGCGCTGTAGATGCGGCTGGCGGGCACCTCGGCCTGGTTGAGTTGCTCGACCACTTGGTCCAGGGGCAGCGAATTGACCCAGCGGTCGATCACGCCATACAACTCGTCACGGCGGCTGTCGCGTCCATCATTGCTCGCCAAGGTCGGATCGTTGGCCAGGTCCTCACGCCCAATCGCCGACATGAAGCGCTTGAAGATCGCATCGCCATTGGCCCCAATCTGCACATGCTTGCCATCAGCGCTGGTATGGATCGAAGACGGCGTGATGCCGGGCATGATGTTGCCGGTGCGTTCGCGGATAAACCCGAACACATCAAACTCCGGGATCATGCTCTCCATCATCGCGAAGATAGCTTCATACAGCGCCACGTCCACCACCTGGCCAAGCCCGCCGTTGACTTCGCGATGACGCAGCGCCATCAGCGCACCAATCACTGCCCACAAGGCGGCTATCGAATCGCCGATGGAAATCCCGGTGCGTACCGGCGGGCGATCTTCGAAACCGGTGATATAGCGCAAACCGCCCATGGATTCGCCCACCGCGCCGAACCCTGGCTGGTCCTTCATTGGCCCGGTCTGGCCAAAACCTGAAAGCCGTACCATCACCAGCTTCGGGTTCAGGGCATGCAGGGTTTCCCAGCTCAAACCGAGTTTTTCCAGTACACCGGGGCGAAAGTTTTCGATCAGGATGTCGGCGTCTGCCAGCAACTGTTTGAGAATCGCCAGGCCATCCGGGTGCTTGAGATTCAGCGTCAGCGACTTCTTGTTGCGCGCCTGCACAAACCACCACAGCGATGTGCCCTCATACAGCTTGCGCCATTTACGCAGCGGGTCGCCGCCATCAGGGGACTCGACCTTGATCACCTCGGCCCCGAATTCGGCACAGATACGTGACGCAAACGGTCCGGCGATCAGGGTGCCCAGTTCGATGACTTTCAGGCCGGCAAGCGGTTTGGCATTAAACGACATGAGGATCCTTAGCAAGCGTGGGGCGGTGGTGTGATGCCTTTTAACATAGGCGAGCGGCCCAGGGATAAGGATGATGCAACGCCGTATTCGTTGATTGACCTCGCCATCGGTTAGACTGGCCGCCTTTCCCTGTCTCTAGAAGCCCGTTCATGGCCCAGCCGTCCACGACCTACAAATTCGAACTCAACCTCACCGACCTTGATCGCTCGGTGTATGAGAGCGTCAAACAAACCATCGCCCGCCATCCATCGGAAACCGAAGAGCGCATGACCGTGCGCCTGCTGGCCTACGCCCTCTGGTACAACGAGCAACTGGCGTTCGGTCGTGGCCTGTCAGATGTAGACGAACCAGCCCTGTGGGAAAAAAGCCTGGATGATCGGGTTCTGCACTGGATCGAAGTCGGCCAGCCTGACGCCGACCGCCTGACCTGGTGTTCACGCCGTACCGAGCGCACCAGTTTGCTGGCCTATGGCAGCTTGCGCGTGTGGGAAGGCAAAGTGGTGCCGGTGGCCAACAACCTGAAGAACGTGCACATCGCTGCCGTGCCGCAGGAAGTCCTCGAGACCCTGGCCAAGGACATGCCGCGCGTGATCAAGTGGGACGTGATGATCAGTGAAGGCACGATTTTTGTGACCGACGATCGCGGCCAGCACGAAGTGCAACTGCAATGGCTGGTCGGCGAGCGCGGTTGAAATTGTAGGAGCTGACTTGCCTGCGATGCAGACACCTCGGTCTTTCAGCTATACCGAGGTGTTGCATTCGCGAGCAAGCCCGCTCCCACAGAAGCCGGTTCCTACAGTTGATCCATGTTGCTTTCAGCATTGTTGTTTAACCGTTGTACTAGAAGAGAAGCTTCCGTCGCCCCATGCGTATCGATCCTCGCCCGTTGCCCGCTGTCCTGCCGTTTCTCGGTGAATTGCCACCGCTGTTGACCCGTCTTTACGCCGCACGCGGGGTGCAGTCCGAAGCTGAGCTGGACAAGAGCCTGGCGCGGTTGATTCCCTACCAGCAGCTCAAGGGCATCGACGCGGCGGTAGACCTGCTGGTGACGGCCTTGGAGCAGCGCCAGCGCATCCTCATCGTCGGTGACTTCGACGCCGATGGTGCCACTGCCAGCACGGTGGGCACCCTGGGCCTGCGTTTGCTCGGTGCGGCCCATGTCGACTACCTGGTGCCCAACCGCTTCGAGTACGGCTATGGCCTGACTCCGGAAATCGTTGCGGTGGCGCTGCAGCGCGAGCCGCAGTTGCTGATCACCGTGGACAACGGCATTTCCAGCGTCGAAGGCGTCGCGGCGGCCAAGGCGGCGGGGTTGAAGGTGTTGGTCACCGACCACCACTTGCCGGGTGATGAGCTGCCGGCGGCAGATGCCATCGTCAATCCGAACCAGCCCGGTTGTGAATTTCCCAGCAAGGCGCTGGCTGGCGTAGGCGTGATCTTTTATGTGCTGATGGCCTTGCGCGCGCGACTGCGCAGCCTGGGTTGGTACGCCAACACGCCTCAGCCGAACATCGGCGAGTTGCTCGACCTGGTGGCCTTGGGCAGTGTCGCCGACGTGGTGCCGCTGGACGCCAACAACCGCATCCTGGTGCATCAGGGCCTGGAGCGTATTCGCGCCGGTCGTGCGCGGCCGGGCATCAAGGCGATTCTTGAAGTCGCCAAGCGCGACCACGCGCGCATCACCTCCACCGACCTTGGTTTTATCCTCGGGCCGCGCTTGAACGCCGCCGGGCGCCTGGACGATATGAGCCTGGGCATCGAATGCCTGCTCACCACCGACTTCGCCGCCGCGCGGGAAATGGCGGCGCAGCTGGACGGTATGAACCAGGACCGCAAATCCATCGAACAGGGCATGCAGCGCGAAGCGCTCGGCCAGCTCAAGGACTTGCCCGTGGAATCGATGCCTTATGGTTTGTGCTTGTTCGACCCGGAATGGCACCAAGGCGTGATCGGTATTTTGGCGTCGCGAATGAAGGAGCGGTACTTCCGCCCGACCATCGCCTTCGCCGATGCCGGTGACGGCCTGCTCAAGGGCTCAGGGCGCTCTGTGCAGGGTTTTCACATCCGTGATGCGCTGGCGGTCGTCGCCAGCCAGCATCCCAACCTGATCACCAAATACGGCGGTCACGCGATGGCGGCCGGTCTGACCTTACCCGAGGCGAATTTCCCCCTGTTTGCCGAAGCCTTTGACGCTGAAGTCCGTCGGCAACTGCGGGAAGAAGACCTGACGGGCCGGCTGCTGTCGGACGGCACCCTGGCGGTGGAAGAGTTTCACCTGGAACTGGCGCGCGCATTGCGGCATGCCGGGCCGTGGGGGCAGCACTTTCCCGAGCCGTTGTTTCACGGTGTGTTTCAGTTGGTCGAGCAGCGCGTGGTCGGTGAGCGACACCTCAAAGTGGTGCTCAAGAGCGAATGCGGGTCGGTGAAGCTCGATGGCATTGCATTTGGTGTGGACCGTGAGGTCTGGCCTAATCCGACAGTGCGTTGGGTCGAGTTGGCCTACAAGCTGGACGTGAACGAGTTTCGTGGAAATGAAACCGTGCAGTTGATGATTGCGCATATCGAACCGCGCTGAATCTAAACAACACTGCAAAAACAAATGTGGGAGGGGGCTTGCCCCCTCCCACATTTTAAGCCATGTAATACCTGGAGTTACTCGGCTTTGTCCTTGGCCTGATGCTTCACGATGATATCCACCAGGCGCTGTGCCAGCGCCGGGTAGTTCTCGTCAAAGTGATGCCCGCCTGGCAGCTTCACGGCTTCGCCAACAGCGGTCTTGTCGGTGCAGCCACTCTCGTCGACTTCTTCGGCGCCGTAGATGCACACCACTTTGTCAGCCGGCAGCTTGGCCATTTCCGGGCCCGTCGCGGCTTCTTTGCCGGCGTTGCCCAACCAACCTTCGACTTCGATCTCAAAGCTGCCGGTACGTGCGAACGCCAGCAGGATGATTGCGTCGACGCGCTGCTGTTCGTTTTCCGGCATGCGGTTGTAGATCGCCGGCAGTACGTCGGCGCCGAATGAATAACCGGTCAGCACGAAGCGCTTGGTACCCCATTTCTGCCGGTAGTGCTGCATCAATTCGGTGAGGTCCTTGGCGCTTTGTTCAGGCGTTTTGTGCTGCCAGTAGTAGCGCAGGGTGTCGATGCCCACGACCGGGTAACCGATCTTGGCCATTTCACCGGCGACGTCACGGTCCAGGTCACGCCAGCCGCCATCACCGGAGAGGAACAGGGTAACGGTGTCCTTGGCTTGGCCGGCCGGTACTTCCACCACGGGAATCGCCAGGCCGCCATTGTCCGAACCCACCAGTTGCTTGCGCAGTTCGTTGTTCAGCACTTGCGGGTAGTGGATGTCGTAGTCGCTGATGCTGGTCGTCGCGCGCGGGGTGTCGCGTACGAAACTGGCACTTTCATCGTCAGGGTTGTCGTTCCACGCCACCAGCCAATTGCCATGGGCAGAGGTCTTGGGCAGCGGGTCCTTACAGCCTTCCTGCACCAGGGCAAAGCCGACGGAGATGGCATTGGCCTTGTCGTCGTTCTGTGTGGCCAGCCAGCGCCAGGCGAGTGCTGCGCCAGGGCCGATGCCGCTGACCAGCGTCGCCGGGCCTTTGAGCTGGGCCAGGGCGCTTTGCAGCGCTTGTTCCTGCAGCTTGCAGTCATCCTTTGGCAGGATCACTTGAACGATTTGCGCGGAGCCGCCCTGGCTCAGAGCAATCAGTTGGCTATCGGTCAGGGTTTCATCGGCCATCACGGCCACGGCCACACGGGCTTTTGCCGAGCCGTTAGGCGTCACGCGGGTCATCACCGAACCGTCGGCCTGGGGCAGTTGTTCCAGGGTCGGTTGCGGGGCAGGGCGGTTCCAGTACCAGAAGCCACCCGCCGCGATCAGCGCGAGCAGCACTACAAAGGCCAATACATACCGCCAGGAGCGTCGAATCATCAGCGTTTCACCAATCCAGTCAAGCCGCCCGCAATCAGGGCGGCGGTATCGGCCAGTGCCACCAGCGGATCAAGTCCTGCGGGCACGGCCATATAACGGGGTTCCCAGTCAGGCTGGAACTTGTCTTTAAAGCGGCGCAAACCTTGGAAGTTATACAGTTGCTCGCCACGTCGGAACACCATCGAGCCCAGGCGTTGGGTCAGCGGTGCGCCACGGCGTGGTTGCAGGCCCGACAACGGCACCATGCCGAGGCTGAATCGGGCGTAGTCGTGGTTCTTATAATGTTGAATCAGGCCAACCATCATGAATTCCATGGTCAGCTTCGGCGCGTCCGGGTGCGCACGCATAAGGTCGAGACTGGCCAGGTCATGGTTGTAAGTCTCGAGCAGGTTGGCGAAGGCCACCGGGCGCCCTTCGAAGCGAATAATCGCAATACGAAAGTGCTTGAGGTAGTCGTCGCTGAAACGGCCCAGGGAAAAGCCCTTTTCCCGCACGTTCTTGCCGGTCAGCCAGGCATCGGAGATGACTTTGAGTTCTTCCATTGGCGCCTGGCCCGGTTCGAAGATCTCCAGGGACAGGCCGTCCCGGGTGCCACGGTTCCAGGTGTAGCGCAGGTCCTTCATCTCTTTGCCCTTGGCTTCTAGGTCAAAGCGTTTCAGGTCGACGCGGGCTTCTTCGCCCAGCTTGATCGCGGTCAGGCCGATGTCCATGTAGTACGGCAGGTTCTCGGCGCGTACCTGGTAAAACACCGGGCGCGCGTGATGGATGTCGCACAGGTCACGGAACTGCCAGATCATCTCGGCGCGCGGTTGGGTCGGGCCGATCGGGTCATACAAGGCCACCAGGCTGCGCCCGCGGCGGGCGTACATCAGGAAGGCTTCATCGTTGGGGTGGAATAGCAGCGCCTTGTCGCCGGTCAGCGCCAGGCCTCCGTCGGGCTGTGAGGAGGCCATCAGGATCTTGGTGGCGCGTTCCAGTTCGTCCGGGGTTGGCAGATGAATCACCGGGCGTGCGGTGCGCAGCAGCCAGGTCAGCGAGACGATCACCAACAGCACCGCTGCACCCAGCAGCGAGCGCAGGCCGCGGGGGGCGTTGGCGTCCAGGGTGAACTGCCACCACAGCTGGTGGCTGTACGGCACGTCTTGATAGGCAAACAGCAGCAGCCAGATCGAGGCGCCCAACACACAGACGCTGGCCACCAGGTACAGCGGCGAGAATGGCAGCTCGGTCAGGCGGCTGGCGCGGTAGAACGAGCGCCGGAAGATCGCCAGCAGCACGGCGGTCATGATCATCAGGCTGGCTTCTTCCCAATCGAAGCCTTTAAGCAGTGAGAGCAGGGCGCCGGTGAGCAGCAACACCATGGTCAGCATCCAGGCGGCCGACAAACGCCGACGCAAGCCCTGGGCGAGCAACAGGCACAGCACGCCGATCAAGCTGGCACCGAAGTGCGAGGCGTCAATCAGGCGGTGGGGAATCAGGAAGCCGATGTTTTCCAGGCGTGAGTCGATTTCCGGCGTTGCGCCGGAAAACAGCAGGACCACGCCGGACAAAAAAACCAGTACGGCCAACACCGGCGCGGCCAGGCCGGAGGCAACCCGCAGGCTTTGCTGCGTCTGGAACAGGCGCTGGGCCTCGTTGACCAGCAGGAACACGCAGGCGATCAGCAGCGGCAGCACCACATAAATCATGCGGTATAGCAGCAGGGCGGCAGCCAATGGCGCGGCGCCAAGCTTGTCGGCAAATGCCGCGAGCAGAATCGCTTCGAACACGCCAACACCGCCTGGCACATGGCTGAGTACACCGGCGGCCAGGGCCAGCAGGTACACCAGCAGGAAGGGGCCGAACGGCGGCGCTTCCGGCAGCAGCATATAAAGGACGGTGGCGGCAGCGGCTACGTCCAGCGCGGTGATGATCAGTTGCAGGAACGTCAGGCGCCGGCCCGGCAGGCGCAGGGTACGACGTCCCGCCTTGACCAGCAGGTTGTCTGGATAAGGTTGCTCCGGCAGGCGACGGCGATAAATGCCGATGCACAGCGCGGCGGACAGCAGCAGCACTGCACCGGCAATACCACCGAGCACGCCTTGCGACAGGTGCAGATAGGTCGATGCCGCCGGCAGGTTGCTGAGTGTGGCCAGTGCTGCCAGTGGCGGCAGCGCCGTACCAAGCGCCAGGCTGGCGAACACGGTCATGTGCGCCACCTCCGAAGCCCCGATACCGTGGCGTGCATATAAACGGTAGCGCACAGACCCGCCGGAGAGCATCGACAAGCCAATGGCGTTGCCGATGGCAAAGGCGGTGAAGCCACCCAGCGCCAGGGTCTTGGCCGGCAGTTTTACCCCGGCATAGCGTGCGCCGGAGAATTCATAACCCAGCAGAATGATGAAACCGGCGATGGCCGCCGCGAACGCACCCAGCAGGGCGGGTCTGGGCACTTCCAGGATCGAGTCGTGGAGCGCATACAGGTCCAGTTCCAGCAGTAAGTGTCGGCAGGCGATCAGGGCGATTGCGAACAGCAACAGGGTAACGGCCAGCCCGATCGGCTGACGGTATTTGCTCAACAGATCCAGCCAACGCAAGCGGGTGGGTGTGATCGGTTGTGTCGCTGTGACGGTGTCTTGTGGTTCAGACGAGTTGGCGCGCATCAATCACCTCGTGGATTGTGCGCGACAGGATGGAGGTATCCAGCCAAGTTACCAATCCCTATGGACAAAATAATTACAAATATTAACGCGTATCGCCGGGTGCGGCGACTGCGGCCATTGGTCGTAGAGGGTAATGCTTGAGCATTCAGCATAGCTTGCAATGAGATGGACTCTACAAACCGTGTACGGTTTCATGAAAGATGCCATGCCATTGTTTCAGAAGAACTTTTTCGTCAGATACAAAAAAGGCCACTCTTTCGAGTAGCCTTTTTTGATGTTTGGTTGCGGGAGCCGGATTTGAACCGACGACCTTCGGGTTATGAGCCCGACGAGCTACCAGACTGCTCCATCCCGCGTCTGTGGGCGGCATTCTACAGCCCAACGCCGAGGTGTCAACCGTTAATGGGTCGATGGGTCAAATTAGTGTGAATTAGCGCGTTTCACCCCGGCCACGTGCGGTAAGTGCGCGACGGACAAAGATTTTTCTCTCTTACAATTTGCGTACACATGCAAAACAAGCACGCACAAAAAAGGCCACTCTTTCGAGTAGCCTTTTTTGATGTTTGGTTGCGGGAGCCGGATTTGAACCGACGACCTTCGGGTTATGAGCCCGACGAGCTACCAGACTGCTCCATCCCGCGTCTGTGTGTCGGCATTCTACAGAGGAACGCGAGTGTGTCAACCTGTGAATCGAAGAAAAGCGCTTGTGGTTCAATCGGTTAGCTCTCCAAGGCAAGCCTTGGAAGGGCGCGAGGCCAGTGTGGCCGAGGGTTTCAGCTCTATTGGGAGGAGAATTTCGATTGAGAAAATAAATTCATCAGTGAAATTTCCTACCGTTCAAGCGGAAGATTCAAACTACTGGTGCTATATACAGGGGTGAATGCGATACTGGCCGCCCGTTGGATTACACCCTCTGTTTATATGACGCAGCGCAAAATCATCCACGTCGACTGTGATTGCTTCTACGCCGCCATCGAGATGCGCGACGATCCGAGCCTGGCACAAAAGCCCCTCGCGGTCGGCGGCTCGGCCGATAGAAGAGGGGTGATCGCCACCTGTAACTATGAGGCGCGGGCTTATGGGGTGCGTTCGGCCATGTCATCGCGCCACGCCTTGAAGCTGTGCCCGGACCTGACCATCGTCAAGCCGCGCATGGATGCCTATAAGGAAGCGTCGAAGGAAATCCAGACGATCTTTCGCGATTACACCGACCTGATCGAGCCACTGTCGCTGGACGAAGCCTACCTGGACGTCTCTGACAGCCCGCACTTTGGCGGCAGTGCCACGCGCATCGCTCAAGACATTCGTCGCCGGGTCTCCAACCAGCTGCACATCACAGTGTCCGCCGGCGTTGCGCCGAACAAGTTTCTGGCCAAGATCGCCAGCGACTGGAAAAAACCCAACGGCCTGTTTGTGATCACCCCGGATCAGGTCGAAGACTTCGTCTCCCAGTTGCCGGTGAACAAGTTGCACGGGGTTGGCAAGGTGACGGCCGATAAGCTGGCGCGACTGGGGATTGCAGACTGTTTGCAATTGCGTGAGTGGAACAAACTGGCGCTGGTGCGTGAATTCGGCAGTTTCGGCGAGCGGCTCTGGAGCCTGGCTCGTGGGATTGATGACCGCGTGGTGCAGAACGACAGCCGTCGGCAATCCATCAGTGTGGAAAATACCTACGACGTGGACTTGCCGGATCTCTCAAGTTGCCTGGCGAAACTGCCCGAGCTGATGGAAACTCTGGCCGGGCGCATGGCGCGCATCGACAGCAGCTATCGCGCGGGCAAGCCGTTCGTCAAAGTGAAGTTTCACGACTTCACCCAAACCACCCTGGAGCAGGCAGGGGCAGGGCGGGATCTGGAGAGTTATCAACAGCTGTTGACCCAGGCGTTCAATCGCGGCGGCAAACCGGTGCGGTTGCTGGGGATTGGGGTGCGGCTGCTGGATCTGAGCAGCGGTAACGAACAGCTGCAGTTTCCCTGGTAAAAACCGGGAGCCAAATGTGGGAGCGGGCTTGCTCGCGAAGGCGCCGTGTCAGTCGATACATTCATCACTGATACACCGCTTTCGCGAGCAAGCCCGCTCCCACATTTAGATCTTTACCTGCCCTGAGGTCCTAGCGTGCCCCAGGGTCCGCCACCAACCGCCCCGCATCCTTGGTCAGCGCCTGCACAAACTCCTGCTGCAACTCGGGATCATTGCGGGTCAGTTCGATCAGGCTTTGTTCCAGCTCACTGGCTTCTTCCTCAAGGCCCAACTCCGACAGGCGCTTGACCCGGTGCACCCACTGGTTGACTTCGTCGTCTTCCAGGTCGTCGTAGATCAGGCCATGGGCTTCCAGCAACTTGCCGCGCAGCGTGTTGCTGATCGCCAGGGTGGAGTCCGAATGGACGTCGTCCTGGCCATCTTCCACGCTGATCTTCAAGGTCGTGACGCGGTTCAGGTCCTGCTCGGCAAACGGGCTGTCCAACAGGTTCAGGCGCAGCACGCCGTCGCGGTCGGTGGTCAGCTCATGGGTCTGCTTGCCGGCGGTAACCTGTACCGGGCGCTCGCTCCAGGGCAGGCTCGAATACTCCGTGCGCTTGTCACGCTGGACTTCATCGATCCCGGCCAGGTTCTGTTGCGCACGGCCGTGGGATTGCACGTTCATGAACGGGTTGATGCCGTCCACGCCGTAGCTCAGCCAGTCGCGCGTCATGCTGGTCGGCAGGTTGCCGAGGGCGAAGATGTTCGCCACGTTGGCCCCCGCGCCGGCCACCAGGGCGACCGCGCCCAAGGGCATCTCGTAGAGTTTGCGCCAGGGTTGGTAGGGGGTATAGCGATCGTAACGGCGGGTGACTTCGAATTCAGTGACCTCAAAGGTCTTTTGCTCGTGAATGCGAACCCGGCGTTGCGGCAGTTCCAGCACTTTGGGTTCACCTACATCGATCTGCAGGCTGTGGTCGAGCAATTTGCGCTCGACCCGTTCCTCGTGCTCACTGCGTTGCGACATCTGGTTGGCGCAGCCGCTGACCAGCAGGGCGCCGCACAAGGCGGCGCCCCCCAGGGCTCTGGTGTTTCGCTTGAACATGACTTCTCTTGATCTGGTTTTCAGCGACGAATACGCGCCTGAAGGAAAGACAGCACGTCAGCCACCGGCAACGGTTGGGCTTCGGCTTCGGTCCGGCTCTTGTATTCCAGATTGCCATCGGCCAGGCCGCGGTCACTGACCACGATTCGGTGCGGGATGCCAATCAGTTCCATGTCAGCAAACTTGATGCCCGGGCTGGTTTTCTTGTCCCGGTCATCCAGCAGCACTTCAAAACCGGCGGCCGTCAGTTCGGCATACAGTTTGTCGGTGGCTTCGCGTACTTGCTCGGTTTCGTAGCGCAGCGGTACCAGGGCCACCTGGAATGGGGCCAGGGCGTCACTCCAGATGATGCCTTTCTCGTCGTTGTTCTGTTCGATGGCAGCTGCCACCACGCGGGAAACGCCAATGCCGTAGCAGCCCATGTCGAGGGTGATCGGCTTGCCGTTCTCGCCCAGCACTTCGCACTTCATCGCCTTGCTGTACTTGTTGCCCAGCTGGAAGATGTGCCCGACTTCGATGCCGCGTTTGATTTCCAGGGTGCCCTTGCCATCCGGGCTTGGGTCGCCGGCGACTACGTTACGCAGGTCGGCCACGGTTGGAACTGGCAGGTCACGCTCCCAGTTCACGCCGAAGTAGTGCTTGTCGTCGATGTTGGCGCCAATGCCGAAGTCGCTCATCAGTTCGACCGAGCGGTCGATGATGATCGGCAGCGGCAGGTTCAGCGGGCCGAGCGAACCGGCACCGGCGCCAATCGCGTCGCGCAGTTCGGCATCGGTGGCCATGACCAGCGGGCTGGCCACGCCAGGTTGCTGGGCAGCCTTGATTTCGTTGAGCTCGTGGTCGCCACGGATGACCAGGGCGATCAGCTTGCCTTCTTCTTCGGCGCGCACGATCAGGGTCTTGATGGTCTTTTCAATCGGCAGATTGAATTTTTCCACCAGCGCCGCGATGGTCTTGGTCTCTGGGGTGTCCACCAGGCGCAGCTCTTCGCTTGGCGCCGGGCGGGACGTTTCCCGTGGCACGGCTTCGGCTTTCTCGATGTTCGCCGCGTAGTCGGAACCGTTGCTGAAGACGATATCGTCTTCGCCGGACTCGGCCAGTACGTGGAACTCGTGGGAGCCGGCGCCGCCGATGGAGCCGTTGTCCGCTTCAACCGGGCGGAATTTCAGGCCCAGGCGCGTGAACACGTTGCAGTAGGCCTGGTGCATGCGGTCGTAGGTGACCTGCAAGGAGGCCTGGTCGGCGTGGAAGGAGTAGGCGTCCTTCATGATGAATTCACGGCCGCGCATCAAACCGAAGCGTGGGCGGATTTCATCACGGAATTTGGTCTGGATCTGATACAGGTTCAGCGGCAGCTGCTTGTAGCTGCTCAGCTCGTTGCGCATCAGGTCGGTGATCACTTCTTCATGGGTCGGGCCGGCGCAGAAATCGCGGCCATGACGGTCCTTGAAGCGCAGCAACTCAGGGCCGTACTCTTCCCAGCGCCCGGATTCCTGCCACAACTCAGCCGGTTGCGTGCTCGGCATCAACACTTCCAGAGAGCCGGCGGCGTTCATTTCTTCGCGAACGATGGCTTCGACCTTGCGCATCACCTTCAAGCCCATGGGCAGCCAGGTGTACAGGCCCGAGGCCAGTTTGCGGATCATGCCGGCGCGCAGCATCAGCTGATGGCTGATCACAACCGCGTCGGAAGGCGTTTCTTTCTGTGTGGCGAGCAAATATTGACTGGTACGCATGGTAGGCCGTTGTCGGTTGCTTGGACTTGAAATGACTTGGGATTGTACGGGCGGTTGCTGCCGGAGTACAGGCATGAGGTCGCGGGGTGTTTCTGTGGCGAGCGGGCTTGTGTGCGAGCTGGCTTGCCTGCGATGCGGTGTATCAGTTACGTCGCGCTGATGCTATCGCAGGCAAGCCAGCTCCCACATTGACCGAGGTGAGTCATTCTTCGGTGGGCGGGCTCAACCGAATCCGTCGATTTTCCTGAAACCAGTGCAGGGCAATCAGGAACAGCGTCGGTACGCCCAGCAGGCAGGTGATCAGGAAGAAGTTGTGATAGCCGAACTTCTCCACCATCACCCCTGAATAGCCGCCAATCAGGCGCGGCAGCAACAGCATGATCGAGCTGAGCAACGCGTATTGGGTGGCGGAGAACTTGAGGTTGGTCAGGCTCGACAGGTAGGCGACAAACGCCGACGTGGCAAGGCCGGAACTGAAGTTGTCCAGCGAGATGGTAAAGATCAGCATCTGCAGGTCGGGGCCCATGTCCGCGAGCATCACGAACAACAGGTTGGTGCCGGCCGAGGCCACGCCGCCGATAAACAGGATCGGCAGGATTCCGAAGCGCACGATCAGCAAGCCGCCCATGCCGGCGCCGAGCAGGGTCATGATCAGGCCGAAAATCTTGCTCACTCCGGCAATCTGGTCCTTGGTGAAGCCCTGGTCGATGTAGAACACGTTGGCCATCACGCCCATCACCGTGTCCGACATGCGATAGGTGGCGATCAGCCCGAGCAGCAGCAAGGCTTGCCAGCGGTAGCGCAGGATAAAGTCGTTGACCGGCGTCAGCACCGGCGCCAGGCCGCGTCGGCCCATGGTCGACAGGCACAGCGTGGTCAGGATGATATAGAGGATGGCGCGCAGGAAGGCGCGGTCTTCCATCAACAGTTCCCACAGGCTGACGCCGTGGAACAGGACGCTGGCAAAATCGGTGTTGTAGAGCTGGGTGAACATCGCCGGGACGGACACCAGCAACACGATCAGTACAAACACCGAGACCAGCTGATGCACGAAGCTGTAGCGGCCGGCCTGCAACTGCGTGCGCAGTGGCACATTGGGCTCGCGCATGAACAGGGTGGTCAGCAGCGCCGGAATCATCAGCAGACCGAACAGCACGTAAGTGCCGGTCCACGCCGAGTGCTTATAGTTGAAACCGGTCGAGCCGAAGCCTTCGGCAAAGAACAGTGCACCGGCGGTGGCCAGCAGGGCGGCGATGCGATAACCGGACATGTAACTGGCGGCGAGGGCAGCCTGGCGGCTGTCGTCGGCGATTTCCAGGCGATAGGCGTCTACCGCGATGTCTTGGGTGGCCGAGGCGAAGGCGACGATCACAGCAATCGCAATCAGCCACGACAGGTGTTTTTGCGGGTCGCAAAAACCCATGCCGATCAACCCGAGGATCACCAGCGTCTGGGCCAGCACCAGCCAGGAGCGACGTCGTCCGAGTTTACCGAGCAGCGGCAAACGCCATTGGTCGAGCAGCGGTGACCAGACCCATTTGAAGGCATAGGCCAAGCCGATCAGGCTCGCATAACCGATGGTCTCGCGGGCCACACCGGCCTCGCGCAACCACACTGAAAGCGTCGAGAACACCAACATGTAAGGCAAGCCGGCGGCGAAACCGAGCAACAACAGCACTAACGTCGAGGGGCTGGCATAGGCGGCGAGCGCGGCGCGCCAGGTTTTACGGGGCATGGGCTGGAGTCTGCCTCAGATTTGCGGAAACAAAGCGCGCACTCTAACCGCTGTGCTCTACCGGGCGCCAGCCATGACGCTGAATATCAACGCGATTGTTCAGGATACTGACACCTTCGCTGCGTAAACGCGCACGTTGCTCGTCGCCTGAGGCACTGCCCACTGGCAGACTTATCCGACCACCGGCACCCAGCACTCGGTGCCAGGGCAACCGAGTGTCCTCGGGCAACTGGCTCAGCGTGCGCCCGACCCAGCGGGCCGCCCGGCCCAGCCCGGCCAGGTGCGCCAGTTCGCCGTAACTCACCACGCAGCCTTTGGGCACTTGCGCCAAGGTCAGGTACAACGCCGTACGGCGCATTTCTGCCGGGCTTTGCGCAATATCGGCGGGTTGATTCACTGTGGGCATCGTCAGGGTCTTTGTAAGAAGCGTCTGTAATCATGCTGTTGAGAATTGAACTCAATATAAATACTTGAGTCAGTCGTAGCTATCTAACACGATAGCGCCCCCTTTTCGCCAACCCTGAGCCCCGAATACGCTTATGTTGTCCAGAACCCTGCTGTGCCTCGCTGTTTTCAGCGCCTCCACGCCCCTGCTCGCTGATACCGTGTGGTTAAAGAACGGTGACCGCCTGACCGGCAAGATCAAAGTCTTCGACGGTGGCAAGTTGCTGATTCAGACCAGTTACGCAGGGGCCATCCCGGTGGATTGGAAGCAGGTGAAAACCCTGGAAAGTGACCAGGAGCTACTGGTCAAGCAGGACGCGTACAGCGGTGAGAAGGCCAAATCCCTGAGAGCTGCGGATGACGGCAAGGTGGTGCTGGCCAATGGCGAGGCGCCCAAAACCGTGGAACTGGCCAGCATCCAGCAAATCCTCAAGCCCAAGCCGGTCATCGAAGACCTGGTGTGGAAGGGCAACGTCGACCTGGCGCTGGACTACAAGCGTGCCGACAAAGACACCAACGACTACGACGTGGACTTCAAGACCACGGCCCGTCACGGCCAGTGGCGCCATACCGCGCAGGGCGAATACAACCGCGAGTTCCAGGACGACGTCACCACCACCGACAACTGGGCGCTGGAATATGACCTGGACCGTTTCATCACCGAGCATTGGTTCTGGCAAGGCCGCCTGACCTACAAGCGCGACAAGGTGGAAGACTTGTCCCGCCAGCGCACGGTCGGTACCGGCCCTGGCTACCAGTTCTGGGACGATGAACTGGGCGCGTTCTCCCTCGGTTCGCTGGTTAACCGCACCGATTACGAATATGCCGACGGCGGCAAATCCAATTTCTACTCGCTGGCCATGAAGTGGAACTACAACCGCTACCTGGTGGGCAAGACCGTGGAGTTCTTCACCAACGGCGAGGTGGGCAAGCCGCTTGCCGGGCCGTCCGATTACTCCCTCGATGCGCAAATGGGCCTGCGTTACAAGGTCACCGAATGGGCGTCCCTCAACCTCAAGGCTGAACGCGACATCATCAGTGGCGAATCGCAAAGCAGCCTGAGCAAGACCCGTTACACCGCAGGGTTCGGTGTGGCCTGGTAAGTGCACTCTGGCAACCTGCGCGGATATTGATTACCTTGTGTTGAGATCCATTCCCATATGCTGTGGGCGGCGGAATACCCGAGGAGTCATACGTTGAGCGCGCACGTTGCCAAGAACGCCCGAGAGCTGTTGCTCAAGGAATACCGTGGGGCTCTCTCCACATTGTCCAAAGCCATGCCCGGGTTTCCCTTCGGCTCGGTCGTGCCGTATTGCCTCGACGAGCAGGGTCGCCCGCTGATCCTGATCAGCCGTATCGCCCAGCACACCCATAACTTGCAGAAAGACCCCAAGTGCTCGCTGCTGGTGGGTGAGCGCGAGGCCGATGACGTGCAGGCAGTGGGGCGCCTGACCTACCTGGCTGAAGCCGAGAAACTCGAAGATGCCACCGCCATTGAAGCGGCTGCCGAGCGTTATTACCGTTACTTCCCCGATTCGGCCAACTACCACAAGGCTCACGATTTCGACTTCTGGGTGCTCAAGCCGGTGCGTCACCGCTATATAGGCGGGTTTGGCGCGATTCACTGGGTCGACCACCTGACACTGGCCAACCCGTTTGCAGGCAAGGCCGAGCGCAGCATGGTCGAGCACATGAACGCCGACCACACCAAGGCCATTGCCCATTACGTCGCGCTGACCGGCTTGCCGACCTTTGAACCCGCGCAACTGGCCGGTATTGACAGCGAGGGCATGCACCTGCGCATTGGCCAGTCGCTGCATTGGTTGCCGTTCGCGACGCCTTGCAACACTCCGACACAAGTACGCGAAGCCCTGGTTTCATTGGCTCACGCTGAGGTCTGGCCGAAAAAAGAGCCTGCCAACGCTTGAATTCACGAAATGGCGACGTCATCTAAGGTGGACTGGCAAGGCATTCTTGCGTTGAGGAACCATTTGATGCGCCCTTTTTTATTGCTCTTTCTGCTGTTCCCGGTGCTGGAGCTGTTCGTATTCGTTCAAGTCAGCAGTGCAATCGGGTTTTTCCCGGCACTGTTATTGATCATTCTCGGCTCGATGCTCGGCGTTCTGGTGCTGCGCGTCGCCGGCTTGGCCACAGCGTTGCGTGCGCGTGAAAGCCTGAACCGCGGCGAACTGCCCGCTCAAACCATGCTGGAAGGCCTGATGATGGCCCTGGCCGGTGGCCTGTTGATCCTGCCGGGTTTTATCAGCGACGTGGTCGGCCTGGTGATGTTGCTGCCGGTCACTCGCAAGCTGCTGGCTGGCAAGATGCGCCAGCGCGCCGAAGAAGCGGCGATTCGCCAGCGAGCGTTCGCCGATGACCTGCAACCCCGTGGTGGCCCGGCTCCGCGCCCGCCGTTGGGACGCGAGGGCGATGTGATCGAAGGCGAATTCGAACACCGCGACAGCAAATAACCGCTTTATTGGCACGGCACCTTCGGGTGCCGTGTTGCTTTTGTGCGTCGGCAAGCATAAAAAATTTCCGCCGCGGCCCCTTGTAATAAGCTTATGCGCCCTTATGTAACGGTCACCGCAAGGTTTCTGGTGGCGACACCAGACAGACTTCCGCGTCTTGCTTGGCGAGGCGCGACCGGCACAGCCGGAATACAACCCGCCGGTACCGATACCGGCCGATGAAAAACACAATTAGGAGAGATCGACAATGAGCAAGCTTCGTCCTCTGCACGACCGCGTCGTTATCCGTCGCAGCGAAGAAGAAAAGAAAACCGCTGGCGGTATCGTTCTGCCAGGTTCGGCTGCTGAAAAAGCCAACCACGGTGTGATCGTCGCTGCAGGCCCAGGCAAGACTCTGGAAAACGGTGAAGTGCGTGCGCTGGCCGTTAAAGTCGGTGACAAGGTTGTTTTCGGCCCTTACTCCG
This sequence comes from Pseudomonas sp. TWRC1-2, assembly GCF_049896685.1. NCBI lineage: Bacteria > Pseudomonadati > Pseudomonadota > Gammaproteobacteria > Pseudomonadales > Pseudomonadaceae > Pseudomonas > Pseudomonas sp. TWRC1-2. Next base: position 116,446 of record NZ_JAFCUU010000007.1, on the reverse strand, counting down.
GCAGCAACACTGTGAAAGTTGACGGCGAAGACCTGCTGGTAATGGCTGAGAACGAAATTCTCGCTGTACTGGAAGGCTGATTTTCCCGCTCATTTTTCCGTTACTCCAAAGAATTTAAGGAATATCGATCATGGCTGCTAAAGAAGTTAAATTCGGCGATTCCGCCCGCAAAAAAATGCTCACCGGTGTCAACGTCCTGGCTGACGCAGTAAAAGCGACCCTGGGCCCTAAAGGCCGTAACGTGATCATCGAGAAGAGCTTCGGCGCTCCGACCATCACCAAGGACGGCGTTTCGGTAGCAAAAGAAATCGAACTGGAAGACCGTTTCGAGAACATGGGCGCGCAGCTGGTCAAAGACGTTGCCTCCCGTGCCAACGATGACGCAGGCGACGGCACCACCACCGCTACCGTTCTGGCTCAAGCTATCGTCAACGAAGGCTACAAAGCCGTCGCTGCCGGCATGAACCCGATGGACCTCAAGCGCGGCATCGACAAGGCGACCATCGCTGTTGTTGCTGAGCTGAAAAACCTGTCCAAGCCATGCGCTGACACCAAGGCTATCGCTCAGGTCGGCACCATCTCCGCCAACTCCGACAGCTCCATCGGCGACATCATTGCCGAAGCCATGGAAAAAGTCGGTAAAGAAGGCGTGATCACCGTTGAAGAAGGCACTGGCCTGGAAAACGAACTGTCGGTTGTAGAAGGCATGCAGTTCGACCGTGGCTACCTGTCCCCGTACTTCGTCAACAAGCCAGAAACCATGGTTGCCGAGCTGGACAGCCCGCTGATCCTGCTGGTCGACAAAAAGATCTCCAACATCCGCGAAATGCTGCCAGTGCTGGAAGCCGTTGCCAAGGCCGGCCGCCCACTGCTGATCGTTTCCGAAGACGTTGAAGGCGAAGCCCTGGCGACGCTGGTTGTGAACAACATGCGTGGCATCGTTAAAGTCGCAGCCGTGAAGGCTCCAGGCTTCGGCGACCGTCGCAAGGCCATGCTGCAGGACATCGCTGTTCTGACTGGCGGTACCGTTATCTCCGAAGAGATCGGCCTGAGCCTGGAAAGCGCCACCCTGGAAAACCTGGGTAGCGCCAAGCGCGTGACCATCTCCAAGGAAAACACCATCATCGTTGACGGTGCTGGCGTAGACCAGGACATCCAGGCTCGCATCACTCAGATCCGTGCCCAGGTTGCCGAAACTTCCTCGGACTACGACCGTGAAAAACTGCAAGAGCGTCTGGCCAAGCTGTCCGGCGGCGTTGCAGTGATCAAGGTTGGCGCTGGTTCCGAAGTTGAAATGAAAGAGAAGAAAGCCCGCGTTGAAGACGCCCTGCACGCAACCCGTGCAGCCGTTGAAGAAGGCGTGGTACCTGGCGGTGGCGTTGCGCTGATCCGTGCTCTGGAAGCTTTGGTTGACCTTAAAGGCGACAACGCTGACCAGAACGTGGGCATCGCTGTACTGCGTCGCGCCGTTGAAGCGCCACTGCGTCAGATCGCTGCCAACTCCGGCGACGAGCCGAGCGTTGTGGTCAACGAAGTCAAGAACGGCAAAGGTAACTACGGTTACAACGCTGCCACTGGCGTCTACGGCGACATGATCGAAATGGGCATCCTGGACCCTACCAAGGTGACCCGTTCGGCATTGCAGGCAGCGGCCTCCATCGGCGGTCTGATCCTGACCACCGAAGCTGCGATCGCTGATGCACCGAAGAAAGAAGGCTCGGCTGGCGGCGGTATGCCAGACATGGGCGGCATGGGTGGCATGGGCGGCATGATGTAAGCCAGCCTTACCCGGCACCTGAAAAACCCCGCCTGCAGTGATGCAGGCGGGGTTTTTTTATGCGCGGTGTTTGCCGCCGGCACGCCGGTCAGCGTGTGCTCACCTGCGGGATGACTTCCTTGGGTGCCTTCCAGCTCAGCAATTGTTGCTTGAAGCCGTAGCTCGCGCCCTGGTAGTAGGTGATTGCGCGCTGGATCAACGGGTCGTCACTGCCCACACGCAACTCCTGGCTCTCACCCAGCGCCTGGTCATGGCGACGCAGGCCCTGGCGCGGGCTGAGGATCGCCAGGTCATTGCCGTCAAACAGCCCAAGGTGTTGGTAGTTGCCGATGACGACGCGCGGCGGCAGCGGATTGTCCTGCAACAGGTTGCGGCCGAAGAAGGTTGACTCGTAGCTCAGGTTGATCAGGCCCAGCAAGGTGGGCGCCAGGTCGATCTGGCTGGCCAGTTGCGCGGTTTCACGCGCTTCAATCAGCTTGGGTGCATAGATGAACAGCGGGATCTGGTAGTTGGCGACAGGCAGGTCCTCTTTACCTGCGCTGCCGGCGGTGTGGTCGGCGACAAACACGAAGATCGTGTTATCGAACCAGGGTTTCTGGCGTGCCGCATTGAGGAACTCGCCGATGGCGTGGTCGGTGTATTTCACCGCGCCGTCACGGCCATTGCCGGACTTGATATCAATGCGCCCTTCCGGATAGGTGTAGGGGCGATGATTGGAGGTGGTCATCAGTTGCAGCAAAAAGGGTTGCTGTTTGGCGTAATCGGCGTCGGCCAGCTTCAGGGTTTGCCGGTAGAGGTCTTCGTCGGCCATGCCCCACGCGTTTTTGAACGAGATTTCTGATTCGGCCACGCTGCTCTGGTCCACCACCCGGTAACCGTTGCCACTGAAAAACGCGTTCATATTGTCGAAGTAACCACGCCCGCCGTAGACAAATACGCTGTCGTAGCCGATGGCACTGAGGTGTTGGCCGAGGCTGGCGAAACCGCATTCACGCCCGATACGTTTGACAATCGAGCGGCCTGGCGTAGGGGGAATCGCCAGCGTGATCGCCTCCAGGCCACGGTCTGTACGGGTGCCGGTGGCATAAAAGTTACTGAAGTACAGGCTTTGTTTGCGCAAGGCATCCAGATTGGGCGTGAGGTTGCGCCCATCGCCGTTGCTGCCCATGTACTTGGCGCTGAAGCTTTCGATGGTCACCAGCACGATGTTGGGTTTGCGCAATGTGCCGGGGTTGGTGATTGCCCTGCGTATGTCCAGCGGGTCAGTGCCGACGAAGCGCGCATTGGGCTCACTGAGCTCGGCGCGCAATTGCCTGGCGACGACGTCGTCAGGCAGGCTTTTGTAGAACTGTGTGTAATCGAGCTCGTTATTTCGGAACGCGGCGAAAAACTGATACGGGCCATTGCTGGCCAATTCATTGTTGTAAGCGTTACCGCCCTGGGCGCGTGGGCTGTCCTGGCTGATCAATTGCAGGCTGAGCCCGGCGGCGATCAATAAGCCCAAGGCATTCAGCAGGCGGCCACGCATGGGCGGCAGAGGCGCGCGCATCGCCGCGTTGAACGGCTTGCGCAGGGCCAGGCTCAACACAATCGCCAACATCGCCAGCAAACTGAGCAGCTTGCCGATCGGGTAGGACTCCAACAGGTTGTTCAATACCTCATTGGAGTACACCAGGTAATCGACGGCGATAAAGTTGAAACGCACGCCAAACTCATCCCAGAACAGCCACTCCGCAACCGAGGTGAACAGCATCGCGAACAGGCTGACTGTCAGCACGGCCTGCAGGAACCAGCGATGGCCGCGGCGATGCCACAGCGCGGGCGGGCACAGCAGCAAGTACAGGCCCAGCGGCAGGGCGGCGTAGGTGAGAAAGCCCAGATCGTAGAGCAAGCCGACGCCAAACACCGGCAGCAGGTTGCCACCGACTTCGTCCAGGTGCGTGACGAGCAGCACACCGCGGGTGATCAGGAAAATAACCAGCCAGGTGCCGGTGACGAGCAGCAGAAAGCGCATAGGCGCTGTTTTGAGAAACCCCATGTCTATGTTCCTTATATCGATGGGCGGTGATCTTCGGCCTGACACTGTAGTCAGTTTGTGAAGCTATAGTGAAAAACTTGTTGGTTTATCTTATTGGTTGAAAACCTTTATCGACACGGCTCTGAGGTCTATCCCTGAGCCACACTTGGCCTTAAGCTGCGCGAGCCAACACGGCCGTTACCGCGTACGGAGACACTGCCCATGCGAATTTTATTGGTTGAAGACAACCGCGATATTCTGGCCAACCTGGCCGATTACCTGGGGCTAAAGGGCTACACCGTGGACTGTGCGCAGGACGGTTTGTCGGGCCTGCACCTGGCCGCTACCGAGCATTACGACTTGATCGTGCTCGACATCATGCTGCCTGGCATCGATGGCTACACCTTGTGCAAACGCCTGCGTGAAGACGCCCGTCGCGACACGCCGGTGATCATGCTCACCGCCCGCGACCAGTTGGATGACCGGCTGCAGGGCTTCAAGTCCGGCGCCGATGATTACTTGCTCAAGCCGTTCGCCCTGTCGGAGTTGGCCGCCCGCATTGAAGCCGTGCTGCGCCGTGCCCAGGGTGGCGGCCGCCGCGCTCTGCAAGTTGGCGACTTGAACTACGACCTCGATACCCTGGAAGTCACCCGCGAGGGGCGCCTGCTCAAACTCAACCCCGTTGGCCTGAAGTTGCTCGCGGTGTTGATGCAAAAAAGCCCGCATGTGCTGCGTCGCGAAATTCTCGAGGAAGCCTTGTGGGGCGATGACTGCCCGGACAGCGACAGCCTGCGCAGCCACGTCCACCAATTGCGCCAAGTGATCGATAAACCCTTCGCCAAGCCGCTGCTGCAAACCGTGCACGGTGTGGGTTATCGCCTGGCCGAGGGTCGTGATGGAGTTTAAGCAAAGCCTTGCCCAGCGGATCATCATCGCCTTTGCCTTGATGAGTGCGTTGGTCGCGGGGGCGTTCGCCATGGGCATTGTTGCGACCGTGCACCTGGTAGAAGAAAAACTGATTTCGGCGGGCTTGGGCGGCGACCTGCAACGGCTGTTGTTGATGGACAGCGTCGAGGACTGGAGCCACCGGCCGGAGCCCGATCAGCTGTTCTATTTCAGTGGCGGGCGCGGGGATTTCGAGCTGCCCAAGGATTTGCGGCACCTGGAACCCGGCTTTCATGAGGTGTTCCGCGAGGCGCTGTCTTACCACGCCATGGTCGAAGTGGTGGATGGCCGTCGGTATGTGCTGCTGCAGGACCAAAGCGACTTCGAGGAGCGCGAGCGGGTTTTATTTGCCGTGGTGCTGGTGGGCTTCGTGCTCAGCCTGGCGCTGGCGGTGTTCCTTGGTTGGGTGTTGGCGCGCAAAGTGATGGCGCCGGTGGTGCGGCTCGCTCGCCAGGTGCGTCATCGCGACCAGTTGCTGGGCCTGGCGCCACCGCTGGCACCCGATTATGCGGCGGATGAAGTCGGCGAACTGGCCGTGGCCTTCGATGCCACGCTGGGGCGTCTGCGTCAGGCGTTATCACGCGAGCAGTTGTTTACCAGTGACGTCAGCCATGAATTGCGCACGCCTTTGATGGTGCTGGCCAGTTCCTGCGAATTGCTGCTGGAAAACCCGGCGATCGATCAGCGCGGCCGCAATCAGGTTGAGCGCATCGCGCGTGCCTGCGAAGAAATGCGCGAGCTGGTGCAGACCTTCCTGATGCTGGCCCGTGCCGAACACGATGAAGCTGCAATGTCGCCGCAGGTCACGCTGCCGCAGGTGGCGGACGATTTGCTCGGCATCTGGCGCGAGCCTATCGAGCGCAAAGGCCTGGCGTTGATCTACCAGCCAGGCAACCCTTCGGACGCGCGCTACAACACTACTTTTCTCCACGCCGTTATGGGCAACCTGTTGCGCAATGCCCTGCATTACACCGAGCAGGGCTTCATCCGCCTGACCCTCGAACCCAGCGGTTTTGTGGTAGAGGACACTGGCGTGGGGATTCCCGAAGACAAGCGTGAGGCGATGTTCGAGCCGTTCGTGCGTGGCAGCGAAAAGCGTGGCGAAGGGCTTGGCCTGGGTTTGTCGCTGGTGCAGCGTATCTGTGAGAACCAGGGTTGGACGGTCAGCCTCAGCACGATGGAACCCAACGGCTGTCGTTTTCACGTGCAGTTGAGTCAGGTCAAGCCCTGACACTTGCCCCTGCCGTTATCCTGCCAGACATCCCCGTAAATCGGCGAAGATGGCCCCATGCTATTGCTTGTGTCTGTAAAGTCTTGAAATGTATGAGATTGGACAGGACAAGTTTTTCACAACGGGTTGACCTGTTGATCACAGTTCGCTGCATAAGGTTGTAGGCATCAGCTACTGGAGATCCGTTGATGTCTACCCCGATCAAGCTCGATTTTTCTGAAAAGTACGACGATCAGCACGCGCAAAATTATTTGCTCAAGCATCAGGACAATCTGGCTCGCCGGTTGTCCCACAAGCGCGACGAGCAATTGGCGCGGGGTGCGCTGGCCATGGCCGGCGAACCTGGCCTGGTGTTGGACCTGCCGTGCGGCGCCGGGCGCTTCTGGCCGCTGTTGGCTGAGAAACCCAACCGTGTGATTATCGGGGCCGATAATTCAGCGTCGATGCTCAAGGTCGCGACCGTTGCTCAGCCAGCGGACGTGGTGAAACGGGTACGACCCTTGCAGACGTCTGCCTTTGATATCGATTTACCGGATAACTCGGTCGACAGTATTTTCTGCATGCGCTTGCTGCACCACATTGGTGATCCGGCGCACAGGATGACAATACTGCGAGAATTTCAGCGGGTTACCCGCGACAGCGTGATTATTTCGCTGTGGGTTGATGGCAATTTCAAGGCCTGGAAACGCAAACGCGCCGAAGTGAAACGTCGCAACAAAGGTGAGCAAGAAGGTTACCAAAACCGGTTTGTGTTACCGGCTGCTACTGTCGAGGCAGAGTTTGAGCAGGCCGGTTTCCGTGTTCAGGAATCCCTGGACTTCATACCGCTCTACGCCATGTGGCGAGTATATGTATTGCGTAAGAGGTAACAGGATGGCAGTTGAGTGCGTAGTAGGCAGTCATGTAGCTCCCGAGGAACGATTCGATTTTTTCTGGCGCCTGCAGGGCGAGTGGGTTGAAGAACCCAATCGCCGACGTGGCGGTGAAAGTGGTGTGCAACGCGTGATGAGCCCCAACGGCCGCTTGCTTTACAGCAAACGCCAGACCGGTCACATCTATCGCAGCTGGCTTCACCCGTTTGGGCGCCCGACCGTACTGCGTGAGCGTGATGCCCTCAGGGGGTTGCGTTCATTGAATGTACGCGTGCCGGAGCTGGTGTTCTGCGAGGCACGTCGCGACCCTGAGCATCAATGGAAAGCGTTGTTGGTGACTGCGTCGCTCGACGGTTTCGACGAAATCGAAAACTGGTACGCCGCCGGTGGTCGTGAGCAATACGGTGAGACGGTGCATGAGCGCTTGCTCAAGGAATTGGCGGGCACCCTGGCACGTATGCACAAAGGCCGCTGGCAGCATGGCTGCCTGTACATCAAGCACGTGTTCGTACGCGTAACCGGCGAAGGCGACTCGGCCAAAGTAGAAGTGGCGTTGCTGGATTTTGAAAAATGCCGGCAGCGTTTGACCGCTTATCGGGCGGCGTCCCATGACATGCTGCAACTGCGGCGCCATTCGTCGTGGAACGATACCGACTGGAAAAAACTCAGCTACTTTTACGAGACGGCGTTTGGCAGCGCTATCAAGGGTTTAACCAGATGAAGCTAGAAATAGCACGAGGTTTGTTCCTGGTCGGCGCATTGGGCATTTCAGCCCTGGCGCTGGCTGCGTGGGAGCTGCCTCGGACACAAGTGCTCAGTGCGGTGCAAGGGGGCGGGCAATGTCCGTTACCGCGCATCGCCAAGGCGAATGTGGCGGTCAAGCCTGATCATGAGTTGTTGTTGTTCATGTTCGGGATGTCTCAGGGCATGAGGCCGCAGAGCTGAATAAAGCGTTGAACAGATTCAAACCCCCGAGAAAGGGCCTTGCGATGCGAGGTCCTTTTTTTTGGCTGTTGATTTGGGGCCCAGCATCTGTCCGTGGCCGCAGTCACGGACGGGTGCCGATTTCAAATCACGTGCAGATGGTTATCCCAAAACCCGGACGGCAGCTCCAACGGCTTAGCCACCAACTGCTTCTGGCGGCAGTCGTAGAAGCGGCAGCGTCCCTGGCCTGAAGTCACCACAAACCCGTCCGCTACCGCACCCACGCCGGCGCAGTCGGGCAAAGGCCCATCCAGGCGCAGTTCGCCGCTGTCCATGTCCCAGATAAAAAAGCGATTGCCGCGCGGCGCCGTCAGCGCCACCAGGCGTAACTCACTGTGCACTGCGACGCTGGCGGTGTAATGCCCCATCGCCTGCAGCTGCTCATCCGCCACCGGGAACGCCACAAACGGTTGCCCCGGTCGCTTGATCGCCAGCAACTCGGACCGCTCCTGAGACGGCCCCATGAACTGCTGCCCCGTGAGAATAGTGCCGTCGCCGGCAATCCCCATATGACGCACGCTGTTCATCTGCTGGGCCAGGGTTTCCTTGCTGATCAACCGGCCATCGCGGTGCATCAACACCAGGCTCGGCTCCATTGCATTGAGGTTCATCTCAACCCGGCTTTCAGCCTCGGTGCGAATCCCGCCGTTGGCCACCACCAGGGTTTCTCCGTCGGGCATCCACGAGACCTGGTGCGGCCCGATACCGTGGGTGGACATCTCGCCGCTGTGCACCAGCCGTTCGCCTTCGAACTTATACACACCCAGCAAGCCACGGCCCGGGTCGGACGTGTCGTTCTCGGTGGCATACAACCAGTCGCCACTTTTGTGAATCACCGCATGCCCATAGAAATGGCGATTGGCATTCGACGTGATGGTCTGCAGCAGCGCGCCATCACGCAGGTTGATCAAGTAACTCTCAGTGCCCGGGCGACGGGCCACAAACAGTGCAATTGGCAGCGTCGGGTGGTTGATGATGTCGTGGCAACGCTGGCCAACCTGGGTGGCAAACACCTGCTTGCCGTCCAGGTGATAACCCACGGCGTAGTGCTTGCCGTCCGCATCATCCCGTGCGGACAGCAGCAGCGGGCTGTTCGAGCCCTTCTGCTTGAACAGCGTCCAACCGCCCAACGTGAGTGCGCTGAGCAGCACGCTGCCCACCGCCAAAGCCTGTCGCCTGAGCATCATCAGTCACCGTCGTTGGCGTTAAAGCCCAGTTGGATGCCCAGCGCTTTGGCCAGCTCACCTTCGTGCAGGCGGTGGACCACGTTGAGGCTGTCGTAAATGTCGTTGAGCTGCTGGCGGCCGGCGTCGTCGGCCAACATTTCATTGAGCGTGCGCTGATTGCTGGCGAACAGCTTCAAAGACGCGGCGTAGGCGGCGTCGATCTTGTCGGCCAACGGCTTCTGCTCCGACGGCAACAAGCCACGCAGGCCTTTGTTGTCGACGCCGGCCCACACGGTCTGGGCCGCAGCCAGGCTGGCTTCCAGGCTTTGCAGGGAAGACTGGCTGCGCCATGCATCGGCCTGGAACGGTTGCGGGATGCCCTTGGTCTGGCGACCCATCGGCGTGCCGAGTTTTTTCTTCAGCGTGTCCAGCGCAGTGACTTGCACGCGCAGCAGGTCAGCGATGGCTTCGTGGGAATCGGCGTAGCGCTGGTTGGGGAACTTGGTCATCTGCGCGAGCATGCCGTCGGTGCTGTTCCAGCTCGCCAGGATCTCCTCAGCCAAGGCTTTCTGGCGCTCGCCGATGGCGACCAGCAGCGGGCAGTAACGGGCTTTCTGGGCTTCGTCGGCGACATCGGTCTTGGCGTCGTAGAGGATGTATTCGTAGGCCGACAGGCCTTGTACCACCACGCTGGACTTGGCCAGGGCCGCGCCGTCGATCTGCGGCTGGGCGGTGACCAATTGTTCGACTTGGCGGCCGACCAGGTTTTTCTTGTCCGGCCAGAACTGCACTTGCCACGAACGGTTGCCCTCGGCCAGCGGGCCGATCAGCAGCGGTTGCAGCTCGGCCCAGGCTTTTTGCGCGTGGAGGAAGTCGGCGCGGGCGGTCTCCAGGCTTTCTTTGCCCTGGCAGTAGGCGAGGGCGCTGACGGCCAGTTGGCGGTCGGCTTCAACCCAACGGCTGTAGGTCGGCAGGATCACTTGCTTGGCGATGGCCGCCGAGGTCACCGCTTGCGGGTCCTGCGGCGAGCAGGCGCCAAGGGCGAGGGCGGCCAGGCTTGTGAACAACAACTTGGGACGAAACATGTCGAGCTCCCTTCTGTAAGTGCGGCAAAGCTTATAAAGAATTCAGGAACGCCAGCAACGCGGCACGCTGCTCGGCATTAAAGGACAGCACATGCTGCTGCGCCGCGTGTGCTTCACCGCCATGCCACAGCACGGCTTCGAGCAGATTGCGGGCGCGGCCATCATGTAAAAACTGGGTGTGGCCACTGACGGTCTGTGTCAGGCCAATGCCCCACAACGGCGGCGTGCGCCAGTCGCGGCCACCGGCCTTGAATTCGCTGCGGTTGTCGGCAAGGCCTTCGCCCATGTCGTGCAACAGCAGGTCGCTGTAGGGGCGAATCACTTGGTTGGCCAGTTCGGGTTCGGCGGCGGCTGCGGCCGTGGTGAACGTGGGTTTGTGGCAGCCCTGGCAACCGGCCTGGTAGAACAGGTTTTTGCCGGCCAGCACCTGCGGCGTGTTGACGCCACGGCGCACCGGCACGGCGAGGTTGCGGGTGTAGAACAGCACCAGGCGCAGGATGTTATCGCTGACTTCCGGCTCGCCATCGGGGCCATTGCCGTTGGGGGCCTGTTTGCAGGCGACCTGGGCGTCGGTGCAGTCATCAAAGGGTCTCAGGGACGTGGTGAGGCCCATATCACCAGAAAACGCGTGAACATTTTGTTGATTGAGGTTGGGTTGCCCGGCTTTCCAGCCAAAGCGCCCGAGCACGGTTTTCTGCCGGGCGTCATCCCAGACCCAATTGGCGCGGCCGACGAGGGCTTCTTTGTCGGCCGTTTTCGGGTCGGTGTTGCGCAACACATCGGCGTCGCTGATGGCTTCGAGCAAGCCCAGGCCGATCATGGGCGGGGCGACGCGCGCCGAGAAAAGTGTATCCGGATGCATCGGGCCGTAGCCGAGCTGGGTGATGTGCAGGTCGGGCTTGCGCAGCTCGACCACGGTGCCGTCCTTGAACGTCACGTTGACCGCTGTGTAATCCACGCGCACCTTGCCTTCCGGCGCCACGCCCGGCACGGCCATGTCCTGCAATTGCCCGCCGTAGACCGGCTCGGGCACTACGCCGAACTGCTCGATGATTTTGGCGTAGGGCGCAGGCTCTGTCATCGGCACGGGAATCGACAGGCGCACCAGCATCGACACCGCATTGGGCGCGTCGGGCAGTGGTGGGTGACCCCGGCCGTCCTTGATGTGGCAGTTCTGGCAGGCGTTGGTATTGAACAGCGGGCCCAGGCCGTCGCGCGCGGTGGTGGTGGACGGCGCGATCACCCACGGGCTGCGAAAGAAGCTGTTGCCGACGCTGAAGTCCAGGCGGCGGGTCGGTGCCAGGTTGGCCGAGGGCAGGGAAAAGGCGTTCTGGTCGCGCTTGTTCACCGTCGTCGCGCCGCCGGCTCGCGCTTCACCAGGTTCGGCCTTGGTGAAACGTGGGGCGTCATCGCAGGCGGTCAGGCTCAAGGCCATCAACGCTGCGGACAGGCGAAAAAGCGAACGGAACATCAAGTTTCCTGAAGCAATGGCCAAAATTAGGCCGCAAAGTCTAACAGGGCGGGGCTCAATGAATAAGAGCAATTATCGTTTGGTCGAATCCGATTCATTCCCGCTAGAATGGCCGCACATTTTTCTCTGGAGGTGGCCAATGCAGGCTCTCGACGCTTTGCTCAACCGTGTTTCCGTGCCGCGTTTGCTGGAACCGGCACCGACCCAGGAGCAGCGCGATGTGCTGTTCGCCGCCGCCATGCGTGCGCCGGACCACGGCCAGTTGCGCCCATGGCGTTTTCTCACCGTCGAAGGCGCGGCCCGCGAGCAGATGGGCACGCTGCTCGCCGAAGCGGCGCGCCTGCAGGACGCCGACGCGCCGCAAGCCGCCATCGATAAAGCCCAGAACGGCCCACTGCGCGCGCCGTTGGTGGTGGTGGTGATTGCCCGCCTGCAAGAACACTTCAAGGTGCCAAAATCCGAGCAACTGCTGGCGGCTGCGTGTGCGGCCCACGGTATTCTGCTGGCGGCTTATGCACAGGGCATTGGTGCCGTGTGGCGCACCGGTGAATTGTCTTACTCGCCTCACGTCGCCAAAGGCCTGGGGCTGACGGCGGATGAGGAAGTGATTGGCTTCCTTTATCTGGGCACGCCGCAGAACCCGCCGCGTGTTGCGCCGAAGGAAGATGTGGCGGCGTTTGTTCAGGCCTGGACTGGCCTGTAGGCTAACGGTGATCTAAATGTGGGAGCGGGCTTGCTCGCGAATGCGATGGATCAGTCAATACATCCAGTGACTGTCACACCGCATTCGCGAGCAAGCCCGCTCCCACATTTGCTCCTCATTGGCTTTAGATTCGGTGTTACACCTTGAACTGGTCCATCAACTTCATCTGCTGGCTGGCCAAGGCATTCAGTTGACTGCTGATGGCCGCCGACTCGGTGGCCTGGCCAGTGAGGGTTTCAGTCACGGTACGAATTGCCGAAACATTGCGATTGACCTCTTCGGCCACGGCGCTCTGCTGCTCGGCGGCGCTGGCGATTTGCAGGTTCATGTCGCTGATGACTGTGACCGCGTCGCTGATCTTGCCTAGCGCCTGCACGGCCTGATGGATCTGCCCGGCATTGCTCTGGGCCTGGTGCTGGCTGGAATGCATGGTTGCCACCACGCCACGGGTGCCGCTCTGGATGCGCTCGATCACCAGGCGAATTTCTTCCACCGAATCCTGTGTGCGTTTGGCCAGGTTGCGCACTTCGTCGGCCACCACCGCAAACCCACGCCCGCTTTCCCCGGCGCGCGCCGCTTCGATGGCGGCGTTGAGGGCCAGCAGGTTGGTCTGCTCGGCAATGCTGCGGATCACTTCCAGCACCGAACCGATCTGCTCGCTGTTCACCGCCAAGGCCTCGACCTCGCTCACTGCCTTGCTGACTTCTTCGGCGAGGGTGGTGATGTCGCGGGTGCTTTGCTCAATGATCGACATGCCCTCTCGTGCTGACTGGTCCGCGCCGCGTGCCGCGCTGGCTGCGTTGGACGCGCTGTTGGCCACGTCGTGGGCGGTGGCGCTCATTTCATTGGACGCCGTGGCAACCTGGTCGATTTCGCGGAACTGCACCTGCATGCCTTCGCTGGTCTGGCGCGCGATGGCTGATGACTGATCAGCCGTGCCGCGTGCTTCGGTGATGCTTTGTTTGATCTGCGCGATGGTTGGTTGCAGCTTGTCGAGAAAGCGGTTGAACCAGTTCGCCAACTCGCCCAGTTCATCTTTTTTAGCGTAAGTCAGGCGCTGGGTAAGATCGCCTTCGCCGCTGGCGATGTTCTTGAGCATTGCGGCCACGGTGTTGATCGGGCGGGTCACGCCGGTGGCGGTCAGCCAGATCAGCACCAGGCCCAGCAATGCGGCGGCGGCGCCGACCAGCAAGGCCTTGAGCGTGCCGGCTTCCTGGGCGTTGTCGAGGACGCCTTGCAGTTTCAAGGTGTCAGCCAGCATCACGTTCTTGGGCAGTTTGATCACGATGCCCCAGGACTTGGCTTCGGCAATCGGCTTGACCGGGTACACGGCGCGGATCGTGTCGTCTTGCTCGCGGATCGTGCGCGTGTCGTTGGCCAGCAATTGCACAATCTCTTTGCCCTCGGCGCCCAGGGTGTCGATCAGGTTTTTGCCGACCCGCGCCGGCTCGCCGCTGTAGGCCGCGATCAAGCCGGTGCTGGAGAGAATCTCCAGGTGCGCGGCGCCGTCGAAGAGTTCTTTTTGTGCTGCGTCGGTCACCGCCTGCAGGGTGTTGAGGGCCAGGTCCACGCCGACCACGCCGATGACCTTGCCGTCGACGATCAACGGCAGCGAGAGGGTGGTCATCAGCACCTGCTTGCCGGCCACGTCGTCGGAGTACGGGTCAAGCAGGCAAACAGTGCGCGTGTCCCGTGGGCAGGTGTACCAAATGTTGTAGGGCGTACCGCTGAGATTGAGGGTGGTTTTGGTCAGGTCTTCCTCGACCATCACCGTGTTCAGGCCTTCACCGGCGGCGCGGCTCCAGTAGCTCGAAAAGCGGCCTTTTTCATTCGAGACGCGGGCCTTGTCGTTGACAAACTCGCTGTCCTTGCCATCCAGGCCATTGGGTTCGAACGACAGCCAGATTCCCAGCACCTTGGTGTTGCGCTCAAAGGCGGTCTTGAGGCTCTGGTTGAGCTCTTCACGCAGGGCACCCGCTTCCAGCCCGCGCTTGGCGGCGGTGGTGCGCAGGCCCTTGATCTGGTCGGCCAGTGCGGTGACCACCACCAGGCTTTCGCCAAAGGTCTTCTGCAGCTGTACCGCCTGTTCACCGGCCTTGGCTTTCAACAGGTTCTGCACACTGTTGGTGAGCATTCGCGAGCTTGAATCGCTGACCAGCCGGTTGTTCTGATCGGCTTCGTAGAGGTTGACGCCGACGACCAGTGCAATCACCCCCAACAGGCAGAGGCCGGACAGCAGCACGATTTTCAAGCGGATAGAGAGGGTGTCGAACATAGGTTCACTCGCGATTGGACTTGTTGACCTGCAAGCAGGGCGAGCCAAGTCCATTCGGCGCTATGTCCGGAACATCGGCGTAACGAGATGTTTCATGAGGGAAAGGCGATGAGCGGTAGGAAAAAGACTACACGCCGCGCTATACGGGGGCTGCAAGCCGTTCCGGGCGTGACCATATCCACAGGTTGCCCAGGCTCATGCCGGCGATTGCCAGGTAGATCGGCCAGCCGTGATCGAGCATCACCAGCATCAAACCGGCGCACAGCAGCATGCTGACGGTGGCGCTGACCTTGGCACGGCGCGCGATGATCTTGCCGTTGCGCCAATTGAACAGGATCGGCCCGAACAGCCGGTGGTTTTCCAGCCAGGCACTCAGGCGCGGCGAACTTTTGGTCGCGGCCCAGGCGGCAAGCAGGATGAATTCAGTGGTGGGCAAACCCGGTATGACAATCGCCACCAACCCAATGCCCAGGCTGACGTAGGCCAGCAGGCCGAAGAGGATCTGCGCGATTTTTGAGGTGGATTGGGTTTTGCCGGTCATAGGTTGGGTGATCACAGAAAATCAGGTTGAAATGAGATCCAAATGTGGGAGCGGGCTTGCTCGCGAAGGCGGTGGTTCAGTCATGCATATGTCGACTGACACACCGCTTTCGCGAGCAAGCCCGCTCCCACATTTTTAATCGCATTCCAGCAGTCAGGCCAATTCAGGGGCGCTAGCGTACGCCTGTTCCAGCAGCACGGTGAAGCGCACAAACGCGTCGATTGCACCTTTTTCTACTGCGGCTTCTTCTTCGGCGCTGAACTCAAGGCCGTCGAGGGTACGCGTAAAGCTTTTCCAGCCTTCAGCACGGCCACCGGCCGGCTCGCCGAGGTGACGGGCGCCGAAGGTTTCGCTCAGGCCCAGGCCCACGGCGCGTTTGATCAGGAACGCGGCGCCCAGCTTGGAGCCTTCGGAGACGAACAGCCAGCCCAGGGCTTCGGCCTTGCTCGGGTTCTTGACAGCGCCGGCGACCGGTGCAGGCACTTCAGTGTCCAGGTCGCCGAGGTCCAGCTTGGCGGCTTCGGCGCGGCAGCGTTCAGCCAGGTCGGGGACTATCTTGATCAGCTCAGGGTCGTTGTACAGCGCCACCAGTTCCGATTGGAACAGGTACTGCGCGACCACGAAGCGGGCGAAGTTGGCTTGGGTTTCGAACGGGGCGTGGGCTTTGACCAGCGCATCGAGCTTGGTGTGGGGCGCGTTGGTGATCTGGTTCAGGCGCTGGGAGCGCAGGCTTGGGCGTTCTGCGGTAGGAGAAGCGGTCATCGAAAAAGTCCTTGAGAAGAGTAGCGCCTGGGTGCCCTAAAGAGAGCTGTTATCAACTAGACGAACAAGAAGACGCGGCACAGTAAAAAATCCTCACCTCGCCGGTGAAATTCCGGCGAGGTGAGGAGGCGGCATTTGGGGTGAAGGGCTATCAGATGTCCCAGATCAGGTTGATCGCGAAGTTGCGGCCGGGCTGGGTCAGGCGGTCGAGGTTGGCGGGCGCTGTCACGCCGGCTTCGCCGACGCCGTCGTAGCTGCGCACGTCATCCCAGTTCCAGTACTTTTTGTCGGTGAGGTTGTAGAGGCCGCCGTTGATGGTCACATCGTCGGTGACTTTGTAGTAACCGGTCAGGTCGACGATGCCGAAGCCTGGCGTTTTGAACGGCGCACTGGTGCTGCCATCCGGTGCGTGGAAGGTGGTGCTGTCGACGCGGTTCTGTTTTTTGACCAGCGTCCAGCTGACCAGCGCGCCATATTGTTCTTGCTCGTAGCCCAGGCCGAACACGCCTTTAAGCGGGTTGACACTGTTGAGCGGCTCGCCGTTGTCGTCGTTGCGGCCGTAGGTGTAACCGACCGAGCCTTGGGTGTAGAGGCCTTGCGGTGCGCCGAACGCGTCGAGGTTCAGGCGGCCCTTGGCTTCAACCCCTTTGATGGTGGCGTGCTTGATGTTGTTGGCTTCGAAGGTTTGTACGTCACCGCCGGCGACCGAGGCGTCTTCGTCGATAAAGTTGCGGTACTTGTTGTAGAACACCGCGATGTCGAAAGAGCCCTCGTCGAAATTGCCGCGAATCCCGGTTTCGATGCCCTTGCTGGTTTCCGGCTTGAGGTTCGGGTTCGGCTCGACGGTATAGCCCAGGTTAAGGTTTTCAAAGCGACCATAGAGCGCCTTGGCCGATGGCGTGCGGAAACCCTCGGCGTATTGACCGAACCAGGTGTATTGCTCGGTCAGCGCATAGGTCAGGCCGAATTTGGGCGTTACACGGTGCCAGGTTTTTTCTTTGTCGCTGACCGGGTAGGCGCCGGTCGGGTTTACGGTGTTGAGGAATTCCTGGGTCAGCTTGGGTTTGAGCTGGGTGTAGTCATAGCGCACTGCCGGCAGGAAGGTCCATTTGTTCCAGGTGATCTGGTCCTGGGCGAACAGCGAGTAGGTGTTGATGGTCGGGTCCGGGAAGTCGCTGGATTTTTTCACGCTGTCGCTGGCTTGTGGGCTGGGTGCGCCGATGGCTGTGCAACCCGAGCCGACGGCGAGGCAGGAGGCCGAGCCTTCGCGCGAGCCGGTGACCTTCTGCTGTTTGAGTGTGGTGCCATAGGTCACTTGGTGATCGGTTTCACCGAGGTTGAAAGCCTTGTCCAGTTGGGCGTCGAAGACCCACTGTTTTTCTTCGTAAAGCGTGTCACGGGTGCGTAATACGCGACGGCCCGCCTGGTAGATTTCGGCGGTGGTCTGGTCGGTCTTGGCAATCTGGTAGTTCAGGCTGGTCTTGATGCGATCGGCAATCGGCGACTCGATGGCAAAGGTGTTTTCCAGGCCGAAGCGCTCGCGAGTGATGGTGTCGTTGCCCGAGCGGGCGCGGTACAAATTCATCCCGCGACCGCCGATGAACGGGCCGCCCACGGCGTTTTTCAGGTTAACGTCGCGGTCATCCTTGAACTTCTCGTAGGTCAGGCCCAGTCGGTTGTCATCGTCATAATTCCAGCCCAATTTGGCCAGGATATTGGTGGTGCGCGCATCTTCCGGGTTGGCGCCAGTGCGGGCCAGCCCAGTGGCGTTGTTGCCGTCGTAGGATTCCATTTCATGGCCATTGCGCTGGCTCAAGTGCAGCAAACCGTCGAAGTCCTGCACGCGGCCGGCAACGGTGCCGGAGGTCAGCCAGCTGTCGTCGGCGGAGCTGTAGCCGGTTTTCAGGCGGGCGCCGACGTCCTGGCCGGGCTTGATGATGTCGTCCGGGTCGAGGGTGAAGTAGCTGACCGCGCCGCCGATGGCGCTGCTGCCGTACAAGGCCGAGGCCGGGCCACGCAGGATTTCCACGCGCTTGACGATTTCCGGGTCGACGTAGTTGCGGCGCGTCTTGGCGTAGGGGCCGTTGAAGAAGTTGTCCGGCACTTCGACGCCGTCGACTTGGGTGAGGATGCGGTCGCCGTCGATGCCGCGAATGTTGTAGCCCGCGTTGCTGGCGCGGGTGCCTGCGCCGCCGACTGATACGTTGGGCTCGTAGCGCACCAGTTCACGGATGGTGTTGACGTTCTGGCGGTCCAGTTCCTGGCGATCATGCACAGTGACCGTGCTGGGCACGCTGTTGACGTCCTGTTCGTTGCGCGTGGCGCTGATGGTCACCTGTTGCAGGTTGAGCACGCTGCCGGCTGCGCGTTTTTCCAGCACGATATTGTTAGTGCCCAGTTTGCGGTAGCTCAGGTTGGTCCCCACCAACAACCGGTCCAGGGCTTTTTCGGGTGACAGCGGGCCGCGTGCGCCAGGGGACGAGACACCTTGGCCCAGCTCTGCCGGCAGGCCGACTTGCCAGCCGGTCACGGCGGTAAACGCATTCAGCGCCGAGACCAACGGCTGCTGCTCGATGCTGAAATTGTAGTTGCCGTGGCTGCGGGCAACCGGCTCGGCGGCAGTGGCGGCCATGACTGGCGCGCTGGCCAGCAGAACGGCAGCGGTCAGCAACGACAGGACGGGCGAAGAAGACCGGCGGTTGAAACGAGAGGACATCGAGAGCGCTCCGGAGTACGAATCTTATAGTTGCGAACCGAATCAAATAGGAATCAGTTGCATTGGCTATAACGAGACGTACCGCCGGTTAACATCGAGTAAAAATAATTCTCATTTAGTTCAGAATGACCAGCGCCGGGTATTCCGAGAGCGTGGCCGAGGTGATGTGCGCCAGCGAGCGCACCACGTCCAAAGGCTGGTCGAGGCGGTAGTTGCCGGTGACGGCTGTGCTGGCGAGCTTGTCGTTGGTGTTGATGATCCAGCCCGGGTAATAGCGGCGCAGCTCGGCCAGCACGTCGCTCATCGGGCAGTTTTCGAACACCAGCCGACCTTGAACCCAGGCCAGGTCCTTGCTCACATCCAGCTTGGCGGGTTGCCCAAAGCCTTTGGGGCCGATGCGGATGCTCTCACCGGCGCGCAGGCGCACACGGGCATCGTCGAAGGTATTGCTCAGGTCGACGTCACCGCGCTGCACTTGCACCTGCGCTTCGCCATTGAGGTAGCGCACGGCGAAGTCGGTGTCGCTTACGCTGGCGCGCACCGGCCCGGCGTCAATCTCCAGGGGCAGGCCGCGGTTGGGCGCAACTTCAAAAAACGCCTCGCCTTGGTACAGGCGGGCGATGCGCTGGTGGTCTTTGATGCTGCTGGAAAACGCCGAGTTGGTGTTCAGCAGTACTTTGGAGCCGTCGTCCAATTGCACGCGCTGGCGTTCACCGACGACGGTGAGGTGGTCGGCTTGCAAGCGCACGGGCAGGTTGCTGAAGCTGAACAGGCCGATCAACAGTACGGCGGCGGTGGCCAAGGGTTTCCAATGCGGTTTTATCCGGCGCCAGACGCTCGGTTTGCGCGGCGCTGCCAGGGCCACGGCGGCGCTGTGCACTGGCGCTCCGCCCCAGGCGGTTTGGGCTTTGTTGAATGCGTGTACGTGTGCCGGGTCACTGGCCAGCCAGGCATCGAACTGCGCTTGCTGCCCGGGTTGCGGGCACTGCAAGACGATCAGCCAGTCAAGGGCCTGGTCCATGGCAGTGTCTTGCAACACCTCATGAGCCAGCTCATGGGGGCGCAGTTTATTCGGGTCTGTCACGGTGTTCCTCGGGTCTTCGCCACGTTCTACTCATCTTTCCTACAGACTGGATCGCCACATCTGTCGGCTGAAGCTTAAGGCTGATCCAGCCGTTCAGCCACTCCTACACAGATGGCCATGATCAATTTCAGTTCCTTTTGCACGGTGCTCAAGGACACTTGCAACTGGTCGGCAATCTCTTGGTAGCTGCAACCATGCAGGCGGCTGAGGATGAATATCTGCTGTTGGCGTGCGCTCAGCTGGCCGAGGCTGATGCTCAGGTGTTCGAGCAATTGCTCGGCCTGGGTGGCGTCTTCGGGCGTGCTGATGGGCGCGGCGACACTTTGCAGCACGTCCAGCGGGACATCTTCCTGCAGCGTGCGGGCTTGAATGCGCCGCGAACGCAGGTGGTCCAGCGCCAGGTTGCGGGCAGTCTGGTAGACGAAGGGTTCGAGGTGGTCGATCGGCCGCTCACTGAGGGCCCGGGTGACGCGCAGGTAGGTTTCCTGCAGCAGGTCCTCGGCGGTGCTGTGGTTATTCACCATCCGCTGCAAGGTGCGAAGCAGAATCACCCGTTGGGTGATAAAGACTTGGTTGAAGCGAGATTGGCTCACAGTGCTACCAGATCGATTTGCAGTTAATGATAATGCTTATCATCAACGGAAATGGCAAGTGGCTATTGCTGTGAGCCTACAAGGGGCTGGGTAGCGCGCAAAACTCATGTGGGAGCGGGCTTGCTCGCGAATACGGGGTGTCAGTCAACGAAGATGCCTACTGAACCATCGCCTTCGCGAGCAAGCCCGCTCCCACACAAGCCCGCTCACACAGAGAGTTTCGTTGCCTGCTTACTCCGCGTTGCAGAGTGCCAGGCAGTTATCCAGCATCCGGTTGGAGAAACCCCACTCGTTGTCGTACCAGGCCAGCACTTTGAGCAATTTGCCGCTGACCTTGGTGTGATTAGCATCGAAAATCGACGACAGCGGGTTATGGTTGAAGTCACTGGAAACCAGCGGCAGGGTGTTGTAGCCGAGGATTTTCGAGTGCTGACTGGCTTCTTTGAGCAGCGCGTTGACTTGTTCGGCGGTGGCTTCTTTCTTCAGCTCCACGGTGAGGTCGACCAGCGACACGTTGATCACCGGTACACGCACCGCCATGCCGGTCAGCTTGCCCGCCAGTTCCGGCAGCACCAGGCCTACCGCTTCAGCGGCGCCAGTCTTGCTTGGGATCATGTTCTGGGTGGCCGAGCGCGCGCGGTACGGGTCGGTGTGGTAGACGTCGGTCAGGTTCTGGTCGTTGGTGTAGGCGTGAATGGTGGTCATCAAGCCGTTTTCGATGCCCAGCTCGCGGTGCAGCACCTGAGCCACAGGCGCCAGGCAGTTGGTGGTGCAGGAAGCGTTGGAGATGATCTGGTGCGATTGGCGCAAAATGTCATGGTTCACCCCGTACACCACCGTGGCGTCTGCGCCTTTGGCGGGGGCCGAGATGATTACCTTGCGCGCGCCGGCGGTAATATGGGCGGCCGCCTTGTCACGGTCGGTGAACAGACCGGTGCATTCAAACACCACGTCGATCTTGTGCGCAGCCCACGGCAGGTCAGCGGGGTTGCGAATGGCACTGACGGCAATCCGGTCACCATTGACGGTCAGGCTTTCCTGATCGTGGGCAACCTCTGCTTCGAAAGTACCGTGTACGGTGTCGTATTTGAGCAGGTGGGCATTGATCGAACTGTCGCCCAAATCATTGATGGCGACGATCTGCAAATCCTGGCGGTAGCCTTGGGTATACAGTGCGCGCAGGACATTACGGCCGATACGGCCAAAACCATTGATTGCGATACGAAGAGTCATTGGAAAGTGCCTGTCGTCGATTTGTTGTAAGAATTACAAGATTATTCGCATAAAAATAGAAAACAAGCCTTTTTAGTGGCAATATTTTGTTCAATCTACAACGAGTGACCTGAATCAACTGGTCCGATGATACAAACGACACCCTGCCATCCCATGAGCTGCGGGCGTTTGATCAGCATAGGAACGAGGGTCGCCACATCCGTTAGCCTGGAGTTCTACACATGCATCCCCGCGTAATTGAGGTCACCGAACGGCTTATCGCCCGCAGTCGTGCAACCCGCGAGGCTTACCTTGCGCTCATTCGCGGCGCCGCCAGCGACGGCCCGATGCGCGGTAAGCTGCAATGCGCCAACTTCGCCCACGGCGTGGCGGGCTGCGGCACTGAAGATAAAAATAGTCTGCGCATGATGAACGCCGCCAACGTGGCGATTGTTTCCTCATATAACGACATGCTCTCGGCGCACCAGCCGTACGAACATTTCCCTGAACAGATCAAAAAGGCCCTGCGCGAAGTCGGCTCGGTCGGCCAGTTCGCCGGCGGCACGCCTGCCATGTGCGATGGCGTGACCCAAGGCGAACCCGGCATGGAGCTGAGCCTGCTCAGCCGTGAAGTCATTGCCATGTCGACGGCGGTAGCGCTGTCCCACAACATGTTCGACGCCGCGCTGATGCTGGGCATCTGCGACAAGATCGTCCCCGGCCTGATGATGGGCGCGCTGCGCTACGGTCACCTGCCGATGATCTTTGTGCCAGGCGGCCCGATGCCCTCGGGCATCTCCAACAAGCAAAAGGCTGACGTGCGCCAGCGCTACGCCGAAGGCAAGGCCACCCGCGAAGAGCTGCTGGAATCGGAGATGAAGTCCTACCACAGCCCCGGCACCTGCACCTTCTACGGCACCGCCAACACCAACCAGCTGCTGATGGAAGTGATGGGCCTGCACTTGCCGGGCGCCTCGTTCGTCAACCCGTACACGCCGCTGCGTGATGCGCTGACCCGCGAAGCCGCGCACCAGGTCACGCGCCTGACCAAAGCCAATGGCAACTTCACGCCGATCGGCGAGATCGTCGACGAAAAATCCATCGTCAACTCCATCGTCGCGCTCAACGCCACCGGCGGTTCCACCAACCACACCCTGCACATGCCGGCCATCGCCATGTCGGCGGGCATCATCCTCACCTGGCAGGACATGGCCGACCTCTCCGAGGTGGTGCCGACCCTGTCCCACGTGTATCCAAACGGCAAGGCCGACATCAACCACTTCCAGGCGGCGGGCGGCATGTCGTTCCTGATCCGCGAACTGCTCGAAGCCGGCCTGCTCCACGAAGACGTCAACACCGTGGCCGGCAAGGGCCTGAGCCGTTACACCCAGGAGCCGTTCCTGGTCGACGGCGAGCTGATCTGGCGCGACGGCCCGATCGAAAGCCTCGACGAAACCATCCTGCGCCCCGTGGCCCGTGCATTCTCGCCGGAAGGCGGCTTGCGCGTGATGGAAGGCAACCTCGGCCGTGGTGTGATGAAAGTCTCCGCCGTCGCCCCTGAGCATCAGATCGTCGAAGCGCCGGCCGTGGTGTTCCAGGATCAACAGGATCTGGCCGACGCCTTCAAGGCCGGTGATTTGGAAAAAGACTTTGTCGCGGTGATGCGCTTCCAGGGCCCGCGCTCCAACGGCATGCCTGAATTGCACAAGATGACGCCGTTCCTGGGTGTATTGCAGGACCGTGGCTTCAAAGTGGCATTGGTAACAGACGGGCGTATGTCCGGCGCGTCGGGTAAGATCCCTGCCGCGATTCACGTCAACCCCGAAGCTCAAAGCGGCGGGCCGCTGGCGCGGGTCAAAGATGGCGATATCATTCGCGTGGATGGCGTGAACGGCACCTTGGAGCTTAAGGTGGACGCCGAAGAATTCGCAGCGCGCACGCCTGCCACGGGCCTGTTGGGCAACAACGTGGGGGCGGGGCGTGAGCTGTTTGCATTTATGCGCTTGGCCGCAAGCTCCGCAGAGCAGGGCGCCAGCGCCTTTACCTCTGCCTTGGAGACGCTTAAGTGAAGCTTGCGCTGGTCGGTGACATCGGTGGTACCAACGCCCGTTTTGCGTTGTGGCGGGATCAGGAGCTGCACTCGATCCGCGTGCATGCCACCGCGGATCACCACAGCCCTGAGGAGGCCATCAAGGTCTACCTCAAGGAAGAAGGCCTGGAAATCGGGGACATCGGCGCGGTATGCCTGTCGGTGGCCGGGCCAGTGAGTGGCGATGAATTTAAATTCACCAACAATCACTGGCGCCTGAGCAAAGCTGCATTCTGTAAAACCTTGCAGGTGGATGACCTGCTGTTGGTCAATGATTTCACGGCCATGGCCCTGGGCATGACTCGCCTCAAGCCCGACGAATTTCGCGTGGTCTGCGAAGGCACGCCGGAACCGCTGCGCCCGGCGGTGGTGATCGGGCCGGGCACCGGCCTTGGCGTCGGCACCTTGCTGGACCTGGGCGAAGGCCGATATGCGGCGCTGCCGGGCGAGGGCGGCCACGTCGACCTGCCGCTGAGCAGCCCGCGTGAAACCCAGCTGTGGCAGCACATCTACACCGAGATCGGGCACGTCAGTGCCGAAACCGCCCTGAGCGGTGGCGGCCTGCCACGGGTGTACCGCGCGATTTGCGCGGTCGACGGGCACACGCCGGTGCTGGACACGCCCGAAGCCATCACGGCAGCCGGCCTGGCCGGGGACCCGGTGGCGATCGAAGTGTTGAACCAGTTCAGCATCTGGCTGGGCCGTGTGGCCGGCAACAACGTGCTGACCACCGGTGGACGCGGTGGCGTGTATATCGTGGGCGGGGTCATCCCACGGTTTGCCGACTTCTTTATCAACAGCGGTTTTGCCAAGAGCTTCAGCGACAAAGGCTGCATGAGCGATTACTTCAAAGGCATTCCGGTGTGGTTGGTGACCGCGCCGTATTCCGGGTTGACTGGGGCGGGTGTGGCGCTGGAGCAGGCTTTTGCATAGGCAGTGATGGCCTCTTCGCGAGCAAGCCCGCGATAGGGCCTCAAGAGCAACAGATGACTCAAGCTTGGCCATAACAACAAGGAGGACCCCGTGAGCGTAATCAGTAAATCGATTCTCCTCGTCGACGACGACCAGGAAATCCGCGAATTGCTGCAAACCTACCTCAGCCGCGCCGGCTTCCAGGTGCGTGGCGTGCCGGATGGTGCAGGGTTTCGCCAGGCGATGAACGAGGCGCCGTGCGATCTGGTCATCCTCGATGTGATGTTGCCCGACGAAGACGGTTTCAGCCTTTGCCGCTGGATTCGCCAGCACCCGCGCCAGGCGCAGGTGCCGATCATCATGCTCACTGCCAGTTCCGACGAAACCGACCGCGTGATCGGTCTGGAGCTGGGCGCCGACGACTACATCGGCAAGCCCTTCAGCCCGCGCGAGCTGCAAGCGCGAATCAAAGCCCTGTTGCGCCGCGCCCAGTTCGGCCAGGAACGCAGCAGCGGCGGCGATGTGTGGGTGTTTGATGAATGGCGACTGGACATGATCAGCCATCGCCTGTTTCACGTGGACGGCGAAGAGGTGATTCTTTCCGGCGCCGACTTTGCCCTGCTCAAACTGTTTCTCGATCACCCGCAGCAAATTCTCGACCGCGACACCATTGGCAACGCCACCCGTGGCCGCGACCTGATGCCGCTGGACCGTATCGTCGACATGGCCGTGAGCCGCTTGCGCCAACGCCTGCGCGATACCGAAAAACCCCCACGGCTGATCCGCACCGTGCGCGGCAGCGGTTACCAACTGGCAGCCAGCGTGGTTGCCGGCAATGCCCACTGAGCATTTAAGCGAACGCCGCCGCCGTTTCCCGGTGCCGCGCTCGCTGCTGGGGCGGATGTTGCTGCTGACCTTGCTCGCGGTGCTGTTCGCCCAGGCGCTGTCCAGCGTGATCTGGGTCTCGCAATTGCGCGCCACCCAGCTCGAAGGCCTGGTCACGAGCGCCCGCAGCCTGGCGCATTCGATGACGGCCAGCGTGAGTTATTTCCGCTCGTTGCCAGTGGCCTACCGCCCGCTGGTGCTGGACCAGTTGCGCAGCATGGGCGGTACACGTTTTGTGGTGACCCTCAACGACCGACCTCTGGATATGCAGATATTGCCGCAGACCCCGCGCAAACAGGCGGTGCTGCAAGCGGTAGACGAAGTATTGCGCCAGACCCTGGGCGGCGACGTGCATATCTCGGTGGAGTTCGTCAGTGCCGAAGACCTGCGCATTTTCAACGCTGGCCTGAAGCTCGATGAACTGCCGCGGTCCTGGGCGCATTACGCGTTGACCCTGGAACCGGTGAATCCGCCGGTGCTGGTCACGCAGATCCAGCTGGCGCCGGGCGAATGGCTGTACATCGCCTCGTTGTTGCCCGAGCCCTACACCAGCCTTGAAGAACAGGGCCTGCCGTCGCAGCAGGTGTGGTTTATCGTGCTGACCAGCGGTTTTCTATTGTTGTTTATCGGCCTGCTGGTGCACTGGCAAAGCCGACCGCTCAAGCGTCTGGCGCGGGCGGCGCGTGATATGTCCCTGGGCGCGGATGTCGAGCCGGTGGCCGAAGGCGGCGGCAGCGAAGTGGTGGAAGTGGGCCGTGCGTTCAACGCCATGCGCGAACGCATCAGCCGTTACCTGACCGAGCGCAGCCAATTGTTCAGCGCGATTTCCCACGATTTGCGCACGCCGATCACCCGCTTGCGCCTGCGCGTGGAACTGCTCGAAGACGACAACCTGCAAGCCAAGTTCGGTCGCGACCTGGATGAATTGGAATTGCTGGTGAAGGGCGCGCTGCAATGCGTGAAAGACACTGACATCCACGAAAACATCGAGCCGGTCGACCTTAATCACGTCCTTGATTGCCTGGTGGAGCCGTACCTGGCGCCCAACGGCAATGGCCGCATCACCCAGGATGGCCGCGCCCTGGCGCCGTATGCAGGCAAGCCGCTGGCGCTCAAGCGCTGCATCGGTAACCTGATTGACAACGCGTTGAAGTACGGGCAGAACGCGCATTTGCACATCGAAGACGATGGCGCGGAATTTATCCTGCACGTCGACGACGAAGGCCCGGGCGTGCCGGAGCAGCGGCTGGAGCAAGTGTTTGAACCGCACTTTCGGTTGGCCGGGCAGCAGCAGGGTTATGGTTTGGGGTTGGGCATTGCGCGCAACATCGCCCACAGCCATGGCGGTGAGGTGAGTTTGCAGAATTTGCGCGAGGGTGGTTTGCGCGTCACTTTGCAGCTCCCGCGAACCCTGGACTAAAGAACACCGAGGTTCAAATGTGGGAGCTGGCTTGCCTGCGATAGCGGTGGGCCAGCCAGCTAATGTTTGACTGATACACCGCCATCGCAGGCAAGCCAGCTCCCACAATGATACTTGTGGTGGGTCAGATACTTTGGCGCATTCTCGCCAGGTCCCGCAGCGGTGGCGCCCCAAACAGCCGGCTGTACTCGCGGCTGAACTGCGACGGGCTTTCATACCCCACCCGATACCCCGCCGCCGAGGCTTCCAGCCCTTCGGCAATCATCAAACGCCGCGCTTCCTGCAGGCGCAACTGCTTCTGGTATTGCAGCGGGCTCATCGCGGTAATCGCCTTGAAGCGGTGGTGCAACGTCGAGACGCTGAGGTTCACTTCGCGGGCCAGGTCATCAATACGCAGCGGCTGTTCATAGTTGCCGTTCAGCCACTTGATGGCCTGGCTCACACGATGGCTCTGACTGTTGGCCACGGCGATTTCATACAGCCGGTAACCCTGCGGCCCACGCAGCAAGCGGTAAAGAATCTCGCGGTTGATCAACGGCGCCAGCATCGCGATGTCTTTGGGCGTATCCAGCAGGCGCGCCAGGCGCAGCACGGCGTCGAGCAATTGGGTGTCGATGCGGTCGACGTACATGCCGCGCGAAGTCGGACGCGAGGGCACGCCCATCGGCCCGGCCTCGGCGATCAGCGCCGTCAGTTGCGCCGGGTCGATATTGATGCGCACCGACAGGTTGGGATCTTCCGGCGTGGCATCGATGATCCGCCCGGCTACTGGCATCGCCACGGAGAACACCAGGTAGTTGAGCGGGTCGTAGGCGAAGATTTCGTCAGCAAGGCGTACTTCCTTGCTGCCGCTGGCGAGGATGCACAGCGCAGGTTCCACCAGCACCGGCATGAAGTCGCGCGGCGTGTTGTGGCGGTTGAGGAACAACGAGGTGATCGCCGTGCCGTAGGAGCCATCTTCCCAGGTATGCCGGTGCACGATGCTGGCGAGTTCGGCGCGCTGTTTTTCCGTCTCGGCATCGAGAGGAATGGACTTATGTTCCGACGACATGACGTGTCCTCTACAAGCTTTTTGATGGGATCAGCTTAGCGGCGGCTTTTGAGAAAGTGTTACGTCGATCCTGCACAATCCTTGCCTGATCCTGCGATAAGTCGCGAATCAGGCAAGTGCAGTGCCTGTCATCTGCCTGAAACACTGAACATGGCCATGGAATAACCCCCCGGGGCCAAACGTCTTATCTACGCCTCTGGCAGGATTGTGCAATAAGCCGGCAGGAATTGACTAACCGCACCCGCACCCGCGCCGTTATCTTTGATCCTGTGGCAGCACGCCCTCACAGTGCTTGCCGAGCATCACTTCTCAACGGGAGAGTCGAACATGTCCACCCCCATTCCCGCGAGCCATATGGCCTTTATCCGCGCCCGTACCGGGTGCAGCACCGAACTCGGTGCACGCTTGAGCAGTTTGATCGAACCGGGCCGTCAGGCTCAGGGTTGCCTGCAATTCTCGTTGCAGCATTCCCAAGTGGATCCCGATGTGTGGCTGATCTGCGGCTTCTGGAGCAGCGAGCAGGCGATGAGCGCCTACTTCAACTCGCCCGCCTTGATGGTCTTTACCGAGCTGTTGAACGACATGGTGGTACGCAGCATGGACTTCCAGACCTTTACTGATGCATCCGCGGCGCATGCCTACGGCGAGTACCTGCAACTGGCCGGTTGAGAAGGTTAGAATGGCCGACTTTCCCATTGGCCAGGACCTGCAACATGGCACGTAAAGAGTTTGCCCACCACGAAGCCGTTTCCGCCTTGGTGCGTGAAGAAGAGGGTGGCTACAGCGCCGCCATCGCCGTCAAGGCACTGGATGGCATGGGCGCCCCCAGGTTTCACAAGATCCTTGAAGGCCACACGTTCAAGACCGCTGACGACGCCGACGATGCGGCTGCCGCGCAATTGCAGCGGTTGGTCGACGTGGACGAAGAAGGGCAATTGACCTGGTCACCTGCCGCTGACTAATCAACACCACCGATCCAAATGTGGGAGCGGGCTTGCTCGCGAATGCGCAGTGTCAGTCACCGAAAATATTGACTGATCCACCGCCTTCGCGAGCAAGCCCGCTCCCACATTTTTTTGCCTTTCACTCAGCGCTGAGTGGCGCCTGGGCGATACATCTTGAACAGTGCCTGCGGCCCCAGCTGGAAGTAATCCGCCGGGCCACCGCCGCGCAAGATCGGCTCCGCGGCGGCCGTGTCATAGATCCCATCCTTGAGCAGCCACTTGGCAATGTGCACCGCGACCACCTCGCCCAACACCAGCCAGCTCGGCACCAACTCTTTGTCGGCGCGCTGCAACTGAATAATCTGCGTCACCTTGCATTCGAACGACACCGGGCTTTCGCCCACGCGCGGCACGCCGACAATTTTCGAGGCGACCGGCGTCAGGCCGGACAGCTCGAACTCGTTGACCTCTGGCGATACCGCCGCGCAACTCTGGTTCATCTGCTCGGCCAACGGGCGAGTGGCCAGGTTCCACACAAACTCGCCGGTCTGTTCGATGTTGTTCAGGCTGTCTTTGCGCCCGACGCTGGAAAACCCAATGATCGGCGGAATGTAATTGAACGCATTGAAAAAGCTGTAGGGCGCCAGGTTCAGGCGGCCTTCGCGGTCGTGGGAAGAAATCCAGCCAATCGGCCGTGGCCCGACGATGGCATTGAACGGGTCATGGGGCAGGCCGTGGCCATTGGCGGGTTCGTAGAAATGGATATCGTCAGACATGGGCCGGGGTTCCTGCTGCGGGGGGCTGTGAGGTAGCCATAGTGCAATCCATGACGGTGAATTTCCATTGGCCGGATGGAATTTTCATTGATTGCCCACCTATTTTTCACAGCGTCCCGTTCAGTCTGCGCGCCAGGTCGACACCCCCTATACGTCGGCCCAATGCACGACTGAGCTTCGGAGCCTTGCGCACAATGAACAAACTTCCTCAGATCACCCTGGCGTTCTGGGTCATGAAAATCTGCGCAACCACCCTGGGCGAAACCGCCGGGGATTTGTTGTCGATGACCCTGAATGTCGGCTACGCCATCAGTTCGATGATTTTGATCAGCGTGTTTCTCGTCACCCTGGTGACACAGCTCTGGTCGAAAACCTACAACCCGGTGTTGTACTGGATCGTGATTCTGTCCACGAGTACCGCCGGCACCACGATGTCGGATTTCATGGACCGCACCTTGGGCCTCGGGTACGCCACCGGCTCGATGATCCTGATCGTGATCCTGATGATCATCTTCGCGTTGTGGCACCTCAGCGGTGATTCGCTGAACGTGAACAAGGTCCAGACGTTGCGCGGCGAGCTGTTTTACTGGATGGCGATTCTGTTCTCCAACACCTTGGGCACCGCGTTGGGTGACTTCCTGGGGGACGACTCCGGGTTGGGTTTTGCCGGTGGCGCCTTGCTGATCGGCTCGGCCATTGCGGTGGTGGCAGCACTTAAATACTTCACCCAACTGTCGTCGGTGCTGTTGTTCTGGGTAGCGTTTGTGCTGACTCGGCCGTTCGGTGCGACCCTGGGCGATTTCCTCACCAAGCCCCATGAAAAGGGCGGGCTGGATTTCGGCACCATCGGTTCATCGGCGGTGTTGGCGGGCGTGTTGGTGGTAATGATTGCCGGGGCGTCGTATGCGCAGCGCCGGTACGGGCGTCGGCAGCCCGTAGAGCTGACCTGACGCTGTTTATGAAACGCTGAAGACCAAAATGTGGGAGCGGGCTTGCTCGCGAATGCGGTGGATCAGTCAGAGCAACATCGACTGACACTGCGCTTTTCGCGAGCAAGCCCGCTCCCACACTGTTTAGTCCGTGGTAATCCGTGAATGCTTGCGGGTGTCTTTCATGGTCACGTAGACCACCAGCGACACCGCAATACAGGCCGTCACATACCAGTAGTAGCCGGTTTCCATGCCAATGCTCTTGAACCACAGCGCGATGTATTCAGCGGTACCGCCGAAGATCGACACGGTCAGCGCATACGGCAGGCCCACGCCCAAGGCACGGATTTCCGTAGGGAACAGCTCGGCCTTCACCACCGCATTGATCGAGGTATAGCCGCTGACGATGATCAGTGCCGCCATGATCAGGAAAAACGCGCCCCACCAGGTCTGGATGGTGTGCAGGGTGGTGAGGATCGGCACGGTAAACAAGGTGCCGAGGATACCGAAGGCGATCAGGATCGGCCGGCGGCCAACCTTGTCCGACAGCCCGCCGACAATAGGTTGCAGGCACATGAACAGAAACAGCGTGGCCGCCGAAATGGTGGTGGAGTCGGAAATGCTCATGCCCACCGTGTTCACCAGGTATTTCTGCATGTAGGTGGTGTAGGTGTAGAACGCCAGGGTGCCGCCCATGGTCAGGCCGACCACGGTCATCAGTTCCTTGGGGTGGCGCATCAAGGTGCGCATGGCGCTTTCCTTGGCCTTTTCCTTTTTGGTGAACGACTCGGTTTCTTCCATGCCACGACGCAGGTACAGCGCGACCACTGCGCACAGGGCGCCGATGGCGAACGGGATGCGCCAGCCCCAGTCGTACAGTTGTTCGGTGGTGAGCACCTGTTGCAGCACGATCAATACTGCCAGCGCGATGAGTTGGCCGGAGATCAGCGTCACGTATTGGAAGCTGGAGAAGAAGCCGCGACGTTCCTTGGTCGCCATTTCGCTCAAGTAAGTGGCCGAGGTACCGTACTCGCCACCCACCGACAGACCTTGCAGCAGGCGGGCGAACACCAGCAGGATCGGTGCGCCGACGCCGATGGTTTCATAACCCGGGCTCAGGGCGATGATCAGTGAGCCGAAGCACATCAACAGCACCGACGCCATCAAGGCCGCTTTGCGACCGGCACGGTCGGCATACAGCCCCATCAGCCAGCCACCGATCGGGCGCATCAGGAAGCCCACGGCGAAGATCGCGGCGGTGTTCAGCAGTTGGGCGGTGGTGTCGCCTTTCGGAAAGAAGGCTTTGGCGAAGTACAGCGAGAAGGCGGCGTAGACGTACCAGTCGTACCACTCGACCATGTTGCCGACCGAACCGCTGAAAATCGATTTGATCCGGCTGGAAGTACTGCGTTCTTTTGCCGGCGCAGCCGCCGACCCCAGAGGCAGGGAGTTGGAGTTATCCATTGAAGGATCCTTCATCTAGTTGTTTTTATGGAGCGTGCTTGAGCACTGCCTGGCTGGGGCTATAGCAGGAGCTGTGCCAGGTGGGTGAAGGCCCGGAATAGAAGGGTTACAAGATTTTATTGAGCGGAAATTTGCTGATGATTTTCAGGTGATGAGCGGAAATCCGCTTATGGCTGCTGTCCTTATCGCGGGCAAGCCCCCTCCCACATTTTGATTTGTGAACACGCTCAAGTGTGGGAGGGGGCTTGCCCCCGATAGCGGCCTGCCAGTCAACACAACGATTGGCCTAGAGAAACATCTCCCGCACCAACCCATGCCGCTGCATCTTTTCATTGAAGGTGCGACGGGGCAGCTGCAGCTCCGCCAACACCGCCTTGATATCACCCTTGTGGCGCACCAGCGCCGCTTTCAGGCAATGCGCTTCGAAGGCTTCCTGCTGCGCCGCCAGGGATTGTCCGGCCTCGATACCTTCCGGCTCAGGTTCACCCAGGCCCAGCACTTGGCGCTCGGCGACGTTGGCCAGTTCACGCACATTACCCGGCCAATCATGGCTGAGCAGGCGCCCCAGTTGCGCGCCGCTCAAGGGCTCGGCGCTGCGGCCCAGGCGCTCGGCGGCGCTGTGGGCAAAGTGGTCGAACAGTAGCGGTATGTCTTCACGGCGCTCGCGCAGAGGTGGCAGGCGCAGCTGTGCGACGTTCAGTCGGTAGGCCAAATCTTCGCGAAAACGCCCGGCGCGCGCCTCTTCCAGCAGGTCCGGCTTGGTGGCGGCAATGATGCGCAAGTCCACGTGAATGCTTTGGTTGGAGCCCAGTCGCTCGAGCTTTTGTTCCTGCAATACGCGCAGCAACTTCACCTGCTGGGCCAGCGGCATGCTTTCGATTTCATCCAGGAACAGCGTGCCTCCATGGGCATATTCCAGCTTGCCGATACGCTTGCCTTGGGCACCGGTGAACGCGCCACTTTCGTGGCCGAACAATTCGGCCTCAAACAACTGCTCGGGGATGGCAGCGCAGTTGAGCGCTACAAACGGCTTTTTTGCGCGCGGGCCAAAATCGTGCAGGCAGCGCGCGACCAGCTCTTTACCACTGCCGGTCTCGCCACGGATCAACACATTGACCGGCAGGTTCGCCAGGTCGAGCACCTGACGTCGCAGGTTCTGCAAGCTTCGGGACACGCCCAGCAGGCTCGATTCGAGCTGCGCGCGATGGTCGGCCTGTTGATGCAGACGACGGTTTTCCAGGATCAGCCCGCGTTTGTCCAGGGCACGGCGCAGGCTGTTGAGCAAGGCGTCGGGGCTGAAGGGCTTTTCCAGAAAGTCATAGGCGCCGTCGCGCATCGCTTCCACCGCCATCGGCACATCGCCGTGGCCGGTGAGGAGAATCACCGGCAAGTCGGCATCCCGGCGTTGCACTTCGGCCAGCAGTTCCAGGCCGCTGAGCCCGGGCATGCGCACATCGCTCAAGATCACCCCGGCAAAGTCCCTGGGCAGGTGCGCCAGGCATTCCTCGGCGCGGCTGAACAACTGCACGTCAAACCCTGACAGGCTCAACCATTGTTCGACGGCCGTGCGAATGCTGGCTTCGTCATCGACCACAATCACGGCGTTCAACATAGGTCGGGCGTCTCCAGCGCAATCGGTAAGGTCAAGGTGAATATTGCGCCGTCGCCACGGTTGCCGGCGAGCAGGCGCCCGCCCAGTTCATGCACGATAGCGTAGGACACCGCCAGCCCGAGGCCGAGGCCGTCTCCGACGGGTTTGGTGGTAAAGAACGGGTCGAACACGCTGCTCAAGTGTTCTTCTGCAATGCCGCCGCCGCTGTCGCTGACGGTCAGTCGCCACAACTGCTGGTCGGCGTGCAGGCGGATCTCCAGGCGTTTGCGTGGCTTGTCGGCCATCGCATCCAAGGCGTTGCGCAGCAGGTTGATCAACACCTGTTCCAGGCGGATGGCATCACCGCGGACCCAGGCGGGGCGGGCCAAGTCCAGCACCACGCCGATGGCTTCCTCGCGCAGGCGCGCGTCGAGCAAGTGCAGGGATTGGTCGACGACGGTGGCCAGGTCGAGCTTTTCGCGCAAGCCGCTGGGGCTTTTGCGCGCGAAGGTCTTGAGGTGGCCGGTGAGTGCGGCCATGCGCGTGAGCATGTCGTCCAGCGGTGTGAGCGCTTGGTAGGCATCGTCCACGCGGCCGTGGTCCAGCAGCAGGCGCAGAGTCGCCAACTGCATGCGTTGGGCGGTCAGCGGCTGGTTGATTTCATGGGCGAGTGCGGCGGACATCTGGCCCAGTGCCGCCAGTTTGGCCGATTGCACCAAGCCATCCTGGGCCGTGCGCAGCGCCTGGGTGCGCTCCTCCACAAGCTGCTCCAACTCCTCGCGGCTGCGCTGGCGCAGGCGGGCCAGGCGCCAGCGCTGGGTCAGGAACAGCACCAGAAACACCAGCGCCAGCCACGAGCCTGCAGCGGCGAGGCCAGCGTTGCGCTGATCTTCAAAGGCGAACTGCGGTTTGCGCAGCAGGTGCAGGGTCCAGCCTTCGGCCTTCAGTGGCAGGGATTCCCAGATGTAGTTGGCATTGCCGTCAGGGCCATTGACGCGCATCAGGTGGCTGTTTTCGTCGAAGCGCTGCAGCGTCTGGGTTTGCAGCGGCTGCAATTGCTTTTTATCGTATTGGCGCGTGGCCTTGAGTTCGGCAAGGTCACTGGCCGACAGCGGCCGCAGGTTGCGATAACGCCAGCCCGGCTGGTTGGCGATAAACACGATGCCGCGCGCGTCGCTGACCAGCAGCAGGTCATTGCCCTGGGCCCACTCACGTTCAAGTTCGGAGAGTTCGAGCTTCACGACCATGGCACCGAGAAACTGCTCGTGTTCATCGACCACCGCGCTGGAGAGGAAGTAACCCGGAATGCCGGTGGTTACCCCGACCGCATAAAAACGCCCGGTGCCTTGGCTCAAGGTCTGGCTGAAATAGGGGCGAAACGCGTAGTTGTGGCCGACATAACTGCTCGGCAAGTTCCAGTTACTGGCGGCCACGGCCAGGCCGTTGCGGTCCATCAGTTCCAGGGTTGAGGACTGTGCTGCGCCGTTGATGCGCTCCAGTTTGCGGTTGAGCAGGTCTTGGGTGGTGGCGTCGAGCGGGCCTTTCAAGGCGCTGATCATTTCCGAATCCAGCGCCAGTACGGCGGGCAGGGCGCGGTAGCGTTCGATCAGGGTGTGCAGGGAATTGCCATAGAGCGTGAGCTGTTGATTGGCGCGGGCGGCGTCATCCACCAAGGCTTGGCGTTCGGCATGTCGAGTGGCCAACGCAGCGGCCAGCACCGCTCCGGCGATGATCAACAGGGAATAGAAGGTCAGGCGCAGGGGGCGTGGGATTGCGATCATACAGTGATGAACAGGCACGGTAAGGGGTGAGCACCATAGCATGCACGCCGTTCAGTTTGTGGCGAGCGGGCTTGTTGTGGCGAGCGGGCTTGCCCCGCGTAGGGGGGGCGAAGCCGCCCTAAAAACTGCCCCCGCGATATGCCTGGCACACTGCGGTGGCCTTATTGGGGCGGCTTCGCCACCCAACGCGGGGCAAGCCCGCTCGCCACAACCAATCCCTCTAGCCACAACATGCCCTCCAGCCGCACCAGACTCCACTGGCCCGAAGGAATGAGTCGGCCATAAAAAAGGCGACTGGGCCATGGGCCGCAGTCGCCTTTATCCTCGCAGTGAAGTGCTTACTGCACTTCTACCGCCAGGCTTTCACTGATCTTTTTCTGCCAGATGGCAGGACCGGTGATGTGTACGGATTCGCCCTTGCTGTCCACCGCAACGGTGACCGGCATGTCCTTGACGTCGAACTCGTAGATCGCTTCCATGCCCAGTTCGGCGAACGCGACTACGCGCGACTTCTTGATGGCTTGCGCCACCAGGTACGCCGCACCGCCGACAGCCATCAAGTACACGGCTTTGTGGTCCTTGATCGCTTCGATGGCGGTCGGGCCGCGCTCGGATTTGCCGATCATGCCCAGCAGGCCGGTCTGTTCGAGGATCTGACGGGTGAACTTGTCCATCCGCGTGGCGGTGGTCGGGCCAGCCGGGCCAACCACTTCTTCGCGCACCGGATCAACCGGGCCGACGTAGTAGATGAAGCGACCCTTGAGGTCTACCGGCAGGGGTTCGCCCTTGTTCAGCATCTCGACCATGCGCTTGTGCGCCGCGTCGCGGCCAGTGAGCATCTTGCCGTTGAGCAACACGGTTTCGCCTGGCTTCCAGCTTTGCACTTCTTCCGGGGTCAGCGTGTCGAGGTTGACGCGGCGGGCCGATGGGCCGGCTTCCCAGACGATTTCCGGGTAGGCGTCCAGCGATGGCGCTTCCAGCGACGCCGGGCCCGAACCGTCGAGCACGAAGTGTGCGTGACGGGTGGCGGCGCAGTTGGGGATCATGCACACCGGCAGCGAGGCGGCGTGGGTCGGGTAATCCATGATTTTCACGTCGAGCACGGTGGTCAGGCCACCCAGGCCCTGGGCGCCGATGCCCAGTTGGTTGACCTTCTCGAACAGCTCCAGACGCATCTCTTCGATGCGGTTCTGCGGGCCGCGCTTTTTCAACTCGTGGATGTCGATGGATTCCATCAACACTTCCTTGGCCATCACCGCAGCTTTCTCGGCGGTGCCGCCGATGCCGATGCCGAGCATGCCCGGTGGGCACCAGCCGGCGCCCATGGTCGGAACGGTCTTGAGCACCCAGTCGACGATCGAGTCGGACGGGTTGAGCATAGCCATTTTCGACTTGTTCTCGGAACCGCCGCCCTTGGCTGCCACGTCCACTTCCACGGTGTTACCCGGGACGATGGAGTAGTGGATCACGGCCGGGGTGTTGTCCTTGGTGTTTTTACGCGCACCTGCCGGGTCGGCGAGGATCGATGCACGCAGGACGTTTTCCGGCAGGTTGTAGGCGCGACGCACGCCCTCGTTGATCATGTCGTCCAGGCCCATGGTGGCGCCATCCCAACGTACGTCCATGCCCACGCGCACGAACACGGTAACAATACCGGTGTCCTGGCAGATCGGGCGATGGCCGGTGGCGCACATGCGCGAGTTGATCAGGATCTGCGCAATGGAGTCACGGGCTGCCGGCGATTCTTCGCGCAGGTAGGCTTCGTGCATCGCCTGGATGAAGTCAACGGGGTGGTAGTAGGAAATGAATTGCAGGGCGTCGGCAACGCTCTGAATCAGGTCGTCTTGCTTGATCACGGTCATGAGTCGCGCTCCTCTATAAGGGAACATTCAATAAAGGTGGCTCAGTGGGGTACATCGGTCGGCTGAGTCCACCTTTCCAAGGCACGCCGTAGGTGCAGGCGCGACGCTAAAAAGGCGCGGCAGTATAACCCGGCGCGGTGGCCGATACACCCGACTATGGTCAAACTGTCGCAGGCATGATTCCCTGTGCGCGCCCCTTCTGATTGAGACCTTATATGCCTGAACTGCACGTCGGCGAACGCCACTGGTCGGTAGCCACCGGCAGCAACTTGCTGGATGCCCTGAATCTGGCGGGTGTGGCCGTGCCTTACAGTTGCCGGGCGGGCAGTTGCCATGCGTGCCTGGTGCGCTGCCAGGGTGCGGTCGAGGACAAACAACCCGACGCCTTGAGCCCGGCGCAACGTCAGCAGGGGTGGCGCTTGGCGTGCCAATGCCAGGTTGTCGGGGACGTGCAAGTCGAAACGTTCGACCCGCTGCGTGACGGTTTGCCCGCCAAAGTGGTGGGCGTCGACTGGTTGAATGCGAGTGTGCTGCGCCTGCGCTTGCAACCGGAACGTGGCCTGCGTTATCGCGCCGGGCAGCATCTGGTGGTGTGGGCGGGACAGGTGGCGCGGCCCTATTCCCTGGCGAGCTTGCCCCAGGAAGATCCGTTCCTGGAGTTTCACCTCGATTGCCGTCAGCCCGGTGAATTCATAAATATTGCCCGCCAGTTGCAAGTGGGAGACGACCTGCGCCTGGGCGAGTTGAGGGGCGGGGCGCTGCAATACGATCCCGACTGGCATTCGCGGCCGCTATGGCTGTTGGCCGCCGGCACCGGGCTTGGGCCGTTGTGGGGCGTGCTGCGCGAGGCGTTGCGCCAGGATCATCAGGGCGCCATCCGTGTGATTCACCTGGCTCATGATGTCGACGCGCATTACCTGGCCGAGCCCCTGGCGCAGTTGGCTTTGCAGCATCCAAACGTCACCGTGGAGCTGTGGACTGCGGCTGAGTTGACCCAGGCATTGGCGCAACTGCGGCTTGTTTCGCGGCAAACTCTGGCCTTACTCTGCGGGCACCCTGTCAGCGTCGAGGCGTTTTCCAAACGCTTGTTCCTGGCCGGTCTGCCGCGCAATCAACTGCTGGCCGATGTGTTTGTGCCCCGTGGTTGAGCGCTGATTTCTACAGCCGCGAGATCCACCATGACCGACGCCATCCTGCTGCAACGCGAACGCGGGCTGCTGACCTTGCAGCTCAACCGCCCGGACAAGAAAAACGCCCTGACCCGCGCCATGTACACGCAATTGGCCCACGCGTTGGAGCAGGCCGATGCGGACCCAGACATCCGTGCCGTGCTGATTCAGGGCAGCCGTGAGTGTTTTACCGCCGGTAATGACATCGGCGATTTCCTCGAACAGCCGCCCAGCGACCTCGACAGCCCGCCGTTTCACTTTATGAAAAGCCTGCTCAATTGCCGCAAGCCAGTGATCGCCGCTGTGGCCGGCGCGGCGGTGGGCATCGGCACGACCCTGCTGCTGCATTGCGACCTGGTCTATATCAGCCGCGATGCGCGCTTGCGCATGCCATTCGTCAACCTTGGGTTGTGTCCGGAGTTTGGCTCAAGCCTGATCCTGCCGCGATTGCTCGGGCATGCCAAGGCGGCTGAGCTGTTGCTGCTGGGCGAGGGATTCACCGGTGAGCAGGCGGCCGCGTGGGGCATTGCCACGCAGGCGTTGAGCAGCGGTGAAGCGGCGCTGGCCAAGGCGCGGGAAGTGGCTGAACGTTTTGAGATCCTGGCGCCGGGTGCGGTGCAAGTCAGCAAACACTTGATGAAAAGTGTGGATCGCGAGCAGTTGCGCCAAGTGATTGAAGAGGAGGGGGCTTTGTTTACGCAGCGGTTGAAATCGCCGGAGGCGATTGCGGCGTTGTCGGCTTTTGTCACCAGGCGCTAGATTTTTGTCGATTGTTCTGACGTCTTCGCGAGCAAGCTCGCTCCCACATTCGAGCGTGTTTCTTCAGCGTGTACGCGGTCAAATGTGGGAGCGGGCTTGCTCGCGAAGAGGCCAGTGACGCCAACACAACCGCCAGCCTGACATGCAAAAAGCCCCGCCATTCTCATGGTGGGGCTTTTGTTTTTCAGCCTGTCACTCAGACCATTGGGTCGCCAACGTGCAGGATCTTCATGCCGTTGGTGCCACCGATGGTGTGGTAGCTGTCGCCCTTGGTCAGGATGACCCAGTCGCCTTTCTCCACAACGCCGCGCTTGATCAGCTCGTCGATGGCAGCCTGGCTGACTTCATGCGGCGGCAACGAGGCCGGGTCGAACGGCACGGTGTACACGCCACGGAACATGGCCGCACGGGCCTGGGTTTCGCGGTGCGGGGAGAACGCGTAGATCGGCACCGAGGAACGGATGCGCGACATGATCAACGGCGTGTAGCCACTTTCGGTCAAGGCGATGATCGCTTTAACGCCCGGGAAGTGGTTGGCAGTGTACATGGCTGCCAGGGCGATGCTCTGGTCGCAGCTTTCGAACACTTTGCCGATGCGGTGGCTGGAGGTCTTGCTGGTCGGGTGCTTTTCGGCACCGACGCAGATCCGCGCCATGGCCTGTACGGCTTCCAACGGGTACGGGCCGGCGGCACTTTCAGCCGAGAGCATCACGGCGTCGGTGTAGTCGAGCACGGCGTTGGCTACGTCGGACACTTCGGCGCGGGTTGGCATCGGGTTCTGGATCATCGACTCCATCATCTGGGTCGCCACGATCACCGCTTTGTTATGGCGGCGGGCGTGCAGGATGATCTTTTTCTGGATGCCGATCAGCTCGGCGTCACCGATTTCCACGCCCAGGTCGCCACGCGCAACCATCACAGCGTCGGAAGCCTTGATCAGGCCGTCGAGGGTTTCGTCATCGGCAACGGCTTCGGCGCGTTCGATCTTCGCTAC
Organism: Pseudomonas sp. TWRC1-2; assembly: GCF_049896685.1. Classification (NCBI taxonomy): domain Bacteria; kingdom Pseudomonadati; phylum Pseudomonadota; class Gammaproteobacteria; order Pseudomonadales; family Pseudomonadaceae; genus Pseudomonas; species Pseudomonas sp. TWRC1-2. The sequence goes on along the minus strand of NZ_JAFCUU010000007.1, from coordinate 76,386 downwards.
CAGCCAGGCAGTACCGCCGGCTTCGTCGCGCAGTTTACGGGCGTATTCCATATCGGCAGCGTCGCGCGGGAAAGACACGGCGAGGTAGTCCACTTCCATTTCGGCGGCGAGCTTGATGTCGGCCTTGTCTTTTTCAGTCAGCGCCGGCGCCGTCAGGCCACCGCCGCGACGGTTGATGCCTTTGTGGTCGGACAGCGGGCCACCGATGATCACGGTGCAGTGCAGTTCGGTCGGGGTGGCGGTGTCGACGCGCATGACCACGCGGCCATCGTCCAGCAGCAGCTCGTCGCCGACGCCGCAGTCCTTGACCAGATCCGGGTAGTCGATACCCACGACTTGCTGGTTGCCTTCGGTCAGCGGATGGCTTGTGGAGAAGGTGAACTTGTCACCGATCTTCAGCTCGATACGCTTGTTGGCGAATTTGGCGATACGGATTTTCGGGCCTTGCAGGTCACCCAGCAGCGCCACGAAGCGGCCGTGCTTGGCGGCCAGGTCACGCACCAGCTTGGCGCGAGCCTTGTGCTCGTCCGGGGTGCCGTGGGAGAAGTTCAGACGGGCAACGTCCAAACCAGCCAGAATCAGCTGTTCGAGGACTTCCGGCGAGTTACTGGCCGGGCCAAGGGTGGCGACGATTTTGGTACGACGGACGGACATGCACAGACTCCTGAGTTCAAGCGCTGGAGAAGGCTACTATGCTCTTTCGTTGTAGTCATTGTTCGTTTGCACTACTTATCGACGATTGGCTTGTTTTTGCAGCGGTTGAATAGACGAACATCCTTGAAGATTTTCGACGAGGGGTCGATACACTGCTCAAGACAGGAGAACCCCCATGCGAATTTTGCTCGTTGCTGCCCTGGCCGTCAGTGTTGTCGGCTGTACCCGCTGGTCGATGGACCACCATTTGAACAACGCTTACCGTGCCTATGGGGTGGGTGATTGCGAGCGCGTCACGCTGGAATTGTCCCAGGTTGACCGCGAGAGCCGCACCCGTCGCTACGTGCAACCGGAGGTCTCGATGTTGCGCGGCCAATGCCTGGAGCGACAGAAATTGTTCGTCGATGCTGTCCAGACCTATCAATTCATCATCAGCCAGTACCCGACAAGTGAGTACGCCTACCGTGCGCGAGCCAGGCTCGACACCCTGCAGCAGTTGGGGCATTACCCCGGCGCCAGTGCTGCACAGACACGGCCGGCGTCGTTGTAATGATATTTGTCATGCCATAGCTGGCCCGTCGCCAGTCTTGAGCTATCCTTTGGGTGTTCGTTTGTACAAGTTTCTATTCGAACGAATGCGAGGCCCGGATTCGGCAGTTGTTTAGTGACCATAGCGACGTCTGTTGGCACACCGAGATCCAGGGAGAGCGAGCCATTGGCTCGTTCCGAATCACTGGACCGGCCAGGGCATGGCCATTGGATGGCGATCTCACATGTTTACCCACCGACGGATCGAGCGGCACCAGCTACCTTGCTTCCTGCAGGTATTCAACCGTGTTACTGATAAACCTATCGGTTTTCTGGGCAACGCGTCCGAAAGTGGGCTGATGTTGATCAGCCAGTTGCCCATGATGGTCGACGTGGATTTCGAGTTGCGTCTGAAAATTCCTGGCCCGACCGGCGAGTGCCAGGCAATTGACCTGACCGCGACCTGCTTGTGGAGCCATGAAGACATCAACCCGCAGCACTACGACTCGGGGTTCAGCGTGATCGAGGCGGGCGAAGAATACAGCCAGCTGATCAGCGCCTTGTTGAATTACTTCAGCTTCGATCCGTTACAGGCATCCGCTTAGGCATTGAACGTGTTGGTCCGGGTTGGGATCGTTAGCCCGGCCTTGGCAAGGTGTTTGTGTCAGCACGCGTTTAGAACACTCCGGCTTTTTTCCAACCCAGATAACGCGTGACGAGCGCGGCCCCCAACGCTGATGGCGGCGTGTCCAGTACGGATAACCCATGGGCGCTCAACCGGTCATGGAGTTCGTTGCGTGCATTGAGGTAGTCGACCGTCCCGCAATAAGCCAATGCTTCAGGCAGGGTTTGCACCGGGGCCTGGCGCAAATCATCGAGTACTTCCTCCCGCAGGCTGGCCACCAGTACCCGATGCTGTCGGCTGATGCGCTTGACCGCTGTCAGCAGAGCTTCATCGTCCTCATCGCGCAGATTGGTGACCACGATCACCAGCGCCCGGCGTTTTTGCCGAGCCAGCAGTTGGCTGGCCGCAGCTTGATAGTCGGCCGTGCGGCGGGTGGTATCCAGGTCGTACACCGCATTGAGCAGCAGGTTCAGCTGGCCGCTGCCCTTGACCGGCGCCAGGTAACGCGGCTGGTCACTGGCAAAGGTGCTCAGCCCCACGGCATCGCCCTGACGCAGCGCGACATAACTGAGTAACAGGCAGGCGTTGAGTGCATGGTCGAAATGTGACAACTCGCCGTCCTGACTGCGCATGCGTCGACCGCAATCGAGCATGAACACAATCTGCTGGTCGCGCTCATCCTGGTATTCACGGGCGATGGGTGTGCGTTGTCGTGCGGTGGCCTTCCAATCGATCTGGCGCAGGCTGTCACCCTCGCGAAATTCGCGCAGTTGGTGGAATTCCAGCCCCAGGCCCCTTCGCTGGCGTTGGCGCACGCCGAGTTGGCTGAGCCAGTTATCCACACCGAGCAACTGTGCGCCGTATAAGTGAGCGAAATCCGGGTAGACGCGAGTCGTATCGCTGACCTCGACAAATTGCCGTGCCGACCACAGCCCAATGGGGCTGGGCAGATGAATTTCACAGCGGCTGAAGCGGAAATGTCCACGGCGCAAAGGCCGCAGGCGGTAGCCCAGTTCGCTGTGTTCACCGGGGCGCAGTTCAATGCTTTGGGGCAGGTTTTCCATGCTCAAGCCGTCAGGAACATGATCGAATACCTTCACTGTGATTGGTTGCGAGTAATCGTGCGTCAGGGTCAGGCGCACTTCTCCCCAGCGTCCGAGTGCCAGGCTGCCCGGCATTTGCCGTTGTACTTGCACACCGGGGCGACGCCGCAGGCGCACGGCATCCAGCAGCGCCAGCAGCAACAGCGCCAGTAACAAGCCCCAGGCTATCGAGTGCAGTGTGTCGGGCACTTTAAGCTGCAGCGCCGTTGCGGCGCCGAGCAGGATGTTCAGACCCAGCAACACGCTCAGCCAGCTCAACAACAGGCGGGTCGGCTTCATGGACGAGTCACTGCCGGGGCGCCGCGATCTGGTCCAGCAGTTGCTGGAGCACTTGGTCTACCTCGAGCCCGTCGATGTCCAGTTCCGGCGCAATGCGCACCCGGTGACGCAGTACAGCCAGCGCGCACCCCTTGATATCGTCAGGGGTGACGAATTCACCGCCACGCAACAAAGCGCGTGCCCGTGCCCCGCGAACCAGGGCGATGGAGGCCCGAGGGCCGGCGCCGATGGCCAGCCCAGGCCACGTGCGGGTGGCTCGCGCCAGGCGCACGGCGTAGTCGAGGACTTGCTCATCCAGCGCCAGTTCGCTTGCAACCTGCTGCAGGTGCAACACGTCCTGGGCCTGCAGCACCGTACGTAGCGGGTGCACGTCGAGCATGTCTGCCCGGGACGAGCGAGTCACTTCGCGCACCATCTCCAGTTCTTGCCGAGCATCGGGGTAGTCCATGCGCACCTTGAGCATGAAACGGTCGAGTTCGGCTTCGGGCAGGGGGTAAGTACCTTCCTGTTCGATAGGGTTCTGAGTCGCCAGCACCATGAAGGGCTGACCGATAGGCAGCGCCTCGCCTTCGAGAGTGACTTGGCGCTCCTGCATGGCTTCAAGCAAGGCGGCTTGAGTCTTGGCCGGAGCGCGGTTGATTTCATCGGCCAGCAGCAAGTGAGTGAACAGCGGCCCCTTGCGCAGCTTGAACTGCTCGGTGTGCAGGTCATACACGGCGTGGCCGGTGACATCGCTGGGCATCAGGTCCGGTGTGAACTGGATACGTGCGAAATCGCCACCAAAGCAACGCGCCAGGGCACGCACCAGCAACGTCTTGCCCAGGCCGGGTACGCCTTCGAGCAGGACATGCCCGCCAGCGATCAGCGCGGTCAGTACGTCGTCGATCACCTGATCCTGGCCAACCACCGCCTTGCGCAGTTCAACGCGCAGGGCCTGTGCCTGCTGACTGGCGTGTTGAAGGCTTTCGGCGGTAGGGGCAGTGGCTGCTGGGAGTTCGCTCATAGGGCATTCCTGAGGGTTTGCAGGCATGCCACCTGACGGCTGAAATCGGCGCTGGTGAGCCGTTTTGCCGGGAGTGGGCCTAGGGCCTGGCTGATGATGTGGGAGGGTTGGCGCGTCAGGCGTTCGAGTACCTGCCACTGTTGAGCGGTGTCGAGGTGTTCAAAGCCAGGGTGACGTCGGCGGGCAGCGCGCTGAATGTCACGCTGCAGGGCGTGCAAGAGCGTGCCCTGGCCGGTGCGACGCAGCAGGAAATCGGCGCTGGCCTTCAAATGCTCCTGCAACTGCCGACGTGCCCTGGGCGCAGGCGCCTGGATCGGGCCCTGGCGCATGCCGGTCTGGCAGAGTGCCAGGGCAATCAGCGCCAGGAGTGCCACCAAGGCTTGGGGGAAATAGCGCATCAACAGGGTCAACAGGCTGTCTACGTCGCTGTTGAACAACAAGGTCACGTCAGTACCTTGGTTGAGGTACCACAGCAGCCAGGCGTTATCGTGTTGGCCGATGCCCGGGGTTTTCCACAGCTCGCTGTCGGTTACCACGGTTACGGTGCCATGCCCGAGATTGCGTTGCATGAGGTGGCTGGATTTGGCGCTGTTGGCTGAAAACTGTGCCAGGTGTTTGGGATCGGTGAGGTTGAAGTCGGTATCGAAACTGAAGTACGCCGGGGCGGTTTCATTGTCGACGTAGAGTTTGGTCAGGTCCGGCGTTTTCTTTTTGCGCGTCGTGGCTGGTTCATCGAAGGTTTCGCTCAATGTCTGGTGGATGTTCAACCGATCAAGCAGCAGGTCGCCGCTTTTACCTGTCTCTTCATCCCACAGCGCTTCGGCGACCACCAGCAAATGGCCACCGGACTTCGCCCACTCCAGCAGTTGATCCACTTGGCGTGGGGTCATGTTGGCGCGATCACCCAACAGCAGAAGGCTGTGGCCTTTTGGCTGGAGGTGAGCGAGGTGTTCAAGGCTATTGGCATGCTCGACGCTCAGGCCTTGCTGGTGCAGAAAGTACTCGGCCGCCAAATAGGGATTCTCCCGCGCTTGGGGCGATGGGCCGCGATCAACCACTTCGTCATAAGGGATCGCCTTGTGCCAGGCATAAAATGCACCGGCCCCCAGCAGGCACGCCAGCAGTACACCTGCCCACAGTAACAGGCGGTTCATTGCCCGGCGTCCGACTTGAACAACGCACGCCAGTCGCTGCAGAGCTTTTGCTGGGCGGCGAGCGGGGGCAGCCGGTGGCCGTAGGCCAGGTTCTGCCAGTGGCGTGTCAGCTCATCACTGAACACCAGCAGCTGTGGTTGTTGTAATTGGTGAACACGCTCCAGGACCTGGCCTTCGGTGTCGGCGGTTTTCAGTGGCATGTTGTAGTCATGCAACAGGTGGCTGAGCAGGCCTCGGTACAGAAGGCTGAGGGCTTGCCGTGGTTGTGTGGGCCATAAGTGTTCGGCAGTGCTGGCGATGTCCCCGGGCAAAGTGTCTATGCCCAGTTCCAGGCCGAATAACTGCGTTGGAGCGGGCTTGGTAACCCTGGGTTGACTGATTGCGCGCCGACTGACAAAAGCCTGCAACCCGTCGCGGTAGTGCCAACCGAGCAACGCGAGGCCTCCAATCAACAGGCTCCACAGGAGTATTTCCAATCCCTGGCCTAGGTGTCTGAAGGTGTTGCTGTTGAGGTGATCGAGCAGTGCCTGTAGCCATCCGGGTAATTTGCCATCACCGTGCGCGGTGCCTTTGGCCGCAGGCTGGTCTTCGCCGAAGCGATAGCGGGTGACGGTTTCCGGGTTTTTAAACGGGGGGAGGGCCAGCAGGGTCTTGATGGATTGACTCGCAGCCGGGGTGCTCAGTTGCTTTGGGCTACTGGACTCATCCGCCATGACCTGTGGGCTGGCCTGCAGCATCAGTCCGACCGCCAACAGCAGTAGCGTCGCCACGCTGCCCAGGCGCTGGCGTAAACGCCGGAATACCAGTTCCAGGTCCCAGGCCTCCAGCACGGTACGGCGGTTGAGGTATAGGCTGAAACCGCAGGCGACGTAGATAGGCTCCCAGAACACCAATATCAGCGCATAGAACGCGTTGCCCAGATGCGCCAGCCACAGCCCTTGCGAACGGGTGGCGAGCACTAGTCGTTGCCAGTCCCAATCCCGTTCAAGTTGTTCAGGAATGAAGAGGTAGAACAGCGCCATGCAGCCAAACCACAGGCCGATTTCCAGGTGCATGCCAATGATTGTCAGCCAGCGCGCAGCCCCTGCGTTGCGTTGTAACAGCACGCCGAGGCGGTGTTGACGCGCCTGGCCACCCAGGCCTTCGAGTTGGCTCACTGGCAGCACGAAACTGCGGCTCAGGCTCAGACGCCGCCAGGTCAGGCTGACCAGCAGCTGGCTTTTTAACAGTCGCGGCCAATGGCGCACGGCTTGTTTGACGCTGGGTGTTTCACCAAACAGTGCCTTGGACAGGATGTACAACGGCAGCCGATCGAACGCCGGTTTGAGCCACCAGAACAGAAAAACAGCGGCAAAGGGAGACTCCCATAACAACACGGTGAGCAAGGCGAATACCGGCAAGCTCACCAGCGCCCAACTGCTCATCAACAGCCAGCGATGCTCCCTGGCCATCAACACGCCAAGGTCCATGGCCTCCCAGGCAGTGCGGGGGCGAATTACCACGCTGGCGTCACTCAGGCGCATGGTGAGCCCGCCCTGCAAGAATCAGGTAAGCGGCCACCAGCGGCCAAAGCGCGGCGCCCACCAGGTATTTGATCCAAGGTGTGATAGCGGTGGTGGAAGACCAATACGCCTCTATCAACGCAGCGATCAGCAGGAACACCATCACACCGCAGAGCATCTGCACGCTTTTGCGCGCCGCCAACCGCAGGGATTCGCTGCGAGCGAGCGGTCCCGGAGCGATCAGCGACCACCCCAGTTGCAAACCCGCAGCGCCGGCCAAGGCGATGGCGGTCAGCTCGAATGCAGCGTGGCCGATGACAAACGACCAGAAGGTCTGGCCATAGCCAATTTCGGTGAGATGGCCGCAGATTGCGCCGATGATCAAACCGTTGAAAATCAGAAAAAACACGCTGCCCAGGCCAAACAGCAAACCGGCTGCAAAGGTCTGGAAGGCGATGCCGATGTTGTGCATCACGTAGTAGCCGAACATCATCCAGTTTTCGCTGGAGGCTCGCTCGGCGGCGCGCCCAAGGCGGCTGGCAGCGGGGTCGTACATGCTTTGCATCTCGGCGACCTGCTGGGCGCTGACGATGCTGTAGATCAGGTCGGGAAACAGGTAAACCAGCAGGGCTATTCCCAGCAGGCTGCCGAAAAACAACAGGCCGGCGATTAACACGAAGCGCCATTGCTCTCGTACCAGGCGCGGGAAGTCGGCCAGGACGAAGCTCAGAACCTTCGCTCCCAATTGACTGCGATGGCGATAGAGCTGCTGGTGGCCGCGCAGGGCCAATTGCTGCAGCGGATCTACCAGATAACTGCTGTAGCCACGCGCCTGTGCCAGCGCGAGGTGCTGGCACAGGCGTCGATAGTGATGGGGGAAGTCCGCCACGTCGCTGGCCTTGGCCTTGCCTTGCTCCAACTGTGTCAGTTGCGCTTCAAAGGCTTGCCACTGGGGCTGGTGACGGCTTTCGAACAGGCTCTGCTTCATGTCGGCCCCAACAAGCCACGGGCCACACCATTGAGTTGCTCTACGGCGCGTGCAGGGGACACTTGCAGAGGGGCCGCGAGGATGGACGCCAGTTCATGCACCCGTTCGGTAGAGAGTTCGCCCTGGCGTTCGGCGAAGCCGAGAATGGCGCGCTGCTCGCTCAGGTCAAGGGCGAAGGGCAGGCGCAACGCAGCCGCTTGGGGTATCCGGGGGCGGGCCAGTGATTGTTCGCGGTAGATCACCAGGGTGCCGGCGGCGAGGTCGCCGAGCCGTTTGAAATGAGGGTGTTGCAGGCAACTGATGGCGCCGAGGAAGTAGCCGAAGGGCAGCATGTCGACAAAGCGCAGGAGGTTGCGGATCAGCGAGGCGGACCAGCCGACAGGCGTGCCATCGTCCTGTACGACCCGCAGGCCCATGACCTGCTTGCCTGGAGAGCAGCCTTGATTGAGCACTTCGAACAAGACCATGTACCACCAGCTGACCAGAAACAGCAGCAATGAACCCAGGCCAATACCAATATTGCCCAACAGGGCCAGCGGCACGAGCAGGATGCCCATGACCAAGCCACGCAAGCCCAGGTCGAAAGCAAAGGCCAGTACCCGCGGCGGCAGGTCTGCCGGGCGCAAGGGCAGATCTATGCCTTCAGGGGTCTCGATCTGGTAGCGGGTATCCAAAGGTTTTTTCGGCATTGCGATCCCTGGCAGTGCGAAGCGGCTAAGAGACACGGATGCTAGCAGTGTCGCCGGTGGAAGCAACCATTCAAGGTTTTGCTGGATATTTGTACAGCCAAGGTATCACTGGCCCCGGACGGCCAACAGCGCCTAGACTTTGCCGGTCTTCAGCACAGGAATAACCCGTGACCTCCATTTTCTGGTACGACTATGAAACCACCGGCATCAATCCGCGCAGCGATCGCCCGCTTCAGGTTGCCGGTATTCGTACCGACCTCGAACTCAACGAGATCGGCCCGCCGGTCAACCTTTATTGCCAGCTCAGCGACGATATCCTGCCTCATCCGGCCGCCTGCGCGATCACCGGCATCACCCCTGACGTTCTGGCGGACAAAGGCCTGGCCGAAGCCGACTTCATGACCCGAGTGCATGCCGAACTGGCCGCACCGGGCACTTGCGGTGCCGGTTACAACACGTTGCGTTTTGACGATGAAATGACGCGCTACAGTTTGTATCGCAACTTTTTCGACCCTTACGCCCGTGAATGGCAGGGCGGCAACAGTCGCTGGGATTTGATCGATGTGGTGCGCACGGCCTACGCACTTCGCCCGGAAGGGATCGTCTGGCCAGAGCAGGATGGGCGCGTCACCCTCAAGCTTGAGCGTTTGACCGCCGCCAACGGAATCGATCATGGCCAGGCCCACGACGCCTTGTCGGACGTGCGAGCCACGATCGCCCTGGCGCGTCTGGTCCGCGAGAAACAGCCCAAGTTGTATGAGTGGCTGTTTCAACTGCGCAGCAAGCAGCGGGTAATGGATCAGGTACGCCTGCTGCAACCGATGGTCCATATATCCGGACGCTTTTCCGCCGAGCGTCACTACTTGGGCGTGGTGCTGCCGCTGGCCTGGCACCCGCGCAATCGCAATGCATTGATCGTCTGTGACCTTGGGCTGGACCCGCAGGGGTTGCTGGAGCTGGACGCCGATACCTTGCGCCAGCGCCTCTACACGCGCCGTGGCGACCTGGCGGAAGGCGAACTGCCAGTGCCGCTCAAGTTAGTGCATATCAACCGCTGCCCGGTCGTTGCCCCATTGAACGTGCTGCGGGCGCAGGACCGCGAGCGACTTCAATTGGATATGGACACGTGCCAGGCACGTGCACTGCGACTAACTGACGCACACGAAGTTTGGCGCGATAAGTTGGCGGCTATTTATGCCGAGGAAGATTTTGCGCCGAGTGCGGATCCCGAGCAGCAGCTCTATGACGGTTTTATTGGTGATCGCGATCGTCGTTTATGCGAACAAGTCCGGGCAGCCGAGCCTTTACATCTGGCGCATCAGCAGTGGCCATTTGATGATCATCGTTTGCCGGAATTATTATTCCGCTACCGCGCGCGTAACTTTCCTGACACCTTGAACAACGAGGAGCAACAGCGCTGGAAACTTTTCTGTCAGCAACGGTTGTCGAGTTCGGAGTGGGGCGCGCCGACTACCCTGTTGGCATTTAAACAGGCGCGCGAGGAGTTGGCTGTTAGTGCTACATCGTTTCAGTGTCAGGTGCTGGATCAATGGCAGGAGTATGCCGACTCTTTAGCCGCCCGGCTGAACCTGTAGTCAGGCATTGGAGAATATTCGGACAATAAAAAACGCCAGCAAGCTGGCGTTTTTTATTGTGTCGCTTATCAGGCGAGAGCCCGACCAGGCTTAGCCCAGCAGGGTAGCCCAGCCTTCAACCACGTCGCCGCCCCACTTGGCTTTCCACTCTTTCAGCGTCTTGTGGTTGCCACCTTTGGTTTCAATCACTTCACCGTTGTGTGGGTTCTTGTATTGCTTGACCTTGCGAGCGCGCTTGGTGCCGGTAGTTTTCACAGCGCCGCGGGGTGCTTTAACTTTCGACTCTGGATCCAGCAGCGCGATGATGTCACGCAGGGATTTGGAGTATTCACCCATCAGGGTGCGCAGTTTGCCTTCGAATTCCAGCTCGGTTTGCAGCTTGTCGTCTTGGGACAGGTTCTTCAAACGGGCTTGCAGCTCTTTGATAGCTTCTTCGGTGGCACGGTATTCGTTGATCAGAGACATGTGGACTACCTTATGTAGAGCGCGGATTGGCAGGAGAGTGGCCCAATAATAGTCAGGCACTAACCCCAAGTAAACATTTAAGGATGCATTTATGTGAATTACTTTGAATGTTTGTAGCGCTGCTACGCAATCGAGTTAATTAGTAGGTGGTAGACGTAAAGATAATCTCGTTTATTTTCCGACAATTGCCCGTGCATCACGTTGGACACGCATATAGCGTTGGTAAAACCTTACGCTATTAAGGGCTGTAGCCTGAGGGTGGGGGCAGAATAAGCCGTAAGGAATACTGCAGTTTTTCTGCGCAATCGCTAGAATGGCCGCCTTTGCGAAGTTCTGGAGTTTCCCCCTAATGCGCACTTTTCGGCTGGTGATTGCTTGCCCGGACCGGGTTGGCATCGTTGCCAAAGTCAGTAACTTTCTGGCCTCCCACAACGGCTGGATCACCGAGGCGAGCCATCACTCGGACGATCTCAGCGGTTGGTTTTTCATGCGTCACGAAATTCGTGCCGACACGCTGCCCTTTGGTCTTGAAGCTTTTCGTGAGGCGTTTGCGCCGATCGCCGAAGAGTTTTCGATGACCTGGCACATCACCGACACCGAGCAGAAAAAACGTGTCGTGCTGATGGCCAGCCGCGAGTCCCATTGTCTGGCCGACCTGCTGCACCGCTGGCACAGTGATGAGCTGGACTGCGAGATCGCTTGCGTAATCTCCAACCATGACGACCTGCGCAGCATGGTCGAATGGCATGGCATCCCGTACTACCACGTGCCGGTCAACCCGCAGGACAAGGAGCCGGCCTTTGCCGAAGTCTCCCGCCTGGTCAAGCAGCACGAAGCGGATGTGGTGGTGCTGGCGCGCTACATGCAGATTCTGCCGCCGGAACTGTGCCGCGAATACGCCGGCAAGGTGATCAACATTCACCACAGCTTCCTGCCGTCGTTTGTGGGTGCCAAGCCATACCACCAGGCCTCCCTGCGTGGCGTGAAGCTGATTGGCGCAACGTGCCACTACGTCACCGAAGAACTGGACGCCGGCCCGATCATCGAGCAGGACGTGGTACGCGTCAGCCACAGCGACAGCATTGAAGACATGGTGCGTTTCGGCCGTGACGTCGAGAAGATGGTGCTGGCCCGTGGCCTGCGTTATCACTTGGAAGATCGCGTGCTCGTGCACGGCAACAAGACTGTAGTGTTCTGATACAGGTCTTGAAGAAGCACAGGCCTGGGCGTTAAATCGTCCCAGGCCTTTTTTTTTGCTGCTATTGGGGATTGATCAATGAGCGATCCACTCGACAAAGCCACCTCCCAAGCCCCGGCGACGCTGGGGGAGGGGTGTTTAAGTCGATATGACCCGGATGACCTGGATGCTGAGGACGGCACCGAGTTTCCGGGTGCCGCTGAGTTGTGGGAGCGCGAACAGGCCAAATCCGAGCCTCCGGAAAAATAACGGCCCGCCGCTCTAAAAAAACGGCGGGCACTGGGCTCAGATTCGGAAACTGCCCACCAACTGTTTCAAGCGAGCGGCCTGTTGTTCCAGGTCGGTGCAGGCGCGCAGGGTGGATTGCAGGTTTTCCACGCCTTCCTGGTTGAGGGTATTGATCTCGGTAATGTCCATGTTGATCGACTCCACCACCGAGGTTTGCTCCTCGGTGGCGGTGGCCACTGACTGGTTCATGCCGTCGATCTCGCCAATGCGCTGGGTCACGCTGTTCAAGCGCTCGCCGGCCAGGTTGGCGATTTCCACGCTGTCCTGGCTGTGGCGCTGGCTTTCACTCATGGTGCTGACCGAGTCGCGCGCGCCGACTTGCAGTTCCTCAATCATCTTCTGCACTTGCTGCGCCGACTCCTGAGTGCGATGGGCCAGGTTGCGCACCTCATCGGCCACGACCGCAAACCCGCGCCCGGCTTCCCCGGCACGCGCCGCTTCGATGGCGGCGTTCAGTGCCAGCAGGTTGGTTTGCTGGGAGATGCTGGTGATCACCTCCAGAATTTGCCCGATGTTCACAGTCTTGCTGTTCAGCGCTTCTATATTGCTGCTCGAAGCACTGATCATCGCTGACAGTTGGGTCATTGCCTTGATATTGCGATCCACAACCTGTTGGCCGTCTTCGGCCAAGTGCCGCGCATCGCTGGCCTGGCTGGAGGCTTGTGCGGCGTTGCGCGCGATTTCCTGGGCGGCAGCGCCCAGTTCGTTGATGGCGGCGGCGACGCTGTTGGTGCGGTTGGCCTGCTCGTCGGAGTTGACCATCGAGGAATTGGAGGCACTGACCACTCGCAAAGCCACTTCGTTGACCTGTTCGGTGGCTGAGGACACTTCGCGGATCGAGGTATGAATCCGCTCCACGAAGCGGTTGAAGGCAATGCCCAGCGTGCCGAACTCATCGTTGTTCTGGATGGTCAGGCGGCGGGTCAAGTCGCCCTCGCCATCGGCGATGTCCTGCATCGCGCGGGTCATTACGTGCAGGGGTTGCAACAGCACGCGGATGAGCATGCCCAGCAGCGCAATGATGATCACCACCGCGATGATCGTGGCGATGATCGCCGAATTGCGGAACTCGCTGAGCATGGCGAACGACTTGTCTTTATCCACCGAAATGCCCAGGTACCAGTTCACCGAGGGCAGGCCCTTGATCGGTGTAAAGGTCACGATGTTGTCTTTACCGTTGGCTTGAACTTCACTGAAGTCAGTAGTGATCTTCGGCGTGTGATTGGGGTACATGTCGGCCAGGGTCTTCATCACCAGGTTTTTGTCCGGGTGCACGAGCACTTTGCCATCGGCACTGACCAAGAACGCATAACCCATGCCGCCGAAGTTCAGCGCGCCAATGTTATCCACCAGCGTTTGCAGACTCAGGTCGCCGCCAACCACGCCGGTGCTCTGGCCAGTTGTGGTGGTGCTGGGGGTGGCGACCGAAATGATCAGTTTCCCGGTGGCGGCATCAATGTAGGGTTCAGTCAGGGTTGAACCATTGCTGGACTGGGCGCCCTTGTACCAGGGGCGCACCCTTGGGTCGAAGCCATCGGGCATCTTGGTGTCGGGGCGGATGGTGAAGGCGCCTTTGCTGTCGCCCACGTAGGTGGCCATGAACGAGGACGTCAGGGCTTTCTGTTCCAGCAGGCCGGCGACCACGGCGGGTTCAGGGTTGATGGCAATGTTCTGTGCTGCGTTTTCCACCAGCGCTATGCGCCCGGTGAGCCAGGTTTGAATATTGCTGGCGGTGACGTCGCCCATTTCATGCAGGTAATTATTGAGGTCGTCGCGAATCGCGTTGCGTTGCAGGTAGTCGTTGTAGAGGGTAAACAATGCGAAGGCGGCGATGACGATAAGGGCGGCTGCAAGCAGGATTTTGTGGCTGAAGCGCAGGTTTTTATTCATGGCTTGAAGGGTCCGCTAAGGTCTTGGTATCCGAAGCGCGTCCTCATGGGATGCGCAAAATGGCAGCGTCAAAAAAGGTGTGGTACTTCTGGTGATAGCTCTGTGAGTCCCTGTAGGAGCCATCCGACCTGTTTTTAGACTTTGTGGGTCTTACAATTATCTGTATCGACCTTGCGGCACTAAAGATTAACCAAAGGTGACGAAATGCCTGACTCCTCGCAACTCCTTATTGGCGCCGGCCCGGACGGCCAGCCCATCGCCCAGGCCATGCGCCTGGCCAACCGTCACGGCCTGATTGCCGGCGCCACGGGCACCGGCAAGACCGTGACCTTGCAGCGCCTGGCGGAAGCGTTCAGTGATGCGGGTGTGGCCGTGTTCGCCGCTGATATCAAAGGCGATCTGTGTGGTCTGGGGGCTGCCGCGAACCCTCAAGGTAAAGTGGCTGAGCGCATCGCGGGCATGCCCTTCCTTAACTACACGGCGAAGGCTTATCCGGTAACGCTGTGGGATATCCACGGGCAGTCGGGTCATCCGCTTCGCACGACCATCAGCGAAATGGGACCTTTATTGCTCGGCAGCCTGTTGGAACTCACCGACAGCCAGCAGTCGGCACTCTATGCGACCTTCAAAGTGGCGGACCGCGAAGGCCTGCTGCTGCTCGACCTCAAAGACCTCAAGGCGTTGCTCAACCATCTGCGCTATCACCCGCAGCTGCTGGGTGACGATGCCGCGCTGATGACCACCGGCTCCAGCCAGGCGCTGTTGCGGCGCCTGGCGGTGCTTGAACAACAGGGCGCTGAAGCCTTGTTTGGTGAGCCGGCCCTGCAGCTTGAAGATATTTTGCAGCCGGCCAGCGACGGCCGAGGGCGAATCCATCTGCTCGACGCCAGCCGGCTGGTGCACGAGGCGCCCAAGGTGTACGCGACTTTCCTGCTGTGGCTGCTGGCCGAACTGTTCGAGCAGTTGCCGGAGCGCGGGGATGCCGACAAACCGTTGCTCGCGCTGTTTTTCGATGAGGCGCATTTGTTGTTTGCCGACACGCCCAAGGCTCTGCAGGATCGACTGGAGCAAGTGGTGCGCCTGATCCGCTCCAAGGGTGTCGGCGTGTACTTTGTCACGCAATCCCCCGCTGATTTGCCTGACACGGTCCTGGCGCAACTTGGTCTGCGTATTCAGCACGGCTTGCGGGCGTTCACCACGAAAGAGCAGAAATCCCTGCGCGCGGTAGCGGATGGCTTTCGGGCCAACCCGGCATTCGACACCTTGTCGGTGCTCACAGAGCTGGGCACTGGTGAGGCACTGGTGGGCACCTTGCAGGAAAAGGGCACGCCGGAAGTAGTCCAACGCGTGCTGGTAGCGCCGCCGCAATCGCGCATCGGGCCGCTCAGCGAAACCGAACGCGCCGCGCTGATTGCCAGCTCGCCGTTGCTGGGGCGCTATGACAAGCCGATTGATCGAGAGTCGGCCTATGAAGTGTTGATGGCGCGCAAGGAGCTCGGGCCGACTGAGGCAGCCACGCCTGCTGCCGAAGAACCGAGCTTTACCGACAAGGCCGGGGCATTTCTGGGCACCGCGGCCGGCAAGGCACTCAAGTCAGCCATGCAGCAGGCCGCCAATCAGATGGGCCGGCAGCTGGTGCGGGGTTTGTTGGGCTCGTTGCTCGGCGGCAGCAAGCGTAAGTAGCTATTCAGATTTGGGCTTGGCGTGCGCGGCCAATCGCTCCAGTGCCGCGCGCAAGCCCGGATCGCTGATCCCGTCGGCCGTTGCCTGAATGGTTTCGGCCGCATTCACCGACAGGTTGATGGTGTGCCCCACCGCGCCTTGCTGCACGGTCGGCGGCTGCACCTTGAACTGGATACGGGTCAAACTGGCAAATTCATCAAAGGCCATCAATTGTCGCTGCAGGCGTTTTTGCTGATAGCGCAAACGGGTCGCCCAATGACCGTCGGTGACAATTAACAGCAAATTTCCTTCGCGCCAGGACGCCACATGGCAATGTTCACGTGCGGCAGGTTGTAGCTGGCTTTCGACCAGGCGTTGCAAATGGCCCAAGCGTTGCGCATGGCCGAAGATGGCTTTCAACGGCTTGGCTTCGCGGAGCAACACGCTGGGCGCGCGGGCTGTAAGAGGGCGAAAGGCCATGTTTAGACACCTTAAGTAACAGAGCCGCCATCTTAGCAGAAAGCGCCTGTGTGCCCCCCAGCCAATGCGTCACGCAGCGCTTTGCTCGTAAAATCAATAGGTAACTTCTGCGCCTGATGGGTTGAAGTTCCAGCAAAAGCCCTTATTTTAAACAGGCCCTCTCACAGCGCCATGCCAGCATCGGGGAATAACGCCACTTTCCTCACCCACGATTCCGGGTAGAATGCGCGTTCGCATGCGGCCGTGAGGGCTGCTCGGGCCACTCACGGTGCGCCCTCCATCCCTATGTGTGGAAGAACCTGCCGATATGTTTGCGCCTTTGTTAAAGAAACTTTTTGGAAGCAAGAATGAGCGCGAAGTTAAACGCATGCTCAAGACGGTGCAGCTGGTCAATGCCTTCGAAGAGCAGATGGTTGCCCTTTCGGACGAGCAATTGCGCGCCAAGACCCAAGAGTTCAAGGCCCGCATAGCCAAAGGTGAAACCCTCGACAAGCTGCTTCCCGAAGCCTTTGCGGTCGCCCGTGAAGCCGGTAAGCGTGTCATGGGCATGCGCCACTTCGACGTGCAGTTGATCGGCGGCATGACCTTGCATGAAGGCATGATTGCCGAAATGCGCACTGGTGAAGGCAAGACCCTGGTGGCAACCCTGGGTGTTTACCTCAACGCACTGTCCGGCAAGGGCGTGCACGTTGTGACGGTGAACGACTACCTGGCTCGCCGGGACGCCAACTGGATGCGCCCGCTGTATGAATTCCTCGGCCTGACCGTCGGTGTTGTAACGCCGTTCCAGCCGCCGGAAGAGAAGCGCGCCGCGTACGCGGCCGACATCACCTACGGCACCAACAACGAATTCGGTTTCGACTACCTGCGCGACAACATGGCGTTCAGCATGGAAGAAAAATTCCAGCGCGAACTCAATTTTGCCGTGATCGACGAAGTCGACTCCATCCTCATCGACGAAGCCCGTACCCCGCTGATCATCTCCGGCCAGGCCGAAGACAGCTCGCGCCTGTACACCGAGATCAACAAGTTGATCCCGCGTCTGGAGCAGCACATCGAGGAAGTGGAAGGCGTGGTGACCAAAGAAGGTCACTTCTCCATCGACGAGAAGACCCGTCAGGTCGAACTCAACGAAGCCGGTCACCAGTTCGTCGAAGAGATGCTCACCCAGATCGGCGAGCTGGCCGAAGGCGAAAGCCTGTACTCGGCCCACAACCTGGGCCTGTTGACCCACGTGTATGCCGGCCTGCGCGCCCACAAGCTGTTCCATCGCAACGTCGAATACATCGTCCAGGACGGCCAGGTCGTACTGGTTGACGAACACACCGGCCGTACCATGCCGGGTCGTCGTCTGTCCGAAGGCCTGCACCAGGCCATCGAAGCCAAGGAAGGGCTCAACATCCAGGCTGAAAGCCAGACGTTGGCCTCCACGACCTTCCAGAACTACTTCCGTCTGTACAACAAACTGTCCGGCATGACCGGTACGGCCGACACCGAAGCGTTCGAGTTCCACCAGATCTACAACCTGGCCGTGATGGTGATTCCACCGAACAAGCCGCTGGCGCGTAAAGACTACAACGACCTGGTGTTCCTGACGGCCGAAGAGAAATACGCGGCAATCATCAACGACATCAAGGACGGCATGGCCCAGGGTCGTCCGATCCTGGTGGGTACTGCCACCATCGAGACTTCCGAGCACGTGTCCAACCTGCTCAACAAGGAAGGCATCGAGCACAAGGTTCTCAACGCCAAGTTCCACGAAAAAGAAGCCGAGATCATCGCTCAGGCCGGTCGCCCAGGCGCACTGACCATTGCCACCAACATGGCCGGTCGTGGTACCGACATCCTGTTGGGCGGTAACTGGGAAGTGGAAGTCGCGGCGCTCGAAAACCCGAGCCCTGAGCAGATCGCTCAGATCAAGGCTGACTGGCAGAAACGTCATCAGGCCGTGCTGGAATCCGGCGGCCTGCAGGTGATCGCCTCCGAGCGTCACGAATCGCGCCGTATCGACAACCAGCTGCGTGGTCGTGCCGGTCGTCAGGGTGACGCCGGTTCCAGCCGTTTCTACCTGTCGCTGGAAGACAGCCTGATGCGCATCTTCGCCTCCGATCGGGTGAAGAACTTCATGAAGGCCCTGGGCATGCAGTCCGGTGAAGCGATCGAGCACCGCATGGTGACCAACGCCATCGAGAAGGCTCAGCGCAAGGTAGAAGGCCGTAACTTCGACATTCGTAAGCAACTGCTCGAGTTCGATGACGTCAACAACGAACAGCGTAAAGTGATTTATCACATGCGTAACACGTTGCTCGCCGCCGACAACATTGGCGAGACCATTGCCGATTTCCGTCAGGACGTGCTCAACGCCACTGTCAGCGCGCATATCCCGCCACAGTCGCTGCCTGAGCAGTGGGATGTTGCCGGTCTGGAAGCGGCGTTGAAGAGCGATTTCGGTGTGGACCTGCCGGTTCAGCAGTGGCTGGACGAAGACGATCACCTGTACGAAGAAACCCTGCGCGAAAAGCTGATGACCGAGCTGCTGGCCGCGTACAACGAGAAAGAAGAGCAGGCGAGTGCCGAAGCGCTGCGCACCTTCGAGAAACAAATCGTACTGCGTGTGCTGGACGACCTGTGGAAAGACCACCTGTCGACCATGGACCACTTGCGTCACGGTATCCACTTGCGTGGTTACGCCCAGAAGAACCCGAAGCAAGAGTACAAGCGCGAGTCGTTCACGCTGTTCTCCGAGCTGCTGGATTCGATCAAGCGCGATTCGATTCGCGTGCTGTCCCACGTTCAGGTGCGTCGCGAAGACCCGATCGAGGAAGAAGCTCGCCTGCGCCAGGAAGCCGAAGCATTGGCTGCGCGCATGCAGTTCCAGCACGACGAAGCACCGGGCCTGGAAGCGCCTGAGGTGTTGGGCGAAGAGGTCGATGTGGCCTTGGCGCAAACCCCGGTTCGCAATGATCAGAAGCTGGGCCGCAACGAACTGTGCTGGTGTGGTTCGGGCAAGAAGTTCAAACACTGCCACGGCGAAATCAACTAAGATTTTTGCCTGACGCTGCAACACCCCGCGCCGCGACCGGCATCAGCCGTCGCGGCGTTTTGCCATTAATTCCCACCGTCGATAGCGACGGCACAGACATCACCTATTTTTAAGGAGCGCATTCATGGCTGTTGGTCTTGGTCCTTTGCCCACATTGCACCCGGTTGCCGGTTTTGAACTCGGTATCGCTTCGGCCGGCATCAAGCGCCCCGGGCGCAAGGATGTGGTGGTGATGCGCTGTGCCGAAGGTTCGACTGTCGCCGGTGTATTCACCCTCAATGCGTTCTGCGCCGCGCCGGTAATCCTGGCCAAACAACGCGTGGCCGGTTCGATTCGCTACCTGCTGACCAACACCGGTAACGCCAACGCCGGCACCGGCGAGCCTGGCCTGGTGGCCGCTGCCCGCACCTGCGCCAAGCTGGCCCAGTTGACTGGCGTAGACGCCAGCCAAGTGCTGCCTTACTCCACCGGCGTAATCGGTGAGCCACTGCCGGTGGAAAAAATCGAAGGTGCCCTGCAAGCCGCGCTGGATGATTTGTCTGTGGATAATTGGGCTGCCGCTGCCACGGGCATCATGACCACCGACACACTGCCAAAAGGCGCGAGCCGTCAGTTCGTGCACGACGGCGTGACCATCACCGTGACCGGCATCAGCAAAGGCGCGGGCATGATCCGCCCGAACATGGCCACCATGCTCGGCTACATCGCCACCGACGCCAAAGTCTCCCGCGACGTGCTGCAACGCTTGATGCTGGACGGCGCCAACAAATCGTTCAACCGCATCACCATCGATGGCGATACCTCGACCAACGACTGCTGCATGTTGATTGCGACCGGCCAGGCCAACCTGCCGGAAATCACCTCTACCGAAGGCCCGCTGTTCGCCGCCTTGAAGCAGGCGGTGTTCGAGGTGTGCATGGACGTGGCCCAGGCCATCGTGCGCGACGGCGAAGGCGCGACCAAGTTTGTGACCGTGGAAGTCAACGGCGGCGCCAACCACCAGGAATGCCTGGACGTTGGCTACACCGTGGCCCACTCGCCGCTGATCAAGACTGCCTTGTTTGCCTCTGACCCGAACTGGGGCCGCATCCTCGCCGCCGTTGGCCGTGCCGGCGTGCCTGACCTGGACGTGAGCAAGATCGACGTGTTCCTTGGCGAGGTGTGCATTGCCAGCTGTGGCGCCCGCGCCGAAACCTACACCGAAGCCCAGGGCTCGGCAGTGATGCAGCAGGAAGAAATCACCATCCGCATCGAACTGGGTCGCGGTGAGTGCAGCGAAACGATCTGGACCACTGACCTGTCTCACGAGTACGTGAAGATCAATGCGGAATACCGCACCTGACAGCCAAGAGGATAAGCGCGGTGAAACGAGTGCATGTAGCAGCAGCGGTGATCCGCGGTGTCGATGGCAGGATCCTGCTGGCGCGCCGCGCCGATACCCAGCATCAGGGCGGCCTCTGGGAATTTCCCGGTGGCAAGGTGGAGGCCGATGAATCGGTTGCTGCCGCCTTGTCCCGCGAATTGCAGGAAGAACTGGGCATCCAGGTCACCACGGCACGCCCGCTGATCAAGGTGCAGCATGATTACCCGGACAAGCAGGTGTTGCTGGATGTCTGGGAAGTCTCGGCCTTTACCGGCGAGCCTCACGGTGCCGAAGGGCAGCCGTTGGAATGGGTGGCTCCGCGAGACTTGATCAATTATGCGTTCCCGGCGGCGAATGTCCCGATCGTGGCGGCGGCGCGGCTGCCGGCTGAGTACCTGATTACCCCGGGCGAGCTGGAAACCCCGACCTTGCTACGTGGTATTCAGAAGGCGATTGCCGGGGGCATCAAGCTGGTTCAGCTGCGTGCGCCCAATGGTTACGACCCTAAGTACCGTGACCTGGCGGTGGACGCCGTTGGCCTGTGTGCCGGCAAGGCGCAATTGATGCTCAAGGGCCCGTTTGAGTGGCTGGGGGATTTCCCGGCGGCCGGCTGGCACATGACGTCGGCGCAGTTGCGTAAATACGCGAGCAAGGGACGCCCACTGCCGAAGGATCGCTGGTTGGCGGCCTCCTGCCACAACGCTGAAGAACTGGCGCTGGCGGAAATGATGGACGTGGATTTTGTCACGCTGTCACCGGTGCAGCCGACCCAGACGCACCCGGATGCTCAGCCATTGGGGTGGGAGCAGGCGGCCGAGTTGATCCGTGGGTTCAGCAAGCCGGTGTTTTTGCTCGGCGGCGTAGGGCCGGCTGAGCGGGAGCAGGCGTGGGCCGCTGGGGCTCAGGGTGTGGCAGGTATTCGGGCGTTTTGGCCGCAGGTTTGATGTTGATCTGACGGGCCTCTTCGCGAGCAAGCCCGCTCCCACAGTCGACCGGGTTCCAATGTTGGAATGCAGTCAACTGTGGGAGCGGGCTTGCGCGCGAAGGGGCCAGATCAGTCACCCCAAAAACTCAGTGTGGCTTAGCCGCCGCCTGCCACAACACCTCAGCCACACCCTGGCGCTTGGCAATCACCCGTGCCGCCACAAACAACAAATCCGACAACCGATTGATGTACGCCAACCCCACGCCTTCCAACGGTTCAATCGCATTCAACTGCTGACACCGCCGTTCCGCACTGCGCGCCAGGCTGCGGCACACGTGGGCTTGGGCGATCAGCGCGGAACCACCGGGCAAGATGAAGTTTTCCAGCGGCCCGACTTCCTCATTCCAGCGATCAATCGCTGCTTCCAGCCGATCAACTTCGGCCGCATTCAATGCCTTGTACACCGGCATCGCCAGCTCACCGCCCAAGTCGAACAACCGATGCTGGCAAGGGGTAAGCACCTCAATCACGTCGTTCAGTTGCGGATGCTTGCCGCTCTGCTCTTCAAGGCTGGCCAGCAGTAAACCCAACTGGCTGTTGAGCGTGTCCACCTCGCCGATGGCTTCCACCCGCGGGTGGTCCTTGGGCACGCGACGGCCGTCGCCCAGGCCGGTCTCGCCTGTGTCGCCGGTACGGGTGTAGATCTTCGACAGGCGAAAGCCCATGGTTATTGCTCCAGTTGAGTCAGGTCAAAGGGTGGCATTTGGCTGCCGGCCAGCGGCAGGCGCAGGGTGAAGCAGGTGCCTTGGCCGAGGGTGGAGTGCACTTCCATCTGGCCTTTGTGGTTATTGGTGACGATGAAATACGACACCGACAGCCCCAGCCCGGTGCCTTGGCCGATTTCCTTGGTGGTGAAGAACGGCTCGAACGTGCGTTTGCGCACGTTTTCGCTCATGCCGATGCCATTGTCTTCCACCTGGATCTCCGCCCAGGGCGGGTTGAGGCGGGTACGTAAAATAATGCGCCCGGGCTCGCGGTCGTCTTCACGCAGGTGAATGGCCTGGGCGGCGTTTTTCAACAGGTTGAGCAGTACCTGTTCCAGTTCGTTGGCGGTGCCGGGCACCGGGCCGAGCTGCGGGTCGAATTGGCGGATGATTGCCTGGCCCTTGAAGTCGAAGCCGATCGTCAGGTCGAAGTCATTGCCGGCAATTTCCACCGCCTGGTCGATCAGTGCTGGCAAATCGCAAGGCGCCATTTGGCGATTGCTGCGGCGGCTGAAACTGAGCATATGCGTGACGATCTTCGCCGCGCGTGCGCCGGCTTGCTGGATGCCATCGAGCAATTGCGGGACTTCGCGGCCCTGCAGGTAGCGGTTGACCACCTCCAGTTCGATGCCCGCCTGTTCCGCGTGTTCCAGGTTCTTCGGCAGGTCGGGGGACAGGCGGCGGCGGATGTTCTGCACGTTGTGCAGGATCGCCCCGAGCGGGTTGTTGATTTCGTGGGCCATGCCCGCGGCCAGGCCGCCGACGGAGAGCATTTTCTCCGACTGCACCATCATTTCTTCCAGGGACAAGCGCTGGGTGATGTCGTCGATACGGATCACCACCCCGCGCCCGGCGCCGCCCATCAAGGGGTAAAAGGTCAGGGCGTAATGCTTGGCCTCGTCATCCTTTATCCAGGTGACGCGCTCAATGCGTTCAACCGTGTGTTGCTCAACCGTGGCCTTGATTTGCGGCAGGTAGGGCTTGAGCGGCTGGAACGCGAGGAAGATCGGCTGGTTCAGCGCTTCGTCCAGGCGCGTGCCGGAAAGCGCAGTGGCTTCCTGATTCCACTGGGTGACGTAGAGTTGTTCGTCCAGGGCGATCAGCGCAGAAGGCATCGAGTCGATAATGCTGTTCAGGTAATTCTGGAAACCCGTGAGTTTTTTCTCGATCTTGCTGCGAACCTGCACCTCGAGTTCCAGCTTGCGGTTGGTGTGGCGCGTCTCTTCGGCCAGGCCCTGGGCTTGGGCGTAGGCGGCCTGGGAGTCGTCCCGCGCTCGCTTGAGCTGATGCTCGCGGGCTTCGATGCGCGACAGCATGGTGTTGAACGCTTCGGCCAGGCTGCCGATTTCATCATGGTTGCCGCGCCCGGCACGCAGGGCGTAGTTTTCTTCGCGGGTCACCTGGCGCGAGAGTTCTTCGAGTTCGTGAATCGGGCGGGTGATCAAGCGTTTGATCTGCCGGGCGATGACCAGCCAGAGCAGCACACTGAAAATCAGGATGCCCAGGCTGGCTGTCAGCGTGCCGGTATAGAACGCCACGGGTAGCTCGCTGCTAGCCACCAACAGTAAATGTCCCGGAGGCTGGCCGGCGCGGGGCAGGGTGATGACCTGGTTGCTGCGAAATTCGGTGACGCGCCAGGCCTCGATATGCCGGTAGTTGTCCGGCAGGTGCAGGCGGTTGCCGTGTTGCATTTGGGCCAGGCGGGTGCCTTCGCCGTCGTACAAAGCGGCGGCGCGTAGTGGCGAGTAGCTGGTCAATTCGCTGAGCAGGGCGTCGGCCTTGGCCGGGGATTCGAGGGCTTCGGCGGCGAGGGCGGGGTTGGACACCAGGCGACCGATGGCCTGCAACGCCTGCGGGGCCATGCTTTCCTGGGAGATCCAGTAAGCGGCGCTGATAAACGTCAGATTGGCCACCAACAACACGGTGGTCAACAACACCAGCAGGGCGGCCAGCAGTTTCTGCCCTACCGGTAGATTTTCAAGACGCTGGCGCAGTGGCATCAGGGTTTTCCCAGGTGATAGACAGGTAGGCAGGGTAGCGCGTGCCTCAGTCGGTGGCCAATCCGCGTGCGCGTAAGTGGTCGATCAGCCGCGCTTGCAGCTGTTGCAGATGCGGCAGGACCAACTGATGGCGGGCCGCCGCCAGGCAAGCGTAGCCCAGCAGGTAGCTGATTTCGGTGCGTCGGGCGTTGGCCACGTCCTGATACATGGAGGAGTAGTTGGCCGCCGTCGCGTGGACGACGCGTTCTACTTCGCTGTGCAACGCCTCGGCGGCGGCCGGTTGACCGCAGCACTCGAGCAACTCGGTCAATTCGGCGCACAAGGTCGCCACTTCGCATTGGTGGTCTTGCAGACCGCCGTTGCGGCACTGGTAGAGCACGGTCAACGGGTTGATCGCGCAATTGAGCGCCAGCTTGCGCCACAGGCGGGTGAGAATATCGGTGCTCCATTCGTGGGGAATGCCGGCGGCGTGCAGGTCGTCCAGCCACAGCGGTGGCGTCGGGTGGCCCGCGTCCCCCAGCCAGGTGTAGCCATGGCCGGCAAAGACCACGCGCCAATCGCCGTCGCGGAACGCGCCTTCGGTGCTGGAGGCAAAGATGCAACGGGCTTGCGGCAGCTGCGCGGCCACGGCGTCCTGGCTGCCCAGGCCGTTTTGCAACAGGATCAGTTCGGCGTCCGGTACCAGCCGGTGTTGCAGCTGTGCGATGGCGGTTTCGGCGTCGTAGGCTTTGCACGCCACCAGCAGACGATGAATGGGTTCTTGGCTGTGGGGCGTTTCGCCGATCACTGGGTAGGTGTGTGCTACGCCATGCTCTACCAGCGTCAGGCCTTTTGCCTGCCGGTAGCTGGAAAGGCGCGCCTCATCCCGCAGGATCAGCCGCACGGGCACGCCCGCGCGCGACAGGCGTGTGGCCCACAGTGTGCCCAGGCTGCCGGCGCCGAGAATGTGCCAGGTAGTCGACATGAGTTTGTGCTCCGTAGGGTCGCTCACAGTGAACAGGGCGAAAGAACCGCTATAATGCCTCGGCATTTTAGCTTGGGCGCGCTCCATCTCTACTGAGCCCGCCCCTTATATTGGAGAAATGACATGCCTTCGTTCGACGTGGTATCCGAACTGGACAAACACGAAGTCACCAACGCCGTCGAGAACGCCGTCAAGGAACTGGACCGTCGCTATGACTTGAAAGGCAAGGGCAGCTTCGAGTTCAAGGAAAAGGAACTGACCGTCAACCTGACCGCTGAAGCCGATTTCCAGCTGGAAGCGATGATCGAGATTCTCAAGCTGGCCCTGGTCAAGCGCAAGATCGACGTGCAGTGCCTTGAAGTCAAGGACGCCTACGCCTCCGGCAAGCTGATGAAGCAGGAAGCCGTGCTCAAGGAAGGCATCGACAAAGAGCTGGCGAAGAAGATCGTCGCGCACATCAAGGATGCCAAGCTGAAAGTCCAAGCCGCCATCCAGGGTGAACAGGTTCGCGTGACCGGCAAGAAGCGTGACGATCTGCAAGAGGCAATCGCTGCCCTGCGCGCCAAGACCTTCGACATGCCACTGCAGTTCAATAACTTCCGCGACTGATGGCACTTCGCGGAACCTGTGGGTGTTTTTGACGTCCCACGCCCCAGAGTCTGTGCCTACACTTGAGCCCCACGGGGCTCATTTGCGTTTTATGGCATTCAATCAAGCCGCACATCCGCGCAACAGGAGAAGATAGATGGATTTGAACGCTGAAGTGGATCACCTGATCAAGACCTCGCAGTCCTGGATCCCGATGATTATGGAATACGGCAGCCGGGTGTTGCTGGCAGTGATAACCCTGGCCATCGGCTGGTGGCTGATTAACGTATTTACCCACCGCGTGGGGCGCTTGCTGGCCATCCGCAATGCGGACCTGGCGCTGCAGCACTTCATCACCAGCCTTGCCAACATCGCATTGAAAGTCATGCTGATTGTCAGCGTGGCCTCGATGATCGGCGTGGCAACCACCTCGTTCGTCGCCGCCATCGGTGCGGCTACCCTGGCCATCGGCCTGGCGTTGCAAGGCAGCCTGGCCAACTTCGCCGGCGGTGTGCTGATTCTGCTGTTCCGCCCATTCCGCATCGGTGACTGGATCGAGGCCCAGGGCACATCCGGGACCGTCGACAGTATTCAGATCTTCCACACCGTGCTGCGTACCGGCGACAACAAAACCGTGATCGTGCCTAACGGCATCCTGTCCAACGGCATCATCACCAACACCAACCGTCAGCCGACCCGCAAGGTGGTGTTTGACGTGGGTGTCGACTATGAAGCCGACCTGCAGAAGGCTCGCGAAGTGCTGTTGGAGCTGGCGAAAGACCCGCGTGTATTGGCAGATCCTGCGGCAGTTGCTGTGGTGTCGACCTTGGGTGACAGTTCGATCACCGTGTCTTTGCGCTGCTGGACCAAGACTTCCGATTACTGGGACGTGGTGTTCATGCTTAATGAACTGGCGCGTGATCGTTTGAAAGGCGCGGGCATTGATATTCCGTTTCCACAGCGCGTTATTCGAGTAATGCAGGAACCGGCTGCGAAATAACTAAGCGCAACGTATCGAACTTGGCCGAATGGTCAGGTTCGATGCGCGCAGTTAATCTCGTTAGTTAGCTTGCTAGTTATTTTTCCAAAGAAATAAAACTGCAATAAAAAAGCCGCTCCCTTGCAAACAGGGGAGCGGCTTTTTATTTAAGGCCGAGGCCTTAAGCCATCGTTGTAATCAAACTGGCAATTACAAGATGTTCAGCGGGTATTGCGCGATCAGACGCAGTTCGTCGATAGACGCCGAACCGTAGTACACGCCATCAGACGAACGATAGGTCGCTTGACGCACGCGCAGGCTCAGGTCTTTTGCTGGACCGCTCTGAATCACGTACTTGGCTTCGATGTCACGTTCCCACTCTTTGCCGTTAGAGGTCTCTGCGGTGTTAGCGCCGGTACCTTTAACGTAGCGAGTCATGAAGCTCAGGCCTGGCACGCCGAAGGTGGCCATGTTCAGGTCATAACGAGCCTGGAACGATTTCTCGTCTTCAGCGTTGAAGTCGGAACGGGCGATGGAGTTGGCCAGGAAAATCGTGCCGCCGCCGTCTACGCCGTAGCCGTAGTCACCGTCACCGCTGACTTTTTGGTAGGCCAGGGTGAACGTGTGAGCCTGGATGGTGTACGCGCCTTGCAAGCTGTAGGCACGGTTGTCCAGTTTGGTGGTGCCGTCTTTTTCTGCGCGTTGCAGGCCGGCGCCGTCGCTCTTGGTGCTGTAGATGTTGAAGTCAACGGCCAGGGACTGTTCGTTGCTCAGCGCGTGAGTCCAGTTCAGGTTGGCGTAGGTTTTCTTCCAGTAGTCTTCAGTCTTCGCGTAGTAAAGGCTGGCGCTGACTTCTGGAGTCAGGGCGTAGACACCACCGATGAAGTCGGTTTTGGTCAGGCCCAGGCTGTCACGGTAAGTCTGTGCTTGTGCCACGCTGGAGGTGAAGTGACCACCTTCGAGTTTCAGGCCCTTGATCTCGTTGCTGGTGATCGAGATACCTTGCGGCAGCTCTGGCAGCAAGCGGCTGTCATCGGAGGCGAAGACCGGCGCGGTGGTGTACTGGTCGCCGACTTTGAGCACGGTGTCGGAGATGCGGAACTTAACAGCGCCGCCGCCTTTGGAGTAGTCGTCTTGCGAGCGGCCGTCTGCACCGGTAGGGAACAGGCCTGTGCCCGAACGACCCTTGCCGCTGTCGAGTTTCACGCCCAGCAGGCCGATCACATCAACACCGACGCCGATGGTGCCTTGGGTGTAGCCCGACTGGAACAGGCCGTTGAAGCCCAGGCCAGTTTCGTCTACACGGCTTTTGCCGGTGTCGTTGTTACGGAAGTCGCGGCTGAAGTTCAGCAAACGAGTGTTGATGCTGAAAGTACTGTCTTCAACAAAGCCCTTGGAATCGTCCTGGGCGGACGCCATTGCGAACTGCGAGGTGCCTGCTGAAACAGCCAGGGCGATCATGCTCCACTTCATCACGCGCATCGTGATTTGCTCCTTTGGTTTTAGGAAGAGTACTGCCGTCCCACCTGTATTTTTATCTGGGCGGCTCTTTCTTTTTTGTGTCGGCGCAAAGTTATATCACGCGGACCCTATTGACGATACTTACCCATCTATCCTTTCAGCTTCTTTACGAGGCTGTCGTAAATTGCTATTTCCATGTCGCAAATTCACAGCCCGACTGTAACCAGGCTGACAACTTAAGTGCTGTTTTCAGACCGCTTTCGAAGTTTGAAATCTTCCGTGATACGCACTCAATCGCTTGTGTTTTTATCGCGAAACACCTGCTTCCAAACGGGCGCTGTTGCCGACGATAGTGGGGTGAATGCAACAAGCGTGCACAAAGCGGTAACCAAATGTCATTTTTTCGTGAAAAACGTTACGGGAGTGTAAAAACCGCATAAGCACGGGCTTTTTACGCCGTTTGGTTTGGGCTTGACGCCCAGGCGTTACACCTCTGAAGGGCTGCATAAATCCTGTACCAGGTAAAAACGTTACCGGTTGACCCTCATGAGTGGGTAATCGGCGGATCCCTTTGAGGCACGGGTGGGTCATTTTGGTGCATTCCGTCGAGGCCCGATTCAGCGTAGCTCAAATATTCGCTTGCCTCTAAAGGGGGCACGTTTTTTATCCGCATGCATCGAGGCTTTGCGCATTCGCCGTGAAGCGTTGCGCATTCAAAGGTATGCTGGGCACCTGAAATTGACCTGCCAAACGGAGTGCCCGCGTGTTCGCCTTAGACCAACGCCTGCAACAAGACACACTGGCTATTGGGGACTTCCCGCTCTGCCGCCTGCTGCTGTCCAATGACTCGAATTACCCGTGGTTCATCCTGGTGCCGCGCATTGACGGTATCAGTGAAGTGTTTCAGCTGGATGTCGCCGATCAGCAAACCCTGTGGCAGGAAACAACCGCCCTGGCGGCGTTGTTGAACGAAGGGTGGGCAGCCGACAAGATGAACATTGGTGCGCTGGGTAACGTGGTCAGCCAGTTGCACGTGCACGTGATCGTGCGCAAGCGTGATGATGCCGCCTGGCCTGCACCGGTCTGGGGCAAGCATCCGGCCCGGCCGTACACCGAAGAGCAAGTAACGGCGATACGCGCCCGCCTGCGCGCTTTATTGCCTGCCGGCTTCATCTTTAGCCAGGACTGAATTATGGATCTGCAAGAACGCGTCACCGACCTGGAAAGCCGCCTGGCCTTTCAGGACGACACCATCGAGACCCTCAATGACATTCTGGTCACCCAGCAGCGGGCGGTAGAGCGCCTGCAGCTGCAGATGACGGCGCTGCTCAAGCGTCAGGAAGAAATGGGTGGCCAGTTCGAGTCATCCGAAGAAGAAGCGCCGCCGCCACATTATTAATGCGCGCCATAAAAAAACCGCGACCCAGCAGGGCTGGATCGCGGTTTTTTTACGCCGAGAAAAGTATCAGCGACGCGGCAATGCCGCGATCACGTCTTCGGCTTGCAGGCCTTTGTCACGGTTCATGACGGAGAACTCCACGCGCTGGCCTTCGACCAGAACGCGGTGGCCTTCGCCACGGATGGCCCGGAAGTGGACGAAGATATCGTCGCCCGAATCGCGGGAAATAAAGCCGAAGCCTTTGGAGGTGTTGAACCACTTCACGGTACCGGTATCCCGGTTGGTCATGTCGTAGTTTTGCGTCGCGGCCGCTGGGGACGAGCGGTAGAAGCTGATGGCCAGGTGAAGAACGATAGCGACCACAGCAATCACCAGGCTGAGCAGGATAGCCGGGTGGCCGCCGACTTCAGGCATAGGTGCCAGGAGGGTGAGGGTTTGAACGACAACGGTCAGTACCAGCAGCGCGCTGACCAGGTTTTGCAGTTGATGACGTGTGCCTTTGTTCCAGTACGGGATCACCGGTGCCAGCGTCAGGTTAAGAAGGCCGAACAAGGCCAGGTACAGAGCGTCGTGTTGTTCCAGGTAGGGAGGGCTTCCCTGTTGCAAGCTCGGTATAAAGGACAGCAGCAACGCTGCAACGCCCGTTAGCAGGTGGACGATTTTCAACATTTTGATTAACTCACGTTAAGAAGGATCACAAGGAAGAGCTGACGGGCACGGTTCGCTTCTGAACAATGGGAGGCGTTGGGCACGTGCACGGGTATCAGCCTATGTGGTGTGCCGCGCAAATTAACGGCAACCACACGCCGTCTATTTAACAGCAAAGGCTGTGCCTACTCAAATCAAGCATTTCGGGGTGTTGCAGGCGCGATGGCATTTCTGCTTCAAACACTTGTCCTAGACAGGTGCGGGATTTTTCGGCGGCATTTTGGGCGTTTTCCTACTTGAGGCTGAGGCCTGCGCGCCGCCGATTGACCTAGGGCTGCTGGGTGTAGCAAACCTGTCATGCAGAGGGGCGATTTGCCGCACGCCAGTTGCGTGTGTCGGGCTGCACACGGCCTGCACTCTTGCTAGAGTGGTCCTGCACCTGATCAATGAATGCTCGTCAATTGAAGGGGAAAAACATGGCAATCGATATTGGTATCAGTGAAGAAGATCGTAAATCCATCGTCGATGGGCTTTCACGGCTGCTGTCCGATACCTATGTACTGTATTTGAAGACCCACAACTTCCATTGGAACGTCACCGGCCCTATGTTTCGTACGCTGCACTTGATGTTTGAAGAGCAGTACAACGAACTCGCGTTGGCGGTGGATTCCATTGCCGAGCGTATCCGTGCCCTGGGTTTCCCGGCGCCGGGTGCCTATTCGATCTACGCCCGTCTGTCTTCGATCAAGGAAGAAGAGGGTGTGCCCAGCGCAGAAGAGATGATCAAGCAATTGGTGGCGGGCCAGGAAGCTGTGACCCGCACCGCGCGCGGTATCTTCCCGTTGCTCGATAAGGTCAGCGATGAGCCGACCGCCGATCTGCTGACCCAGCGTATGCAGGTTCACGAAAAAACGGCGTGGATGCTGCGCTCCCTGCTCGAAAACCAGTAACGGTTCAGTTCCAAAAGCAAACCGAGTGGTGCCGTCCTGGCGCCGCTCGCTTGTTTCTCTGCGCTTCCTGGCGTTGTCCTACGACTATCGACTCCGCGTCTTCTGGCTGCCTCGCACGTCCTGCTGTTTTATAGGGCCACTGTCCGATGGGAGAAACCCATGGGCTGCTGTTTGGCAATGGAGTGTCAGGTGTATGTCACGCGGAGTGGGTAGTGGAGTGATGGAAACCTGTGGTTTTCATAAGATAAAAGTCGATCCTTTTGCTAAAGGGTTCGATATGGGACTGGCCAAGCCATTGTCCCGGTCGGTCAGGCTCAACGGGTTTTCCACGTGCCTGCGGCTCGAGCAGATCTATTGGAATATCCTCACGGAGATAGCCAGGCTCAATGCCTGCTCAGTCAGCGCATTGCTGTCTTATGTCGATCGGGAAGTGCATTTGCGTTACGGAGGAGTGAAGAACTTCAGTGGCTTGGTCAGGGTGGTGTGCGTGGTTCACGTATTAAAAGGCAGTACGGCGTCGCACCACCCTGACTAGTCAGGTGGCACCGGGCCGGCCCGCTGCCCGGGCGGGCAAGGCCTGGGGCAGAAAGCCGGCTGCGCTGCTTCGATTTACCAGATATAATCCCGCGCTTTGCTGCGCGTGCCGGGTCTTTACCCACAGGGCGGGTGCAGCGCAGTAATGATCTGATCGCCGAGACATCTCCATGCCCATGTACGATTATCAATGTGCTTCCTGTGGTCATCAGTTGGAAGCCATTCAGAAAATCAGCGCAGCGCCGCTGGTCGATTGCCCTGCCTGCCAGGCACCTGAGCTGAAGAAGATGTTGTCCATGCCGGGCTTTCGCCTGAGCGGCGGTGGCTGGTACGAGACCGACTTCAAGACCGGCGCCAAGAAGAATCTGGCGGGCGGCGACAAAGCAGACTGAGTTGAACTCTACGCGCAGGCTCCTGCATTATCCGTCCCCTGCTTAACTGTACGGTGACGAGGCGAGCCTCCACCGAAATTCGAAT
Source organism: Pseudomonas sp. TWRC1-2 (assembly GCF_049896685.1). Classification (NCBI taxonomy): domain Bacteria; kingdom Pseudomonadati; phylum Pseudomonadota; class Gammaproteobacteria; order Pseudomonadales; family Pseudomonadaceae; genus Pseudomonas; species Pseudomonas sp. TWRC1-2. The sequence continues at coordinate 44,188 of NZ_JAFCUU010000007.1, read as the reverse complement.
TACGAGAAGTGAAACCACTATCATGATGCGCAGCCACTATTGCGGCCAACTGAACGAGACCCTGGATGGTCAGGAAATCACCCTGTGCGGATGGGTCCACCGTCGCCGTGACCACGGCGGGGTGATCTTCCTCGATATCCGTGATCGTGATGGTCTGGCCCAGGTGGTGTTCGATCCGGACCGCGCTGAAAGCTTCGCCGCCGCCGACCGCGTGCGCAGCGAATATGTTGTGAAAATCACCGGCAAGGTTCGCCTGCGTCCGGCCGGTGCCGTGAACGCGAACATGGCGTCCGGCGCGATTGAAGTGCTGGGTTACGAGCTGGAAGTGCTGAACGAGTCGGAAACCCCGCCGTTCCCGCTCAACGAATACTCCGACGTCGGCGAAGAAACTCGCCTGCGCTACCGCTTCCTGGACCTGCGTCGTCCGGAAATGGCCGAGAAGCTGCGCCTGCGTTCGCGCATGACCACCAGCATCCGCCGCTTCCTCGACGAAAACGGCTTCCTCGACGTCGAAACGCCGATCCTCACCCGGGCCACCCCGGAAGGCGCGCGTGACTACCTGGTGCCGAGCCGTACCCACGCCGGTTCCTTCTTCGCCTTGCCGCAATCGCCGCAACTGTTCAAGCAGCTGCTGATGGTGGCCGGCTTCGACCGTTACTACCAGATCGCCAAGTGCTTCCGCGACGAAGACCTGCGCGCCGACCGCCAGCCGGAATTCACCCAGATCGACATCGAGACCAGCTTCCTCGATGAAAAAGAGATCATGGGCCTGACCGAACAAATGATCCGCAACCTGTTCAAGGAAGTGCTGGACCTGGAATTCGGCGAGTTCCCGCACATGACCTTCGAAGAAGCCATGCGCCGCTATGGTTCCGACAAGCCAGACCTGCGTATCCCGCTGGAACTGGTGGACGTGGCCGACCAGCTCAAGGAAGTCGACTTCAAGGTGTTCAGCGGCCCGGCCAACGACCCTAAATGCCGCATCGCCGCCCTGCGCGTGCCTGGCGGCGCGAGCATGCCGCGCAAGCAGATCGACGACTACACCAAGTTCGTCGGCATCTACGGTGCCAAGGGCCTGGCGTACATCAAGGTCAACGAGCGCGCCAATGGCGTTGACGGCCTGCAATCGCCGATCGTGAAGAACATTCCGCTGGACAACCTGAACGCGATCCTCGATCGCGTCGGTGCGGTTGACGGCGACATCGTGTTCTTCGGCGCCGACAAAGCCAAGATCGTCAGCGAAGCCCTGGGCGCGCTGCGGATCAAGCTGGGCCACGACCTGGACCTGCTGACCTGCAAGTGGGCACCGATGTGGGTCGTCGACTTCCCGATGTTCGAAGAGAACGACGACGGCAGCTTCAGCGCCTTGCACCACCCGTTCACTGCACCGAAGTGCTCGCCTGAAGAGTTGGAAGCCAACCCGGCAGGCGCGCTGTCGCGTGCCTACGACATGGTCTTGAACGGCACCGAACTGGGTGGCGGTTCAATCCGTATCCACCGCAAAGAGATGCAGCAAGCGGTGTTCCGCCTGTTGGGCATCAACGAAGCGGAACAGGAAGAGAAATTCGGCTTCCTGCTCGATGCCCTGAAGTACGGCGCTCCGCCGCACGGTGGCCTGGCATTCGGTCTGGACCGTCTGGTGATGCTGATGACCGGCGCCCAGTCGATCCGTGAAGTGATCGCCTTCCCGAAAACCCAGAGTGCTGCGGACGTAATGACCCAGGCTCCGGGCGTGGTGGATGCCAAGGCGCTGCGCGAGTTGCACATCCGTCTGCGCGAGACGCCAAAGGCTGAGTAAGGCTGCTGCGTGAAAGCGCACTGAGGTTTACGCAGTCTAAAAAGGCGCATCTTCGGATGCGCCTTTGCGTTACAAGGGTTGTGCTTTTAAGAGGAAAATCCTGCCTGGGGCGGGATTGATAAGGTTTCTAGAGAATTTCGGAGTTGTGTTATGGCTGGCCATTCCAAGTGGGCGAACATCAAGCACCGCAAAGAGCGTCAGGATGCCAAGAAAGGCAAGATTTTCACCAAGTGGATTCGCGAGCTGACCGTTGCTGCCCGCCAAGGCGGTGGTGACCCGGGCTCCAACCCGCGTCTGCGCCTGGCGCTGGACAAGGCTTTGGGCGCGAACATGAGCCGTGACATCATCGACCGCGCCGTGGCCCGTGGTGCCGGCGCCGCCGACACCGACGACATGGTCGAGCTGAGCTACGAAGGCTACGGCCCGGGCGGCGTGGCGGTGATGGTCGAGTGCATGACCGACAACCGCAACCGTACTGCGGCAGCCGTGCGCCATGCGTTCAGCAAATGCGGCGGCAACCTGGGCACCGACGGTTCGGTGGCCTACCTGTTCGAGCGCAAAGGGCAGATCACCTTTGCGCCGGGTACGGATGAAGACGCGCTGATGGAAGCTGCGATGGAGGCTGACGCCGACGACGTGGTGACCAACGAAGACGGCTCCATCGACGTGTTCACTTCCTTCGCCGGCTTCTATGCGGTGCGCAACGCCCTGGAAGCGGCAGGTTTCAAAGGCACCGACGCGGAAATCGTGATGCTGCCGACCACCAGCGCCGAACTGGACCTGGATGGCGCGCAGAAAGTGCTGAAGATGCTGGATATGCTTGAGGACTTGGATGACGTGCAGAACGTGTACTCGAACGCCGACATCCCGGAATCTGTAGCCGAGCAGCTCACCTGAGAACAATGAGGGTCCCCTGTGGGAGCGGGCTTGCTCGCGAATGCGATGTGTCAGTCATTTGATGCATTAACTGAATGGCCGCTTTCGCGAGCAAGCCCGCTCCCACATTGGGTCTATCTGTATCCACAAAACTGCAGGCGTTATGACTTTAATCCTAGGTATCGACCCCGGTTCGCGCATCACCGGTTTTGGCGTGGTGCAACAGACCCCGCGCGGCTGCGTCTACGTCGCCTCGGGCTGCATTCGCACCGGTGCGGGCGAGTTGGCCGAGCGCCTGCAGATTGTCTACCGCGGCGTGCGTGAAGTGATCCAGACCTACGGGCCGGTGACCATGGGCATCGAAAAAGTCTTCATGGCCAAAAACGCCGACTCCGCGCTCAAGCTTGGTCAGGCCCGTGGCGCCGCGATTGTCGCCGGTGCGGAGGAGGGCATGGAAATCGCCGAGTACACCGCCACCCAGGTCAAACAGGCCGTGGTCGGCACCGGTGCGGCGAATAAGGAGCAGGTGCAGATGATGGTCATGCACATGCTCAAGCTCACTTCAAAACCACAAATCGACGCCTCCGACGCCCTGGCCATTGCCATTTGCCATGCGCACACGCGCTCAAGCTTGCTGCCGCACGGCCTGGGCACAGCACGCAGTCGTGGCGGCCGACTGCGTCTCTGATAGCATCAGCGCAATCGTTATTTCCGGTCAGGCCTCGATCTGACCCCAAGCTTTAAGGATCTGAACCGTGATTGGACGCTTGCGCGGCACCCTGGCTGAGAAACAGCCGCCGCACCTGATTCTGGATGTCAATGGGTTGGGGTATGAGCTGGAAGTGCCCATGACTACCCTGTATCGCCTACCGTCGGTCGGCGAGCCACTGACCCTGCACACCCATCTGGTGGTACGGGAAGACGCGCAACTGCTCTACGGTTTCATTGGCAAGCGCGACCGCGACTTTTTCCGCGAGCTGATCCGCTTGAATGGCGTGGGGCCAAAGCTCGCGCTGGCGTTGATGTCGAGCCTGGAAGTCGATGAGCTGGTGCGCGCGGTCTCGGCCCAGGACACTTCGGCGTTGACCAAAGTGCCGGGTGTCGGCAAGAAAACCGCTGAGCGTCTGCTGGTGGAACTCAAGGACCGCTTCAAGGCCTGGGAAGTGGTACCGAGCATGTTTGCCCTGGTGCCGAACCAGCCGGACATGCCGGCAAGCCAGGTCGCCAGCGCCGAGAGCGATGCGGTCAGTGCGTTGATCTCCCTGGGCTACAAGCCGCAGGAAGCGAGCAAAGCCGTATCGGCCATCAAGGATAAGAACCTGAGCAGCGAAGACATGATCCGCCGAGCCCTGAAGGGAATGATTTAAGTGATTGAAGCTGATCGTCTGATCGCGGCCACTGGCCCGCGCGACCGTGAAGAAGTCCAGGACCGGGCCATCCGCCCGCTGAGCCTGGCCGAATACATCGGCCAGCCCACCGTGCGCGAGCAGATGGAGTTGTTTATCCAGGCCGCGCGCGGGCGCAGCGAGTCCCTGGACCATACCTTGATCTTCGGCCCGCCGGGGCTGGGTAAAACCACACTGGCGAACATCATCGCCCAGGAGATGGGCGTGTCGATCAAGTCCACCTCCGGCCCGGTGCTGGAGCGTCCGGGTGATCTGGCGGCCTTGCTGACCAACCTTGAGCCGCACGATGTGCTGTTTATCGACGAGATTCACCGGTTGTCGCCCATCGTCGAAGAAGTGCTGTACCCGGCCATGGAAGATTTTCAGCTCGACATCATGATCGGCGAGGGCCCGGCGGCCCGCTCGATCAAACTCGACCTGCCGCCGTTCACCCTGGTGGGCGCGACCACCCGCGCGGGCATGCTGACCAACCCGCTGCGAGACCGTTTCGGCATTGTTCAACGTCTAGAGTTCTATAGCACCGCAGACCTGGCGACGATTGTCAGTCGTTCGGCGAGCATCCTGGGGTTGCCGCTCGACCCGGAAGGCGCGTTTGAAATCGCCCGTCGAGCGCGAGGCACGCCGCGGATCGCCAACCGTTTGCTGCGACGTGTGCGCGATTTTGCTGAAGTGCGCGCCAAGGGGCATATCACCAAGGCCGTGGCCGATTTGGCGTTGAACCTGCTGGATGTGGACGAACATGGCTTCGATCATCAGGATCGACGTCTACTCTTGACCATGATCGAGAAGTTCGACGGCGGCCCGGTGGGTGTGGACAGTCTGGCGGCGGCGATCAGCGAGGAGCGTCATACCATTGAGGATGTGCTGGAACCGTACCTGATCCAGCAGGGTTACATCATGCGCACGCCAAGGGGGCGGGTGGTGACGCGTCATGCTTATCTGCACTTCGGGTTAAACATTCCGTCACGATTGGGCGAGATGCCTGTAGTAGACGAATTCCTGGATGCAGTGGACGATTAAAAAGCTCACGTCAGTCGATTTATCTGAGGTTTGTGCTGTCCTAGTGGCTGGTAGCGTCATTCAGTTGCTGCAAATGTTTCAGAGAATGAAAAAACAGTTGCCCAGCCGGATTGGCAACCTGAGGAGTAAGCACTAGAGTATGCGCGCGCAAAACGGGGATCAGTCGTTCGCACATCGCTGTCGCGTTTATTACGAGGACACCGATGCCGGCGGCATCGTTTATTACGTCAACTACCTCAAGTTCATGGAGCGGGCTCGAACCGAGCGGCTACGGGAGCTGGGCTTTGCCCAATCCCAGCTGGCAGGGGAGGACCTGTTATTCGTCGTGCATTCCAGCGAGGCGCGTTATCACGCACCGGCGCGATTGGACGACGAGTTACTGGTCAGCGCTGAAGTAATCGAATTGAACCGTGTCAGCCTGCGCTTTAAACAGCAAGTCAGGCGGGCAACGGATGCAACGCTGCTCTGCGAGGGGCAGTTCCTGGTGGCCTGTGTGCGCACCAATAGTTTGAAACCCCGGGCCATTCCCGAAGCTCTACGTGCGGCCTTTGCCGGCGTAAGCGGCGCGGGTAAACAATCAAAGCAGGAGATTTAGCGTGGAACCTACCGTCGTCGACCATTCCTCCATGTGGAGCCTGGTCAGCAATGCCAGTGTCGTGGTTCAACTGGTGATGCTGGTCCTGGTAGCCGCATCGGTTACCTCTTGGGTCATGATTTTTCAGCGCAGCAATTTGCTGCGTGCCGGTCGACGTGCCCTGGAGAGCTTCGAAGAGCGCTTCTGGTCGGGTATCGACCTGTCCAAGCTGTACCGTCAGGCCGGCAGCAACCCGGACCCGGATTCGGGCGTCGAGCAGATCTTCCGCGCCGGCTTCAAGGAATTCTCTCGCCTGCGTCAGCAACCGGGCGTTGACCCGGAAGCGGTCATGGAAGGCGTGGCCCGTGCCATGCGCGTCGCGATTTCCCGTGAAGAAGAGAAGCTGGAGCAGAGCCTGCCGTTTCTCGCCACCGTCGGTTCCGTGAGCCCGTATATCGGCCTGTTCGGTACGGTGTGGGGCATCATGAACTCCTTCCGTGGCCTGGCTCAGGCCCAGCAAGCGACCCTGGCCACCGTGGCCCCGGGTATCGCCGAAGCCCTGATCGCCACCGCGATTGGCTTGTTCGCTGCTATCCCCGCAGTAATTGCCTACAACCGTTTTGCCGCGCGCGGCGAGACCTTGATCAGCCGTTACTACACCTTCGCCGATGAATTCCAGGCGATCCTGCACCGTAAAGTGCACACCAGCGAAGAATAAGCAGGTAATTCCCAATGGCTTTAATCGCTCGAGCTCGCAAAAAGCGCAAGCCGGTCGCCGAGATGAACGTAGTGCCTTACATCGACGTGATGTTGGTGCTGCTGGTCATCTTCATGGTGACCGCGCCGATGCTCAATCAGGGCGTGAAGGTTGATCTGCCCAAGGTTTCCAGCGAAGCCTTGCCGCAAGACAACAACACTCAGGTCCTGACCATTTCGATCAAGGCTGACAAGACCTATTACTGGAACCTTGGCAGCGAAGTCGACACCCAGAAACAGCAGGACAAGGCCATGACCTTGCCGCAGATGACCGATGCCGTGACTAAGATCATTCGGGCCGGCAACGAAGGCGGCAAGCACACCCAGGTGTTCATTCGCGGCGACAAAGTGGTCGACTATGGTTCAGTCATGGGCGCCATGGGTGGGCTGCAGAAGGCCGGCGTGGGTAACGTTGGCTTGATTACCGAGGCGCCCTGATGCAGCAACAGCGAGAGCCGTCCGCCTCGGAAAGCTACTTCTGGCCTAGCGTCTGGGCAATTGCCCTGCACGTCCTGGTGTTTGGCATGCTGTTCGTCAGCTTTGCCATGACCCCGGACCTGCCGCCAGCCAAGCCGATCGTGCAGGCGACCCTGTATCAGCTGAAATCGAAAAGTCAGGCCACCACCCAGACCAATCAGAAGATTGCGGGTGAGGCCCAGAAGTCGGCTGCGCGCCAGACTGAAGTCGAACAGATGGAACAGAAGAAGGTCGAGCAGGAAGCGGTGAAGGCTGCTGCGGAACAAAAGAAAGAAGAGGCGGCTCAAAAGGCCGAGGAATCGAAAAAGGCTGACGAAGCCAAGAAAGCTGACGAGGCGAAAAAGGCTGATGAAGCCAAGAAAGCCGACAAAGCTGCCGAAGCTAAAAAAGCCGAAGAGAAACAATTGGCTGATATAGCTAAGAAGAAGTCTGAAGAAGAAGCCAAAAAAGCTGCTGAAGAAGAGGCCAAGAAAAAGGCCGCTGAAGAAGCCAAGAAAAAGATAGTCGAAGACGCGAAGAAGAAAGCCGCCGAAGACGCCAAGAAAAAAGCTGAAGCAGACGAGGCGAAGAAGAAAGTCGCCGACGACGCGAAGAAGAAAGCTGCCGCCGACGCCAGCAAGAAAAAGGCCCAGGAAGCAGCACGTAAATCCGCCGAAGAGAAAAAGGCCCAGGCCTTGGCAGATTTGCTTTCCGACACGCCGCAGCGTCAGCAAGCCTTGGCCGATGAGCGTGGTGATGAAGTCGCGGGCAGTTTCGACGACCTGATTCGGGCACGAGCAGCGGAAGGCTGGACACGTCCACCTTCGGCACGCAAAGGCATGACAGTAGTGCTGCAGATCGGCATGTTGCCGGACGGTACGGTGACTTCGGTCAGCGTGGCCAAGTCCAGTGGTGACGGTTCGTTCGACAGTTCGGCGGTTGCCGCGGTCAAGAACATTGGCCGGTTGACCGAGATGCAGGGAATGAAACCAAGCGACTTCGCTCCCTATCGTTCATTCAAGATGACATTCACACCTGAGGATCTAGCCTTGTGAGAAACCTTCTTCGAGGAATGCTTGTCGTTATTTGCTGTATGGCAGGGATAGCGGCGGCGGATGAAAAGAACATTCTGGTTACCAGCGGTAGCGATCGGGCCACCCCGATTGCCGTAGTACCGTTCGGCTGGCAGGGCGGTAGCGTGCTGCCGGACGACATGGCCCAGATCGTCAGTGACGACCTGCGCAACTCCGGTTACTACGCGCCGATTCCGAAAGGCAACATGATCAGCCAGCCTAACCAGGCTAGCGAAGTTGTGTTCCGTGACTGGAAGGCAGTGGGCGCCCAGTACCTGATGGTCGGCAACATCACGCCGGCCGGCGGTCGCCTGCAGATCCAGTACACGTTGTTCAACGTGGCCACCGAGCAGCAGGTCTTGACCGGCAGCGTTTCGGGCACCGCCGAACAACTGCGGGACATGGCGCACTACATCTCCGACCAGTCGTTTGAAAAGCTCACCGGTATCAAAGGTGCTTTCTCGACGCGTCTGCTGTATGTAACGGCTGAGCGTTTCTCTGTAGACAACACTCGTTACACCTTGCAGCGTTCGGACTACGACGGTGCACGCGCTGTGACCTTGCTGCAATCGCGTGAGCCAATCCTGTCGCCGCGCTTTGCGCCGGACGGCAAGCGTATTGCCTACGTATCGTTCGAGCAGCGTCGTCCACGCATCTTCGTTCAGCACATCGATACCGGTCGTCGCGAGCAGATCACCAACTTCGAAGGCCTCAACGGTGCGCCAGCCTGGTCGCCGGATGGTTCGCGCCTGGCGTTCGTACTGTCCAAAGACGGCAACCCTGATATCTACGTGATGAACATGGCTTCGCGCCAGATCAGCCGTGTTACCAGCGGCCCGGGCATCAACACCGAACCGTTCTGGGGTAAGGATGGTTCGACCATCTACTTCACCTCCGACCGTGGCGGCAAGCCTCAAATCTACAAAACAAGCGTAGGTGGCGGTGGCGCAGAACGCGTGACCTTTATTGGTAACTACAATGCCAACCCTAAGCTTTCGGCTGATGAAAAGACGTTGGTGATGATTCACCGTCAGGATGGTTTCACTAATTTCCGGGTTGCGGCCCAGGATTTGCAGCGCGGAACCGTAAAAATCCTCACAGATACCAACCTTGATGAGTCAGCTACTGTTGCGCCCAACGGCACCATGGTAATCTACGCCACCCGCCAGCAGGGCCGGGGAGTCTTGATGCTCGTGTCCATTAATGGACGCGTAAGGCTCCCGCTTCCTACCGCTCAAGGCGAAGTCAGAGAACCGTCCTGGTCCCCTTACCTGAACTGACGCGGCGCTACAAAAAGAAGTACTTAACACACTGGGGTTCATTAGGAGTTTCACGATGGAAATGCTGAAGTTTGGTAAGTTTGCTGCTCTGGCTCTGGCTCTGTCCGTAGCCGTTGGTTGCTCGTCTAAAGGCGGCGACAATGCCGGTGAAGGCGCAGCTGTTGATCCAAACGCTGGTTACGGCGCTAACACTGGTGCAGTTGACGGCTCCCTGAGCGAAGAAGCTGCTCTGCGCGCTATCACCACTTTCTACTTCGAATACGACAGTTCGGACCTGAAGCCAGAAGCCATGCGCGCTCTGGACGTTCACGCGAAGGACCTGAAAGCTAACGGCGCTCGCGTTGTTCTGGAAGGTAACACTGACGAACGTGGTACTCGTGAGTACAACATGGCACTGGGCGAGCGTCGTGCGAAAGCCGTTCAGCGCTACCTGGTACTGCAAGGTGTTGCTCCAGGCCAACTGGAACTGGTTTCCTACGGTAAAGAGCGTCCAGTTGCTACTGGCCACGACGAGCAGTCCTGGGCTCAAAACCGTCGCGTCGAACTGCGTAAGTAATTCGTCATGCGAACGTGCCGTCGTGCTCTAACTGTATTGGCTCTCAGCCTCGCACCGCTTGCGGTGTGGGCTGCGGTTCCTGTGGAAGATAGCAACTCTGGCTATAACAATAGCGGGAGCAGTTATCCGCCAGCGGGTTATGGCACGAACGGCGCCTATGCTGGGGGAGCGGCTACGTCCGCTCCCTCGGCACAGGGCGAGCTGTTCAACCAGCTGCAACGCATGCAGGATCAATTGTCGCAACAACAAGGCACGATTGAGGTTCTGCAGAATCAAGTGAACCAGCTTAAGCAAGAAGGCCTGGAGCGTTACCAGGATCTTGACCGACGCATTGGAGCCGGCGTTACACCTGCCGCCACTCCTGATAATTCTTCTGCCGGTGGCGCACCAAGCGCCGCCGGTGGTGCAGCAGCAGGGGCCGCGGCGGCAAGCCAAGCCCCTGCTGCCAGCAGCGAACCGGGTGATCCGGCGAAGGAAAAGCTGTATTACGATGCAGCCTTCGACCTGATCAAAGCCAAGGATTTCGATAAGGCCAGCCAGGCCTTTACCGCATTCCTGCGCAAATACCCGAACAGCCAATACGCGGGCAATGCCCAGTACTGGTTGGGCGAGGTCAACTTGGCCAAGGGTGATTTGCAAGGTGCAGGCCAGGCTTTTGCCAAGGTCAGCCAGCTTTACCCAAAGCACGCCAAGGTGCCTGATTCGCTGTACAAACTCGCTGACGTAGAACGCCGCCTGGGTCACACCGACAAGGTCAAAGGCATTCTGCAGCAGGTGGTTGCCCAGTATCCGGGTACCTCCGCTGCCCAGTTGGCCCAGCGGGACCTGCAGCGCTTGTAAGCGATGCTTCCCGTTTAGAAGAAACCCGCGCCTGGCGCGGGTTTTTTCGTTAGAATCCACGCCCTTTTATGAAACACGCTTCCTGGGGTTTACGCGTTTGCGCAATTCCTTGAAGTGCCTGACGGAGGCGGACAGCCTGTTTAGCTGTTACGCCCGTGGCGACTATGCAAGACACATTACGTATTACCGAAGTTTTTTACTCGTTACAGGGTGAAACGCGCACTGCTGGCCTGCCTACTGTATTTGTACGGCTGACCGGCTGCCCCTTGCGTTGCCAATACTGTGACAGCGCCTACGCCTTCAGCGGCGGCACCGTGCGCACCCTGGACGACATCATCGAGCAGGTTGCCGGCTTCAAGCCGCGCTACGTCTGTGTGACGGGCGGCGAACCCCTGGCCCAGCCCAATGCCATCCCACTGCTCAAGCGGCTGTGTGACGCCGGTTACGAGGTTTCACTCGAAACCAGCGGCGCCCTGGACATCTCGGCCGTGGATCCGCGCGTCAGCCGTGTGGTCGACCTCAAGACCCCTGGCTCCAAAGAAGCGCACCGCAACCTGTACGCCAACATGGACCTGCTGACCGCCAACGATCAGGTCAAGTTCGTGATCTGTTCCCGCGACGATTATGACTGGGCGGCTTCCAAGCTGATCCAGTACGGGCTGGACCGTCGTGCAGGCGAGGTGCTGTTCTCTCCCAGCCATCACGACCTGAACGCTCGCGACCTGGCTGACTGGGTGGTGGCGGACAACCTGCCGGTGCGCCTGCAGTTGCAGCTGCACAAATACCTGTGGAATGACGAGCCGGGGCGCTGATATGGCTGATCACAAGCGTGCAGTCATCCTGCTTTCCGGCGGTCTGGACTCCGCCACCCTGGTGGCCATGGTCCGCGCCCAAGGCTTCAGCTGCTACACCCTGAGTTTCGACTACGGCCAGCGCCACCACGCCGAGCTGAACGCCGCCGCGCGCGTGGCCCGTGACATGGGCGTGGTCGAACACAAGGTGATCGGTCTCAACCTCAATGGCATCGGCGGGTCCGCGCTCACCGACAGCAGCATTGACGTGCCCGAGGCGCCCAGTGAAGGCATTCCGCTGACCTACGTGCCAGCGCGCAACACCGTATTTCTGTCCCTGGCCCTTGGGTGGGCTGAAGTATTGAATGCTCGCGACATCTTCATCGGCGTCAACGCGCTGGACTACAACGGCTATCCGGACTGCCGGCCAGCGTACGTCGAGTCGTTCGAGCGCATGGCCAACCTGGCCACCAAGGCCGGCGTAGAGGGGCAGGGCTTCCGTATTCAGGCGCCGCTGCAGAACATGACCAAGGCGGACATTGTGAAGACTGGTGTAGGACTTGGCGTCGATTACACGCTGACTGTTTCCTGCTATCAGGCAGACGATGACGGCCGTGCATGTGGGAAATGCGACGCCTGCCGACTGCGCGCAGAAGGCTTCCAAGCGGCCGGAATTACTGACCCCACGCGTTATTTCTGATTTATTTAAAATAAGGTGTTGAATAATCCTTAGGAATCAGTATTATACGCGCCACCACACAGCGGGTCGTTAGCTCAGTTGGTAGAGCAGTTGGCTTTTAACCAATTGGTCGTAGGTTCGAATCCCACACGACCCACCATTTTTGGCGGTTTAGAAAATCCGGAAGGCCCACGCAAGTGAGGATTTCCGGGTTTTTTTTTGCCTGTGATTTGGGCCTTGCGACGCCAGGCTCCTGCGCGTCCTTGGCGTACAGACTATCGCGACCTGTGCATCGAACAATACGTAAACTCAGCCCGCTCGGACTGAGCCCGCCACCAAGCCCCAATGCTTTGCCACGCCGAGCGGTTACCCAAACCGCCCGGTAATGTAGTCCTCAGTCTGCTTCATCTTCGGCGTGGTAAAGATCTGGTCGGTCTTGCCGTACTCAATCAATTCCCCCATGAACATGAACGCGGTGTTGTCTGACACCCGTGCGGCCTGCTGCATGTTGTGGGTCACGATGATCACCGTGTACTGCGTCTTCAACTCCGTAATCAATTGCTCGATGCGCCCGGTGGAAATGGGGTCGAGCGCTGAGGTCGGCTCGTCCAGCAGCAACACTTGCGGGCGCAGCGCGATGGTGCGTGCGATGCACAGTCGCTGTTGCTGACCACCGGAGAGGCTCTGTGCGCTCTGGTTGAGTTTGTCTTTGACCTCATCCCACAGGGCGCCGCCGCGCAGGGCTTGTTCGACGCGATCGTTCATTTCGCGGCGGGAAAGTTTTTCGTGGTGGCGCACGGCATAGGCGATGTTGTCGTAGATCGACATCGGAAACGGCACCGGCTTTTGGAACACCATGCCCACGTGGCTGCGCAGGCGGTTCATCGAGTAGCCGGGAGCGAGGATGTTTTCGCCGTTGAGCAGCACTTCGCCACGGGCTTCCTGCTTGGGGTACATCGAGTAGATGCGGTTGAACACGCGCAGCAGGGTGGATTTGCCGCAGCCCGAGGGGCCGATGATGGCGGTGATGCGTTTTTCCGGGATATCAATGTCGATGGCGTTCAGCGAGCGCTGGTTGTTGTAGAAAAACTCCAACCCGCGCACCTGGATTTTGGTTTTTTCGTGAGCAATGCCGGTAGCGTCCATCAGTGAGACCTATTGCGTAAAAGAATCAGGCGGGATGTGAGGCTCAGCACCAGCACGAACAGCGTCAGCACCAGTGCACCCGCCCAGGCGAGCGCGTGCCAGTCATCGAACGGGCTCATGGCGTACTGGAAAATAACCACGGGTACGCTGGCAATCGGCTTGAGCAGGTTGCTGCTCCAGAACTGATTGCCGAAGGCGGTGAACAGCAAGGGCGCGGTTTCCCCGGTGATCCGTGCCAGAGCGAGCAGGATGCCGGTGACGACGCCGGCCTTGGCCGCTCTCAACACAATCTGCAGCGTCAACTTCCATTGCGGTACACCCAATGCCAGGGCTGCCTCGCGCATGGTCGAAGGTTGCAACTGGAGCATTTCATCGGTGGTGCGCACCACTACCGGGATCACCAGCAGAGCCAGGGCCAGGGCACCGGCGATGGCGGAAAACCCGACCTGATGGTTAGTCAGCAGGTTCAGCGGCAGGATGACGCCGGTGTAGATAAACAGGCCCAGCACAATCGATGGCGCCGACAGCAGGATGTCGTTGATAAACCGCACCGTGGTGCCCAGGCGCGAGTGGCGGGCGAACTCCGCCAACCAGATTCCCGCCATCAGCCCGATGGGCGTGCCAATCAACAGGGCGATGCCGGACATCAGCGCGCTGCCGTAAAACGCATTGGCCAGCCCGCCTTCGGTGCCGGGTGGCGGGGTCATCTGGGTAAACAGGCGCAGGTTCAGAGCCTGGAACCCATTGATCAGGGTGGTCAGCAGAATCCACGCCAGCCACAGCAAGCCAAAGGCGGTGGCGCCGCAACTGAGGAACATGGCCACGGCGTTTTTAAGCGCGCGCTGGCGATACAGGCGTTCGTGAGTGTTCATAACCCTTCCTTACGCGACAAGCGCATCAGCATCAGGCGTGCCAGTGCCAGCACCACGAATGTCACGATAAACAGCAAGAAGCCCAAGGCGATCAGCGCGGAGCGATGCAGGTCGGTGTAGGCCTCGCTGAATTCGTTGGCGATGACGGAAGCGATCGAGCTGCTGGGCATCAGCAGGGACGCGGAAAACTGTTGCGCGTTACCCAATACAAAGGTCACGGCCATGGTCTCGCCAAGGGCGCGGCCCAAGCCGAGAAAGATCCCGCCTACGACGGCCGAGCGGGTGTAGGGCAAGACGATGTCCCACACCACTTCCCAGGTAGTGCTGCCAAGCGCGTAGGCCGATTCTTTCAGCGGCGTGGGCACACTGCGAAACACCTCATGCATCACCGAGGTGATAAACGGCATGATCATCACCGCCAGCACGATGCCGGCAGTGAGCATGCCAATTCCCAACGGCGGGCCCTGGAACAGCGAGCCAACGAAGGGCAGGGCGCCCAGGTAGTCATTGATCAAGGGCGAGAGGTGTTCGGCCATGAACGGCCCGAACACGAACAGGCCCCACATGCCATAGATGATCGAGGGGATACCGGCGAGCAGTTCAATGGCCGACGCGACCGGCATCTTCAGCCACGGCGGTGCGACTTCGGTAAGAAAAATCGCAATGCCAAAGCTCACCGGCACCGCAATCAGCAAGGCCAGAAACGAGGTGACCAAGGTGCCGTAAATCGGCACCACAGCCCCAAAGTGGTTGTTCACCGCATCCCATTCGGTGCTGGTGATAAAGCTCCACCCGAAGGTCTTGAACGCCAGGCCGCCGCCCCACAGGGTCGAGGCGGCAATGGCACCCAGCAGCACCAACACCAGCATGGCTGCGCCGAACATCGAGCGTTTGAACCACAAATCGTGGCGTTGATCGCGGGTGGCACGACGGTCGCCCGCGGTGTCGCCTGCGTGAGTACTCATAACCAGCGGGTGGACGGTGTCGTTCATATCAGATGTGCTCACCGCCTCCCTCAATCAATGAGCAAGGCGGTTGTAGGGCGAATCAGTTGGCGAAGTCAGACTTCCAGTAACCTTCGATGCGCGACACCAGGGAGTCCGGCAGGGCTACGTAGTCCAGCGCTGCTGCCTGTTGCTGGCCTTTTTCCAGCGACCATTTGAAGAAGCTGAACGCCGCCTGGCTTTGCTCGGCATTCTTGGGCTGCTTGTACATGATGATCCAGGTGGTCGCCGTGATCGGCCACGCGCCTTCGCCTGGGGCGTTGGTCATGATCAGGTTGAAGTCCTTGGCGTTGGCCCAGTCGGCGGTATCCGCAGCTGCCTGGAACGCTTTGGCGTCAGGTTTGACGAATTTGCCCGACGCATTCTTCAACTGGGTGTAAGTCATCTTGTTCTGCAAGGCGTAGGCGTATTCCACAAAGCCGATAGAGTTCTTGATCTGCTTCACGTAGGCCGAAACGCCTTCGTTGCCTTTGCCGCCCACACCCACCGGCCACGGCACAGTGGTGCCGAAACCGATCTTGGTTTTCCAGCTGTCGCTGACTTTGGCCAGGTAGTTGGTGAAGTTGTACGAGGTGCCCGAACCGTCGGAGCGGTGCACCACGGTGATGTTCGCCACCGGCAGGTTCAAGCCCGGGTTGAGCGCGGCGATGGCCGGGTCGTTCCAGGCCTTGATGTCACCAAGGAAGATCTTCGCGAGCACGTCGCCGTCGAGCTTCAACTGGCCCGGCGCAATACCTTCCACGTTCATCACCGGCACGATGCCGCCGATCACGCTGGGAAACTGGCCCAGGCCGCCGGCCTTGAGCTCATCGGCGGACAGCGGGGCGTCGGAGGCGCCGAAGTCCACGGTGGCGGCCTTGATTTGGGCAATACCGCCGCCGGAGCCGATCGACTGGTAGTTGATGCGGTTGCTGGAGTTCTTGCTGTAGTCCTGCGACCACTTGGACAGCACCGGGTAGACGAAGCTGGAACCGGCACCGGTAACGTCAGTGGCGTGGGCCATGCCGCTCAGGCACAGGGCGGCGAACAGAACAGACAGACTTTTTTTAGTCGGCAACATCACGACAACACCTCAAGGGAAGGGTTAAGTGGGATAGGTCCACCTGTCTAAGACGTGACGATTTAATTCCTGAGATATGTCTGTTTAATGACGGTTTGGCTTTATGAAGAAACATTTAGAAATGTTTGCGGCGGTGAACGCGGGCTTACCCTCGTCCAGCCTCAATGTCGGGGTGTGGGCACGGGTAAGGGTTGGTTTTGCGGGTTATGGTTGCAGTGCCGGGGTGCGGGATGGTTTTTGATTGTTGCAGAGGAACTGCTTAATCGAAGTGTTTAGAGACGGGGCCGGTGCGGCCCCGTCTCAGGCTTAGCTTTGTGCGGTGAGGTTCAGGCGACTCTTGACGACTTTTTGCAAGAGCACGGCCAATGCTTCGGTGGAGTAGGGCTTTTGCAACAGCACAAAACGCTGGGCCTCTTCCTTGGCGATACGTGCGAATTCGTCGTTGTAACCCGTGGTGAGCACCACCGGCAGCCACGGGTAGAGGGCTTCGAGCGCATCGAGCAATTCCAGTCCGCTCATGCCCGGCATGGAAATGTCGGAGAACACCACCTGGAAGCTTTCCGGGTTCGGCGCAAGGGCCTCGAGCGCGCTGTTGGCGTCCGCGACCCAAAGCACTTTGAAACCCATCTGTTCCAGGGTCTGCGAGGTGTAGAGGCCGACGTCGGGATTGTCCTCAACCATCAGCACGCACAGGTCAGAGGCGATGGGTACGTCGTGACTGTCCTGGATGACGGGCATCAAACCGGCTTCGACCTTGGGCAGGTACAACATAAACTGGCTGCCTTTGCCGCACTCGCTTCGCACCAGGATTTCACCGCCCGACTGCTTGGCAAAGCCATACACCTGCGACAAGCCCAGCCCGGTGCCCTGGCCAATGGCCTTGGTGGTGTAGAAGGGTTCGAAGATCGCGTCGAGCTTCTCCGGAGCAATGCCCGATCCGGTGTCGCTCAACTCAATCGTCACGTACTCGGCGACTCGCACCGGGTGGGCACGCACTGAAGGCAGCCACGTAGCGGTTGCCACCCTGATCGCCAATTGGCCGTTGCCGGCCATGGCATCCCGGGCATTGACCACCATATTCACCAGGGCGGTGTCGAATTGGCTTTCATCGGCATTGATAAAGCAGGGTTCCTGCGGCACCTCGATGGTGACCTTGACGCGTGAGCCGGTCAGGCTGTCCATCATTTCGCCCACGCGCAATACGCTGTCGCCGACATTGAAAACCTCCGGACGCAGCGCCTGACGGCGCGCGAAGGTCAGCAGTTGGGCGGTCAGGCGCGCGGCGCGGTCCACGGTGCTGGCGATGGCTTCCACGTACTTGATGCGCCGCACTTCGCTCAAAGAAGGCGTCTTGAGCAAGTCAGCGCAAGACTTGATCACCGTCAGCAGGTTATTGAAATCGTGTGCGACGCCACCGGTGAGTTGGCCGATTGCTTCAAGCTTCTGCGACTGACGCAGGGCGTCTTCCGACAGACGCAGGGCTTCCTTGGCTTCTTCTTCGGCCTGGATATCCCGGCCCACCGCGTGGATGTAGTCGCTGTCGGGTACGGCGGTCCAGGCGATCATGCGGTAGCTGCCGTCCTGGTGGCGGTAGCGGTTCTTGAAATTGGGAAAATTCTTGCCGTCCCCCAGGCGGCTGACCGCCGAGGAGGAGACCGCGAGGTCTTCCGGGTGCACCAAGTCCAGCAGCTGGCTGCCCACCAAGTCGTGTTCGGTGTGGCCGAGCATGCGTGTCCAGGCCGGATTCACCGCGGAGATGACGCCGTCGAGCTGGGCGACCAGCATCAGGTCCGGCGACAGGCGCCAGATACGATCGCGATCGCGGGTGCGCTCCATCACCCTTTGCTCAAGGGATTCGTTGAGTGTGCGCAGGGACTCTTCGGCTTCACGCAGGGCGGTGATATCACGCGAGACACAGAGGATCTGTTCCGGCCGGCCGTCACGGTCGAGGATCGGGCTGACCTGCACATGCCACCATTTCAGGTTGCCGGCCAGCGTCTCGGCGGGGCCGATGAAACTTGCGCTTTCACCGTTTTTGGCGGCCTGTACGGCAGCCTTGGCATCCGCGTTTCCCTTGTCCTGCCAGAAGTCGGGCCAGGGGCAGCCGCGAATCGCGTTGAAGTCACTGACTTCCATGATTTTCATGCCGCCTTCGCTCATGAAGGTGAGGCGGGCGTCGAGGTCCAGAACCTTGATGCAATCGTTGATGCTGGCCAGAACGCGCTCGGTGAACGCTTCGCTTCTGCCCAAGCCGGTGGCGGCCAGCTCGCTTGGCTCTGAGCCGATCCCGACAGTGGTATTCATTTGAGTTTGGCCGAGTGGGAGTAAATGGGCCGTATCATGTCATTACGATACCTATCTCACCAGCGACTTCCTCCCGTACGGTGCTGACTTTGCTCTGGCAAAGCATTGGTGTTGACGTTTAGGCGGTGGATACTCGCGACACGTTGGCCAGACACACTCGATGCAATCGCAGGCAACCAGCGCGCACGTTGGATTGGGTTGAGCTTACGAGGGCGGGCTGCCCTGGCGTTACGGGCAGTTAAAACCAGGCGGTCACGATCAGGTTAAAAGGTCATAAAAAGACGCCGAAAAACGGGCAAAGTCTTTGAAAACTCTAGAGTTGTCCGACAATCGTGTGCATGAAAAACTCTTCATAAACCCTCGGCTCGAACGTTGGTAGTTTTCCCGGCGCTGACCAATAATTCGAGTCCTAATAATGAATAACAAAACTCTTAAAAGCGCCTTGGCGCTTTGCGTTTCGCTTGCCTCTACACAGCTGCTCGCCGGTGGCTTCGCCCTCAATGAACAAAGCATCAGTTCAATGGGCACAGGCTACGCCGGGCGTTCTTCCTCGGCCGACGACGCCAGCACGGTGTTCGGCAACCCGGCCGGCATGTCGCGCCTCAAGCACAATGAAGTCAGCATCGGGGCGACCTACCTGGATGCCAAAACCAATATCAAGGACGCCAGCTCCAGCCAGGGCGGCGTCGATAACCCTGGCACCAACAAGGGCGACATGGTCCCCGGCATTGCCGTGCCGATGGGTTACCTGGTTACGCCGATCGATGAACACTGGGCGTTTGGCCTGGGCATCTACGCACCGTTTGGCCTGGTGACCGACTATGAGCACAGCTTCCAGGGCAATGGCTTTGGGAATAAGAGCAAGATTGAAGTCCTCACCGTGCAGCCGACCGTCAGCTACGCGTTCAACGACAAGGTGTCGGTAGGTTTCGGCCCGACCTTCAACAAAATCAGCGGCGAGCTTGACTCCAAGGTACCGGCGTTCGGGCTGGGTACGGAAACGGCCAAGATCAAGGGCGACGACACCGCGATGGGCTTTAACGCCGGTATCCTGGTGCAGGCGCTGGACAGTACCCGCGTCGGCCTCACCTACCATTCGCAAGTGGTGTATCACTTGAGTGGTCATACCGACGCCTCGGGCGTGCTCTCCGACCTGTTGGACGGCGGGGCACAGAAGTACGACGCCAAGCTGAATGTCACCACGCCGTCTTCCGTGGACCTTTCCGTTACTCACCAGCTGACCGATGCCTTGACCCTTTACGTGGGCAGCACCTACACCCGCTGGAGCCAGCTGAAGAAGATCACGGTGAACAATTCCGGCGTGTCCGAACTGACGGCTGAGCTGGCAGGCCTGGGTTCCATCACCGAGCAGGAGCACTGGCACGACACGTGGTCCCATGCGATCGGCCTGTCGTATCAGCTCAACAAACAACTGGTGCTGCGCACCGGCTTCTCGGTGGACCAGACGCCGACCAACAACACCGACCGTTCCGTACGGATTCCTACGGGCGACCGTACCGTGTTCAGCCTGGGTGCCGGCTGGACGCCGGTGGATAACCTGACCTTTGACGTGGCCTATTCCTACCTGAAGGAAGAGCCGATCAAGATTCGCGACAACAACCCTCAGTTGGCGCTGACCTACGACGCCAAATATGAAAACAGCGCCAATGGTTTCGGGGGCTCGGTGACTTACCGCTTCTGACGTGCGCCATACCGCAAAGAGCCAGTTTTTTGGCATGGCTCTTTGCCTTCCATTTAGGTATCAGTGCTATTAATCCCGGCGCGTCTTGGTTAGATTGAACGCTACTCAGCTTTTAAGACACGGACTGTCATGACCACGCTAACGCCTGTTATAGCGACCAATCCCCTCATTGTTCGGGCTGCGACCAGCACGGCGCCGGCCACCTCGGCGAACACCCTCGATGTCTCACCAACGCGGCCTTCTTCAGTGGTCAGCCTTGGCAATCCGGCAGCCGATGTCGTCGATACTTACTCTCGAAACGGTTTGTTGCCCGGCCAGGAAAGCGTGCGGACCTGGGAAAACAACAGCGATGATTCGATCACCTGGGTCATCAACGCCAACTTCCACTCGGTCACTACGGCCAGCCGCTACAGTGGCCTGGGCGCTGCGTTAGTGGACCAATTCACCAAAGGTGGCGGTGCCGCTATTTCCCAGTCGCTGCTCAACACCACCGCTGACCGCGCTGGCGACACCGATGCAATCAAGGCGGACCAGACGCTGCTGCACAGCGAGGCCGACAACCAGGTCAGCCTCAGCATCAAGACTGCCAGCGGCAAGACCGTCACGTTCAGCCTGTCCAACCAGAAAGATGGTCTGGGCGTGCAGGCCACCGTAGAAGGCGGGGAGTTGACCGCCGATGAACTCAAGGCCGTCGGCCAGTTGGGCAGCGCATTCCAGGCCTCGGTCGACGGGCTGACCGCCGTGCCGCCGAAACTCGACTTGAGCAGGCTGACTCAGTTCGACGCCAAGCTGCTGTCGTCGGTGGACCTCAATGCCAAAGTGAAGGCCTCGAACGATGAGGACATTACCCTGGCCTTTCATGCCGACAGCGAGAGCCGTACCACGCGCATGAGTGGCCCGGCGGGTCAGATTGACCTCACGGTGGACCTGAGAAACGCGGCGATCCTAGGCAATGCCAAGCAGCAGGCCAAGGCGCTGCAAACCTACCTAGCGCAGTTCGACCGCGTCGAGCGGCGCGGCAGTGCCAACGCGGACCTGATGGCCATGTTCAAGGACGCGTTCAGCGCCATGAACAGCAACTATCCGCCCGGGGCTGGCGCTGCGAACCCGCTGACTCATAACCCGACCGACAAAGGCTTGCTGACGGGCCTGGCTGACTTCAAGGCCTCGATCAAACAGGCGGCGGGCGCGCCCAATTCGATGCGTCGGTCGGAAGTTGAGGGCTTTTCCTACAGCGTGTCGCAGAAGACCCAGGTCAATGGCCGCAGCACGGGCGACCGCAGCGTCACCCAGAACCAGCAATCGCTGCTGTCGGCCAGCTTCCATAAAGGCCTCGACGGTGGCAAACCGCCGGTTTTTGACGGCTCTCGCGAATCGCAGAATTACCTGTATGTGCAAGTGCAGGACAAGGCCAGCAGCACCGCAAACTTCGCCTATAAAGATGGCCGACTGACAAATGCGTCCGTTACCCAATCGGCTTCCCAGAACACTCACACGCAGAAGTACGTGATGGGCAACCGGGTGCAAGACAGCGTGGTGCCGAAGGAAGCCTCAACCAAGCGCGACTACCTAGCGCTGCTTGAGCACGCCGCCCAGCAGAGCAAAAAGTCCAAGGATGCCCTGGAGCAGTCAACCTTGAAGGATGCCTTGGCCAACATGCATGACTCGATCCTGTTGCAGAACGATCCGGATGTACTGATGCGCTGACGTTTGGCGTGATCAAAGCGGGAAGGCCCAGTGATGCGCCTTCCCGTTTTTTTGCCCGACCAGCGCGCCTGTGCAGGCCAGATTAGGCTTTTGAATCCATTCGATATTCTGTAGCCTTGCGCAGCTTCACCCGTGCTTGATGAACACAATCACTTCGTCCGGCGGCGCCCGAAGGGCTCCAGAGCCGGTGGTACACTCGACTTTCGCGCTTACTGCGCCTGCAGGTCTTGCGAACATGACGCAAATTTCCGAACGCCTACTGGTCCAAGCCCACCTCGACGCCAAGCAGCCCAAGGCGCTGAGCGCCGAAGAAGAGGCGAGCCTGCGCGCCGCCATCGCCGCCGAGCTCAAGGCTCAGGACGCGGTGCTGGTCGCCCACTTCTACTGCGACCCGGTGATTCAGGCCCTGGCCGAAGAAACCGGCGGCTGTGTCTCCGACTCCCTGGAAATGGCCCGCTTCGGCGCAGCCCACCCGGCCAAGACCGTACTGGTCGCCGGTGTGCGTTTCATGGGCGAGACCGCCAAAATCCTTACACCCGAAAAACGCATCCTCATGCCCACCCTGGAAGCCACCTGCTCCCTGGACCTTGGCTGCCCGGTGGAGGAGTTTTCGGCGTTCTGCGATCAGCATCCCGAGCGCACGGTGGTGGTGTATGCCAACACGTCGGCGGCGGTCAAGGCGCGGGCCGATTGGGTCGTTACCTCAAGCTGCGCACTGGAAATCGTCGAAAGCCTGATGGACAACGGCGAGACGATTATCTGGGGGCCGGACAAGCACCTGGGCACCTACATTCAGCGCCAGACCGGCGCCGACATGTTGCTGTGGGATGGCGCGTGCATCGTCCACGAAGAGTTCAAGTCCAAGCAGCTCGAGGACATGAAGGCGCTGTACCCGGACGCTGCGATTCTGGTGCATCCGGAGTCGCCGACGTCGGTGATTGAACTGGCGGACGCCGTGGGTTCCACCAGCCAATTGATCGCAGCGGCCCAGCGCCTGCCGAACAAGACGTTTATCGTCGCCACCGACCGCGGCATTTTCTACAAGATGCAGCAGCTGTGCCCGGACAAGGTCTTCATCGAGGCACCGACTGCCGGCAACGGCGCGGCCTGCCGCAGTTGCGCGCATTGCCCGTGGATGGCGATGAATACACTGGAGCGCACGCTGCAGTGCCTGCGTGAGGGCAGCAACGAGATCTTCGTCGAGCCGTCGGTGATTCCGCAGGCGGTGCGGCCGCTCAAGCGCATGCTCGATTTCACCCAGGCGGCGCGCCTCAAGCTTGCCGGCAACGCTTAATTTAATTGTAAACACGGTTAAAAATGTGGGAGCTGGCTTGCCTGCGATAGCATCACCCTGGTCTGACTGATAGACCGAGGTGCCTGCATCGCAGGCAAGCCAGCTCCCACAGTTGTTTTGTGTCGTTTGGAATTACTTCTTCTGCTTCGGGACACGCACCAGCTGCGTATCCGAATAGATGTCATGCCAGCTGCGTTTTTGCTTATCAAACAGCGACCAGATAAACCCCAGTCCTACGCACAACCACGACGCAATCGACACCACAAACCGCAACAGCGCCTGCCACAGGCTGATCCGCGAGCCGTCGGCGTTCTGCACGCGCACGCCCCACACCTGCATGCCCAGGGTCTGGCCGGAATAGGTCCAGAACTTGGCGAAAAAACCAAATAACACAAAGAATAGAATCGTCGACAGCAACGGGTCACCGTCCAGTGCGCCAGACTCGGTGAGCGCGCGCATCTTCGCCTCGCCGATAAAGGCCATCCACACCAGCTTGTAGATGAACGCTGTGACGATCAGCAAGGCAGTGCACAGGAGAAAGTCATAAAACATCGCTGCCAGGCGACGGCCCAGGCCAACGGCGGGAAACTCGCCTTGGGGGCTCAGCAGGGGTTTGGACATGGCAGTCTCTCTAGAGAAAAAAGCCATTTTACGAGCAAACGCACATAAAAAAGCCCCTGATGTCACCATCAGGGGCTTTTTGTCGCAGCAAGGATCAGCCTTCTGCTTGTACTTCGTCAGCCTGCATGCCTTTCTGGCCTTGCACGGCGATGAACGTCACTTTCTGGCCTTCTTTGAGGCTCTTGAAGCCGTTGCCCTGAATAGCGCGGAAGTGCACGAACAGATCCGGACCGCTTTCTGGAGTGATAAAACCAAACCCTTTCTCGTCGTTAAACCACTTGACGGTACCGCTCTGACGATCAGCCATTTTCTTATTTCCTTGACGCAAAAAATTAATGACAGCCCCTTTCACATGAAAGAGTACTGGGCTGAGTTGCAGGAAAGTAAGAGACGTCGAACGGGTTGTAGCAAACTTTGGCTACTGCCCAGGTCCAGGTTCAAAGCGACCCATGCAAACACAGTGGGCAAACTCTACGCCAACTAATAGAGAAAAAACAAGCCCCGCCAAAAGCCCAACGTTTGCTCGGCTTCATGACTGTTTGATGATTAATGTGGATCCCACTTATTCGATAGAGTTGATCACTTGTTATAGGTTGTTGGCTATTACATTGACTATCGTCAGTGCACTGTTTTATGGCGGTTGCGTTACAGTTTAGTGCACGTTAACGCAACCGCGTTACTTATAGGAACAGTCAATCAGCCACGGAAGTAACGTTGTGGCACAAATGGCATTTTACTTACACGTAATGGCACCTTTTTCCCACGTACCAACGCAGACACTTCGGTGTCCAGAGCGATGAATGCGCTGTCCAGGTAACCCATGGCAAGCGGGCCGCCCAACGTCGGGCCAAAGCCGCCGCTGCACACGCTGCCGATCACGGTGCCCTGCGCATCGACGATCTCTGCACCTTCACGCACCGGGGTACGTTCCTGTGGCAGCAGGCCGACACGCTTGCGGCTCACACCGGCTTGTTGCTGGGTGAAAATCCGGTCGGCGCCGGGGAAGCCACCGGCACGCGCGCCATCGGCACGGCGAGCCTTGGAGATAGCCCACAACAGGCTGGCCTCAATCGGCGTGGTGTCGGTGTTCATGTCGTGGCCGTAGAGGCACAGGCCGGCTTCCAGGCGCAGCGAGTCACGGGCGCCCAGGCCGATGGCCTGCACTTCGGCCTCGGCCAGCAGGCTGCGCGCCAGGCTCTCGGCGTTAGCGGCGGGCACGGAGATTTCAAACCCGTCTTCGCCGGTGTAGCCGGAGCGGCTGACATAGCAGTCCACACCCAGCAGGCGCAGGGTGCCGAACTGCATGAACGTCATCTTGGTCACTTCCGGCGCCAGGCGCGCCAGCACCTTCACCGCCGTCGGGCCTTGCAGGGCCAGCAGGGCGCGTTCTTCAAACAGCGGCTCGATCGTGCACTGCTCGCCAATGTGTGTGCGCAGGTGCGCCAGGTCCTGTTCCTTGCAGGCGGCGTTGACCACCAGGAACAGTTCGTCGTTACCCAGGTTGGCCACCATCAGGTCGTCGAGAATGCCGCCTTGATCGTTGGTGAACATCGCGTAGCGCTGCATGCCCACCGGCAGGTCGATGATGTCGACCGGTACCAGGGTTTCCAGAGCCTTGGCAGCGTTCGCGCCGGTCAGGCGGATCTGGCCCATGTGCGACACGTCAAACAACCCGGCCTGTTCACGGGTGTGCAGGTGTTCCTTCATCACGCCCAGCGGGTATTGCACCGGCATGTCGTAGCCGGCGAAGGGCACCATGCGCGCGCCCAGCTCAAGGTGCAGCGCATGCAGTGGAGTTTTCAACAGGGTTTGGGTGGACATATTCAGCTCCTGAAAAACGTGCGGACGCGCCGTTAGGCGTCAGCACTCGATAATGTTGACTGCCAAACCGCCACGGGCGGTTTCCTTGTATTTGCTTTTCATGTCGGCGCCGGTCTGGCGCATGGTGCGGATGACTTTATCCAGCGAGACGAAATGCTGCCCGTCACCGCGCAAGGCCATGCGCACCGCATTGATCGCCTTGACCGAGCCCATCGCATTGCGCTCGATGCACGGCACCTGCACCAACCCGCCAATCGGGTCGCAAGTCAGGCCGAGGTTGTGTTCCATGCCGATCTCGGCGGCGTTCTCCACTTGGGACACGCTGCCGCCCAGCACTTCACACAGTGCGCCGGCTGCCATCGAACAGGCCACGCCGACCTCGCCCTGGCAGCCGACTTCGGCGCCCGAGATCGAGGCGTTTTCCTTGTACAAAATCCCGATGGCGGCGGCGGTGAGCAGAAAGCGCACCACGCCGTCTTCATTGGCGCCGGGGATAAAGCGCATGTAGTAATGCAAAACCGCCGGTACAATCCCGGCCGCGCCGTTGGTGGGCGCCGTGACCACGCGGCCGCCGTTGGCGTTTTCTTCGTTGACCGCCAGCGCGTACAGGTTGACCCAGTCGAGCACCGACAACGGGTCGCGCAGCGCCGACTCGGGGTTCTTGCACAGCTGGCGATGCAACGCGGCCGCGCGGCGCTTGACCTTCAAACCGCCGGGCAAGATGCCTTCATTGCGACAACCCGCATCCACACAGTCCTGCATGACCTGCCAGATGTTCAGCAAGCCGGCGCGGGTTTCCGCTTCCGGGCGCCAGGCACTTTCATTGGTCAGCATCACCTGGCTGATCGACAGCCCATAGGTGGCGCAATGCCCAAGCAAGTCCTTGGCGTGCTTGAAAGGGAAGGTCAGCGGCGTGGTGTCTTCGACAATCCGGTCGGCGCCGGCCGCGTCTTCGTCCACCACAAACCCGCCACCGACCGAGTAGTACTCGCGGCTGCGGATCTGGATGCCGGCGGCGTCGAAGGCCCGGAAAATCATGCCGTTGGGATGGTAGGCCAGCGGTTTGCGAATCATCGCCAGGTGTTCTTTCTCGTTGAACGCAATGCTGTGTTCGCCGAGCAGGTTCAAGCGGCCGTCGCTGCGCATCTGCGCCAGGCGTGCAGCCACGGTTTCAGTGTTCACGGTGTCCGGGTGTTCGCCTTCCAGGCCCAGCAACACGGCCTTGTCGCTGCCATGGCCTTTGCCGGTGGCGCCGAGGGAGCCATAGAGTTCCACCTTGATGCCGGTGGTGGCGCTCAACAGGTTGTCGCGCTTGAGGCCTTCGACAAAGCGGGCGGCGGCGCGCATCGGGCCAACGGTGTGGGAACTGGAGGGGCCGATGCCAATCTTGAACAGGTCGAACACGCTAAGGGACATGGTTGTTCTCCGGTTTCTTATTATTTTCTGGATGTACTCGGCCTGACTGTGGAAGAGATCCATGTGGGAGCTGGCTTGCCTGCGATGCAGACACCTGGGTCTATCAGGTAGACCCAGGTGTCTGCATCGCAGGCAAGCCAGCTCCCACACTTGACCCTGTTCCGTCAGTCAGGGTTACGCGTAACTCTCAATCGACGGGCACGCACACACCAGATTGCGGTCGCCAAACACATTGTCGACCCGACCAACCGGCGGCCAGTACTTGCCTTCGATCAACGACGCAACCGGGTACACCGCTTGTTCACGGCTGTACGGGTGGGTCCATTCGCCGACGATTTCAGCGGCCGTGTGCGGCGCGTTTTTCAGCGGGTTGTCGTCCTTGTCCAGCGTGCCGTTTTCCACCGCGCGGATTTCTTCGCGGATGGCAATCATCGCGTCACAGAAGCGGTCCAGTTCTTCCTTGGATTCACTTTCGGTCGGCTCGATCATCAAGGTGCCGGCCACCGGGAACGACATGGTCGGCGCATGGAAACCAAAATCGATCAGGCGCTTGGCCACGTCGTCCACGCTGATGCCGCTGCTGTCTTTCAATGGGCGCAGGTCCAGGATGCACTCGTGCGCCACCAGGCCATTGCTGCCGGTGTAGAGCACCGGGTAGTGCTCTTCGAGACGACGGGAAATGTAGTTGGCATTCAGGATCGCCAGTTGCGAAGCGCGCTTGAGGCCCGCGCCGCCCATCATGCTGATGTACATCCAGGTGATCGGCAGGATGCTCGCGCTGCCGAACGGCGCCGCGCACACCGCGCCTTCCTTGCGTTCCATGGCCGCGTGGCCAGGCAGGAATGGCGTGAGGTGCGATTTGACGCCAATCGGGCCAACGCCCGGGCCGCCACCGCCGTGCGGGATGCAGAAGGTTTTGTGCAGGTTCAGGTGGGACACGTCGCCGCCGAACTTGCCCGGTGCGCACAGGCCCACCATGGCGTTCATGTTGGCGCCGTCGATGTACACCTGGCCGCCGTTGTCGTGAATGATGCCGCAGATTTCGCGGATGCCTTCTTCGAACACGCCGTGGGTGGACGGGTAGGTGATCATCAGCGCCGCGAGGTGCTCGCGGTGCTCGATGGCCTTGGCGCGCAGGTCTTCGATGTCGACGTTGCCGCGTGCATCGCAGGCGGTCACGACCACGCGCATACCGGCCATGTTGGCGGTGGCGGGGTTGGTGCCGTGGGCCGACGACGGGATCAGGCAGATGTCGCGGCGCTCTTCGCCACGGCTCTGGTGATAGGCACGAATGGCCAAGAGGCCAGCGTATTCACCTTGGGAACCGGCGTTCGGCTGCAGCGAGATGGCATCGTAACCGGTGGCCGCGCAAAGCATGGCTTCCAGCTCGGACGTCAGTTGCAGGTAGCCAGCGCTTTGCTCGGCCGGGGCGAATGGGTGCAGGGCACCGAACTCGGCCCAGGTCACCGGGATCATTTCGCTGGCGGCGTTGAGCTTCATGGTGCACGAGCCCAGCGGGATCATGGTGCGGTCCAGCGCCAGGTCCTTGTCGGCCAGCTTGCGCAGGTAGCGCATCAGCTCGGTTTCGGAGTGGTAGCGGTTGAACACCGGGTGGCTGAGGATCGGCGATTGGCGCAGCAACGCGGCCGGCAGGGTGCCTTGGACGTTGGCGTCGAATTCCGGCAGGGCTTTGCTGTCGGCGAAGATCGACCACAAGGCTTCGATATCCGCCTGGGTGGTGGTTTCGTCGACCGACAGGCCCAGACGCTCAGCATCCACCACACGCAGGTTGATGCGCTGGGCGCGTGCCTTGTCGTGCAGGGCCGCGGTGTTGGCGCCGGTGTTCAGGGTCAGGGTGTCGAAGAAGTGTGTTTGCTCAACCTTCAGGCCTAGCGCGCTCAGGCCTTTGGCCAGGATCGCGGTCAGGTGATGAATGCGGTTGGCGATCTGGGTCAGGCCTTTGGGGCCGTGGTACACGGCGTACATGCTGGCGATGTTGGCCAGCAGCACTTGGGCGGTGCAGATGTTGCTGGTGGCCTTCTCGCGGCGGATGTGTTGCTCGCGGGTCTGCATGGCCAGGCGCAGGGCCGGCTTGCCGAAGCGGTCGACGGACACACCGACCAGACGGCCCGGCATGTCGCGCTTGAACGCGTCTTTGGTGGAGAAATACGCCGCGTGCGGGCCACCAAAGCCCAGCGGCACGCCGAAGCGTTGTGCGCTGCCGATGGCCACGTCGGCGCCGAACTCACCCGGCGGGGTCAGCAGGGTCAGGGCCAGCAGGTCGGCGGCGACCGCGACCAACGCATTGGCGGCGTGGAAACGCTCGGTCAGTTCGCGGTAATCAAACACGTCACCGTTGCTGGCCGGGTATTGCAGCAGGGCGCCGAAGAATGCGCTGACGTCGGTCAGTTCACGCTCGTCGCCCACCACCACGTCGATACCCAGCGGCTCGGCACGCGTGCGCAGCACGTCGAGGGTTTGCGGGTGGCTGTGGATCGAGGCGAAGAAGGCGTTGCTGCTTTTGTTCTTGCTCAGGCGCTTGCAGAAGGTCATGGCTTCGGCGGCGGCGGTGGCTTCGTCGAGCAAGGACGCGTTGGCGATCGGCAGGCCGGTGAGGTCGCTGATCAGGGTCTGGAAGTTCAGCAGCGCTTCGAGGCGGCCTTGGGAAATCTCGGGCTGGTACGGGGTGTAGGCGGTGTACCAGGCCGGGTTTTCCAGCAGGTTGCGCAGAATCGGCGACGGCGTGTGGCAGTTGTAGTAGCCCTGGCCGATGTAGGTCTTGAACAGTTGGTTCTGGCTGGCGATGGCCTTGATCTTGGCCAGGGCCTGGGCTTCGCTCAAGCCGTCTTCCAGGCCGAGCACGCTGGTGCCCTTGATGCTTTCCGGGATCACGCTGGCGCTCAGGGCTTCGAGCGAGTCAAAGCCCAGCTTCGCGAGCATTTGCTGCTCGTCTTCCTGGCGTGGGCCGATATGACGGGCGATGAATTCGTTGGCGGTGCTGAGATTGATCGTCATGGCGCGCTCCTCAGGCTTGGGCGTTGGCTTTGATCAGGCGGTCGTACGCATCCTGATCCAACAGCTTAGCCACTGCGTCGGCATCGGCGGGTTTGAAGCGGAAGAACCAGCCTTCGCCCATCGGGTCTTCGTTGACCAGTTCCGGGCTGTCGCTGAGTTTGTCGTTTACGTCGAGGACTTCGCCGTCCAGCGGCATGTACACGCCGCTCGCTGCCTTGACCGACTCAACGGTGGAGGCTTCTGCACCCTTGGCGTAGGCCTGCAACTCCGGCAGTTGCACGAAAACCACATCACCCAGCGCGTTCTGCGCGAAAGCGGTGATGCCCACGGTGACGCTGCCATCGGCTTCGGCGCGCAGCCATTCGTGATCTTCAGTGAAACGCAACTCGCTCATGGAAACTCCTCAGGGCCAGATTCGTCTGGTGGACGGGATTGGAATAATGAGGAGTTACTTAGCAATATCGCGGCCAATGTTATTAATTTGTTATAAATCAACGGGTTAATAAAATCAGCGAGGAAGTGGAAAGATTTGCCTGTAGCGATTTCGCTACAGCTTGACCGTTGAAAAAAAGCCTATGTGGATCAAAGCCTTGCATGGCGCGCAAAAAACAGGGTTGTAGCGATATCGTTACGCTGTAGCGCTTTCAGTACAGCGAGTGTCGCATCCAGACCAGATTTGGAGTGCAATCCCTGTGGGAGCTGGCTTGCCTGCGATGCAGGCAACTCGGTCTGTCAGTTGAACCGAGGCGATGCTATCGCAGGCAAGCCAGCTCCCACATTTGAACCGCGTTTATTCAGTCAGGGTTTGTTTGGGATGCCGTACTTGCGCAGGCGATGGGCAATCGCGGTGTGCGAAGTCTGCAGGCGGCTGGCCAGTTGGCGGGTCGAGGGGTAACTGGCGTAGAGCTTTTCCAGCAGGCTGCGCTCGAAGTCTTCCACTGCCTGTTCCAGGCTGTCGACTTCACCGTCGCTTTGGCGCGCCACCGAGGTGCCGGCGATGTCCAGGTCGCCGATGTCCACCAAACTGCTCTCGCAAATCGCGGCGGCGCGGAAGATCACGTTTTGCAGCTGCCGCACGTTGCCCGGCCAGCGGTTGCCCAACAGCGCCGGATAGGTGCCTGGCGCCAGGCGGCACACCGGGCGCTGGATCTGCGCGCAGGCCTGCTGCATGAAGTAGCGGGCGAGCAGCAAGATGTCCTGACCGCGCTCGCGCAACGGCGGCACTTCGACGTTGAGCACATTGAGGCGGTAGAACAGGTCTTCACGAAAGGTGCCTTCGCTGACCATCTTTTCCAGGTCGCGGTGGGTAGCGCTGAGGATGCGCACATTGACCTTTACTTCGCGGTCGCCGCCAACGCGCCGGAAGCTGCCGTCGTTGAGAAAACGCAGCAGCTTGGCCTGCAGATACGGTGACATCTCGCCGATTTCATCCAGAAAAACCGTGCCTTGGTTGGCCAGCTCCATCAGCCCCGGCTTGCCGCCGCGTTGCGCGCCGGTAAAGGCACCGGGGGCGTAGCCGAACAGTTCACTCTCGGCGAGGTTTTCCGGCAGCGCCGCGCAGTTCAAGGCCAAAAACGGCGCACTGTGGCGCGCGCTGATGGCGTGGCAGGCCCGCGCGACCAGCTCTTTGCCGGTGCCGGTTTCGCCTTGGATCAACAGCGGCGCATCAAGTGCGGCGACGCGCTGCGCACGCGCCTTGAGGGTGCGAATCACTGGTGATTCGCCCAACAATGCATCAAAGCCTTCGGCATGGTCATGGTGCAGCGCCGACAGTTGTTCGCCGATGCGGTTGGGCTGGTACAGCGTCAGCAGGGCGCCGGCGTCGGTGATCGGCGTGGCGTCCAGCAAAAAGGTCTGGCCGTTGACGCTGATTTCGCGCAGCGGCAGGCGAAAGCCGTGTTCCAGCAAGGTCTCCAGCAGCGCCGCATCGTTGAACAGCTCGCTGATGCTTTCCCCCGCCGGCTCGCGGCCGTACAGGGCGATCAGCGCCGGGTTGGCCAGCAGGATCTTGCCGGCACTGTCCAGCGCCAGCACCGGGTCGGTCATGGCGGCCAGCAGGGCGTCGAGTTGCAGGTGGCGGCGTTGGCCGGGGAGGATGCCCACCACCGTGACCGCCTGTACGCCGTGCACGCTGAACAGCGCGTCGCGCAGTTCTTCGAGCACCTCGGCGCTCAGCGTCGGCGCGTCGATGTAGACGTTGGGCGGCACCATCTCCACCGCATCCAGGTTGAGATTGCGCCCACCGAGCAGGGCCAGGACTTCCTGGGTAATGCCGACGCGGTCGATGAAGCTGACGTGGATACGCATGGGGCGGTTAACGATTCTGGGGAGCGTGAGGCGGCAAGTATGCCTTGGAGCGGATGGAGATCAAAATGTGGGAGCGGGCTTGCTCGCGAATGCGGTGTGTCAGTCTCTTGATTTATTGACTGAAAGACCGCATTCGCGAGCAAGCCCGCTCCCACACTGATGGTGTTGTGTCAGTGCAAACTTGTTATTCCAGGTGCTCGGGCTTGATCGGATCGCCCGCCTTCACATCCAACTGATGCCGCACATCCTCAAACATCAAGTCGTACTGCTTGTGCATTTGGCCGTTAAGCGTCGCAATCTTCGGCATGCCATATTTCTGCGCGATGTTCATCGCATGCCGGGCGAAATCAAAGGCCTGGTCCTTGGGCAAAAAGAATTCCTCCTTGAGGTCCTTGCCCTGCACCGAACCGTGCAGCTTGAAGAGCATTCCCTTGCCTTCCTTTGGGTCCTGGCTGACCTCGTAGTCGATGCACAGGTTGTAGCTGTAGTCATCCTTGTTGAGCGCGTGACGTTCGACGTGCAAGTGACCGGGTTCAAAGGTGGCCATAGGCGTATCTCCTTTACTTCACAGATAGGTGATGCCAGGTTTTGCCGTGCTGATGCGCGTACCGGCACTGCCCTGGACGATGGCTTCGATGTCCGAGAGTGAACCGATGACGGCGGTTTTTCCAGTCTGGCGGGCGAACTCGCAGGCGGCTTGTACCTTGGGGCCCATGGAGCCGGCGGCGAAACCGAGTTTTTCCATGTCGTCGGGGTGGGCTTGGCCGATGGCTTTCTGGGTCGGCTTGCCAAAGTCGATAAAGGCCGCATTAACGTCGGTGGCGATCACCAGCAAATCGGCGTCCAGTTGCGCGGCCAGCAGGGATGAACACAGGTCCTTGTCGATCACTGCCTCAATGCCGCGCAGCTTGCCGTCTTCGCCATACATTGTCGGGATGCCGCCACCACCGGCGCAGATGACGATGGCGCTTTTTTCCAGCAGCCACTTGATCGGGCGGATTTCAAAGATGCGTTTGGGGCGCGGGCTGGCGACCACGCGGCGGTATTTATCGCCGTCCGGGGCGATGGCCCAGCCTTTTTCGGCGGCGAGTTTCTCGGCTTCAGCTTTGGCGTACACCGGGCCGATGGGTTTGGTCGGGTTTTTGAAGGCCGGGTCGTTGGCGTCCACTTCCACCTGGGTCAGCAAGGTGGCGAACGGCACTTCGAAGTCCAGCAGGTTGCCCAATTCCTGTTCGATGATGTAGCCGATCATGCCTTCGGTTTCGGCGCCCAGCACGTCCAGTGGGTAGGGCGACACACTGGTGTAGGCCGCCGCCTGCAACGACAGCAGGCCGACTTGCGGGCCATTGCCGTGGGCGATCACCAATTCGTTGCCGGGGTGGATCTTGGCGATCTGTTCAGTGGCGATTCGGATGTTGGCGCGTTGGTTGTCCGCGGTCATGGGTTCACCACGGCGGAGCAGGGCGTTGCCGCCCAGGGCTACGACGATGCGCATAAAGAATGTCCTTCTAGAATTCAGCAGGGTCTTTGAGCGAAGCGCAATTCATGTGGGAGCCGGGCTTGCCCGCGATGGCATCACCCTGATGTTCCTGAGAAACCGAGGTGTCCGCATCGCAGGCAAGCCAGCTCCCACATTGATCGAGTTCCCACTCAAGATTTAGATATCCGCCAGCGCCGACACCAGAATCGCCTTGATGGTGTGCATGCGGTTTTCCGCTTGCTCAAAGGCGATGTTGGCCGGCGACTCGAACACCTCTTCGGTCACTTCCACGCCATTGGCCAGGTTCGGGTAGCGCGCGGCGATGTCCTTGCCCACCTTGGTTTCGCTGTTATGAAACGCCGGCAGGCAGTGCATGAACTTCACGCGCGGGTTGCCCGAGGCCTTCATCATTTTGGCGTTGACCTGGTACGGCAGCAGTTGCTCGATACGCTCGTCCCACGCTTCCACCGGCTCGCCCATCGACACCCAGATATCGGTGTGGATGAAATCCACGCCTTTGACCGCCTCTTTCGGGTCCTCAGTGATGGTGATGCGCGCGCCGCTTTCTTCGGCAAATGCCTGGCACTGCTTGATGAAATCCTCGTGTGGCCACAGGGCTTTCGGCGCGCCGATGCGCACGTCCATGCCCAGCTTGGCGCCGATCATCAGCAACGAATTGCCCATGTTGTAACGCGCATCCCCGAGGTAGGCGTAGCTGATGTCATGCAGCGGCTTGTCGCTGTGTTCGCGCATGGTCAGGGTGTCGGCGATCATTTGGGTCGGGTGGAATTCGGCGGTCAGGCCGTTGAACACCGGCACACCGGCGAACTTGGCCAGCTCTTCGACGATTTCCTGTTCAAAGCCACGGTACTCGATGGCGTCGAACATGCGGCCCAGGACGCGGGCGGTGTCTTTCATGCTTTCTTTGTGGCCGATCTGCGACGACACCGGGTCGATGTAGGTGACGTGGGCGCCCTGGTCGTGGGCCGCCACTTCGAACGCGCAACGGGTGCGGGTCGAGGTTTTTTCAAAGATCAGCGCGATGTTTTTGCCCTGCAGGTGTGGGCGCTCGGTGCCGGTGTATTTGGCGCGCTTGAGGTCGCGGGACAGGTCCAGCAGGTAGTGCAGCTCGCGGGTGGTGTGGTGCATCAGCGAGAGCAGGCTGCGATTGCGCATATTAAAAGCCATGGTGGATCTCCTTCTGTTTAGGTTATCCCCTTGGCCGGCGCCTCATGAGCGGCGGCCAAGGTTTGAAAGTTAGTAGTCGATTGGGTCGCGGATGATCGGGCAGGTCATGCAGTGGCCGCCGCCACGGC
The DNA here is from genome assembly GCF_049896685.1 of Pseudomonas sp. TWRC1-2. Classification (NCBI taxonomy): domain Bacteria; kingdom Pseudomonadati; phylum Pseudomonadota; class Gammaproteobacteria; order Pseudomonadales; family Pseudomonadaceae; genus Pseudomonas; species Pseudomonas sp. TWRC1-2. The sequence goes on along the minus strand of NZ_JAFCUU010000007.1, from coordinate 9,018 downwards.
CACGACCGAGTTCACCGGCGCTGATGGTGATGACTTCCACGCCGGCCTTGCGCAGCAGGGTGTTGGTGTAGGTGTTGCGGTCGTAGCCGATTACCACGCCAGGCTCCACGGCCACCACGTTGTTGCCGTCGTCCCACTGCTCGCGCTCGGCGGCGAAGCTGTTGCCGCCGGTCTCGACCACACGCAGGGCCTTGAGGTTGAGGGCTGCGGCGACGGTTTCGAGGAAGTTGGTTTTCTCCCGCTGGATATCGATGCCGTGTGGCTTGCTTTCATCCGGGCGCAGGGTGAAAGGGATGATCTGGTTGACCACTTCCGGGAAAACGGTGACCAGGTCGCGGTCGCAGAAGCTGAACACCGTGTCCAGGTGCATCGCCGCGCGGGATTTGGGCAGGCCGGCAACGATCACGCGTTCCACGGCTTTGTTTTTGAACAGGTTGCGCGCCAGTTGGCCGATGGCCTGGTGGGACGAGCGTTCACCCATGCCGATCAACACCACGCCATTGCCAATCGGCATGACGTCGCCGCCTTCCAGCGTGGCGGCTCCATGCTCCTGGTCGGGGTCGCCATACCAGATCTGAAAGTCTGCGTTGGTGAACTCGGGATGGAATTTGTAGATGGCCGAGGTCAGCAGGGTTTCCTGGCGTCGCGCTGGCCAGTACATCGGGTTCAGCGTCACGCCGCCGTAGATCCAGCAGGTGGTGTCGCGGGTGAACTGGGTGTTGGGCAGCGGCGGCAGAATGAAGCTTGCGTGGCCGAGGAAGTCGCGGAACATCTCGATGGTCTTGCCACCGAAGCTGCTCGGCAGGTCATCGGCCGACACGCCACCAATCAGGTACTCGCTGATTTTGCGCGGCTCAAGGCTGCGCAGCCAGGAGCTGACTTCATCGACCAGGCCCAGGCCCACTGTGTTTGGGGTGATCTTGCGTTCCAGAATCCAGTCCAGCGCCTCGGGGATGGCAACGATGTCGGTCAGCAGGTTGTGCATTTCCAGCACATCGATATCCCGCTCGCGCATCTTGGTGACGAAGTCGAAGTGGTCGCGCTTGGCCTGGGCCACCCACAGCACGTCATCGAACAGCAGTTCATCGCAGTTGTTGGGGGTCAGCCGCTGGTGGGCCAAACCTGGGGAGCACACCATGACTTTGCGCAGTTTGCCGGCTTCGGAATGTACGCCGTACTTCACTTTTTCCGTGGTCATTACAGATCCTCCAGTAGAAAACACTTACAGAGTCAGGAAGCCGTCGTAGAGGCCGTAGGCAGCCACCAGGGCGCCCACGACGACTGCGGCGAAAATCAGCTTCTCGACGTTGGTGAAAATCGGTTTGCCCAGTTCATGCTTGGCCTTGGCGAACAGGATCACGCCAGGGGCATAGAGCAGGGCGGACAGCAGCAGGTATTTGACGCCGCCGGCGTAGAGCAGCCAGACCGCGTAGATCAGCGCGATGGCGCCGATGAACAGGTCTTTCTTGCGCTCGCGCAGGGCGTTTTCGTAGGTCTCGCCGCGCACCGCCAGCAGCAGCGCGTAGGCCGCTGACCACAGGTAAGGCACCAGGATCATCGAGGTGGCGAGGTAGATCAGCGAGAGGTAAGTGCTGGCCGAGAACAGCGTGATCACCAGGAAAATCTGCACCATGGCGTTGGTCAGCCACAGGGCGTTGGCCGGCACGTGGTTGGCGTTTTCCTTGCGCAGAAACGCCGGCATGGTGTGGTCCTTGGCGGCGGCGAACATGATCTCCGCACACAGCAGCACCCACGACAGCAGGGCGCCCAGCAGCGAAATGATCAGGCCGACGCTGATCAGCACCGCGCCCCAGTGGCCGACCACATGCTCAAGCACGGCGGCCATCGACGGGTTCTGCAGCTTGGCCAGTTCCGGCTGGGTCATGATCCCCAAAGACAGCACGTTCACCAGCATCAGGAACAGCAGCACGGTGATAAAGCCAATCACCGTGGCCTTGCCGACGTCGGACCGTTTTTCCGCCCGCGACGAGAAGATGCTCGCGCCCTCAATGCCGATGAACACCCACACGGTGACCAGCATCATGTTGCGCACCTGATTCATCACACTGCCCAGGTCCGGGTTTTTCACGCCCCAGATGTCAGCGGTGAAAATGTCCAGCTTGAACGCGAACAGTGCGATCAACACAAACAGCACCAGCGGCACGACCTTGGCGACGGTGGTCACCAGGTTGATGAACGCCGCTTCCTTGATCCCACGCAGTACCAGAAAGTGCACGGCCCACAGCAACACCGACGCGCCAATCACCGCGGCCGGGGTGTTGCCTTCGCCAAAGATCGGAAAGAAGTAACCGAGGGTGCTGAACAGCAGCACGAAGTAACCGACGTTGCCCAGCCAGGCACTGATCCAGTAACCCCAGGCCGACGAGAAACCCATGTAATCGCCGAAACCGGCCTTGGCGTAGGCGTACACGCCGCCGTCGAGGTCGGGCTTGCGGTTGGCCAGGGTCTGGAACACGAAGGCGAGGGTCAGCATGCCGATGGCGGTAATTACCCAACCAATCAACACCGCACCCACATCGGCGCTGGCAGCCATGTTTTGCGGCAGTGAGAAGATCCCGCCGCCAATCATTGAGCCCACGACCAGTGCAACCAGCGCGCCTAATCGAAGTTTTCCGGGAGATTCAGACATTGCATGACTCCAATGCAGGAGAAGAGAGACCACAGAATAATTCCGTGCGCTAATCAAACAGCTGACTCAGATCACTTCATTGGCACATTCCATTGTGAATTAATGACTTAGGGTTAAGATTCCCGGGCGATAGTGTTCCTCGCAAAGTCGCGTCCCAGAGCGGCTCTGCGTTGTGATTAATTATTTAGTGCGTTCAGGCGGACTTTTGAAGCTAGCCCCTTTTGCTGAATGTGCAAACTTTTTCGGGACGGGCTGCCAAATAACCGAGGGCTGGCAAAGTGCCTGCCTATTTAAATTCTAAATAAACCTAAACTATATAAACTGTCATGCCATTACGTTATGAGCTTGACGGTTTTATCGCTGTCTTTAATAAACGCTACACTCGCTGAATTAATTAGTTGAGTGCACGGTCGTCAGCTCAATTGTTAGTTATTCAGGAGTGTTCATGTCGCAACCGGCCCAAAAACTCAAACTCAGTGCGCTGATCGCGCTGGTGGTGGGCTCAATGATTGGCGGGGGGATTTTCTCCTTGCCGCAGAACATGGCGGCGCGCGCTGAAGTGGGCGCCATATTGATTGGCTGGGCGATCACCGCCGTGGGAATGCTGACGTTGGCCTTCGTGTTCCAGACCCTGGCCAACCGCAAGCCCGAACTGGATTCCGGGGTGTATGCCTACGCCAAGGCCGGTTTTGGCGACTACATGGGGTTCTCGTCGGCCTGGGGTTACTGGATCAGTGCGTGGATGGGCAATGTCGGTTACTTCGTGTTGCTGTTCAGCACCCTCGGCTACTTTTTCCCGGTGTTCGGCCAGGGCAATACGCCGGTCGCCATCGCCTGCGCCTCGCTGTTGTTGTGGGCCGTGCATTTTCTGGTGATGCGCGGGATCAAGGAGGCGGCGTTCATCAACCAGATCACCACCGTGGCGAAGATCGTGCCGCTGCTCATGTTTATCGTGATCGCCGGTGTGGCGTTCAAGGCGGATATCTTCACCCGTGACATCTGGGGCCTGGGCAATCCGCAAGTCGGCAGCGTGGTTGACCAGGTGCGCAACATGATGCTGGTCACCGTGTTTGTGTTCATCGGCATCGAAGGCGCCAGCGTGTATTCGGCGCGGGCCGAGAAACGCTCGGACGTCGGCCGGGCCACGGTGATCGGGTTTCTTGGCGTCTTGGCACTGCTGGTGCTGGTGAATGTGTTGTCCTTGGGAATCATGAGCCAGCCGGAATTGGCGCAGTTGCAAAACCCGTCCCTGGCGGGCGTGCTGGAACATATCGTCGGCCCTTGGGGCGCGATGGCGATCAGCATTGGCCTGGCCGTGTCCTTGCTTGGCGCCTTGCTGTCCTGGGCGTTGCTGTGCGCGGAAATTCTCTACGCCACTGCCCATGACAAGACCATGCCGGCCTTCCTGAAAAAGGAAAACGCTAACCAGGTGCCGGTCAACGCACTGTGGCTGACCAATGTGATGATCCAGATCTTTCTGGTGATCACGCTGTTTTCCCACAGCACCTACACCACACTGATCTACCTGGCCTCGTCGATGATTCTGGTGCCGTACCTGTGGTCGGCGGCGTACGCGGTGCTGTTGAGTGCGCGTGGCGAAACCTACGAAGGCGCCCGCCGCCAGCGCATGAAAGATTTGCTGGTGGGCCTGATTGCCCTGGCGTATGCCGTGTGGCTGCTTTATGCCGGCGGCTTGAAATACCTGCTGTTGTCGGCGCTGCTGTATGCGCCCGGTGTGATTCTGTTCGCCCTGGCCAAGCGCGAGCAGGGCCAGCCGTTGTTCACCTCTGTGGAAAAAGGCATTTTCAGCTGCGTTGTCGCCGGCGCAGGGTTGGCTGCATATGGCTTGTATGGCGGGGGATTGTCGTTGTGAGACTGGCGTATCAGCCGCCCTATGACTGGGCGGCGATGCTGGGCTTTTTGTCCCTGCGTGCGATCACTGGGCTGGAAAGTGTCGAGGCGGGTGTGTATCGGCGCAGCATCAGTGTTGACGGTTGCCACGGCTGGATCAGCGTTGCGCCGGGCGCGGGCAACTGGTTGGACGTTGGCGTGCAGGTTTCTGACGCGGCGGTGCTTGCTGAGATTGCGCGGCGCTTGAGAGCCATGTTCGACCTGGACGCCCAGCCCGGGTTGATCAATGCGCAATTGGCCGCCGACCCGTTGATGGCGCAGCTGGTGGCGGCGCGTCCGGGCCTTCGCGTGCCGGGCGCGTGGGACGGTCTGGAACTGGCGATTCGCGCGGTATTGGGCCAGCAGATCACGGTGGTGGCAGCCATTCGCCTGGCGGGCAAACTGGTGGCGCAGTACGGCCAGCCACTGGCAACCCCACACGCGGGTATCACCCATCTGTTCCCGACGCCGGAGGTGTTGGCGCAGGCGGATCTGGCGACGTTGGGCATGCCCAAGGCGCGGGGCCGCACGTTGTCCGGTGTGGCTCAGGCGTTGCTGGATGACCCGCAGTTGTTTGAGCCCAAAGCCAGTCTCAACGACGGCGTGGCCCGGCTGGTGGCCTTGTCGGGGATTGGTGACTGGACCGCGCAGTACATCGCCATGCGTCAGTTGCGTGAGCCGGATGCGTTTGCGTCGGGGGATATTGGGTTGATCAACGCGTTGGCGGCGTTGGAAGGCGGGCCGGTTTCGGCGCGCCAGTTGTGGGTGCGGGCTGAGGCGTGGCGGCCGTGGAGGGCGTATGCGGCGCAGCATTTGTGGGCGTCGCTGCACCGGGCGGATTGATGGCGTCTATTAGGGCCTCTTCGCGGGCAAGCCCGCTCCCACATGGGGAATGCATTTCAAATGTGGGAGCGGGCTTGCCCGCGAAGGCGGTCTTCAGGTCACCACTGAGCCCGGTGCGAGCCCAATTCCCCCGCCGGCAAATCCCACTGCAACGGCGTGCCGCTGAGGGTGACCGGTGCCAGCAACCGATGGGCCTGACCCCATGCCGTCTGTTCCACCACCAACCCCTGGTCACTCGGCTCTTCAGCCCGTAACGCCGGTTGCTCCGGCACCTGTCCGGCTTCCACCAGCAACTTCGCGGTGCGCGCCAATGACAATCGCGCCGAGCCGCCACGCCCGGATTTCAAGCGTTCGCTTAGCGCCTGGATCGCGCTGGCTGCCATCAAATACCCGGTGGCGTGATCCAGCGCCTGCAATGGCAATGGCACCGGCTTATCCGACTGCTTCCAGGCCATGCCCGCGTCGGCAATCCCGCTGCTCATCTGCACCAGGCTGTCGAAGCCGCGGCGATTGCGCCACGGGCCGCTCCAGCCGTAGGCATTGAGGCTTACGTCGATCAGGCCGGGGGCGAGGGTCTGCAGTTCTGCGGCGGTGTAACCCAGTTGTTCAAGGGCGTCGGCGCGGTAACCGTGAAACAGAATGTCGGCGTCCTTGAGCAGGTCTTCAAACACCTGTCGGCCTTCGGGGCTCTTCAAGTCGAGGCGTGCGCAGCGTTTACCCAGGGTCATTTCCGGCACCACGCCGGGCTCGTTCCAGCCCGGGGAGTCGATGCGCAGCACGTCGGCGCCGAGCCCGGCGAGGAAGCGACTGGCCACGGGGCCGGCCAATACGCGTGTCAGGTCCAGTACCTTGATGCCCGCCAGTGGGCGCGCCACCGAGCCGAGCCAGGGTTTGTCGGTGAGGGTGTCGAAGGTCTGGCGCTGCACCAACTTCTCGGCATTCACCGCCAACCCTTGAGGATGGGTTTGCCAGGCCTGCCACGTGCGCATCTGCGCTGCACAGCCGCCGACATCGACGATCGCCTGTTCCAGCTCGGCAGCGTTCCACGTTGCAACTTTTGCGGCCATTTCGGCGCGGTCATTGACCTTGCCCAAGACCTGCTCGGCGGCGGCGCGATGATGCGGGGCGTTGGTGTGCAGGCGAATCCAGCCATCGGCGCAGGCATAGTCGCCGGCGACCGGGTCCCACAGCGGCGGCGTTTCCCAGCCCACGGGGCGAATCGAGGACGAAAACCAGAAGGAGGCGAGGCGACGGTCCACACTGACACTGGGCAAACGCCCGGTCTGTTGGTGGATAAGGTGAGCCACGGCCTGGCCGGCTGCGCCAAGGCTGGCGCTGGCCAGTTCGGTGACGGCGAAGGTCGAGGGCAGGGCGCCAGCCTCCGTGAAGGTCAGCGGGGTTTGCGGCAGATCGAGTGCGGCTTGGATGGGAGTCAGCAGGTCAGTCATCAAAGGCCCTCCATTAGAGAAGGGCCACTATAGAAGATCCTCACACCGGTGTGACAACTCCCGGTTCCAGCGGCAGGTCGATGCTGGCGATGAAACCTCCGTCGGGGTGATTGGCCAGGATCAGGCTGCCGCCATGGCGTTCCGCCGCGCGCCGGGCAATCGCCAGACCCAGGCCGTGGCCTTGGGCAGCCTGGCCGGGCGCGCGGTAAAACGGTTCGCCCAATTGGCTGAGGTGTTCGGCTTCGACGCCGGGGCCGTGGTCACGCACGCTGATCAGAATGCGCTCGCCGTGGCGCCGGGCGTGCAACTCGATCGGTTGTCCCTGTGGGTTGAAGCGCTGGGCGTTGCGCAGCAGGTTATCCACGGCGCGCTCGATCATGGTCGGCCAGCCCTTGAGCGTCAGCTCGGGCTCGGCGGTCAGTTGCACCACCTGGTCCGGAGCACCGAGCTGGGCGTCCTTTTGCAGGCTCTTGAGCAGCGGGTTGAGGTCGACTTCTTCGGCGCTCGCGTTGTCGGCATCGACGCGGGCCAAGACCAGGATTTCGCTGATCAGGGCTTCCAGGCGATCACACTCGCGGGTCAGGCGTGGCCAGAGTCTTTCGCGTTCTTCGGGGCTGGCGCGTTCGGCCAAGGCCAAGGCAATGCGCAGCCGGGCGAGCGGCGAGCGCAACTCGTGGGACACGTCGCGCAGCAACTGGCGCTGGCTGCCGATCAAGCTTTGCAAACGCGCGCCCATGCGGTTGAAATCAGTGGCCAGCACGCCGAACTCATCGCGGCGGTTGGCCAATTTCGCCAGGCTGTTTTGCTGATAGGTGGCCTGGCCTAGGTCATGCACCGCGCCGCGCAGGCGGCTGAGCGGGCGGGTGATGGACAGCGTCACCAGCAGGCTGAACAGGGTCAGCACCACCAGCGCAATCGCCAGCGCGCTCAACGGCCACGTCAGGCTGTTTCGGTGCCATTCGTCCAGTTCCGGGTGCGGGATGCGGTAGATCAGCAGGTAGGTGTCGCCGGTTTTTTCACTGGTGTACTCGGCGGTCAGGCGGCGCCACGGCAGGTGGCCGTCCTGGTTGTCATTTTGCCGGGCCTCGAAGGCGGCGGCGCGCCGGGGGAACGTACCGCGCACCACCGGCTCGCCGCTCTCATTGAGCACTTGCACGTCGATGTGGTACTGGCGTTTGCGTTGTTGCAGCAAATCCTGAGCGGCGTCCTCGCCCTGGGCTTCGTAGAGTTGCGTCCACTCCTGCGGCAGGTTGTTGAGGCCGGGGTGGCGGCTGAGAATCCAGGCGTCCTGGTTGAGCATGTGCCCAAGCAGGATCGACAGCCCGGCAACCAAGGCGATGGCCAGCCAGAAACTGGCCAGGATGCGCCAGAACAATGAACGCACAGGAAACCCTCAAGCAGGAAAAGCCCAGCGGCGCGAGCCACTGGGCTGGGGTGGTAAAGCTAGAGCATTATTGCGCTTTTTTCGGCTGCTGGGCTTTCCAGGCCTGGAATTCCTTCCACTCGGCGCGGCGCTCGGCTTGTTTCTTGACGATCTCGTCGAATTTCTTCTGTTGATCGGGCTTGAGCACGGCGCGGATGTCGGCCTGGGTTTTCTGCTTGGCGGCCGCCATTTCGTTTTTCATGGCTTGCTGGTCAGCGGCTGGCAGTTTGTCCAGGTACTTGCGCACGATTTCTTTGCGGCCGTGCCATTGTTCGCCCATCAGCTTGCCGATTTGCTCGCGCTGTTCGCGGCTCAGGTCGAGTTGGCTGAAGGGGCCGCCTTTGCCACGCGGACCGTGTTCACCACCGGGGCCCGGGCCACCCATCATGTGGCCTTCAGGGCCGCCCATCGGGCCTGGGCCTTCTGGCGCGGCGGCCATGGCAACGGTTGGCAGGGCAGCGGCGAACATCAAAGCGATAAGGGTCTTGCGCATGGTGATTCTCCTGTCTCTATTCCGGTGAGTCCGGATGTGAGTAGGTTACTCAGATCAAGGTCAGCGGCGGTCAGGTGTGGGTAAAGCTTGGGTAAAGAGGGGTTTGGTGGGGGCTGACAAAACTTGGGGCGGGGTTGGGGTGGGGTGGGGGTTGGGTACATATCCGTTGCTGCGGTAACGGCGGCTGGCGGTTCCGCTCTTACAGCGGGTCACTTTTGGCAAACGCCCCAAAAGTAACCAAAAGGTCTTTGCCCCACCACTCGGCACCTCG
>NZ_JAFCUU010000006.1:0-502415 GCF_049896685.1 Pseudomonas sp. TWRC1-2 | reverse complement strand
TCAGCCGTCTTGTAGCCGAAGCCGTCAGGAATCTCCGGCGACTCGCGCAGGACCACCAGCGTCAGCACGCTGTGACCGTTCACCATGCCTGTGCGCCAGTTGATGATGTCTTCAGCGCAATAGGACAGGATCACCGAGTGTCCGCCGATGCCGTCATCCTGGTGATAGTCGACGTACAGACCGTGCCGACCAGCCTCAAGCACCTTCTCAAGCGTGCCCTGTGAATGCTGGTAGATGCTCACCCCGGAGCCGTTGGCGTTGTCCTGTAGGTACTCCAGCTTCTTCGGCACCGTCAGTGTCGGATCTTTGTGGAAAGCCAAACCCAGCAGCCCGTTTCGGGTGTGCCCGGTGGCGTTCTTGAACACCGCCCGCTCGCGGTAAGCCCGGTTCCGATCTTCGTTCTCCGGCGACTTGTCGTGCGAGTTGATGTACGGCAGCCGATCGACTACCCGGTGCTGGCCCGCGCAGACGTCGCGAACGGTCGCCCAGCGGTCCAGCACTGCCGTGTATTCCGCCCGCTTGAAGGAGACGTCGTTGCTCATCGGGCGTATCCCATTTTGATAGAAGTGACGATCGCTTTGATCGGATAGCGCTTGGCGATGAAGTAGCCGGCGGCGTCGTTCATATGGTCGTGACCCTTTTTCGGATCTTTGTCCGGCTCACCCTTGTCGGTGTAGGTCTGTCGCTCAAGACACAGGGTGAGCTGAGGGCATTGATCGATGTTGATCTTCAGTCGTCGCTCGCCGTAGGCGTTCAGGAACATGGCGTTCACCGAGTTCACCCGGTCTTTCACGCCTGGGTTTGTGGAGTCGACGATCACCGTGAATTTTGCTTTCTTCAGCAGCGACAAATCGGACTCGCTCGCGTTTTTGCTGCTGGTGTTCTGTCCGCTAGCGTCGGGATAGACCGCCACCGAGTGCCCAGGGAACCGTGTCTGGATCTTCTCGATCATCTCCGGCGTGTCCCGAACACCGTAAAACTCATCCAGGGCCATCGGCAGATCGTTACGCACGACATAGACGACAGCCGCCATTTTCATGACGTTGAAGTCCATACCGATGTGCAAGGCCTCGCCCGGTTTGATTCGCTCGCTGGTTCGGCACTCGTCGCGATTGAATGTGTAGTAGACGACACCCGCGTAGTTCTCAAAGCCAGCCTCGTACTCTTGCCGGAAGGTGCGCGGGTCCATTTTCCGGCGAGCCGCTTCAAGCTCTTCAGGAGGAACGTTGCCGCCTTGTAACGAGGTGTACTGCCAGCTCTTATGGTCCGGCTCGCCGCCTGGTTTACCGTCCAGATAAGTGTCGTAGCAGTGGTTAAAGCCCTTGGGCGTGCCGATTCGCAACGCATGCCCGCCCTTACGCATACCAACGCCTGGAATCTGGTACTGACAAGTCGATAGCATCGGCCGCAGTACTTCTTCCCACGCAGCCCACGGGCAGTCTGCCCATTCATCCACCAGGACGAAGAACAGGCCGGAGCCCCGCAGGTTGTCGTAGTTGTCGAGCCCCACCACGCGCATGACGTGGCCGGACTTGAGGGTGATTGAGCACTCCGTCTCATTCGGGCGGTACGCGCGCCATGCCTCGGGAATGGCCTGCTTCAAGCGCCGCCAGAACACCCGCTTGGCCTGCTTGAACGTCGGCGCGCCATACCAAATCTCGTCCTCAACGCTCACGCCCCACTCAGCAGCCAGACGTGCAGCGCGGCGCATCTCGGCCTTGCCTAAGAACGTCTTGCCGAACCGCCGGCCACACACTGCATCACGGAAGCGGGCCTCAGGCTGGAAACCCCAGCAGTAAATGTTCGCCTGCTTAGGCGTCAGTTTTACCGGCGGGTCAAAGGTACGGGGTAGCGGGGACATTCTCATCAGGCTCCAAGGTGTACTCAGCAACGGCGTGCTGCTGGTCCGCTTGGGAGCCCAGAGGTTTCTCAGGTTCGATGCGACGATTCACGTAGACATCGCCCACCTCTTTGGCGGCCTGCTCGTACAACTGAGCGGTCAGCGCCAGGTTGCGCATGCTCTCGGCCTTCTCAGCCATTCGCCCCAGGCCACGAAGCCGATAGGCGCGGTTGGCGATGGGGATCTCGGCGGTTTCTTCGCGAAAGCGCTTTCGAGTGTCGTGGAACAAGGTCGCCCACTTCACTGCAAGTCCCTTTCCGGCCGACTTGGTGGGGTCATGCGTCTCCACCTGCTGGCGGCTCACCACAACCCCGTGTTCGTTCTTGACGGCTTCCACCACCTGGGATGGCGTGTCAAAGCACGCAAGCGCCTGAACGATGAAGCTCTTCACCTCATTTTTCAGGGCTGCCATAAATTCTCATCCGTCTAGAGCCTGTCAAGAATCAGGCCGATCTCAGCAGACAGGTTCCGCAGGCCCTCGCAATGTTCAATTTCCCTACCTCGGCAGGACTGTTTGCAGCATCCACCAACGCTTGAACGTCATGGCTTGCACCGTAGCGGCGAACCACACCGACGAACTCTTCGACGTCGTGGCCCTGCAGCTTGATCTTCGGTGCGCCGTCTTGGGTGAATGCTGGTTGACCGTACTTGTCGGTCGCGTGAGCCAGGTGATACAGCTCGTGCTCGATCAGAGCGCAGAACTCGAGGTCACTGCACTGGGCGCAGTAGTCAGCCGCCAGGGTGATGATGAAAGCCGGCACGTCGCCGAACCAATCACGCATCTGTTGCTCCATCCGGGCTTTCTGCCAACCGCCGGCGCGGAACGCTACCTGTTCGGCCTGGCCAAGAACTGTTCTGCCCTGCTTCTCGAAGCTCGATGACGCCCACATCACCCGGATGTCTGCATCCAATAGGTGGGCATGGTCTTCGTTGTGAATGCTACCGGTGTCGGCAAGGATCTCGGCTTGGAGCCATTCCCACACCTCAGTCGCTGGTGTGAGGCAAATGCCGAAGTCGCTTAGTTCAGACAGCTCAAGCAACTGCCCTGGTGGGTATGGCCTACTCATGCCACCTCCCAGTCGGGTTGCTTGCTTGTCATGGGGACTCCGTCACCATCTGGTGTGTCTGTGCATGTGCGTGGCCGTGGAGCAATCCAACGATCAGGCCTTGTGGAAGCCCGGCGTTCTTCGCAGCGTCTACAGCCTTGGCGATGGCGCTATCCAGATCGTTCACAGCCGCGTTGATGTCCGGGCTCATCGGGAGTGCGTGCCGTAGTCGGGTCACTTTGCTCATCTGCAAAACCTCGCGCCACGATTTAGCGCATTCGAAAACGTGGCGCGGATTACTTGCTGTTGATTCGTCAGAATCCACTACCCTTGATCGATGACTTGCGGCAATCTGCGCGCCTCATCTCTAGTCGAGTCAACGTCATGCCAACTGATGCTGCATCCGCGATGGCGTTAGCACGCAAGCACTTCAATTACCTGGCGGAAGCCAAGGATCAAGCGCACCTGGCACAGCTCAGGCTGGGCGCGGTCGGTTACAACCAATCCCTGATGACAGCTGGCTGGATCAGTCAGGAACAGGTAGATCAGTTGAACGCTGAGCTCGAGGTTGCCTGCGAGTCCCGCAGTAGCGCGCTGCGCCAAGACCAGTAGATCGGAATGCTACTTGCCCCGGCGCTCGATACCACCAGGTGCCTTGCCACAGTGCAGGCAGTGCTCGCAGTTCAGAGCTCGGCACAGCCAGACCTTTACCCGCTGCCAGTAAGTGACCATGAAGACGTGCCGCACACCGGCCAGGGCCAGAGCGAAGTGAAACGTCAGGCCGGCAGTGGTCGGGCCAAAGAAGATGTTCTGGCTGCGCAACATCAGCACAAATCCGCTGATTGCGATGGCCGAGTAGATTAGCTTCCCGAGGATGCCGTCCCTCACCTTCCCGCTCAGTACGCACCAGGCTGCCCACAGCGCGATCAGGCCGCAGGCGATAGAGTTGATCAGTTCGAGATTCATGGTGGATTGCCTCCCCCGAACCGCTGGCGAATGAGTGCCCAGAGGTCAGCGGATTTGATGGCTCGATTGATGGCCGCCAGGAGCGAACCGCCGAAGGCACCCAGCAGGAAGCCGATACCGGCGACGATCTTCGGCTCGGTGACGCCAAGGTAGGTGCTGACCATGCTCGTCAGGTAGATCGAGCAGGCCATGCCGGTGATGAGGAAGATCATCCAGGCACGCCAGTCGTTCAAGTCGTCCTTATGCCACCAGCTGGCGATCACAGCCCCAACAAGACCCGCAATCAGTAATTCGAACCTGTCGATCTTGTCGAGCAGGCGCTGTAGATACTCCATGCGCTCGACTCCGTGGGGCATGTTTGAAATAGGTCAGCCCCGGCGGCACTCCCTGCTTAGAGCGAAGGGTGTGGCGGGGCCGAAAATGAAAAAGCCCCGGCGAATGCCGAGGCTCTTGGTCGAGTTAAAAAGCGTTGTTCCAGTGATAAGTGTAGAAAGTCGAGAGATCACCCGTACTGTGATCTGGATAGAACACACCACGTGTCGGAACAGCGGTCGGGGTGAAGCCAAATCGAGCCCACCGAGGAACCCCATCTACAACGACGACGTTGCCGTCATCTTGCACCTGCAGGTAAGCGCGATCCGCAGCCCCGTTGATCCAATCACCCTGGGTTGCCCAGGTACGACTACCTACGCGATCAACCAAAAAGGCAGAGCCTTGCATGTAGAAGCAGGTGACCAAATCTGTATTTGGACGGTTGTCTACATACGTGTAGGGAACACTGCTATCAGCCACCCAGATTGGAGCGCCGTTATCGTAGAGTCGTAGATTTCCATCCGCCTCTAGGATCAGCTTGTATTGTTTGCTTGGAGACTCGAGATACTGCCCCGCCACCAGACAGTTACGCGGAGGCAGGATAGCGCTGCCATTGTTGGCACTGTTAAAGAGGATAATACGAAAGCCACTACTAGACATGTAATTCACCTTTGAGTTGAACATTTTGTGCGGAGGATTCCGCTTTGATGTCGCTCAAAGGCGATTGCTCGAGGCTCGCGGCCTTCACATGATTCAACGTCCCGCATCGGGAACATTTGATCTGGAGCTCTGTAAACCCACCCGTACGGGCGAGAAGTCTTTTGCAGGTACCGCATCTGAATTCTTTCAACATCTGCAAATTCCTTTTGCTGAATCGCCCTTTCCGTGGGCAATAAAAAACCCGGCTCGATGGCCGGGTTCTTTAATTTAGAGTTTTTTGGATAACAGGAGTGAAGAACAGCAGTTAACCCCTAGCCCAGATAAAACAAACAAACTAGACGAGATTAGACTTTTCATCATCATAATTCCTCCTGTGGTTACGGTCAGTACCGCCGTAATCGGCATTGCTATTAAGGTTGCTGAGAAGTACAAGCCAACGGTTAAAAGGAATGCTAGGAGTAACTTTCCTGCTGCAGCGGGTAAATTGCTCGTCCCCTGGTCCATAACGCTAGCTCGCGTTATCCAAAAAACTCTAACCATGCTGCGAAGGCGATCTATTTGAGCGCAGAATCGACAGCATGGGTTTAATTTCGCTCATACGCTCACAGATGTCAACAGGCAATCACGCAGCATGTTCAATCAGCAGGCCTTCCGCCTCCAGAATATCGCCAGCATGCGCCATAGCCTCGTTGACCAGGTCGTCCGCAGCCTTGCCGATGTCCTGCCGCCACCGACGTCGAGTCGACTCCGGAGTGCCGTCGTTGTCCCAGGTATTCATGTCGTAGAAACTGTCCTTCAGCACGATCATGTCAGCGGATCGGGAGGTGTCTCGCTTGACCTTCGCTTGACCGGCAGCCAACGCGGCCTTCACAACAGCCTCACGGCGCCACTCTGGCGCATCGATCGGGATCTCGACGGACACCGAAGTAGCCACCTTGGGACGCGCACCTTTCAACTGCGGGATCGCCCAGGCCGTGGTCGCCTTGAACAGGAATAGCTTCGATGCCGGGGTACTTATCAGGGCCTGCAATGCAGCTATGGCCTGTACCTTACGGCCGCGGTGCGTGCTGTACTTGGCAACCAGTGCATCCCAGTGCTTCGGCTCAAGCGCGCTATGCAGCCGTGCAGACACCCAGCAATCCACCTGCGTCCGGTCGATGGCGTCGGCTCCGCGGGATCGCACCAGTGTCGCCAGATCGCCCCCCTCTTCCTCGTCGGCCGAGTTGTACAACTTTTGCCATGCCTGCTTGCTGGTGTTGTCGATAGCCTCAGCGGCGAGGGCCGAAACAACTGCGTTAAGTACGCCTGGATAGATCATGCTGCAGCCCTCTTGAGTTCTCTGGTCTTTGCCCTGTATTCGGCGGTGATAGCTTTCAGTTGCTCTACGGTTTCTTTGCGTGGCGTGTGGTCGGCCTCTAGCCCCTCGACAGCCTCCAGGCCGATGCGAGCGATCAGCCCAGTACGGAAGCCCTGGGAAACCGTCTCGCCTTTGCGGGCGAACTTGGAAGACCCGGCGTTGCAGCTTTTGCACTGGAGCCAGATGTTGGTCGGTGCCAGCCTCAGTTCAGGCCGTGCACCCTTACCGAGGAAATGACCCGCATCAAATGCGCCGCCGGTCTTCCAGCCCTGGGCGGCCAGGATCGATTCCTGCGACTCTCCACAACTGATGCAGCCGCTGCCAATGCTCAGCTCGTAGATACGTCGGTAGTCGCGCACCGCCTTCTCAGCGTCCTTGAGGTGGTCGCCTCGGCTCTTCAGCGCCTCCTTGCGGACTTTGATCTCTCGGCGCCCAACCTGGGCCAGCGCCTTATGGGCCTTTGGTGCGTGCCTTGGCGCGTCGATCATTGCGCATGCCGGACTGCACACCGCCTGACCGATGCGCGCGGGGACAAATGATGCCCTGCACGTAGCAACGCGGCATTTCTTCGGCTTTGGCTGTTTCCGTTCGATAGTCATGCGGCCTCCTTGAATGCTTCAAATTCTGCCATTTCGGTCAGGCGCTCTTCCGTGAGCGTCGGCCAATCGTGCAGCACCAGGTACGCGCAGCACTGGCGCCAAAAATCTTGGAAGGTCTCTTCCCCCATTGAGTCGTAGGAAAGGCTGCGGGGTGTCTTGCGGGTGAGCTGGCCCAGGCCAGGGATATCGAACGCTTCCTCGTCGCAGTAAACGCCCGACTCCAATTGCAGGGCCTTGATTGCGTCGTGGGACTGCTTGCCAGAGAACCGGTCGATGTTCTGGCTCAGCACCCGGCCCAGGCCGTGGACCAAACCGTTGAACCGTGGGTTGCGCGGCTGCTTGAGGTCGGCGCGGATCTTCGTGTTGATCCGGAAATCCCGCTCGCGCAGGATCGACCGGTCGGCGTCGGAGGACGGCACGAAAGCGGCCACCTCCTTGCCAGTAGCCGGATCGACCAGACGGCGCAGCACCAGGTACACGGGCATAGGGCGCGGCTTGACTGGCTTGGTCATGGCCGCTCCTCCCTACCACTACCGCAGAAGCAAAGATCCAGACCAAAACCAAATACGCCAAGTCCCACCACCACACCCAAAGGCACAGAAAAGAACGCTATTACCAGACAAACCGCCAGCGCTGGCACGGCGGCGAAGAACAGCCCTGCAAGGAAGTTGCTCATGACGGCTCTCCCTTGCCCATGGCGGCGTCGATGGTCGCGATGGCTGCTTGGCGCCGTGGATGCCTGAACGAAACCTCATTGCTTTCATCCAAAAACCCACGCACTTCTGCTTCGTGCATGATGAATTCGCGGGCGGCCAGTGCTGCCTTGCACAGCGCCTCGTTCTCGGTAGAAAGGCGTGCCACTTCGCCAGACAACGCCTGGACGTTTTTCTTGTCGTTGAGGTCGTGGCGCCATGCCTTGTCGTATTCCTCGGCAAGCCGCTCGTTCTCGGCAATCAGCGCGGAAATCGTTTCAACCGTGCATACGTCGAACAGTGCTTCGACGGCCTTGCGGAACTCGCGCGGACCATCGCAATTTTCTGCGCGGCAGGCTTCGAGCAATGGTTTCAGCTCGGTGTATTCTGTCATAGCGCGTCCCCCGGGTTTTCCATCAACGCAAGGTTGTCTTCTGTCAGCCGGGCGCACTCTTTTCGCAGTCGTTCGTTTTCGGCCAGTAGCTCCAGCGCCACCTCCCCCACGGTCTTATCACCCAGGAATTCATCCAGCGCCTCGGTGTTGCGCTTCCAGTCGGCGCAGTCGGCCCGGAATGACGCGGCTTCGGCCCAGAGCAGTTTATGAAGTTGTTGCTTGTCGATGGTCATGCTCGTGACTCCAATTCCTGGGCCTGCCTGATCAGCAACGCCCGGCGATCCGCCAACTCGTTGGCAGCTGCAATCCGTATTTCGTCCTGCTGCTGTGCGCTGGTTTTGCGCATTTCCAGCATCGAGCTCTTAACGGTCTCGAGCTTTGCGCGAAGGGCGGGCTCCGGCCGGGTGACGTTGCCAGTAAGCAATCCGGCAATGGCCCGGCCATCCTCGGTGATCGGCTCAACGCTCAGGTCTTCCAGGTACTTCTGGGCGTGTTCGCGCGGGATTCTCTTCAGCTCCATCGCCTTGGTCACAGCCTGCACGCGACGGGTTGCGTCGAAGCCCACGGACACGTGCCAGTTGACCGGTTTCGCATCCTCGCGGGCCTGGCCCACGAACCGTTGGTAGGCGTCGATGAACGCCATGCGGGCGCCGATTTTGTCGCCGCCATCTAAGATGGGTTTCGCGGCAGCCAGGGCCAGCTGGATCTCGTCGGTCAGCACTACAGTTTCAAATTCATCGTTGGTGGTCATGGCGATGGCCCAGGCCTCGTCCTTGCCCGGGCGCCCGTCGGAGGACTGGACGCGTTGCAGGATGTCGGCCATCGCCAGCTTGCCCTTCACCTCGAAGCGGCAAGCCTTCAGTGCGCCTTTCACGACAGGCACCGGATACGCACAGAGGTCTTCAGCCATCATCGCGGCAGTGCCCGGGTTCATTTCCTGGCCCATGGCCTCGGCGGTGGCGCAGATGGCGGCGGCCAGCCCGGCAACCTGCTGGTCATTCATTTCAAAGGTATTCATTGCGGTCACCTGCTTGGCGTTTGGCCAGAACCATCTGGGCGGCCTGCTCCGCTGCGGAGTGGTTCGCCTCTGTCCGTTCCATCTGGCGGGCGGTTGTGCCGTTGATGCGCTGCCCGGTCACCCACTGGGTGTGATAGCTCTCGGCGTTGGCCAGCAGCTCGTTGAGGCTGTGGCACTTGCGCAGCACAGCGGCATCGCTGGTTTTCAGGAAGTGGGCAGCAACGTGGTGGGCGACGTCGGCGCCGAGACGGTCTACCAACTGTCCGAGCTGGCCGCCGACCTTGGCATTCCACACAGGCCAGGCGCTGTAGCGCTTGCGGTAAGCCATGGCGTAGTTCGCCCAGACCTTGAAGGTTTTGCAGGTCTGGTCTTTGGGGCCAGGCATGTCGGCGGGGATCTCGACCCGGGGGGCGTCGGTGCGATCAACGACCAGCATCAAGCCGCGGGACTGAGCCGGCTTGCCGGATTCGTCCTGCAAGTCCTGACTGGTGTCCTGATTGGTATCCTGATTATTGGTATCCTGATTTGTCGGAGATTTTTCCGACCCTTGCTCGGATTTTTTTCCGATCTTGCTCGGAGATTTTTCCGAGGTGGATCGGATTTTTTTCCGACCCTCTATCGCTTTAGAGGTCGGATATTTTTCCGACCCATCCAGCTTGCGGTTCCACTCCTTTGCCTTCTCGGTCAGGCGGATCAAGGTGATGTTGGCGTTACTGGACAGCTCAATCAAACCTGCATCACGGAGGGCTTTCAGGAGACGGTAAGCGGTATCCGGCTTGTCGGTGAGTAGTGGTAGTTCTTCGACAATCTTGGCCTTGCTCAGCGCGAAGTAAATGCCGGTATCCGTCTTGATTGGGTTGGCCCAGCTCGGGCACTCGTAGACGAAAGCGAACAGCAGGGTTTGCTGAGCGTTCAGCCCCCACTCAAGCGCCTTCACCTGGTTGATCGTGACGGTGTATTGCATGTCAAGCCGCCAGCTCAATTGAATGAGGGCTAATGCGCGCCACGTTTTCAGATTGCGAAAAGCGTGGCGCGAGATTGTTGAGGCTATTGATCGATTGGTTTGTGCTATGCATATAATTGGCCTCACAGTGTGTTAACAAATCAGCCGACCTCGACCGTCGGCTTTTTTGTGCCTGGGTTTCAGATCCGCTTAATTCATAGTGCGAACCCGATGGGCACCGATTTCCGCGCATGCGCGGGAATTCAGGAAACAGATTTCAAATTTCGCTGGACTGAAGCGAGTAACTGCTCGGCACGGCGCCCCAGCTCCCCCGCCTTCGCTTCAACCTGGCGGCACTGCTTGGCGAACGCTGGCAAGTGCGGAAGGTCCAGTTCGCACATCACTTGGTCGTCGAACACCTCGCTGCCGGTGTCGATCACATCGCCGAGCGCGCGGATCAGCGCACCGAAGCTTTTGTTCGCGCATTGGTCGCTGGTCATCTGGCGGGCGCCGGTCAGACCGTGGCGGCTTGCCAGCTCGTTTACGCAGTGGTCGCGGAATTCAGGCTCAAGGGCGTTGACCCATGACTCTTCCAGCCAGGACGGCATTTCTTGGTCTCCGGACAGCCAGCGCTGTACACGCTTGAGCCAGCGGCCGGTCGCCTTCACAAACTCATTTACGTCGGCGGTCAGTTCCGCAGAGTTGAAGTCAGGAACGTCTTTCTTCTGGGCGCGATCAGGAATCGACAGGTGCAGTTCGCGGCTCAGCGCTTGAGCGAAGTCGTCCTGGCTCAGGCTGGTGCGCGCGATCTGGTTTTGGGCATGGGCGACCAGCACCTGATCACGGGTTTGTACGGTGTGTCTGGAACTGGACGTTTGCATGGGGACTGCTCTCTTCTAATCTGGCTTCAATGGAACGGCGAACAGGGATGTCAGGCGGCGCCGCGTAGGACTTTGTGCGCCAGGTCGAGAAGATCCGGTCGCAAACCTGCGATGGTGATCTCTCCACCTGATGCGTCCTGAAGGCGTTCTGCCAGGTCGGCCGAGGCTTTTCGGTGACCGCCTGCCAACTGCCACAGGTGCCCTACCGTCGTCTTGGCAGCGGCAGCCACTGACTGGCGCCGTTCGTTTGAAGCGCTGGCGAGCCAGTCACGCAGATGGTCATTCATGGGATCTCTCCTTAAACATGGGAGAAATTTAGCTTATGGCTAATATCGTAGCAAGGAATATTTAGCTTTGAGCACATTTAGCATTGAGCTAAACGCTGGCATTCTTGCCCGCATGGATATTTATGCGATTCGTAAACAGCAACTGATCAGCCTCATAGGAAACCAGCGAAAAGGCGCGTGCGCCGAGCGCTGGGGAATGGCGCCTGCGCACCTGAGCCAGATTTTGTCGGACAAGACAGCGAAGAATTTGGGAGACGATGTAGCGCGGAGAATCGAGGCGATCGAGGGGCTGCCCAGAGGTTGGTTTGACTCCATATCGCCAGGTGAGTCGATAACTCCAGCTGAAGAGCTGACTTTGAGCGATCACGCAGGCGAGACATCCGCACAGACAGCGGCGGACCAGATAAAGCAGATGCTTTCGAAGGTCAAAGGTTTAACGAGCACGGCTCGTGACAGAATCATTGCGGCCGCTGACGAGTCGAGCAACGTCATAACCGTCGACTTCTCTCGCCCTGGCCAAGTCGGCGATGAGGTGTGGATTGCCCACTACGACGTGCGCGCAGCCATGGGCGGCGGGCAGATCCCGCACGAATATCCGGAAATGCTCCAGGACATCAGGGTCAGCCCCAAGCATCTGCGCGACCTTGGACTCACATTCAAAGAACACTTTCACCTGAAGATGATCACTGGGTGGGGTCAGTCGATGGCCCCGACGATCAAGGATCGCGACCCGCTACTGGTCGACATCACGATCCGGGAGTTCACGGGTGATGGCATCTACCTCTTCTCCCACGACGAAATGCTGTACGTGAAGCGCCTGCAAAAGAAAGGCAAGGATCGCTTCAAGATGATTTCGGACAACAAGCACCATGACGCCGAGGATATCCGGGTGGATGACACACACATTCTGGCCCGGGTGCTTTACGTGTGGAACGGACAGCCGGTGTAACGCAATGGCCTTGAACAAAACCCGTCAGCAGCTACGCCGCGACCTGAAGAGGCTGCGGCCCCGCTCAGGTGGTCGGGCATGGATCTGAGATTACAGAGAGCAAGGAGCACCAGTGAGAAAGATTCTGCATCGCCAAGGGCCAGCAAAATTAAGGGCGGCCGACAGAAGATTTGCGCGGTCCATACGG
This sequence comes from Pseudomonas sp. TWRC1-2, assembly GCF_049896685.1. Classification (NCBI taxonomy): domain Bacteria; kingdom Pseudomonadati; phylum Pseudomonadota; class Gammaproteobacteria; order Pseudomonadales; family Pseudomonadaceae; genus Pseudomonas; species Pseudomonas sp. TWRC1-2. Next base: position 490,224 of record NZ_JAFCUU010000006.1, on the reverse strand, counting down.
GCAAATGTAGGACACCTTAATAAAAAAGGAAGGCGCTCCGAAAAGAGGAAACTTGCCGAAAAGCCTCACATAGTAGATGCGCCTAGTAAGATGGATCTTTACAGCCCAAAAAATCACCGGGCATTTGTTTTGTTCCTCCAACGAATTAGACAGTGTGTAAGCACGACCAGTAAAACCGTGATAAACCTAAAAAACTGCTCACGGATAACTGCCGGTGCTGGGCTTCTTTTTTTTGCAGAGATTGATCGCCTAGTTAAAGCATTTCCGCAAAACAGTATTAGGTGTATAAATCCAGAAAACCTGAGAAGTGGCCCCGGAAGGTCTGACAACAGTAACTTTGTGGAAGGTGCTCTAAATCAAATCGGATTTTATAGATTGATCGGGCAGAAAAATAACACCAAATCGTCCGTAAGATCGGTAAAAAGATGGCATCAATTGTCTGGAGATTCTGCGGATGGGAGTCTTGCTAGCTCGCTACTCCAAACGCTGTCTAAAGAGGTGCATCCTCAAATATTGAAACAGCTATATCGAGGGGCAATTGAAGCAATCGCCAACTGTGTAGAACACGCCTATCCCTCTCCTCGACAGGACGGCCTAGGAATACCTGACCCACGCTGGTGGATGCTCGTTGGCATAGATGATGAGAATCTGACAATTATCGTTTGTGATTTGGGTGTTGGAATACCAAGCACTTTACCTGCAAAGCATAGCGACTCATTCCTTAGCAATCTAAAGAGCAGGCTAGGAATTACTGGAAGCTCTGACTCTGAAATGATTAGAGCCTCAACTCACATTAAAGAGACCAGAACTAAACTTAAGTATAGAGGCAAGGGAGGAAAGGACTTCCGAAGTATGCCAGAGACCTTCACGTCATCGTTCTTAGCCATTAGAAGCAACAAAGGGTCATTCTTCATTACCGGGAGAGATCATCAACCATTTAAGGCAGTATCTTCTCGTAAGTATATTCCCGGAACAAATAATTCAGAGTCTACAATTGAGCACGACGAATCAATATGTGGTACGCTTGTTGAGTGGGCAATCCAAGTGAAGGATTTGCAAAAATGAAAGATATTTACGTTAAAAACTTTAGTGAATTCCCGGGACCAAGAAAAGAATCAATCGGTCCGAATTCAGGTGAGCGCTTCAGAGACGAAGTTTTATATAAAGCAATTGAAGATTCACCAAGCGAAACTTTCCGCATACATCTCGATGGAACTGCCGGATATGGATCATCCTTCCTTGAAGAGGCCTTCGGCGGTCTAGTTAGGCTGGGGGTTTCAGAGCAAATCATGAGAGGCATCATTGATAATTTGGTCTCGGAAGAAGACCCATCTTTGATCGTGGAAGTTTCCGAATACATAGACGATGCCATACAGGCGCTAAAGGAATAGGCATGGCATCTAGCACTTTTCAAATAGCATTCTGGACTATAAGCATGTTGTTTGCGATGTTTGGCTTAATAGTCACAATTATCGGATGGCGAGTCAACGCAGCAAACTCTAGAAATCTGGCGCGAGTGAAGGACATCCACGACTCTATTGATGGCTGTGTAAAAGCGTTATCAGACCTGGAAGATCTCGCCTACTCATTTTGGCTTGACGCCGATGAAAAGGCAAAGCCATATCAAATGATAGTAGGCCATCGCCGACTTACTCATCGACTTAAGCAACTTCAAGCGCTTACCAGCGGACCTATTCCAAGTCACGCGATGATAAGTCTGCGACAGAGCTGTACCCTCGATTGCGAGATTAGAACAGTACCCTTGAGTGGGGAGGATGTGCGCATTAAGCGTATTTCCCTTGCTGCCTCCAACATCCTTCAGTCCAGCATCTTGCAGAAGAGCTGGGAGGAGAATACGGACAGGGCTGCTTGATTCACTTGCTGGTGTCTCGCACCTGTTAGCCCGGCTCAGCGCCGAGCTTCTTGTATCTGGCCTTCCCAATCTGAATTCGTAGCCCGCCACTAAGCGGGCATTTTCATGCCTATCAGAAAGGTGCCGCCTCTTCTTCTGGCTCAAACGCAACCTCGCCTCTCCCAGCCACCTCAAGCTCCTGCTGCTCCCACCTCACAGTCACGTTGCCGTCGTCGTTGAGTGTCAGCTCAAGCTCTTCAGTTTCGGCGATCACGCCCAGAACCTCTTCCCACTCCCGATCCCCGTCAGTGTCCAGGCGATGAATCGTCACCCATCGCTGCGCCTGCGCGACCGGGTGATTGATCATCGATGAGACACGCAGCGCGAGGCGCTCCATGCCGCTCATTTCCTGCTGTGCTGCCAGTGCCGTCTGCTTCTCTGCCATGAAATTCCCTCCCGATTAAATGCTGTACATCCATACAGCTAATTGAAAAATCATAGCTCACTGCTAACTGACGCGTAAAGCGTTTATGGACTTCAGACATCGGCTCGGCGAGACCTGGCGGATCGCGATAATTTTGCCCATCGCTAAATATTTAGCTTGGAGCTATTGACGATATTTTAGCTTGCGGCTAAATTAACTCCATCGCATCGACACACAGCCACTGCGAAGGGCCTCCGCCCGCCGCTCTTTTAAAACCTGAAATCTTCGCGGATCGATCCCCGGAAACGGGAAGCCTTTGAGGCATCGCCAATACGGGGAACAGCGCGAAAAACAAATTCGATCCCCATGCCAGCTCTGGAACTGGCCGTGCTCACCAGATGTGAGTACGCGAAACCACGCAAGCCGGTCGGCGAAGAACACCGTCCACGAAATGTGTGACGCCGGCCAGAGATATGAATCGGGCGATGCGCGTGGTGGAGAAGAAACACCAAATTCAAGAATTAGCGGTCCCGACAGCCTCGGCTGGGACCGCCGGACCTCATGCACCCTGCCCCACTCAGCCAGGGCATTTAGAGCTGTAGCGTGCATGTTGTAAGGACATGTGATCCACGGCGAACAGATGCTGTTTGACGCTGTGAGTAGGAAGCTCGAAGCCCACACCGAAGACGAACGGCCAGCCCTGCAATCAGCAGCGGGCAACGGGCCACACCGCTGACGCAACAACCCCGGCCTGACGCCAGTAGCGAGGTCGGGGGTTTCACCGATAGTTCTTGGCAACAGGGCCTAACGGGAAACCAACCCAGGATCACGAAGATGGAAGCAACGATCATCAACGGCGGATGGAAGGGCCACCTCGGACGTGGCTTGGCGCCGCGAGAGCTTCAGTTTCTGCTTGGATTGCCTAGGGTTTCACCTCGAAAGAGATCGCCCGGGAGGCAGGCATAGAGGCCGGCACAGTCAAGAAGCGCCTGACCAATGCGATGTTCAAATTGGGCGTGACGAAGCGCACTGCTTTGGTAGCCGAGGCCATGAAGCGCAAGATCATCACGCCGGTTTGCATTGTGCTGGCGGCGCTGATTGCCATGCACTCGATGATCAGTGACGACTCGTTGCGTTGTGATCGACGGGCGCCGGAAAGGCGAATGGCTCAGGTGCGGATGGTGCGCCGGGCTGAGTGCGCTGAATTGACGGTGTAGCGGATCACCGCGGAAAGCATAAATTAGCAGCCTTTTCGCAAAGGCTGCTTGGGATGACAGCGCAGAGCAATGAGCAGTCACTCATCTGCTCAACCGACTGCCCTGTCTTTTCTTCAGGACTTTTTGAGGGTGGCCGCGTTGCGTTGAAACGCACGAACTTTAGAGTTCAAAAACAGATATGCGGCAAACGCTAGTAAAGGAGCAGCGATAACGGTAAGCACGACTGCTGACTTGATGTTCTCCTTCATGCTCGCGACGGCAGTCACCAAAAATAATACGGCACTTAACGCACATAGAGCGGCAAGGATATTGCTGGCGACCCTGCTTCCCCTGAAAACAAAGAAGAACAACACCGCTGCAACCGCGAAGCGTCCTGCCGTGGCTGGCATGAAGTCAGTAACCAATTGCCATGCGAGGTAAAAAAAATAAGCACCGGCGACAGCAACAATTGGGAGAGGTGGTCTGTTTTTCATAAGGACTCACTTTAGCGAGGGTCGATTATGTTACTCCAGACATGCAATCCATAGCACTGCCACCTGCGCGCCGAAGCGCAGGCTGTATCGGACTGCTCTCCACCTTTCACAGCAGGCTTGAGATTGTCAAGAACCTTCATCGGGAGCCTGAGAGCAGTCCGATGCGGACGAAATCGCGCCCTATAACCGCCCACCTGCATCACCGCAACACAGCAGATGAATGCGCAGGGGTTTCCTGTCGCGCCGGGACTTGTCTTCGGCCATCGGCACCCACTTCCCCACCTTTACCCGTCAGCACTCACCCCGCGCCCATCGGCAACCAGCGGGAGGCATGAGTGTTGACGAATATAGGTGAACAACCCGCCACTCTGGAGGCGACCATGAACGCACAAGCACTTGCACAAACTGAATTCGATAATCGCCTGCCGCCTCCGGTGAGCGAGTCGGCCCTGGAGATTGCACGCAAAGAGTGGATCGATAACGCGGTGGAAACGCTGGTTGATCGGCGCAGCGACGTGCAGTTCAAGCAACGCCTCTGTGCGCCGCAAGGTGTGACATTCAAAGCATTCGCAGCCGAGGTTGAGCAGTTCGCGATTACCAGCGACTGCAAAAGCCAGTGCGCCATTGGTGAAATGGTCATTGCCGGACTGTTGGGTGATCGGTTCCTGGCCCGCGACGGCGCCGAAGACTTGATGGCGGTAGCCGACCCCAAAGAACAGCTCAAGGTCATCGCCAGAGGGCTTGTTAAGGATCTGGCAGACGATGCATTGATCGCCCAGGCCGAGGACAACGAACTGTGAGCCCATACGTTGAGATCGATAAAGCACTGTTTGCTCTTGAAGATCCAGACAAACCCTTAATCGACGAGACCCTGACTGAAGGCTTGATCGTGCGCCACTTTACTTCGGGCGCCATCAACGCAGAAGAATTCCACTGGTATAGCGCCCGCCTATTGGATGTCAGCCGGCGGCGTAAGGAGATTCAATGAGTACCGCCCCGGTTAAATCCCTGATCGACGAACAGCTCGAGGACATCAGTGCTCACAACCTGCGTGAGGCCTACAGCCTGGCCGAGCGCCGCGGCTTCTTCGGGGCACCGGTTGAACAATACGCAGAGCCTGGTTACGGCGGTCGAGTGCTGCAAGTACTCCGATATCGGGTTCAGCAGCAGAGCTGAACCTGCGCCAGGTCAGCACCTCTATCCCACCAGCCCCCAGTCATTTTGAACGCTGCGATCATCGCGGCAAGGAATCCCCATGTCGACGAACATGCAGATCTGGGAAAAGGTCAGTACGACCGACACCCGCTATACGAAAGCCGCCGAGGTGGGCGGCCAGAAGATCACCAGCCTAAACGGTACGGCGATGATCATGAAAGCCACGGAAGTATTCGGCCCGGTCGGGATCGGATTTGGTTGGTCGGTCATGGAAGAGCGCTTCGACGAAGGCTCTGAAATGGTCAGCGGCGATGGAGATAAACGCCTGGTGTTGGGGCGTGAGCTCAACCACACCATCAAGATTCGCTTCTGGTTCGAACTGGACGGAAAGCGCGGCGAGATCGAGCAGTACGGCTGCACTCGCTACCTCTACAAATCCAAGTATGGCACGACAACAGATGGAGAAGCGCCGAAGAAGTCGCTGACCGATGCCATCAAAAAATCGCTGTCGATGCTCGGCTTCAGCGCCGACGTATTCCTGGGGATGTTTGACGACGCCGAGTACGTCAACCAACTGAAGGACGAAGAACTTATCGAACACGCCGAAGACCAGGAGGTCGAGAGGGCTCGCCAACAGCAGGAGCGTCTGGACTACATCAAATCGGTTATAGACACGATGGCCGGCGCCCAGTCGCCCCAAGAGCTGAAAAAGATACATGACGTTGCGGTGCGCAAACTAACCCTGCGCAAGGACACCAAGGGTGCCGAGCGTATCTCGCTGGAATGGAAACGAATCACCGACGCCGAAAAGGAGGCTGCAGCATGACCCAGCTCTACACACTCACCGGCAAGTTGGCCGAACTTCAAGCAATGGCTGACACGGACGACGAGGGTCTCAAAGAGGCGCTGCAGTACGCCATGGACGAGATCCAGGGCGAGTTCAGCGATAAGGCGGAAAGCGTTGTCATGCTGAGTCGGAATATCCAAGGCGATATCGATGCAATAGACAAAGAAGTCGACCGACTCAACGAGCTCAAGCGCATCAGGAAAAACACAGTCGGCAAACTCGACGAATATCTGCGCAGTAACATGGAGGCCGCCGATATCAAGACTATCAGACGCCCACTGTTCACGATCACTCTGGCATTGGCACCCGAAAAGGTCATCGTCGATAAAGAGGACGATATCCCGGATGACTTCATCGACACCAAAACAGTGTTCTCTCCTGACAAGCGTGCCATCGCGGCCAAGCTCAAGGAAATCCGAGAACACAACGCAGCCGTAAGAAAACGTATGGCGGCCGGTGAGGATGCGGAGCATGAACTTTTACCCGAACCAGCCTGGGCTCATCTGGAGCGCGGCGACAGTTCAATCCGCATTAAGTGAGGCCCTCATGATTAGCAACCACCTCAGCCTGGTCGAGGCGCTGCGCCCGGCCTCGGATGAACTGGCGGCCCAGGTCGCCGAGTTTGTAGCGGCCGGCGGCGAAATCGAAAAAGCCCCACCGTACAACTACAAGCCCAAACCCATCACCTACAGCAACCAGATGCCGCCGGCGCCGAAGCCGTTTGTTCGCCGTCGGGTTGAAGCGTCTCCCCTGCCCCTCGATAAAGACGACATCCGCACCCAGGCCCGCCTCAAGCTGGTTGAGCAGATACGCCAGCTCGGCGTAACGCACACCCAGACCGAAGTCGCTGCTGCACTTGGTGTAAGCCGACGGCTCATCTACAACCATGCCGCGCGGTACGACATCACGTTTAAGGCGCCAACCCGGGGCGGCGCACGCAACCTGGTGCACAACACGGTCGACAAGGAGCGCGACGCGAAGTATGCCGAGCGGATCAGGGCATTCATGGAGCTCGGAATTTCTCGGCGCCAGTGCTGCGGGACGCTCGCCATAGGCAACAAGGCCTTCGAGCGGATCATCGCCGCCCACGGAATCGACTACCCCAAAGCGCGCCAAGGCAGCACTTCATTCGCCGCATAGCCCGCACCCAGCAACGCAAACGACAAACCTGGCTCGCACTGCCGGCCAGCGGAATAGAAGAGGTAGGCCATGGCTGTGACCCAGGAAGAACGAACGGCCAGGCTTGCCGAAAAACGGCAGGAGCTGGGCGAGCAGGAATTGCGGCACACGGTCCCGTACGGAACCCGGCAGATGCTCGACGAGTTAATGTGCTGGCATGAGATCGAAGAGGTCAGCGAGGCCGTGCAACTGCTGGTGATCAACGCCAAGGCCGAGGATCTGCCGCCGGCGCCGCCGAAGATCAAAGGCCCGTCCGACATCATCCGTCATTACTTCCGCCAGGGGATGCGCGACCGACTGGAAGCGCTCACTACCGAACTGGGCGAGACGAAAGAACGCAAGACCATCTGGCGGCTGATCGCACACGCCCACTCGCTGGGTCGTGAAGCATCTGCCCCGATGCTCGAAATTAAGCGCCACGTAATAGACATACCGAAAAACGTGGCGCGCAAATTACGGCAAGCAGGCTTTGCAGAATCGCTCCAGATGAACGCTGAAGACGACGATTAAGTGAAATGCTGCTTCATATGATTCAAGTAATCCACGGCGGCGCTCTTCTGTGAAGTGCCCCCAGGTCCATTGCTACCCATCAAGGAAGCATGGGCATCCTCAAAAACCATTCGAACTACCTTGTCCGTCTCGCAGCGCTTTAAGACAGCGACAAGCAGGTGTTCTACGGCATCAATCTGCGATTGTTGCAAACTCATACGTTCACTCCTTTATCCGGCTCCATGCCGGTCACCCGTAATACCCCATATCAACGAATCACGCCAGTTACGCGCTATCGCGCCAATGTCTCCGGATGCTCGCTGATCTCCTTTTGATAAGTCGCCAGATCAACGATCTGCCGCAAGCAAATGACGATATCCAGTTTCTGCTGGTCGTCCGGAAGGCCAATCCACTTGAGCATCATTAAAGCGTCTTCCTCGATTGCTGCGAGTGCATCGATATCGCTTTGCAGTCTCATGTCGGCCTCCTGCCAGGTTGAGCTACGCAGATACCAATAGCCCACAAATCCACTTTACGCCAGCTGGCGAGGATCCCCTATGTCCGCACAACAGAAGAAACACCCCTTCGATTTCAAAACCCAATACGGACTCGGCTTCAACCCTCAGGACGATGAGATCGTAGTCGACTTCTTTTGCGGTGGTGGTGGTGCCGGTACCGGCCTGGAGATCGGCCTTGGCCGCGCGGTGAACGTGGCGAAGAACCACAGCCCTCAAGCCATCAGCATGCACACTGTGAATCACCCAGGCGCCAGGCACTTCACCACCGACGTGTTCGAGGGTGATCCGGACACCGAGTGCGGGGGCAAAGCCGTGGGCTGGTTTCACATGTCACCGGACTGCACGCACCATAGCCAGGCGGCCGGCGGGCAACCGCGCAAGCGCGAGATTCGCAACCTTTCGTGGATAGGCCTCAAGTGGGCAGGCATGAAGCGGCCCCGGGTGATCAGCCTGGAGAACGTGAAACAGATCCTGCAATGGGGCCGGTTGATCGCCAAGCGCGACAAGGCGACCGGCCGCGTGGTCAAGCTCGGCGGCGAGATTGCCGCGCCTGGTGAGGTGGTCCCTGTGGGCCAGCAGTTCCTGATCCCTGACCCGAAACAGCGCGGCAAGACGTGGCGCCGTTTCGTGGCCCTACTCGAAGCCATGGGTTACGTCGTTGAGTGGAAGGTGATCAAGGCGTGCGACTTTGGCGCGCCGACCAGCCGGGAACGGCTGTTCATGATCGCCCGGTGCGATGGCCAGCCGATCGTGTGGCCGGAGCCAACCCACGCCAAAAACCCTGCCAAAGGCCAGCAGAAGTGGAAAACAGCCGCTGACTGCATCGATTTCGCCGACCTGGGCAAAAGCATCTTCGGCCGGAAAAAGGACCTGGCCCCGGCCACCTTGCGCCGCGTTGCCAAGGGCATGAAGAAGTTCGTCATCGACAGCGCGACACCATTCATTGTGCCAATCGCCAATTGGTCGGGCGAGACGGTGCAGTCTGCCGACGAGCCGCTGCGCACCGTTACCTCCTACCCAAAGGGCGGCGCCTTCTCGGTGGTCAGCCCGATCATTGCCCCGGCTACCCACCAAGACAGCGACCGTATCAATGACCCGCTTGAGCCGATGCCCACGGTGACCTGTGCAAACCGTGGCGAGCTGACGCTGATCAGCCCCTTGATGGTTGGGGCTGGTGGCCCGGCGTACTCAGGCAAGCCGGTGAGCATGGACCAGCCGGTGGGCACGCTGATGACGCAGAACCACCGCGCGGTGGCTTCGGCCTGCATCGTCCAGGCCGGCCACGGCGAAGGTTCCGGCGCAAACAAGCGCCGTTCCCACGGGCTGAATGACATCTGCGGCCCTATCGGCACCGTAACTGCCAGCGGCGGTGGCCAGTCAGTAAGCGCCGCGGTGATGATCCAGGCCAACGGCGGATTCAACACCACGCACGCCAAGGGCATGCACGAACCCATGACCACGGTGACCAATACCGGCAGCCAGCAGCAACTGGCAGTCGCGAACCTGGTGCACTTGCGCGGCAACTGCGATGCGCGGGACGTCAACGACCCACTACACACCATCAGCGCCGGCGGCCAGCACCACGGTTTTGTCAGCGCATTCATGGAGCGTGCATTCGGCGGAAGCATTGGCCAGGGCCTGGAAGAACCGGCGCCAACCATCACAGCCGGTGGCGGGGGCAAGAGCTCGCTGGTCTCGCTCACCCTGTCGCCCGAACACGAAGCCGGCGCCCTGCGCGTTGCCGCCTTCCTGATCAGCTACTACGGCACCGAGAACATCAGCGCTTGCGATGCGCCCGCGCCGACCATCACCACCAAGGACCGGCTCGCAATGGTCACCGTGATGGTCAAGGGAACGCCCTATGTGATCGTCGACATCTGCCTGCGGATGCTGAAGCCGGCCGAGCTGTACAAGGCCCAGGGATTCCCCGCCGACTACATCATCAGCCACGGCGCCGACGGCAAGCCTTTCACTAAGACTCAACAGGTGCACATGTGCGGAAACAGCGTCAGCCCGCCGCCGATGGCTGCGCTGGCACGGGCCAACGACCCATGGCGCGCTAAACAACGCCAAGCACGCGCCGCATAACTCCCCCACTCCACCGCCCGGGCATGGCCCGGCGAGGACTCCCCGTGAAACGGGTTTAACTGAGCAGCCCGAGGACAGTTCTAACTCTCCGCCATCACCAACCTTGTTGGCGAGTTGACGAAATCATTCCACGAGTTATAGGCGTCGCGGTGACTCTTAGACGACTCATCCCACACTGGACCCGTTACCTCTTTCATGGAGACTAGCATCATCATTCGCGTGGTAGCGGCATCAAGCTCGATCAATAACTCATGAGACCTGTAACGGAATTCTTCCAAGCTGCTCATATCGTTGGTCCTTCGCAAGGGAACTTTCAAAGTAACCTTTTGGTTAATCTATAAAATCCACGGACCTGAATAGCGGCAAAAAGATCCCCGCCATGCGATAAACGGCAGGCATTAATGGCGACTTTCTGAAGCGGCTCGCGCTCTCTGGATTAAACCCTGCCAGTCTTCCGTAGCACAAAAGTGTCTACGCGTGGCATCCAGCCAAATCGCACCACTCATCCGCCCTTCTGCAATCAGCAGCATCAGCTCGTCAGCCGCGGATTCAAGTTCCTCCAACAGATGGCCAACTTCAAATTGATAGTCCTTCATTGCAGTTCCCAAGTGAGATCACTAATTCAGATAGTACGAGGCGTGGTTTTCGAGCGGCGCTGAGCGCGTTTTGATATGAGCACGTTGGCAGGCGCTTTTAGCCTTGCCCTCTCGAGCCCCCAAGCCATCGCATTCGTCATTGACTGCCCAGTCAGAGAGTCAAAGGCTTCCTCATAAATCATCGTGCCTTTACCAGCATAAACGCCAATGAACAGCTGGGTTCGCCCAAGTAGCGACAGGCGGACTTGGACATTCAAAAGTGTCCCATTTGCCTGACGCTCGTCGACAGAGCGGCAGTGAAGCGACTCATCGGCCCACGCCCAATAAACCTTGCCTCTGTCTCTCATTTAAGTCGCTCTGAAATTAAGGCGGTCATTATGCGACTTGACCAAACTTTCAGAAAAGACAGAGCAAGAAATATTCCTTTCACGCGTTCCTTAAAATCAGCCGCTATAGCGGCAAGGACGAAGTCATGTCTGAAGAAATTGCAATCAGCCTCAATCGCGCGGCGCGTGATGTGGTCGCCGAACGTCAACGCCAGGTGTCAGCCGAAGGCTACTCACTCTTTCGCGACGATCTCTATGTGAAGGGCGAGCTCGCCGAAGCTGGTGCGACCTACGCATTCCTTGCCGGAAAGCCTACGTCCATGAGCACCGGTTGGCCTTGGGGTCAGGCCACGTTCAAGCCAAGCGCGGACCGACGTCGCGACATGGTGAAGGCAGCGGCTCTACTGCTGGCAGAGATTGAGCGACTGGATCGCGTAGGCCTGATCAAACACTGTCCTGTACGGCGCGACGAAAACGGGATGTTCCAACACCCCGACATGCCGGACTTCGACGAGGGTGACGGTGATAAGTGCAAGGCCTGGATCGCTGCACAGGGCTTGCAGGTGAAGATGGTGTCACTCGAATACCACAGCGACGAAGCGGTCTCTGAGCGCTATTTCGAAGCCGGCGACCCGGACTGCAGTTATTGGGAGCCGGATCGGCCTGATGGCCAAGGCTGGTTCTGCCTGGCCATTCACGACACGGATGACGGTCCGGTTTGCTGGTGGGCACGCCGCGAGGTGACACCATGATCGCCACACTCTGGTTCGCCTACGTCTTCATCTACAAGGGGCCGAGGCCATGAGCAATCGAATCGTTTGCCAGTTCAGCTGCGGTGCTGCTTCGGCGGTGGCTACCAAGCTGGCTCTGGCCGAATATGGCGCAACCCACGACGTGCAGATAATCAACGCCTTCCTTGCCAATGAGCACGAAGATAACCGCCGGTTCGCCCAAAACTGTGAAGCCTGGTTTGGGCGACCTGTAACTGTGCTTCGAGATGAAAAGTACGGCGCAGACATCCTCCAGGTATTCCACCGGGAGCGTTTCATGAAGGGGCGAAACGGTGCGCCCTGCACCAAGTTGTTAAAGCGGCGCCTGCTAGATGCCTGGAAGCAGCCAGGAGACGTGATGGTATTCGGTTACACAGCCGAAGAGGTTGACCGCCTTGAGGACTTTCGCGAGCGAAACCCAGACCGACCGGTGATTGCGCCTTTGATTGATGCCGGCCTGGGAAAGGAGGATTGCAAGGCAATGGTTTTGCGGGCAGGAATAGAGCTGCCGCTGATGTACCGCCTAGGCTACGAAAATGCGAACTGCATCGGCTGCGTTAAGGGTGGTGAAGGCTATTTCCGCGCGATACGGCAAGACTTCCCGGAGCAGTTCGAAGCGCTATGTCGGGTGCAGGACGACCTCGGCGAGGGTTCATATCTGTTTCGCAACCGCACCACCAACGTGCGGTTTTCCCTCCGCGAGCTGGGCGAAGGCCCAGTGCGTCGTAACGAGAAAATCCCGTCCTGTTCGTTCTTTTGCGAGATGGCCGAGGCTGATCTCGCCGCTGCACCCTAACCCCAATCCCCCTACATGCCTGCCGGTGAGCGGCGGGCGAGGTGCTCACTCAGGAGGTTCAGCCTCGCCATCCGTGGGCTGGTAAAGAGCGTTCCCTTCTGAGTGAGCGGGGCAAAGATACTCCCAAATAAAAATCACTACCAAAAAATCCGACAGCCGTTCAGCGCGGCAAGGACATCCCATGTACGCAATAAAGCTCACCCTGCTGATGCTGGGCGTTCTGCTCTACGTGTCAGCCACGTCCTGCTGGTTCTTTTGGATCGGCCCCTGCCTGCTCATGGATGGCGAGAAGGCAGACATCCTCGGTTCCTTCGCCGGCACCTGCATCTGGCTGCTGATCAGCTTCGGCATTGCCATTCACATCATCAAGACAGCGCGGCCCACGGCGGGCGGCGGGAGGTAGGTATGTTTTTGACAGCAGAGGAAGTTGCCGACCTGACCGGATACAAAAAGCCAGGGGCACAGATAAAGTGGCTGACCGCCGAACGATACGGGTTCGCGGTAGGTGGTGATGGGCACCCAAAGGTGCTGCGCCAGGTTGTCATCGGGCGGCTGGGTGGTATTCAATCGAGGAAGGGGCCGGAGTTGCGGCTGTGCTGAGGTGAGATAGATGCGACCGCGCAAGAAGGACCGGCACCTGCCGGCGTGCATGTACCAGAAGCACGGCGCTTACTACTTGGTCCGCAAGGGCAAGTGGGTGCGCCTCGGCACAGAGTTTCAGGCGTCTCTCGCTGAATACGCTATGTTGCTGGACAAGCGCAACCTGGGCGGGATGCCCAAACTGATCGACGATGCGCTCGAACACATGCGCACCAGGACCAAGCCTCCACTCAAGCCAAACACGCTCAAGCAGTACGAGGCGGCTTGCGAGCGCCTGAAGGAAACCTTCGCCGACTTCGAGCCGCGCGAGGTGCTTCAGCGGCACGTCGTCGCGCTCAAGCTGCACATGGCGGACACGCCTAACATGTCGAACCGGGTGATCTCGGTACTTCGGGCGGTGTTCACTTACGCCCTGGAGCAGCAGATCGTCGATTCGAATCCGTGCATCGGCGTGCGGCGGCACCTAGAGCACAAGCGCGACAGGTATATCACCCACGGCGAATTCCAGGCGATATGCGCCAACTCAAGCGACAACATGCGCGTCATCTACGAGATGTGCTACCTGACCGGACAGCGCATCGGTGACGTGCTGGCCATCCGGTTGGCCGACATCAGCCCCGAGGGCATCGCTTTCAAACAGGAAAAAACGAGCGCGAGGCTGCTGGTGCAGATGACACCAGATCTAGAGGACCTGGTGGCCCGCGCGAAAGCGCTGCCACGGAAGATCCGCGGGCTCACGCTGTTCTGCTCGCCGCGCGGCGGAAAGCCGGTGCACTACAGTTCGGTCAAGGACGCCTTCGCGATCAGTTGCAAGAAGGCCGACGTCGAGGATGCAAGCCTCCATGACCTACGCGCCAAGTCGCTTTCCGACACAGACGACCAGGGCAACGACGCACAGAAGCTCGGTGGCCACACCGACGCCAAGATGACGCAACGTTATCTGCGCCTGCGCAAAATCAACGTAGGCCTGCCGCCAACAATGCCTAAAAAATCCCTGTAGTATTAGACAGATGTGAATTGTCAAATAGACAGGTAGAGCCGAAAGCCCCGTATGACAGACCTTTCAAGCCACACTCCAATGATGCAGCAGTACTGGCGTCTGAAAAACCAGCACCCTGATCAGTTGATGTTCTATCGCATGGGCGACTTCTACGAGATCTTCTACGAAGACGCGAAGAAGGCTGCCAAGTTGCTGGACATCACCTTGACCGCGCGCGGGCAGTCGGCGGGGCAGTCGATTCCGATGTGTGGGATTCCTTACCACTCGTTGGAAGGCTACTTGGTCAAGCTGGTGAAGCTGGGCGAGTCGGTGGTGATCTGTGAGCAGATCGGCGACCCGGCGACCAGCAAAGGGCCGGTGGAACGTCAGGTGGTGCGCATTATTACGCCGGGCACGGTGAGTGATGAGGCGTTGCTGGACGAGCGCCGTGACAACCTGATCGCGGCGGTGCTGGGCGATGAGCGTTTGTTCGGCCTGTCGGTGCTGGACATCACCAGCGGCAATTTCAGCGTGCTGGAGATCAAGGGCTGGGAGAACCTGCTGGCGGAGCTTGAGCGCATCAACCCGGTGGAGTTGTTGATTCCGGATGATTGGCCGAAGGATTTGCCGGCAGAAAAGCGTCGTGGGACCAAGCGTCGTGCGCCGTGGGATTTTGAGCGTGATTCGGCGCTGAAAAGTCTGTGCCAGCAGTTCTCGGTGCAAGACCTCAAAGGCTTCGGCTGCGAAACCCTGACCCTGGCCATCGGCGCCGCCGGTTGCCTGCTTGGTTATGCCAAGGAAACCCAGCGCACCGCCCTGCCGCATTTGCGCAGCCTGCGCCATGAGCGCCTGGACGACACCGTGGTGCTTGATGGCGCCAGCCGTCGCAACCTCGAGTTGGACACCAACCTGGCCGGTGGCCGCGACAACACGCTGCAATCGGTGGTGGACCGTTGCCAGACCGCCATGGGCAGCCGCTTGCTGACCCGCTGGCTGAACCGGCCGCTGCGGGATTTGACCGTGCTGCAAGCGCGCCAAACCTCTATTACCTGCCTGCTGGATGGCTATCGCTTTGAAACGCTGCAGCCGCAGCTGAAGGAAATCGGCGATATCGAGCGCATCCTGGCGCGGATCGGCCTGCGCAATGCGCGGCCGCGCGACCTGGCGCGTCTGCGCGATGCCTTGAGCGCGCTGCCGCAGTTGCAAGCGGCGATGGCCCACCTCGACACGCCGCACCTGCAACAACTGGCCGTGACGGCCGGCACTTACCCGGACCTCGCGGCGCTGTTGGAAAAAGCCATTATCGACAACCCGCCGGCGATCATCCGTGACGGCGGCGTGCTGAAAACCGGTTACGACACCGAGCTGGATGAACTGCAATCGCTGAGCGAAAACGCCGGGCAATTCCTGATCGACCTGGAAGCTCGCGAAAAGGCCCGTACCGGCCTGGCCAATTTGAAGGTCGGTTACAACCGCGTGCATGGCTACTTTATTGAGTTGCCGAGCAAGCAGGCCGAGTCGGCGCCAATCGACTATCAGCGTCGCCAAACGCTCAAAGGTGCCGAGCGTTTCATCACGCCGGAGCTCAAAGAATTTGAAGACAAGGCGCTGTCGGCCAAGAGCCGCGCCCTGGCGCGCGAGAAAATGCTCTATGAAGCCCTGCTCGAAGACTTGATCAGCCGTCTGGCGCCGCTGCAGGACACCGCCGCGGCCCTGGCGGAACTGGATGTGTTGAGCAACCTGGCCGAGCGCGCGCTGAACCTTGACCTGAACTGCCCGCGGTTTGTCAGCGAGCCGTGCATGCGCATCGTGCAGGGGCGTCACCCAGTGGTGGAGCAGGTGTTGACCACGCCGTTCGTCGCCAACGACCTGTCGCTGGATGACGACACCCGCATGCTGGTGATCACCGGTCCGAACATGGGCGGTAAATCCACCTACATGCGCCAGACCGCGTTGATCGTGCTGCTGGCGCATATCGGCAGCTTTGTGCCAGCGGCCAGTTGCGAGTTGTCGCTGGTCGACCGTATTTTCACGCGGATCGGTTCCAGCGATGACCTGGCCGGTGGCCGTTCGACCTTTATGGTGGAAATGAGCGAAACCGCCAACATCCTCCACAACGCGACCGAACGCAGCCTGGTGCTGATGGACGAAGTCGGCCGCGGCACCAGCACCTTCGACGGGCTGTCGCTGGCCTGGGCGGCGGCCGAGCGATTGGCGCATTTGCGCGCCTATACATTGTTCGCCACGCACTATTTCGAGCTGACCGTGCTGCCGGAAAGCGAGCCGCTGGTGGCCAACGTGCATCTCAATGCCACTGAGCACAACGAACGTATCGTGTTTCTGCACCACGTGCTGCCAGGGCCGGCGAGCCAGAGTTACGGCCTGGCCGTGGCGCAATTGGCCGGTGTGCCGGGCGATGTGATCACCCGCGCTCGCGAGCACCTCAGCCGCCTGGAAACCACGGCCTTGCCCCATGAAACCGTGGTGGCAAGCCCGAAAAAAGCCAGCAGCAAACCGGCCGCGCCGCACCAGAGTGATATGTTCGCCAGCCTGCCTCACCCGGTGCTTGATGAACTGGCCAAGCTTGACCTGGACGGCCTGACCCCGCGTAAAGCGCTAGAAATGTTATATGCACTGCAAGTTCGGATATAACGCAGACGCTTGCAAGCTGATAGAATCTCGCGCGGTTTGGGATGCTGCGGGCTTTTAGCCTGGCCTGCAGACTATCGCTCCCGAACCTCGCGAGCCCCACCACAAGGGGTTTCGCTGCCGCCGCCTGAGGAGAGAATTAGAAATGACCTTCGTCGTTACCGACAACTGCATCAAGTGCAAGTACACCGACTGCGTCGAAGTGTGTCCGGTGGACTGCTTCTACGAAGGCCCGAACTTCCTGGTTATCCATCCGGATGAGTGCATCGACTGCGCCCTGTGTGAACCAGAATGCCCGGCCGTCGCTATTTTCTCCGAGGACGAAGTCCCGGCAGAGATGCAGGAATTCATTCAGTTGAACGTCGAATTGGCGGAAATCTGGCCCAATATCACCGAACGCAAGGATCCGATGCCGGATGCAGCGGAGTGGGATGGCAAAAAGGGCAAGATTGCAGACCTCGAGCGCTAAAGCGCCGTCGCCCAATAAAAAAGGCCCCTTGCGGGCCTTTTTGCGTTTCTGCGGGGCGGGTTTTACTTTTCTACAGGCAAAAAAAGGGGCGGTATGACCCGCCCACATTTTTTCCCTAGTCCCTGTATTCCTTTTTCATCATCCTGATGAATCGCATCCTGCGACGTTCCTTCAACCATCGTTCCTTGATGGCTGTGTCAATCCGTGGACACAGGGCTGATGTTAGAGAGTTCCAAGGGAAGTTCAACGGGATCCAACGGTTACCCCGAAGAGCTTCATCGCCAAAACAAAAATAATTAATTGTTATATTTCAACAAGATAGAAAAGTCTCTCGCCATTTCGAGATGTCCGCGCCCGGTAAAAACCCCAAACACTTACGAAAAAGTAAGCGAATGCTTACACGCGCAAATGCGTAAAAGCGCAACAGCACTCGGTTGACCTTCCTGCGGACAAGAAAAAGCCCGACACTGTCGAGGCTTCTTTTCCTTCAGGCTGATCAGTCGTCGCTGACCGTAATCGTCGGCATTGCCGGCGCAGCCGCTTCCTGCAGGACGATGCGCGCGCCTACATGACGGGCCAACTCCTGATAGATCATAGCGATCTGCCCATCGGGCTCAGCCGCCACGGTGGGCTTGCCGCCGTCAGCCTGTTCACGAATCTCCATCGCCAGCGGCAACGACGCCAACAGCTCAACACCATACTGGGTCGCCAGCTTCTCGCCGCCGCCCTCGCCAAACAGGTGCTCGGCATGCCCGCAATTGGAGCAGATGTGCACCGCCATGTTTTCCACGACGCCCAGCACCGGGATGTTGACCTTGCGGAACATCTCGACGCCTTTTCTCGCATCCAGCAGCGCCAGATCCTGGGGCGTGGTCACGATCACCGAGCCGGCCACCGGGACTTTCTGCGCCAGGGTCAGCTGAATGTCGCCGGTGCCTGGCGGCATGTCGATCACCAGGTAATCCAGGTCGCCCCAGGCGGTCTGGGTGACCAACTGCAGCAAGGCGCCGGACACCATCGGCCCGCGCCACACCATCGGCGTGTTGTCATCGGTCAGGAAGGCCATGGACATGACCTCGACGCCCATCGATTCAATCGGCACGAACCACTTCTGATCCTTGACCTTGGGCCGGGTGCCTTCGGCGATACCGAACATCACGCCTTGGCTTGGGCCATAAATGTCGGCGTCGAGAATGCCAACGCGGGCCCCCTCGCGGGCCAGCGCCAGTGCAAGGTTGGCGGCAGTGGTGGATTTGCCCACGCCGCCCTTGCCGGATGCCACGGCGACCACGTTCTTGACGTTGGCCAAGCCTGGAACCTGCGCCTGGGCCTTGTGCGCGGCGATCACACACTGGATGTCGACCTTGGCCGAACGCACACCGTCGAGACCCTCGATGGCCATTTGCAGCATCTGCGCCCAACCGCTCTTGAACAGGCCGGCGGCATAACCCAGCTCCATCTGGACCGAGACCTGGTCGCCCTGCACATCGATGGCGCGTACGCAGCCGGCGCTGACCGGGTCCTGGTTCAAATAGGGGTCGGTGTATTGGCGAAGAACGGCTTCCACCGCTGCGCGATTGACGGCGCTCATGGGCTACTCCCGAAAAAAGACTGACTGAAACAGGCGGCTATCCTAACCGTTCCAGCCGCCAAGCGGCATGCTTTCGCGCCCCGGGAAGATTCAGAAACAGCGCCACGGGGTGAAATATATTTCCCGGCGCTTTATAGTGGCCGACCTCCGTTTCATCAAGTAGCCGAGCCCCATGTCCGAGCCACGCAAGATCCTCGTCACCAGCGCCCTGCCCTATGCCAATGGTTCTATCCATCTTGGCCATATGCTTGAGTACATCCAGACCGATATGTGGGTGCGCTTCCAGAAGCATCGCGGCAATCAATGCATTTATGTCTGCGCAGACGACGCCCACGGATCGGCCATCATGTTGCGCGCCGAAAAGGAAGGGATCACCCCGGAACAACTGATCGCCAATGTGCAGGCTGAACACAGCGCCGACTTTGCCGAGTTCCTGGTTGATTTCGACAATTTCCACTCGACCCACTCCGACGAAAACCGCGAGCTGTCGAGCCTGATCTACACGCGCTTGCGCGACGCCGGGCACATTGCCACGCGATCGATCACGCAATATTTCGACCCGGAAAAGAAAATGTTCCTGGCCGACCGCTTCATCAAGGGCACCTGCCCGAAATGCGGCACTGAGGACCAGTACGGCGACAACTGCGAGAAGTGCGGTGCCACTTATGCACCGACTGACCTGAAGAACCCGCGCTCGGCCATCTCTGGCGCCATTCCGGTGCTCAAGGATTCCCAGCACTTCTTCTTCAAGCTCCCGGACTTCCAGCAGATGCTGCAAACCTGGACGCGCAGCGGCACCCTGCAAGACGCCGTGGCCAACAAGATCGCCGAATGGCTGGATGCCGGCCTGCAGCAGTGGGACATCTCCCGCGATGCGCCGTATTTCGGCTTCGAGATCCCGGACGAGCCGGGCAAGTACTTCTATGTGTGGCTGGACGCGCCAATCGGTTACATGGCCAGTTTCAAGAACCTGTGCGACCGCACGCCGGAGCTGGACTTCGATGCGTTCTGGGCCAAGGATTCCACCGCCGAGCTGTATCACTTCATCGGCAAGGACATCGTCAACTTCCACGCCCTGTTCTGGCCGGCGATGCTTGAAGGTTCGGGCTACCGCAAACCAACCGGCATCGCCGTGCACGGCTACCTGACGGTCAACGGCCAGAAGATGTCCAAGTCCCGTGGCACCTTTATCAAGGCGCGCACCTACCTGGACCACCTGTCGCCGGAATACCTGCGCTACTACTACGCCTCCAAGCTGGGCCGTGGCGTCGACGACCTCGACCTGAACCTGGAAGACTTCGTACAGAAGGTCAACTCGGACCTGGTGGGCAAAGTCGTCAACATCGCCAGCCGTTGCGCCGGGTTTATCCATAAGGGTAATGGCGGTTTGTTGGTGGCCGAGAACGCCGCACCGGAACTGACCGAGGCCTTCTTGGCCGCCGCGCCAAGCATTGCCGACGCCTATGAAGCGCGTGACTTCGCCCGCGCCATGCGCGAAATCATGGGCCTGGCCGACCGTGCCAACGCCTGGATCGCCGACAAAGCGCCGTGGTCGCTGAACAAGCAGGAAGGCAAGCAAGCTGAAGTGCAGGCGATCTGCGCCACGGGCGTCAACCTGTTCCGCCAGCTGGTGATCTTCCTCAAGCCGGTGTTGCCATTGCTGGCCGCTGACGCCGAGGCGTTCCTGAATGTCGCGCCGCTGACCTGGAACGACCACGCCACCTTGCTCAGCAACCATCAGTTGAACGAGTTCAAGCCGCTGATGACCCGTATCGACCCTGTCAAGGTGCAGGCGATGACCGATGCTTCGAAAGAAGACCTGGTCGCCAGCCAGACCGACACCGGCGAATCGGCACCGGCCGGCAATGGCGAGTTGGCCAAAGACCCGCTCTCCCCGGAAATCGACTTCGATGCTTTTGCCGCCGTTGACCTGCGCGTTGCGCTGATCATCAAGGCCGAAGCCGTGGAAGGTGCCGACAAGCTGCTGCGCCTGACCCTGGACATCGGTGATGAGCAACGCAACGTGTTCTCCGGGATCAAGAGCGCTTACCCGGACCCGTCCAAGCTCGATGGTCGCCTGACCATGATGATTGCCAACCTCAAGCCACGGAAAATGAAGTTCGGTATTTCCGAAGGCATGGTGATGGCGGCGGGCCCTGGCGGTGAAGAGATCTACCTGTTGAGCCCTGATAGCGGTGCCAAACCGGGTCAACGGATCAAGTAAACGATTTGGCGAGCAGCCTTATTGTGGCGAGCGGGCTTGCCCCGCGTTGGGGCGCGTAGCGGCCCCTAAACCAAACACCCGGTTCTACCTGTGGAAACCCGGTGGCCTTGGTGGGGCCGCTTCGCAGCCCAACGCGGGGCAAGCCCGCTCGCCACAAAAAAGCCGACACCCACAACCAGCGGGCTCGCCACTACAGGCCCTGTTTGTCTAACCGGCATGCCAATGATCACCCCATGACTCTGATCCAACGTATCGACGCGCTGCTGCCGCAGACCCAATGCGGCAAATGCGGGCACCCGGGCTGCAAGCCTTACGCCGAGGGCATCGCTCAGGGTGAGGCGATCAACAAGTGCCCGCCCGGTGGGCAGGAAACCATTGCAGGCCTTGCGCAGTTGCTGCGCGTGCCGGTGCTGGAACTGGACACCAGCCGAGGCGAGGCTCCCGCCCAGGTCGCCTATATTCGCGAGGCCGAGTGCATCGGCTGCACCAAATGCATCCAGGCTTGCCCGGTGGATGCGATTGTCGGCGCCGCCAAGTTGATGCACACCGTGATCATTGATGAGTGCACCGGGTGCGACCTGTGTGTGGCGCCCTGCCCTGTCGATTGCATTGAGATGCGTCCAGCCACGAGCGTGCTGCCGATTGTTGGCGGCCTGGCTGCCAATGATCAGCAGCGCCATGCGCGTGCCCTCAAGCGCGACCGGGCGCGGCGGCGCTATGAGCAACGCAACGCGCGGCTGCAACGCGAGGATGCACATAAACTCGCCGAACGCCTGGCGCGAGCCAAACGTCCGACGCCGAGTGTGCCTGCGCACACCGACAGTGCTCAGGCAGCCCAGGATGCAGCGGTCAAGAAAGCCAAAATCACCGTGGCGATGAGTCGCGCCCAGTTGCATAAATCCTTGAAGGCATTTGGTCATCCACCGACGTTTGAACAACAGTCGCAACTGATCGTCCTGCAGCAGCAGTTCGAAGCGGCAGAGCAGGCGCTCAGCGCACTGGAGGCGAACAGTCCGCCTCCACCGCCGACCGCCAAAGACCCTGAACTCAAGCGCGCGAAAATCCAGCTGGCGATGCGCCGTGCCGAATTGAAGAAGGCCCAGGACCGCAATGCTGACGAGCAGCAATTGGCAACCTTGAGTGCCGCGCTGGCCACCGCAGAGCAAACCCTGCATGACGCCGAGGCTGTGAGTGAACAGCCAAGACCTGAGTTGCAGCGTGTGGAAAAACGCCCCATCGACACTCAACTGCGCCAGCTTAAAACTGCCTTGGCTTACGCGCGCGCAGACGTCAGCAGGTTACAACGCCAACCGCATACCACCGCGGATGAGCTGAAAGCCGCACAACACACGTTGGAGCAAGCGCAGCGCCAAGTGGACGCGCATACCGGCGATTGATCCGCGACAGGCGCTGCCGGGCAAGGTGGCGATGGTTTATCCTGCAACGCCTGCACTTTTGAAACTACGACGACAGCCTGCAAGGAAACACCCGCCCCATGAACGCCGCAAAACGCCTGGAAATTTTCCGCAGGTTTCACGAAGACAATCCTGAGCCCAAAACCGAACTGGCCTACTCGTCGCCATTCGAGTTGCTGATTGCGGTGATTCTGTCGGCCCAATCCACGGACGTTGGCGTGAACAAGGCCACAGCCAAGCTGTACCCGGTGGCCAATACGCCGGAGGCTATTTACGCACTGGGTGTGGACGGGTTGTCGGAGTACATCAAGACCATCGGTTTGTACAACAGCAAGGCCAAGAATGTCATCGAGACCTGCCGCCTGCTCGTCGAGCTGCATGGCAGCGAAGTGCCGCAGACTCGCGAAGCCCTGGAAGCGCTGCCGGGCGTGGGTCGCAAGACGGCCAACGTGGTGCTCAACACGGCGTTCCGACAACTGACCATGGCGGTGGACACGCATATTTTTCGCGTCAGCAACCGAACCGGCATCGCTCGCGGCAAAAACGTCGTTGAGGTGGAAAAACAGCTGATGAAATTCGTGCCCAAGCCTTACCTTCTCGATTCCCACCACTGGTTGATCCTTCATGGACGTTACGTCTGCCAGGCCCGCAAGCCTCGCTGCGGGAGCTGCCGTATCGAAGACCTGTGCGAATACAAGGACAAGACGTCCGACGATTGAGCGATCATTGGTTTTCTCGATCAGTCGATTGAAAAAATCTTTTTTACCCGTTCATGGATTATCGTTATAAGGAGCGCCAATGGCAGTCTTAGCCTGGAGTGAACCTTATGAGCACTGGCAAAGAACAACTGGATGTAGAAGACGACCTTGTTGCAGAGTCGGATGACGATGGGGACGCACCTGTTGTAGAGGTGGCCAAGACCAATTTGAGCAAACGCCGCACTATCGATAACCTTCTGGAAGAGCGACGCTTGCAAAAACAACTGGCCGATTACGATTTCGACCTCTGATCAGCCCGTTCACGACCGGAAGCCTCCCTGATGGAGGCTTTTTTTTGCCGACTATTTCTGCGCCCCGCGCTAGACCAGGCCGTTGCGTTGAGCCAACTCGATCAGGTCCACCAGGGACCGGGCATTGAGCTTGAGCAACAGGCGAGTCTTGTAGGTACTGACGGTCTTGTTGCTCAGGAACATGCCGTCGGCGATTTCCTTGTTGGTTTTGCCACGGGCCAACTGCTGCAGCACCATCATTTCGCGCCCCGACAAGCGCTCGACCATGTCCGCTTCGCTGGCGTTGCCCATGGATGAACGCACGGAGTTGAGCGCCTGGTTGGGGAAATAGCTGTAGCCGGAGAGCACGGCCTTTATCGCGCTCAGCAACTCGGTCAGGTCCTGCTGCTTGCACACGTAGCCCGCCGCTCCCGCCTGCATGCAGCGCATGGAAAAATGCCCGGGCGCCTGGGACGTCAGCACCAACACTTTGAAAGGCGCGGGCTGCTTGGCAGACGCCAGGCGGCAAATAACTTCCAGCCCATCGAGTTTGGGAATCCCGATATCCAGTATGACAATGTCCGGTACATGTTCCCGTGCAAGTTGCAACGCATCGACACCGTTATCAGTCTCGGCAACGACTTCATAACCATGACGCTCCATTAGCATGCGCACAGCAAGACGAATGACGGGATGATCATCCACGATCAGCACTTTATTCATGAGAAAGTCCAATTTCGCTGTTCGAATTATTTAGAGCAAGCACAATAGCGTAGTCGTTTCCTAGTTGGCATAGCATTACCCCCCAAGCAACAGCAAG
The DNA here is from genome assembly GCF_049896685.1 of Pseudomonas sp. TWRC1-2. Classification (NCBI taxonomy): domain Bacteria; kingdom Pseudomonadati; phylum Pseudomonadota; class Gammaproteobacteria; order Pseudomonadales; family Pseudomonadaceae; genus Pseudomonas; species Pseudomonas sp. TWRC1-2. Next base: position 465,759 of record NZ_JAFCUU010000006.1, on the reverse strand, counting down.
CAGAGACCCACCCCACAGCGATATAGGAATTAACCTACAAAAAAACATTAACTCGGACAGTTTGGGCTTTATGGAGCCTTTCAGACCTTTCCGGGGGCTGACATGTTTTGAGTGAAATAACCGCCGCACAAGGGCTTCAAGGTAAACGTGCCGCACAGGACTTTCAGGAAATACCCATTGCTCATCACCCACAAGCGAATGAGCAGACGCAAAAAAAACGCCTGCATTAGTTCCTTTGAACATATTCATTTACACCCCTGTTTCCTACAGAACTTTCCGCGTCTTACATACTTTTCTTACTTGTGTAGTGAATTTTCTGTAAGACATAGTTCCTAGGCAGGTGTTAAAAATTCATTCAACAACGCAAAAGTTGAATTCGACCTAAAAAAATAAACCCATCAACTTTCATATCCGACAAAACTTAAACATTCCCCTGAGTTTTTAAACACTGTGTTCGGTTCAAGGCTCGCGACTTAATGGGCAGGCAAAAAAAATGGCCCCTTAACAGGGGCCATTTTTAACAGCGCAGATCACTCAGAACAGCTTGCGACCCTTGTTGGCAGCAATGCGCATGCGCAGTGCGTTCAACTTGATGAAGCCCGCAGCATCCGCCTGGTTGTAGGCGCCGCCGTCTTCTTCGAAGGTAGCAATGTTGGCGTCGAACAGCGACTCATCGGACTTGCGGCCGGTGACGATCACGTTGCCCTTGTACAGCTTCAGGCGCACAACGCCGTTCACGTGGGCCTGGGAGGCGTCGATCATCTGTTGCAGCATCAGACGCTCAGGGCTCCACCAGTAGCCGGTGTAGATCAGGCTGGCGTACTTGGGCATCAGCTCGTCTTTGAGGTGAGCCACTTCACGGTCCAGGGTGATGGACTCGATGGCGCGGTGAGCGCGCAGCATGATGGTGCCGCCTGGGGTTTCGTAGCAGCCACGGGACTTCATGCCCACGTAACGGTTCTCGACGATGTCGAGACGGCCGATACCGTGTTCGCCACCGATACGGTTCAGGGTCGCCAGCACGGTGGCCGGGGTCATTTCGACGCCGTCCAGCGCGACGATGTCGCCGTTGCGGTAGGTCAGTTCCAAGTATTGCGGCTTGTCAGGAGCGTTCTCCGGGGAGACGGTCCATTTCCACATGTCTTCTTCGTGCTCGGTCCAGGTGTCTTCCAGCACGCCGCCTTCATAGGAGATGTGCAGCAGGTTGGCGTCCATCGAGTACGGGGACTTCTTCTTGCCATGACGCTCGATCGGGATCGCGTGCTTTTCAGCGTAATCCATCAGCTTTTCACGGGACAAAAGGTCCCACTCACGCCACGGAGCAATCACTTTCACGCCTGGTTTGAGCGCGTAGGCGCCCAGTTCGAAGCGCACCTGATCGTTGCCCTTGCCGGTCGCGCCATGGGAAATGGCGTCGGCGCCGGTTTCGTTGGCAATTTCGATCAGGCGTTTGGCGATCAGCGGACGTGCGATGGAAGTACCCAGCAGGTACTCGCCTTCGTAGACAGTGTTGGCGCGAAACATCGGGAAGACGAAATCGCGGACGAATTCTTCGCGCAGGTCGTCAATGTAGATCTCTTTCACGCCCATGGCTTGCGCCTTGGCACGTGCAGGTTCGACCTCTTCGCCCTGACCCAGGTCAGCGGTGAAGGTCACCACTTCACAGTTATAAGTATCCTGCAGCCACTTGAGGATCACCGAAGTGTCCAGGCCGCCGGAATACGCGAGAACGACCTTGTTTACGTCGGCCATGCCATCACTCCACGGGGTTGTACGGAAAGGCGTCGATTCTACCGACCAAAACCGTGAATTTACAGAGGCGCGACAGCAAATGAAGATAAAGCGACAGATTATGTCGAACGGGCGACCAAGGGTCGCACCTTAAGACGTGTGTGCCGGGTTGCTCGGTGCGGTGGCCTGGGGCGCCGGTTTCTCGGGGGCTGCCACGCGTTCCAGCTGGATATTCACGCGGCGATTGCGCGCCCGGTTGGCGGCATTCGTGTTGGGCGCCAGTGGGTAGCTTTCACCGTGAAAACGCATGGTGATCTGTGATTCGGGGATGCCATTGGCCTTGAAGTAGTCTGTGACTGCCAGGGCTCGACGGCGCGAGACGTCACGGTTGGTCAGGCGATTGCCGCTGTTGTCCGAATGGCCATTCAACTCGATATGGTTGACGGTAGGGTCGGCTTTCATGAACGCCAGAATCACGTCCAGCTTCTTCTTCGCGGCCGCGTCCAGTTCAATACCGCCACCGGGGAAGCCGACTTCGGTCTGTTTGACCTGGTCGTAATTCATCGGCAACAGCTTGGTGGTGCACAGTTGGTAGTCGTTGTAGGCCTTGTTGAACTTGACCGGCAACAGACGAATTTCCGAGTAGCCGCCCTCGCGCCCGTAATGCCGCACGGTCGGGCTACGCCCTTCCAGCAAACCGGTGAACAGCCGCCCGGCCTGGGCCTGGGAGCTGTTGAATAATACGTCGCCACTGCCGACACGCACGGCACCAAGGTTGATGTCACCACGGCCCGGCTGCCAGGGCGCAGCGGCGGCCAACAAGGTCGCCGAGCCCGCACCCAGCGCGCCGTTGTAGGCTTTCAGGCGAAACGTCGCTTGCTCGCCGGCCCGGCGCACGAACTCACCCGAGCCGAAATCGGTGATCGGTTGGGTGAGTCGGCACTCGAACTGATCGCCTTCCACCTTCCACTCAATATTCTCCAGACGTGTCTGGAACGTGAGGGCCATCGCAGGCAGGCTGGCGAACACACTGAGCAGGGCTAGATAATGCTGGCGCACGGGAGGCTCCACTGGTTTCTACAACACTTCAAAGCGTCATACGTCGTTAAGGCATACCCAGGGATATCGGTAGCGTCCTGCAAAACTTGATAGCGAGTGCCTGCAAGAGTCTTTTCCGGTAGCATTCCCACCAGATTGACCCGCCTGGAATCCCCAATGTCCGACCGCCTGACCCTGCTGCGTCCCGACGACTGGCATATTCATCTTCGCGATGGTGCTGCGTTACCCCAAACTGTGGCCGATGTTGCGCGCACGTTTGGCCGCGCCATCATCATGCCTAACCTGGTACCTCCGGTGCGTAATGCCGCTGAAGCCGACGCCTATCGCCAGCGCATCCTCGCTGCACGGCCGGCCGGCAGCCGCTTCGAACCGTTGATGGTGCTTTACCTCACTGACCGCACCCAGCCTGACGAAATTCGCGCCGCCAAAGCGACTGGTTTCGTGCACGCCGCCAAGCTGTACCCAGCCGGCGCGACCACCAACTCCGACTCCGGCGTGACCAGTATCGACAAGATCCTGCCGGCCATCGAAGCCATGGCTGAAGTCGGTATGCCGCTGCTGATTCACGGTGAAGTCACCCGTGGCGATGTCGACGTGTTTGATCGCGAGAAGATCTTCATCGACGAGCATATGCGCCGTGTGGTCGAGCTGTTCCCGACGCTGAAAGTGGTGTTTGAACACATCACCACCGCCGACGCCGTGCAGTTTGTGACCGAGGCTTCGGCCAATGTCGGTGCGACCATCACCGCGCATCACCTGCTCTACAACCGCAACCACATGTTGGTGGGCGGGATTCGGCCGCACTTCTATTGCCTGCCGATCCTCAAGCGCAACACTCACCAAGTGGCCTTGCTGGACGCCGCCACCAGCGGCAGCCCGAAGTTCTTCCTCGGCACCGACTCCGCGCCGCATGCCCAACACGCCAAAGAAGCCGCGTGTGGCTGTGCCGGTTGCTACACCGCGTATGCGGCGATCGAGCTGTACGCCGAAGCGTTTGAACAGCGCAATGCCCTGGACAAGCTCGAAGCGTTCGCCAGCCTCAACGGCCCGCGCTTCTACGGCCTGCCGGCGAATACCGACCGCATTACCCTGGTTCGTGAAGACTGGACCGCCCCTGCCAGCCTGCCGTTTGGCGAGCTGACTGTTATCCCGCTGCGCGCCGGTGAAACACTGCGCTGGCGCCTGCTGGAGGAAAGCAAGTGAGTGAAGACCATTACGATGACGAACACGAGCACAGTGGCGGCGGTTCCCGTCACCCGATGGCCGAGCGGTTTCGCGGCTATCTGCCGGTGGTCATCGATGTAGAAACCGGTGGCTTCAACTGCGCCACCGACGCCTTGCTGGAAATTGCCGCGACCACCATCGGCATGGATGAGCAGGGTTTCGTGTTTCCGGAGCACACCCACTTCTTTCGTGTCGAGCCGTTCGAAGGCGCGAACATTGAAGCAGCCGCTTTGGAGTTCACCGGGATCAAGCTCGACCACCCGCTGCGCATGGCGGTGAGTGAAGAAGCGGCGCTGACCGATATCTTCCGTGGTGTGCGCAAGGCGTTGAAGGCCAATGGCTGCAAACGCGCGATCCTGGTCGGCCATAACAGCAGCTTCGACTTGGGCTTCCTGAATGCCGCCGTGACGCGGTTGGACATGAAGCGCAACCCGTTTCACCCGTTCTCCAGCTTCGACACTGCTACCCTCGCGGGCCTGGCGTATGGCCAGACCGTACTGGCGAAAGCCTGTCAGGCAGCCGGTATCGACTTTGACGGTCGTGAAGCCCACTCGGCTCGCTACGACACCGAGAAGACGGCCGAGCTGTTCTGCGGCATCGTCAACCGCTGGAAGCAGATGGGCGGCTGGGAAGACTTCAACGACTGAGGCTTGCCCGAGCGCTGTTGTGGCGAACGGGCTTACTGTGGCGAGCGGGCTCGCCCCGCGTTGGGCTGCGCAGCGGCCCCAGAACCAGACAACGCGGTTCGCCAGATGAATCGCGGCGGTCTAATTGGGGCTGCTTCGCAGCCCAACGCGGGGCAAGCCCGCTCGCCACCACAAGCTTGCTCGCCACAACATACTCACTCACCACAACATACCCACTCGCCACAACAGCCCTCCAGCCACTGAACACCCGTCGCCACAGGGTCATTTCCCGCGCATAAAAAAACCGGCCATCTCAGGCCGGTTTTTTTTGCTTCGAACGTGGCTTACAGCTTGCCGGCGTTCTCGGTCAGGTAAGCCGCAACACCTTCGGTGGAAGCGGTCATGCCTTTGTCGCCTTTTTTCCAGTTGGCAGGGCAAACTTCGCCGTGCTCTTCATGGAATTGCAGCGCGTCGACCAGACGGATCAGCTCTTCCATGTTACGGCCCAGCGGCAGGTCGTTGATGATCTGCGAGCGCACAACGCCCTTGTCGTCGATCAGGAACGCGCCACGGAAAGCCACGCCGCCTTCGGATTCAACGTCGTAGGCCTTGGCGATGTCGTGCTTCATGTCGGCAGCCATGGTGTATTTGACTTTGCCGATGCCGCCATCATTGATGGCGGTGTTGCGCCAGGCGTTGTGAGTGAAATGGGAGTCGATGGAAACGGCTACCACTTCAACGTTGCGCGCCTTGAAATCGTCCATGCGGTGGTCCAGAGCGATCAGCTCCGACGGGCAGACGAAGGTGAAGTCCAGCGGGTAGAAGAACACCAGGCCGTATTTGCCTTTGATGGCTTCAGACAGTTTGAAGCTGTCTACGATTTCGCCATTGCCGAGGACGGCAGGTACGTCGAAATCCGGGGCTTGTTTGCCGACGAGTACGCTCATTGGTTATCTCCTGATGCAGGGGTGACGATTGAAGTAAAAGGACCGGCCCAGTCTGACGCGCATAAGCGACAGCCCTGTGACGCGGTCGCGCTTCGTGAAGACCGACCATCATACACTGAAAAAACCGTTCGTCAGCGCACGGGCGGTGCCCGGCAATACCCTACGAATCTACTTTGACAATCATTCTCGTTAACATTAAGATCCATCGCACTTAAGCCTTAAACCCGCGATGGTTCTCCCTTATGTATGTCTGCCTCTGCACTGGCGTCACCGACGGACAAATCCGCGAAGCAATCTACGAAGGTTGCTGCAGCTACAAGGAAGTACGTGAAACCACCGGCGTTGCCAGCCAGTGCGGTAAATGTGCTTGCCTCGCCAAGCAAGTGGTACGGGAAACCCTGACGCAGCTGCAAACCGCTCAGTCGGCGCTGCCCTACTCAGCAGAATTTACACACGCTTAAATAGCGTGTTTTGAAGAACCGGACTTAGTGTCCGGTTTTTTTATGCCCGCAATTCAATTAGTTAGCGTCAAGACGCGGAACACAAACATTCTTATTCCGATTAATTTTCATTTACTATTCAATAACTTAGGTTTGACACTAGGGATTTCGCCGCTCAAACTCCGCCTTATATACAGCTATTACAGGGCAGGACCCCAGTCATGAAAGGCGACATCTCAGTCATCCAGCAACTCAATAAAATCCTTGCCAATGAACTGGTCGCGATTAATCAGTACTTTCTGCATGCACGCATGTATGACGATTGGGGCCTGGAAAAGCTCGGCAAGCGTGAATATAAAGAATCCATCAAGGCCATGAAAGACGCGGACGCGCTGATCAAGCGCATCCTGTTCCTGGAAGGCCTGCCGAACGTGCAGGACCTGGGCAAGCTGAACATCGGCGAGCACACCCAGGAAATGATCATCAGCGACCTGAAGTTCGAACAGAAAAGCCACAGCGACCTCAAGGCCGCCATTGCACACTGCGAAACCAAGGGCGATTTCGGCAGCCGTGAACTGCTCGAAGACATTCTGGAAGACCAGGAAGAACACATCGACTGGCTGGAAACCCAGCTGGGCCTGATCGACAAAGTCAGTCTGGAAAACTACCTGCAATCGCAGATGGGTGAATAACCCGTAGTCAACAGGCCATAAAAAAGCCCCGCTCTCTTTCGAGAAGCGGGGCTTTTTATTGACTGACGCATTGCAGACGCCGGCTAGCCGACGCCTGCAGGATTACGCGTCGGTCTTGGCGGCGGCGTTTGCCGCGGCTTCTTTGATCAGCGCTTGCAGCGAACCATCCGCAGCCATTTCAGTGATGATGTCACTGCCGCCGACCAGCTCACCGGCTACCCACAATTGTGGGAACGTTGGCCAGTTGGCGTACTTCGGCAGGTTGGCGCGGATTTCAGGGTTTTGCAGGATATCCACGTAGGCGAATTTCTCGCCGCACTGCATGATGGCCTGGGAAGCCTTCGCGGAGAAACCGCACTGAGGAGCGTTTGGCGCGCCCTTCATGTAAAGCAGAATGGTGTTGTTGGCAATCTGCTCTTTGATCGTTTCGATGATATCCATGGAACACCTCGGCTGGAACTTTGCGACTCACAGGTCGGCACGGTGGCGCATTGTAACGCAAAATTCCAGCCCGGTGGTCGGGCGCCTCAGGCAGCCGCTACCTGCACCGGCACACCGTTGAGCGCGGCGTTGCCGGATAACTCGTCCAACTGCCGCTCGTCGGTGAGGTCATTCGCACTCGCCCCTGGCTGCCCGCTGGCGATGCTCATCTGCACGCCTGGGCGTCCATGCCCCCAGCCATGAGGCAGGCTGACCACGCCGGGCATCATGTCCAGGCTGGCCACCACTTCCACTTCGATCATGCCGATGCGCGAACTGACGCGCACCCGCTGACCATCGCTCAATTGCCGACTGGCCAAGTCATCAGGGTGCATATGCAACTGGTGCCGAGGCTTGCCCTTCACCAGACGGTGATAGTTATGCATCCACGAGTTATTGCTGCGCACATGACGACGGCCAATCAGCAGGAGTTCGTCCACCACCGGCACAGGGTGCGCCGCGAACCGCACCAAATCAGCAAGGATCACCGCCGGCGCCGCCTGCACCTGGCCATTGGCAGTCTTCAAGCGCGTGGCGAGATTGGGCTTGAGCGGCCCCAGATCCACGCCGTGCGGATGGTCCGCCAGCATCGCCACCGATAGTTTGTGATCAGAGGCGTCACCGTAAGCCCCGGCACGCAAACCAAAGTCAATCATCTGCGCCGGCGCCATGGTCGGTTTGAGCGCCACGCCTGTCTGCGCCGCAAAGGCCTTGGCCAGGCCGACAAAGATTTCCCAGTCGTGCAGCGCGCCTGCAGGCTTAGGCAGGATCGCGCGGTTGAACCGAGTGACGTTGCGCACGGCGAACATATTGAAGGTGGTGTCGTAGTGATCGTTTTCCAGCGCCGACGTGGACGGGAGGATCAGGTCGGCGTATCGCGTGGTCTCGTTGATATAGAGGTCGATGCTGACCATAAACTCAAGCCCGTCCAGTGCCTGCTCCAACTGGCGACCGTTTGGCGTCGACAACACCGGGTTGCCGGCCACGGTCACCAAGGCGCGGATCTGACCTTCGCCTTCGGTGAGCATTTCTTCTGCCAAGGCGGACACCGGCAACTCACCGCCATATTCCGGGCGTCCGGACACGCGACTCTGCCAGCGATTGAAATGGCCGCCACCGGTTGACGCCACCAGGTCCACGGCCGGCGAGGTGCACAAGGCGCCGCCGACACGGTCCAGATTGCCGGTCACCAGATTGATCAATTGCACCAGCCAATGGCACAGCGTACCGAAGGCCTGGGTGGACACGCCCATGCGCCCGTAACACACCGCCTTGTCCGCTGCGGCAAAGTCCCGCGCCAGCTGGCGGATCTGTTCGGCAGGCACTGCGCATTGGCGGCTCATGGCTTCAGCGGTGAACCCGGCAATCGCGCGGCGCACGTCTTCAAGGCCTTCGACCGGCAAGTGGCTTTCACGCGTCAGGTTCTCGGTAAACAAGGTGTTGAGTAAGCCGAACAACAGCGCCGCATCGCCTCCAGGGCGCACGAACAGATGCTGATCGGCGATCGCCGCCGTCTCGCTGCGGCGTGGATCAACCACCACCACACTGCCGCCCCGCGCCTGGATGGCCTTGAGGCGCTTCTCTACGTCAGGCACGGTCATGATGCTGCCGTTGGACGCCAGCGGGTTGCCGCCCAGGATCAGCATGAAATCGGTGTGATCGATATCCGGAATCGGCAGCAGCAGGCCGTGGCCGTACATGAGATGACTGGTGAGGTGATGTGGCAGCTGGTCCACCGAGGTCGCGGAAAACCGATTGCGCGTCTTGAGCTGCCCAAGGAAGTAGTTGCTGTGGGTCATCAACCCATAGTTGTGCACGCTGGGGTTGCCCTGATACACCGCCACTGCATTCTGCCCGTGCCGGGCCTGGACGCCCGCCAGGCGCTCAGCGACCAGCGTGAACGCCTCGTCCCATGGGATCGGCTGCCATTCGCTGCCCACACGTAACATGGGCTGGTGCAGGCGGTCCGGGTCGTTCTGGATGTCCTGCAACGCCACGGCCTTGGGGCAGATGTGCCCACGGCTGAAGGTGTCCAGCGGGTCACCCTTGATCGAGGTAATCGCCAGGCTGCCGTCGTCGGCCTGGGTGGTTTCCAGGGTCAGGCCGCAGATGGCTTCACACAGATGGCAGGCACGGTGGTGGAGAGTCTTGGTCATGGCCAGTCTCTTTATTGGGCTTTGGCCCAACTATGACCCCTCACCTGAGCGCACACCAGTAAGGTTCGCCCCGTGAATCGACAGGCATCAGGCCAGACCATGAGCAAATGTTTCAAAACCTTGCGAAGAGCCACCGAAACCGACGCAGCCTGGCCTGCGCCCGCCCCCACGCATTGCAAAAGGTCTCAGCGCCAGTGTACAAATGGCCCGCTGCTGTCAGGAATCAGTCTTCAAAAGCGCTTCAGCGCCCTTCTTGAACACCCTTAAAAACCGTAGCCCTATTGGTAAGACGCGACATTTAATTATAAGATCGCGCCTTCCCCCATTTCGTCGCCCCGTGCGGCTTTCGCCGCAGGTCTCGCCCGTTGTCACAATAAACAAGGCTTTGAGTATCTGCGGTCTGTTGCAAAAAGGTAGTTAATGATGAGCGCAAGGCACTTTCTCTCCCTGATGGATTGCACGCCCGAAGAGCTGGTCAGCGTGATCCGTCGAGGCATTGAGCTTAAAGACCTGCGTAACCGCGGCGTACTGTTCGAGCCTTTGAAAAACCGTGTGCTCGGGATGATTTTCGAGAAGTCGTCGACCCGCACCCGCGTGTCGTTCGAAGCCGGCATGATCCAGCTGGGTGGCCAAGCCATTTTTCTGTCTTCGCGCGATACCCAACTGGGCCGCGGCGAGCCGATTGCCGACGCTGCGCGCGTAATGTCGCGCATGCTCGATGCGGTGATGATCCGTACCTTCGCGCACAGCACCGTGACCGAATTTTCCGCCAACTCTCGGGTGCCGGTGATCAACGGCCTGTCCGATGACCTGCACCCCTGCCAGTTGCTGGCCGACATGCAAACCTTCCTTGAGCACCGCGGTTCGATCCAGGGCAAGACCGTGGCCTGGATCGGCGACGGCAACAACATGTGCAACAGCTATATAGAAGCGGCGATCCAGTTCGACTTCCAACTGCGTGTTGCCTGCCCGGAAGGCTACGAGCCTGATGCACGTTTCCTGGCTCAAGCCGGCGACCGTGTCACCGTCGTGCGCGACCCGCGTGACGCGGTGATCGGCGCGCACCTGGTGAGCACCGACGTGTGGACTTCCATGGGCCAGGAAGAAGAAACCGCTAAGCGCCTGGCCCTGTTCGCACCGTACCAAGTGACCCGCGCCCTGCTCGACCTGGCCGCACCGGACGTGCTGTTCATGCACTGCCTGCCCGCCCACCGTGGCGAAGAAATCAGCCTTGACCTGCTCGACGATGAGCGTTCGGTCGCGTGGGACCAGGCCGAAAACCGCTTGCACGCCCAGAAAGCGTTGCTTGAATTTCTTGTCCCGCCGTCGTACCACCACGCATGAGCCAGCCATTACTGCTGAACCTGCGCAGTCTGGCATGCGGCTATCAAGACCAACGCGTGGTGCAGAACCTCAACCTGCACCTCAACGCCGGCGACATCGGCTGCCTGCTCGGCTCATCCGGTTGCGGCAAAACCACGACCTTGCGCGCGATTGCCGGGTTTGAACCGGTGCACGAAGGTGAAATCAGCCTGGCCGGCGACGTGATCTCCAGCGCCGGCTTCACCCTCGCGCCGGAGAAACGCCGGATCGGCATGGTGTTCCAGGACTACGCACTGTTCCCGCACTTGAGCGTGGCCGACAACATCGCCTTCGGCATTCGCAAGCACCCGCAAAAAGACCGCGTGGTTGCCGAGTTGCTCGAACTGGTCAACCTGAAGAACCTGGGCAAGCGTTTTCCCCACGAGCTTTCCGGCGGTCAGCAACAACGCGTCGCCCTCGCCCGCGCCCTGGCGCCGGAACCGCAACTGTTGCTGCTCGATGAGCCGTTCTCCAACCTCGACGGCGAACTGCGGCGCAAGCTCAGCCACGAGGTGCGCGACATTCTCAAGACGCGCGGCACCAGTGCAATTCTGGTCACCCATGATCAGGAAGAAGCCTTCGCCGTGAGCGATCAGGTCGGCGTGTTCAAAGAAGGCCGCCTTGAGCAGTGGGACACGCCCTACAACCTCTATCACGAACCGCAGACGCCGTATGTCGCGAGCTTTATCGGCCAGGGTTATTTCATCCGTGGCCAGTTGAGCTCGCCGGAATCGGTCAGCACCGAACTCGGCGACCTGCGCGGTAACCGTGCCTACACCTGGCCCACGGGCGGCGCGGTGGATGTATTGCTGCGCCCGGATGACATCGTTTATGCACCGGACAGCGCGTTGAAAGCGCGGATTGTCGGCAAGACGTTCCTTGGTGCCTCGACCTTGTACCGCCTGCAATTGCCGACCGGTGCACAGTTGGAGTCGATTTTCCCAAGCCATGCGGATCATCAAGTGGGTGCGGATGTAGGAATTCGTGTGGCGGCTGAACATCTGGTGTTGTTCCAGGCGTCAGGCAGCGTTGCGGCGCAGGTTGCGCAGTCCGAGTCCGGGGTAAGGCGTTACAGCCCCGTTAACTGACGAAACTGACTCAACAGGTGGACGCTGGCTTCTGTGGGAGCTGGCTTGCCTGCGACAGCATCACCTCGGTCTGACTGAGAGACCGAGGCGCTTGCATCGCGGGCAAGCCCGGCTCCCACAGTGGATGTCATGTTTTCAACAGTGAAATTCAGGCCCGGCCAATCGACGCAAATGTGGCCTGGGTATGCTCAGCCAACACCGTCGCCGGCAGTTCAACTTCCAATCCCCGCCTCCCGGCACTGACAAAAATCGTTGCGAACGGCTGCGCCGTCACGTCGATAAATGTGCGCAAACGCTTTTTCTGTCCCAACGGGCTGATGCCGCCCAACAGGTAACCGGTGGAGCGTTGCGCCGCTGCGGGGTCGGCCATTTCGACCTTTTTCACCCCGGCCGCATGGGCGAGCGCCTTTAAATCCAGACTTCCGACGACCGGCACCACCGCCACCAACAATTCCCCTTTCTCACTGCTGGCCAGCAAGGTCTTGAACACCTGCGCGGGGTCGAGCCCCAACTTTTCCGCAGCCTCCAGCCCATAGGAGGCTGCCTTGGGATCATGTTCGTAACTGTGGATATGATGTTCGGCACGAACTTTTTTCAACAGGTCCAGTGCGGGGGTCATGGCTACTCCGGGCGTGGAAAACAGAGGGCCAATTCTAGGCCAAGCCCGAACAAAACGCTCTAGTGCGCCACTCCCGCAGGCGTACTGGTAGACGCAAGCGTGATCATTCATCAGACCAATAGTTCGAAAATGACCGATGGTTCACTTTCGACCTTTGACAGCCGTCATTCTTGTCTATATTTTTTCGTTTCCGAATACTGTAGGAATAGCACCTGCGGTACTCCAGCAATAAGCCATGGCCTGGATGGGGATCCTCGCCAAGGTGAAAATCGCGCAACAGCCCGTTGAGGCCGCGCGCCAAACAAGAACAACAATCGAGGTTTGCCATGACAACTGCTCTTCAACAGCCTTCACTTTCGAGCCAATGCATGGCCGAATTCCTGGGGACTGCGCTTCTGATCTTCTTCGGTACAGGATGTGTCGCTGCGCTCAAGGTCGCGGGTGCCAGCTTTGGGTTGTGGGAAATCAGTATCATCTGGGGGGTCGGCGTCAGCATGGCGATCTACCTGAGCGCCGGTATTTCCGGGGCTCACCTCAATCCGGCGGTGAGTATCGCCCTGTGCATTTTCGCCGATTTCGAAAAGCGCAAACTGCCCTTCTATATCCTTGCCCAGGTCGCCGGCGCCTTTTGCTCCGCCGCGCTGGTGTACACGCTGTACAGCAATCTCTTTTTCGATTACGAACAAACCCACCACATGGTTCGCGGCTCCCAGGCCAGCCTGGAGCTGGCGTCGGTGTTCTCCACCTACCCGCATGCCCTGCTGAGCACAGCCCAGGCATTTCTGGTGGAAATGGTCATCACCGCCATCCTGATGGGCGTGATCATGGCCCTTACCGACGACAACAACGGCCTGCCACGCGGCCCGTTGGCCCCGCTGCTGATCGGCCTGTTGATCGCGGTGATTGGCAGTGCCATGGGCCCACTGACCGGCTTTGCGATGAACCCGGCGCGGGATTTCGGGCCCAAGCTGATGACCTTTTTCGCCGGCTGGGGTGAAATTGCCTTTACCGGGGGCCGCGATATCCCTTACTTCCTGGTTCCGATTTTCGCGCCGATTGTCGGCGCCTGCCTCGGTGCTGCGGCCTATCGCGGGCTGATTGCCCGCCATCTGCCGAGCGCCGCACCTGCTATAGATGAAACACCTGACACGGCTGTCAACGGCAAGACGCGTATTTCCTGATAGCGCCAGCCTGGTCCCACTGCCCCTTTGCGGCCCAGGCTGATTCCTTACTCTCTTATTTTCCGTCCAAGGCAATCGACATGACCGACATTCAGAATAAGAACTACATCATTGCCCTTGATCAGGGCACCACCAGTTCGCGGGCGATCATCTTTGACCGTGACGCCAACGTGGTCTGCACCGCCCAGCGCGAATTCACTCAGCATTACCCACAAGCCGGCTGGGTCGAGCATGACCCGATGGAAATTTTCGCCACCCAAAGCGCGGTGATGGTCGAGGCCCTGGCACAAGCCGGCCTGCACCATGACCAGGTCGCTGCCATCGGTATCACCAACCAGCGTGAAACCACCGTGGTCTGGGACAAGATCACCGGCCGCCCGATCTACAACGCGATCGTCTGGCAATGCCGGCGCAGCACCGAGATCTGCCAGCAGCTCAAGCGTGATGGCCACGAGCAATACATCAACGACACCACCGGCCTGGTCACCGACCCGTACTTCTCCGGCACCAAGCTCAAGTGGATCCTCGACAACGTCGAAGGCAGCCGTGAGCGTGCGCGCAATGGCGAGCTGCTGTTCGGCACCATCGACAGCTGGCTGATCTGGAAATTTACCGGCGGTAAAACCCACGTTACCGATTACACCAACGCCTCGCGCACCATGCTCTTCAACATCCACACCCTGGAGTGGGATGCGAAGATGCTGGAGATTCTCGACGTGCCGCGCGAAATGCTGCCGGAAGTGAAATCCTCGTCGGAAATCTACGGCCGCACCAAAAGCGGCATCGCCATCGGCGGCATCGCCGGTGACCAGCAAGCGGCCTTGTTCGGCCAAATGTGCGTCGAAGCGGGTCAGGCCAAGAACACCTACGGCACCGGCTGCTTCCTGCTGATGAACACCGGCGACAAAGCCGTCAAATCCCAACACGGCATGCTCACCACCATCGCCTGCGGCCCCCGCGGCGAAGTGGCCTACGCTCTGGAAGGCGCGGTATTCAACGGCGGCTCCACCGTACAGTGGCTGCGTGACGAGCTGAAAATCATCGCCGATGCTACCGACACCGAATACTTCGCCGGCAAGGTCAAAGACAGCAACGGCGTGTACCTGGTCCCGGCCTTTACCGGTCTGGGCGCTCCGTACTGGGACCCGTATGCGCGTGGCGCGCTGTTCGGCCTGACCCGTGGCGTACGGGTTGATCACATTATTCGTGCAGCCCTGGAGTCGATTGCCTACCAGACCCGCGACGTATTGGACGCCATGCAACAGGACTCCGGCGAACGCCTCAAAGCCCTGCGTGTGGACGGCGGCGCAGTCGCCAACAACTTCCTGATGCAGTTCCAGGCCGACATTCTCGGCACTCGGGTCGAGCGCCCGCAAATGCGCGAGACCACCGCCCTCGGCGCCGCTTACCTGGCCGGCCTGGCCTGTGGTTTCTGGGGCAGCCTGGACGAGTTGCGCGGCAAGGCCGTGATCGAGCGCGAGTTCGAACCCACGCTGGACGAAGCCGCCAAAGAGAAACTCTACGCCGGCTGGCAGAAAGCGGTAAGCCGTACCCGCGATTGGGAACCGCACGAAGGCGCTGAATAAGCCAAGCGCCGGACCCACATAGGGTTGTAACTGGCGGGGAGCGGCGTGCTGCGTCATCATGGGCCACTTTTGTATGGCAGCCCAAAGGACGCCCCATGAATCTGCCTCCCCGCCAGCAACAAATCCTCGAACTGGTCCGCGAACGCGGCTATGTCAGTATCGAGGAGATGGCGCAGCTATTTGTTGTCACCCCGCAAACCATCCGCCGCGATATCAACCAACTGGCGGACGCCAATCTGCTGCGCCGCTACCACGGCGGCGCGGCCTATGACTCCAGTGTCGAGAACACCGCGTACGCCATGCGTGCCGACCAGATGCGCGATGAGAAACAACGCATCGGCGAAGCCATTGCCGCACAAATTCCTGATCATGCCTCGCTGTTCATCAATATCGGCACCACCACCGAATCGATCGCGCGCGCGCTGCTCAATCACAATCACCTGAAAATCATCACCAACAACCTCAACGTCGCCACCATGCTCAGTGCCAAGGACGACTTCGACGTGCTGTTGACCGGTGGCAATGTGCGCCGTGACGGCGGTGTGGTCGGTCAGGCGAGCGTCGATTTCATCAACCAGTTCAAGGTCGACTTTGCACTGGTAGGCATCAGCGGCATCGATGAAGACGGCAGCTTGCTCGACTTTGATTATCAGGAAGTGCGGGTTTCCCAGGCGATCATTGCCAATGCACGCCAGGTGATTTTGGCCGCCGACTCCAGCAAGTTCGGGCGCAATGCCATGATTCGTTTGGGGCCGATCAGCCTGGTGGACTGTTTGGTGACCGATCAACAGCCGGTGCCAGCGTTGGTGCAGTTGTTGAACCAGCACAAGGTTCGGCTGGAAGTCGTTTAGCGCCGTTACCGGCGCCATCGGGGGCAAGCCCCCTCCCACATTGGAATGCGATCAACCTGTGGGAGGAGGCTCGCCCCCGAAGGCGATCTATCTAACACCTTCATGTTCACAAATTTTCCTTTTCCAGCCCTTCGATGAGTTTTTTCAATCGAAGTCGGCTGGCTGTGCGCGCATTTATCAGCTACCATTTTCGCAAATGAACATTAATGTTCGAATTCCAAGACGAAAAGATCGCGAGGCTAGCCGATGAACCCTTCCACCTTGCCTGCCCCACCGCTTGCCGAAGTCTATGACGTTGCCGTAATTGGTGGCGGGATCAATGGCGTCGGCATCGCAGCAGACGCAGCCGGTCGCGGTTTGTCGGTATTCCTTTGCGAAAAAGACGACTTGGCCAGCCACACGTCATCGGCCAGCAGCAAGCTGATCCACGGTGGCCTGCGTTATCTCGAACATTACGAATTCCGCCTGGTGCGCGAAGCACTGGCCGAACGCGAAGTGCTGCTGGCCAAGGCCCCGCATATCGTCAAGCAAATGCGTTTCGTGTTGCCGCACCGCCCTCACCTGCGCCCGGCGTGGATGATCCGTGCTGGCCTGTTCCTTTACGACCACTTGGGCAAGCGTGAAAAACTCGCCGGTTCCAAGAGCCTCAAATTCGGCCCTGACAGCCCGCTGAAAAGCGAAATCACCAAAGGCTTCGAATACTCCGACTGCTGGGTCGATGACGCCCGCCTGGTGGTGTTGAACGCCATGGCCGCCCGCGAAAAAGGCGCGCATATCCACACCCAGACCCGTTGCATCAGCGCGCACCGCAACAACGGCATGTGGGAAATGAACATGGAACGCGCCGATGGCAGCCTGTTCTCGATCCGTGCCCGCGCCCTCGTGAACGCCGCCGGCCCATGGGTCGCCAAGTTCATCAAGGAAGACCTGAAGCTGGATTCGCCTTACGGCATCCGCTTGATCCAGGGCAGCCACCTGATCGTGCCGAAACTGTACGAAGGCGCCCACGCGCACATTCTGCAGAACGAGGACCAGCGCATTGTCTTCACCATTCCGTACCTCAACCACCTGACCATCATCGGCACCACCGACCGTGAATACACCGGCGACCCGGCGAAAGTAGCGATTACCGAAGGTGAAACCGACTACATGCTTAAGGTGGTAAATGCCCACTTCAAGAAGCAGCTGAGCCGCGACGACATCGTCCACACCTACTCCGGCGTGCGCCCGCTGTGCAACGACGAGTCGGATAACCCGTCGGCCATCACACGCGATTACACCTTGTCGCTGTCTGGCGGCACTGGCGAGGCGCCAATCCTGTCGGTGTTTGGCGGCAAGCTCACCACCTACCGCAAACTCGCCGAGTCGGCGATGGCTCAGCTGGCGCCGTTCTTCACACAGATGCGTCCAAGCTGGACGGCCACGGCCAGCCTGCCGGGCGGCGAGAACATGACCACGCCAGAAGCGCTGGCCGAGGCCATTCGCGCCAAGTTCAACTGGGTGCCGGCCGAGATCGCGCGTCGTTGGTCCACCACTTATGGCAGCCGCACCTGGCGCTTGCTCGAAGGTGTGCAGTCACTGGCTGACCTGGGCGATCACCTGGGTGGCGGCCTGTACACCCGCGAAATCGATTACCTGTGCGCCGAGGAATGGGCCACGCAAGCGCAGGACGTGCTGTGGCGCCGTACCAAGCTCGGGCTGTTCACCACCCCAGAGGAACAGGCCAACGTGCAGCGTTACCTGTCCAAGGTCGAGCAGAACCGCGCGAAGATCGAAGCGGCCTGATCAGTCCGTTGTGAAAAGCCCCTGCGCCGAAAGGTCCAGGGGCTTTTTTTATGCCTGCAGCGCCTGGCGCTGATACCGCAGGCCCATGTCACGAATCCCGCCGAGAGTGGAGCCCAGCAACACCGGATAAGCCGCCTGCAAAAAAACCGGTGTTGCCGTTGCCAGCGCGCGCTCCAGCCACAGGCAGGCCTGGCGCTCATCGCCGGTTTCGGCCAGCTCGGCAGCGTGGTTGTATTGCCCGCGAAAATCGCCCGCCTCGGCTGAGCGCTGATACCACTGCCGCGCCAGTTGCACATCCCTGGGCACCACGACGCCCTCATGGTGGAACCGCCCCAGCAGGTTCATCGATTTGGCGTGCCCTTTGGCCGCCGCCTGCACGAACAACTCATACGCTGCGACAAGGTCGCGCTCCACACCGCGACCGCGCGTCAGCAACTGGCCGTAGTTATACAGCCCCCAATCCAGCCCAAGGTCGCCAGCTTTGCGGTAATGCACGGCGGCGTCCGGCAGGTCGATTTCGCAACCCCAGCCATTTTCCAGGCAGCGCCCGATCATGTTGATCGCCATCGGGTGGCCCTGACGTGCGCCGATGCGAAACCAGCTCAGTGCCAACGCTTCGTCCTTTTGTATGCCCCGACCATCCAGCAGCAACTGACCCAAGATCGCCTGCGCATCGGCATCACCCAGTTGCGCAGCCTGCATCACCCAACGCGCATACGCGCGCGGGTTATCACCGATTTCACCCGATTCATTGCCTGGTCGCGTGCTCTGCATGCTCGTCTGCACTCTCTCAAACTGACAAAAATTTCATGAATCATCCTGTTACAAAGTATTACATTTGAGATCGTTTATCAATTACGATCACCTCTCAATTCCAACAACACGAGACTATTCAATGGCTACCGGGATCAGTTCTGCCCCCCATTCATCGCGGCATTTGCTCGCGTCGGCGGTGGGCTTGGCAGTGGCTGCGCAAGGAGGATTCAGCTATGCAGCGCAGACTGCAGATGACGGCACAGGTGTAATTGAGCTCGGCGCGACAAGTATCGAAGGTCAGGCCCCAAGCCAGAGCGCTTACAACCCCGTAGCGCCTTCCTCCCCCAAGTACACCGAGGCGCTGCGTGATACACCGCAGACGATTACCGTGGTGCCCAAGGAAGTCATTCATGATCAAAACCTGCTGACCCTGCGCGACGTGCTCAGCACCGTGCCGGGCATTACCTTCGGAGCCGGCGAAGGCGGCAGCGGTTACGGCGACAGCATCAACCTGCGCGGTTTCTCGGCCAGCGGCGACATCTACGTCGACGGCGTGCGCGACAGCGCGCAATACAGCCGCACCGACCCGTTCAACCTGGAACAGGTCGAAGTCGTCAGCGGCGCAAGTTCGGTGTATTCAGGTTCCGGCGCGGTCGGTGGCACCATCAACCTGGTGTCCAAGCAGCCGGAATTACACGACAAAACCACGATCAGCGCCGGCATCGGCACCGATAACTACAAGCGCACCACGCTGGACACCAATCAGCAACTCAACGACACCACCGCGTTCCGGCTCAACCTGATGGCGCATGGTAACGATGTGCCGGGCCGCGATTATGAAGATTACTCGCGCTGGGGCATTGCGCCCTCCATCGCCTTTGGCCTGGGCACGCCGACGCGCGTTACCGTCAGTTATGAACACCAGAAAGATGACAACACGCCGCAGTACGGCATCCCCATCTACAACGGCAAACCGATGCCGGGTGTGGGCTGGAGCGACTACTACGGTTACCACAACATCAATGACCAGCAGATCACCTCGGACGCGTTCAGCCTGAAACTTGAACACGACTTCAACGACGCCGTGTCAGTGCGCAACTTCACCCGCGTCGAGCGCGTGCGCCAGGACCTGCGCGCCTCCGGCCCCGAAGGTGCCCAGGCCGGCTGCCTGGCCAGCGGCACCCAGATAACGGGCGCGCCCTGCGCCGCCGGCCTCAAGCCTGGCTATTTCCAGCCAAGCGGCGGTTCGCTGGGCAACGAGCGCAACACCCAGAACAAAATGTTCACCAACCAGACTGACGTAACCAGTCACTTCAGCACGGGCTTCATCGACCACACACTGGTGACAGGCATCGCCATCAGCCGCGAGGAATACGAGGCGGATACCGGCAAATGGCTGACCAACAGCAACGGCAGCACGATCGTTCCGCCGCCGGTCAGCTTCAGCGACCCCAACTCGGACTGGACCGGCCCCGTCAACTTCACCCGTGCGGCCCACGTCGACGGTGCGCTGAACAACCGCGCCGCCTACGCCTTCGACACGCTCAAACTCAACCCGCAATGGGAAATCAACGGCGGTTTGCGTTACGAGCACAACGCCGGCAGCTCGGTCACCAATGCCTACTCCAGCACCGGCGTGGAAACGCCCGGCGTTCGCTACGGCCAAGCGGACGACCTGACGTCCTATCGCCTGGCACTGGTGTACAAACCGGTGGAAAACGGCAGTTTCTACATCGCCTACGGCAACAGCAAGACGCCGTCGCAAGCCAGCGTCAATGGTGGCTGCTTCACCCCGGCCAAAACGTCCAGCGCGCCCACCAACAACTGCAACGTTGCCCCGGAAACCGCCGTCAGCTATGAGATCGGCACCAAGTGGGACTTCCTCGACAATGCCTTGTCGGTCACCGGCGCGATCTTTCGCAATGACCGCACCAACTACAAAGTCGCCGATCCCGACCCGACCAACCTAAGCGGCACGCAGTCGCTCGACGGGAAAGCACGTGCAGACGGCGTGGCGCTCGGCCTGAGCGGTGCGATCACGGACAAGTGGAAGGTCTTCGCCAACTACACCTACTTGGATACCCGCGTATTGCGCAGCGCCAGCGACTTCACCCTGGCCACCACCGGTTTCGACGCGCAGAAAGGCGAACCGCTGCCGTTCACGCCTAAACATGCGGCCAGTCTTTGGACGGTGTACGACCTGCCCTACGACTTTCAGGTGGGCTACGGCATCACGGCGCAATCCAAGCAGTACCTGGTCAGCGCCGCCGGGGCACCGACTGCGCCGGGCTACGCCGTGCAGCGCGCGATGCTCGGCTACAAGGTCAACAAACAGCTGAACCTGCAGTTGAACGTCAACAACCTGTTCGACAAGGAATACCTGACGCGCATCCGTAACAACGGCTGGGCGGTGCCGGGTGATGGGCGTGCGGCGGTTGTTTCGGCTGACTATACGTTCTGATTGGGGGGGTGTTTTGGGGGGTATATCCGTTGTTTGGGTGATGGCTGATATGGGTTCCGCCCTTACGGCGGGCCACTTTTGAAAAGAGCCCAAAAGTAACCAAAAGGCTCTTGCCCCACCACTCGGCACCTCGCTTAGGCTCGGTGTGCCTAAGATCAAAATCAAAAGCAAAGCACGGCGGCCTGGTAGCCGACCTGATTCTGGAACCTGAACTCAATCAAATGTGGGAGCTGGCTTGCCTGCGATGGCATCTACTGGTTATGCCTGATAAACCGAGTTGTCTGCATCGCAGGCAAGCCAGCTCCCACAGAAAAGCAAAGCAGTGCGGTGGTGGAGGCTGAACTCGGTCAACTTGTGGGAGCGGGCTTGCTCGCGAAGGCGGTGGGTCAGCGACACATGAGCTGACTGACAAACCGCATTCGCGGGCAAGCCCGCTCCCACATTTGGATCTCTGTGCTTCAGACAGAAGTGTGTTGCTGTGCTGCTTCTACCACTCAGGTCGGCTACCACGCCGTCGTGCTCTGCGTTTGCCAAAAGTGACCCGCTGTAAGAGCGGAATCGCCAGCCGCCGTTACCGCAGCAACGCATATACACCGCCTCCCCCAAAGCCATTCGGTTTTCCGAACACCACACCCCGAACCATTCGGTTTGCCGGACCAAACCACCAAACCCCTCCCGTCACGCAAACTTAATCCCCATATAAATCAACCAGATAACCTTTTATCCCTGGTATGGCACGACTCATGCTCTACACTCCCTGACGATTGCCTGCGACGCTTCAGGAGCCGTCACGGGCATTCGCTGTACAAAAGAGAGCCGTTTAGCCGGCTTCATAAAAAAAACAAATGTCGAGGAAGTATTGATGCGCATCGTTCCCCATATCCTGGGCGCAGCTATCGCTGCTGCTCTGATCAGCACTCCAGTTTTCGCCGCCGAACTCACCGGCACACTGAAGAAAATCAACGACTCCGGCACTATCACTCTCGCTCACCGCGACAGCTCCATTCCGTTCTCCTACATCGCGGATGGCTCGGGCAAACCCGTGGGCTACTCCCACGACATTCAACTGGCCATCGTTGAAGCCCTGAAAAAAGACCTGAACAAACCCGATCTGAAGGTCAAGTACAACCTGGTCACCTCGCAAACCCGTATCCCGCTGATCCAGAACGGCACCGCGGATATCGAATGCGGCTCCACCACCAACAACGCCGAACGCGCTCAACAAGTTGATTTCACCGTCAACATGTTCGAAATCGGCACCCGCCTGCTGGTCAAGAAAGACAAGGATGGCAAGCCGTCCTACGCTGACTTTGCCGACCTGAAAGGCAAAAACGTCGTGACCACCGCTGGCACCACGTCCGAGCGCATCATCAAAGCGATGAACGCCGACAAGCAAATGGGCATGAACGTCATCTCCGCCAAAGACCACGGCGAATCCTTCCAGATGCTGGAAAGCGGCCGCGCCGTCGCCTTCATGATGGACGACGCCCTGCTCGCAGGCGAAGAAGCCAAGGCCAAGAAGCCGGACGACTGGGTCATCACCGGTACGCCACAGTCCTTCGAAGCCTATGCGTGCATGGTGCGTAAAGACGATCCAGCCTTCAAAAAGGCTGTCGATGACGCCATCGTCGGTCTGTACAAATCCGGCGAAATCAACAAGATCTACAGCAAGTGGTTCGAGAGCCCGATTCCTCCAAAAGGCCTGAATCTGAACTTCCCGATGAGCGACAAGGTTAAGGAGCTGATCGCTAACCCAAGCGACAAACCAGCCCCTGACGTAAAAATCTGATACCTGACTAAGCTTATCTCCTGAGGGAGCCAACCCTCCCTCAGGCGTCTGTTACTACCTGCTGGCTTTAATTTGGAACACTCGACCTGGCGGTTTTCGAGCCGATCGCGTGTGCCTGGCGTTCAACGTCGGGCGGGAAAGGATCTTCCCCAAGCGGGTGCTTGTACATCGATCGATCTCGAGGGGAGACCCTAATGAATTACAACTGGGACTGGGGCGTGTTCTTCAAGTCCACTGGCGTGGGCAGCGAGACTTATCTCGACTGGTACATCGCCGGCTTGGGCTGGACCATCGCCATCGCTGTCGTGGCATGGATTATCGCCTTGTTGCTGGGGTCCATTCTGGGCGTCATGCGCACCGTGCCAAACCGCATCGTATCGGGCATCGCAACCTGCTACGTGGAACTGTTTCGTAACGTGCCGCTGCTGGTTCAGCTGTTTATCTGGTACTTCCTGATACCCGATCTGCTGCCGCAAAACCTGCAGGACTGGTACAAACAAGACCTCAACCCGACTACCTCGGCCTACCTGAGCGTCGTCGTGTGCCTGGGCCTGTTCACCGCCGCCCGTGTGTGTGAACAAGTGCGTACCGGCATCCAGGCGCTGCCACGCGGCCAGGAATCTGCCGCACGCGCCATGGGCTTCAAGCTGCCGCAGATCTACTGGAACGTGCTGCTGCCTCAGGCGTACCGCATCATCATTCCGCCGCTTACCTCGGAATTTCTCAACGTGTTCAAGAACTCCTCCGTGGCGTCCTTGATCGGTTTGATGGAGCTGCTGGCGCAAACCAAACAGACTGCCGAGTTCTCGGCCAACCTGTTTGAAGCCTTCACCCTGGCCACGCTGATCTACTTCACCCTGAACATGAGCCTGATGTTGCTGATGCGCGTGGTCGAGAAGAAAGTCGCGGTGCCCGGCCTGATCTCCGTGGGGGGTAAATAATGGACTTCGATTTCAGCGGCATCATCCCCGCCATTCCCGGCCTGTGGAACGGCATGGTCATGACCTTGCAGTTGATGGTCATGGGTGTGATCGGCGGTATCGCGCTGGGGACGATGCTGGCGCTGATGCGCCTGTCGTCCAGCAAACTGCTGTCGCGTCTGGCCGGCGCCTACGTGAACTACTTCCGCTCGATCCCGCTGCTGTTGGTGATCACCTGGTTCTACCTGGCGGTGCCGTTCGTGTTGCGCTGGATAACCGGCGAAGACACCCCGATCGGTGCGTTCACCTCCTGCGTCGTGGCCTTCATGATGTTCGAAGCCGCGTACTTCTGTGAAATCGTGCGGGCCGGCGTGCAGTCGATCCCCAAGGGCCAGATGGCCGCCGCACAGGCGATGGGCATGACCTATGGCCAGACCATGCGTCTGATCATCCTGCCCCAGGCGTTCCGCAAGATGACCCCGTTGCTGCTGCAACAGTCGATCATCCTGTTCCAGGACACCTCGCTGGTTTACACCGTGGGCCTGGTGGACTTCCTCAACTCCGCCCGCTCCAACGGCGACATCATTGGCCGCTCCAATGAGTTCCTGATCTTCGCCGGTGTCGTCTACTTCATCATCAGCTTTTCCGCCTCGCTGCTGGTCAAGCGTCTGCAAAAAAGGTTTGCCGTATGATCTCTATCAAGAACATCAACAAGTGGTATGGCGACTTCCAGGTGCTGACCGATTGCAGCACCGAGGTTAAAAAAGGCGAAGTGATCGTGGTGTGCGGGCCATCCGGCTCGGGTAAATCCACCCTGATCAAGTGCGTCAACGCACTGGAACCGTTCCAGAAAGGCGACGTGGTGGTGGATGGCACGTCCATCGCCGACCCGAAGACCAACCTGCCGCAACTGCGCTCGCGCGTGGGCATGGTGTTCCAGCACTTCGAACTGTTCCCGCACCTGACCATCACCGAAAACCTGACCATCGCGCAGATCAAGGTGCTTGGCCGCAGCAAGGAAGAAGCTACCAAAAAGGGCCTGCAACTGCTTGAGCGCGTCGGCCTTTCGGCACACGCCCACAAGCACCCGGGCCAGCTTTCCGGCGGCCAGCAACAACGTGTGGCGATTGCCCGCGCCCTGGCCATGGACCCGATCGTCATGCTGTTCGACGAACCGACCTCGGCGCTGGACCCTGAAATGGTCAACGAAGTGCTCGACGTGATGGTGCAACTGGCCCACGAAGGCATGACCATGATGTGCGTCACCCACGAAATGGGGTTTGCGCGCAAAGTGGCCGACCGCGTGATCTTCATGGACGCCGGCAAGATCATCGAAGACTGCCCGAAGGAGGAGTTCTTCGGCGACATCAGCGCCCGCTCCGAACGCGCGCAGCACTTCCTTGAGAAAATCCTGCAGCACTAAAAACAGCAGTGTTCTCCCTGCGAGAACCCGGCTAACGCAGGCACTGGCTCATGTGGGAGCTGGCTTGTGTGGGAGCTGGCTTGCCTGCGATGGCATCACCTCGGTGCCCCTGTGATACCGAGGCGTCTGCATCGCGGGCAAGCCCGGCTCCCACAAAAGCCAGGCCCCACACAAACAGGTCCATGCCAGGGCCGGCAAGCTCTGGTTGACCCAAGGCAACTGTGATGAAATGCGACCCCAACCAATTTCGCGCCGCACCGCCATCACTTGCCGTGAAACCTCGTCTGATTCGCCAACTGTTCCTGCCGCCGTTGATCATCGCCCTGATGATCGGCTTGGGTTATATCGGCTTTTGGGTCAGTGAGTATTACGGCATCAGCACCCTCAGCGACAACGGCGAACGCCAGTTGGAGCTGCACGCGCGCACCGTCGAAAGCGAACTGAGCAAATACACCTACCTGCCCAGTCTGCTGGAGCTCGAATCCAGCGTCTCCACGCTGCTGGCCGACCCGAACCAGGAAACCCGGCAGACGGTCAATGATTACCTCGAAGGCCTGAACCGACGCAGTCGCAGTCGGGCCATCTACGTGATGGACACCACCGGCCGGGTGCTGGCCACCAGTAACTGGCGCGATGCCGACAGTTACCAGGGTGAAGACCTGTCCTTTCGCGCCTATTTCCAGAATGCCGTGCGCGGCCAGCCGGGCCGCTTCTATGGCATCGGCAGCACCAACGGCGAGCCCGGCTACTACCTGGCTCACGGCCTGGAAGAACACGGCAAGATCATCGGCGTCGCCGTGGTCAAAGTGCGCCTCGAAGCCCTCGAAGAGCGCTGGCAGCGTGCGCGCCTCGAAGCGTTCGTGAGCGACGAGAACGGCATCATCATCCTCTCCAGCGACCCGGCCCGCCGGCTCAAGGCCGTGCGCCCGCTGAGCGACGACACCAAAGAACGCCTGGCCCACAGCCTGCAATATTACTGGGCGACGCTTAACGAGCTGGAACCGCTGGCCCGTGAGCGACTCAATGAGGGCACCGAAAAGCTGACCTTCCCGGCCAACAGCGAAGTGGTCAACGACGAGCACGAAGTCAGCTACCTCGCGCAAACCCGCCCGCTCAACGACACGCCGTGGAATTTCACCCTGCTGACGCCGCTCAATGAGCTGCGCCGCGCGGCGATCAACCAGGGCATTCTGATCGCTGTCGCATTCGGCCTGGTGGCGTTTTTGCTGATCGCCTGGAACGAGCGCCGCAAGGTGATCGCCACCCGCCTCGCCGCGCGGGAAGCGTTGCAGGAAGCCAACAGCCAGCTGGAGCGTCGGATTGCCGAACGCACCGCCGACCTGCGTGCCAGCAACGAACGGCTCAAGGGCCAGATTCGCGAACGGCGCCAGGCCGAAGAAACCTTGCGCCGCGCCCAGGACGAACTGGTGCAGGCCGGCAAACTCGCCGCCATCGGCCAGATGTCCACCAGCATCGCCCATGAGTTGAACCAGCCACTGGCGGCGCTGCGCACACTGTCGGGCAATACCGTGCGCTTCCTCGAACGTGGCGCGCTCGACACCGCCAGTGCCAACCTCAAGACCATCAATGAACTGATCGACCGCATGGGCCGCATCACGGCCAGCCTGCGTTCGTTTGCACGGCGCGGTGATGACCAGGGCGAAGCCAACCTTGGCAAGGCTGTGGACGCCGCGTTCCAGGTGCTCGGCGCTCGTCTCGACGGCCTGCCGCTGACCGTGCACCGCGACTTCGCCAACGCTCAATTGCAGATCGACCAGACACGCCTGGAGCAGATCCTGGTCAACCTGATCGGCAACGCCCTGGACGCGATGCAGGCGCAACC
This sequence comes from Pseudomonas sp. TWRC1-2, assembly GCF_049896685.1. Classification (NCBI taxonomy): domain Bacteria; kingdom Pseudomonadati; phylum Pseudomonadota; class Gammaproteobacteria; order Pseudomonadales; family Pseudomonadaceae; genus Pseudomonas; species Pseudomonas sp. TWRC1-2. The sequence continues at coordinate 438,740 of NZ_JAFCUU010000006.1, read as the reverse complement.
TGCGCCCGAACTGTGGTTGGATGGCCAGGTGCTTGAGGGCAGGTACCGCCTGCACGTGCGCGACAACGGGCATGGCATCGACCCCGAAACGCGCAAGCATTTATTCGAACCGTTCTTCACCACCAAACCCGGCGAACAAGGCCTGGGCCTGGGCCTGACCCTTTCCGCCAGCCTCGCGGCGGCCACCGGCGGCAACCTTGCCGTGGAACACCCGGCCAGCGGTGGTACTGCCTTTGTCTTGTGCCTGCCGCTGGTGGGCACTCAAAAAGCTGAGTCGACATGAATACAGACACCCCAGCCGCAAAAGACGACCTCACCGTTCTGATCGTCGAGGACGATCCCCATGTGCTGCTCGGCTGCCAACAGGCCCTGGCGCTGGAAGACATTCCCAGCGTGGGCGTGGGCAGTGCTGAAGAAGCCCTCAAGCGCATTGGCGAGAACTTTGCCGGCATCGTCATCAGCGACATTCGCCTGCCGGGCATCGACGGCCTCGAGCTGCTGACCCGCCTCAAAGCGCTGGATAAAAGCCTGCCGGTGGTGCTGATTACCGGGCACGGTGATATTTCGATGGCCGTCGGGGCCATGCGCAATGGCGCCTATGACTTCATGGAAAAACCCTTCTCCCCCGAACGCCTGGTCGACGTGGCGCGCCGCGCCCTGGAGCAACGCGGGCTGGCGCGAGAAGTGTGGTCGCTGCGCCGCCAACTGGCCGAGCGTGACTCGCTGGAGGGCCGCATCATCGGCCGCTCGCCGGCCATGCAGAATCTGCGCGAACTGATCGCCAACGTCGCTGACACCTCGGCCAACGTGCTGATCGAAGGCGAGACCGGCACCGGCAAGGAACTGGTCGCGCGCTGCCTGCATGATTTCAGCCGGCGCCATGCCCACCAGTTCGTTGCCTTGAACTGCGGCGGCCTGCCGGAAAACCTGTTCGAAAGCGAGATTTTCGGCCACGAAGCCAACGCCTTTACCGGCGCCGGCAAACGTCGCATCGGCAAGATCGAGCACGCCCACGAAGGCACGCTGTTTCTCGATGAAGTGGAAAGCATGCCGATCAACCTGCAGATCAAACTGCTGCGGGTGCTGCAGGAACGCACCCTTGAACGGCTGGGCTCGAACCAGAGCGTGGCCGTGGATTGCCGGGTGATCGCCGCCACCAAATCCGACCTCGATGAACTGAGCCGCGCCAGCCAATTTCGCAGCGACCTTTACTACCGCCTCAACGTGGTGACCCTGGAACTGCCGCCGTTGCGCGAACGTCGCGAAGACATCCTGCAGTTGTTCGAGCACTTCCTGCAGCAATCCTCCTTGCGCTTTGATCGCACCGCGCCGGAGCTGGACAACCAGACCGTGTCGACGCTGATGAGCCACGACTGGCCAGGCAACGTGCGCGAACTGCGCAACGTCGCCGAGCGCTTTGCCCTGGGCTTGCCCGCCTTCAAGAAAAGCGGCAGCGGCAACAGCAACCACGGCCTGGCCTTCACCGAAGCGGTGGAAGCCTTCGAGCGCAACCTGCTCAACGATGCCCTGCAGCGCAGCGGCGGCAACCTGACCCAGGCCAGCCTGGAACTGGGAATGGCCAAGACCACCCTGTTCGACAAGGTCAAGAAATACGGGTTGAGCCACTGATGGATCTATTGCTGAAGGCCGCCATTGGCGCGGCGGTGGTGTTGATCCTGGCGGCGCTGGCCAAGACCAAAAACTATTACATCGCGGGGCTGGTGCCGCTGTTTCCGACCTTTGCGTTGATTGCGCACTACATCGTCGGCAAGGGCCGCTCGGTGGAGGACCTGAAGACCACCATCGTGTTTGGGATGTGGTCGATCATTCCATATTTTGTGTATTTGGCGACGCTGTATGTGATGGTCGACCGCCTGCGCCTGGAGGCGTCACTCGCCGTGGCGGCGGTGGCGTGGCTGATGGCGGCGACAGTGTTGGTGAGCGTGTGGGTGCGCCTGCATAGCTGACAACCGCGGTCAAAAATGGGCAAGGATGACCTGACACACCTCAATCAAAAATGTGGGAGCGGGCTTGCTCGCGAAGGCGGCGTGTCAGTCGATATATCCGCTGACTGAATCACCGCTTTCGCGAGCAAGCCCGCTCCCACATTTAGATGTGCGACTCACCCGAAACTCAGCGGACGATCTTGTCGACCTGAATCCCCAGCTTCTTCAACCGATACCAGAAGCTTCTCTCGGAAATCCCGATCTTCGCCGCCGCCGCAGCCTGCACGCCGTTGCTCTCGTGCAACGCCGCCAGGATGTAGGTTTTCTCGACGTCCGCCAGCGCCGCGTCCAGGTCCGCAGGCACGCCAGGGTTGTCACCGAGCAGCGCCGTAACGCCGTCCTCTGCCGGTTTTGAAGCAAACAGGTAGGCCGGCAGGTCGATGTCTTCGATCACCGGCTTGGCGGCGACGATGGTTGCGCGCTCCACGCAGTTTTGCAGCTCGCGGATATTCCCCGGCCAGTTGTAAGCCGCCATGGCCTGCAAGGCCTCCGGGCTGAACCCGGTGATGCGTTTGCCGGCGGTGGCGCTCAGGGTCTGGGCGAAGTGCCGGGCCAGGGGCACGATGTCCTCGGCGCGTTCGCGCAGGGCCGGCAGCGGGATCGGAAACACATTCAGACGGTAATACAGGTCTTCGCGAAACTCTTTATTGGCCACCGCGTCCAGCAGGTTCTTGTTGGTGGCGGCGATCACCCGCACGTCCACCTTGCGCTCGCGCGGGTCGCCCACCGGCTCGATCACGCGCTCCTGCAACGCGCGCAGGATCTTGGCCTGCAACGCCAGGGGCATGTCGCCCACCTCATCCAGAAACAGCGTGCCCTTGTCGGCCTGCATAAAGCGCCCGACCCGATCCGCCACGGCGCCGGTGAAGGCGCCCTTGCGATGGCCAAACATTTCACTTTCCAGCAAGCCTTCCGGAATCGCCGCGCAGTTGACCGCTACAAATGGCTTGTCGGCACGGCTGCCGTGTTTGTGGATCGCGCGCGCGACCATTTCCTTGCCGGTGCCGCTTTCGCCAGTCAGCAGGATGGTGGCGTTGCTGTCACGCACCGAATCGATTGCATGCAGCACTTGGCGAAACGCCGGGCTGTCACCCACCAAGCTGTCGAACTGCGCATGGTGATCGAGTTCGGCGCGCAGCCGCGCGTTGTCGCGCATGATGTCGCGAAACTGCAAGGCCTTGGCGACGGTGATGTCCAGTTCGTCGATGTCGAACGGCTTGGCAATGTAGTCATAGGCGCCGTTGCGCATTGATTGCACGGCGTTTTTCACCGTGCTGTAGGCGGTCATCACGATCACCGGCAAATCCGGGAAACGCACCTTGATCTCGGCCAGCAGCGCCGGGCCGTCCATGCCGGGCATGCGCCAGTCACTGATCACCAGGTCGATGTCTTCCTGTTCCAGCACCTTGAGCGCGTGCAGGCCGTTGCTTGCGGTAAATACCTGAATGCCGTTCTGGCTCAGGGCCGACGACAACAAGTCGCAGAGCTTGGGCTCGTCGTCGACTACCAATACGTTATGCGTCATGACCATCCTCATCGTCGCCGTCGTCATCACCCTGGGCCGGAATGTACAGGCTGAAGGTGGCGCCGGCATCTTTCTCACTGGCACATTCAATGCTGCCGTCGTGACTTTCCATGATCGAATAGACTTTTGCCAGGCCCAGGCCCGTGCCCGAGGCCTTGGTGGTGACGAACGGTGTGAAGATCCGCTCGATCATATCCGCCGGGATGCCCTGGCCGGTGTCGGCGATGCTGATCACGGTGTTGCCCTCGACACTGCGAATGCCCAGGGTCAGGCGCCCGCCTTCGGGCATCGCGTCGATGGCGTTGAGAATCAGGTTGAGGCACGCCTGCTTGAGCTGTTTGGCGTCGGCATAGATCGTCGCACCGGGTGCCTGGTCGTCAATCTGCGCGTCAATGTTATGCGTGGACAGTTCCGGGCTGCAGAAACCGAGGATCTCTTCCACCAACGCTCGCGCCGGCTGCAGCACACGCAGCGGCGGGTTGGGTTTGGCAAAATCGAGGAATTCGGTGATCAGGTCGTTGATGCGGCTGACTTCGCTGATCACGTATTCCAGGTGGCGCTTGTCGGTTTCCGCCAGGTCGGCGCGACGGTGCAACAGTTGCGTCGCGGTCTTGATGATGCCCAGCGGGTTGCGGATCTCGTGAGCCAGGCCCATGGCGACTTCGCCCAGGGCGTGCAGCCGATCGCGACGGCGCAACTGGGCTTCAAGGTGATGCAGTTCGCCCAGGCGCTCGGTCATGTGGTTGAAGGTGCTGCTCAACTGCGCCAGCTCATCGCCGCCACTCACCAATACGCGGTGTTCGTAATGCCCCGAGATCACCGCGTCCACGCCTTGGGACAAATCACGCAGCGGTTTGGTCAGGCGCCGCGACACCAGCACGCCGGCGCCCAGGGACAATGCCGAGCTGAGCAGGAAAATCAGCACGAACAGATTGCTCTGATTCACCAGCCCGACCAGGCTGGTATGGCGTAGCAGGCCGCTGAAGATCACCCCTTGCAGGTCGCCGGCATCATTGAAGATGGGCCAATACAGACCGCTGTAGTTGTTGGTGAACTGCTCGCTCGGCTGCTTGGTGGCGCGCATGGCCGTTTCGACGTCCTTGGGAATGCGCGAGGGGTGGTTTTCGAAACGCTGGGTCGAGAAGATTTCGTTAAAGCCCGACGGATTGGCCAGGTACAGGCGCAGGTCGAGGGAATGCACATCGGCCACGCTGGTGAGGAAACTGCTGTCCAGGTACGTCGCCACCAACAGCAGGTAGTCGACGCCTTCCTGGGTGGTTTCGAAGGTCGAGACCACCAGGCCCGTACTCACGCCCGCCACCTGCACGGTTTGCAGCACGGCGTTGCTGGTCAGGTCGATCTGCTTGACCACATCGTCGGAGGCCGTGCTGAACACGACCTTGTGATCACTCACGCGAATCAGCGCGACCACGTCGATGTCCGTGGCGTCGGCGATGTCGGCGGTCAGCCGGTCGTGCTTGGCGGCCTGCTTGTTCGAAGGCGGGCTGGTGTAGCGCAGGAACAGCTTGGCCATGCGCGCGTTGTCATGAAGGATGTCGCCGATTTCGTCCTTGACGATCTTGGTCGACTCTTGCAGCCAGATACGCACGTTACTGTCGAAAATCTGCGACAGCGTGGTCGCCGCCAGCTCGGCGGCGATCATGGTGGGAATAACGCTGACCAGCCAGAACGCCAGCACCAGCTTGCGCTGGACGCTCCAGCGCGAAATGGCAAAGGGGCGGGCTTTCTGGCGGGTTTTGGTGATCATCAGGTTTCGCTTATCGCAGCAGCCATGGCAGGGTCGGAACGGTCCGGTCTCAGGTACATTTTCACGAGCTTGAGCAGGCTGTTGACCAGCCGGTTACGGTGACGGAAGAACATGCTGTTGCCTTGGAACTCGCACCCCAGGCGCAGCTTACTGGCATACCCTTCCTGACCGCACTCGTACACAGGGATATTGTGCTGAATACAGTAGTCGACGTTGGTCAGCCAACTGCGAAAGTACAGGTTGTATTCGCGGCTGAATGCCATGTCATGCCCAAAAAACTTGTCGATCAGGCGGTGCTGGTCCAGCAGGATCAGATTGAACGCCACCAGGTGCTCGTCCACCCAATAAAGAACACAGACCGCACGCCCTTCAAGCCGTTCGAGGATGCCGGTGAAGTAACGCGCCGGCAAACGTTCGAACTGCAGCTGCGCGCGCTCGAGCGTGGCCTCGTACAAGCGCATGACATCCGGCAACACATCATCAATATTGCGCCGCCACTCCACGCGCGGGCCCGGCGCACGCAGTTTACGGCGCAGGTCCTTGCGCGTCGATTTGCACAACGAGCCAAGGTAGGCGTCTACCGAACCGTAGGGCACCGAGAGCAGACCGCTGGGCAAACTCGGCATGCTCTGGAAACCTGCGCTGCGGCAACTGGTCGCCCAGTGCGAGTCGTCGGTCGGTACATCTTTGACCGCCACCAGGCCAATTCCGAAGGCACTGGCATCCTGGCGCGCGGCTTGCAGCAACTGCTTGAGCAACACTGGGCGTCGCGTCTGGGGTATGCCGCTTGCAATACCTGCGTCGCAACGCTCGGCTATCGGCGAGCCGATGGCATACAGCGGCAAGCGTAAAACACCCGGCCACAGTCGCTCCAGGCGTTCGGTAAAACGCTTGCCGGCGCCCGACACCGTGGTGTCGAGGCGATAATGGGTGATGAACGCGGCGGCCACTGCCACCAGCGTTTCATCTTCGTAAACCGCCAAGTAGCGCCATTTGAAGTCATCAATGGTCGCGTTTTCCACGGCGACGTAAAAATCCCAATCCTCCAGAGCACCGGGAAAACAGTCGTTCCAGGCACTGCGCTGGATGGCCCGGATAGTCGAGAAGGCTTGAGCGGTGATCACGTCGCGTCCTTAGGCTTAAGCCCGCTGTCGATAGTCTACGGGCGCCTGGATAGCCTCGGCATGTTGCTCGACAAACTCGGCGCTCAACTCGATCACGCGTCGGTATTGCAGGTCGACGGTGATCATGTGGTAGCAGTTGTCCAACAAAATCTTGGTCACGGGGCCGCCCAAATGGCGCTCCACGTAATCGGCGTTCCAGCGGCTGGTGATGTCGTCCTCAATGGAGTGCAAAACCAGCGCCGGCACGTTGACTTCAGGCATGCGTTTCTTGACCACGGCGTTCATGCGGTGCAACTCGCGCACCGTAATGCCTTCCATGGTCAGCAAACCGGCTTCACTGCTCTCCCCTTCCTTCATCTGACGCTCGACGATGGCCCGCAGGCGCTCGTTCTTGATGCCGTAAGGCGGCTTCTCTTCGAAGCGGCAGATGTGTACGCCGAAAGGAATCTTCATTAACAACGGCGTCAGGAATGCCAGTTTGTTAATGCTCCAGCCGTCGTACTTCAAGGTGGTGGAATACATCAACAGCCCGGCGACTTGCCCAGGGTGTTCGGCGGCCACGTACATCGACATCACCGCGCCCATGGACAAACCACCGACAAACACTTGCTCGTGACGTTGCTTGACCTGCACGAAGGTGTTGCGCACGCCTTCGTACCAGTCCAGCCAGCCGGTAGCCTGCAGGTCGCTGTTGTCGCCGCAATGCCCGGCCAGGGTAGGCACGTACACCGTGCAGTTACCCGCCTTGGCCAAGCCTTTGGCGACCTGACGCAATTCCGTCGGGGTGCCGGTCAGGCCGTGGATCAACAGGATCCCGACCGGACCTTCACCGAGAACGAAGCCGGCATCACCTTCACCGAGGTCGATCCCGGAGGCATTCACCGTTTGGTCGCCCGTACCAGCAGTTGCTCGAGCAGCTTCAAGCCCAGGTCGATTTCCGGGTAGCTGATTTCCAGCGACGGCGCCAGGGTGATCACGTTTTTGTAGTAGCCGCCCACGTCGAGGATCAAGCCGAGTTTCTGGCCATCGACGACCATGTCGCCCTTCATGCCTTCTTCAACCATGTAGTCCAGGGTCGCCTTGTCTGGCGTGAAGCCATCCGGGCCACAGATTTCGCAGCGCAGGGCCAGGCCCAGGCCATCGACGTCGCCGATGATCGGGAAACGTTTCTGCAGGTCTTGCAGGCCTTCCAGGAAGTATTTGCCCTTGGCCATGACCATCGCGCCGTAGTCGACTTCGCTGGTCATCTTGAACATTTCCAAACCTACCGCCGTGCCCAGTGGGTTGGAGGCGAAGGTGGAGTGGGTCGAACCTGGTGGGAAGATCTTCGGGTTGATCAACTCTTCACGGGCCCAGATGCCGCCCAGCGGGTTCAGGCCGTTGGTCAGCGCCTTGCCGAAGACGATCACGTCCGGTTGCACGTCGAAGTGCTCGATCGACCACAGTTTGCCGGTACGGTAAAAGCCCATCTGGATTTCGTCGGACACCATCAGGATGCCGTGCTGGTCCAGTACATGCTTGAGTTCGCGGTAGAAGTTCATCGGCGGGATCACGTAACCGCCGGTGCCCTGGATCGGCTCGACGTAAAACGCTGCGTATTCGCTCTGGCCGACTTTCGGGTCCCACACGCCGTTGTATTCGGTCTCGAACAGACGGGCGAATTGCTGCACGCAGTGGCTGCCGTATTCTTCCTTGGTCATGCCTTTGGGGCCGCGGAAGTGGTACGGGAACGGGATGAACTGCGCGCGCTCGCCGAAGTGGCCGTAACGGCGACGGTAGCGGTAGCTGGAGGTGATCGACGACGCGCCGAGGGTACGGCCGTGGTAGCCGCCCTCGAAGGCGAACATCAGGCTCTTGCCGTTGGTGGCGTTACGCACAACCTTCAGGGAGTCTTCGATGGACTGCGAACCGCCGACGTTGAAGTGCACGCGACCGTCGAGGCCGAACTTCTTCTTGGCGTCGACCGCGATCATTTCCGACAGCTCGATCTTGCCTTTGTGCAGGTACTGGCTGGCGATTTGCGGCAGGGTGTCGATCTGCTGTTTCAGCGCGTTGTTCAGGCGCGGGTTGGCGTAGCCGAAGTTGACGGCCGAGTACCACATTTGCAGGTCGAGGTAGGCCTGGTCTTCGGTGTCCCACACGTAGGAGCCTTCACAACGACTGAAAATACGCGGCGGCTCGATGTAGTGAACAGTGTCGCCGTAGGAGCAGTACTTGGCTTCTTTATCCAGAAGGATCTGGTCTTCGGCAGTGGCGATACGGATATCAGACATGGTGGAAGAGTTCCTGGTTGTCAGCAGTAAAGGTGGTGGCGTTGGCCGCGATGCCCTGAGGCAGCTTGGCCAGCAATGCGGTCACTTCGGCGAAGGTGTCGAAGCGCGCGTGAGGAATGTCGTTGGCCTGGCAATAGTCGGCCAGGCTGCCTTTGGCAAAGACGAAGTCGGCGGTGGAAGCCACGCACATGTCGGACTTGCCGTCGCCGATCACCAGCACGCGCTTGTTGCGCGGGGTGGATTTGCACTTGCAGTTGCCGGAGGCGGCACGGCAGGCATCGCTGGAGTACGGGAAGTCGATGCGCCAGCTGTTCTGGTCGACCTGGCGCAGGCGGTTGGCGAGGATCGGCAGCAAGGTCACGTAGTTGCGCGACAGGATGCGCGCGATGCCTTGTTCGATGCCGTCGCTGACCACTTCGATGGTCGCGCCCAGGCCCATGACGTGATCGACGAAGTCCGGGAAGTCCGGGTCGATCTCGACGCTGTCGAAGTACGACAGCAGTTCCGCCGGGGTTGCTTTGATCAGCGCCAGTTGGCGGCTCAGGCATTCGCGGGAACCGATATGCCCATCCAGCCATTCCTGTTCGATGGTTTCCCACTCGGGGCCGGCGAAGCGTTGGAGGACGTTGTCGATGACGTCGGTTGGGGTGATGGTCCCGTCGAAGTCACACACGATATGCCAGTGGATCATTGCCTTTCCTTGAGTTGGAGGGCTTGAAGAAAATCGCGCTCTTTGCGCTTGCAGGAGGGGTAGAGCAGGGATTGTGCCAACTGGCTAAAAGCCCGCAGGGCTGGGGTTTTGGCCGATGGCCCGAGTGTTTTGTGTCGCAGGAGCTACAATTTTTGTAGCTTGCTACAAACAAGATGAGTGCTTGCGTCAGGGACGCCCTTCGCGCGTGAATGCGCGCATGTTCAGATAAGGAAATGGCTCCATGTTCAAGGTTACTTCTGCTGTATTCGCCGGTTTGCTCGGGCTGTGGGGTTTTTCCAGCACGGTATTGGCCGACGGCATTACCGGCGAAGTGGGCGCGGGTGTCAGCTATCAACCGCACGACCCTACCGGCAGCCGCTACGAAACCCGGCCGATTCCCTACTTCGATCTGGACTGGGGCAGTGTCAGCCTGGGCACCGACGACGGCCTGACCTGGAGCGCGCTGAACACCAACGGCATTACTGCTGGCCCTTACATCAATTACCTGCCGGGCCGCACGGCCAATGGTTCGCTGCGCGGCTTGCGCGATGTGTCGGACATGGCGGAAGTCGGCGGCTTCATCCAATACGCCCCGGCCGAGTTCTGGCGCGTGTACGCGCAAGTCGGCCAGGCCGTGGGCGGCGGGCGTGATCAGAGTGGCGTGCTGGGCAAACTCGGCGGCGAGCTGGGTTACCCGTTGGGTGGCGGCATCATCGGCAGCACCGGCCTGATGGCGCACTTTGCCGATGCGCGCCAGACGCAGACCTTTTTTGGCGTTGACGACAAGGAGTCTGCGGCTTCGGGCATTCGGGCCTATAACGCCAGTGCGGGTTTCCAGAACCTGACGTTGACCCAGAGTTTTGAATTCCCGCTGGACATGCACTGGTCATTGTTGACCAGCGCCAGTTGGACGCACCTGGTGGGGTCGGCGGCCAACAGCACCATCGTCAAGCAGACGGGTGATGTGAACCAGGGGCAGGTGCAGACGGCGATCAGTTACAAGTTTGAGTGATGGGCTGGATGTGGGTGGCTGGCGGCCGGCCCACCGCCTTCGCGAGCAAGCCAGCTCTCACATTTGAAGCTCAGTGCATCAGGTGTACTCGGTCAAATGTGGGAGCTGGCTTGCCTGCGATGCAGGCACCTCGGTACATCAGGCACACCGAGTTGATGCTATCGCAGGCGAGCCAGCTCCTACAGAAAAGCAGATCTGCTTTTGCTTCAATCACTCAGGATGGTACCCAAGGCCGCGAAGACTCATCAGCCCTTGGCCTCACTGATGATCTGACGAATCGCCCCAACAAAGGCCTCAGCCGGCTGCCCCCCACTGACCGCATACTGATCGTTGAACACGATCGTTGGCACCGAAGTCACCCCTCGGGAAATCCACAGCTGCTCTTGCTCGCGCACCTCTGCGGCGTACTCGTCGGAGGCCAGAATCTGCGCAGCACGGGTGACATCCAACCCAACACTTTCAGCAATAATCGCCAAGGTCGCAGGGTCGGACGGGTCTTGCCCATCGCTGAAATAAGCCTTGAACAGCGCTTCCTTCAGGTTGTACTGCAACCCTTCCAACCCGGCCCAATGCAGCAAGCGATGCGCATCAAACGTGTTGTAGATACGACTTTGCCCGTCAGTGCGAAACGCAAAGCCCAACGCCGCACCCAAGTCACGAATACGCGCACGGTTAGCCTGCGATTCCTCTGCGGTGGAGCCGTATTTTTCAGTGATGTGCTCAACGATGTTCTGCCCGATAGCCGGCATATTCGGGTTCAGCTCAAACGGCTGAAAATGAATCTCGGCCTGCACCTCGGCGCCCAGCTGGTCCAACGCCTCAGTCAGCCCGCGCAGGCCGATAATGCACCAGGGGCAAGACACGTCGCTGACGAAATCGATTTTCAGGGGAGTACTCATGGTGGGCAACCTCGCTGGCATTGATGCGCCGTAAACGTTGCACGATACACCAACTTCACAACACCTTCGAAGGCTGCCCCACATCAATCTGCGCCCAGTGCGCGGCATCTTCGCGATGGGCTTGCAGGTACGGCAACACCGCCGCCAGCAACGGCGCCTTGAACGCCTCCTGAAAACGATGCGCCAGGCCGGGAATCAATTTCAATTGGCTGCCCTGGATATGCGCGGCCAAATGCACACCGTGCATCACCGGCAGCAACGGGTCGGCAGTGCCATGCACCACCAGCGTTGGCACACGCAATTGATTGAGCAGCGGCACACGACTGGGCTCGGCGAGGATCGCCATGATCTGGCGCTTGACCCCGTCCGGGTTGAAGGCGCGGTCGTAGGACAGCGCGGCCTGATGCAGCAACACCTGGCGATCGTCCTTCACCAACGGGCTGCCCAACGCCGCCAGCAAGTCGGCCTGTTGCTCCAGCGCCACTTCCCGGTTGGGCGCGCTGCGCCGCGACAGCAACTGCACCAACGCCGCACTCGGCGCCGGCAGGCCTTCGGCGCCGGAGCTGGTCATGATCAGCGTCAGGCTCTCGACCCGTTGCGGCGCCATGGCCGCCAGGTGCTGGGCGATCATGCCGCCCATGCTCGCACCCAGCACGTGGAATTGGCGGATCTGCAACGCGTCCATCAAGCCCAGGGCGTCGTCGGCCATGTCGGTCAGCGTGTAGGGCGCCGCCACCGGCAGGCCGAGTTTGTAGCGCAGCACTTCGAAGGTCAGGTTGGCACTGGCCGGCGCCTGGCGCCACGTGGACAAACCGACGTCACGGTTGTCGTAGCGAATCACCCGAAACCCTTGTTCGCACAGCGCCACGACGACTTCGTCCGGCCAGTGGATCAACTGCCCGCCCAGGCCCATCACCAGCAGCAATGCAGGGTCGGACGCACGGCCGATGCTCTGGTAGGCGATGCTCACCTGAGCCAGGTCGACCGTTTGCGTCGGGACATTGACGTCACATCGAGAAGCCGCAAAAGACGGCAGGCCGAACAATAAAGCGGCCAGTAAACACAACACGCGCATGAAAAACACCGAAACACAGAACCCCAGTAGAGCGCGAGTCTGATGAAGTTTGTTCAAGCGCGCTGCCACAGTTGCGTGACAGTTTGATGAACGGCGCCCAGCGGTCATGATCGACACGCCTTGCAACATGAGACAAACTCACGCCATTGCTGTTTTTCACAAATCGTCTTCATGGAGAGCCCGTGCTCGAAATCCGTCACCTCAAGACCCTGCACGCCTTGCGCGAAGCCGACAGCCTGGTCGAAGCCGCCGAGCGCCTGCACCTGACGCAGTCGGCGCTGTCCCATCAGTTCAAGGAGCTGGAAGAGCGCCTGGGCATGCAGCTGTTCGTGCGCAAGACCAAGCCACTGCGCTTTACCAGCGCCGGCCTGCGCCTGCTGCAACTGGCCGACGCCACCCTGCCCTTGTTGCGCGGCGCCGAGCGCGATATTGCGCGGCTCGCCGGCGGCACCGCCGGGCGTTTGCACATGGCCATCGAGTGCCACAGCTGCTTCCAGTGGCTGATGCCGACCATCGACCAGTTCCGCGATGCCTGGCCAGAAGTCGAGCTGGACCTGGCGTCCGGCTTCGCCTTCGCGCCACTGCCGGCGCTGGCGCGGGGCGACCTGGACCTGGTGGTGACTTCCGACCCGCTGGAATTGCCGGGCATCACCTACGTGCCGCTGTTCACTTACGAAGCCATGCTGGCCGTGGCCAACCAGCACGCACTGGCGAACAAATCGTACATCGTGCCCGAAGATTTGCTCACCGAGACCCTGATCACCTACCCGGTGGAACGTGATCGGCTGGACATTTTCACGCGCTTTTTAGAGCCGGCCGACGTGGAACCGGCCCAGGTGCGCACCTCGGAACTCACCGTCATGATGATGCAGCTGGTGGCCAGCGGCCGTGGTGTGTGCGGCATGCCGCATTGGGCGCTGCATGAGTACAGCTCGCGTGGTTACGTGAAGGCCAAGCGGTTGGGCGAGAAAGGTTTGTTTGCGACGTTGTATGCGGGGATTCGTGCAGACATGCTGGACGCGCCGTACATGCGCGACTTTTTGCTGACGGCCAAGGACACGTCGTTTTCCACCCTCGATGGCGTCAGCGCAGTGCGCTAGCCGACACAGATTAAAAATGTGGGAGCGGGCTTGCTCGCGAAAGCGGTGTGTCAGTCAACTTATCTTTAACGGGTCCGCCGCCTTCGCGGGCAAGCCCGCTCCCACATTGGCCATCATCCGTCGTTCAGTTCACGCCACATGTGGATCTTGTCGAAATAATCCTCGCCCACGCGCACCGCCAGTGGCTCCAGGCCGTACTGGATGAAGCCGCAGCGCTGGTACAACGCGAACGCGGCGTCGTTGCCGGCGGTGACGGTCAGCTGAATCAACTTGAGGCGTGAGTGGCGGCGCGCCTCGCTGAGCGCCGCTTCTACCAGTTGGCGGCCCACGCCCTTCTGCTGATAAGCCTGGTTCACGTACATGCCGAACAAGGTCACCTTGTGCCGCGCTTTTTCACGGGGCTCGAACGCCAGGCCGACAATGCCGACCAATGCGTCCCCCTCAAAAGCCCCGAGCAGCCGATCCAGCGGGCTGTCGACGCGCTTTTCCCACCAGCTCAAGGGCATCAGCGCGCGCTCCGCCACGCTGGAGGTGAACGCCTGCGGATAAGCGCCATACGCCTCAAGCATCAACGCCCGATAAGCCTCGGCGTCGTTGGCGCCAAGCGTGCGTACCATCATGCGTCGCAGGTCAGCGATGCGCGGTAAAACGGCAGGATCACGTCGCGCGTCAACGGCGCCAGTTGCAAACCGCCGTCACCGGCTGGGTCGATCCAGCGCACTTCTTCGATTTCGGCCGCGGGCGTCACCGCCACGTCGATGTGCACCTGGAACAGCTCGGCGTTCACGGTGAACCCAGGCTCATTGGCGGCAGGGGCCGAGAAGTGACCAAGGTAGACCGCTTGGCTTGGCTCGATGCGCAGGTTGAGTTCCTCAAACAGCTCACGGGCCAGGGCTTGGGCCGGTTGTTCGCCGGCGTCAATCTTGCCGCCCGGTTGCATGAACGCCTGGGTGCCGCGCTTGCGCACCAGCAGGGTTTGGCCGTCGCTGCCAATCAACAGCGCTGCGGCGATGCGGATAGTCGATGTCATGTAAAAACCGCCTTGAATGCAAAGGTGCAAGGATCACAGAAAGCGCGTTATTCGCAAAGCAATCCTTCATGCCCTGCTTTGATAAACACGCTGTACCTGGCGCCTTCCATCGTCTCAAAGGCAATCAACTTGTCCACCAGCGGCAGGTTCAGCACCTTGCCGGCGTTGAGCAACAGCATGCCGTTATCGGCGTTGAGGTTGCGCGCGAGCACCATGCCCTCCTCCAGCTCGCGGGTGCCCAGCACCCTGACGCTGGGGTCGCCCAGGGTCACGTCATTGAGGTACGTGGCGCAAACTGAAACAAAATCTTCGACCATGTCAGGGTCGTAAAGGCGACCGGCGTATTTGCGGATGTAGAGCAGCGCTTCGTCGCTGTTCATCTGGCGTTCAAGGATCAGGCCTTTTTGCAGCTCGATAAAGTCCACCGCCAGTTTCAACAAGCGCGAACCTGCGGGAATCGCGTCACCCTTGAGGTGATCGGGAAAACCGCTGCCGTCCCAGCGTTCCTGATGATGGCGGATAAGCCGCGCTGCGTCTTTCATCGGTTCCAGGGTCATCAGCAACGATTCGCTCTGGGTGGCGTAAGCGCGATAACGCTCACGGTCGCTGCTGTGCAACAGGTCTGAAGGCGAGGCCATCATGCTGTCGCTCCAGCTCAACTTGCCGATGTTGTAGAGCGCGGCAGCCATGGTCAGGTCGCGGTTACTGGCCTCATCTACGCCATGGGCCACACACCAGGTGCGCACCAATTCGATGATTTGCCGGTTGGTTTGCTTGGCCCGCGGTAAGCGCAGGTTGGCCAGCAACGAGAACACCTCGGTGCCCGTGGCGTAGCTGTGTTTGAGCTCTTCGTAGGCCAGGTCGAGCATATCGGCGGTTTGCTGCAATTCACTGGTGCGAGAGGCAACACGTTTTTCGAGGGTGGCGTTGAGCTGCTTGAGTTCATCGTTCTGCGCCTGGATCAGCAGCTCCAGGCGCCCACGTTCGCGCTCCGAATGCTGATGGGCCAAGGATTGACGCAGGGCCAGCAGCAGCTCTTCATCGTTCCAGGGTTTGCTCAGGTAACGATAGATCTGGCCTTCGTTAATGGCTTTGACGATCAGCGTCAGGTCGGTCTCGCCGGTCAGCAGGATGCGCACCGTGTGCGGGTGGTGTTGGTGGATGTGCGCCAGCAACGAGGCACCATCCATGTCCGGCAGACGCGCGGCGCTCATCACCAGGTCAATGGGTTGAGTGGCGAGAATGCCCAGGGCATCAGCGGCGCAGGTGGCGCTGTGCAGTTCGAAGGGCTCCAGGCTGAGCAATCGCTTGAGGCTGTGCAAAACATCCGGGTGGGCGTCGATCAACAGCAGCACTGGACGGTTGGCATCGATAAAGGTCACTGACTCTCCCATGGGACACCTCGGATCGTCGATCTGCGTTCCTTACGGTCTGGGACAATGCCTCCTGGCGATTACCAGGTAGTTTAGTTGGTTTTTACAAGGTGATGGCCTTGCGATATCAATGCATAAAAAAAGCCGCTCCCAATGCTGGAGCGGCCTTTGAGGTGAAACGTGAATCCCTCACGCCTCGGCGTTTTTCGGGCTGGTGCCAAACGAAGCAAAGCGCTTGTTGAACCCGGCAATCCGGCCTTCGGCCTGAGTCTTGCGCTGCTGGCCGGTGTAGATCGGGTGCGAGGCGCTGGAGACGTCCAGCGGGATGTAAGGGTACGTGTTGCCATCGCTGTGTGTGTGGGTGCGCTCACTGTCGGCCGTGGAGCCGATCAGGAAGAACACGTCGGCGGCGGTGTCGTGGAACAGCACGGTGCGGTAGTCGGGATGGATACCAGTTTTCATAGTGCCTCCGGGGCGTTTGAGTGCAATTAATGTGTTACACAGTAACACAAAATCATGCACCCAAACGAGAACCGATTGCAATAAGAATAGACCTGTCGCTTCTATGCAGCTTCCTGGAAGTCCATTTCCGGCGGCTGTTGCGAGAAGCCGCGCGTCAGGAAACCCAGGTAAACCAGGCCGATCGCCAACCACACCACGCCCAGGTAAATCGCCAGATGATCGAGGCTGATCATCAGCCACAAGTCCGCCGCGAGGCCGATGGCCGGGAACAGCAGGAACAGCATCAACTCACGCACGCCACGCGCTTTCGCGCCGATCCAGTAGTGAAAGATCACCGACAGGTTCACCAGGCTGAACGCCAGGAACGCCCCAAAGTTGATGAACGAGGTGGAGGTGGTCACATCCAGCTTCAATGCCAGTAACGCCACAACCCCACACAACAGGATGCTGTTGACCGGCGTGCCGAAGCGCGCATGCAAGGTGCCAAAGAACGACTTGGGCAACACGCCGTCGCGCCCCATCGCGAACAACAAGCGCGAACCGCTGGCCTGGGCCGACAGCCCCGAGGCGAACTGGCCGACGATCAAGCCGATCAGGAAGATCGACACAAACAGGTCACCGCCGACATTGCGCGCAATTTCATAGGCCGCCGAATCCACATCGGCAAACTCGAACGACGGATGCGCGATCTGCACGAAATACGACACGCCAACAAAGATCAACCCGCCGATCAAGGTGATCAGCATGATCGCCCGCGGAATGGTACGCCGTGGGTCGCGGGTTTCTTCGGTCAGCGTGCTGACCGCGTCAAAGCCCAGGAACGAATAGCAGGCAATCGCCGCCCCGCTCATGATCAGCGGCATGTGCATCTGGCCGTTGAAGAACGGCGCGACAGTCCACAGCGGCTTGCTCGCGTCGCCCCCGATGTAATGGATGCACAGCGCGACAAACGCGATCAGCACCAGGAACTGCACCAACATCAGCAGCGCATTGATGCCATTGGCCAGTTTCAGACCGATGATATTGATCGCCGTAGTGACGCCGATAAACGCCAGCACCCAGATCCATTGCGGCACCGCAGGGAATGCCGAATGCAGGTATGCCGCCCCGATCAACCAGATGGCCATGGGCAAGAACAGGTAGTCGAGCAACACCGCCCAACCGGCGATAAAGCCCAGTTTCGGGCTGATGGCCTTGCGCACATAGCTGTAGGCGGAACCGGCCACCGGAAAGGCCGACGCCATGCGCCCGTAACTCATGGCGGTAAAGAACATCGCCACCAGGGCGGCCAGGTAAGCGGCCGGCACCATGCCGCCCGTGGATTGCGCGAGGATGCCGAAGGTGCCGAGCACAATGATCGGCGTCATATAGGCGATGCCAAACAGCACCACCGACCCTAACGACAGGGTGCGTTGCAAACGAGCCATGAGCGATTCTCCGCTGATTTATTAGATTTATGGCAGAACTGAAGTCGGTGAAGCAGATGTCATTTTTCTTATGATCAAGCGTGTTTACTGTGGCGAGCGGGCTTGATGTGGCGAGCGGGCTTGCCCCGCGTTGGGCTGCGCAGCGGCCCCATTACATTCACTGCATTTCTCCAGGCAAACCGCGGTTGCAGGTTTTAGGGCCGCTTCGCGCCCCAACGCGGGGCAAGCCCGCTCGCCACAAAGGGTCAGCCTTAATTGTGTGGAATCAGCAGTTCACGCGTCCCGTCCGTGCGCTCGATCACCTCACCCGGCAATTTCAAGCGCTGGTCGTCGAGGTAGCGGTAGTCCTTGCGAGCCGCCACCAGTTGGTCAAGATCCAGCTCGACGGTAAATTGCCCTTCCTCGCGCCCGGCTTCGAACAACAGCGTGCCAATCGGGTCGACCAGGGCACTGCCGCCAGCGAACAACAGGCCGCCATCGCCCTCTTCCACGCGATTGACCATCAGCGCAAACGCCTGGTTTTCCTGGGCGCGCGCCATGATCGCGGTGCGGTGCGTGGGGCCGTAAGGGTCCATGTTGCCGTTGGTAACAATCAGCAGTTCGGCGCCCAGTTGCGCGTTGGCGCGGGCGGTTTCCGGGAACTCGATGTCGTAGCAGATCAACAGGCCGACGCGCACGCCGTTCCACAAGCAAGTGGCATAGCGATCACCGGGCGTGAACACGCCGCGATCCGAGGCCCACAAGTGAGTCTTGCGATACCGCAGGGCAATGCCCTCGGGGGTGATCAGCAACGTGGTGTTATAGAATTGGCCGGCGTCGCTCTCGGCCATGCCGATCACCACGGCGATATTGCCTGCGCGAGCCGCCTCGATAACGGCCTGCACGGTCGGGCCATCCACCGGCTCGGCGATGTCGGCGACGGTCTCGGCTGACGGGAAGCCCATCAGGTGGGTTTCCGGAAATACGATCAGTTGCGTGTCGGCGGCGCAGGCAGCAATTGCCGCCAAGGCGCGCTCAAGGTTGTAAGCTGTGCCGTTATCACGACCTGCCAACTGGGCAAATTCGACCTTCATGGGAAGTCCTGTTGTTTTATCTGTGGCGCAGTATGCGCAGCCGCAACCGTCGGGGAAATCACGCCGCCGGGGTAACCCTATGGGGGTAGACGAATGACAGTCTCGCTGCAAGACATCGCCTGGCACCGTTCGGTGGGGCAAATGATAGACGCCCTCGACCAGGCCAACTTCTGGACCCAGCTCGTGCGCTTGCTGGACAACTACGTGCCGTTCGACAGCTGGGTGGTATTGCTGTTCAGCAACGCGCACCGCCCGCTGGTATTCGCCGAATGCCCGGGCGCCGACGGCACGCCGGACCAGTTGTTCCAGGACTACCTCAACGGCCTGTACCTGCTCGACCCCTTCTACATCGCCAGCCGCGAACACTCACGCACCGGGCTGTTTCGCCTGGCCGAAGTCGCGCCGGAGCACTTTGAACTCACCGAGTACTACCAGCGCTACTTCCGCCTGAACGTGGTGGCCGATGAAATCCAATTTAATTGCCACCTGCCGGATGGGCGTACCCTGTGCCTGTCCCTGGGCTCCAAACAGCGGTTTGACCCGCAGCAGATCGCCCTGCTGTCGCTGATCCAGCCCTGGGTCTTGAGTTTGCTGCGCCAGCGCCTGCCCTATGAACTCAATCAGGTCAGCGCCCCGCAGCCGCCGGTGCAAACGGATGACTGGGGCGCGCAACTCACCGCCCGCGAGCTGGATGTGGGCCGCTTGATGCTCAGCGGTTGCTCCAGCAAGGAAATCGCTCGTAAGCTGGAAATCTCTGTTGAAACCGTGAAAGTCCATAAGAAACACATGTACAGCAAGCTAGGGATCAAATCCCAGTCGGAGCTGTTCTCGATCTTTCTACAGGCGCAAAACGCCTAGCCGATGAGTGAACCCAAGGAAAACCGTATGAGCCTGTCGTTACTAAGCCGTTACGCCTTCTTTGCCGTGTGCGTCATTTTCACCCTCGCCAGCCTCCCCTTTATCGAACATGAATGGCTGTGGCCGATCACCGTGGTCACCGGCGTGCTCAGCCTGATCGGTCTGCTCGACCTGCTGCAAAGCCCCCACGCGGTGCGCCGCAACTACCCGATACTGGGCAATATCCGTTACCTGGTGGAGGCCATCCGCCCGGAAATCCGCCAGTACCTGCTTGAATCCGACAGCGATGCGCTGCCCTTTTCACGCGCGCAACGCTCACTGGTTTATTCGCGCGCCAAGAACGAAACCGCCGACAAACCCTTCGGCACCCTGATCGACGTGTATCAATCCGGCTTCGAATTCATCAGCCACTCCATGCGCCCAGCGCCGTTGAGTGACCCGAGCGCGTTTCGCGTGATGGTCGGCGGCCCGCAGTGCAAGCAGCCGTACTCGGCGTCGGTGTTCAATATCTCGGCCATGAGTTTCGGCTCGTTGAGCGCCAACGCCATTCGCGCGTTGAACCAGGGCGCCAAGCTCGGCAACTTTGCCCACGACACCGGCGAAGGCAGCATCAGCCCGTACCACCGCGAAAACGGCGGCGACCTGACCTGGGAACTGGGCAGCGGCTATTTCGGCTGCCGCACCAGCGACGGCCGCTTCGACCCGGAACGCTTCGCCGCGCAGGCGCAGAACCCGCAAGTGCGCATGATCGAAATCAAGATGAGCCAGGGCGCAAAACCCGGCCATGGCGGGATCCTGCCCAAGCACAAGGTCACCCAGGAAATTGCCGAGACGCGCGGCATCATGATGGGCGAAGACTGCATCTCGCCGTCGCGCCACAGCGCGTTTTCCACGCCGATTGAAATGATGCAGTTCATCGCCCAACTGCGCGAACTGTCCGGCGGCAAACCGGTGGGCTTCAAGTTTTGCCTGGGCCACCCGTGGGAGTTCATGGGCATTGCCAAGGCCATGCTCGAAACCGGCATCCTCCCGGACTTTATCGTAGTGGACGGCAAGGAAGGCGGCACCGGCGCCGCGCCGGTGGAGTTCACCGACCACATCGGCGTGCCGCTGCGTGAAGGTCTGCTGTTTGTGCACAACACGCTGGTGGGCCTGAACCTGCGCGACAAGATCAAGCTCGGCGCCAGCGGCAAGATCGTCAGCGCGTTCGATATCGCCAGCGTTTTGGCCATTGGCGCCGACTGGGCCAACGCCGCGCGCGGCTTCATGTTTGCCATCGGCTGCATCCAGTCGCAGAGCTGCCACACCAACAAGTGCCCGACCGGCGTCGCCACCCAGGACCCGCTGCGCCAACGTGCGCTGGTGGTCACGGACAAAGCCCAGCGCGTGTTCAACTTCCACCGCAACACCCTCAAGGCCCTGGCAGAAATGCTCGCCGCAGCCGGTCTGGATCATCCCTCGCAGCTGTCGGCCAAGCACTTGGTGCGACGCATGTCGGCGACTGAAATCAAACTGTTCTCGCAACTGCATGTGTTCCTCAAGCCCGGTGAATTGCTCACTGGTGAAGTAAATGGCCAGTTCTATTCGCGCATGTGGCAGATGGCACGCGCGGACAGTTTTGAGCCGCATGACGTCGAAGCTGCGTGAGGAGACCGGCCATGCTCAAAGTCATCGCTGAAGATTTCATCAAGCCCGAACACGTGGAAACCGTGCGCCCGTGGTATGCCGAACTGGTGGAAAAAACCCGCCTGGAACCGCTGTGTATTGCCTACGAGCTGTTTGTCGATCAGAAAGACCCCGGGCACTTCGTGTTCATCGAGCTATGGCCCGATCAGGCCGCGCTGGATGCTCACTGCCAGACCGAACACTTCACCCGGCTGGTGCCGCAGATCAATGCACATCAGGCCAAGCCCTGCCGGTTCGTGTTGATGGATGCGTTCTAAATTCCTTATTGCTGCTGAACCGGACCACCGACGGCATCGTTGAAACCAGGAGATTCACATGCCGTTACTCGACTTCGCCGCCCTCGCCGGGCAACTGCCCGACAGCTGGAAATCCACGCGCCTGGGCCAGGTAGGCCCGGCGAGGATCAAGGTGTTGCGCATGGATGAGCAGGCCTACGAGGAAGAAACCCACGCTTACAACGAAGGCCTGCTGGTGATCAGCGGCCAGTTGCGCCTGAGCATCGGCGACGAGGAAATCCGCGTGCAAGCCGGCCAGATGTACCTCGTCGAAGCCGGTATCGCCCACGCCGTCCTTGCCGGTAGCCAAGGCACCTTGGTGATCATTGATGTCTAGAGACATTCAGTAATACCCAGCCTTTGCAATTGCTTACAAATACCGCCAACCTGCGCCCGCCCGACGTGCGGCGTGAGACAACGCCGCCGTGCACCTGTCATTACTAAACTATTTGTTCAAGAGCCCGCTGCCATGCTGAACGGACGCGACCCGCGCATCGATTTTTTTCGGGGCCTGGCGTTGATCTTCATTTTCTGGGATCACGTCCCCCACAACCCCCTCGGCCAGATCACACTGCGCAATATCGGTTTCAGCGACGCGGCTGAAGTCTTCGTGTTCCTTGCCGGCTACGCCTCGGTGCTGGCCTACGGCAAGGTCCTGCAGCGCGAAGGCTACTGGATGGCCTGCTTGAAGATCCTGCGGCGCACCTGGGTATTGTACGTGGTGCACATCTTCCTGCTGGCAATGCTGATGGGCATCGTGTTTTTCGCCAACAGCCATGTGGAAACCCGCGACCTGGTCGAAGAGATGGGCCTGACGCATTTCGTCACCCACCCGCAGCAAGCGCTGGTGGATGAATTGCTGTTGCGCTTCAAGCCGAACCTGATGGACCCGTTGCCCCTGTATATCGTGCTGCTGGCGGGCTTGCCGCTGGTTCTGCCGCTGCTGCTGCGCAAGACCTGGCTGGTGGTCGCGGTGTCGATGGCGGTGTACCTGCTGGCGCCGCACCTGGGCTGGAACCTGGCCGCCATCGCTGACGGCGTGTGGTATTTCAACCCGGTCACCTGGCAGTTTCTGTTTATCCTGGGTGGCGCGGCGGCCATTCACGGGCAACAACCCCGCGCACAGGCTAATCGGCCACTGCTGCGCCAGCCGTTGTTCGTCACGGCGGCGGTCTACGCACTGGCGGCGGGTGTGCTCACCCTCGCCTGGCGTTGGCCTGAGGTGCACGACGCGTTGATGCCAGCGGCCTTGAGCGAACTGCTCTACCCGATCAGCAAGACCGACCTGTCACCGGTGCGACTGCTGCACTTCCTGGCGCTGGCCTACGTCACCGCCAAACTGTTGCCCGGGCGTGCCTGGACACAAAATTGGCTGGCCCAACAGACCTGCCGGATGGGGCGTTATTCGTTGGAAGTATTTTGCCTGGGCGTCTTACTGGCGCCGCTGGCGGATATGCTCAACGCCCTGGCTGGCGATGCCTTCACCCTGCAAATCGTCACCGCACTGGTTGGCGCCGCCCTGATGGCCGCGCTGGGGGCCTGGCTGGAATTCAACCAACGCCTGAGCCAATCGCCGCGCGTGGCCACCGCCTGAACAACAAAAAGCCCCGATCCCGGGGCTTTTTGTTGTGCGCCTGAACGTCAGGCTTGAGCACGCGCCGCAGCATTGATGGGCTGCAACTTGAACACGTAGAACAGCACGGTCAGCAGCACCAGGAACACCGGGCCGACATACAGCGCCACGCGCGTGTCCGGGAAGTACGCCATCAGCCCAACCACCAGCACCAGGAACGCCAGCGCCAGGTACGAACTGACCGGGTACAGCCACATGCGGTACTTGAGGCCGGCTGCCTCGGCCGGGCTCAGGCTTTTGCGGAATTTAAGCTGAGCCAGCAGGATCATCAGCCAGGTCCAGATCGCGCCAAAGGTGGCGATGGACGTCACCCAGACGAAGACTTTCTCGGGGACCATGTAGTTGAGCAACACGCCCAGCAGCAGCACGAAAATCGACAGCAGCAACGCCTTGCGCGGTACGCCGTTGCTTGAGGTGGTGCCGAATGCGGCCGGGGCCTGACCGTTCTGCGCCAGGCTGTAGAGCATACGGCCGGTGCTGAAAATGCCGCCGTTGCAGGAGGACAACGCAGCCGTGATCACCACAAAGTTGATGATGCCGGCGGCGGTCTTGATGCCCAGTCGCTCGAAGGTCATCACGAACGGGCTGCCCTGGGTGCCGATTTCATTCCATGGGTAGATCGACAGAATCACGAACAACGCCCCCACGTAGAACAGCAGGATGCGCCAGAACACCGAGCCGATGGCGCTCGGGATAGTCTTCTGCGGGTTCTTCGCTTCACCGGCGGTAAGGCCGATCATCTCGACGCCCAGGTACGCGAACATCACCATTTGCAGGGACATCAACACACCGGTCACACCATTGGGCATAAAGCCGCCGTGGGCCCACAGGTTAGAAATCCCCAGCGCCACACCGTCGTTGCCGAAGCCGAACGCGATGATGCCGACGCCGCCGATCACCATGGCAATGATCGTGACGATCTTGATCAGCGCGAACCAGAACTCGAACTCACCGAATGCCTTGACCGCAATCAGGTTGATCGTGCCCATGCTCACCAGCGCCGCCAGCGCCCAGATCCAGCGCGGCACATCGGGAAACCAGACGCCCATGTAGACGGCAACGGCGGTGATTTCTGCCACGCAGGTCACCAGCCACAGGAACCAGTAGTTCCAGCCGGTCAGAAAACCCGCCAACGGGCCGAGGTAGTCCTGGGCATAACGGCTGAACGAACCGGCGACGGGGTTATGCACCGCCATTTCGCCGAGCGCGCGCATGATCACCAGGATCGCCAGGCCGCCAATAATGTAGGAGAGCATGATCGCCGGGCCGGCCATTTCGATGGCCTTGGCGGAACCCAGGAACAGGCCGACACCGATACAGGCGCCGAGGGCCATCAGGCGAATATGCCGTTCGCCCAGTTCACGTTTCAGCGGGCCGCCCTGAGCGGTCTCGCCATGGGGCAGCTGATTGCCAACTGGCATAGGGGTACAACCTCGTCTTGTTATTGGATATGAACCACCGAGCGTTGCGCACGCCAGGCCGGTAAGCCGGGGGCGAACTTCAACCAGGCCTGTTTCGTGGACAGGCGCGTCCGGCAGCGCACAGCCTGCGGGATCGGCGGGGGTGCAGTATAAAAAGCCGACACTAGGGTCTTTCACTCTAAAAATGACTAAATTCAGCGATAAATCTGGGTAAATACGTCTTTTACAAGGAAGCATTACCTGCCTTTACGCATTTATCAGGTCATCGCGAGGGCCGCGAGTATTGCACAGTGATGGTGCAGCGTCATGCCTGGGCCGACGCCGTCTGGCTGTCAACGAAGGCTCTGGCCCAAGGCTTCGAGCTCGGCCACAGGCAAATCGGAAACGTCATGATCCCCCCGCCAACGGCACTCCCTCAGGATGATGCAATTGCATCCATGCACAGGGAAAATCAATGGACACGCCTACCGAGCGCCTCGAGCAGGGCGGCACCCGACGCCAGGAGGGTGACCAGCACATGGTCACTATCCTGATCAATCATTTGAATTCCACCAGCGCCGAGCCGCTGCTGATACCGCCCCATTCGTCGCCAGGTTGCTGGCTGCAACTCTGGCGCCAGGCCATTAACCGCCCGCGCTTCATCGCCTGGGCCCGGCAACGGAACATCGACCTCGCCAGCCTGACCCTGGCCAATGGCACCCTGACAGACCGGACGCGACACACCTGGACCCTGTGGGACGACGCGCCAGGGCGCGCCCTGGCCCTTCCCCTGTTGACCATCGCCGACATACTGGACCCCGCGGCCACCGGCCTGCCGTACGGGCCGATGACTGTGGGCGAGAACACGCTGCAATTGCCCGCCAGCCAGGTGCTGCGGTTTTACGGTTACCCTCAGCCGCAGACCCGGGGGCAGCGAATGATCGTCATCCAGGCCCTCGATCAACTCAACCCTTTCGCCAGCGCCAGCCCAACGCTGGCAGATGATTTCGAGCGGCTGAACCAAGACCTGCTGCAGCTGGCCGACAGCCTGGAGGCTGCTGCGAGCAACGCGTGTTTCAACCCGAAAACCGCTCACCGCCAGAGGCTGACCCTCGACTCCGGCTCTTTTGCAGCCAACGCCCAACAAACCGGCGCAGCGCTGTTGGATTACATCACCCGTCATCAGGACTTCCTGGCGCTGGAGCCGGTTCACGGCCTGCAGCCCGGCCATTACACATTCGATCCCGATACCCGCCAGCTCACCGGCCAGCGCGCCAATGGCGCACAGGTAGCACTCGGCATCGAATGGCTATTGCCGCTGCCACTGGCAGGCCGTCTCGAACAACTGGTCAGTGTGGCGCAACAGCTCGGCACCTCTATTCACCAGAGCGGCCAGTTCAGCGTGGCGCAGTTGCTGCAGTGCCATGACCTGGCGGTACCCGCCACGCCAGACGCGGCCAGGGCGCTGAGCCTGCGCCTGCGCGCGTCGCAGCCTCTGCACGCGCTGCCTGTTTGCGACTTCGCCGGTGCCGATATTGCGCTGATGCAGCAACGGCACTGGCAGCGCCTGGACCATGACCGCGACCATGCCGCGGCGGCTTTGCGCACGCTGCTCGAGGGCAAAGCCGCTGACGCCGTGATTGCCACGCACGCGCCGTTGCTGCAGGCCTCGGCCGGCGACGCCCATTTGCATCCGGCGCTCGCACCTGCGCCGCGCACCGAAGCGCGCAGCCTCGCCCAGCTTCTGCAAGGGCACGGTCTTGCCGTTCCACGTACCGCCGGCGACGCCCTCGGTACGCTGCAAATCCTCGAAATGACCCTGCCGCGCAGCACTGAACACGCTGACTATCGACAGGGCTTGCCCTTAACGCCTGACCAGCGTGAGACCGTGCGAAATGCGGTCAACGCCTGGCTGCCGCGCACGAGCAGCAGGCTGTTGGAATATCTGGTGGGGCCTTGTTGGCCGAGCTGTCGCGAAGCGCGATTCGCACCCAGGCCGACCGGTTGCTCAAGCTCATGCTCAGGCGCCCTCCTGCCCGGCAACTGGGCCGACGGTTGCTGGAGGCACTGGGCGGGTACGGTCAACACCCGCACGAACACACCAACAGTGCCAGCCTTGAAAACCTGGTGCTGGCCGCGCTGATGATCGAACTCGACCCGCTGCAGGATGAACAGCGTTACGTCGTCGCGGGGTTCGACCTCGCCGAAAGCAGCCAATGGGGCCGCTCCCATGCGGCCCTGCGTGAAGACCTGGAACTGCACCTGATACGCAGCGGCGCCGTCTCGGCTGAGGCCACGCCGCTGGCCGCCCACCTGCTGCTCGCGGGGGCAGCGCCGGAGTTTTTGGTGCGAGAACTGCCGGCCACGTTGCGCTTCATGACCTCCACCCACTGGCTGGTGTTCAGCCAAGGCGTGGCGATGGCGCACAGGGTCGCGCCCGGCTCACCGCAGCACCTGAGCTACAACGATGTCATCGCCCTGGCGTCACGGGAGGACACCTCGCCCGAGCAGCAACAATGGCGCGAATACACCGCAACCCAAGGCCTGCTCGATTGGGCTGTCGCCCAGGGTGAGCTGACGCAACAGGCCGACGGCCGCTACCCGATCAGCGAGATCGACGCGGCGAAAGCCCGACTGCAAGCGCGCCTGGAGGCACTGAAAAGCGCGTTCATGACGTTCGCCAGCGACCTTCCGACGCGCCGGTCGGTGGCGCTCGATGACCTGCGAAAAGTCTTCCCGGGCCACCCTCGCATCAATACGCCCGACCTGCGCTGGGCGTTGGGGTCGCGCCTGCAACTGAACCTCGGCCTGGCGTCCAACGGCCCACCCCGTTGGCACAATGTGCCTTACCTCAGCGAGCACTCCCTGGTGGACTTGCACAGCCAGGGCTGGCTGCAGCCTTTTTCGCGCCACTGGGCATCGGTTCACCCACACCTGAACCTGAACCTGATGCGCAGCGCGTTCAGCCGTCTGGGGCATGTGAATACGCTGTTCGAGGCCGCCTTCGACGCCCACATTGATCGCCTTAAACAGGCGTACGCCACCACCATCCAGGACCTGTTGGCACAATTACCGCTGGCCGAGCGTGCCCGGCTGCCCATCGGCGAGCTGCAACTGCTGGTGCTGAGCAAGGCGGCCACCAAGCCAGAAGCCCTGGAAACCCGCGAGGAAAAAAGTGCCCGCGTCGGGCGCTTCGGCATCCTGCTGCGCTGCACCCTGCCCCACGCTACCCATGATTACGAGTTGTTCCCACTGCTCAACCGCCTGCATAAACGCAGCGGGCCCGCCCTGGTGTTTGACCTGGGCGGCAAGCCCCTGTCGGTCACCACCGGCCGACCAGGCTCGGTTCAACCCGTCAGCCGCTTGCACACCGGCAATCAACTGGCCATCGACTGGCAAGCCTACGAAACCGGCAGCGCACCGCGGCCGAACGTGTTCTCCACCGTGGTCGTCGAGCAGCTGTGGCAGCAGGGCCCCACACCCGATGAAAGCGGCGCCCCGCGGTTCGGTTCGGCGGTCCTGCGCAGCATCACCCAGGCCATTGTCGAGCGGCATTTTTTTCTCGACGTCGAAGCCGCACGACAACAGGCGCATGGCGCGTCCGCCGAAGATGAGTTTGAACGCCACCACGAAGCGTTGACGCAGCGTCTCAAAATCCTCGTGCCGTTGTGGTCGTGCGGCCAGGACATCGCTTCGGGCGATCCACACCGCATGACCTATGGCAGCTACCAGTGCCTGCTCGACCTGTTCAGCCTGCTGATGCCCGCCCGTGCCTACTCGTCGGCCGGCCTGGCGGTATTGAAAAGCACTGCCCCGCTGCCAATAAAACTGCTGCAACTGGGCAAAGCGAGTACGCACCTGCTGCATGCAACCCTCAACCCCCTCGACCACATTCCCCGACTTGCCAGAGTGGCCCGCAACGGCCTGGTCAGGCTGGGCAACGACGCGTGGCACACCCTGAGGCAAGCCATCGAGCAAACCCAACGCTGGACCGCCAACACGTCGTTGCGCGAGTACGTGCGCTGGCTGTCCAGGGCCGACATCGGCATCGGTGCCGTGCTGGGCGGGAGCGACTTTTCGCGCATTGTCGCGGTGATGCGCGAAAAGCAGTGGTACGCCTTCGACCCTTTCAGCGCGAGGCCCTATGGGCCACCGCTGGCGAGCTTTCGTCTGGACAGCGCCCTGAGCGTGACACCGGTGCACTGCGTCAACGGTTACCAGGCGCGCGTCACCGAGCGCCTGTTTGACACTCCGCCATTGCTGATTCCCCGCGCCACCGCCACGGATTTACTGGTTGACGGCAAGGTCATGCGCCTTGAACACAGTGCCCCGACCCACTTGGACGACCTGGCATCGCCCGCCCATTTTCGCGTAGAGCACCATTTCGACACCCGCTGCACGCCCACCCGAAGAAAACGCAATGCGCCCCCCTTCATCTGCTTCACCAAACGGCTGTCTGCGTTTGCCAACTCCATTCATCAACGCCGCGTGCAAGCGCTGGAACATATCCGGATCATTCCCGCGCCCGGCCAGGGCGGTGCAAAACAGCGACTGGCGTATCACCACACCGTTTACGAAGTCAGCCGTGACGACGTCGCCTTTGAGCTGACCCAGGTCGCGGCACCGCCGTTGATCTATCGCCGCCGCACGCTGGGCACGCTTGTCGATGAACCGCAATTCGGGCTGCCCGACGACCAACTGGACAACCTGCTGGGCCATGAAACCCGGGTGGTGGAACTGCAAGGCATCGCCGAAGGCATTGATGACACGCGCATCCTGCGGGCCATGGTGTTCGAACTCTCCCGACCTGGACCGATCCCCGGCCCACGCTGGGTTGTCGAGGCCGACACCGGTGTGTTCTATGAAGTGATCCAGACCGCCAACCCGCCAGAACTGGTCTTCGATTACCTGGACTTCAGCCAGGGCGGCGAGCACGCGCGGCTGATCCACGCCTTCTGCGATTACAAGCGCGATTACCTGGACATCGCCGAACTCATGCCCACGCAACCACTGGTGGCGCTGCCGACGCTGGAGGTGCTGTACCGGCAACTGGCGGCCCGCGGTTTTTCTGACGGCACCTTGGCAAGGTTGCGCCATACCGCCAGTACCCTGACCCCCCTCAAACAACGGGAATTATTGTTGAACGCGTCCAGCCAGGGACAGCGTCTGGATGTGCATGTCGCCGCCAAACCCTTGCAGCTGGATATATGGCCGCCACGCCCGCTAGTAGCCGGCGGCCCCAGCGCCGCGCAGATCAACGAGTACCTCGCGCAGAAAGCCCACGCCAGCACGCTGGCGTTGGTCGAAAGAACCGGAGTCGGCGCCGCCAACCTCGTTACCGATGCCGTTGACGACCTGGCGCGGTTGCGGATCGCAGCCCCCGTGGTGCTGTGGCAATACTCCCTGGTCGGGCAGCCCGACTACACCGAGATCATCCTCAAGACCGGCGCCGGCAATTGCGACCAGATGGCCCATGTCGCCCATGAACTGATCCGCACCAACGGTGGCGTCTCGCAGATATGGGGCTCGCGTCCGCCTACCCATGCCTTTGTGGTGGTCGGCAAAACGCCGTCAAGCCTGGTCGAGACCCAGGACTTCAAGGAGGACGACTGGCAAGGTCTGTGGATCTGCGACCCCTGGGCCCGGATTGCCTGCCCGGCCAATCAGTACCCGAACGCGTTTAACGAACGGGTGCGTGACTGGTCCGGCCAGCACATGTCGGTTTACTACAAGGGCCAGTGGGAGCGAATCGAAAGCTCCAGCTGGCTGGCGGACTGGAACCGCGGCCTGAAACTTTCATGGAGCTAGCAAGCCCGCACACAAAATCTTCACGGCGCATCACCAGCGACTAAGCTTGAACCAAGTCCGATCAATCTGCGTGAATGGATCAATCGACTATGGGCGCTTTATGGCAGACCGATTCGAAACCCGCTGTGGTCCAGACCGACAGTGCGGATCCACCGCCATTGCCACAAAGCCCCCGCTCTCGACGCTTGTGGTGGCGGCTGATCGGGCTGGTGCTGGTGCTCGCGTTGGTGGCCCTGGGGTGGGCCGCCAGCCGGGAAATACGCACCTCGCGCCTGCAGGCTGAACACCTGAGCCCTTTTGCCGCGTCACTGAGCTACCGGGTGGAGCCTGGCGCGAGTGATGCGATGGTGTATCCCGGCGAGGGTCCTTTTGACCGGCGCCTGGGCTACAGCGCGCTGAATGAGTTTTTGCCACGCCTGCTCAAACGCAATTACGTGATCCAGGCACAGTCGCGGTTTTCCCCGGCGCTGATGAGCTACGCCGAGCACGGCCTGTTCGTGCCCTACGCCGAGAAAGTCCAGGCCGGCCTGACCATCACCGACTGCCGCGCGGCGCCGCTGTACGCTTTCAGTTACCCACAGCAACTCTATGCAAGCTTTGCCGCCATTCCACCGCTGGTGGTGCACAGCCTGTTGTTTATTGAAGACCGCGACCTGCTGGACCCCAAGCGTCCAATGGCCAACCCGGCGGTAGATTGGCCGCGCTTTGCCAAGGCCGCCTGGTCGCAGGTGGCCAAACTGCTGCATCTGCCAGGGCAAACCGCTGGCGGCAGCACCCTGGCCACCCAGCTTGAAAAGTATCGCCATTCGCCCGACGGGCTGACGCTGTCCGGTGGCGAAAAAATCCGCCAGATGATGTCTGCCAGCGTCCGCGCCTACCAACCGGGACCGCAGACCCTGGACAGCCGGCAGAACATCGTGCGCGACTACCTCAACAGCGTGCCGCTGTCGGCGGTGCCGGGCCATGGTGAAGTGCACGGCATGGCCGAAGGTTTACGCGTGTGGTACGGCGCCGACTTCAACCAAAGCAATGCGCTGTTGAGCGGCAACGCGCCCAAGGACCTTCCAGCAAAAGGCCTGGCGCTGCGCGAAGTGCTGTCGCTGATGATCGCCCAGCGCCGCCCTTCGCATTACCTGACCAAGGGCCGCGATGAGCTGGCGCAATTGACCGACAGCCATATCCGCCTGCTGGCACAGAACAACGTGATCGATCCGGCGCTGGCCAAGGCCGCCCTCGCCAGCCATGTCACTTACCGCGACTGGCAGCAACAACCGACGCTCCAGCCGGTGGAAACCAACAAGGCGATCAACGTTGCGCGCAGTCGCCTTGCCAGCCTGCTCAATCGCCCGCTGTATGACCTCGATCGCCTCGACCTGTCAGCCACGAGCACGCTGCAATACGACCTGCAAACCCAGGCCACCGAGTATCTCAAGCACCTGGCCGACCCCGCCTTCGCAGGGCAAATGGGCCTGCTCGGCCCGCGCTTGCTCACCCCGCAAAGCACGCCGCAAGTGCGTTACAGCTTTACCCTGTTCGAACTGACGCCGGATGGCGCACGGGTACGGGTGCAAACCGACAACACCGACCAACCTTTCGATATCAACGAAGGCAGCAAGCTGGAACTGGGCTCCACCGCCAAGCTTCGGGTGCTGACCACCTACCTGCAAATCATCACCGAGTTGCATGAACGCTACCGCGCGCAAACACCCGCCGAGTTGAAAAAAGTCGAGGTCCCCGAACAAGACCCACTGTCACGCTGGGCGCTGGACTACCTGATCCAGAACCCCGACCGCGACCTGTCGAAGATGCTCGACGCGGGCCTCAACCGCACTTATTCGGCCAGCCCCGGCGAAGCGTTTTTCACCGGCGGCGGCTTGCATCACTTCCACAATTTTCGCAATGAAGACAATGGCCGCAGCCCGACCCTGCGCGATGCGCTGCGCGAGTCGATCAACCTGCCGTTCATTCGCCTGATGCGCGACCTGGTGCGCTACACCACCTACTCCGGCGAAGACAACAGCGCGCGCTTGCTCAAAGATGACAACGATCCGCGCCGTCAGGAATACCTGGCCAAGTTCGCCGACCACGAAGGCACTGCGTTCCTGCTCAAGTTCTGGAAAAAGTACCGCAACAAAGACACTCAGACACGCCTCGACACTTTCATGGACGGCCTGCACCCCACCGCGATTCGCCTGGCTGCCGTGCACCGCTACCTGCTGCCGCAGGCCAGCCAGGAGAGCTTCAACCGTTTTGTGCGCTCGCACCTGAAGACCCCCAAGCCCCCCGAAAAGCTCACGGACGAGCGCCTCGAAAAGCTCTACCAAAGCTACGGCCCCGGCGCCTACGACCTGCCGGACCAAGGCTACATCGCCAAGGTGCACCCGCTCGACCTGTGGCTGCTGGGCTATCTGCTCAACCACCCCGAAGCGACCTTCAGCGAGATCGTCAAGGCCAGCGAATTCGAACGCCAGGAAGTCTACAGCTGGCTGTTCAAGAGCCGGCACCAGAGCGCGCGCGACAGCCGCATCCGCACCATGCTGGAGATTGAAGCGTTCCTGGAAATCCATCAGCGCTGGCAGGCTGTCGGCTACCCGTTCGACCACCTGGTACCGTCGCTGGCGACCGCCATCGGCAGCTCCGGCGACCGCCCCGCCGCCCTCGCCGAACTGATGGGGATCATCCTCAACGATGGCGTGCGCATTCCGGTGCTGCGCATCGACAGCCTGCATTTTGCCGCCGGCACGCCGTATGAAACGCTCGTGATCAACGACCCCAACCGTGGCAAGCGCGTGATGCCCAGCGAAGTCGCCACGGCGCTGCGCGGTGCGCTGTCGCAGGTGGTGGACGCAGGCACGGCGAAACGCGTGGCCGGCAGTTTCAAACTGGCCGATGGCGCGCCGCTGGCCATGGGCGGCAAGACCGGCACCGGCGACAACCGCATCGAAGCCATGGGCGCGGGTGGGCGCATCCTCAGTTCCAAATCGATCAACCGTACTGCAACGTTCGTGTTCTACATCGGCGAGCATCACTTCGGCACGCTGACCGCCTTCGTCCCCGGGGCCTCGGCCGAGCATTTCACCTTCACCTCGGCATTGCCGGTGCAAGTGCTCAAAGGCATGGCGCCGATCCTGACGCCGTACCTGCAGCCGGGCACGCAGACGCTGTGTGTGGCGCGCTGAATCCAGGGTGTCAGTTATGTATTTTTCACCCTCGAATTGTTGACTGTTACGCGCTTTAAACCCCGCGTAAGCCGCTATTTTTAAAGCTTATTTTAGCCTCGACGCGTGAATAGACTCAGGGAGTCTCCACTCTCTGTTCAGGTTCACACCATGCCTACCGATTCTTCCGCCCTGCCGTTCCAGGGCCGTCATTTCGAGTTGATCCAGAACGCGTTGCCCGACTGGGTAAAGGGCACCACAGCGGCGCGAATTGGCGCGCTCAAACGCCAGGGTCTTCCATCTGCGGCGCCTTACCTCGAGACCTCGCCGGCGCAGCACGTGTCACTCAAGCGCGCCGTCGCTGACCATTGGCACGCCCAGGCACCGCTGGACAAACGCCTCGGCCCGCTCAACGACTTGCGCGCCTTTGCCGAGCCGCTGCTCAAGCGAGCGCTGTTCACGCACTACGGCGAGGTCGATGTACGCAACACCTGGCTGCGGGTGTACGTAGACGCGTCCAATGCCTGGTGGGTGATCAACGTCAAACGAGGCGTACAAAGCAAAACCCTGTCGTTGCTGGACATGGCCCTGCATAACTTCGCCGCCGGCGACACTTTCGTCGACCACGCCTTCCTGGGCCCGGAAGACGCCCGTGGTCAGCGCGACAGCCTGACGATACGTGGCCGGCCCGGTGGGCCGATACTGACGGCGCAGCGCTTCAAGGCCGTGTGTCGATCCCTGGACATCGGCGGCCTTTACCAGGCCCGGCTCCAAAGCGCGCTGGGGTTCGATCAGCCGGCGCTGGCCCGCACCGTGCGCGACGAAGTGGTCAGCCAGCTCAAGGCGGATTTGCGCAGCAGTGCGCACCTGGGCCTGCACAGCGGTCATCTGGCAAACGACGCCCATCACGCGTTGCTGAAGTTCATCGACACACCACTGGGCCTGTCACTCGATGGCCACACCCTGAGGTGTCATACGCTGAGCCTGGCTGAGTGCGAACTGAGCGGGATTATGCTGTTCGCCACGCCTGCAGAGCACGGCTCCGCCCGTGGGCGGCTGATTGCCTGGGTGCCCCAGGACCCCGAGCATCCGCTCAAGCAGTACCCGTCGCCGATTGCCTTCGTGGAGGAGCTGACGCGTCAGTTGCACAGCGGCCCGGCGTATCAGGCGTTTTTCAGTCAATTTGTGGCGCACGCCGAGCGCGGCGTGTTTTTCTCGCGGTTGCAGTCGCGTGCACATCTGCCATTGCGCCTGCTGGACATTGACCGGGATCACCCCAACCGCGCCGCTGACCCGGCGCGAGACGACCCGTGGAACTACCTGCACCGGGTCAAGCTCAACAAGATCGTCAACGACGCCCGGGAGCTGGCGGTATCCACTGCCTACGTCGACCGGCTGGCACGCTGGGCCTGGTGGGACAACCTCGAGCAGATACTCTCGGACGTCCTCAATGCGGCCTTGCTGGTGGTCACACCGTTCGTGCCGGTGGTGGGCCAATTGATGCTGGCCTACAGCGCCTATCAACTGTGCGACGACGTTTTCGAAGGCCTCCTCGATTGGGCCCAGGGCAATGTGCAGGAAGCTGGCGAGCATGTATTGGGAGTAGCTGAAAACCTGATTCAGCTCGCCTTGTTTGCCGGTGCGGGAAAAATCGGCGAGGTCGCGCGCCTCAAACTGTCGGCGTTTGTCGAAGGCCTGCACCCGGTGCAACAGGCCGACGGCACGCTCAAATTGTGGAACCCGGACCTTGCGCCCTACGCCCAACCCAGCCCGCAGGGGCCCACGGACAAAACCCTGTTGCCGCTGGAGGACCGGCACTATCACGTGCGCCACGACGCCCAGGCCGACGAGCATCGCGTGGTGCACCCGACACGTGAACAGGCGTATCAGCCCTGGGTAAGGTTCAATGCCGACGGCGCGTTTTTGCACGAAGGCGAACAGCCGCAACGCTGGGACAGCCAGACCCTGATGCGCCGTATTGGCCCGCGTGTAAAAGACTTCAGCGACCAGCAACTGGCCGACTTGCGCATTGCCAGTGGCACCGATGAAGGCGTGCTGCGCGCGATGCACCTCTACAACGAGCCCCTGCCCCCCTTGCTGGCCGCCAGCCTTGGCCGCCTTGAAGCCCAGCGCTATCCCGAAGCCATCAGCCGCAAGGTTCGTGCAGGCACGCCACTGCCAAACGGACCATCATCGGATTGGTTCCCGCAGCTCATCACCGAGTTGCCCGGCTGGCCGCAGGACAACGCCCTGAAGGTCTGCCTCAATGATGATCTGTCGGGACCGGCCCTCACCTTCGGCAACGTCAACGCAACCCAGGCCGGCACCCTGACCCTTAGCCTGTCTCAGACGTTGTCCGGGACCCTGCCTGAACGAGTGCTGGCTTTTCTCGACGACGCCGCGATACGCAACTTGCTCAACGGCGATGTCCCCAAGGACCTTCGGCTCACCGCCCTGCGCGATCAATTGGCCGACCGGGTGCTCAGCTATGCCCCCGAGATTGCCGACAAGGTCTACAAGACCCGCGAAATCACCGACAAGCCCAGCCTTGCGACCCTGCGCAAGCCCTTCGAGTACTTGGACTCCAACGCAGCCCTTGCCCTGCTCGGCAGCGCCACCGGCGAGGAGCACCAGGCGCTCGCGCAACGACGACTGCCGCTGCGCCTGCATAACCAGGCGCGTGAATTGGGCTTTGCCAACCAGTCGGTGCTGGCCTTCCAGGGGGTTGACTGGCCTTCGCCGTTGCCGACCCCGACCGAAAGACTGGTGCTCAACACCTTAAAGTTTCACAGCGACACCTTTGCTCGGTTGCGCATTGAAATCCGCGAACAGGCGGTGACAGGTCGCGTGCTGTGTGAAGCCGGGCCGGTGACTGCCGACACCACACGCGTGCTGATTCGCAAGGCGCGCGGCTATGAAGTGCTCGACCCTTTGACTTCACGGCCGTCAGCGCTCATCGACCTTTACGAGGCGATCCTGCAAGCCCTGCCCGCTGACCGGCGCGACGCATTGGGTATGCAAACGGGCGAAGGCCAAGCGCTCAAGCATTGGCTCAAACAGCGCATGGCGTCCCTGGCCGAGCGTCGCAAAGTCCTCGCGCAACCGCCCGTGCCGATGGTC
This sequence comes from Pseudomonas sp. TWRC1-2, assembly GCF_049896685.1. NCBI lineage: Bacteria > Pseudomonadati > Pseudomonadota > Gammaproteobacteria > Pseudomonadales > Pseudomonadaceae > Pseudomonas > Pseudomonas sp. TWRC1-2. The sequence continues at coordinate 401,964 of NZ_JAFCUU010000006.1, read as the reverse complement.
CAGGGCCGCGAAACCAGCCGCCTGCTGGGTGGCCCGGCGGCCAGCCGCTGCTCGGCGTTACCCGCCCAAACCCATACCGAGCACGCCCGGCAAACCCTGCAATTGTTGTTTCCACACTTGAGCGAAGCACGCTTGAACCGATTTCTGGAGGACATTCCCCAGGCACAACTGCGCCATACCCTGAACACGCTGGTGGTGGAAAAACAGCAACTGCATGTGGACCTGATGAACTGGCAGAACTCGCTCAGCCTCGGCGTCGCGGACGCCGCCGATGACTACGAAGCGAGGGTGTCCAGAAAGCACCTGGCCCATCGGATCATGCGTTGCTGGGGTGACCGGTTTGCTGAATTCACGGACGGCCGCGGTGCCGTCCAGCAAGGTGCCACACTCAACTTCAAAGGCCTGCGCCTGCCGCCCAGGCTCCCTACGCTGAGCGCCAGTTTCGAGCACGTGACATTTCTGGACGCCAGCCAGTGCGGCTTCGGCGAACGCCACAGTGATTTCCTCAAGCACTTCCCCTCCTTGCGCGGCCTCAACCTGGCTGACAATCGCCTCACGCAGGTGCCCAAGGCGCTGGAACAGATGCGTTTTCTCAAGGCGTTGAAACTGGCAGGCAACAGACTTGCACTGACGGCGGAGGACGTGACGCGGTTAAAAAAACTGCGGCGCCTGAAGAGCCTCGACCTGAGCAACAACCCTTTGACCCTGGCGCCCGACATCAGCCATATGCGTGGGTTGCACCTGCTTTACCTCAGCGGCACGCGCCTGGCTACCTGGCCCGAAGGGTTGTTCGCACACCCGCGCAATGACGCCTTTGTACTCGACCTGCGCGGCACCCGGATCAACCGCCTGCCCGAGGTCGCAGCCGGTTCCGCGCAAGGCAGAGTGGTGGCCCGCGCACGCCTGGATCGGCGCACCCTGCCGGACGAGCAACGCCTGCGCTATGAAACTTTGCGCGTGGCCGCAGGCCTTGATCCCAACCGCACGTATGAGCCGCTCGGTCACAACGCATTCTGGACGCAGGGCCTGCAAGGCGCCGATCTTCAGGACGCTCAAGCCCTGTGGCAGGCAGTGGAGCAGGAACAGGGTTCCCAGGGTTTTTTCGAAGTCATTGAAGCGCTGGAGATTGAGGGCGTTTTTGAGACTGACGCCGACCGCCAACGCTACGCCGTCAACCGCCCACTGCTGACCCAGCAGGTATGGCGCCTGCTGTGGGCAGCCCATGAAGACACCGAACTGCGTGAGCGCCTGTTCAAGATGGCGAGCTTTCCCGGCCTGTGCCCGGATGCCGGGGCGCAGATTTTCAATGAAATGGGGATCGAGGTCATGGTCAGCGAGATCCGCCGTGATACCGCAACCGCCACTGAGCTGGAAAGCCGTCTCGTCACGCTGGCCAAAGGCAGCGCCCACCTCAAACAACTGGCGAAGGCCGTGGGCCAGGAAATCGCCCGACGCCTGCGCCCGGTGGCCGAAGGGGGCCTTGGGCAGCGCTTCAGATCGCAAGTGCGCGACGGGGTGCCCGGCGAGGTTGATGAGGTGGATATTCACCTGGCCTATCAAACCGCCCTCGCCCGCCGTCTCGACCTGCCCTGGCTGAGTGATCACATGCTTTACCGGGTCAACGCGGCTGTCAGCGCTGCCCAGATCGAGCAAGCCTACAGCGTGGTGCTGGAGCTGGATGAGGGCGACGGCCTGGTCAACCAGATGCTGCTCGAACCCTGGTGGGAACAGCACCTGCGTGACGCTTACGACAGCCAGTACCGTGACAACGAGCGTGAGTTCGGCGAGCGCTTCCTGGCGCTGGATGATCTGCAAACGGCGCAGGCGCAATGGGCCAATGCCCAGGCGTTGCCGGAGCCCGAACGCGAGCGCCTTCGCGCAGCCCTCAAGCACTTGGCCGAGGCGGTGCAAGTGCCCGAAAGTGTGGTGTTCACCGCCGAGCCAATGGACGACGCGCAGTACAACCGGTTGCTCAACGACCTGGGCTACAACGAACAGGAATGGATGCGCCGCCTGACCCGCCGGGCGCTCAACGACGCGACGGGGCGCAGCAACCGTTCCCGTTGAAGAAGGTGGCGGTGGCGCGGGGAGGTTGTTCTCGCCACCGTCTCGACGCTTGAAACGGGTCGGTGACTCGATAAAACCAGCCAGCGAATGCGTGCCTCTGGGCAAGTGGCGGTCAACCGTTACCGGTGCACGGTCAACTCAAGGTGCAAGGAAGTCGAACACGATGTGCACCGTGCCGTAATACTCCCCGGCCACGTACCCGCCGACGGGCTTTATCGCGGCGATTTCCAACTCCGCGCGCCGGCCCACGCGCGCCTCGGCGGCGTTGACGACTTCGGTACTCTCAAGGGTCAGCGGCACCTGGTTGAACAGCACCTGCAGATCAATCCGCTGGTGGCCGCTTTGCAGATAGGGCTCGGCCCCCAGCCGCGCGGCAACCGCGCCGGTGAGGTTTTTAACATCAAAATTCTTGCGCAGGCGGCTCAGCTCGGAGGTCACCAGGTTCCAGGCAAGCACTTGATCATGCCCCATCCAATCGGGCTCGGAAGGCAGCACGTAGGCCTCGTGCACCGGAATCGTGACCGAGACATCGAACGCGTGACGGGACTCAATCGCCCAAGCCTGGGCGGCCACCAATAGCAGCACTGCAAACAGCGTCAGCCTTGTGAGTTGCTTGAACATCGTCATCACCCGTTGCTGTTGACCGTGACCGGTTTTTTGTTCTGCCCTTCAATCAGCAGAAAGCCGTAGGTGCGGTCGGTTTTTTTCTCGAACACCAACTGGCGCCCCGGCAGGATGTGATGCTTGGTGGTCGGCAGGCAGTCGCTTTTTGCGGTGAGCGAACAGTCACGAAACTCATCCAGCACCACCACGCTGTTGCCGTTGTTACGCAGCTGGTATTGGTTGCCTGTCTGGTTGATCTGCGTATCGAAACGCGTGGCCTTGGGCCGCACGAAAAACACCGTGCCGTAACCCGCCATGACGTTGATTCCGGCCGCGAGGCTGTCCTTGTAGTCGGCCCGTTCTTCGTCGGTGATCGCGAAGTTATCGTCCTTCTCCGGCACTACGGGAATAAAGCGCACGCGGAAATAACGCTCCTTGTCCCTCGGCCCCATGTACAACAGGCGCGTGCCCTGGCGCCCGTTGGCCGGCACGATCAGCCGCGCCGGGCTCGCCATCAGGCCGTCGCGCCGGGTGGTATTGCCATCGCTGTCGGTGAGCGATGCAACCGGCACCTCGCGATGGGTGCCATCGGCGTTGTAGACGATCTCCAGCACATCGACGCGGATGAACGCCGTGCTCGTGCCGGTGTTGGACACGCGCTTGAGATAGGAACTGCGATCCTGCTCGAGGTAGTCATACACCACCCCGACGTTGATCGCCGGGGCCGCCTGGGCGCCGAGAGCACAAAGCAACAACCCGATCGATAACACTGCCTGTTTCATGTTTGATTACGCCTCGTTAATTGAACACGGCCCGCGCGATACCCACGAGCCGGGAGTGCGGATGGCCGTCTAGACCTGCGAATCCCAGACCACGGTGACCACGCCCGAATAGGTACTCCCGGGCCGTTTGAGCATTTCGCTCATGTCGTCTCGCTGCACTTCGAAGTGCAGGGTGCCGGGCCGGTCATTGATGTAATGCAACGGCTGAAACAGCTCGCTGCCCACGCCATCCAGGCGCAGCGCGAGTTTGTTCACGGTTTGGGCGTACTGATCGACCAGGCCGCTGGGCAAGGTCACCGCGACCTGCAGCGGCACTTCATCACCCTCGGCATTGCGCAGCCCGCAGGTGTTGCCCATGACGATCGAGCATTCGAGCTGCATCTTGAAACGCGAGCTGCTGGCGATGCGGAACGTCTGGTCACGGTACAAACGCGCCGGCGCCCGCCCCTGGTTGAGCCAGGCTTGCCAGCCGCCCTGGGGGATCAATTCGACACGGTTGCCACCGGGCGGGATATCGACCTTGAGCGCGTGTTCCACGCTCAGCCGAAAATTGAAGGTGGCGACGGTTTCGCTGGTTTGCATCACATCGCCGATGTCGAAATCCCCGCCTGGCCCGAAGGTGTAGGTGAGGCTGCCGGCGTAATCACCGGACCTCATGTTGAGCGGGTTCGGGGTCCTGAGTTCGTAGGCGTATTCAAAATTGCTGTAGTACATCCAGGGTATGTCAGTACCGGCCTTCACACTGCAGGCACCGGCATTCTCGGGAACGATCCAGAAAAACAACGCAAAGGACGGCGAGGCCGCCAGGTAATTCACGCCCTGGCAAGGCGCTGGCGCATGCTGCCAGTAGTAAGACCACTGAGGCATGCCTGTCGTCGCCCAGCCACTGACTCCCGGTGGGTAGGTGACATCCCAGCGCGCGCCCACACCGGCAATACGCATCTGGACCGTCTCGGTTTCACCGGTCGCCTGGTGGGTGACCTGCAGGTCTCGCCAGGCCGAGGGCACTTTGAAATAAGCGCCTTTGCGCGGCTCGGCATAAGCCAGGACGGGCCCGCTTGACGCCGCCGAGAAGGGCCTGCGAATGGTGAAAATATTCATCTCCTTGCACCGCGCGGGAATATGCCCGGGGCAAATCCCGCTTTCCGGCGTGGTGTTCTCGAATTTGTTGACCATCGGGTTGCCCGGGTCGGGACGGAACACGGCGGTAATCTCCTCGACAAACGCCTGCGCCGGTGTGCTGAACAAACCCATGATCAGGGCCAGCGCACGGCACGGCCCCAAGGCGCTTCTGGTTGCAGCGACTGACTTCATACATTCTCCGGTTCAAAAGTGCGGGCAGCCATCAGCCGGCGGTTTCCACGTTGAAGTTGGCTTCGGCCAGCGTGTCGGGGGTGCAACGCAGGTCGCCGATCATCAGCACATCGTTTTCATTCGGGGCGTTGGCCGGGTCGAGGCGGAACTGGCAAAGCAACTGGTTCTGGTAGCGCACTTGCAGGGTGGGTGAGCTGGCGCTCATTTCCATCGAGAAGAACCCGTCTACCTCGCTGACCCCACGGCTGGCGTGGTTGATCACGTGATGCCCCTTGAGCGGCCGACCCTGGGCATCGAGCAGACGCCCCAGCACCGACACGGTTTTCAGCACGGTGACCTTGCGGTAGTCCACCCCGCCCTTGTTCAAGTGATACGTAGTGCGCGCCGGCTGGATGTTGGCGGCGGGCGGGTGATTGCCGTCGAAATCGAAGTTGACGCTGCTGCTTTTGTAGGCGGCCAGCGGCACAAAATTGCGACCGGGGCGCAAGACCGCACCACCGCCACTGAAGTCATCGGCGCGCAGGGTGATGGCCTCGAGGTCAGTCTCGACATCGATGATCATGCCCGCGCCCGTGCCGTGGTACTGGCTGGTGAGCAGCGCCTTGTCGGCGCCGGCCACGAACGTGCTGTTGAGGTTCAGGCCGCCGGTGAATTTGTTGTTGAACGAGCTGCGCTGCAGGAAGCCGTCGCCGCTGACCGTGTCGGTACTGAAGCTGGCCGTGCTCGACAGGCCAACGCCATAAGTGTCGGTGATGGCAGTGGCCGAAACGCTTTGCAGCAGGTGGTCGGTGAGGTCCTGGCGAAAGGTGACCGAGGCATTGTTGTCACGGCCGCCATCACGCGCCGTGCGAGTGCCGACACTGCCGGACACTTGGCGGCCGTCGGTGCCCAGCGCCAGGCTCAAGGTGACGTCGATGCCACGGTTGCGCTGATCGTCAGTGCCGTTGGTGCCCGGCCGGTCGAACGCCGAGAAGCGCCAGTTGGCGTCGCTGCCCATCAGGGTGCTGCGCCGGTTCCAGCCCAGGTCCAGGCCGGCGCCCACGACATTGCCCTGGCTGTGGGACAGGCGCACGTTCCAGGAGTTGAGCGCATCGACACGGTGGTTGACCGACAACGCGGTGTTGCTGGTTTCGCCGACAAAGGTATTGCGCCGCAACCGCGTGCCGTCGGGCAGCGTGTCATAGGTGTCGCGGGTGTCGAGCCAGCTGCGGTTGTGGCTGAACACCAGGTTGGTGGTGCCCAGCGTGTAAAGCGCCTGCAGGTCCATCCCGGTGCCGTGTTCCTGTGTCTCATACACGTTGGCGTAGACGCTGGTGTTGTTGGCGACGGTCCAGTCCACCGAACCGCCGTATTGCAATTGCTCACGTACTTCGCGTGCCGACAACCCGAGAATCACCCGCGGGTGCAGCAGGTAGTTAACGGAGGCGCCGGTGGTGATGGCGCCGGAGGCCTGGTCGTCCCAGTTGCTGAATAATTTGGTTTCCCTGCCGGCAAACACGTTGTAGCGCCAGCGGTCGTCGGCGTTACGCCAGTTGCTCGGTTTGTACACCAGCTCCTGGGAGGTACTGACCGTCATGCCGTCTTCCACCAGGCGCACTTCCACCTCATAGATACCGCCGGGCAGTGGGCGGGTGTCGAGCGTCTGCAGGCCGGCCGCCACTGACTGGCTGTTGAGCAGCAGGCCATTGCGGTAGATCTCCACGGACGCCTGACGGTTGGCCGTGACGTAGATCGGATAGACGCTGGCCTTGGCGTTGTTGATCGCCAACGTGTCGGAGCTGCCGTACATCACGCCCAGGGCCGTGTCGGGGCTGGCGCCAAAACTGCGCAGCTGTCGGGTCAGGCCATCGGAATTGGGCGTGAAATGGCCCAGGCGCAGAAAACGCCCTTCGAGCTCGCGCTGGGTATACAGCTCGTGGATCGCGTGGCGCAGGTGCTCTTCGTCGCCGCTCTGGCGGGCCAGCTGCAGGTTGAACACCTGGCTCCAATTGCCCAGGCTGGCGCTCGCCTGCAAACCGTAACGCCCGCCCAGGTCTTCGTCCTGGCCGCCGTTGAGGTTCAGTTGATTGTTGACGATCAAGCCACGGCTGCCGCCTTCCGGCTGCGCGTAGTAGCGCGGGGCGTCATCGGCGCGTTCGACGTTTTGCGTGATGATCGAAAGCTGCGAGCTCTCGAGGCTGTAGTGGGTAGACAGCATCTGCGCGGGGCACGCCTGGCTGCACGCGCCCAGCGCCACACCCTTTTCAAGGATGGCCTGCCAGGTGTCGCGGGTCGCCAGTGGGACTTTGCTATCACCCACGTCGGTAAATTCGAGCAGGGTTACGCGGTCATCCCGGGACAACACGATTAACGCCTCGCCGAGTAACTGCTGGTCAAGGTCGACCCGCACGGCCAGCGGTACATCGAAGAAGTGATCACTGAACCCGGTGGGCAAGCCTTGGGCCTGAGCGATCAGACTGCCAGGATTTTCAACACCGGAATTCGGCGCCGCCAGGGCACCCATACAAAAAAAAAGCGCAAGCGCCGCCGCGATGGGAGTCATCGGGAACATGAACACATACTCTGAATGCCAAATGACAAGAATGAAAATCAGGCCGGCGGCCCCTGAACAACCGGCCGGCCTGCTGACGCGATGCCCACGAGCGCGAGGCTCAAGGGGCACTCATTGACGTCAAAGAGCTGGCAGCACCGCGTCAAATACCAGCGGCATAACGCTGGTGTAATTGCCACGCTGATTCGCCGAAGGTTTGGCGGCGTCGATACGCAGTACGGCGCCCAGGCCCGGTGTGGAATCAGCTTCGTTGACAACTTCCTGAGGCGTGCCGCTGAGCACTACACCATTCAAGGTGGCGGTCAGCGGAATGTTTTGCGTGGCATCACCGTTGAACAGCACTGCCGGGCCGCCGTCGATATAGGCGTGAATAGACCCGTTGGTGTTGCGCATGTCGTAGACCGCGGACAACGACGCCAACTCACCATTGGCCAGGTTATACGACATGGCCTCGTCACGGCCCCAGTTAGGGTCGCGCGGCTGCACGTGGAACACGGTGGTCGGGATGCTCGCCTTGATATTGACAGTGTGATTGGCCTCACCGGCCGCGAACGCCATGGAGGACAGCGCCATGGCAGCCAAAGGGGCAGCAATTGCGAACTTCTTGAACATAGTCGACACCTGTTATTTGCATTGAGTTATATCGCTGAACGTTGAACACAAGACACTGCACAACGTGCGAAGGGCATTACGCGCTCATCAATGTTTGAAAAGCACGGTAATGATCAAGCAATTCAAATAACCAGGATGCCCGCTATTTCTTATAGAGCTGTGGCTTTAATTAGTATGGCTTGAGGGAAAAAGATGGCACATTGCCAAAACTTTTAATTGATCTGTAAGAACAGGACTACACATCTATATTCGAAACTTTGCTGTGGAATAAAGTCCGTCAGAACAGTACCACAACAGTAACTTCTCGGATAAACATCGGCGCTAAAAAAGTTGAGCATCAACTCTAAATATAATTCACACATCTGAACGCTCTCTTGAGAAGACCAAACGGCTGTTCACCGACCGTTGGTCGCCTCGGCCTTTCGCCGCCTAAAGATATATCTTAAGTTCTATCTTAACCCAAACGGAGAAAGCCAAAATGAGAGAGCATCCCCACCAACGCAACCACGGTGATGGCCGTGATGGTTTTGAAAAACGCCCCGGCCGTGAACGCGGCGGCCGTGGTCCACGCGTGTTTGCCCCCGGCGACCTGAAATTACTGCTGCTGGCGTTGATCGGCGAACAGCCGTGCCACGGCTACGACCTTATCCGCCAGATCGAAGGCCTGTTCGACGGCGCCTACAGCCCCAGCCCCGGGGTGATCTACCCGACCCTGACCTTTCTGGAAGAAAGCGAACTGGTAACCGGCGATACCGAAGGCGGAAAAAAACGCTACACAATCACCGACGCCGGTCGTCTTTCCTTAAGTGAGCAGGCGATTGCCCTGGAAGGCGTGCGCATGCGCATCGACGTCAGCAAACGCTCGCTGCGCGGCCATGATCGCCCGCCCGAAATCCATGAGGCGGTGCACAACCTGCGCCATGCCTTGCAGCTGCACCACGGGCGTTGGAGCCCGGAAGAAATCGCGCGTGTCGCGGCCCTGCTCAACAGCACCGCCCAAGCCATTGTCGACGGCCCCGCCGTTCAACCAGTCCATGGGAAAGCTCAATGAATACGCAAGCCATCCACCGCGTCACCCACGAGATCAAGCGCCGCCGCCTGGAAGTGCTGCGCGTGACCGACATCACCCCGCGCATGCGCCGCATCACCCTGGGTGGGCCCGAGCTGGCAGGTTTTATCAGCCTGGGCAGCGACGACCACATCAAGCTGCTGTTCCCGCAGAACGCCGCCGAACAGGCCGCGCTGGAAAGCCCGAACTTCAGCATCAAGGGCGAGGGCCCACAGCCGGCCATGCGCGACTACACGCCACGGCGTTTCGACCTGAACATCGGTGAACTGGACATCGACTTCGTGCTGCACGGCGATGGCCCTGCCTCCACCTGGGCCGAGCAGGTGCAGGTCGGCCAACACCTGTATATCGGTGGGCCACGCGGTTCGATGATCGTGCCGGATATGTTCGACAGTTACCTGCTGATCGGCGATGAAACCGCCCTGCCCGCCATTGGCCGGCGCCTGGAAGAATTACCGGCGGGTCGCAAGGTGCTGGCGGTGCTTGAAATCGCCAATGCCGCAGAACAGCAGGCGCTGAACAGTGCCGCGGATGTGCAGGTGATCTGGGTGATACGCGGTCAGGACGACCTGCTTGAGACCGTTCGCACACTGACGCTGCCGAGCGGCTCGCTGTACTGCTTCGTGGCGACAGAAACCAAGCTGTCGCGCCAAGTGCGCCGCGTGCTGCTGGACACCCATCAGGTCAATGAAGCGTTCCTAAAGGCTGTGGGTTACTGGCGTGCAGAAGGCAGCGAAGAAGAGTAAGCCGATCGAGGTCGACAATGTGGCAGCGGGCTCGCCGCTGCCACATTTAGTTTCGCGGTGGCTTTAAGCACTTATCCAGGCCCACCACTGCCAACGCGATCCCGATAAACCCCGCCAGAATTCCCCCGGCATTCACAAACACTTGTGGATAACCAAGCGTGTCCACATCAATGAACGGGTACTGATACTGCCCGAGCAAATGCCCGCGCAGCAGTACATAGCCGAAGTACACCAACGGGTAGATCACCCAGGCGCCGATGTGGTTGAAACGCAACGTGCCCTTGGGCACACACCGCCACCAATAAATCACAAACAGCACCGGCATGACGTCGTGCAGCAATTCATCGGAGACGAACTGAAAGCCCGTGGGGCTCCACAAATGCCGCAACAGCAGGTTGTACGCCAGGCTCACCACGACGATGCTCGCAGCTATCGCGCTACTGACCCTGGGCGCCAGGAAAAACCGCTTGGCGGCTGAATCCCGACTGATCAGCGCGTAGCTGAGCACCACCACCACCAGGGTGTTGGTCAGCACCGTGAAGAAACTGAAAAAGTTGATCAACCCGCCCAGCAGGCTGGCGCCCGCCGTCCAGCGCGAATCGAAAATCAGGTATTGCTGAATCGCCAACCCTGCCCAGCCGGCCAGTGCCGCAGCCGCGATGAAACGCTTCATGGGCTCAGTCCAGTGGGCGTTTGGTACGCATCAGCTTCACGTACAACCCTTCGACTTTTTCCCGCGCCCATGGGGTTTTGCGCAGGAACGTCAGGCTCGACTTGATGCTCGGATCGCTCTTGAAGCAGCGCACATCAATGCGTTCGGCCAGGCCTGCCCATTCGTAGTGTTCCACCAGGGTGGTGAGGACGTGTTGCAGGGTCACACCGTGGAGCGGGTCGTTGCTTGTCGCGGTCATGCCGGGCCTTTTGCAATAAGAGGAAACACAGCCGCGCACCTTAGCCGACGGGGCGTACAGGTGGAAGCACTGCATTGAATATAGACGTCGGAGAAAAGTTCCCCTTTTCAGCGAAAAAAGAGATGTTATATTGTAACGATAAATATCAAAAGTAACTGGCCCGATACCGTTTCAGCCTTCTCTTTTTTGTGCCGTTTTGCCAAGGAATGTTCGATGTCCCTCTCTTCTCTCTGGCGCTTGACCCCGCTTGCCGCCGCTCTGCTGATCTGCTCCGAAGCCCACGCTCTGGAACTGCAACCCCAAGTCATCACCGGCAACCCATTGGGCAGCGAACAGCTCGCCTCACCGACCACCGTGCTGGATGGTGATGACCTGACCCTGCAACAAAAAGGCAGCCTCGGCGAAACCCTGAACAAGCAGCCGGGCGTGTCCTCGTCCTACTTCGGTCCGGGTGCCAGCCGACCGATCATTCGTGGCCAGGATGGCGACCGCATTCGCCTCCTGCGCAACGGCGTGGGCGCGCTGGATGCCTCGTCACTGTCCTACGACCACGCCGTGCCGCTGGACCCGGTCAACGTCGAGCGCATTGAAATCGTACGCGGCCCGGCCGCCTTGCTGTACGGCGGCAGCGCCATTGGCGGTGTGGTCAACACCTTCGACAACCGCATCCCCACCGAAGCCATCGAAGGCATCCACGGTGCCGGTGAATTGCGCTACGGCGGCGCCGACACCACCCGCAGCAGCGCCGGCAAACTGGAGGCCGGCAACGGCACCTTCGCCTTGCACCTGGACGCGAACGCGCGGGAATTCAACGACCTGAAAATCCCCGGTTTTGCGCGCAGCCGCCACGCCCCTGAAACCGAAGATGGCCCCGGCAAAAACGGCCGCCTGGGCAACAGCGACGGGCGCCAGGACGGCGGCGCGGTGGGCGGCTCCTACACCTGGGACGACGGTTACGCCGGCCTGTCCTACAGCAACTACGATGCAAACTACGGCTCACCTGCCGAGCAGGACGTGCGCATCCGCATGAAGCAGGATCACTACGCCTTTGCCTCCGAGATCCGCAACCTGCAGGGCCCGTTCACCTCGGTGAAACTCGACGCGGGCTACACCGACTACCAACACCGCGAAATCGAAGGCGGCGAAACCGGCACGGTGTTCAAGAACAAGGGTTACGAGGCGCGCGTAGAAGCTCGCCATCAGCCGATTGGCCCATTCGATGGCGTGGTCGGCGCGCAGGTGACCCGCAACGAATTCTCGGCCCTGGGTGAAGAAGCCTTCGTGCCGCAGACCGATACCAACGCCGGCGCCCTGTTTATCCTCGAAGAAATGCAGGCCACCGAGCGCCTCAAACTCAGCCTCGGCGCTCGCCTGGAACACACCAGCGTCGACCCGGACGCCAAGGGCAATGCGCGCTTCGCCAATGCCGACCAAACCAATGACTTCACCGCCGGCAGCCTGTCGTCCGGCGCGGTGTACAGCCTCACGCCGGTCTGGTCCCTGGCCGCGACCCTGGGCTACACCGAGCGCGCGCCGACCTTCTACGAGCTGTACGCCAACGGTGCCCACGTCGCCACCGGCACTTATGAGTTGGGCGATGCCAACCTGAAAAAAGAAAAAGCCGTGTCCAGCGACTTGGCGCTGCGTTTCGACAATGGCGCCCACAAGGGCAGCTTCGGGGTCTTCTACAGCCGCTTCTCCAATTACATCGGCTTGTTGGGCACCGGTCGTACGCTGAACGATGACGGCGAAGAGGACGCGGGCGGCATCCCTGAGTACAGGTACTCGGGCGTGCGTGCACGTTTCGCCGGCTTCGAAGCCCAGGATCACTGGAAACTCGGCGAAGGTGCCTACGGCAAGTTTGCGCTGGAGCTGTCGGGCGATTACACCCGCGCAACCAACCTGGACACCGGCGAGGCCTTGCCGCGCATCGCACCGCTGCGCGTGAATAGCGGCTTGCTGTGGGAACTGGACCGCTGGCAGGCGCGGATCGACGTCGAGCATGCGGCGGGCCAGGGGCGTGTGCCGAGTAACGAGAGCGGCACCGATGGCTACACCACCCTGGGCGCGAGTGCGGGTTATCACTTCAACGTCGGCGCCAGCCAGTGGCTGGCGTTCGTCAATGGCGAAAACCTGACCAACCAGACCGTGCGGTATGCCAGCTCGATCCTGCGCGATATCGCGCCGGCGCCGGGGCGCAGTGTGCAATTGGGTGTGCGTACCACTTTCTAACGCCCGCCTTTGGAATCAGTTTTTTGTAGCAAAAGTACTTCCTGTGGCGAGCGGGCTTGCCCCGCGTTGGGGCGCGAAGCGGCCCTGAAATCAGTCAATGAGCTGTACCTGATACACCGCATTTCTCATTGATCAGGGCCGCTTCGCGCCCCAGCGCGGGGCAAGCCCGCTCGCCACGACAAACCAACTGACCACCACACCCTCAATCCAACCTGTAATCGGGTTTCCACAGACATTTTTGCAGCGACGTTCTGTCACTGTTACCAGAACTGAAATGATGCATCTCTCGATTTAGTCTTTCTCAATACGAGCAGGCGCTTTATCCTTGCCGCAACAAACTGAAACGTTTCATGCCTGCGGTCGATCCCACCTTGCCAAACTTACCCCTCTTCAGAGACAGCGCTGTCTTCTACCGACCTGCGCACGGGAATAAATCGCCCGCTTGTGGATAACCCTCTTATCCCCAGAAAAACCGAATTAACGCTGAACCAAGCCCGCGCCGAATCGTCATCTACAGTGAAGCACGGGGTTACATAATTCCAACGTCACGGAGAAACACACTATGAGCACTGATGGTGCTTCAAGCTCAAGCCGCCTGCTGCCCAGGTTGCTGGGGATCTTGCTGCTGATCATGGGGCTGGCCTTGCTGGCCGGCGGCGTCAAGCTGAGCATGCTCGGCGGGTCGCTGTACTACCTGCTGGCCGGTATTGGCATCGCCCTCACCGGCGTTTTGCTGCTGGCCACCCGCCGCGCCGCTCTGGGTCTGTACGCACTGGTGCTGTTTGCCAGCACCGTGTGGGCACTGTGGGAAGTCGGCCTGGATTGGTGGCAGTTGGTGCCGCGCCTGGCCCTGCTGTTCGCCTTGGGCATCGTCTTGCTGCTGCCGTGGTTTCGCCGTCCGTTGTTGCGCGGCCAGCCTGCGCCGCTGGGCACTGGCGCGCTGAGCGTGGCCGTGGTGCTGGCGGGCGCTGCCGCCCTGGCCAGCCAATTCACCAACCCAGGTGAAATGGTCAAGACCGGTCAGCTCGACCGCGACGCCGTGCCTGGCATGGCCAGCGCTGCACCGGCCCAGGCCGATGGCGACTGGAACTCCTACGGTCGTTCGGCCTTCGGTGATCGTTACTCGCCACTGGCGCAGATCACTCCGGAAAACGCCCACAAGCTGGTGCCGGCGTGGACGTTCCGTACTGGCGACATTCCTGGCCCAGGCGATCCCGGTGAAACCACCGCGGAAAACACCCCGCTGAAAGTCAACGGCATGCTCTACGTGTGCACGCCGCACAGCCAGGTGATTGCCCTGGACCCGGACACCGGCAAGGAAATCTGGCGTTTCGACCCGAAGATCAGCACCGAAGGTGCGGCGAACTTCAAAGGTTGGGCGCACATGACCTGCCGTGGCGTGTCGTATCACGATGACGCGGTGTACGCTTCCGAGCAAAGCCCTACCGGCAGTGCCAGCGCTGCTCCGGTCAGCGCCGTCTGCCCGAAACGCATTTTTGTACCGACTGCCGACACCCGTCTGATCGCCCTGGATGCCGACACCGGCAAAATGTGTGAAGACTTCGGTGACAAGGGCCAGGTCGACCTGCGTGCCAATATCGGCAGCTTCGCCCCAGGCGGTTACTACTCCACCTCGCCACCGGCCGTGACCAAGAACCTGGTCGTGATCGGCGGTCACGTAACCGACAACGTTTCCACCGACGAGCCTAGCGGCGTGATCCGCGCGTTCGACGTGCACACCGGCAAGCTGGTGTGGAACTGGGACAGCGGCAACCCGGACGACACCACCCCGTTGGCCGAGGGCAAGACCTACACCCGCAACTCGCCGAACATGTGGTCCATGTTCAGCGTCGATGAAAAACTCGGCATGCTCTACCTGCCGATGGGTAACCAGATGCCTGACCAATACGGCGGCGACCGTACCGAAGATTCGGAAAAATACAGCGCCGGCCTGACTGTTCTGGACATCGACAGCGGCCACGTGAAGTGGACCTTCCAGTTCACTCACCACGACCTGTGGGACATGGACGTGGGCGGCCAGCCTAGCCTGATCGACATCAAGACCGCACAGGGCGTCAAGCAAGCGGTGATGGCTTCGACCAAGCAAGGCAGCATCTACGTGCTGGACCGCACTAACGGTCAGCCTGTGGTGCCGATCAACGAAATCCCTGTACCGCAAGGCGCAGTGGCCGGTGATCACACCTCCCCTACCCAACCCAAATCCGACCTGAACTTCATGCCGCCGCCGTTGAAAGAACGCGACATGTGGGGCGTGACGCCGTTTGACCAGATGCTGTGCCGGATCGATTTCAAATCCATGCGCTACGACGGCCCGTTCACCCCGCCATCGCTGCAAGGTTCGATCGTTTACCCAGGTAACTTCGGCGTGTTCGACTGGGGTGGCATTTCCGTCGACCCGGTTCGCCAGATTGCCTTCGTGAACCCGAGCTACATGGCGTTCAAATCGAAACTGATCCCGGCGGCCGACATTGCCAAGCAAGGTCCGCGCGTCAGCGAAACTGAAGGCGTACAGCCGAACAAAGGCGCGCCGTACGGCGTGATCCTCGAAGCGCTGCTGTCGCCTCTGGGCCTGCCGTGCCAGGCGCCGGCGTGGGGTTATGTGGCGGCGGTCGACCTGACCAACCACCAGACCATCTGGATGCACAAGAACGGCACCGTGCGCGACAGCTCGCCCGTTCCGGTCCCGCTGACCATGGGCGTACCTAGCCTGGGCGGGACATTCACCACCGCCGGTGGCGTGTCCTTCCTCAGCGGCACCCTCGACCAGTACCTGCGTGCCTATGACGTGAAAAACGGCAAGCAGCTGTGGGAAGGCCGCCTGCCAGCAGGCGCGCAAACCACACCGATGACCTACACCGGCAAGGACGGCAAGCAGTACGTGCTGGTCATGGCTGGCGGTCACGGCTCGCTGGGCACCAAGCAGGGTGACTATGTGATGGCGTTCAAACTGCCGGACTAAGTGTTAACCGGCGGTAAAACAAAGGCGGCTACCTGATGGGTAGCCGCCTTTTTTGTGCCCGTGTTCACTCAATGTGGGAGCTGGCTTGCCTGCGAGGGCGGTGCAACAGAAACAGATTCTTTGACGGCCACACGGCCATCGCGGGCAAGCCCGCTCCCACAGGGTTTAGGGGTGTTCAGGCGAGAGGGTTTACAGGGCAACCCGCGCGCGGCGCATCCACATCTCAAACGCCATGGCGTTCAACGGTCGGCTGATCAGGTGACCCTGCGCCGTGTCGCACTTCCATTGCCTGAGCAACTTCAGGCTGGGCTCGAACTCCACACCCTCAGCCACCACCTTGAGCCCCAGGTTGTGGCTCATTTCGATGGTCGAACGCACAATCACGCCGTCTCCGCTGGCGCTGTCGAGGTTGCGGATGAACGACTGGTCGATCTTCAATTCCTGCACCGGCAAACGCTGCAACTGCGCCAGGGATGAATAGCCGGTGCCGAAGTCGTCCACCGACAGGCTGATGCCACAGCCGCGCAATTGCTCCAGCACGCTGAGCGCCTGTTGCGGGTTGTGCATGATCGCGCTCTCGGTGATCTCGAAGGTCAGTTGCTGCGCCGCGACAGCGTATTGCATCAGCAAGGCGGTGACGCGAATGGCCAGGTCGTCATCGGCCAGGTCGTCCACCGAAATGTTGACCGACAGTTGAATGTGCAAACCGCGCCCTGCCCACTCGGCGATCTGCCGGATCGCCTCCTCGATCACCCACAACGTCATGCTGCGCATGCTGCCGGTGCGTTCGGCCAAGGGAATGAATTCGGCGGGCGACACCTGGCCCAGCGTCGGATGCTGCCAGCGCAGCAAGGCTTCCGCCTGGCGTACGTGACCATGCATGAGGTCGAGTTTGGGCTGGTAGCACAGGAACAATTCGCCTTCGACGACCGCGCGGCGCAGGTCGCGGATCAACGTGATCTGGCGCTGGTGCGCCAGGTCGCGGTCTTGCTGGTAGATCTGCAGGTGCCCGGGCAGGCTCGCCGCATCATGCCGGGCGATGGCGGCGCGGCTGATCAGTTCTTCGACCTGCTGGCCGTCGGCCGGGTAGGCGGCAATGCCGATGCTGACTTCATGCCGCACTTCGTCGTTGCCAATGCGCTGGGGCTCGGTGAGCAGCCCATACAGGCGGTCGGCGCGGGCTACCGCGCGGTCGATCTCGGTGTTTTCCAGCAACAGCAAAAACTCGCTGCCGGCGATACGCGCAGCGGTGTCACTGGCCAACAGGCACATGGACAGGCACCGGCTGGCTTCACGCAACATTTCTTCGACGCCCTGTGGCCCGAAGCCTTCGTTGATCACCCGGTAGTTTTCGATCCCCAGGTACAGCAACACCACCGGGCGCTGCGCACTGATCGCACTGCCCAGGCGTTCCATGGCCAACGCGCGATTGGGCAAGCCGGTGAGCGGATCATGCAACGCGTTATGGGCCAACTGCCGCTCGCGCACGGCGATGCCGCTTTGCATTGCATTAAAGGCCTGGGCCAGCAAGCCGAATTCATCGTGGCTGCGCACCCGCACCGGGGTTCGATAATCACCGGCCCCGATCCGCTCGGCCGCCTCCACCAGGGCGTTGAGTGGGCGTGACACGCGGCGCGCCAGCAACAACGCGGCGGCCAGCGACACCAACAACACCGCCAGGGCGATCCCGAGAAACTGCCGGTCCAGCGGCGCAAAAGACTCAAGCGCATGGTCCAGCGGGCTTTGCAGCAACACGCGCACTTCATTACCCTCGCCGGTGTTGGCCAGCGGCAGCACCTGGCTGAGCACGCGTTGCCCGTAGAACAGGTTGATCTGCGCATCAGGGTTGAGTTGCGCCTGGTGCAGCGTATCGATGATGGTGGCCCGGTAGGCCTCAGGCTGGGTGCTGAACAACTCGCCGACCTGGCCGTTCTGCACGCTGAGGAACGACACTTCAAGGTTGCTCATGGAACGCAGTTCGTTGGCGAACTGCCTGTCCATGGGGAAGCCCATCACCACGCGGGCAATGGGCTGCGGGTCGAGGACGACATCCTGCACAAGCAGATAGGGCAGGCTGTCCATCGCGACGATAAGCATCTGCAGCCCGCTGCGTCGCGCATGCCGCAAGGCCTCGTCGTACGGGAAGGGCTGGCCGTGTGTCAGTACCGGCAAGGTACTGACCATCACCTTGCCATCCAGGCCCAGCACGAACACTTCACTGGAACGCAGGCCGGTGCCATGCCGTCGCAGCGCGGCCATTACCGTTTCGGGGTTGCCCTCGGCCACCGCCTGTTTGAAGGGGCCGTCGGCGGTGAGCCAATCCAACCCGTATTGCAGCCGACGCCCGCGCAGGTCGAGCAAACGTTCGAACACTTGGCTGCCGGTGCTGAGCTGAACCTGGGCCTGTTTCTCCACGGCGCGGGTGGTGGCGGCCTTGACGGCGAAGTAAGTCGCAGCCACCACCACCAGCAGCAATAGCGCCAACACCCCGGCAATGCGGGTCTGAAATGTGTGGCGCCACTTCATTGCCGTGGCCTCTGGCAGCACGCGCCTCTCTGTGCCGATCCGTCCCTCTGTCATACGCATTCCTGGCGGCTGCTGACCTGGCGTCAAAAAAACATTCGTTTTTAACGAATGGTTGGTTCAACCAGATTAGCTGGGGGCTGGAATATGTACACCCAATAGGGACGGGGATGTGTCTGTCAGTTTATTGGCGGCAAACGCTTGGCTCGGAGGGCTGGTGGGGCATAGCCCCAAGCTGGGTAACGGGGACGTACGCAATCACACGCGCGCGCGCATGAAATCCCCCCACCGCCGCACCAGGTAATTGTGCTCATCCATTACCGAGTTCCACACCGCAATGTGGCCCATGCGCTGCTCATAGGAGCCACCATCACGCACCTCGCCGACGTCGATCAACGGCAAGCCATCACTGCCGAGCAGCTCTTCACGGGCGGGCTTGCCGGCATACCAGTAATCCCACTCGGCGCTGCTCAAATGATCGCGGGTGCGCGCCGGGTTACCGATGTAATAGCCCTGACGCGCCATCACCGCCCCCGGCCAGCCGGATAACCACCAATTCAGATAAGCATAAGCCGCATCCAGCACCGGCCCCTGGGCATGGCGCGACAGCGACAACCCACCAAACCATCCGCGGTACCCTTCACGGGGCACCGCCAGCCGATACTTCACGCCTGCCCGGTGCAAGCGCATCAGGGTCGGCGACCACAGACTCTGGATATCGATGCTGGGGCTCAGCATCAACTGCGCGGCCTCTTCATCATCCGACCAGAACGCCGCAAAGTGCCCCTCCTTCTGCTTGCGCACCAGAATGTCAGCCAGTACATCGATCTCTTCGATGCTCATATTGCCGATGTCTTTGAACTGCGCCAGCCCCGCGCCCTGCACCGCCAACGCGGCATCCAGCGCGCCTATCGCGGCATCGCTTTGCAGCGCAGTGCGCGCGCTCCAGGCCGGGTCGAGCAGCCAGCCCCAGCTTTCATTGCCGTGGCTGAAGCCTTCGGGCAAACGCTCCGGGCGGTAGGCAAAACTGTCGGCGTTATGGGTCAACGGCAGCATGCTGATGCGCTCGGTGACGCTGCTGCCAAGGCTGCCGTCGTGCTGCACGAACAGGCGCTCGCTGGGTACGCTGCCGCCGCCCAACCGGTCGTTGGCCGACAAGCGACCACGCTTGGGCAAATCATTGATCTCGTGCCACAAGGCGATGCGCCGTGTGTCGATGGGCTGGATAGCCCGCGCCGGCCAGACGAAATCAACGTTGTGAAACCATTGGTCGTAGAGGTCGTAGCTGTCGGGCTGCATCACGGCGATGCGCTGGGCCTGCGCCACGTCGTGCACCTGATAGACCAGGCGAATACCCAGCTCTTTTTCGGCGCGAACGCGCAAGCATTCCAGCAGGGTCACGGACGTACCGAGCACACGTAATGTGATCATGCTGCGAAGCGCCGTGAGAACACCTCGAAGGAGCGCCGCAACAGCGCCGGGTCGAGGCCGCGCAGGATAAACACCAGACGCGACTGGCGGTCGGTGCCGGGCCACGCGGGCAAATGCACCGGGGCATGCAGGCAGTGCTGCACGCCATGAATGACGATGGGGGCCGAGCTTGCGTTCACGTTGAGCAGTCCTTTGACGCGAAGGATTCGTTCGCCGTGGCATCTTAACAGCATCGACAACCAGACCCCGAAGCCGACCCAGTCCAGCGGTTGGTCGAAGCTCAGGCAGCACACTTGCGCGGCGCCGTGGGTGGCGGTGGTGGTCTGATGCAGTTGCCAGCGGCTGACTTCAACGGCCGGTTCGGCGCTGCGCACGCCTTCGCCAAGCAGCAACTGATCGCCGCTGTGAACCTCATGGGTATCGAGAATCGGCGTCCCCGCATTGAGTGCCCGCAAGTGCGCGCGCAGCGCTTCACAGTCGCCGACCAAGTCGGTCTTGCTCAGCAGCAAGCGGTCGGCCGCCGCAACCTGGGCCAGCCATTCCGGGTGCAGGCGCTCTTGCAACGTGGCGTGACTGGCATCGACCAGCGTGATCACCAGGCCGATATGAAAACGCCCGCGCAGTTGCACATCGTTGTTCAGCGTGGCCAGGATCGGCGCCGGATCGGCCAACCCGGTGGTCTCCAGGATCACCCGTTTGAACGCCGGAACTTCACCGCGCTCGCGCCGTTGCAACAGGGCGAGCAACGCCTCCTTGAGCTCGCCGCGAATCGAACAGCACACGCAACCGCTGGGCAGCAGCACGGTGTCCGGCGCAACTTCTTCCACCAGCAGATGATCGATGCCGACATCGCCGAACTCATTGATCAGCAACGCCGTGTCACCCAGGCTTTCACCTTGCAGCAGGCGCTTGAGCAAGGTGGTTTTGCCGCTGCCGAGGAAACCGGTAATGACGTTGAGGGCAATGCTCATGATGACTCCAGGTGATCAAGCAAGCGGGGGTCCAGCGGATCCAGCGGGCGACCGAGCATGTTTTCAGCCGCTTGCCAGAGTTGATCCAGGCCACTTGCCAGGGCCTGTTTGCCGGTGGCGCCCAACAACAGGTAAGACGCGCCCTGGAAGTCTTCGACCTTGAGCCGGAACACCGCCAGCACCTGGTTGATCGCGGCGATCCGGCGCAGGCGTTCGCGGCGCCGGGGCAGCTCATCGCCCAAGGGATCGCTCCAGTGCAGGTCTTCGCCGAGTAATCCGCAGAGTCCGCACATGGTTACACCTCACTCATGGCATGACATCGCCGGAGTTCGGGCCCAGGGTCTGGCCGACAAACAGGTTGCCACCCGGCTCACTGGCCAGCAGCACGGCGGTGGGCGCGACTTCATCGGCCAGGCCGAAACGGCCCAGGGGCAATTCGGCGGCCTTGGCGCGCTTCCAGTCGTCGCTGATGCCGCCCACCAGCGGCGTTTCGATAGGGCCCGGCGCGATAGCGTTGACCAGCACATTGTCCTTGGCCACTTCCAGCGCCAGGGATTTGGTGAAACCGATCACGCCAGCCTTGGCGGCGGCGTAATGGGTCAGCTCGGCGCCGCCCTTGATGCCCAATTGCGAGGCCACATTGATGATGCGTCCCCAGCGTTGCGCCAGCATGTGCGGCAAGGCGCGCTGGCTGGCGACGAAGACGCTGGTGAGGTCGACGCGCAACATGTCGTTCCACATGTCGATGGAGAGGTCGACGCAGCGGGCCTGGGTGAGCATGCCGGCATTGTTGACCAGAATGTCGATGCCGCCGAAGTGCTCGACGCAGCGGTCGACGCTGGCCTGGGCGCCTTCGACAGTGCCGACGTCAGCCAGGCATTCAAACACTTCGGCGCCGAGGTTGCGGCAGGTGATGGCGGTTTCGGCAAGGCTGGCGGCGTTACGGTCGGCCAGCAGCAGCCGAGCGCCCTCGGCGGCGTAGGCGCGGGCAATGGCGGCACCGATGCCGCTGCCAGCGCCGGTGATGACGGCG
Organism: Pseudomonas sp. TWRC1-2; assembly: GCF_049896685.1. Classification (NCBI taxonomy): domain Bacteria; kingdom Pseudomonadati; phylum Pseudomonadota; class Gammaproteobacteria; order Pseudomonadales; family Pseudomonadaceae; genus Pseudomonas; species Pseudomonas sp. TWRC1-2. The sequence goes on along the minus strand of NZ_JAFCUU010000006.1, from coordinate 380,139 downwards.
CGGCGGTTATTCAGTTGAGGCATACAAAATCTCCTAAAAAAACACGGTCCCCATTTTTTGCACCGCGTACAGTCAGTCAGGCCAGCGCACGGTCAAGCCGCCGTCGATGACGATGCTCTGCCCAGTCAGATAACTCGACGCCTCACTGGTCAAAAACTGCACCAACGAGGCCACCTCATCCGCCCGCCCTACCCGGCCCAGCGGAATCGCCCGCGCCGCCTTCGCCAACCCTTCAGGCCCCAACGAGTTCTTCGCATCCAGCGACTGCGGCGTCTCGATCAAGCCCGGAATCACTGCGTTGCAACGGATGCCCAAGGGCGCCAACTCCACCGCCAGCGACCGGCACAACCCCGGCACGCCGGCCTTGGCCGCCGCGTAATGGCTGTGCTCCTGCCAGCCATACACGCCGCCGGCAATCGACGAAATCGCTACCAGCGCGCCGCCCTCGCCCATATGCCGGGTGGCCGCGCGGAAGGTGCGCATCACCCCCGTCAGGTCGACATTGAGCATCTCGTTCCACAACGCATCGGTCATGTCCAACAACGGTGCGCGACGCAGCAAACCGGCATTGGCCACTGCGTAATCCAGGCGGCCGAAATGCTGCACGGCCTGCGCGGCCAGCGCGTCCACCGAGGCGGTGTCGCCCACGTCCAGCGGTAGCATCAGGCACTCACCACCGGCTTCTTCCACCAGCGCCACGGTGGTGTGCGGGTCGTGCGGATCGGCCGGGTAATACCCGCCCACCACCGCCACGCCATTGCGCGCATAGGCCACGGCCAGGGCTTGGCCGATGCCGCTGGCGGCACCGGTAATCAGAGCAACTTTACGGCTCATCTCACACTCCTCACTGAACGGTTTCCGGGCGCACATGGCGAGCGGCAAACATCAGCGCACCGGACAAAAAGCATGGCAGCGCGCCGAACCACAGCGCGGCGGTCTGCCAGTCGCTGCCGGCGGACAACACTTGGGTGGCGCCAAAACCTGCCACCACCGCCCCAATCGGGCCCATGGCATGAATGATCGCGCCACCGGTGGCGCGGATGCTGGTGGGGAAACTCTCGCTGATAAAAAACAGCGCCGCCGAGTACGGCCCGATCAGGAAGAACAGGCCCAGGCTGTAGAGCCCCACCACCATCGCCATATTGCTTGGCCCAAACAGCATCCCGGCAAACGCCAGGCCGCCGAGCATCCAGCCCAGACCGATGACATTGCGACGGCCGATTTTGTCGCCCATCCAGCCATGAGTCAGGTAACCGCAGTACCCCACCAGGTTCGACAGCACGAGGATGATCAGCGAATTCTCGAACGAGATATGGTGCACGCTGACGATCACCGAAGTCCCCAGCACGCTGAACACCTGGATGGCCGCCCAGTTGAGCAACAGCGCGGCGCCGATCACCAGCGTGGCGCGGCGGGCCGGGCCACGGAAGGCGGCTTTGAGGCCGGCCTTGCTGTGTTCGTCATAGTCCACGCCGTAGGTCACGGCGACGTTCTGCGCCTCTTTCACCGCGCCACTTTTACGCAGTTCGCTGATGCGCTGGTGAATCTGGAACTGCGGGCTCTCCTTGAGCTTGCGCGCCATGATCGCAATCACGATGGCCGGGATAGCGGCAAAGATGAAGCAACCCTGCCAGCCGATGACCGGCAACAGCAGCGCGGTCAACCCGGCGGCGATCAGCGCACCGACCGGCCAGCCGCCCTGCACCAGGCTGTAGATAAACCCGCGCCGCTTGGTCAGGCGCGGGTCTTCAGAGGCGCCATACAGCTCGCTCAGATACGTGGCGTTGACAGTTTCCTCGGCGTAGCCCAGGCCACCCAACGAGCGGATCAGAATCAGCGGCGACTTGCCCCACGCCCCGCCAATCGCAGTGAGTGCCGAGCACAGCGCGGAGCCGGCCACGGTAAAAATAATGCCTTTGCGCCGTCCCAATTTATCCACGACCGGGCCAATGGCAAAGGCAACCACTGCCGTGCCCACCGCCACCCAGGTCGCGATTTCAGCTTGCTCCACTTCTCCCCAGCCAAAGTGCCGGCCGATCTCCGGCAGCAAGGTGCCAAAGAGGATGAAGTCATACACCGCAAACACCCAGGCGAAAAACGCGATCCAGGTGGCGAAGCGCACTTCCTGGGACGTCAGTTGCCGGGGTTTCCAGCCAGTCAGGTCAAGCTTGTTGTAGATGGACATAAATCGCGCCTCGGGGGTGTGGGCTAAGGGTCAGGAACGCGGTTGGCGGCGGATAAAGTCGTCGGCGATTTCGTCGAAGGTGACGAAGCGCACGCCGGCATGGCTCTGGATGTGTTCGATCAGGCGCTCAAGCATCAGCAGCACTTGCGGGCGACCGGACACGTCGGGGTGAATGGTCATGGTGAACACCGCGTGTTCGTGTTCGCGGTAAACCCAGTCGAACTGGTCGCGCCACATTTCTTCCAGGTGGCGCGGGTTGACGAAGCCGTGGCTGTTGGGGGCTTTTTTGATGAACATCATTGGCGGCAGGTCGTCGAGGTACCAGTTGGCCGGGATCTCCACCAGGTCGGTTTCCTCGCCGCGCACCAGCGGTTTCATCCAGGTGTCGGGGTGCTGGCTGTAGTCGATCTTGGTCCAGCTGTCGCCCTTGCGTACGTAGTAGGGGTGGAAGTCGTTGTGCATCAGGCTGTGGTCATACTTGATGCCTTTTTTCAGCAGCAGCTCGTTGGTGACCTTGCTGAATTCCCACCACGGCGCGACGTAGCCGGTCGGACGTTTGCCGGTGACCTGGGTGATCAGCTCGATGGATTTATCCAGGACGATTTCTTCCTGTTCGGCCGTCATCGCAATCGGGTTTTCATGGCTGTAGCCGTGCACGCCAATTTCGTGACCGGCGTCGGCCACCGCCTTCATCTGCTCGGGGAAGGTTTCCATCGAGTGGCCGGGAATAAACCAGGTGGTGCGCAGGCCATAGCGTTCGAACAATTTGAGCAAGCGCGGCGCGCCGATTTCACCGGCGAACAGGCCGCGCGAGATGTCGTCCGGCGAGTCTTCACCGCCGTAGGAACCGAGCCAGCCGGCGACGGCGTCAACGTCGACGCCAAATGCACAGAGAATGTCTTTAGCCATGATATGTCTCCTTAAATAGTCATTACGGATTCGACGGACAACGCCACGCGCAACAGGCGTGCGTCTTCCCCCGACGGGGCGCTGAGCAGCAGCCCGGTGGGCAGGCCCAGGGCATCGCGGCCGCTGGGCAGGCTGACGCCAGGCATGTCGAGCAGACTGCCGGGCATGGTCAGGCGCAGGGTGGCGAGGTTGGTTTTCACGAACAGCTCGTCGTCGGCCTCCAACGGGGCCAACGGGGGTGCAACATGGGCAACGGTCGGGGTAATCAGCACGGCGCCGTCGAGCTCGTCGACCAGTTGGCACTGCAGGCGACGGCGTTCGTCGATCAGGTGCAGCAACTGACTGGCGGGCAACGAACGTGCAGCTTCCAGGCGGCGTCGTACGCGCGGGTCGAGCAGGTCGGCGTCGCGGCTGTCGAGCAAGGCCTCGTGCAGCGCGAAGGCTTCGAATGAGCCGAGCCAGCCGTCCTGCTTGATCAGGTTGAGCGTGGCCTGGAAGGTGGCTGACGGGCGCACCTCGATCAGCGCGCCTGCGGCCTTGATGAGGTCCATGGCGCGCAGCAGGTTATTGCGTACGGCCGGTTCGATGTCTTCCAGCGCGCCTTGCTCGAGCACAAAGCGTTGCCCCTTGAGGCTGCGGGCAACATGGGTTTGCGTGCGGCCATTGAGCAGGTCGTCGATCACCAGAGCATCGCGCACGCTGCGGGTCAGCGGGCCGAGGCTGTCGAGGGTGTGCGCCAGCGGGAATACCCCGTCGCGGCTGTAGCGTCGGCTGCTGCTGCGGTAGCCCACCACGCCGTTGAGCGCGGCCGGAATGCGGATCGAGCCGGCGGTGTCGGTGCCCATGGCGATTGGCACAATGCCGCCGGCCACGGCGACGGCCGAGCCGGATGACGAGCCACCGGGAATACGCGGTTGATCGCTGCCGTTCGGGTTATACGGCGTGCCGAAATGCGGGTTCAGGCCCAAGCCGGAATAAGCCAGTTCGCTGAGGTTGGTCTTGCCGAGACTGACCATCCCTGCGCGGCACAACAGGCCCACGCTCGGCGCATCGAGCAACGCCGCTGGCGCCTCGCGACGGTAAGCGGCGCCGGCGGTCGTGATGCTGCCGGCGACATCAAACAGGTCCTTCCAGGCCAGCGGCACACCATCGAACACGCTCAACGGTTGCCCGGCACGCCAACGGGCTGCGGCGGCTTCGGCTTCGCGACGGGCGCGCTCGGCCGTCAGGGAAATAAACACGGTGGGCGCCATGCTCGCATGCAGCAGCGCCTGTTCGAGGACTTGCACCGGGTCACTGCGACCGCTGGCGAACGCTTCGGCCATTGATGTGGCGTCTGACATCAAGATGCACCTCATAAAACGTATATATTAATAAAATGTACATTTTACAAAGGCAGCTTTCGTGCCAGTCTTTGGTGCCGCCATTTTTGCACGAGCGCGTTTCTGCCCTTGAGCTACGGGCTAGATGGTTTTGTAGGAAACAAATAGATTGGCAAAGGCGTGGGCACGGGCCTTGAATGAAATAATGTATCTTTTATTAATAAGTACATTTTGGTGCAGAAAAGTAACAGGGTGACGGTCAAGGCCCCAAAAAAGTGCCAGCAGCGTGGCGCAGAGTGACAGGGTAACTATGAGAGAATCCCCGACCACTTTCCTACAAGCCCTTCAACTCTTTACCTAGAGAAGCAGATGAAAGCAGTGTCCGCCTCGGCCTCCCGTTACGCGATGATTCACACGCTGTTGCGTGATGCGATCGTCAACGGCACCGCCCGCCATGGGCTGGTCTTGCTGGAAGCGCCGCTGGCCGAGTTGTTCGGCACCAGCCGCGTGCCGGTGCGCAAGGCGCTGGACCTGCTGCACGACGAAGGCCTGATCTGCCGCTTCAATGGCCGCGGGTACCTGATCAACCCCGAAGGCCTGGCCATGGAGCCGCTGCGCCTGCCCTTGAGCCCTGCGCACCTGGGCCTCAACGGCGATGACGAGTTGGTAGACACCCGCCCGCTCGGCGAACGGATCGTCGAGGAAATCGGCGCGGCGTTGTCCACCTGCATTGCCTTCGGCCATTACCGCCTGGATGAGCAAGCCGCCGCCGACCATTACGGCGTCAGCCGCGCCGTGGTGCGTGAAGCCCTGATGCGCTTGCGCGACCGTGGCCTGGTGGAAAAAGAGCCCTATTCCCAATGGCTGGCCGGGCCGCTGACCGCGCGCGAGGTGACCGAAGACTACGAACTGCGGGCCTGCCTGGAACCCGAAGCCCTGCGCCAGAGCGCGCCGAACCTCGACCGCGACATGCTCGAAGCCATGTTGCAGCGCGTGCTGGCGGCTCAAGAAAGCCCACAGTGCAGCCTGCAAGCCATTGAGCAGATCGAAGAGGACTTGCACCAGCGCTGCCTTGCCGGCCTGCAAAACCGCAAGATCGCCGCGCTGATTCGCCAGGGCCAGAGCCCGATGATCATCAGCCGGATTTTCTACCGTTTACTGGGGATCGGCGCCGATCCCGCCATGCTCGCCGAACACCGCTTGATTCTGGAGCTGCTGCTGCACGGTGCATATGACGCGGCGGCGCTGAATTTGCGTGAGCATTTGCAGCGGGCACGCCAGCGGATGCTGCAGCGCTTGAAGGTGTTGTCGGTGCTGCCGGAACAGCCATTGCCGGCTTATCTTCACAAAATCAGCTGACGGCGCTCGGTACACAATGCTGGCTTGCCTGCTCCCACAGGGGAAAGCGGTGTTTCGAAAATATTATGCAATTTGTTGCTAACTGCGCCCCGCCATTGAAACCACCGCTGCCCCGCCCCATCTAAGCTGCATACTTCCTTATGCAGGTGCCCCATGAGCGACCAGCAAGAATTCCCGGACATCGACCTGAACGATTACGCCGACCCCGAAAACGCTGAACACCAAGCTTCGTCCAACACCGGCCTGGCCCTGCCTGGGCAAAACCTGCCGGACAAGGTCTACATCATCCCGATCCACAATCGGCCGTTCTTCCCGGCGCAAGTGCTGCCGGTCATCGTCAACGAAGAACCGTGGGCCGAGACCCTGGAGCTGGTGAGCAAATCCGACCACCACTCCCTTGCGCTGTTTTTCATGGACACCCCGCCAGAAGACCCGCGCCATTTCGATACCTCCAGCCTGCCGCTGTACGGCACGCTGGTGAAGGTGCACCACGCCAGTCGCGAAAACGGCAAGCTGCAATTCGTCGCCCAGGGCCTGACCCGCGTGCGCATCAAAACCTGGCTCAAGCATCACCGCCCGCCGTACCTGGTGGAAGTCGAATACCCGCACCAGCCGACCGAGCCGACCGACGAGGTCAAGGCCTACGGCATGGCGCTGATCAATGCGATCAAGGAACTGCTGCCGCTCAACCCGCTGTACAGCGAAGAGTTGAAGAACTACCTCAACCGCTTCAGCCCCAACGACCCGTCGCCGCTCACCGACTTCGCCGCCGCGTTGACCTCGGCCACCGGCAACGAGCTGCAGGAAGTGCTGGACTGTGTGCCCATGCTCAAGCGCATGGAAAAAGTCCTGCCGATGCTGCGCAAGGAAGTTGAAGTCGCGCGCCTGCAAAAGGAAATCTCCGCCGAGGTGAACCGCAAGATCGGCGAGCACCAGCGCGAGTTCTTCCTCAAGGAACAGCTCAAGGTCATCCAGCAGGAGCTGGGCCTGACCAAGGACGACCGCAGCGCGGATGTCGAGCAGTTCGAACAACGCCTGATGGGCAAAGTACTGCCGACCCAGGCGCAAAAACGCATCAGCGAAGAAATGAACAAACTGTCGATCCTGGAAACGGGTTCGCCGGAATACGCCGTTACGCGCAACTACCTGGACTGGGCCACCTCGGTGCCGTGGGGCGTGTACGGCGAAGACAAGCTCGACCTGAAACACGCCCGCAAGGTGCTGGACAAGCACCATGCGGGCCTGGATGACATCAAGAGCCGCATCCTCGAGTTTCTCGCGGTGGGCGCCTATAAAGGTGAAGTCGCCGGTTCCATCGTGCTGCTGGTCGGCCCGCCGGGCGTGGGCAAGACCAGCGTGGGTAAATCCATCGCCGAGTCCCTGGGCCGGCCGTTCTATCGCTTCAGTGTCGGCGGCATGCGCGACGAGGCCGAGATCAAAGGCCATCGCCGTACCTACATCGGCGCCCTGCCGGGCAAGCTGGTGCAGGCGCTCAAAGATGTGGAGGTGATGAACCCGGTGATCATGCTCGATGAGATCGACAAGATGGGCCAGAGCTTCCAGGGCGACCCGGCGTCGGCCTTGCTGGAAACCCTCGACCCGGAACAGAACGTCGAATTCCTCGATCACTACCTGGACCTGCGCCTGGACCTGTCCAAGGTGTTGTTCGTCTGCACGGCGAACACGCTTGATTCGATCCCGGGCCCATTGCTGGACCGGATGGAAGTGATTCGCCTGTCGGGCTATATCACCGAAGAAAAGGTTGCCATCGCCAAGCGCCACCTGTGGCCAAAACAGTTGGAAAAGGCCGGGGTGTCGAAAAACACCCTGACCATCAGCGACGGCGCCCTGCGCGCGCTGATCGACGGCTACGCACGCGAAGCCGGGGTGCGCCAGTTGGAAAAACAGCTGGGCAAACTGGTGCGCAAGGCCGTGGTCAAGCTGCTGGACGAGCCGGACTCGGTGATCAAGATCGGCAACAAGGATTTGGAAAGCTCCTTGGGCATGCCGGTGTTTCGCAATGAGCAAGTGCTGTCCGGTACCGGCGTGATCACAGGCCTGGCCTGGACCAGCATGGGCGGCGCGACCCTGCCGATCGAGGCGACGCGCATCCACACGCTCAATCGTGGCTTCAAGCTCACCGGGCAACTGGGTGAGGTGATGAAAGAGTCCGCCGAGATTGCCTACAGCTACATCAGCTCCAACCTCAAGTCGTTTGGCGGCGATCCGAAGTTCTTCGACGAAGCCTTCGTGCACTTGCACGTGCCGGAAGGTGCTACGCCCAAAGATGGCCCAAGCGCCGGCGTGACCATGGCCAGTGCGTTGCTGTCGCTGGCGCGTAACCAGCCACCGAAAAAAGGCGTGGCGATGACCGGCGAGCTGACGCTGACCGGGCATGTACTGCCGATTGGCGGGGTGCGTGAGAAAGTGATTGCGGCGCGGCGCCAGAAGATTCACGAGCTGATTTTGCCAGAGCCCAACCGTGGCAGCTTTGAAGAGCTGCCGGAGTACCTGAAAGAAGGCATGACGGTGCACTTTGCCAAGCGCTTTGCGGATGTGGCGAAGGTGTTGTTCTGACCATTGTGTAATGCCTGAACTGGCCTCATCGGGGCAAGCCCCCTCCCACCATTTGACTGCGTTCCAAAGAATGTACTCGGTTAACTGTAGGAGGGGGCTTGCCCCCGATCAGGCCAGCCCTGCCAACACAAAAGCCCGCCTTGTCACACCTTGTCTCATCTTCGGTTATGCTCGCCCTTCGTCGTCAAACAACGGAGCCCCCATGACCGCTGCCCGCCTGCTTCTCCCCTTGAGCCTTGCCCTGCTGGCCGCCTGCGCCAGTGCCCCCAGGCAAAACGTCACCGTGGAAAACCAGAGCGCCTGCCCGCTCCAGCTTAAAACCGGGCAAAACCTGATCCTCACCTTGCCGAGCAACCCCACCACCGGCTATCGCTGGGCCATCCAGGATTCCGCCGGTGGCGTGCTGCGTGCACTCAGCCCTGAGGTTTACAGCAGCACCGAGTCCGGGGTGATCGGCGGTGGCGGCCAATCCACTTGGCGTTTCCAGGCCTTCGCGGCCGGCCAGGGCCGTTTGCGCCTGACGTCCCAGCAACCTTGGGAACCGGAAGCCGAGCCTGCCGAAACCTTCGACTGCGCCATCACGGTGAACTGATATGCCTTGGCTGATTCTTGCGTTGATGGGCGCCGGCACCTTTGTCTACGGTTTGAGCACCCACGCGGCGTTACTGTGCCTGTTGGTCAAACCGTTGCCGGTGCTGGCGTTGCTGGGCTGGCTGCATGACGCGCCGCCCACCGACTATCGACGCTGGATCAGCCTGGGGCTGATTTTTTCCCTGGTGGGCGACGTCTTGCTCGCGTGGCCAGGCGACCTGTTTATCTTCGGGCTGGGCGCCTTCCTGTTTGCGCATTTGGCGTATCTGAAAGCCTATTTCAGCGATTGCCGGCGGCTGACGTTGTTGCCGCTGGTATTGGCACTGGGCGTGGGTGCGATTCTGCTGAGCATTCTGATTGCCCATGGCCTGGGCGAGTTGCTGATTCCGGTGGTGGTGTATGCGCTGGTGATCAGCGCGATGCTCTGGCGTGCATTGGCGCGACTGGGCAGTGAGGTGCCCAAGCGCTCGGCCCTGCTGGCGGCGGCGGGCGCGGTGTCGTTTGTGTTTTCCGACACGCTGATTGGTATCAATCGGTTCGTGGTCGCCTTTGAGGCGGCGCCGTATTTATTGATCGGCACGTATTGGCTGGGTCAGTGGGGCATCACCGCCTCGGCTTTCCATCAGACTACCCGCGCACACGAGGGCCAATTTGGCTAAAATGCCGGCCTTTCCCCCCTCGTCGCCGGAACAACCGTGAGCAAAGAACCCGATCGCCTATTCGCCCAGCCCCTGCCCCAGGTGCCGGACTTCGCCTTTAACGAGGACGTGGTGCGGGTGTTCCCGGACATGATCAAGCGCTCGGTGCCCGGTTACCCGACCATCGTCGAGAACCTCGGCGTACTGGCCGCGCAGTTTGCGCAACCCAACAGCGTGCTCTACGACCTGGGCTCGTCCCTCGGCGCGGTCACCCAGGCGCTGCGCCGCCATGTGCGCACCGACGGATGCAGGGTAATCGCCGTGGATAACTCGGCGGCGATGGTCGAGCGCTGCCGCGAATACCTCAATGGCCAGGACTCGATGTTCCAGGAGTTGCTGCCGGTTGAGGTGATCGAGGGCGATATCCTCGCGCTGCAGTTCCAACCGGCCTCGGTGGTGGCGCTGAATTTCACCCTGCAATTTATCGCCCCCGATCAACGCCTGGCATTACTGGGGCGCATCCGCCAGTCGCTGCTGCCGGGCGGCGCGTTGATCCTCTCGGAAAAGCTGCGGTTCAACGACCCTGAAGAACACGCATTGCTCACCGACCTGCACATCGCGTTCAAACGCGCCAACGGCTACAGCGAACTGGAAATCGCCCAGAAGCGCAGCGCCATCGAAAACGTCATGAAGCCCGACAGCCTCGAAGAACACCGCGAACGCCTGCTGGCAGCCGGGTTCTCGAAAGTCGTGCTGTGGTTCCAGTGTCTTAACTTTGCCTCGTTGATTGCCTTGCCATGATTGATCTCTCTCCCCTCGCCCGCCACCTGGTCGGTACTCCGTTGGCCGTATGGGCCCAAGGCCTGCAAGCGCAACTCGACAGCAAGATGGAAAAGGGTCATGGCGACCTGGAGCGTTGGCAGAGTGCGCTGGATGCGCTGCCGCAGATCCAGCCCAGCGAAGTCGATTTGCTCAATGGCCTGACCCTTGATACCGATTGCGACGACGCCACCCGCGCACAGATGCGCACCGCGCTGATGGGCCTGAGCCCGTGGCGCAAAGGCCCGTTCAACCTGTTTGGCGTGCATGTGGACACCGAATGGCGTTCGGACTGGAAGTGGTCACGCGTTGCCCCGCACCTGAATTTGAACGGCAAGCGCATCCTCGACGTGGGTTGCGGCAACGGCTACTACATGTGGCGCATGCTCGGCGCGGGTGCCGACAGCGTGATTGGCGTGGACCCGAACTGGCTGTTTTTCTGCCAGTTCCAGGCCGTACAGCGCTACCTGAACGAGCCGAAGGCCTGGCACTTGCCGTTCCCGTTTGAAGACCTGCCGCCGAACCTGGAAGGCTTCGACACGGTGTTTTCCATGGGCGTGTTCTACCACCGCCGTTCGCCGATTGAGCACTTGCTGGCATTGAAAGACTGCCTGGTCAAAGGCGGCGAGTTGGTGCTGGAAACGCTGGTGGTCGAAGGCGATCAGCAGCAAGTGTTAGTGCCGGAAGACCGCTATGCGCAGATGCGCAATGTGTGGTTCCTGCCTTCGGTACCGGCCTTGATGCTGTGGCTACGGCGCGCCGGGTTCAGCGACGTGCGCTGCGTGGATGTGAGCATGACCACGGTCGAGGAACAGCGCGGCACGGAGTGGATGAAGTACCAGTCGCTGAGCGACTTCCTGGACCCGGATGATCACAGCAAGACCCTTGAAGGGCTGCCGGCGCCGATGCGCGCGGTGATCATCGCCAAGAAATAACCTGCAATCTCCCTGAATAAATGGAGATCAAAATGTGGGAGCTGGCTTGCCTGCGATAGCGATCTTTCAGTCAATTGATCAGTGGCTGATAAACCGCTATCGCAGGCAAGCCAGCTCCCACATTGGTTTTCAGTGTTCTTTAGAGTATGGGCTTGGCTCTTCTGGCCTTAAAGAACTCACTCAACACTGTCCCGCATTCCTCAGCCAACACCCCGCCTTCAAACAGCACCCGATGGTTGAGAAACCCTTGGGTAAAAAACTGCCCCTGGCTTTGCACGATCCCCGCCTTGGGCTCCAGCGCGCCGTACACCACCCGCTCGATGCGCGAATGCACAATCAGGCCCGCGCACATGCTGCAGGGCTCCAGCGTTACATACAGCGTGCTGCCGACCAGGCGATAGTTGCTGATCGCCTGCGCGGCGGCGCGGATGGCGACCATTTCGGCATGGGCGCTGGGGTCATTGCCGCTGATCGGGCAATTGAAACCCCGACCGATGATTTCACCGTTCTGCACCAGCACCGCGCCAACGGGCACTTCGCCAAGGGCGGCGCCTTGAGCGGCGAGGGCCAGGGCTTCACGCATGAAGTCCTGGTCGCGGCTGCGGTCGATAATCGCCGTGGGGCGAATCTGGCGCATCACGCCACCTCGATGGCGGCCATCAGGCCGGTTTCCATGTGATCGATCACGTGGCAATGGAACATCCACACCCCCGGGTTATCCGCCACCAACGCCACGCGCGCGCGCTCGTTCTTGCCCAGCAAGTAAGTGTCGGTGAAGTACGGGATCACCTTGTGGCGGTTCGAGGCGATTACCTTGAAACTCATGCCGTGCAGGTGGATCGGGTGCTGGTACTGGGTCATGTTTTTCAATTCGAAAATGTAGCTTTTGCCCTTCTCAAGCTTGGCAATCGGGCGATCGGCACAGGTCTTGTCGGTGATGTCCCAGGCCTTGCCGTTGATTTGCCACAGGCTCGGCGGTTTGCCGTCATCGACCGACACGGTACCGACCCATTCGAAATTGAAGTTGAGTTTCTCGGCAATCGCCAGGTCCGGCTCGGCGATCGGGTTGGCGGGCAGCGCCGGAGGCCATTCGGTGGGCGCATCGGTATTGGCGACGGAGCGAAAGGTACCCAGGCGCACCGGGCCGTTGCGGATGGAGAGCTCTTCACCGGCAGGCGGCGCCTTGATCGCCAGACAAATACGCATGCCCGGGCCCAGCCAGTATTCCTTGCCCAAGGGGCGCGGCTCCACGGGGTTGCCGTCCAGCGCGTAGATTTGCGCGTCGACGTCGGGGATGTTGATGCGATAGGTCAGCGTGTTGTCGAGGTTGAGCAGGCGCACGCGGGTGATTTGCCCGGCCGGCAAATCGATCACCGCCTGGGACACGCCATTGATCGTCGACAACCGCCCGGCAGTGCCGCCACGCGCGGCTTCACGGGGTACGCTGAAGGCCACGAAGGCGCCCTCTTCGTCCACGTGCCAGCTTTTCAGGCTCAGGGTGCGCTCGTGCTTGAAACCGGTGGGCTCGCGCTCTTCGATGATCAGCGGGCCCACCAGGCCACGGCCGAGTTCTTCGCTGCTGTTCACGTGCGGGTGATACCAGTAGCTGCCGGCGTCCGGCACGCGGAATTTGTAATCGAAGTATTCGCCGGGCAATACCGGCAACTGCGAGACGTAAGGGACGCCGTCCATTTCCAGCGGCAGGCGGATGCCGTGCCAATGAATGGTGGTGGCGACCGGCAAGTGGTTGATAAAGCGCACCCGCAGCCACTCACCCTGGCGCACACGCAACTCGGTGCCCGGCGCCGAGGGGCCAAATGCCCAGGCTTCGGTTTTGTGGCCCGGCACCAGTTCCACGTCCAGCGGCGCGGCGATCAGTTGGTAATCGTGCCCGGCTTCGGCCTCGGCAACTTTCCCCAGCCAGTAGCGATAGCCGCCACCGGCACCGACGCCCACTACGGCCAGGCCTGCGAGACCACCCAGGATTTGTCGACGGGAAAAGGATCGGGACACAACAACCTCACGTATCTGCCACAGGCCAGAGGCCCGCAAAGGGCAGATACGATACACCTGACCCGGCTAAACAGTAAGGCTTCGCATTGCCGCATGGCTCAATTCAATGGGCTTGGCTGGGTAACTACACCTCTGGATACACCGAAAATCACTGTGGGAGGGGGCTTGCCCCCGATTGCAGTGGGTCAGCTACAGATAGGCTGACTGACACACCGCTATCGGGGGCAAGCCCCCTCCCACATTTTGATCTTCAGTGATTTTTAGACTGTGCTCACTTGGAGCTGGCAGCAGCCAGAATCAGCGCTTTCATCTCGGCCACTGCGCCTTTGAAACCAACGAACAGCGCGTGCGCCACCAGCGCGTGGCCGATGTTGAGTTCGTTGATGCCCTTGATCGCAGCCACGGCTTCGACGTTGTGGTAGTGCAAACCATGGCCGGCGTTGACGATCAGGCCTTCACTGAGGCCGCACTGTACGCCGTCGATAATGCGCTGCAGTTCGTCAGCGACTTCGGTGGGTGTGGTGGCATCGGCATAGCGGCCAGTGTGCAGTTCGATGGCCGGCGCGCCAACACGGCGCGAGGCTTCGATCTGACGCTCGTCGGCGTCGATGAACAGCGAGACTTCGCTGCCGATCTTCGACAGACGCTCGACCGCAGCCTTGATCCGCGCTTCCTGGCCGGCAACGTCGAGGCCGCCTTCGGTGGTGAGCTCCTGGCGCGTTTCCGGCACCAGGCAGATGTGCGCCGGGCGGATGCGTTCAGCGAACGCCATCATTTCTTCGGTGACGCCCATTTCGAAGTTCATGCGGGTTTGCAGCACGTCCTTGAGCAGCAACACGTCGCGCTCCTGGATGTGGCGGCGGTCTTCGCGCAGGTGCACGGTGATGCCGTCGGCGCCCGCTTCTTCGGCGTCCAGCGCGGCCTTGACCGGATCAGGGTAACGGGTGCCCCGGGCCTGGCGCAGGGTAGCGACGTGGTCGATGTTGACGCCAAGAAGAATGCGATTGCTGGTGCTCACGGAAGCGCTCCTGAAAAGGGAAAGAAACGCCGCACAGCATACACGGGGTTGTCAGGGCTTTCGAAACAACTCGCGACTGACCAGCGGCCGCCCGCCCAAGTGCACGGCGAGCGCCTGGCGCATCAAGCGCTTGGCCGCAGACAAGGCGCCAGGGGCAGTCCAGTCGGCTTCGCTCATGGCCAGCAACTCGGTGCCCTGGAACAGGCCGGGTTGCAGCAGGTAAACGCGTTCCAGGCCGGCGTCGACTTGCAGGCGGTACATGCCGTCTGCGGCGATGGGGTCGCCGTGCAGGTCGTTGCTCAGTTCAAAGCCGTAGCCCAGGTCGTCGAGCAGGCGCCATTCGAAAGCGCGCAGCAGCGGTTCCAGTGGGCGGCCTTCGGCCAGTGCAATGAGCGTGGCGGCGTAGTGATCGAAGACCGCAGGGTGCGGGTCTTCGGCGGGCAGCAGGCGGATCAGCAGCTCGTTGAGGTACAGGCCGCTGAACAGGGCTTCACCGTTGAGCCAGGCGGAATTGCCGACGCTTTCCAGACGGCCGACGTTTTTCAGCTCGCCCTTGCCACGAAACTCCACGTCCAGGGCCACGAACGGCCGGGCCAGCGTGCCGGCCTTGCCTCGGGCGCTGCGCAAGACTGCGCGCAGGCGGCCTTGGGGCGTGAGGAAGTCCACCAGGGCGCTGGTCTCGCGGTAAGCGCGGCTGTGCAGGACGTAGGCGAGTTGGCTGGTGGGTTGGGACATGGATGCTCACTGCTGGAATGCATTTTTGAAAACTGCACAAACCTAACGTGGGAGGGGGCTGGCCCCCGATGGCAGTGTGTCAGTCACCTATTCGTTAACTGACCCACCGCAATCGGGGGCGAGCCCCCTTCCACATTTTCAGCCCTGTGGTGTATTCAAGACCCTACAGGTCGCCGTAGCCCAGGGAGCGCAGTGCGCGCTCGTCATCGGACCAACCACCCTTAACCTTCACCCACAGGTTGAGCATGATCTTGGAATCAAACAGCAATTCCATGTCCTTGCGCGCTTCGGTGCCGATGCGCTTGATGCGCTCGCCCTTGTCGCCAATGATGATTTTCTTCTGGCCGTCACGCTCGACGAGAATCAGCGCATGAATATGCAGGGTTTTGCCCTGCTGCTTGAACTCTTCGATTTCGACGGTGATCTGGTAAGGCAGCTCGGCGCCCATCTGGCGCATGATTTTCTCGCGCACCAGTTCAGCGGCGAGGAAGCGGCTGCTGCGGTCGGTGATCTGATCTTCCGGGAAGAAGTGCTCGTTCTCGGGCAAGTAACCCGCGATCACGCGCTCCAGGGCCTCAAGGTTGTGACCGTGCTGGGCAGAGATCGGCATGATCTGAGCGTTCGGCAGTTGCTCCTGCAGCCAGGTCAGGTGCGGCATCAGCTCGGCTTTGTCTTCGATGCGATCGGTCTTGTTCAGCGCGACGATCAACGGGCCGGTGACGTATTGCACGCGCTCGAGAACCATCTGGTCTTCGTCGGTCCACTTGGTGCGGTCAACCACGAAGATCACCACGTCGACGTCTTTCAACGCCGCCGAAGCGGTTTTGTTCATGTAGCGGTTAAGTGCCTTCTCGCCACCTTTGTGCATGCCCGGGGTATCGACGTAGACGGCTTGGACGCTGCCTTCGGTCTTGATGCCCAGCATGTTGTGGCGGGTGGTCTGCGGCTTGCGCGAGGTGATCGCGAGCTTCTGGCCCAGGATGTGGTTGAGCAGCGTGGACTTGCCCACGTTCGGGCGGCCGACGATGGCAACATAGCCACAGCGTGTTGCGGTTGAATCAGTCATGGCCATTCTCCACGCCCAGGGCAATCAGTGCTGCAGCGGCCGCTACCTGTTCGGCAATACGACGGCTCACACCCTGACCTCGGCTTTTTTCATTCAATAAGGTGATTTCACATTCCACGAAGAACACGCGGCAATGCGGCTCACCCTGGATATCCACCACTTCGTAGCGTGGCAGTTCACAACCGCGCGACTGCAGGAATTCCTGCAGGCGGGTCTTGGGATCTTTGTTGGTGTCGACCAGCGTCAGGCTCTCGATCTCCGAAGCCAGCCAGGCCACCACGCGCTCCTTGGCCGTCTCCATGCCTGCATCCAGGTAGATCGCACCGATCAACGCTTCGAGGGCATCAGCCAGGATCGACTCGCGACGAAAGCCACCGCTTTTCAGTTCACCGGACCCCAGGCGCAAGTATTCGCCCAGGCCGAAACCGCGGGCCAGCACGGCCAGGGTCTCGCCTTTTACCAGCCGTGCACGCAGGCGTGACAGCTGGCCTTCGCGCGCTTGCGGGAAACGCTCGAACAGCGCCTCACCGGCGGCAAAGTTGAGGATGGCGTCACCGAGAAATTCCAGGCGTTCGTTATTACGCCCTGCAAAACTGCGGTGTGTGAGGGCAAGGACCATCAATTCCTGGTCCTTGAAGGTGTAGCCGAGCTGACGCTCGAGACGACTTAGAGAAACGGTCACGGTTTATCCATATCTAGTTGGTGGCACCGGCGGCCATCGACGATTGACGCAGTGTTCAAATTCAAATCCTGGTTGGTGCCGCATGAGGCCGGACGACGCATTGTCCGAACCCCAGAAAAGCATTCGGCGCTGTGTTCACAGCGCCGCCTGTATTACTTGATCAGCCCGACCCGCGAGAAGTTCGGCAGGTGGCTGAGTTTGGGTTCCGGCCAACTCATCCAGACCGCAAAGGCCTTGCCGACAATGTTCTCGTCGGGAACCATGCCCAGCAGGTCCTTGGGAATATTGGGGTCATCCCAGTAACGGCTGTCGTTGGAGTTGTCGCGGTTGTCGCCCATCATGAAGTAGTGCCCGGCAGGCACTTTCCACTCGCCATCAGGCATCGCACGGTAGCGGCTCATTTCCTTACGGATTTCGTGCTCTACCGCGCCGAGTTTTTCCTGATACAGCTCGGCGCTGCCCAAGGTGTTCGGTTCGGCGCCGATCAGTTTCTCGGCCACCGACTCACCATTGATGAACAGACGCTTGTCGCTGGTGTAGCGAATCACGTCGCCCGGCAGCCCGACGACACGCTTGATGTAGTTGACGTTCGGGTCGCTTGGGTAGCGAAACACCATCACATCGCCGCGCTGCGGGTCACCGACCGGGATGACTTTCTTGTCGAGCACCGGCAGGCGGATCCCGTAGGAAAACTTGTTCACCAGGATGAAGTCGCCCACGTCCAGGGTCGGTTTCATCGACCCCGAAGGGATCTGAAACGGCTCCACCAAGAACGAACGCAGCACCAGCACGATGAACAACACCGGGAAGAACGACTTGCCGTATTCAACCAACAGAGGCTCTTTGTTCAGCTTCTCGACCACCACCGCATCGGGCTGGCTGACGCTGCCCTGATAGGAAGCGATAGCCGCCCGCCGACGCGGGGCGAAGAACACCAGATCGAGCAACGCCAAGAGACCGCAAACGGCAACGGCGATGACCAGCAACAGCGGGAAATTTAGTGACATAGGACCTAACTATCCAACCTGAGCACCGCAAGGAAGGCTTCTTGTGGAATTTCCACGTTGCCCACTTGCTTCATGCGTTTTTTACCGGCCTTTTGCTTCTCAAGCAGCTTGCGCTTACGGCTTACGTCACCGCCGTAGCATTTGGCCAGTACGTTCTTTCTGAGAGCCTTGACGGAGGTCCGTGCAATGATCTGCCCGCCAATGGCGGCCTGGATCGCGACGTCGAACATCTGGCGCGGAATCAGTTCTTTCATCTTTTCGGTCAACTGCCGACCTTTGTAGTGCGCATTGTCCTTGTGCACGATCAGCGCCAGTGCATCTACCTTGTCGCCGTTGATCAGCACATCCAGTTTCACCAGATTAGCCGATTGGTAACGATCGAAATGGTAATCCAGCGAAGCATAGCCGCGGCTGGTGGATTTGAGACGGTCGAAGAAGTCCAGGACCACTTCGTTCATCGGCAAATCGTAGGTCACTTGCACCTGGGTACCGAGGAACAACATGTCGTGTTGTACGCCACGTTTTTCGATACACAGGGTAATGACGTTGCCCAGGTGTTCCTGCGGCACAAGAATATTGGCCCGCACGATCGGCTCGCGCATGTCCTCGATGGAGGACAGATCCGGAAGCTTGGACGGGTTGTCGACGTAAATCGTTTCACCGGTTTTCAGCGCCAGCTCAAAAATAACCGTTGGCGCGGTGGTGATCAGGTCCAGGTCGTATTCGCGCTCAAGGCGCTCCTGGATGATCTCCATGTGCAGCATGCCCAGGAACCCGCAGCGGAAGCCGAAGCCCAGCGCGTCGGAGCTTTCCGGGGTGTACTGCAACGACGAGTCGTTGAGGGTCAGCTTCTGCAGGGCTTCGCGGAAGTCTTCGAAGTCGTCGGAGCTGACCGGGAACAGGCCGGCGTAAACCTGCGGCTGGATGCGTTTGAAACCCGGCAGCACGTCTACATCAGGGGTGGAGCTCAAGGTCAGGGTGTCACCGACCGGTGCACCGTGAATGTCCTTGATGCCGGCGATGATGAAGCCCACTTCACCGGCTTTCAGGTCGGTGGTGGCGGTGTGTTTCGGGTTGAACACGCCGACGCTGTCCACCAGGTGGATCTTGCCGGTGGACTTGACCAGGATCTTGTCGCCCTTCTTCACACGGCCGTGGCGTACACGTACCAGGGAAACAACGCCCAGGTAGTTGTCGAACCAGGAGTCGATGATCAACGCTTGCAGCGGATCTTCGTAGTTGCCGGTAGGTGCAGGGATGGTCTTGACCAGGCGCTCAAGCACTTCGTCGACGCCCAGGCCGGTCTTGGCGCTGCACTCGACGGCGTCGGTGGCGTCAATGCCGATGATCTTCTCGATCTCTTCTTTGACACGGTCCGGATCGGCCTGAGGCAGGTCGATCTTGTTCAGCACCGGCATGACCTCAAGGCCTTGCTCGATGGCGGTGTAGCAGTTGGCCACGGACTGGGCTTCGACGCCCTGGCCCGCATCCACGACCAGCAACGCACCTTCACAGGCCGCCAGGGAACGGCTGACTTCATAGGTGAAGTCAACGTGGCCCGGGGTGTCAATGAAGTTGAGCTGGTACTTGATACCGTCTTTGGCGGTGTAGTACAGGGTAACGCTGTGGGCCTTGATGGTGATCCCGCGCTCGCGCTCGAGGTCCATGGAGTCCAGTACCTGGGCCTCCATTTCACGCTCGGCAAGGCCGCCGCACATCTGGATGAATCGATCGGCCAGCGTCGACTTACCATGGTCAATGTGGGCGATGATGGAGAAATTGCGGATATGACTCAAATCACTCACGGATCAACACTCAAAAAGGCTGCAGGCAGATTGCCCGCTGAAAAATAGCCGGGAATTGTACCTGATGCTCAGGCCAGACGTCATCTTTGCTGACCAGAACAAAAATGCCCCGATCTCTCGAACGGGGCATTTTTTGTTCATAAGCGCAGTATCAACCCGCGCGGCGCAACAGCCAGAACCCGGCCAGGGCGCAGATAGTTGTGGGCACCAGCACCGCAAACAGCGGCGAGAAACCGAACACCAGGCTCGACGGACCGAGCAAGTCCTGGGCGATACGGAATGTAAAGCCCACCAGTACGCCGGTGAACACCCGCTGACCGAGGGTCACGGAACGCAACGGGCCGAAGATGAACGAGATCGCCATCAATACCAGCGCGGCGGTGACCACCGGCTGCAGCACCTTGACCCAGAACGCCAGCCAGTAGCGGCCATTATTCAGGCCCTGATCCTTGAGGTAGTGGATATAGCTCCACAAACCGGTAATCGGCAGGCTCTCCGGGATCATCACCACTGTGTTGAGCAGTTCCGGCTTCAGGGCGATGTCCCACTGTTCGCTCGGCACATTGATCACTTCGGTACTGGCCTTGGTGCCCTGGCCAACATTGCGGAAGTACGTGGTGGTGACGTCACTGAGCGTCCATTTCTCGGCATCGTATTGCGCGCGCCTGGCGAAACTGGAGGTCAGCATGTGCCGTTCCTTGTCGAACGTATAACGCGTCACACCCACCAACAAACCGCCCGGCTGCACGGCGTTGATGTGGATGAACTCATCCCCCTGTCGGTGCCACAGGCCGTGCTTGGCGCTTTGCGCATCCCCCGAGCCCTGGGCCAGGGCGCGATTGGCCTGAGCGGTAGCCTCGGCCGGTGGCGCCACGTACTCGCCGATCAGCACGCTGCACGCCATCAGCAGGAGCATGGGTTTCATTACCGCCCAGACAATGCGCCCGATCGATACACCGGCGGCGCGCATGATGGTCAGCTCGCTGCTGCTGGCCAGGCTGCCCAGCCCGATCAGGCAACCGATCAGCGCGGCCATCGGCATCATGTCGTAGAGCCGGCGCGGTGCGGTCAGCGCCACGTAACTCAACACATCCATGACGGTGTAGGTGTCGGTGACGTTGCCCACTTCGTCAATAAAGGCGAACAACGAGGCCAGGCCGAGAATAATGCCCAATACCGCCAGAATGGCGATCAGTACGCTGCTACCAATGTAGCGATCGAGCTTAGCCACGAGCCAACTCCTTCAGGCCACGACGGCTCTTCATTTTCAAACGGATAGGTTCCCAGTAGAGCAGCCCCAGGCCGATCAACAGGAAGATCCCGTGCACGCCCCACAGGCCAAGGACCGGCGACAACTTGCCTTTCTCCATGGAACCACGGGCGGAAATCAGCAGGGTCAGGTAGGCCATGTACAACAGAATTGCCGGCAACAGCTTGAGGAAGCGACCCTGGCGCGGGTTGACGCGCGACAGCGGCACGGCCATCAACGTCACGATAAATACCAGCAGCGGCAGCGACAGCCGCCATTGCAGCTCGGCAACGGAGCGCAGTTCCTTATTGTTGAACAGCGACGATGTCGGCAGCGCATCGCGGTCAGTGACCTCTTCGCTGATGTCCGGCCTGGCCAGCATTACGCCATAAGTGTCGTACTTGATCGCCCGATAATCGGCGAGGCCAGGGCTGCCGTCGTAACGGTAGCCATTTTCCAGGATCAGGTAACGGCTGCCATCCGGACGCACTTCCTGGCGCCCGCTGTTGGCCACCAAAATCGAAATGCCACGGTCTTTTTGGTTCTGCCCGAGATTTTTCTGCGAAATAAACACACCGCCCAGGTTGGCACGGTCATCCGTCATGGTCTCGGTGTAAGTCACCCGCGTGCCATCGTTCAGCGCTTGAAAGCGCCCAGGCTCAAGGGTGTCGAACTCAGTCATCGCATCCTGCTTGTTCAGCAGCAGTTGGAACTGCATGGCGCCCTGAGGCGCCAGGCTCATGCTCAGCCATGCCACCACCAGGGCAACGCCGGTGGCCGGCACCATGGTCATGGCCAGCAGACGCTGCTGGCTCATGCCGGTGGCCGACAGCACGGTCATTTCACTTTCGAGGTACAGCCGGCCATAGGCCAGCAAAATACCGAGAAACAGGCCAAGTGGCAGGATCAGTTGCAAAAAGCCCGGCAGGCGAAAGCCCATGATCAGGAACAGCGAGCCCGGATCCAGAGCACCCGAAGCGGCCTGGGCCAGGAATTTGACGAAACGACCACTCATGGTGATGACCAGCAATACCGCACTCACGGCACTCAGGGTCAACAGGACTTCGCGGGACAGATAACGGAAGACGATCAAACCAGACACTCCAGGGTTGTCAGGCTAAGGCGGCCAAACAAGCAAGCATACCGAGTCGACCCGTTTTCATGGGCCGGCTAAAAAGATGGCGCATTATCCTGTGATTGACCGCGCCTGTCACGGTGCTTGCTCATACGCGTGCACAAAGCATGCGGCAAGGGTTGTCAGGCTCCGCCGGCGAGGTTCAAACTGCGGCCTTTGTCGCTGGCGGTTTACAGAGCTGCCACGCTTTAAAGCCTGGGTACAGACTCAGGCTCACAGACCTTTATAAGGGACCCGAAAATGGAATTGGTTGTAAAAAGCGTTAGCCCCGAAACGTTGAAAACCGCCACCCTCGTGGTCGCTGTCGGCGAAGGCCGCAAGCTCGGCGTCGCCGCCAAGCAACTGGATGAACTCAGCGGTGGCGCCATCAGCGCCGTGCTCAAGCGCGGCGACCTGGCCGGCAAAGTCGGCCAAAGCCTGTTGCTGCAGAGCCTGCCCAACCTTAAAGCCGACCGCGTATTGCTGGTGGGCGTGGGCAAGGACGCCGAACTGGGCGACCGTCCGTTCCGCAAGATCATCAGCGGCATTCTCAACACCCTCAAGGGCCTGGGCGGCAGCGATGCAGCACTGGCCCTGGATGAAATCGTCGTAAAAGGCCGTGACAGCTACGGCAAGACCCGCCTGCTGGCCGAAAGCCTGGTGGATGGCACCTACGTCTTCGACCAGTTCAAGAGCCAGAAAGCCGAACCGCGCGCCCTGAAAAAAATTACCCTGCTGACCATCAAGGCCGCTCAGGCTGAAGTCGAGCGCGCCGTGACCCACGCCCAGGCCATCGCCGCCGGCATGTCGTTCACCCGCGACCTGGGCAACCTGCCGCCGAACATCTGCCACCCGACTTACCTGGGCGAACAGGCCAAGGCGCTGGGCAAAGAATTCAAGGGTCTGAAGGTTGAGGTGCTGGACGAGAAAAAAATCAAGGACCTGGGCATGGGCTCCTTCTATGCCGTGGGCCAGGGCAGCGACCAGCCGCCACGCTTGATCGTGATGCAATACAACGGCGGCAAGAAGT
Organism: Pseudomonas sp. TWRC1-2; assembly: GCF_049896685.1. Classification (NCBI taxonomy): domain Bacteria; kingdom Pseudomonadati; phylum Pseudomonadota; class Gammaproteobacteria; order Pseudomonadales; family Pseudomonadaceae; genus Pseudomonas; species Pseudomonas sp. TWRC1-2. The sequence continues at coordinate 357,085 of NZ_JAFCUU010000006.1, read as the reverse complement.
CCGAGAAGCCTTACGTGCTGGTCGGCAAAGGCATCACCTTCGACACCGGCGGCATCAGCCTCAAGCCGGGCGCAGGCATGGATGAGATGAAGTACGACATGGGCGGCGCCGCCAGCGTGTTCGGCACTCTGCGTGCCGTGCTGGAACTCAAGCTGCCGATCAACCTGGTGTGCATCCTGGCGTGCGCCGAGAACATGCCGAGCGGCGGCGCGACCCGTCCGGGCGATATCGTCACTACCCTGAGCGGCCAGACCGTCGAAATCCTCAACACCGACGCCGAAGGCCGTCTGGTGCTGTGCGATGCGCTGACCTACGCCGAACGCTTCAAGCCACAGGCCGTGATCGACATCGCTACGCTGACCGGTGCCTGTGTGGTTGCCCTGGGCGCCCACACGTCGGGTCTGCTGGGCAACAACGACGAGTTGATCGAGCAACTGCTCAGCGCCGGCAAGGCTGCCGACGACCGCGCCTGGCAACTGCCGCTGTTCGATGAATATCAAGAACAGCTGGATAGCCCGTTCGCCGACATCGCCAATATCGGCGGCCCGAAAGCCGGCACCATCACCGCAGCCTGCTTCCTGTCGCGCTTTGCCAAGAACCTCAACTGGGCTCACCTGGACATCGCCGGCACGGCCTGGACCAGCGGCGGCAAGGACAAGGGCGCCACTGGCCGTCCGGTGCCACTGCTGACCCAGTACCTGCTGGATCGCGCCAAAGCCTGAAACTGAAGATTCCGGGGCGGCCCTCACGCCCCCCCGGTCTCAGGAACCGCAATGACCCAAGTCGACTTCTATATATTGCCCAGCGCCGATCCTTCCGCGCGCCTGGACTTTGCCTGCAAGCTCACCGAAAAAGCCTGGCGCATGGGCCACCGCATCTACCTGCATTGCGGCGATGCTGCCCAACGTGATGACCTCGACGCGCGCTTATGGCGCTTCAAGGGCGAAAGCTTCGTGCCGCACGGCCCTGCCGAGTCCGAACCCGAAGGCCGGGTTGTGCTGGGCCTGGGTGACAGCTGCGGCGATCACAAAGACCTGTTGGTCAACCTGGACCTGAAAGTACCCGCCTTCGCCAAGGCATTTGCCCGTGTGGCAGAAGTGGTGGTGGAAGATCCGGCTATTCGTCAGGCCGCGCGGGAGAGTTTCCGTTTCTACCGCGAACAGGGCTATTCTCTGCAGGATCACCGGCTACAACGACTTTGAGTACATGATGGACACGCCAAACCCTATAAAAAAAGACGACCACCTGCTGGACGACCTCGAGTCGATCCGTCAGTTGCTCGGTGATGATGGCTTGCAACCGCCGCTGCTGACCGAAACGGTCGACGCCGAGGTACAGATTCCGCTGCTGTTCGACATGGTCAGTGGCAAGCCTGTTGCACCCGAGCCTGTCGCTGCCGCTCCCGTGGCACAACCCGCACCCGCCGCAGAAAAAGCGCCCGACGCCCTGCTGCTGCATCTGGACAACGAGTTGCGCGCCGCTGCGCAGTTGATCATGCAGGATGTGATCGACGACTTTGCTCCGCATATCGAAGCCGAAATCAAACGGCGAATGGATGCGCGCATGGAGCGGTTGCTCAGCCAATATCAGTCCTGAGCCACACCTGGATCTACTGTGGGAGGGGCTTGCCCCCGATAGCGCTGGGTCAGTCAGCTTATCAGTCACTGCCCTACTGCCATCGGGGGCAAGCCCCCTCCCACATTTGCACTGCGTACATCTCTAGCCTGTCTTCGCCTCGCCCTGCGCCCTATCCCCCGTTATACTTGCCGGCTTTCCTGAATTAATGCCAACTAGGGTCCCGCCGCGCATGGATAAGACCTACCAGCCGCACGCTATTGAAACTTCCTGGTACGAGACCTGGGAGTCCGAGAATTATTTCGCTCCGCAAGGCGCGGGTGATGCCTACACCATCATGATTCCGCCACCGAACGTCACTGGCAGCCTGCACATGGGCCATGGCTTCAACAATGCGATCATGGATGCGTTGATCCGTTTCCGCCGCATGCAGGGCCGCAACACCCTGTGGCAACCGGGCACCGACCACGCCGGTATCGCCACCCAGATGCTGGTGGAACGCCAACTCGAAGCCACCGGCCAGAACCGTCATGACCTGGGTCGCGAGAAATTCCTGGAGAAGATCTGGGAATGGAAAGACCAGTCCGGCGGCAACATCAGCCGTCAGATCCGTCGCCTGGGCTCGTCCGTAGACTGGAGCCGTGAGCGCTTCACCATGGACGACGGCCTGTCGGAAGCCGTGAAAGAAGCGTTCGTGCGCCTGCACGAAGACGGCCTGATCTACCGCGGCAAGCGTCTGGTCAACTGGGATACCAAGCTGCACACGGCGATTTCCGACCTCGAAGTGGAAAACCACGACGAGAAAGGCTTCCTGTGGAACCTCAAGTACCCGCTGGCCGACGGCGCCAAGACCGCTGAGGGCAACGACTACCTGATCGTCGCCACGACACGTCCGGAAACCATGCTCGGCGATGCCGCCGTGGCCGTTAACCCGAACGATGAACGCTACCAGGCGCTGATCGGCAAGTTCGTTGAGCTGCCGCTGGTTGGCCGTCGTATTCCGATCATCGCTGACGACTACTGCGACCCTGAATTCGGCACCGGCTGCGTGAAAATCACCCCGGCTCACGATTTCAACGACTACGAAGTCGGCAAGCGCCACAATCTGCCGCTGCTGAACATCTTCGACAAGAACGCCGCCGTGCTGCCGGCGTGCCAGGTGTTCAACCTCGACGGTACGCTGAACGAAAGCATCGACGGCAAGATCCCGGCCGAATACGCCGGCCTCGACCGTTTTGACGCGCGTAAGCAGATCGTGGCGGCGTTCGACGCTGCCGGTTTGTTGGTGAGCGTTGACGACCACGCACTGAAAGTCCCGAAAGGCGACCGCTCCGGCACCGTCATCGAGCCGTGGCTGACCGACCAGTGGTACGTGTCCACCAAGCCGTTGGCTGAACCTGCGATTGCCGCCGTGGAAGACGGCCGTATCCAGTTCGTGCCCAAGCAGTACGAAAACATGTACTTCTCGTGGATGCGTGACATCCAGGATTGGTGCATCAGCCGTCAGCTGTGGTGGGGCCACCGGATTCCGGCCTGGTACGACGAGTCGGGCAAGGTCTACGTTGGCCGCGATGAAGCCGAAGTACGCGCCAAGCACAACCTCGGCCCGGACGTGGCGCTGCAACAGGACAACGACGTACTGGACACCTGGTTCAGCTCGGGCCTGTGGACATTCTCCACGCTCGGCTGGCCGCAACAGACTGAGTTCCTGAAAAAATTCCACTCCACCGACGTGCTGGTCACCGGCTTCGACATCATTTTCTTCTGGGTTGCCCGGATGATCATGCTCACCATGCATTTGGTGAAGAACGAAGACGGCACGCCGCAAGTGCCGTTCAAGACCGTGTACGTGCACGGTCTGGTGCGTGATGGCCAGGGCCAGAAAATGTCCAAGTCCAAGGGCAACGTCCTGGACCCGCTGGACATCATCGACGGCATCGACCTGGAAACCCTGGTGCACAAACGCACCTCGGGCCTGATGCAGCCGAAACTGGCGAAGAAGATCGAGAAGCAGACCCGCGACGAGTTCGCCGACGGCATTGCCAGCTATGGCACTGACGCCCTGCGCTTCACCTTCTGCTCGCTGGCGTCCACCGGCCGCGACATCAAGTTCGACATGGGCCGCGTCGAAGGCTATCGCAACTTCTGCAACAAGATCTGGAACGCCGCGCGTTACGTGCTGGATAAAGGCGAAGACTGCGGCCAGAACGGCGAAGCCTATGAGCTGAGCCTGGCTGATCGCTGGATCATCTCGCAGCTGCAGCGCACTGAAGCCGAAGTGACCCGCCAACTCGACCAGTTCCGTTTCGACCTGGCCGCACAAGCCTTGTACGAGTTCATCTGGAACCAGTATTGCGACTGGTACCTGGAACTGTCCAAGCCTGTGCTGTGGGACGAAAACGCGCCGGTCGAACGTCAGCGTGGCACCCGGCGCACCCTGGTGCGCGTGCTGGAAGTGGCCCTGCGCCTGGCGCACCCGTTCATGCCGTTCATCACCGAAGAAATCTGGCAGCGCCTCGCGCCGCTGGCCGGTATCGAAGGCAAGACCATCATGCTGCAGCCTTGGCCGGTAGCCAACGAAGCGCGCATTGATGAGGCAGCCGAAAGCGATATCGAATGGCTCAAGACCTTGATGCTCGGCACGCGCAACATCCGCGCCGAAATGAACATCGGGCCGGGCAAGCCATTGGCGGTATTCGTGAAGAATGCCAGCGCCGAAGATCAACGTCGCCTCACCGAGAACGACGCACTGCTCAAGAAGCTGGCAAAACTGGAGTCGATCACCGTGTTGGCTGACGGCGCCGAAGCACCGCTGTCCGCGACTGCGTTGGTCGGCGACATGGAAGTGCTGGTGCCGATGGCTGGCCTGATCGACAAGGGCGCGGAACTGGCCCGTCTCGACAAGGAAATTGCCCGCCTGCAAGGCGAAGTGCAGCGAGTGGGCGGCAAGCTGTCCAACGCGGCATTCGTCGACAAGGCGCCGGCTGAAGTGATCGACAAAGAACGCGCCAAGCTGGCCGAGGCTGAACAGGCCCTGGGCAAGCTGGCGGAGCAACATGCACGGATTTCCAGCCTGTAAGGTGAACCCCGTGTAAGAAAGAGGCCTTCGGGCCTCTTTTTTTTGCCTGGAATTTTCCAATCCTTGCTGGCAATCCAGTCAATGTGGGAAGGGGCTTGCCCCCGATGGCGGTGTATCAGTCTGCATATTTTTGCCTCTCACACCGCAATCGGGGGCAAGCCACCTCCCACATTTGCCCGAGAGGGTCTCAGGATGTGTGACAATGCCCACCACTTTGAGCCAACACCAGAATCAACATGACCGCCCCCAGCACACCTAAACCTCCGCGCAAGAAGCCTAAATCCGCCGCCCCGGCCAAGCCCGTGGCACCGCGCAAAGAGGCAACCCTGCACCCGCGCAACCGCCACACAGGCCGTTACGACTTCCCGGCGCTGATCAAGACCACGCCGGAACTGGCGCAATTTGTGATCATCAACCCGTACGGCAAAGAAAGCATCGACTTTGCCAGCCCGGACGCAGTGCGGGTGTTCAACCGGGCGCTGTTGAAGGCGTTCTATGGCATCCAGCATTGGGACATTCCGGCGGACTACCTGTGCCCGCCGGTGCCGGGGCGTGCCGATTACGTGCATTTTCTTGCCGACCTGCTGGCCAGCGTCAACGACGGCAAGATCCCGCGCGGTTCAATCGTCAAGGTGCTGGACATCGGCATGGGCGCCAACTGCGTCTACCCGCTGATTGGCTACATGGAGTACCGCTGGAACTTCCTCGGCTCGGAGGTCGACCCTATCGCGGTGTCCGCCGCCAAGGCCATCGTACAGTCCAACGACCTGAGCAAAGTTATCCAACTGCGTCAGCAACCCAACCCCAAGCAGATCCTGCTGGGCCTGCTGGAGCCGGGCGAACGCTTTGACCTGACCATGTGCAACCCGCCGTTCCACGCGTCCATGGAAGAAGCCACCAAGGGCAGCGAGCGTAAGTGGCGCGCCCTGGGCAAGGCCGATCCCAAGCGCAAGTTGCCGGTCCTGAACTTCGGTGGCCAGTCGGCGGAGCTGTGGTGTGAGGGCGGTGAAGCGCGCTTCGTCACGCAGCTTATCGCCGAGAGTGCGCACTTTGCCCACAAGGTGCTGTGGTTCAGCACCCTGGTGTCAAAAGCGTCGAACTTGCCCGCGATCCAGACAGCCCTCAAAAAAGCCGGCGTACTTGAGAGCCAGGTGGTGGAAATGTCCCAGGGTCAGAAGCAAAGCCGCTTCGTGGCCTGGACCTTCCAGACCAAGAACGAGCAGCAGATCTGGCGTCAGCGCTGGGTGCGCGACTGAAACGGTGGCGAGGGCGTTTGCTCCCTCGCCACGGTTGAGCCGCCACTGCAGTCAAATCGCAGGCAACAAAAAACCGTGCCCGGATTGCTCCGGAGCACGGTTTTTTTTGCTGCGTCTTACTTGTTAACAGCGTCGGTCAGGCCTTTGGCCACAACCAGCTTGATAACTTTCTTGGCAGCGATTTCGATGGCAGCGCCAGTCGAAGGGTTACGGCCAGTACGGGCTGGACGCTCAGTCACTTTCAGTTTGCCAACGCCTGGCAGAGTGATTTCGCCGCCGTTTTCCAGCTGATCAGCAACAACTTGGCTCAGTTGGTCCAGCAGAGCGCGCACGGTAGTTTTCGGTGCGTCTACTGCTTCAGCCAGGTCAGCGATCAGTTGGTCTTTAGTAATAGCCATTGTGGTGTTCCTTCCCTATCAAATTCATATGGATTGCAGAGTGCAGTGTCAGCCGTCGAGCCTGACCGTCAAGGCCTGGCACCCCCGGCCATAACCACGGGATCGGGGTTATAGATGCTTGAAACGGGGATTGGTTCGACCTGACAGATGCTGAATGCACGCTTAACGCCGAGTCTTGGCGTAAGACGGGGCAAAACTAGCACAGAGACGGGGAAATATCCGCCTCAACATACCCATTTGGTCAGCTTTATCGCTCTAAACCGTGAAAAAAAGGCATATAGCCCGTGGGAGGTCGCCCAAAACAGCCTTCCAAGCGCGTCATGGCCAATGGGTGCGGTACACTGGCGACTTTTTGGGGAGGCTTACCACTCCCCTTCAACCAGCCGAGAAGCCTATGCCGATCCGTCACTGCATCGTCCACCTGATCGACAAAAAACCCGACGGCACACCCGCAGTTCTACATGCCCGCGATTCGGAGCTTGCCGAGTCGGCCGCCATCGAGAACATGCTTGCCGACCTCAACGAGAGCTACAACGCCAAACAAGGCAAGGCCTGGGGTTTCTTCCACGCCGAGTCCGGCGCGCACCCGTTCAGCGGCTGGTTGAAGGAATATTTCGACGGCAGTCAGGATTTCACCCGTTTCAGCCGCACGGCGGTCGAGCACCTGCAAAAGCTGATGGAGGAGTCCAACCTGTCCACCGGCGGCCACGTGTTGTTTGCCCACTACCAGCAAGGCATGACCGACTACCTGGCGATCGCCCTGCTGCACCACAGCGAAGGCGTGGCAGTGACCGATGAGCTGGACGTGACCCCCTCGCGTCACTTGGACCTGGGCCAACTGCACCTGGCGGCGCGGATCAACGTGTCCGAGTGGCAGAACAACAAGCAATCCAAGCAGTACATCTCGTTCATCAAAGGCAAGAACGGCAAGAAGGTCTCGGAATACTTCCGCGACTTTATCGGCTGCCAGGAAGGCGTCGACGGCCCGGGCGAAACCCGTACCCTGCTCAAGGCGTTCAGCGACTTTGTCGAGAGCGAAGACCTGCCCGACGAATCTGCCCGCGAAAAAACCAAAACCCTGGTGGATTACGCCAGCAGCCAGGCCAAACTCGGCGAGCCCATGGGCCTGGAAGAGTTGTCGGGGTTGATCGATGAAGACCGGCCAAAAGCGTTCTACGACCATATCCGCAACAAGGACTACGGCCTGTCGCCGGAAATCCCGGCCGACAAACGCACCCTCAACCAGTTCCGCCGCTTCACCGGTCGCGCCGAAGGCTTGTCCATCAGTTTTGAAGCACACCTGTTGGGCGACAAGATCGAATACGACGAAGCCGCTGGCACTTTGATCATCAAAGGCCTGCCGACCCAACTGACTGACCAGCTCAAGCGCCGCAACTGATGCTCGGCGGGGTCTTCAAGAAAGTCCTGTTGGTGTTGCTGGTCGTGGTGGTGATCCAGAACTGGGGCAAGATCGAGCGGCTGTTCAACCCCTCGCAGGTGGTTTCAGAGCAGGTACGCACGTCGGCGCGTGTGGTGCTCTATTCCACCGAGTGGTGTGGCTACTGCAAGCAGATCCGACGTTTTCTGGACCAGAAGGGCATTCCGTACCAGGCGCTGGACATTGAGAAGGATGCCAAGGCGCGCAAAGCCTATGAGGCATTGGGCGGCGGCGGGATTCCGTTTGTGGACGTGAACGGCACGCTGATTCGCGATTACAACCCTGAAGCGATCATGGCCGCGTTGAAATAGCTAATCTGCAAAACACTGCAGAACTAATGTGGGAGCGGGCTTGCTCGCGAAAGCGCAGTGTCAGTTGCTACAGGCATTGACTGATCCACCGCCTTCGCGAGCAAGCCCGCTCCCACATTTTGCTCTGCGCCAGCCTTAGTTAGAAGTTGGCTTCCAGCGACACCATCGCCGTGCGCTCTTCCCCCACGTTGTAATACGCCGTACTCGGCGCCAGGCCATTCACCGGTACCGAGTTGAACGCCACGGTGCGGGTCGAGCTCAGGTATTGCTTGTCGAACACGTTAAGCATCGAGAAGCGCAACGCTGCCGACTTGATGACTTTCTTGTCCACCGGCAAGTAAATACCAGCGTTCAGGTCGAACACCGTGCGGCCTTCGATTTTTTCCTTGTTGGTCAAATCGCCATAGAAGCTGCCGACGTACTTGCCCGCGATGTTGCCGTAGAAGCGCGCGTCGTCATACCCGAACACCAGGTTGAACATGTTTTCCGGCACGTTGGCCAGTTGCTTGCCCGCCGTCGGCAACAGCACATTCTTGCTGAGCAAATCGTCTTGCTGCTCGGACTTTGTGTAGGTGTACGAGGCGTAGTAGTTGAAGTGATGCGGCAACAAACCGCTCCACTCCAGTTCCAGGCCCTTGTTATCCACGCTGCCGACGTTGAGCACCATGTAGTCGCCGGCAGAATCGGTGGTCGACACCTGGCGATCCTTGAAGCTGATGTAGAACAGGGTCGCGCTCAACGCCATGTCGTCTTCGGTGTAGCGCCAGCCCAGCTCCTGGTTCCAGCTCAACTCAGACTTCAGGCTGACCGAGTCGCCCTTGTTGTACAGCACATAGTTGGGCGGCGTGCGCATGTTGCGGGTGACGTTGTAGAAGGTCTGGTTGCTTTCGTCGACCTGGTACTTGGCGCTGAAACTCGGCAGGAACTGGTGATAACGGGTGTTACGTTTTTCTGGCTTGTCGTACAGGCTGCCGAGGTTGTTGCCGTCACGCTCGACGTATTGGTACGCCACGCCGCCGACAAAACTCAGGTCCGGCGTGGCCTGCCAGCTGTCCTGCACCCAGAGTTTCTGCGACGGGGTAACGGTGTAGTAGTGGCGGCCCTGGACAGTCGCGCCGTTCTTGTCGACGACCTGTCCGCCGCTGTTGTAATCGCCCCACACATCATCGGGCGCGCCTTCGCCGTTGATGCCGATAAACGGCTGGGTCTGGCGCTGGCGTGCGCGCTCATACCAGTAGCCATAGTCCAGGCTGTGTTCTTCGTTGATGTCCCATTTCATTTTCGCGGTGACGCCAGGGCGCCAGGTTTCGGTCCACGATGGCCGGTAATAGTTGGCCGATTGCAGGTTGCTCAGGTTGTAGTTGCCGGCTTTATCAGACTTCGGCCCCAGGTTCGATGCGGTCTGGCCGCTGAAGCTGCCACCGTTGGCCCAGTAGTAATAGGGCGTGACCGTCAGCGCCAGGTTGTCCTGCAACTGCCAGCGCTGGGTGAGCGTGGCGTTGACGCTTTCGAACGGGTTGCGATTGAGCTTATAGGACGACGACAGCAAACCCGACTTGTACACCGGCGTTTCCGAGTAGTCCTTGCGGCGCCCTTCGGTCTCGAACTGCGACTTGCTCAGGGTGTTGTAGTTGTAGTTTTCCTGGTTGTTGTATTTCACCGTGGCCAGGGTGGAGTTGCCGTTGCCGTCTTCAAACAGGCTGCTCCACTCGACTTTGTCACTGCGCAGCGTGCCTTTGCCGCGCCACTTGTCACCCTCAAGGTGAGAGGCCGACACCCAGCTCTTGAGGCCGCCAAAATCGCCCGTGTTCACCCGCACGAACGTCTTGCGCAGGTCATTGGCACCGACGATCTGTTTGGCGAACAGCCCGGGCTCTTTGGTCGGGCGAATCGTGATCATGCCGATGTTGCCGCCGCTGGAACCGATGTGCGGGCCGTCCGCCTCGGAGGAGCCCTGGGTGGCAAACACTTCGGCGAGGTTTTCCGGGTCGCCGAGCTGGTTTGAATACACGCTGTAGTTGCCCGAGTCGTTGATCGGCACGCCGTCGACAGACACCCCGACCTGGTCCGAACTCATGCCCCGCATGGTGAAGTTGGTGCCGCTGGTGCCGCTGGCGTCGTCGCTGGATACGTTGATGCCCGGCGTGTATTTAAGCTTGTCGATGGCGTTGGCGGTCGCGGACATTTCGTCCATGGCTTCCTTGGTTACCGTCGACCGCGCCTTGGCACTTTCTTCGCGAATCATGTGCCCGTTGCCCAGGGTTTGTTTGCCGGCAACATTCACCGAACCGACATCCTGAGTGGTGTCTGCCAAAACCAGCGGCGCAAAGCTACCTAGGCCCGATGCTAAAAGCAGGGCAGAGAGTGTGTTGATCTTCACGAGTAGATCCCTTACGTGCATCTATCTGTTGTTATGGAGGGAGGTACTGGCTGTCAAAACCGGGTGAACGGCGACGCCAATCTTCCTGACCACCTGCTCAGGAATCCGGGGATCATCCTTGGCCCGTGTAACGGTTTGGTGACAGGTTTTGGCAATTGGGATGAAGGTTAAATGAACGCTCTACAGGCACCGGGATACCTGGCCTACAGCGCCATGTAAAAAACCGGCAAGGGGAAATTTTTGAAAGAATCGCCACGCTGAAAGTGACGATCGAAGCATTCGTGTCTAGCGCAATACAATCATGCGACCCAGCACAGCGTGTTGTTCAAAACCCAGAACGGCCTGCAAGGCACTCAAAACTGCCAAGGGATCCTTGCTTGGGAAACTGCCACTGACGCGCTTGGCGCCCATCTCGTCGTTGATCAGCAAGATCCGGCCCGGGTAGTAACGGCCAAGGTCCCTGACCACATCCGCCAACGGCACCTTGTAGTAGTTGAGCCAGCCATCGCGCCATGCCAGACGTGATTCGCTGTCGACCGCGTGCAGGGTGTCGGCCACACCGTCGGCGTAGGCCACTTGCTGGCCTGCCGTAAGAATTTGCTGTTGGCCCTGGCGTGACGGCGTGACACCCACGCGGCCGGACAGCACCGTCACCTGAGCGCCGGCCGGTTGCAGGCGCACTTCAAACTGCGTGCCGAGCACTCGCGCTTCGCCACTGCCAGCCTCCACCACAAAGGGCTGGCCGGTGTGGGTCACGCTGAAAAACCCCGCCCCGCGGCGCAACTGAATGTGGCGCTCGCCGTGGCTGAAGTCCACGGCAATGGCGCTGTCGGCATCCAGCGTGACTTGGGATTGATCGGCCAGGGTCACGGTCTGCACCTGCCCCGGCGCCGTCACGTAATCAGCACCGAAGTCATCGACCCAGCGCGACGGCTGCCAGCCGGCGCCCATCGACACCATCACCAGCAGGCACGCGGCCACGGCCAGGGCGCCGGACCAGCGCACCGCACGCGAGCGCTTCGAGGTGTTCATCGCGTTGAGGTAGCCCTGCAAGGCCAAGGCGTCTTCGTCCGCCAGTTTGCGTGCCGGCACCTCGCTCAATTCCCACAACACCTGGGCCTGAGCATAGGCCTCGACGTGCGCGGGGTCGGCACGCAACCAACGGCTGAACGTGGCCTGGTCACCGCTGCTGGGCTGGTCATGCAACAAGCTCAACCATTCGAGTGCGGCCTGCTCCTGGGCGGGCGTGGGGGTGACGTTCACGGTGCTTTCCCTGGCGTGCGTGGGGACGAGGGTTCGCGAAGGCTGGCTTTGCAGGCTTCGAGGGCACGCATCATATGTTTTTCCACGGCACTTTGGGACAGCCCCATGGCCTGGGCAATTTGCGCATATTTGCGGCCGTGGATGCGGTTGAGCAGGAAAATCTGCCGAGTGCGCTCCGGCAGGCTGCGCAGGGCGGCTTCGACATGGCGCAGGTCATTGCCCGCTTCAAACGCCGCCTGGGGCTCGGAACCCTGGTTGTCTTGCTGCTCCGGCAACCAGCCCTCACTGCTGCGCACCCGGGCGCCTTCGCTGCGCAAGTGATCAATGGCGATGTTGCCGGCGCAGCGCAACAAGTAGGTGCTGAGTTCTTCGACCTGCACCAGCGGCCGGCGCCAGAAGCGCAGGAACAGGTCCTGCACCAGGTCGGCCGCCGTCGCCCGGCAGCCTACGCGTCGGCTGACCAGCGCTTCCATCTGCGAGCGCTGCGACAAAAACACCTGCAGGAAATGCGCACGCCCACCGGCCGCATCGGTGTGCTGGCTGTCCTGGGATTCGGGTGGGGTGCTGATCATCATGGGAAGCTCAGAGTAAGGCGAACGCCGCAACAGGGCTGGCCAGCAGGCCGATGCCTGCCAGAATCAAGGCCAGCCTTGGCCGATACGGCAACAGCAACACCAGCAGCAGTGCGCTGAGCATCAATACGGCGCACCACTCCACCAACCCCTGCGCCCAATTCGAGGCCGCCACGGCCGGCCATATCGACAGCACCAGCAGCAGCCAACCGGCCACACGCAATGTGAGGCGTCGCGGTGGTGAGGGTTTGCTGTGCAGCAGTTCACCGTGATGGCGGTCGGTGGACAGGCACAGCGCGGTAAACCCGGCGTAGCACATCAACAGGGCGAGCAGCATTCAGTTCGCCTCCTGCTTGAGCGTCAGTCCACGTGCGCGTTCGGACTTGGGCTGCGGCGCCGCGCGGCGCTGCATCTTCCAGGCCGCCCAGGTCAGGAACAGGCCGCTGGCCAGGCACGTCAGATCAAAACCGGCCATGGCCCAATCACCGCTGGCCAGTGACACACCCAAGTGCTGCGAGGTAGTCAATGCGTTGAGCAGTGGAATGGCCACAAACAGCAAGGCGCCGAGGCTCAGTTGCTCAACCCAGCCCTGGCGGCCTCGACGCAGCACGGCATGCAACAGGCTCAGGCCCCAGGCAATGAAGAAGGCCTGCACTTCCCAGTCGGACCGCTCGGCGAAGCTCACCGGCAACAACCGGTTGGCCCAGAAAAACGCCGCGATGGCGATCATCAGCCCGGCCATACTGGCCATGTTCAGCACTTCAACCAGCCGCAATTCAAACGGCATCACAGCGGTTTTGGCGTGCTTGAGCTGACGCTTGCCGAGCCAAATCACAAGGCCCGTGCCGATCATCGCCGTGCCCGCCAGGCCGCAGATAAAGTACAACCACCGCAGCACCGGGCCGGCGAAATGGCCCATGTGCAAGCCGTAGAAACTGCCGCCAATCGCCGCCGGCAACGACTGTTCACCGCTGACCCGAAACAACTCGCCGGTGGTGCCGTTGAACGACACACTGCTGCCGAAATCGTGCACCACGCGGTCGGCACCTGCGCGGACCACATTGACCGAGGCGTTCACATCGCCAGGGTTGTTGACCACCAGACGGCCAACATGCCCACCCGCCCATTGCTGGCGCGCTTGCTCGTACATCGGCCCTAACGGCAGCAATGCACCCGGCTGGCCGAGCGCCGGCGCGTTATTGGTATTGGGGAACACTTCATTGAAAAACGCACGGCTGTCGTCGCCGTAGGAAGCCACGATCGGCGCGGGCATCACCATGCTCATGAAGATCACCAGACTGCTGTAGGTGATCATCAAGTGAAACGGCAGCACCAGCACGCCCACCGCGTTATGCCCGTCGAGCCAGGAGCGCTGGCCTTTGCGTGGGCGGAAGGTGAAGAAGTCCTTGAAGATTTTCTTGTGGGTGATGATGCCGGTGATCAGTGCCACAAACATCACCATCGCGGCGATGGTCGACAGCCAGCGCCCCCACGGGTAAGGCATCTGCAGCTGAAAGTGGAAGCGATAGAAGAACTCGCCGCCCATGCTTTCACGCGCCTGCACGGGCTGGCGGGTGACGGGATCGAGGACTTTCTGGATGAAGTTGCCGCGTTTGCCGGGGTCGACTTTGTCTTGCCACATCACCGACAGGCCGGGATCGCGGCTGTCCGGCAGGGTGATAAACCAGCGCGCGGCGTTGGGCGCCTGTTGCTGCAGATAGGTTTGGGCGGCGGCGAGGCTACGCGCGTCATCCAATGGATAAGCCTGCACTTCGGGCTGCATCCAGTGGGTGATTTCGTCCTTGAAATAGGACAAGGTCCCTGTCAGGAAAATCGCAAACAGCAGCCAGCCAAAGATCAGTCCAGCCCAGGTGTGCAACCAGGCCATCGCCTGGCGAAAGCCCTCTTTCATGTGCGCGTCATCCACAAACCGATGCCCGCCAGCGTGGCAAACATCGCACTCGGCAGCATCACGCCAAACCAGGCTCGCCCTGCCGTGCGGCAGGCAAAGCACCAGATTACCGCCAACAGGTAGAACACAAACGAACTCATCATCCCGGTGATCACCGCGTCGGCCCGGGACACGGGCATCCACAACGCCAGGCAGACGGCCGCCAGGGACGCCATCAGGTAACCGCCGACCACGGCAGCCAGCACGCGCGAGGTTACGGCGAGGCGATAGGCAACGGGGAGTGAGGGTTTGCTTTTCATACGGGAGGCGCCAGGGTCATCAGCGCGCAATATTAATGATAAATATTCTCATAAGCAAAAGAGAACGGATGAATCACCGGTCCTGGCGGATTGCCGAACCCCGTCACGCGCCCTACAATGCGAACAATTCTTGTTCTCTAAAGCATGCCGATGCTTATGGAGTGATCGCGTTGCAGCCGTCCACCACCGTTGAAGTTCTGTACAACGACCATCACCACTGGCTCACCGGCTGGTTGCGACGCAAGCTCGGCTGCCCGGAGAGCGCGGCCGACCTGGCCCAGGACACCTTCATCCGTGTGCTCACCGCGCGGGAAGCGCCAACGCTGATCGAACCCCGCGCGTTCCTCACCACCGTGGCCAAGCGCGTGCTGTTCAACTTCTACCGTCGTCAGGACCTGGAGCGCGCCTACCTCGACGCACTGGCGCAAATGCCCGAACACCTGGCGCCGTCGGAAGAAGAACGCGCAATCATCCTGCAGACCTTGCTGGAGCTCGACCAACTGCTCGACGGCCTGCCCGTTCAGGTCAAACGCGCCTTCCTGCTGGCCCAGCTCGACGGCCTGACCTACGCGCAAATCGGCGCCGAGCTGGGTATCTCCATCGCCACCGTCAAACGCCACTTGAATAAAGCCGCCATGCGCTGCTACTTCGCCCTATGAACTTTTCCACGCAAGTCGCCGAACAAGCCGTGCACTGGCTGATGGAAATGCAGCAAGGCGCACTCAACCCGCGCCAGCAAGCGGCCTGGCAGCAATGGCTGGACGCCCACAGCGAACATCAGCGCGCGTGGGACCATATCCAGCGCGTCAACCAACGCCTGCGCGGCATGCCCTCGCCCTTGGCGCACGCCGCCTTGAACGCGCCCAAATCCAGCAGCCGGCGCCAGGCCCTCAAGCTGCTGCTGATTCTCGGCGCCGGTTCGGCCGCGGCCTGGAGCCTGCGCCAGCAACATATTCTGCCGCCGCTGAGCGCCGACTACCGCAGCCCCGTCGGCCAACGACGCAAGGTGCAGCTGGCCGATGGCAGCCAGTTGCAGCTCAACACCGGCAGCGCTGTGGACGTGCACTTTGACGGCAGCCAACGCTTGGTCCGCTTGCTCGAAGGCGAGATCTTGCTGACCGCCCGCCCCGGCGATACGCCGCTGCACGTGCTGACCGGCCAAGGCCTGCTCAGCAGCCAGGCGGCGCGGCTGAACGTGCGTCAGTTCAACGACCATACGCAACTGGCAGTTTTCGATGGCCATGTCGAGGTAATGCCCAACCACTACAGCGGCCTGCCGCTGACTGTCGAGGCCTCGCGCCAAGTCAATTTCACCCGCAAAGGTTGGGACACCCCGCGCCCAACCGACGCCAACAGCGGCGCCTGGGCCGACGGCATGCTGGTGGCCGCGCACATGCGCCTGGGCGATTTCCTCGCCGAGTTGGGCCGCTATCGCCGAGGCCAGGTCAATTGCGACCCGCAAGTGGCCAACCTGCTGCTGTCCGGCAGCTACCCGCTGGACGACAGCGAACGCATTCTCGACCTGTTGGAAGTCAGCCTGCCGGTGAAAGTACGGCGTTTTACCCGCTACTGGGTGACCGTTGAGGCACGCGCGTAAATTATTTTTAAAAAACATGAGCCGTTTTCCACACCTCGCGTGACAGAGAAGGAAAGCCACCTTGATCCTACCTTCTCAGGACCGCCCTTCATGCCCCAGCAACCGACGCTTCTTGCCCGCACCTTGCGCCAATTCCTACTGGGCGCCAGCCTGAGTCTTACCGCGCTGCCCTCTGTAATGGCCGCCGATGCCAAGCCGTACCACATCGCCCCAGCGACCCTGGAAGCCGCGCTGAATCAATTCGGTCGTGAGGCTGGCGTGTTGATTTCCTTCGGCTCCGAGGTCACAGCCGGCAGGCAGAGCCGTGGGTTGTCGGGCAATTACAGTGCCGATGAAGGCCTGCGAAAACTCCTGGAAGGCACCGGCCTGCAAGCCCGCGCCGAGGGCGAAAACGCCTACAGCCTGCAACCGGCCAGCGCCCCTGCCACCCTTGAATTACAAACCTCCAACGTGGTGGGCGACTGGCTCGGCGATGCGGCGCAAACCAACGTGTTCGAACACCCCGGCGCGCGTGATGTGATCCGCCGCGAAGAGTTCGAGCGCCAGGGCGCGACCCAGGCGCGTGACGTGCTCAACCGCATTCCCGGCGTCAACGCCCCGGAAAACAACGGCACCGGCAGCCACGACATGGCGCTGAACTTCGGCATTCGTGGGCTCAACCCCCGCCTCGCCTCGCGCTCCACCGTCTTGATGGATGGCATCCCGGTGCCCTTCGCGCCGTATGGCCAACCGCAGCTGTCCTTCGCCCCGATCAGCATGGGCAACATGGACGCCGTGGACGTGGTACGCGGCGGCGGCGCGGTGCGTTACGGGCCGCAAAACGTCGGTGGCATCGTCAACTTCGTGACCCGCGCAATCCCGGACGCCCCCACCGTCAAAGGCGGCTTGCAGACCGAGACCAGCCCGTCCTCCAGCCATGATGGCTTCAAGACCACCGGCAACCTGCTGGCGGGCGGCACGGCCGATAACGGCCTGGGCGGCGCCATTTTGTATTCCGGCACCCGTGGCGGCGACTGGCGCGAAAACAGCAACACGCGCATTGACGACTTGATCCTCAAAGGCAAATACCAGTTGGACGACGCCAACAGCTTCAACGCCATGGCGCAGTACTACGAAGGCCAGGCCGATATGCCCGGTGGCTTGAACGTCAAGGACTACAAGGCTGATCCGTATCAGTCCACCCGCCCCTACGACAAATTCTGGGGTCGCCGTACGATGTTCAACGCCGGTTATCGCTACCAGGAAGACCGCCGCGAATTCACCGCCAACACCTTCTTCACCACCACGTTGCGTAATGGCTACCTGGATCAGGGCAACTTCCTTTCGCTGTCGCCGCGCGAGTATTGGGTACGCGGCCTCGAAACCCGCTTCGCCCAGGGCTTCGACCTTGGCCCCACCAGCCACGAAGTGGGCGTCGGCTACCGCTACATCAACGAAGCCGGGCACGAGTTGCGCTACCGCACGCCGATCAGCGCCAACCAGCAACTGCCCGACACCAACAGCCGCAACGACCGCGACACGCGTGGCGCCACCGAGGCCAACGCGTTTTTCGTCGATGACCGCATCGATATCGGCAAGTGGACCATCACCCCAGGCATCCGCTACGAGATGATCGAGTCCCAGCAGACCAACAACCTGACCAACGTCAAATACAAGGGCGACTACAACACCGCGCTGCCGGCGTTGAACGTGCTTTACCACCTGACCGAAGACTGGAATCTTTACGCCAACACCGAAGGCTCGTTCGGCAGCGTGCAGTACAGCCAGATGCCCAACCGCGTGACCAGCGGCGAAGTGAAGCCGGAAAAAGCCCGCACCTGGGAACTCGGCACGCGGTATGACAACGGCACCTTGCGTGCGGAAATCGGCGCGTTCCTGATCAACTTCGACAACCAGTACGACAGCAACCAGACCAACGATTCGGTGATCGCCCGCGGCGAAACGCGCCATCAAGGCATCGAGTCGAGCCTCAACTACGCCCTCGACGGGCTGAGCCCGGCGCTGGCCGGTTTTGATGTGTACGCCACCTACGCCTACGTCGACGCGACCATCCGCGAAGACGGCCCGAACAAGGGTAATCGCGTGCCCTTCTCCTCCAAGCACAAAGGCACCGTGGGCGTCGGTTACACCGAAGGCCGCTGGAAGCTCAACCTGGACAGCAGCTACCAGAGCAGCCAGTTCGCCGACAACGCCAACACCCAGGCGGAAAGTGCCGACGGCAGTACCGGACGCATCCCAGGCTACATGCTGTTCAGCAGCCGCGCGGCGTATGACTTCGGCCCACAACTGTCGGATTTGAACGTGGCAGTCGGTGTGAAAAATATCCTCAACAAGCAGTACTACACCCGCTCGTTCGACGATAACAACAAAGGCAAATACATCGGTGAGCCGCGCACGGTGTATGTGCAGACGTCCATCGCGTTCTGATTGCCTGAGTCATAAAAGCTCCAGCCAAGACCTGAAGTCTTACAAACGACGCAACCCCCCTGTGGGAGCTGTCGAGCCCCGGCGAGGCTGCGAAGGCGGCGGCACAGGCGCTATCCAAGGTCCCTGGCCCACCGCTTTCGCAGCCTCGCTAAAGCTCGACAGCTCCCACAGGGGATAGGGTTTGTCAGTCAGATCACGGTTCGCAAAAGCATCGCGACGAGTACAAATCTCACCCGCAATAGAGATCAACTGTGGGAGCTGTCGAGCCCCAGCGAGGCTGCGAAGGCGGCGGCACAGGCGCTGTCCAAGTTGCCTGCCCTGCCGCTTTCGCAGCCTCGCTAAAGCTCGACAGCTCCCACAGGGGATCGGCTTTGTCGGTCAGATCACAGCTCGCAAAAGCATCGCGACGAGCACAAATCTCACCCGCAATAGAGATCAACTGTGGGAGCTGTCGAGCCCCGGCGAGGCTGCGAAGGCGGCGGCACAGGCGCTATCCAAGGTGCCTGACCTGCCGCTTTCGCAGCCTCGCTAAAGCTCGACAGCTCCTACAGGGGATAGGGTTTGTCAGTCAGATCGCGGCTCGCAAAAGCATCTCGACAAGTACAAATCTCGCCCGCAATAGAGATCAACTGTGGGAGCTGTCGAGCCCCGGCGAAGCTGCGAAGGCGGCGGCACAGGCGCTATCCAAGGTGCCTGACCCACCGCTTTCGCAGCCTCGCTAAAGCTCGACAGCTACCACAGGGGATCGGCTTTTTCGGTCAGATCACAGCTCGCAAAAGCATCGCGACGAGCACAAATCTCACCCGCAATAGAGATCAACTGTGGGAGCTGTCGAGCCCCAGCGAGGCTGCGAAGGCGGCGGCACAGGCGCTATCCAAGGTGCCTGACCCACCGCTTTCGCAGCCTCGCTAAAGCTCGACAGCTCCTACAAGGGATCGGGTTTGTCAGTCAGATCACAGCTCGCAAAAACATCGCGACGAGCACAAATCTCACCCGCTATGAAGATCAACTGTGGGAGCTGTCGAGCCCCAGCGAGGCTGCGAAGGCGGCGGCACAGGCGCTATCCAAGTTGCCTGACCTGCCGCTTTCGCAGCCTCGCTGGGACTCGACAGCTCCCACAGGGTGATCGGGTTTGTTGGTCAGGGTCAGCTACCCGCCAGGCAACTTGGGGTGCCGGCGACCAAGGCATCGATTGCGCAGCGTGTCTTGGCCGGCATGTGTGCGGCCGTGGGCCAAATCACATGGATCGGCGCAGGCTGGTCGCGGTAGCTCGGCAGTACCGCTTCCAGTTGGCCGCGCAGCACATAGTGCGCAATCAACCAGCTCGGCAACCACGCCAGGCCCACGCCCGCAATGGCGGCATCGGCCACGGCCTGGAGGTCGTCCAGCACCAAAGGCGAGGTCATCACCGAGCGATACGAATTGTTGCAACGGTAGGCAATGCCTCGGTGGCTGGCGAGGTCATCAATACACTCAATTGGCCCGACACGTTGCACGTACGCAGGTGACGCGGCCAACCCCACGGACTGCTCGCCCAAACGGCGTGCGCTCAGGCGGTCGGTGTCCGGCAGCGGGCCAATGCGCACGGCCACGTCGAAGCCTTCCTGTGCCAGGTCTATCAGCCGGTCAGAGAAGGAGATCTCGATCTCCAATTGCGGATAACGGTCCATCAAGCCCCACAAAGCAGGCGCCGCGTAGTGGTGACCGAACGCCAGCGGCAGGCTCGCCCTTAACCGCCCGCGCGGCTGCTGCCGGCCACTCTCCAACACCGACTCGGCGGCCTCCAACTCGGCCAGTGCGCGCAAGCAATGCTCGTAGTACGCCTGCCCGTCCTCGGTCAGACGCTGGCGGCGAGTGGAGCGCTGCAACAGGCAGGTGCCCAGGCGAGCTTCCAGTCGCGCCAAACCTTTACCCACCGCAGAGCGCGTGAGGTTGAGCCGCTCGGCGGCCTCGGTCAGGTTGCCGCTTTCGACGATTTGCAGAAAGAGTTCAACGCCATCAAAACGCGGAGTGGTCATGATTTTATTGTCGCTCTTGATTCCCTTATCAAAGGAAAAGTTATCACGAATAAGGAAATCTGTTCCCGCGAGAATAGCCTTTCCATTCAACCGCAAGGAACACCCCCATGCCGCCCGCCGCCGCTGTATCGGCCGTCAGCGCTCCGCGCACCGCCAGAGATAGCCTTGCCCTCACCGCCGTCTGCCTCGTCGCCCTGATGTTCGGCCTGGAAATCTCCAGCGTGCCGGTCATCCTCCCGACCCTGGAACAGCAACTGGGCACAGGTTTTCAGGATGCCCAGTGGATCATGAATGCTTACACCCTGGCCTGTACCAGCGTGTTGATGGCAGCCGGCACACTGGCTGATCGCTTTGGCCGGCGGCGCATACTGGTGCTGTGCTTATGGCTGTTTGGCTTGGCCTCGCTGGCATGTGGCCTGGCGAACGATGCGCCTACGCTGATCGCAGCGCGTTTTGTTCAGGGCGTGGGCGCGGGCGCGATGATGATCTGCCAGTTCGCGATTCTTTCGCACCAGTTCCGTGAACCAACGACGCGGGCGCGTGCCTTCGCGATTTGGGGCGTGATCGCGGGCGTGGGCCTTGGCTTCGGGCCGATGGTGGGAGCGTTGATTCTGGCAGTCGCGGACTGGCGCTGGGTGTTCCTGGTCCATGCGCCGCTGACCTTGTTGACCTTGGTACTGCTGCGCATCAGCGTGCAGGAGTCGCGCGACCCGGCCGGCCATCGTCTGGATATCGCGGGCATGCTGACCCTGACACTGTCGGTGTTCGCCCTGGTCTACTTCATCACTCAGGGCAGCGAGCACGGCTTCGGCTCAGCGGCCATGCTGGGCTGGGCGGGCTTGTCGCTGATGGCGCTGCTGCTGTTCATCGCTGTCGAGCGCCGCAGCGCTCACCCGATGTTCGATTTCTCGGTGTTTCGTATTCAGCGCTTCAACGGCGCCTTGATGGGTTCGATTGGCATGAACTTCAGCTTCTGGCCGTTCATGATCTACCTGCCGCTCTACTTCCAGGCGGGGCTGGGCTACGACACCATGACCACCGGCGGCGCCCTGCTCGCCTACACCTTGCCCACCTTGCTGGTGCCGCCGCTGGCTGAACGCCTGGCCCTGCGCTATGGCGCCGACCGCATCATTCCATTGGGCCTGGGCCTGATGGGTGCAGGCTTTATGGGTATGGCGGCGGCCAATGGAGCCGAACATCCGAGCGTCGTACTCGTGCTTTTCAGCTGCGTGACGGCAGGCGTGGGGCTGGCACTGACCAACTCACCAACCACCAACACCACCACCGGCTCCGTCTCGGCCGACCGCGCGGGCATGGCCTCGGGCATTGACCTGAGCGCGCGACTGATCACGCTGGCACTTAACATCGCGCTGATGGGCCTGGTGCTGTTGCTCGGCATCGGTCATCACCTCTCTGGCCTGTTGCCCGATACCACGGTCCTGGATTGGCCCGCGATCAGCCAGAACATCGCCGCAGGCAAGTTGGACACGCCGATGCTCGCACCCGCAGATGCCCAGGCGGCCCTGCGCCATGGCGCCGGTTGGGCGATGCTTTTTGCCGGCTTTGGTGCTTGTGGGTTGGCGCTGTTGAGCAGGTATTTCTTTCGACGCGGCAGCTAAACGAAAACGGGCCTGCAGATGCAGGCCCGTTTGATTGGATTGAAAAAACACTCAGCTATCAGCCGTTAAGCGCAGCCTGTTCGTTTTCCAGAAATTCCTCTTCGAGTTCGGCCTCATCGGCCTTGGTATCAGGCAGAGCTTGCCCGGCGGCGCGTGGTTTGCCGCGTAATTTTCCGTACAGATGCTCCAGCGCGTGCTCAAGCTTGGTGGCTGCGCCATCGATTGCCTGTTCCAGGGTGTCGGCCTTGTGCAATACCGACAGTGGTTGATGGCCCTTTGGCCGTGCTTCCAGGCGGCAACTCAAATCGTGGGGACCGGGCTTGTCGCCATTTTCGTCTTTGAGGTAGACCTCGACGCGGGTCAGGTCTTCTTCGTAACGTTCGAGCGTGCTCTCAATGGTGGTACGTACCCACTCCTCCAGTCGGATGCTGCTTTCAATATGGTTATCGCTATTGACTTGGATTTGCATAGTTCTTCCCTTATTTCAGCTAGCTCGCAGGAGGTCACAAACTGCAACACCGGGGTGGTGAAACCATGACCTCTTGTTTACACAATTGAGCACTCAGAAGAACAATTCAACCCCTTTGCAAAGATAAATTCTATATTACGAATTAAGCCTGACGACGAGCAAAAACGCTGTTAGGGTGGGGAGTTAGTTACATCTTCTTACGCTTAGCCAACCTTACAATTGCCCCTCTCCCAACGGGTGCAATCCGCGAAAAATCCCCGCTTCTTCCACCAGCCAGTCATGCACCGCGCGTACGCCCGGATGGCTCAGCGCGCCCGGCGCATACAGCAGCACGTAGCGTTTGTGGTTCGGCACCGCGAGGCCGAACGGCACGATCAAGGTGCCACGCTCCAGCTCGTCGTTGAGCAAGGTGCGCCGCGCAATCGCCACGCCCATGCCGGCAATGGCGGCCTCGATGGTCAAGTGATTGCGGTTGAAGGTGTGCCCGCGCCGTACGTCGGCGTGGTGGTAGCCGATGGCATTCAGGTAAAACTCCCACTCAGCGTATTCATAACTCCCACGCCAGGCGGTGATGTCGTGCAACAGCGGAAAATGCACCAGGTCGGCCGGGCCATGCAACGGCGGACGCCCGCGCAACAAGCTGGGTGCGCACACCGGGAAAATCTGCTCATCGAGCAAGGCTGTGGATAACAGCCCGGGATAGCTGCCGTCGTTCAAGTCGATGGCCAAGTCGAAATCGCCCTCATGCAGGGCGACGCTGCTGTCTTCCGCGACCAAGCGCAGCTGAATATCCGGAAACCGTTGCTGCAGACGCGGCAAACGCGGGGTCAGCCACTTACCGAGAAACGACGGAATGGAGCGCAAGCGCAAGGTGCCGCTGATCATTCCCGCGTCCAGCCGCTGCAACTCGGCATCGATGCTGCCGTAGGCCTCGCCCACCGTCGCCGCCAGCCGCTGCCCCTCGGCGCTCAGTTCTACGCCGCGCGCGCGTCGATGAAACAGGCGAAAACCCAAACGCTCCTCCAGCTGGCGGATTTGCTGACTCACCGCCCCCGGCGTGATGTGCAGTTCTTCGGCGCAGCGGGTGAACGACAAATGCCGCGCGGCACAGGAAAAAACGTGCAGCCAGACGTAAGTCTGGCCATGAAGGGGCCGGGTCATAGGGTTTAGTCCTGCTAAAGGGTGTCTTAGGATAATTCGTTGGTCAGTGCCGTTCCAGGGGCTCAGTATCGCGCCAATTCCGCTCGTCCTACAAAACATGGCAGCGATTCCTACTCCATTACTTGTAAGGCTTTAGCATGGCTATCAGCGTTTTCGATCTATTCAAGGTGGGCATCGGCCCTTCCAGCTCCCATACGGTGGGCCCGATGCGGGCGGCGGCGACCTTTGCCCAGACCCTCACCGACCAACAATTGCTGAGCGAAACGCGCCGTGTCGAGGTGCGCCTGTATGGTTCGCTGTCCGCCACCGGCGTCGGCCACGCCACGGACCGCGCCTGCGTAATGGGCCTGATGGGCGAATGGCCGGACAAGGTCGACCCGACGTCGATCAACGCGCGTATCCAACAGTTGCGCGAAAGCGGCCAACTGCTGCTCGCAGGCACGCAGGAAATTGCCTTCAACTGGCACACCGACCTCCTGCTGCTGGACGAAAGCCTGCCCTACCACCCCAATGCCATGTCCCTGCACGCCTATGGCGACAACGGCCTACTGAGCGAACAGACCTATTACTCGGTCGGCGGTGGTTTCATCATCGAAGCGGCCGAAGCCGCTTCCGGCATTGCGCCGACCAGCAATGTTGAACTGCCCTACGACTTTTCCAGCGCCGTTGAACTGCTGGCCTTGTGCAACAAGCACGGTCTGCGGGTTTCCGAGCTGATGATGGCCAACGAACGCGCGTGGCGCAGCGATGAAGACATCCGCAGCGGCCTGCTGCACATCTGGTCGGTCATGCGCGAATGCGTGGAGCAAGGCCTGCGCGATGAAGGCATCTTGCCAGGTGGCCTGGACGTGCCACGCCGCGCGGCGAAATTGCACCGCAGCCTGCTGGAAATCGGCAAGCCGAATGTCATCACCTCAACATTGTCGGCGATGGAATGGGTCAACCTGTTTGCCCTCGCCGTCAACGAAGAAAACGCTGCCGGCGGGCGCATGGTCACTGCGCCAACCAATGGCGCGGCGGGGATCATCCCGGCGGTGCTGCATTACTACATGAAGTTCAACGCTGACGCTTCTGATGACGATGTAGTCAATTTCTTCCTGGCTGCCGCCGCCGTCGGCATCCTCTGCAAGAAAAACGCCTCGATCTCCGGCGCCGAAGTCGGCTGCCAGGGTGAAGTGGGTTCCGCCTGCGCAATGGCCGCTGCAGGCCTGGCCGATATCCTCGGTGCCACCCCGGAGCAGTTGGAAAACGCCGCCGAAATCGGCCTGGAACACAATCTCGGCCTGACCTGCGACCCGGTCGGCGGCCTGGTGCAAGTGCCGTGCATCGAGCGCAATGCCATCGCCGCGGTCAAGGCGATCAACGCCACGCAAATGGCCCTGCGCGGTGACGGCAAACACTTCATTTCCCTCGACCGGGTGATCCGCACCATGCGCGACACCGGCGCCGACATGCATGACAAATACAAAGAAACTTCACGGGGCGGCCTGGCGGTCAGCTGGGTGGAGTGCTGACCGGAGCACTGCAACCCGTCCTGAACGTGAGCCCGCGCAAAAATAATAACGAGGCAATATCGATGACCGATGTACGTACACCTGCTGCTGAAAACCCTGTTTCAGAAAAAACCGTGACCACCGGCTGGACCAAACACGACACCACCTGGATGCTGGGCCTCTACGGTACGGCCATCGGCGCGGGCACCTTGTTTCTGCCGATAAATGCGGGCGTCGGCGGCTTCTGGCCGCTGATCGTGCTGGCGCTGCTGGCTTTTCCGATGACCTTCTTCGCTCACCGTGGACTGACGCGCTTTGTGCTGTCAGGCAAATCCGGCGACATCACTGACGTAGTCGAAGAACACTTCGGCGTCGGTGCCGGCAAGCTGATCACCTTGCTGTACTTCTTCGCCATCTTCCCGATTTTGCTGGTGTACAGCGTGGCGCTGACCAACACGCTGAGCAGCTTCATGGAACACCAACTGCACATGGCCCCGCCGCCTCGGGCGATCCTCTCGCTGGTGCTGATCCTCGGCCTGATGGCCATTGTGCGCTGCGGCCAAGGCGTGATCGTCAAGGCCATGAGCGTGCTGGTGTACCCCTTCGTCGCTGCCCTGCTGTTGCTGGCCGTGAGCCTGATCCCCAACTGGAACGGCGCGTTCTTCGCCTCCGCCAGCGAAGGCATGCCGCTGCCGGTTTTCTTCAAAACGCTGTGGCTGGCAATCCCGGTGATGGTGTTTTCCTTCAACCACTCGCCGATCATCTCCGCGTTCGCCGTCGACCAAAAGCGCGTGTACGGCGCCCAGGCCGAGCGCAAGAGCAGCGGCATCCTCGCCACTGCGCACGGCATGATGGTGCTGACCGTAATGTTCTTCTGCTTCAGCTGCGTGCTGGCCCTGTCGCCGGCTGACTTGGCGGCTGCCAAGGCGCAGAACATTTCGATCCTGTCGTACCTGGCCAACCACTTCCAGACCCCGGTAATCGCCTACGCCGCGCCGTTGATCGCGTTGGTGGCTATTACCAAATCTTTCCTGGGCCATTACATCGGTGCCAGCGAAGGTTTCCAGGGCTTGATCGTCAAATCCCTGCGTGGGCGTAACCGCGCGATGTCGTCCAAAGGGCTGGAACGCTGCACCGCGCTGTTCATGGTGCTCACCTGCTGGGCCGTGGCCACGTTCAACCCAAGCATTTTGGGCATGATCGAAACCCTGGGCGGGCCAATCATCGCGTGCCTGCTGTTCCTGATGCCGATGTACGCGATCCGACGCGTGCCGTCTCTGCGTCAGTATTCGGGCCAGCTGTCGAATGTGTTTGTGGC
Organism: Pseudomonas sp. TWRC1-2; assembly: GCF_049896685.1. Taxonomy (NCBI): domain Bacteria; kingdom Pseudomonadati; phylum Pseudomonadota; class Gammaproteobacteria; order Pseudomonadales; family Pseudomonadaceae; genus Pseudomonas; species Pseudomonas sp. TWRC1-2. The sequence goes on along the minus strand of NZ_JAFCUU010000006.1, from coordinate 330,500 downwards.
GGTGATCGGTCTGATTGCGCTGTCTGCGATCGTTTTCTCGGTATTGCCCTGAAATAGCCCACTGACCTCAAGCACAGCACAAAACAAATGTGGGAGCGGGCTTGCCCGCGAATGCAGTCTTTCAGCCGAGTATCTATTGGCTGATACACCGCTTTCGCGAGCAAGCCCGCTCGCACATTCAGACTTCACTGGCGCGAAGATCGCTGTACGGCACGCCCCTTGCTGTACAGCTCTTGAGGAAAACGGACCTTGTGAAAACCTCAGCGACGGAGTGGCCGGTAGTCAGGCAACGCGAACTAATCCAGACGCCGGTCGTCAATGACTGCATGTTCTTATCAGGCGGTAACGCACCATGGACAATCCTTTTCAGATCATCACCGACACCTTTACGCCCAAATACCGCGTCAACCTGAGCATCCAACGGCTGGATGGCAGCATCATGCTCACCCTCTCGAACGAGGATGGCGTGGTCGCCAAACGCATGATCAGCGCCGAACAGCGCAACGACCCGCAACGGCTCAAACGGCTGGTGCAAAGCATTCAGTTCGGCATCGCCATCGAGCAGGGCCACAGTGCCATGGAGATTCTGACGGTGATGACGGACGGCGACCATAAAGTGCTGCAGCAACCGCCCGCTCGCGCCCTGCCCTTCAGCGTCGGGCTTTAAAGCTCGCCCTTCTCGGTTTCCAGGCTCGCCTCGCCTTTGCGACGCGGGCCTTCAACCTTCACCGAAGGAAATGCCGACGAGGCGTAGCGCACCACCAGGATCGAGAACGCCAACAGCAGAATGCCTCCGCACAGGTAGATGATGCCGATGTCCGGCGGGTTGTGGTGGGAGACGTTGGAGATCAGCAGGCGCGTCAGCGCGGTGATTGCCACGTAGATCAGAAAGCGCACCGGCATGTGGTTGGTCTTGAAATAAATCCCGACCATCGCACCCAATTCCAGGTAGATGAACAGCAGCAAAATGTCATCGATCTTGATGTGCCCGGTTTCCAGCATCCCCAGAAATTCCATCACCGCCGCCCAGGCGGTCACCGCACCAATGGCGAACAGCGCCAGGTAGTGGAATGTCTCGACAAACAAATTACCCAGCGACTCAGCCAGCCCATGGACGTTCTGGCGCAGTTTTTCGGCCCAGTTGATTTTCACGATGATGCTTCCTTAGGTCGGCTCGACCGGATAATGCGGGTTGGACGTGACGGTTGTTCTGCATGCAGAAAAAAGGCCAGACACTGGAAGTTGAGATGGTGGCCGCGTGATATGAGGCACAAGGTCGTCACAGGTAAGTCGCTAACCTCAAATCCGTGCGCCTTCCTGCAGTGCTCAATGCCTATTTCCCGACTACATTAAAAAACTGCTACCCAAACCCCGTGGTTTGGCTTACCCTTTTCGCTGTATATAAATACAGTAGTCGCAAAAGACAACTATCGTGAAGGCATGTGAGGTGGTGAATGGCCGTCGAAGTGGTATACCGCAGCAGCCGAGATCTGGAGCGTTTGTTCATGGATAAAGCCGAAGCTGACCGTCATGACAAAATGCTTGAACTCGCTGAGTTGCTGGCAGAAGTGTTGCAAAAAGCCGTGCCGTCCCTGAGCGAGCAGCAGGTGGAAGAAGCTGGGATCTACATGGCGAAGAACCGCGATGTATTTGCCAAGGCGTTCAAGAGCCAACCGGACGCATTGTCCGAGTTGCTGAACCCAACGGCAGAATAAAGCCCGAATTGAACAGGCCCTGAATCATTGATTCAGGGCCTTTTTAATGCCCGATTATGGGTACAGCAAGCGTTCGGCCAGCTCATCTGCCACCCGGGCAGGCGAGCGTTTCTCGGCTTGGGCGTGGGCGAAGATTTCCGTCAGGCGCGTGCCGATGTTCGCCAGGTGCGCAGTGATGCCCGGCAACTCGGCGCCGCTATGTTTGAGGGCAACATAGATCAGGCCGCCGGAATTGATCACGTAGTCCGGCGCGTAAAGGATGCCGCGCCCTTCCAACTGGTCGGCGATGTCCAGGGTGGTCAGCTGCGCGCTGGCCGAACCCGCCACGGCGGCGCAGCGAAGCTGGCCAACACTGTGTCGATTGAACACGGCGCCGACGCCGCAAGGCGCGAGAATGTCGCACGGCGTGCTGAGCAAGGCGTCATTGGCGATGGGGTGCGCACCGAGCTGCTCCATCGCCAGTTGCACCTTGCCGTTATCGATATCGCTGACCAGCAGTTCGGCGCCGGCCGCGTGCAGTTGCTCGGCCAGGGCGTAACCGACATTGCCCAGGCCCTGGACGGCCACGCGCAAACCTTCCAGGTTGTCACTGCCCAGCCGGGCCATGGCGGCGGCGCGGATGCCGGTGAACACGCCCATGGCCGCATGCGGCGCCGGGTCGCCCGCGGCAGTGGTGCTGGTGACGAAGCGGGTGTGCTGGGCGATGCAATCCATGTCCGCCACCGAAGTGCCGCTGTCGATGGAGGTGATAAAGCGGCCGTCGAGCTTTTCGATGCAACGGCCAAACGCTTCGAACAACGCTGCGCGGCTTTCCACGTGTACGGGCCGGATGATGACTGCCGTGCCGCCGCCCACCGGCAAACCGGCCAGGGCGGCCTTGTAGCTCATGCCTTGGGCCAGGCGCGCGGCATCGGCCACGGCACTTTCATCGTCGGGGTAAGACAGGTAGCGACAACCGCCCAAGGCAGGGCCCAGGCGGCTGTTGTGAATGGCTATGATCGCCTTCAGCCCGGTCACCGGATCGACGCTCAGGTGCAGCGATTCAAGGCGGGTGCTGTGCATGAGAGCAAACATCGTCAAGCTCCCGGATCACTTCTGGTAGAGGCCCAAGTATAGGCTGACGGTAGGAAACTGCCGAAGTGCGCTGGAATAAGCCGACCCAATTCACAGATCCCGCGACATAAGCAGGCCGGATATTTCTTAAGTCACTGGACGAAAATTCGCAGCAAGGCTAAAACGGGGGCATCCGCCGGAGAACGCAATGAATCCCCGCACAGCCTTTTTCGCCTGCCTGGACCGTTCACCCCCAGCGCTGTTTGAAGCCGCGCTGTGGATTGCTGCCGAACACGACCCGGCCGTACAGCCGTTGCTGATCCTGCAAGCGCTGACCCTGCTGCAACAACAGGTCAGCGTGGGCATGCCCCTGTTGCCGGCGGATGAACTCGGCCAGCCGCTGCTGCGGCGCATGAATGACCTGGGCTTCGCTCAGGATGACTTCACCCCACTGCGCCCCGCCGCGGCCCTTCTCGACAAGGTGCTGCAGCGTAAACGCGGGCAACCGTTGGCGATGGGCTTGATCGCGCTGGAGATGGCCCGGCGCCTGGACATTCCGATGGTCGGTGTGAATTTTCCGGGGCATTTCCTGCTGCGCGTGCCCGGTGCCGATCACCTGCTGGACCCATGCGGCGGGCGGCGTCTGTACCCCAATGATTGCCGTGAGTTGCTGCACCGCCAGTACGGCCCGAATCTCAAGTTACAGGCCGACCACTTGCTCACCGCCGAGCCGCGCTCGATCCTGCAACGGTTGTCACGCAACCTGCGCCAACTGCATCTCTCCAACGACAACCCGCTGGCCGCGTTGATCGACGCCGAGCGCGTGCTGGAATTGGGCAATGCCAGTGTCGCCGATTACCTGGCCCGGGCCAGCCTGTACCAGCGCCTGGATTGCCCCAGCGCCGAACGCTTCGACCTGGAGCACGCGTTGTTGCTCAGCGAAGACCCGATCCAGCGCCTGCGCCTGACCGAGCGACTGGGGCACTTGCCGCCCAATTCAGTGGTGCATTGAACTAGCGATTGCGGGTTATATGGTCTGTCGTGGCGAGCGGGCTTGCCCCGCGTTGGGCTGCGCAGCAGCCCCAATCCCCAATCCCCAATACAGTCACCGCATCTCTCCAGACAAACCGCAGTGGTAGGTTTTTGGGGCCGCTTCGCAGCCCAACGCGGGGCAAGCCCGCTCGGCACAACACGCCAGCTCGCTACAAAGTCTGCCAAGCCAACAAGATCAGTGCTTGGCCGGTGCTTTGAGAATATCGCTGTGGAGTGGCCCCTTCGCCGCAGCTGATCCAGGCGAACGCACCTGAATGATCAACAACGCCGCAATCACCGCCGGAATCGCGCAGAAGAAGAAAATCTGCTGCACCGGAATATGCATGGCCAACAGCATGCTGCCAAACAGCGGCCCCAGAATTGACCCGAATCGCCCCACGCCCAAAGCCCAGCCGGTGCCCGTGGCGCGCACGTGTGCCGGGTAGAAATTACTGGCGAAAGCATTGAGGGTCAGTTGCCCACCGATGATGCAGAACCCGGCCGCAAACACACAGGCCACCAGATAACGCGGGTTATCGTGATTCAGGCCGAGCAGGATGGTGCACACCGCAGCAGCGGCCAACACGCCGGACAACAGCCGCACTTTGCTTTTCAAGCGATCGGCAAACCAGGCCATGCCGATGGCGCCCAAGGTGCCGGCAAACAGGAACATCGAGGTCACCAGATTGGCTTCCTTCAATTGCAGGCCGCTTTCCAGCAGCAACGACGGCAGCCAACTGATCATGAAATACAGCAGGATCAGGCTGACGAAAAAGGTTGCCCAGATCAGCACGGTCGGGCGCGCGTAGCCGTTGCGAAACAGCTCCACCACCGTCAGTTTGCTGCCCTGCTCCTGAAGGTTCTGCGCTTCACTCGCCAGCGGCGGTTGCCACCCCGGCAGCATGCGCGCGGTGACTGTACGCAAGCGCGCATACGGCGGTGCATCGCGTAACAGGCGCGGCAGGGATTCCGGCAACAGCCACACCAGGAAAGGAAACAGCAGCAACGGCGTCACGCCGCCCGCCAGGAACACCGCCTGCCAGCCGTAGCCTTCGATAAAACCGGCGGCGACAAAACCACCGGCTGCGCCGCCAAACGAAAAGCCACACGCGGCCAGCGTCACCATCAAGGTGCGCATACGCGGGGGCGAATAGTCCGACATCAGCGCCATGGCACTCGGCATCGCGCCGCCCATGCCGATGCCGCAGATAAACCGCGCGGCCATCAACGTGGTCAGGGAATTGGCAAACACCATCAGCACCGTGAGACTGGCGTAGATCAGCACACAGCCGAGCAGGATGCGGCGCACGCCGAAGCGGTCCGCCAATGGCGTCACCAACAGCGAGCCGAGCGTCAGGCCCAGCAGGTTGGCGCTGAACACCGGGCCGAACGCGGCTTTTTCCAGGCCCCAATCCTTGGCCAATGCCGGCACCACATAGCCCAGCACCTGGGCATCGTAGCCATCGGTGACCAGCAGCAACGCCAGCAACACGAGGATCAACCACTGATAGCGCGACACCGGACGGGCGTCGAGTGCCGCACGAAAGCTGGCAATCTGATTGTGCATCGCAAGGTACCTATTATTTTTATAAGGGTGACGCTGATCAACCGTGGGCGCTGGCTTGCCTGCTATGACGGCCTGTCATGTGCGCCATCACTGGCTGACACTGCGCTATCGCGGGCAAGCCCGCTCCCACATTGATTTAGGGTGTGTCCGGGGTGTCGGGTTGGTTAGCCGGGTGCGCCTGCACAAATGCCGGATGCTGCGCCGCTAATGCCGCCACGCGTCCTATGCGCGGATAAGCGCCCAATGGCACTTTGAAACGCTCCGCGGCATACAACTGCGGAATCAGAAACGCATCCGCCATCCCCGGCTGTTCGCCAAAGCAAAAGCCTTTATCGCCAATCAGCTGCTCCACCGCGCCCAGGCCCTGGCTGATCCAATGCCCGATCCACTCCAGCAATTGCGCCTCATCGTGCCCCCACTTGCGCAACAGGTTCTGGGTACTGGAGTTGTGCAGCGGGTGAATATCGCAGCCGATGATGGACGCCACTGCGCGCTCATGGGCGCGCGTGGCCAGGTCTTTGGAAAGCAGCGGCGCCTGTGGATAACGCTCCTCCAGGTACTCGATGATTGCCGGCGACTGAATCAACAGATCGCCTTCGTCCGTACGCAACGCCGGCACGCGGCCCTGCGGGTTGATCGCCAGGTAGTCCGGCTGGCGATTGGCACCGCCCGGCGGTACCAGCAAGTTGACCGGCACCGCGGTGACGTCCAGCCCCTTGAGCGCCAGGGCGATACGCACGCGGTATGACGAAGTGGAGCGGTAGTAAGTGTAGAGTTCCATCGCCCTGCCCTCTTAACGCGCCGCGACGACGGTGCCACGGCATTCGCCGAACCCGATGGAGGCAAACCCTTCGCGGCTGCAACGCGCGCGCAGGATGATTTCGTCGCCGTCTTCGAGAAACTTACGGACCTCGCCCGAGGCCAGTTCAATCGGCTTTTTACCGCCTTCGGTAATCTCCAGCAGGCTGCCGAACTGCCCCGGCTGCGGGCCAGACAACGTGCCCGAACCAAACAGATCACCGGCCTGCAATTGGCAACCATTAACGCTGTGGTGCGCAACCATCTGCGCCACGGTCCAGTACATGTGCTGGGTGTTGCTCAGGGTCAGGCGATGGGCCGGCAGGTTTTGCTCGCGCATCGCGGCGGTGGTCAGCAGCACTTCCAGTTCGATATCAAAACCGCCTGCGGCCTGGTCACGCTTATCCAGCAGGTACGGCAGCGGTTGCGGATCGCCCTCGGGGCGTGCCGGCTGGGCTTTGCGGAACGGCTCCAATGCTTCGGCCGTCACCACCCAGGGCGAAATGCTGGTGATGAAACTTTTCGACAGGAACGGGCCCAGTGGCTGGTATTCCCAGGCCTGGATGTCGCGCGCCGACCAGTCATTGAGCAGGCAGAAACCGGCGATATGCTCGGCCGCATCGCCAATCGCGATCGCGTCGCCCATGGCATTGCCCTGGCCGATCCAGATGCCCAGTTCCAGTTCGTAATCCAGGCGCGCGCAAGGGCCAAACGTTGGCTCGGTCTGGCCGGCCGGCAGCGTTTGGCCTTTAGGGCGGCGCACCTCGGTGCCGGACGGGCGAATGGTCGAGGCACGGCCGTGATAACCGATCGGCACGTATTTGTAGTTGGGCAGCAGAGGATTGTCGGGACGGAACAGCTTGCCGACGTTCTGCGCGTGTTCGATGCCGACATAGAAGTCGGTGTAGTCACTGATTTTTGCCGGCAAGTGCATCTGACAATCAGCGGCCAAGTGCAGCACTTGCGCCTCACGGGTTTGCAATTTGCTGCCTTCGGCAAGCAGTTCCAGCAGGCGTTCGCGCAAGGCCAAACGCGGGCCACGGCCAAGCTCGAACAACGCATTCAACTGGCCGCCGACAGTCGCCTCCACCGCGCGGCGGGCTTCGCCGTCAAACTCATCCAGGGCCGCGTGCAGGTCGAGAATGCAGTCGCCAATCGCCACGCCGCTGCGCGGTGCCGAGCCGTTGATATTGAACACGCCCAGCGGCAGGTTCTGCAGGGGAAAGTCCTGGTGACCGTTAGCGGAGGCCACCCAGCTGCGGGCTAGCGTTGGTTGAGTCATGGGTTATCTCCGGTTCGGGTTGAAGGTGGCAGGCAGTGAGGCCCAGCACGCGTCGTAAGCGGGTTGCAGTTGCGGGCATTCGAGGGCGAACTGTGTGGGGCGCAGCACTTGGCTGGTCTCGAACATGAAGGCCATGGTGTTATCGATCTTGTGCGGCGCCAGCTCGACATTGATCGCCTTGGTGCAGGTTTCACCGTCCGGGCCGTGGGCGCTCATGCAGCTGTGCAGCGAGGCACCGCCGGGCAGGAAGCCTTCGGCCTTGGCGTCGTAGGCGCCCTGGATCAGGCCCATGTATTCGTTCATCAGGTTGCGGTGGAACCACGGCGGCCGGAAGGTGTTCTCGGCCACCATCCAGCGCGGTGGGAAGATGACGAAGTCGAGGTTGGCCAGGCCGTGCACGCTGGTGGGAGAGGTCAATACGGTGAAAATCGACGGGTCCGGATGATCGAAGCTCACCGTGCCGATAGTGTTGAACCGGCGCAGGTCATATTTGTACGGCACGTTATTACCGTGCCAGGCGACCACGTTGAGCGGTGAGTGATCGAGTTCGCAGGCCCACAGTTCGCCGAGAAATTTCTGCACCAGCGTTGTCGGCTTTTTGAGGTCTTCGTAGTGGGCAACCGGCGCGAGGAAGTCACGCGGGTTGGCCAGGCCGTTGCTGCCGATCGGGCCAAGGTCCGGCAGGCGCAGCGGCGCGCCGTGGTTTTCTGCGATGTAGCCGCGTGCTTGGGCATCCAGCAGTTCGACGCGAAATTTCAGGCCACGCGGCAGTACGACAATTTCCAGCGGCTCCACGTCCAGCACGCCCAATTCGGTGGCGATGCGCAGGCGGCCCTGCTCGGGGACGATCAACAGTTCACCGTCGGCGTTGAAGAACACGCGCTCCATCGACCGATTGGCGCGGTAGGTGTAGATGCTGATGCCAGACGGTTGTTGCGACCCGGCGTTGGCAACCATGCCCACCAGGCCGTCGATGAAATCGGTGGGCTCACTCGGAATATCCAGAGGGTTCCAGCGCAAGCGGTTGGGCGTCACTGCGCCCAACGGCCCACCGGCCATTTGCCGCTCAAGCTTGACGAACGCCGGGTGATTGGCCGACGGCTGAATGCGGTACAGCCAGGTGCGGCGGGCTTCGCTGCGCGCCATGGTAAAGGCTGTGCCGGAGAACAGTTCGGTGTACAGGCCGTACGGGGCTTTCTGCGGGGAGTTCTGGCCAATGGGCAGCGCGCCAGGCAGGGCTTCGCTGGCGAATTGATTGCCAAAGCCCGATTGGTATTCGAGGTTCATGGAGCATCCTCTGAGCGGAAGTTGTTTTTATCGTAATCCAGTTACGCATAACGTAATTTGATCACTGTCGACCGTCAAGCTATAAAGACGCCCATTCCCCCCTCTCGGATTCTCGCTCCTCCATGGAAAAGCCCCGCGACACCGGTAAACAGAAAGTCCGCTCGGCCGAAGTGGGCACCGATATTCTCAAGGCCCTCGCCGAACTGTCGCCGGCCACGTCGCTGTCGCGCCTGGCCGAGCATGTGCAGATGCCGGCGAGCAAGGTCCACCGCTATTTACAGGCGTTGATCGCCTCGGGCTTTGCTGAACAGAACACCGCCACCAACCACTACGGCCTGGGTCGCGAGGCGTTGCGCGTGGGGCTGGCCGCGCTGGGCAGCATGGATGTGCTGAAAGTCGGCGCCCTGCCCCTGGCGGAACTGCGCGATGAGTTGAATGAAACCTGCTTTCTGGCGGTGTGGGGCAACCAGGGCGCGACCGTCGTGCACATCGAGCCGGCAGTGCGCGCGATCACGGTGGTGACGCAGCTGGGTTCGGTGTTGCCGCTGCTCAGCTCGTCCACCGGGCTGGTGTTCAGCGCTTACCTGCCGTCGCGGGAAACCGTGGAATTGCGCGAGCGCGAGATTCAGGCCGGTGTCGCCCATGCCTTGGCGGACGATCAGGCTTACGCCAACGCCTGCGAGCAGATCCGCAGCCGTGGCCTGCACTTTGTGCACGGCTTGCTGATGCCCGGCGTCGACGCGTTGTCGGCGCCGGTATTCAACGCGGTCGGCCAGGTCGCGGCCGTGATGACCGTGGTCGGCCCGACCTCACTGTTCCACGCCGATGAAGATGGCCCGGCGGCGCAACGCTTGCTGGCGGCGACCCGGGCCGTGAGTTGGCGGATGGGCTACCAGCCCTGAATCAATCGTCCCAGCGTGACAGGGCCACGGCCACGCGGTTCTCCAGCGCCTTGACCTGCGCGCCGGCCACCACGTAGTTATTGCTCAGCATCGAGAACACCAACGTGCGCCCATGGGCGTCGGTGACGTAGCCGCTCAATGACGAGACGCCGCCCATGGAGCCGGTTTTGGCATGCAGGTTGTTTTCAGCCGGCGTGCCGCGCAAGCGATAACTCAGGCTGCCGCCGGTCATGCGGTCAGTGTTGCCGGCAATCGGCAGCGCGTTGTACCAGGCGTTGAACCACGGCTGTTTGCGCGCGGCCAGCAGCAGGTCGGTGAGGGTTTGCGACGACACCAGGTTCTGCCGCGACAGCCCGGAGCCGTCGACTTGATGCAGCGCCGCGGTATCCAGGCCCTGACGCTTAAGGAAACCGGCGACTGCCACCACACCCGCCGCCGCCGTGCCGCTATTGGCGGTCTGACGGCCCATGGCCTTGAGCAAGGCTTCAGACATGTTGTTGTTCGAGAGTTTGAGCAGCGGCGTGATCAATTCCTGCAACGGCGCCGATTGATGCTCGGCCAGCATGGTCACGCCGGCAGGGGTTGCAGCCCCCACCACTCGACGCCCAAGCACGGTAATGCCCTGCTGTTTGAGGGCCTGCTCAAACAGATTGGCCACCAGTTGCGTAGGTTCCCACACGCTGACCAGCTGCGGACTCTGCCTGCCCGGCGCCACTGCACCGCTGAGCTGCAGCAGGTTGGTGCCATGGCGGCGGTTGATGCCATACGTATTGCCCGGCCCACTGACCGCGCGGTTGCTCAATTGCAGGTAATCGGTGGGCGGGAAGATCTCGACGCTCACTGGCTGGCCGACACGCGCTGGCGCCTTGGCTGTGACCAGCACGCTGCCCGCATCAAAATCCGCATTGGGTGACACGGTCAGCGCCGAAATCTGCGCGCCATAGTAGGTGGTTTCATCGTCGTGGGACCAATCGACACCGAGCCGCTCGGCGTCAAACCAGGTGTCGTCGAACACGATGTCGCCCTGCACTTGGCGCACGCCCTGGCTGGCCAGTTGCGCGGCCAGCGCCTGGTAGTCGGCGAACTGAATCGTCGGGTCGCCGAGGCCTCGCAGGTACAAGTTGCCCGTCAGGCGATCGCCCTGGCGTATGCCATTGCTCAGCAGTTGCGTGGAGAACCGGTATTGCGGGCCCAGCACGTCCATCGCCGCCGCCGTGGTCAGCAGCTTGAGATTGGACGCGGGGACCAGACGCGTGCGCGGGTTGTGCTGATAAAGCGTGGCGCCACTGCGCGCGTCACGCACGGTCAGCGAAACCGTGGCGCCGTGCAGCGTCGGGTCGGCCAGCAGTTGATCAAGGGAGTTGGAAGTCTGCGAAACACTCGCGCAGCCGCCCAGTAAAAAGCTCAAGCCAACCAGCATCGCGCTGGTGTGTATCCATCTGCCCAAGTGCATCAGTAGCGTTTTCCCGCGAAGTCTTCAGTGGCGGCAACGCTACCAGCTCAATGCCGTTGTGGCGAGCGGGCTTGCCCCGCGTTGGGCTGCGAAGCGGCCCCTGGTAAGGCCACCGCGTTTTTCCAGGCACACCGCGGTGCTTGGTTTTGGGGCTGCTTCGCAGCCCAACGCGGGGCAAGCCCGTTCGCCACAACAGCAGCCCGTCTGACGCATTAAAACTGAAGCGTACTGGACACCGACACCTGCCGCGCATCGCCTAGCGACACAAACACCCGGCTCGCGGCCGAGGTGTAGTACGTGCGGTCGAACAGGTTCTTCACGTTGAGCTGGAACTTGACCTTCTGGCCTTCGATCTTGGTGTCATAGGTGGCAAACGCGTCGGCGACGGTGTAGCCCGGCAGGTTGAAATCGTTGGCGGCATCGCCTGCGCGCTCGCCCACATAACGGGCGCCTGCGCCCAACCGCAGTTGGTCGCCACCGAAAATAGTGCCGAAATCATAGACCGCCGACAGCGAGCCCGTGTGCTTGGCCACGTTTTGCAGGCGGTTGCCCTCAAGCGTCGGGTCTTTGTCCTTGGTGTCGAGCGCATCGGTGTAGGCGTAGCTGCCGATCACGCTCCATTGGTCGGTCAACTGGCCGGTGGCGTCCAGCTCCAGACCACGGGAGCGCACCTGGCCGGCAATGCTGTAAACGGTGTTGGCCCCTGATCCCACCGAGACCAGCACGTTGCGCTTATCGATATTGAACAACGCCGCACTGGCGGTAATACGCCCCGGGATATCGAGCTTGGCGCCCAGCTCCCACGACTTGGACTCCTCAGGCGTGAGGTCGCCGGTCAAGGTGCTGCCATCGGCCAGGGCGGCGATGGTGGAGTTGGGTTTGAACGATTCGGTGTAGCTGCCGTAAAACGACAACTCATCCGTGTAGCGGTACACCAGGCCGGCGCGCGGCACCCACGCCTGGCCATTGCCGTTGGTGTTGGCCGTGAACGGCACACCCTTGCCGGCGTACTGGTCATACATCTGATAGCGCACACCGCCCACCAGGATCCACTGATCGGTCAGGTGAATGGCGTCCTGGAAAAATAGTGAGTCGCTGCGCAGCAGGTCCGTCTGGGCGCTGTCCTTGGCACTGACGGTGGTGCCTTGCACGTCCCTGCCATAGACCGGATCGAGGTAGCTGAAGGCGCTGCGTTGCGCCTGGCGGATCAAGTCGGCGCGGTAGATCTTGCGGTACTCATCGTCCAGGCCAAACACCAGGTCATGCTGCATGCCACCGACGTTGACGCTGCCTTCCAGGCTCATCGTGGCAAAACGATCGGTGGTCAGCGCACCCCGCGTGCCGTCCATGCTGCGGGTCAAGGTGCCGTTGGAATTGACCGAAACCGTGCGCACCTGGCTGGCATCATAGGTCTCGCGGTTCCAGCTGTAGCCCAAGTGCGCCTTCCAGTCGTCGTTCAAGTCGTGGTCGACTTCCAGGCGATACAGGTCGGAGCGGCCTTCCATGTTGTTGAACGGCTCATCCAGTCGCCGGGTCGCGGGGATGTTCAGCGGGTGATTGGTCTTGGGGTCGATGGCGGTGCCACGGTCGAACGGCGAGAGGAATTCTCGGTGCTCGTAGGCGAAGACCACTTTGGTGGTGTCGCCGTACCAGGCCAGGGACGGCGCCACCAGCGTCTCGCGGTGGGTGCCGAAATTGCGCCAGTAATCTTCGTCTTCATGGTCGACGATCAGACGGTACGCCAGGCCGCTGTCGCCAATCGGGCCAGTGGTATCGAGGTTACCGCCACTGCCGTTCTTGCCGTCGCCGAAGGTCGAGCCACGTGCGGTCAGGGAGGTGGATTGAGTCAGTTCCGGCTTTTTGCTGACGATATTGACCACGCCGCCCGGGTCCTGAATACCGTACAACAATGACGACGGGCCCTTTAGCACTTCAACGCGCTCGGCGGTGGAGTTCAACGCTCGCCCCTGCACCACGGGCATGCCGTCTTGCATGATCGAGCCATTACGGTTATCGCCAAACCCGCGCAGCATCACCGCATCCTGAGTACTGGCCAAGGTGTTGGCCTGGGTGATGCCGCTGATATTGGCGAGGGCGTCATCCAGGTTACGCGGGGTCTGGTCGCGCAGCACTTGGGCGGGCACCACGTTGACGGTTTGCGGGGTTTCCAGCAACAGGCCATGGGAGCGCATCACCGAGCTGGTGGGCGGTGGCTGGTAACTGGTGCTGTCCTGGGCCTGGCCGGCACCGCTGATGGTGGTGGCGCCGAGGTTGACCGCGCCGTCGGTGGGCACAGGTTCAAGGGCCAAGGTGTGGGCGTCGATCTGGCGGAAGGTAAAGCCTGAGTGGCCGAGCAGGCGTTGCAGGGCCTGGGTCGCGCTCATTTGCCCGCTGACGGCAGGAGCACTGAGACCGTAGGGCGCTTCATCGGTATAGATCACGCTGATCCCGGTGACGCGGCTGAAATCACTCAGGGCCTGGGGCAGCGGCTTGGCTGCCAGCGCAAAATTGAACTGGGCGCTTTGCTGCTCCTGCGCCTGCGCCACGGCCAGGGGCAGCAACGCCAGCCCCGACACCGCCAGTACCGAGGCTCCCAGCCACTGTTTTACCCAACCGCCCGCCGTCGATTTCATGCTGTGAGAACCCGTGTAGAAAACGCTGTTAATGCGAATAGATCGCAGTTTCAAGCACTACACGGATGGGCGGTGGATTTACCTCACGTTGTTTTGAAAATAATTTTATTTACTGCGCCTGAATGCGGAACCCCAACCGAGGGAAATGCACATGCACGGTGCCGCCGCGTTCATCGGTACGCCGCAGGATCAACTCCTCACGCCCGGCGAACAGCAACTCGCCGGCCACCAGATCGGTGCCGTAGTCGGTGGCGCAAATGCTCACCTGCTGGCCCGGCTTGAAGCCGTTCAAGTCCTCGAACAGTTCATCCGGCAAGGCCGCAGGCGTCGCGTTACGCGCCACTTCCAAGGCCTGTTCGGCGCTCATCTCACTGGCAGTGCCATGGCCGAAGCTCAACACACGGTCCAGCCAGGTGGCGACGGCGGGATAGGCATCCACCAGCGGCGCCGTCACTGACGAGCCTTTGAGGAACCACAACGGATGCGCCAGGGCAAAGTCGGCAATCGACGGCTCGCCAAACAGGAAGTCACCTGCCTGGTGCTGCAATTGCTGATCGATGCGGCTGATGATCGTCGGCCATTGGTGCTTGGCCCGATCCAATTGCACGCGGGTGGCAGTGCCGCCACTGAACAGTTTGGCGCGGTCCGCCACCAGCACGTCAAGCATCTGCGGCGGCACCTTGGCGAACTTGACGGCCAGGGATTCGGGCTGGAACACCAGCGCCACGGCATGCGAGAACACCAACGAATCGGCCCACGCGGCGAAGCTTTGCGTGACCAGCTCAAGGCCTTGGGGAAACAGCGCCGGCGCGGACTTTTCCTGCTCCAGGCGGTGGGCGATCAAGGCGGTGTCGCAGTAGATATCGGCGCCGACTTGCAGCACCGGCGTCTTGCGGTAACCGCCGGTGAGGGCCGTGAGGTCAGGCTTGGGCATCACCGGCGAGATAAACACCGAGCGCCAGGACAAGCCCTTGACGCCCAGCATCAGGCGGGCTTTTTCAGCAAAGGGGGATTGCGGGTAGTGGTGCAGGATCAACTCAGACATGCCAGGCTCCGCTCAAGTAAGTGAGCCGCTAGCTTAGCCTGCAACGCCCCAAGTGCGCGCGATGGGAACCCATCAGTCAAATCAATGAACCGCTCGCCGCCAGGCACTCCTTGGCGCTCTTCTTGAGCTTTTTGATCAGCCGCTCCTGGCGCAGCGCCTCGCCCTTGCTCGCACATTGCTCGGTGTACACCAATGCCACCGCGGGGCTGGACAAAAAGAACCGCGCGCCCTTGCCGCTTTGGTGAGAAGCAAAGCGGCGCACCGGGTCATTGCTGATGCCGCAATACAGCGAGCCATTGGCCGCGCGCACCAGGTAGACAAACCAGGGTTTGGGTTCAGGAAGATCAGTCACAGGTCGTTTCGGCAAACCAGAGGAGCGCCAATCTTATCAACGACCGGCCTGAAATGCCCTCAGGCCTTTAAGCGCCTGGGCGCGCACGGCGTTTTTCAACGCAGGCGACCAACCCAGCAACAACCCCTTGAGGCCCAGGGCCTGGCGCGACCAGCGCCACAGGTCGAAGTGATCGTGGTGCTCGCAGATCTTGCCATCGCGAAACACAAACCGCGCGCCGATATCGTTGACCACTGTGTTGCCGGTGGCGCTGAACAGGTACGTCGCCACCCAATGCGCGCTGCCGGTGGCCTCATCGCTGCGCACGTGGTCGAAGGTCAGGGAAAAATCCTTGGCGCGGGTGGTGAGCATGCGCCACATGTCACCTGCGTCACGGCCACGCAGCTCGCCGAACGCGGGGTCGCTGAACACCACATCGTCGGTGTAGCAGGCGGCCATGGCTTCGGCATCCAGGCGCTGGAAGGCACTGTAGAACTCGGTGATCAGGGCGTTGTGGGCATCACTCATGGGCAGGCTCCGCAGGCATCGAAAAGGTAGGCGCACGATAAGCCGCCAGCGCCGGTAAGGCTACCGACATTCGCCGCGCAAATGACCACGCTTACGGCACCATGCCACTGCTGCGAGCATAGGCGAACAAATCCACGTCGGTGGAGATGCACAACCGGCTCATGGCCGTGCTTTTTTGTTTGCTGATGGTCGAGATGCTGCGGTTGACCCGGGCGGCAATCTGGCTGACGGTCATACCGCTGGCGAGCATGCGCACCACTTCACGCTCTTTGCCGGACAACTGCGGCACGGCTTGCTGGTCGCCGGTGCCAGCTTCCACCAACTGCACCCGCAGGCTTTCGCTGACGAAGGTATGGCCTTCGCTCACGGCCTTGATGGCCTGCGGCAACTCCCTGGCTGAGGCACTCTTGGCCACGATGGCCCGCGCGCCTTGTGCGAAGGAAGCGCGCAGCGTGGCGATGTTGGCGAACATGGTCACCAGAATCACTGGCAATCGCGGGTATTGGCGTTGCATCAGGCTCAACAGGCCGTACCCATCAACCTGCTGATTGCCCGGCATGGCAAAGTCGGTCACCAGCAGGTCACAAGGCGTGCTGTCGAGCACTGCCAGCAGTTGATCGGGGCCGTCGGCCTCGCCGACCACCTTGCACTTTCCACTGGCCTCGATCACGACTTTTTGGCCGATACGCACAATCGGATGATCGTCAGCAATTATTACGCGAAGCATGAGACCCACCATGATGGCAACTTGACCTACGCAAAATAGCGCCGGATGTGGCCGGCAACAACCGCCAAGAAAACCAGCCAGGGCAGCCCGTGCAGCATTCGTGGCTGTCGAGAGTTATACCTACAAAACAAACAGAGCAGGCCGTCAGAAAGAAGCTACAGCTCAGGGCGAAATCTTCCTTCACCCCCGATGAAAGCCTGCGTCTTCAAAGCGCCGACAAGTACGCCAGGTAACGCACCAGGTCCTGGCGCAACCGGATCAAGTCGCGGGCATGCGTGGCCACGCCGTCGCCACTTACCCGCGTCATCAGTTGCAGGCCGCGTTTTTCCAGCGAGGTGACGCCCAGAAAGGCCACGCTGCCAATCAAGCGGTGCAGGTGTTGAACGGTTTCGGCGCCATCAAGGCGCATCACCGCGCCCGACAGCGCGCGCAGGTCTTGGCGAGCTTCATGGATCAGGCTGCCAAGCATGCTGTCCACCACTTCGCTGCGGCCAAACATTTGCACCAGCGTCGTACGGGTTGGCCAGCCTTTTTGCCCGACCAATGCCTGTGCCTTTGTGCCCTGCTCGAATGCGCCCACGTGGGCTTGGTCCAGCCAATAGACCAAGACGTGGTGCAGCTGCAAAAAAGTCAGCGGTTTGATCAGCCACGCGTCCATGCCGGCTTCCAGGCACAGGCGGACTTCGTCAGGGCCCAGGTTTGAGGTCAGGCCGATGATGGGCAGTCGCGTCGACAGCGCCTCACGTTCGCGGCGGCGGATTTCGCGCGTCATGGCGTAGCCGTCCATGAGCGGCATCTGGCAGTCGGTCAGAATCAGATCAAAGTGCTGCACGTCCAGGGCGGCCAGCGCAGCTCGCCCATCCCTGCACGCTTGGTGGCCAAGGCCGAGGCGGTCAAGGGTTCCGCTCATCAGCAGGCAGTAAGCTGGATGGTCGTCAACAACCAACACCTTGAGCCGTTGCCAACAGGCAGGCACGGTGGTCAACGCCCGCGAGTCATCCCCACCCCTGCTGCCTGGGGGAATGCCTGATGACATGACTACCTCAACTTACCGTATCGACGGACGATGATGGCACGCCATGCGTGCAGGAAACGGCCGCGCTCTGGCCGATCGGGCGCGGCATTCTGAACCATCTTTTTGATTTTTTTATGACGGCTCAGCGGCGCAAAACGTATTCGAATGACTGCGCCTGGACGATACAAAAACTACGAAACTTCACAATTCCTACGTAAACAACAGCCGGTTCTGACATAAGCGAATGCGCCTTTGCGCTATCCGCCTACTCTCGTATTTGTTGTATTTCCCCGACTCGCCCCCCTCTATAAATTCGCCGCACCCCAACAAGGGGCGCGGCCTGTCCTCCCCACGGTCGCAACACACATGGCTGTTTGCCCTGAGGCACAGTCAGCAATCCTTGCACCGGAACCTCACGACATGAATAAGTCCCTAGCAGCACTCGCCCTCTTTTTAGTGGCCGCTCATCAAGGCCCGGCTGTTGCCGCAAGCTCGGTGGAGTTGATCGTCAAAGGGCTGATCACCCCGAGTGCCTGCACGCCAACCTTGTCCGCCAACGGCATCGTCGATCACGGCAAGATTTCCGCCAAGGACCTCAATCAAGGCACCCCCACTGATCTGCCAGCCGTGACCTTGCAGATGCGTGTGAACTGCGATGCACAGACCTTGTTTGGCTTGAACGGCAACGACAACCGAGCGTCCTCGGCTGTCGTTGCGACGGGCTATGGGCTGGGCTTGATCGATAACACGCAGAAAATCGGCACCTACCACCTTGAGCTGGTGAACCCGGTTGCGGACAACGTCGGCGTCATACCCCTGGAGTCCAACAACGGCGGGCAAACCTGGAGCGCGATTGATGGTGAATATTGGTACAGCGGCAACCTGGCCGGTTTCGGCGGTGTTTCCGGTGGCCTGTATGTCCCCGTGCCTATTCAGGACCTGATCACTGACTTGGCCGTCATGACCCAGATCGTGCCCGCACAAGACCTGAACCTCAGCAATGAAGTGCCCCTCGACGGCTCCGCCACGATCGAAGTGAAGTACCTGTAAACAAGGCTCGCTGACCCGATGCCATGACGCATCGGATCAGCCTCGCGCGCATCGCCCTACTTGGAGGTTTTACATGAACCATCGCACCCTCGCCCCAGTGTTCACGGCGCTGATGGCCGTCATTCCCCAGGCATTTGCCTCCAGCGCCACCGACCTTAGGATCACCGGCCTGATCACGCCCAGCGCCTGCTTGCCCAACCTGTCCAGTGGTGGCGTCGTCGATCATGGCAGGTTGACGGTGAAGGACCTCGATCCCCAACTGCCTACCCGCCTGGAGACCGTCAACCTGCAATTGGAGGTCACCTGCGAGGCAGAAACCCTGTTCACCCTGACCACCGTCGACAACCGCTCCGGCACATCGGCCATCCACCCGGCGAGCCATGGCCTGGGCAGGGTCAATGACGACCAGATGCTGGGCAGTGTGGCGTTCAGCGTACTGGATGCGGTCGCCGACAACGTGCCGGTGCGCACCCTCTTATCCAGCAACGGCGGTGCCGACTGGCGTCCTTCGACGTACCTGGGCCATGCCGGGCTGACCGCTTTCGCCGCCGCCGACAACCTCAACGCCCCGATCGCCGTGAAGGTGTTGACCGCCCGACTCAGCGCCTTCACCACCCTGGTAAAAGGCACCGACCTGAACCTGGTGGATGAAATGCCCATCGATGGTCATGCCACGCTGCAAGTGAAGTACTGGTAAGCCCGCCCTTGCGTGGGCGGCGTCATCGCCCCCACCAGCAGGATGACGTTACCCACGAAGTTGCCATCGATGGCGATGCCACCGTTGAAGTGCTGTACCTGTAACTGGCGGCACCCACCCCCCACTGTGATAACGACGCAATGAACCCATCGACCATCACCCGGGCGCTCACGCTGTTCGCCTTGCACCTGACGCCGGCCTTCGCCGCCTCAACCGTGGACCTGAGCGTTACCGGCCGGATCACACCCCAAGCGTGCACAGTGTCGCTGTCCGACAGCGGCCTGATCGATTACGGCAAGATCCCGGCGCGCACCTTGAGACCGAGTGAATTCACGTCACTGCCCAGCCGGCAAATGGGCCTGAGCATCAACTGTGAAGGGCCGACGCTGTTTGCACTGGTGGGTATCGACAATCAGCCGGACTCCTCTGTGAAACCCGACGTTCTGTACGGCTTGGGCATGAACGTTCATGCGCCGAGCGAACGCCTGGGGTCGGTGGGTTTGTCATTGCGCGGGCCGGTGGGCGACGGCGGCGCCCTGCAGGTGATCAGCTCCGCGGACGGCGGGAGCACCTGGTACCCCGAGCCCAATGCACATCCCAGGCACGCCATGGGTTTTGCCCACCTCGACACGCTGGTGCCCATCCCCATCAGGCAACTGGTCGCCAGCCTGCGGGTGGACACCGCCATCAGCCCGGCCAATAGCCTGACGCTGAAGCAAGAAGTGCCTTTGCAAGGTTCGATCACCCTGGACCTCAAGTACCTGTAACCCTTAGTGAATGAGTCCTCAGATGACGATGCATGTTTCCTGGATACGCGCCGGTTGTGCCGGCCTCGCTTTATGGTGCTCTGCCGCGGCGCTGGCCGACGGTATGGTGCCGGACACCTCGGTGGTCATCGTGCACGAGGCGGACGGCGAAGCGGCCGTGTCCGTGACCAATACCGACAGCAAACTGGCCCTGTTGCACGTGACCCTCGAAGACATCCCCGAAGACCAGGCCACCTTGCTGTTCGTCACTCCGCCGCTGTCGCGGGTGGAGCCCGGCAAGCGTCAGCTGGTGCGGTTCATCCTGCAAGCGGACGAGCCGTTGCAGACCCAACGGCTCAAACGGGTGGTGTTCGAAGGCATGCCCCAGCAACGTATCGGCGCCGAGGCCGCGCGCGCCCAAGTGGGCGTCACGGTGCGCCAGAACCTGCCGGTGATCCTGCATCCCAAGGGGCTGGCACCCAACCGTGAGCCGTGGCTGGGCCTGACCTGGCACCTGGACGGCGACCGGCTCAGCGTGCGCAACCCCACACCGTACGTGGTGCGCCTTGCGCAGGCGGTGCGGCTGTTGCCCGGCAGCGGCTCGACCTTGCTGCCGCGCACGTATGTGCTGCCGGGAGAAACCCTGACGGTCGCGGCCCAAGGTACGGGGGCGACGTCAGTACGCCTGCAACCGGCCACGGTGTATGGCTTTGCTGTCGCGCCCTACGAGGCCCCCATCACGCCTTGATCCCACCGCGTCGACCTGCGGCGACGCCTCTATAAAACGAAGTGACCCCCTGCGAAGGTCACCGGGAAGACCGCCTGGCGCGTCCGAAACCCTCGCCTCGGGCTTCCATCAAACGAGTGTAATTGTGTGAACACAGTCATGAATTACCGTGACGGCGAAGCCCTGTCCGGCGTTATGCCGCGCCCGTCACTCGTGCAACTGGGCGGCATCGCATGGGCGCTCAGCCATCTGCTGCTGGCCGAACAGGCCTGGGCAGACGACGCGTCGTCAACCGGTTCGTTCGACCACCAGACCCTGCACCAGCGTGGCATCGACCCGCAACTGGCCAGCCTGCTGCTGGACACGCCGCGCTTTACCCGCGGCCGCCACGCCGTCAACCTGGAGGTCAACGGCCAAAGGCGCGGTCGGGTCGACGTCAGCTTCGATGACCACGGCGCATTGTGCTTTGACGCCGCCTTGTTGCAAGCCGGTCAGTTGGTCGCGCCGCCACGCCGCGTTGACGCCTGCCACGCCTTTGTCGAGCACTACCCCCAGACGGTGATCGAATCCGACCCGGCCAGCCTGGCTCTGTCGCTGGTAGTGCCCACGCAGGCGTTGCGCGTTGCGCCACAGGACGTTTCCGGCTACAGCACCGGCGGTTTCGCAGCCTTGCTCAATTACGATGTGACCGGCCTGCACAACGAGTTCGGCGACAGCAGCCGGTTCGGCTCGGCCAACACCGAAGTCGGCTTTAACGCCGGCGACTGGATCGTGCGCAGCCGCCAGGTACAGACCTGGCAGGACGGCGTCTCGCGCAGCAACCATCTGGACGCCTACGCCCAACGGACCTTTGCCCGCCAGCAGGCGGTATTGCAGGCCGGGCAGATCAACCTCTACAACCCGGTGCTGGCGGGAGCCCCGATCACTGGCGTGCAAGTGCTCACCGAGCAGGCGCTGCAAGACCAGGATCAGGGCGCGACGATCGATGGCATCGCCAACGGCCCGGCCCAGGTGGAGGTTCGGCAAAACGGTGCGTTGGTTCACTCCACAGTGGTTCCCGCGGGGCCGTTTTCCCTGAGCCATGTGCCGCGCCTGAACGGGCGCTCCGATGTGGAAGTGACGGTCAAGGAAGCCTCCGGCGAAGAACGGCGCTTCAGCGTGCCGGCGGCGATGCTGGGCCTGGGTCTGCCGGCACCGGGTTACGCCGTGGCCGCAGGCACGGTGCGCAACATCGGCGACAGCAGTGGCGCCGAACCCTGGGTGGTCAGCGCCGGGTGGACGGCTGCAGTTCACCCACTGATCACTCTGGGCAGCGGCCTGCTGGCGGCCGAAGACTATCGCTCGGCCGGGGCCAACCTGGGTGTGCTGCCCTGGCAGAACAGCCAGTTGCAAGGGGCTGTGGTAGTCGCCGAGGCAACTCGCCAGGCGCAAGCGCGCGGCGTGCAGGTGGACCTCTCGTGGTCTCAGCAAGTGGGTGAACGCTGGGCCATCAGCGCCGCCAATGCCTGGCGCAGCGAGGGCTATCGCGACCTCACCGAATCGACCTACGCCGCCCATACCCGCGAGCAGCAGCGCTCACGCTACCGCGACCAGCAAAGCGCCACGGTCTCCTGGGCGCATCCATGGCTGGGAGCATTCAGCCTCGGCGTGTCGCGCGCCGCCTCGTTTACCGGCGACAGCAGCAGCCGGGCACTGGCGTCGTGGGGCACGCAAGTGGGTGGCATATCGCTGTCCGCCACCGCCGAATGGCAGATGGGCGGCCGCCGTTACAACGATGACAGCCTGTACCTGAACCTCAGCCTGCCCTTGGGCGAGAACCGTCGAGGCCGCACCTGGGTGCGTAACTCCGGGGGCGAGCACCGCATCGGCATCGGCCTCAACGAACCGCTCAACGACCAACTGGCCTATCGGGTGGGCGTTGAACATGACAGCCGCGACCGCGAGGTCGAGTCGTCCCTCGGGATTTCGGCCCTGCCGTTCTACAGCCAGCTGGACTTCAACTACAGCCGCTCCAGCGACGCGCGTTCCAGCTACCAGGGCGGCGCGCGCGGCGGTGTGGTAGTGCATGGCGACGGCGTGACCTTGTCGCCCTACCCGGTGCGCGACACGTTTGCGCTGCTGTCGGTGGGCCAAATGTCCGGCGTCAAAGTCAGTACGCCAAGCGGCCCGGTGTGGACCGACTGGCAAGGCCAGGCCGTGGTGCCGCAGATCAGCGCCTATGGCCGTAGCCCGGTGGAAGTGCAGACGCGCTCGTTGCCGCGCAATGCCGACATCAGCAATGGCCTGGCCGTGGTGTCGGCAGGGCGCGGCGCCGTCGACCGGCTTGAGTTCGGCGTCGCCCTCACACGTCGGGCCTTGCTGACCCTTGACCGGCCGGTGCCGCGTGGCGCGACGGTCACCACCGACGGCGGCGAGTTCGTCACGCTGGTGCAGGAGGGCAACCAGGTATTCCTGCCCAATGTGCTCGACCCTCGGCCGTTATGGATCAAGGGCCCTGGGCAGCCGCGTTGCGCCCTGCGTTTTGAGCTGCCGCAAAAGGCCGACCCCGACGTGTATTTCGAAACCGCACCCGCCCGTTGCCTGACCCTGTGAGGACTCTCGTGAAACGTCATTACTGCCTCGCCGCCCTGCTACTGACGGGCACTGCCCAGGCCCAGAACGATTGCCGACTGGACGTGAGTGAGTCGCTGCTGGATTTTGGCTCGATTCGTCGCACCATTGACCCGGCACACGGCCCTGAACGACTGCTGGGTGAACGGCGCCTGAGCATGACCCTGGACTGCCCGCAGACCAGCGACCTGAGCGTGTTCTACCGCGGCCTGGCCGCCAGCGCCGAGCGTTTGCGCTTCACCCAGGGCGGCAGCTACCGCGTGCACGTAAACGGTGGCCTGCTGGACGGCCGCGCTGTAGCGCTGGGTTTGCTGGCGGCCAGCGGCCAGCCGCCGATTGCCAGCGCCCATTCCCTGGACTGGCGCCCAGAGCATGGCATCGTACCGATGCTCAACGGCCTGCCCGCGCATGGCCGCAGTTTCTCCCTGCAACTGGCAGTCAGTGCCTATGCCGAGGCGCGCGCGAAGCCTGTGCGCGATGACGTCACCTGGGACACCACCGGGCGGATCGAGGCTGCCGGCTCCGGGCGCTCGCGGGCGCTGCGCCTGCAAGCGCACTTTGCGCCGGCGGCCTGCACGCCCGGGCTGTCCAACGGGGGGACGGTGAGCTTTGGCAAGCTGTCGATCAACGACTTGAGCCACGATCAGGACACACGCCTGCCGGCCCGTCCGCTGACGCTCACGGTGGCCTGTGACGGGCCGACCCCGTTTGCCCTGGTCATGAAAGACAACCGCGACGGCTCCGCCACCGGAGGCCTGGATGAAACCGCCTATGGCTTGGGCGTGGATTCACGCGGGCAGAAAATCGGGCGCTACTACCTGACGGTCGACCCTGCCCAGGTCAGCGCCGACAGCTTCTCCCAGGTGTATCGCACCGACTCCACCACGGGCGGCTCGGCCTGGAGCATTGCCAACAGCAGTCCCATCGACGTTGGCGCACGCAGCCTTCTGGGGTTTACCGCGGCGGCCGGCAGCACCCAGGGCCCCGAGGCCCTGCAAAACCTGAGCGCTTTACTGAGCCTGCAGGCATTTATTGCACCACTCGACAGCCTGGACCTGAGCACTGAGGTTCGGCTCGACGGTTCGGCCACGCTCGAAATCACCTACCTGTAAGCGTACCCGGAGCCCTCATGACCCTTCGATATCTGATTCTCGCGCCCTTTATCTTCTTCAGCCCGCTGAGCCTCGCCGCTTCCAGCGTAGAGCTGAGGGTCGATGGGCTGATTACGCCAATGGCCTGCACGCCAACCCTGTCAGCCGCAGGACTGGTCGACTTCGGCAAAATCTCCCAGCAAGACCTTAACCTCACAACCGGCACACGGCTGCCGCTCAAGTCCCTGAACCTGACCGTCACGTGCAACGGCGCCGCCCGCTACGCCTTGCGCATGCGCGACAACCGCGACGGCACGGCGCACGTCGACAGCGAGATTTACTACGGGTTGGGCCTGGACGGCAGCGGCAACAAGGTCGGTGTGTACTCGGTCAAGTTCGACCCCAAGCAGACCGTGGCCGATGCCGTGCCGTACATCTACGGCACCGAGTCCACCACCGGCGGCGTGGCCTGGCGCACCTCCAACCGCAATCCAATCGACATCGGCGCCAAAAGCCTGCTGGGCTTTACCGATCTGGAGGGCAGCACCGCGGGCCCCTCCGGCATCCAGACCCTGAACAGCACACTGACCCTGGAAGCAGTGATCAACGCCAAGCAGAACCTGGACTTGAGCACCGACATTCCCATGGATGGCTCCGCCACCCTGGAAGTGACTTATCTGTAACACCACCTTTTCCAACCCTAGGAGTACCCGCTAAATGAACAAGCTTTTCCCTGTCTTGACCACTGCGCTATTACTGGCCACTTCCACAGGCGCTTCGGCGGCATCCACTGCCGAGCTGACCGTCAAGGGCCTGATCACGCCCAGCGCGTGCACGCCGAGCCTGTCCAATGGTGGGGTGATCGACCACGGCAAGATTTCCGCCAAGGACCTGAACCCGGCCAAATACACCATCATCGGCAACCATACGCTGAGCCTGACCGTCACCTGTGAGGCCGCAACGGCATTCGCCCTGTATGGCGTGGATAACCGCGTCGGCTCAACCGACAACCCCAGCGACTACGGCCTGGGCTTGATCAATGGCGATCAGAAGCTTGGGCATTACATTTTGATGCTGAGTAACCCGCTCGCCGACAATGTGCCGGTGCAGACCATTGGCTCCACTGACCAGGGAAGTTCGTGGAACAAGGAAAGGTTCCTCGATCCGGGCCTGTACATGTCCATCGCCGCCATGAACGACGCCAGCCAACCGCTGCCGACCAAAGACCTGGTCGCCGACCTGGAGGTGCAAACCCTCATCAACCGCACCGACGGGATGGACCTGAGTAACGAAGTGCCCATCGACGGTTCGGCCACCCTGGAAATGCGGTACCTGTAACGCCTGAAAAGCGCAGGGCTTGGGGTGGCGCCCAAGCTTGCGTGCCAAGGGAGCAGGGTTACTGCCCCTCACCTGCCATCTTGCTATACCTTCTCGCTGCGCACGCCCACGTACACCGCACGGCCCGCGCCCAACCCGGCGACGATGGCGCCCACGCCGATCACGGCAAAGATCCAGCCTACGGCCGTCCAGCCGCCCGTCCAGTCATGCACCAGCCCGACCGCGAACGGGCCGAGGGATGCCAGGGTGTAACCAAAGCCCTGGGCCATGCTCGACAGGTTGGCCGCGACATGTGAGTCGCGCGAGCGCAGCACGATCAAGGTCAGCGCCAGGCTGAAAGTGCCTCCCTGGCCGAGGCCCAACAGGATCGCCCAGCCCCACAGGCCATCAAGGGGCGCGTACAGGCAGCCGAACAAGCCGCCGAGGGTCAACAGCATCACCACCACAATCGCCAGCCGCTGGTCCTTGCCGCGCGTGGCCAGCCAAGGTGCGGCGAGGGAACTGGCCAACTGCACGATGACCGAGCCGGACAGCACCAGGCCCGCCTGGGTCGCGCTAAGGCCGCGGCCGATCAGAATCGATGGCAACCAACCGAACACGATATAGGCCAGCGACGATTGCAGGCCCATGTACACCGTTACCTGCCAGGCCAGCGGATCACGCAGCAGCCCCTTCACGCGATACGCAACTTGATGGGCACCATGTTTTTGCCCGACCTGTGGCAACCAGAACGCCGCCGCCACCAGCGCTGGCAGAATCCAGAAGCCCAGGCCGATGCTCCAGCTGTCACCGAAATGCTTGTTCAGCGGCACCGTCGAGCCAGCAGCCAATGCGGCGCCCAGGCACAGCGCCATGGTGTACACGCCGGTCATGGTGCCGGCCTGTTTGGCAAAGTCACGCTTGACGATGCCCGGCAACAGAACGCCGATGATGCCGATACTTGCACCGGCAATCAGGCTACCGGCGAACAGCCCGACCTCGCCGAAGGCACTGCGCAAAATGATCCCGGCAGCCAACGTCAACAGAATCCCCAGCACCACGCGCTCGGCACCGAAGCGCCGCGCCAGGATCGGCGCCATCGGTGCGAACAGGCCAAGGCAGAGCACCGGCAAAGTGGTCAGCAAACCCGCCTTGGCTGCCGACAACCCCAGGCTCCGGGAGACGTCAGCCAGCAGCGGCGACATGCTCGACAATGCCGGGCGCAGGTTCAGTGCCACCAGAATCAGGCCCAGCAGTAACAGCCACGGCCGCGCGACGACCGGCGGGGTGTGCTGCACCACGTCGTCATCGGCTTCGGCATCGATTAATAATTCTTCGAGTTCAGTCGGGCGTTTGGTTTCAAGGTTCATTGATCAACTGCCGGCAGAGGGATTTGGCGCGTTCCGGATCTTGCTGTTCCACGGCGTCGAGCAAGGCGATATGCAGGTCAAACACGGCCTGGCGACGCGGTGAGATGTTCAGGGTCTGGCGCAACTGGGCGGCGACGATGGCAGAGAAGTACTGGTACAGCTCGCTCAATGCCGGGTTGTGCGCCGCGTCCACCAAGTGTTTATGGAACACCAGGTCGGCGCTGATGTAAGCCTCCAGGTCGCCGTGGTACAGCTCGGCGCTGGCCTTGAGTGCGTCGCGCAACGCACTCAGATCAGCCTCGGTACGGCGCAACGCCGCAAGCCCGATGGCCTCCACTTCGAGAATCTGCCGGGTCTCCTGCGCCTGCTCCAGGGTGCAATGGGACAACGCCCGCATTGCGCCCAGCGGGTCGGTCATCGAGCGCAAATAACTGCCGTCGCCCTGGCGAATTTCGATCAAGCCGCAAAACGCCAATACACGCATGGCCTCGCGCACGGTATTGCGGCTGATGCCCAGCTCGGCGGAAAGCTCAGGCTCGGTGGGCAGGCGCCCGCCGATGGCCCATTTGCCTTCAGTGATGCGTCGACGCAGTTGCTCCAGGGCTTGGTCAACCAGGGAACGTTTGATCAGAGGGGCGATGTCTGTCATGGATTTTGCGCTTTCGTCCAATCATAGGATGAATTTTCCTACAGCCTATTCAGACTTGCCTACAAAGGCAACGCACTAGGGTTCGTAGGCGGCAAAAAGAACTGAATTTTCGATTAGTAAAATTACCCTTATAGGGTAATTATTGGGCTCAGGTGTCTTATGGAAAAGTACACACCTCATTACGATCTGGCGGTGATAAAGGCGGATGTGAGGCGGCTTGGTGCCAAGGCTTTCACACGGGCGGCAAAGAGAACCGCAGAGGCTCTCGACCTTGATCTCACTGAGATGCAAGCGATCGTTTTCAAACTGCACAACAGGATGTTGTACAAATCGATGACCACCTATGCCGATCACCGCGTCTGGCATGACGTCTACCACATCCATTCACATGGTCTGGAGATTTACATCAAGGTCACTTACTGCTCCGGCAGTAACCCACCGGTGATCTCCTTCAAAGGGATGAACCCATGAACACCCAACATTGCTATATCTGTGGCGCCCCCGACGCCATGACACGCTTTGAAGGCCGCAGCGAAACCCTGTGCATAAAAGGTATGGAGCGGCGCATTGATGATCTCTCGGGCTGGGAATGCCAGGTGTGCGAAGACGGCATGTATGACCCCGATAGTTGCGAACGCCATGCCAAGGCCGGTGATGATCTGCTCCACGCCGCCCGGCGCATGATGGGCGCCGAATTGAAGCGTATCCGCCGCAAGCTGCACCTCACGCAAAAACAAACCGTAGCGGTGCTTTCCGGTGGCGGGCACAACGCACTCTCACGCTACGAACGCGGCGAAATTACGCCGCCAAAACCGTTGATGGTGCTGATGCGCCTGCTGGATCGTTACCCCCACTTGCTCACCGACGCCACCGAACTGGCCGAAGGCGCAGACCTGCGCAACGCCTTCACTTACAGCCTCAACAACGAAACGCGGGAAGCCCTCAAGGCCTCCTAGACAGGCAAAAATAAACCCGGCACCAGGCCGGGTTTATCGTTTCAAGCATCGATCAATGCAAAATCTGGCTCAAGAACAACTTGGTCCGATCATTCTGCGGGTTGTCGAAGAAGTCATTCGGCGCTGCCTGTTCGACGATCTCGCCCTTGTCCATGAAGATCACGCGATTGGCCACGGTGCGCGCAAAACCCATTTCGTGGGTTACGCACAACATGGTCATGCCGTCTTCGGCCAGGCCGATCATGGTGTCCAGTACCTCTTTCACCATTTCCGGATCGAGTGCCGAGGTCGGCTCATCGAACAGCATGATTTTCGGCTTCATGCACAGCGCACGGGCAATCGCCACGCGCTGTTGCTGGCCGCCGGACAGTTGCCCCGGAAACTTGTGGGCCTGCTCCGGAATGCGCACGCGCTCCAGGTAGTGCATGGCAATTTCTTCAGCCTTGCGCTTGGGCATCTTGCGCACCCACATCGGCGCCAGCGTGCAGTTCTGCAGGATGGTCAGGTGCGGGAACAGGTTGAAGTGCTGGAACACCATGCCGACTTCGCGGCGGATCGCTTCGATCTGCTTGAGGTCGTTGGTCAGCTCCACGCCATCGACCACGATGCGGCCTTGCTGATGCTCTTCCAGACGGTTGAGGCAGCGGATGGTGGTGGACTTGCCCGAACCCGACGGGCCGCACAGCACGATACGCTCGCCCTGCTTGACGTTGAGGTTGATGTCTTTCAACACATGGAACTGGCCGTACCATTTGTTGACGCCCTGCATCTGGATAATGCCTTCAGGGCTCACAGGCTGTTTGATCGCTTCGCTCATAACAACAACTCCTAACGCTTGTGGCCTGTGTCGAGCTTGTGTTCCAAATGAATGGAATAGCGCGACATACCAAAACAGAAAATCCAGAACACCAGGGCGGCGAACACGTAGCCTTCAGTAGCCATGCCCAACCATTTCGGGTCGGCGGCGGCTTGCTTGACGCTGTTGAGCAGGTCGAACAAGCCGATGATGATCACAAGGCTGGTGTCCTTGAACAGCGCAATAAACGTGTTGACGATACCGGGAATCACCAGCTTCAAGGCCTGCGGCAAAATCACCAGGCCCATGCTGCGCCAGTAACCCAGGCCCATCGCCGCAGCGGCTTCGTACTGCCCCTTGGGAATCGCCTGCAAACCACCCCGCACCACTTCCGCCACGTAGGCCGACTGGAACAGGATCACGCCGATCAGCGCTCGCAGCAGTTTGTCGATGCCCATGCCTTCGGGCAGGAACAGCGGCAGCATCACCGAGGACATGAACAGCACGGTGATCAACGGCACGCCGCGCCAGAACTCGATGAAGGTCACGCAGACCACTCGAATCGCCGGCATGTTCGAACGCCGCCCCAACGCCAGCACAATGCCCAGCGGCAAGGCGCCGGCAATACCGACCGTGGCGATGACCAGGGTCAGCATCAGGCCGCCCCACTGGCTGGTGGCTACGTTGGTCAGGCCGAAGACGCCGCCGTGCAGCAGGAAGTACGCAATGATCGGGTACAGCACCAGAAAGCTCAGGCCGTAGACCGCCTTGCGTTGAAAACGCGAGATGAACAACGGCGCCACGCCTACGATGGCCAGCCACACGGTCAGGTCCACGCGCCAGCGCAGGTCGCCGGGGTAGTAGCCGTACATGAACTGCCCGAAGCGCTGTTGGATAAACACCCAGCAGGCGCCCTCTTTGGTGCAGTCGGCGCGCGTGGTCCCGACCCAGTTCGCGTCAAGAATGGCCCAGTGCAGGATCGGCGGCACGATCAGGTAGATCAGGTAAAACGCCAACAAGGTCAGCAAGGTATTCAGCCAGCTGGAAAACAGGTTGGCGCGCATCCATGCCATCGGCCCGAAGACTTTGTTCGGCGGCGGCATATCAGGTTTGAAAGTATGCGAAGTCATGTGCGTTTCCTCACCGCTCGATCAGCGCAATGCGCTTGTTGTACCAGTTCATCAGCAGGGAAATGCTGATGCTGATCGCCAGGTACACGCTCATGGTGATGGCAATAACCTCGATGGCCTGGCCGGTCTGGTTGAGCACCGTACCGGCAAACAGCGACACCATTTCCGGGTAGCCGATACCGGCGGCCAACGACGAGTTTTTCGCCAGGTTCAGGTATTGGCTGGTCAGCGGCGGAATGATCACCCGCAGGGCTTGCGGGATGATGACCTTGCGCAGCGTCGGCCCAGGGCGCAGGCCCAGGGAGCGCGCGGCTTCGGTCTGGCCGTGGCTGACGGACTTGATGCCCGACCGCACGATCTCGGCAATAAACGCGGCCGTGTAGACGGTAAGCGCCAGGGTCAATGCCAGCAGTTCAGGGATCAGTACCCAGCCGCCCACGAAGTTGAAGCCTTGCAGCGTGGGCATTTCCCAGTGCAGTGGCGCGCCGAAGATCAGGGCGCACAGCGTCGGGATCAGAATGAACAACGCCAGACCCGCCCAGAACTTATGGAAGGGAACGCCGGTGGCTTCAAAGCGCTTGTTGGCCCAGCGAGCCATCAGCACGATTGCCACAATGGCGACAACGACGCTGACCACAAACGGCCAGAAACCGTCGGCGGCGATCGCTGCCGGCATGTTCAGGCCACGGCTGCTGACAAAGAACGTGTCACCAAAGTTATGGCTGTTGCGCGGCCCCGGCATGGTCAGGAACACCGCGAAGTACCAGAACAGGATCTGCAGCAGCGGTGGGATGTTGCGGAATACTTCCACATACACCGTCGCCAGTTTGTTGATCATCCAGTTGGGCGACAAACGCGCCACGCCGATGATAAAGCCGAGCAGGGTCGCCAGGACCACACCGATCACGGTCACCAGCAAGGTGTTGAGCAGGCCGATCACAAAGACGCGGGCATAGCTGTCCGATTCGGTGTAGTCGATCAAGTGCTGAGCGATGCCGAAGCCGGCACTGCGTTCAAGAAAGTCGAACCCCGAGGTAATGCCCCGGTGTTGAAGGTTGGTCTGCGTATTGTTGAAGAGGTACCAGCCCAGCGCGACGACCGCCACAATCGTGATGATCTGGAAGAGCCACGCACGCACTTTAGGGTCGCTGAAGCTGAGCTTCTGCTTGGGTGCGCCGATTTGATTTTGCATGAAGTGCCCCGCAAATAATGGAACAGAACATCACCCGGTGGTTGGCCCACCGGGTGATAGAACCATCAACGATCAGCGCACAGGGGGTGCGTATTGAATGCCACCGTTGGTCCACAGTGCGTTCAAGCCACGGTCGATTTCCAGTGGTGTGCTTTTGCCGAGGTTTTTCTCGAACACTTCACCGTAGTTACCGACCTGCTTGACAATCTGTACAACCCAATCTTTCTTCACTTTCAGGTCTTTGCCGTATTCGCCGTCAGCACCCAGCAGACGGGCAACGTCCGGGTTCTTGGTGGACTTGGCTTCAGCTTCGACGTTTTTCGACGTGATACCGGCTTCTTCAGCGTTGAGCATGGCGTAGCCAACCCAGCGCACGATGGCCAGCCACTCGTCGTCGCCGTTACGCACGACCGGACCCAGTGGTTCTTTGGAAATGGTTTCCGGCAGCACCACGTAGTCTTTCGGCGAGGCCAGCTTGCTGCGCTGTGCGTAGAGCTGGGACTTGTCGGAGGTCAGCACGTCGCAACGACCGGATTCCAGCGACTTGGCGCTTTCATCGGAGGTGTCGAAGGTGATCGGGGTGTATTTGAGGTTGTTGGCGCGGAAGTAGTCGGACACGTTCAGCTCAGTGGTGGTACCGGCCTGGATGCAGATGGTTGCACCGTCCAGTTCCTTGGCACTTTTCACGCCGAGCTTGTTGTTAACCAGGAAGCCAACACCGTCGTAGTAGGTGATGAAGCCCGGGAATTTCAGGCCCATGCCGGCATCGCGAGAGCTGGTCATGGTGGTGTTGCGCGACAGGATGTCGACTTCGCCGGATTGAAGCGCGGTGAAACGCTCCTTGGCGTTCAACTGGCTGAATTTGACCTTGGTCGCATCACCGAAAACGGCAGCTGCCACAGCGCGGCACACGTCAGCGTCGATCCCCAGGATCTTGCCGCTGGCATCCGGCACCGAGAAACCCGGCAGGCCGTCACTCACGCCACATTGCACGAAG
Organism: Pseudomonas sp. TWRC1-2; assembly: GCF_049896685.1. Classification (NCBI taxonomy): domain Bacteria; kingdom Pseudomonadati; phylum Pseudomonadota; class Gammaproteobacteria; order Pseudomonadales; family Pseudomonadaceae; genus Pseudomonas; species Pseudomonas sp. TWRC1-2. The sequence goes on along the minus strand of NZ_JAFCUU010000006.1, from coordinate 297,804 downwards.
CCTTTCTTCTGCACAGCGTCCAGGGTTGCGCCGGCTTGGGCGAAACCACTGACACCCAATACGGCGGCCGCGCACACGATGGCCAGGGTGGATTTCAATACCTTCATTCAAACCTCCAGTTTTGCTCTTGTTGTGTCGGAGCTCGAACCTCAGCGCACCCTTATGAGGCGATATCGACCCGTGTTGGCTTTTTTTAGGGTCAAGCGGCATGAAGTTGTCGCAGTAATTCCAGTTGCTATCCCACAAGCGGCAGTCACTGATAGTGTTACCGTCGCGAGTTAGTCCTGACATCGACCTACACATAGCAAGGCCCGTACCAGAGTGATGGCTGAGTCGTTTCAGCCCGTGGTCAATAGGAAAAGATTCAACCTTGCGACATTCTCTTAACAGATCAACCCATCACGCACCGTTCCGACGCACCCAATCGGAGCGCACGCACATTAATGGAGCAGACATGACCGAACCCTTGATTCTTCAGCCCGCCAAGCCCGCAGACGCCTGCGTAATCTGGTTGCATGGCCTGGGTGCCGATCGCTACGACTTCCTGCCGGTGGCCGAGGCGCTGCAGGAAACATTGTTGACCACGCGCTTTGTATTGCCTCAGGCGCCGACGCGTGCGGTGACCATCAATGGCGGCTACGAGATGCCCAGTTGGTACGACATCAAGGCCATGAGCCCGGCCCGTTCGATCAGCCTGCAAGAGCTGGAAGCATCCACCACCATGGTCACGGACCTGATCGAGGAGCAGAAGAGAACCGGAATAGACGCCTCGCGTATTTTCCTCGCCGGTTTTTCCCAGGGTGGCGCCGTGGTATTCCACACCGCCTTCCTTAGATGGCAGGGCCCGCTGGGCGGCGTCATTGCCCTCTCCACCTACGCCCCCACCTTTGGCGATGAGCTGCAATTGTCCGCCAGCCAACAACGCATTCCCGCGCTGTGCCTGCACGGCCAGTACGATGATGTGGTGCAGAACGCCATGGGCCGCAGCGCCTACGAGCATTTGAAGAGCCGTGGTGTCACCGTGACATGGCAGGAATACCCAATGGGGCACGAAGTGTTACCCCAGGAGATACACGACATCGGAACCTGGCTGACCGCTCGCCTGGGCTGAAAACCGCACATTATGTAGCCGTGTGACCAACGCACTACGCCGCGCCCGATTCTTGCATTACACTGGCCGGCGTACATTCCTTAACCAATTAATGAGATGACCGTGCTCAAAGCACTTAAGAAGATGTTCGGCAAAAGCGAGGCTGAGCCGCTCGCGCCTGTTCCCAGTGCTCCTGTCCCCTCATCCGGCAGCCGCAATGACGGTAAACAGCCAGACCGGACCGCACCTGTTGCCTCACCGAAGAAGCCACCGGTGATCGCGCCTGAACCGGCAAAATCCGCCGAGGCCGAGCCTGCACCTGCGCCCAAGGCACCCCGCCGCGAACGCGCGCCCAAAGCGCCCGTGATCCCGTGGAAACTTGAAGACTTCGTCGTCGAGCCGCAGGAAGGCAAAACCCGCTTCCACGATTTCAAACTGGCTCCGGAACTGATGCACGCCATCCAGGACCTGGGTTTCCCGTACTGCACGCCGATCCAGGCCCAAGTGCTGGGTTTCACCCTCGCCGGCAAAGACGCCATCGGCCGTGCACAGACCGGCACCGGCAAGACCGCCGCGTTCCTGATCTCGATCATCACCCAGTTGCTGCAGACGCCGCCGCCCAAAGAGCGCTACATGGGTGAACCGCGCGCACTGATCATCGCGCCGACCCGCGAGCTGGTGGTACAGATCGCCAAGGACGCCGCCGACCTGACCAAGTACACCGGCCTCAACGTCATGACGTTTGTGGGCGGCATGGACTTCGACAAGCAGCTCAAGCACCTCGAAGCCCGCCACTGCGACATCCTGGTTGCCACCCCGGGCCGCCTGCTCGACTTCAACCAGCGTGGCGATGTGCACCTGGACATGGTCGAAGTGATGGTGCTGGACGAAGCCGACCGCATGCTCGACATGGGCTTCATCCCGCAAGTGCGTCAGATCATTCGTCAGACCCCGCCGAAAAACGAGCGCCAGACGCTGCTGTTCTCCGCGACCTTCACCGAAGACGTGATGAACCTCGCCAAGCAGTGGACCACCGATCCGTCCATCGTCGAGATCGAGGCGCTGAACGTTGCCAGCGAAAACGTCGAACAGCACATCTACGCAGTGGCCGGCGCCGACAAATACAAGCTGCTTTACAACCTGATCAATGACAACGGTTGGGAGCGCGTGATGGTGTTTGCCAACCGCAAGGACGAAGTGCGCCGCATCGAAGAACGCCTGGTACGCGATGGCGTCAACGCCGCGCAACTGTCGGGCGACGTGCCGCAGCACAAGCGCATCAAGACCCTGGAAGGCTTTCGCGAAGGCAAGATTCGCGTGCTGGTGGCCACCGACGTGGCCGGGCGCGGGATTCACATCGACGGCATCAGCCATGTGATCAACTTCACCCTGCCGGAAGTGCCGGACGACTACGTGCACCGCATTGGCCGTACCGGGCGTGCCGGCGCTGCGGGGGTGTCGATCAGTTTTGCGGGCGAGGATGACTCGTATCAGCTGCCTTCGATCGAGACGTTGCTGGGCCGCAAGATCAGCTGCGAAACGCCGCCGACGCATTTGCTGCGCGCTGTAGAACGCAAACGCCCGTAAGCTGAATGCGATTAAACATGTGGGAGCGGGCAATGTGGGAGCTGGCTTGCCTGCGATGCAGACACCTCGGTGAGTCAGTCACACCGCGGTGATGCTTTCGCAGGCAAGCCAGCTCCCACACAAGCCCGCTCCCACATTCAGATCTCACTACACCTTTATGTCAGGTGTTTACTTCCAGCGATCCGCCGCCGCGTGATCGCTGCCCCGCCCTTCCACCCAGCGCGGCCCTTCGGGCGTGTTTTCCTTCTTCCAGAACGGCGCTCGGGTCTTCAGGTAGTCCATCACAAACGCACAGGCATCAAACGCGGCCTGGCGATGCGCGCTGGCGGCTGCCACGAACACAATCGGCTCGCCCGGCTCAAGCGCGCCAATCCGGTGCAATATCTCAAGTTTGAGCAACGGCCAGCGCTGTTCGGCTTCGACCGCGATCTTGGCCAAGGCTTTTTCGGTCATGCCCGGATAGTGCTCAAGGAACATCCCCGACACCTCGCGACCCTCATTGAAGTCGCGCACATAGCCGACAAAACTCACCACCGCGCCGACGCCGACATTGGCCGCGTGCATCGCATTGACTTCCAAGCCCGGATCAAACGGCTCGGCCTGTACGCGAATGGCCATGCTCAGCCTCCGGTCACGGGCGGGAAAAACGCCACTTCGTCACCCTCGACGAGCGGCTCATCCAGCGAACACAGCTCTTCGTTACGCGCACACATCAGGCTGGACTCATTGAGCACGGCAAACGCCGGGTCATTGGCCAACGCGAGGCGCACGGCATCGACGGTGGCGAAATCGCCCTCCATCTCCAGCGAATCAAAGCCCACCGCCTCGGCGTAGCGGGCAAAAAACAATACGTTGATGCTCATGCCTGGTCCGCCTTGAAATGCCCGCTTTTGCCGCCAAGCTTTTCCAGCAGGCGAATACTTTCGATGGTCATGCCGCGGTCCACTGCCTTGCACATGTCGTAGATCGTCAGCGCCGCGACGCTGGCGGCGGTCAGCGCCTCCATCTCTACGCCGGTCTGGCCGCTGAGCTTGCAGCGCGCAAGGATATGCACGGCGTCCACGCCGTCGGCGCGCAGCTCAACCTTTACACCGGTCAGCATCAGCGGGTGGCACAGCGGAATCAGATCACTGGTTTTTTTCGCCGCCTGGATCCCGGCAATACGGGCCACGGCAAACACGTCGCCCTTGGGGTGGGCGCCGTCGACAATCATTTTCAGGGTGTCGGGCAGCATGCGCACCCGCGCTTCGGCCACGGCCTCGCGGAACGTCACGGCTTTGTCGGTGACGTCGACCATATGGGCGCGACCTTGGGAATCGAGATGAGTCAGCACAGGGATACTCCTGATCAGGAGCGGCAATTGTAAACCCGTGAGTCAAATTTGCGCAGGGCTGTTTATCCCATGAATAAAGGGGCGCAGTGCGCCCCTCTATGCATGACAACACCAGGTTAGAAGCGGAAGGTGAATCCGGCATTGATCCCGTTGTTGTTACCGCGGTTGGACAGCAAACCGCTGTAGTTCAAGGACACCAGCGTGTCCTTGGTCAAGGCCATTTCCGCGCTGGCCTTGACCACCGCGCCATCACGCGCCACGGGCACGCTGTTGACGGCGAAGGCGGCGTCGCTGCCGGTAAACCTCAGCGAGGCGTCACGATCGGTATCGCCAAACTGATGCTCCCAACCCAGCTCGCCGCGCAAGGTGACGGCCGAGGTCGAGCTGATCGGCAATTGGGTATGCGCGCGCAGGCCCAGGGTCGACAGCGTGGCGTCCTGGCTTTGCTTGCTGGCATGCAAAGCGGCGGCGCCGCCCTTCTCCTTGAACGAATCACTCTGGTCGTTCAGGTACGTCAGGTTGGCGAAGGGTTCGAACAGGTTCCATTGGGTGTAGCCGATCTCGGCAAACACCTGGTCGGTCCGCGCGTTGTAGTCGGCCTTGTCGTAGTCCGACTGGTTGGCGTAAGCCACGCGGCGCGAAGTGTCCAGACGATGCCAGGTGGTGGCGCCGCCCAAGCGCAACGCTATCGCGTCGAAGCGTTTGCCGCCGTACACCGACAGGTGATAGTTGTCGCTGTCCGCCGAAGCCGACTCGCCATTGAGGTGGCTCTGGGTGTAGCCGGTCGCTGCGCCCACACGCCAGCCGTCGCCGACCTCGGTGTCCAGCCCCAGCAGCACGCCGCTGGTGGACGAAGAGTAGCCACTGGCATTGTTATCGCCGCTGACGTTATTGCGACCACCCAGCAGTTGCACCCAGCCGCCGTTGTCGCGGGCGTCGATCTGCGCGCTGGAGTCGAGTGACTGAGCCTGTTGCAGACGGCCGTTGACCGCCTCACGAAGGTAGCGGCTGTCAGCCATGTGCGCTGCCGCCACATCCGAGTGCAGTTGCCCCGACAGTTGCTTGAACGCGGCCTGCGCCTGGGCGGCCGAGTCTGAAGCGAGCAGGCTTTCATATACTGGGCTATGCGCGCCCAACGCCTCGGCCGCCGTCGCCACGGCGCGCTCGTTACGGGTTTGCGCAACGCTGGCAAAGGTCGTCTGGTTGCGCTCTACGGCCAAGGTCAGCGCGTTAGGCTGGTAATTCAGCTGAGTCCCGATGAACAGATAATTAGGCGAGATCGCCGCAAACTGTCCGTTGATACCCTGGGTGGCGGTAAGGATGTTGAACGGCTGGCCCAACAGGCTGGGCGCCTCGGTGGCGGACAACAGGTTAGGGCTGTTCTCCAAAGACACGGTCACCACACCGCCATTGAGGGTGGCGACGCCGCTGCTCTGGATCTGGTCGCTTCGCCCGTTTGGGCCGACTTCGACGGCATACACCGAGCCCGGGTTGAAGGTTACGTCGCCCGTGTGCAGCGTGCCAATCGAGTGACCCGGTGCCACACGGCCACCGCTGTTGACGGTCAAGGCACCCACCGTGCCGTTGCCGGCCAGTGTGCCGCCCAGCGTGGTCATCACGCCGTTATCGGCGTTGACTGTGCCCACGGCGCTGCCATCCACCGTCACGGCCGAGGTCAACGCGCCGTCCACCGACAGCTTGCCGCCGCGCACCCAAGTGCTGCCGGAGTAAGTGTTCTGGCCTTCCAGCACCAGTTCGCCGTCGCCGGACTTGGCCAGACTGCCGATATAGGTATTGCCGGTGAGCAAGTCTTTGCCGCGTGCCAGCGTTGCCTGTTCGCGCGCATGGCCGATTTCGTATTCAAACTGATCATCGTCAGAGGCATTCGCCGGCAAACCGTTGAGCCAACCCTTTTGTTGCTGGGTGGCCGTCCAGGTCGCCTGCTCGGTGGCGTCTTCCACACGGCGGGCACGAATGGCTTCATCGGAAATCGGGTTGGCCCAGATATCGCGAGTACCGGTGGGCAATGCTACCGACACCGAACCAAGGAACTGCCCCGGCCCTTGCATGGCCTTTTGCAAGTTGGGCAAGCCCCAACCGCTGACGACGCCCGGTACTTGCGGGGTGCCAGGCGCGGCATCGTGCACCGGCTGCAGATTGTCGTAGGTGCGGCCACCCGTGAGGTCACCCACCGGGGTGTCCGGGCCGTCCGGCGCTTGCAGGCTGGAGGTGGTCAGCAGCACATCCCGGGCCTGGCTGGCGGTCATGTAGGGAAAGCGCTGAATCACCAACGCCAAGGCCCCGGACACGCTCGGCGCGGCGGCCGAGGTGCCGTTGGCATTCGGGATGATTTCCCCTTCTGGCCCGGTGGACGGAATCCCCGAGACGCCCATCACGCACCACCACTTGGAGGTGCCGCATCGGTTGTAGACCTGCGCGCTGGTCTCATCGTAACCGGTGATCGAGAGGAATTTGCCTTCGATGTCCGGCTTGAAAAACGGCAGGTTGGCGTTGGTGTCCGGGTTGGCGCCGTGGCTGTCGTTACCTGCCGAGATGATCTGGATAAAGGTGTTTTGCCGCGCCGCGTCGGCCATGGCGTCCATCCAGGTTTTCTGCCCGGCGTGGGCCTTGTCCCAGAACGGGCGATAGGCCGCCTTCATGTCGCGCAAGTTGTCCGCCGCACTGTCGCCGACATTGCCGAAGTGGTTTTCAACGTCGTTGCGCGAGTTTTGCCCCCAGCTCTGGTTGACGATCGACACATTCTTCGCGGCCAGCGCGTTGTAGCTGGCCATGAACGCGTTGTAGTCCAGATCGTTGGAGCCCTGGAAGCGGTTGTCGTCGGTGCCGCCGGTATTGGCGACAAAAATGTTCGCGTCAAACGCGATGCCATGCATGCCGGTGCCGTTGCGGCTGGCGCCGAGTACACCGGACATTTCCGTACCGTGGCCGTCGTTGATGGTCGGGTCGTACTCACCGGAAATACTGAAGTGCTCGCCTTTTTGAAACTCGCCGTCCGGGGTGTCGTGGAGGTAGCGCGGGTGTGTGGCGTAGTACTCGCCGGTGGACGTCACCGCCTGCACGCGATCCTGGCCCTGGGCATTTTTGCCCTGGAACTCGAAGTGCTCGGTGAGAATGCCCGAGTCCAGCACGCCCACATTCACGCCTTTGCCGGTCATGCCCAAGGCATAGGCGTAGTACGCGTTGGTGCGGTCCAGGCCGGAGTTGACCTGGGCTTCGGGGGTTTTCCAGGTTTGCGCGTTGGCGCTCCAGTCACGGGTAGCGGCGGCCCAGGACTGGCCGGCGTTCAGCTGCGCGTTGAGGTTGCTGCTGACGCCCGGCTCTACGTAGGTGTAGGGCTTGGCAGCCGGCAGGTTGGCGAGGATGGCCTTGGAAAAATCGAGAATATTGGTGGTGTAACGTCCGCTGTTGCTGAAGAGCCGGCTGCGGTAGTAATCCAACCGCGAGGCGTAATCCAGCGGGCGCTTGGTGTCGCCGAGCATGGCGCCGATGGTCAGGTTTTCGGGTTGCAGTTCGTAGTTTTGCTTGAGGGCTGAATCGAACTTGCCGGACTGTGCGGCGAAGTCCTTGGCGGCCAGGTCGACGATGTCTGCGTAAGCAAAGCGCAGGTTCTTGTAGACATCGGTGTTGGGGCCAAACGATGCCACGGCTTTCCTGAAGGCCGACTCCAACACCTGGGCGGTGTAAGGGTTGCTGTCATCTGCCCAGGCCATTGGGCCCTGGCCCAGCCACAAGGCCAGGCCGAGTGCGATGGGCGTGAGAGGTATCAACCTGAAACCTGAGGCGCGTTTACGTTGAGACAAAGTGGAGCCATTACCTGCTACTTCCATGTTCCTTTCCCTTTGGATATGTGCGTCGTCAATGAGCGATGTATCGGGCTTTTTGTAATAGGCAGGGTCACGCAGAAAACCCACACGGGTCTTCAAAACGTCGTCGAATCAATGAGGTGGATTTCCGACGGGGGTCACGCAGTGTTCTTATGGTTTTTGCGGCGAGAAAAAATGTAACAAAATAATTACAAAGTCCACAAGCACCCACGGCGCTAAATCGCAGGCAAATGTCGCACATAACAAAAACCCCGGACTTCGTGAGAAATCCGGGGTGGTTCGTGGCATTTAGCCACCAACTGCGACAGGGTTATGTTTTTACAGGTGGGACTCGGCGTACTCGGCCAGGATCGAACGAGGCACCCCTTGCAGCGCGATATGCACGCCGTTCGGGAAGTCCTTGAAGCGTTCCGTCAGGTAAGTCAGCCCGGAGCTGGTCGCGGACAGGTAAGGGGTGTCGATCTGTGCCAGGTTGCCCAGGCACACCACTTTGGAGCCGGCGCCGGCACGGGTGATGATGGTTTTCATCTGGTGCGGCGTGAGGTTCTGGCATTCATCGATCAAAATCAGGCTTTGCTGGAAGCTGCGACCTCGGATGTAGTTGAGGGATTTGAACTGCAACGGCACTTTGCTGAGGATGTAATCGACGCTGCCATGGGTGTTTTCGTCATCCATGTGCAAGGCTTCGAGGTTGTCGGTGATCGCGCCCAGCCACGGCTCCATTTTTTCGGCTTCGGTGCCGGGCAAGAAACCAATTTCCTGGTCCAGGCCCTGCACACTGCGGGTGGCGATGATGCGGCGATAGCGCTTGGTCACCATGGTCTGCTCGATGGCGGCGGCCAGGGCGAGGATGGTTTTCCCCGAACCTGCGGCGCCGGTCAGGTTGACCAGGTGGATGTCCGGGTCGAGCAGCGCATACAGCGCCAGGCTCTGGTAGATGTCACGCGGTTTCAGGCCCCAGGCTTCCTGGTGCAACAGGGGTTCCTGATGCAGGTCGAGGATCAGCAGTTTGTCGACCTGGATTTCTTTGATCCAGCCCACAAACCCCTGTTCGTCGATGATGAATTCATTGATATGCACGGCCGGCAGGTTATCGGTCAGCTGTACCTGGTGCCAGGTGCGGCCGTGGTCCTGACGGGTTTCAACTTTGCTGACGCGGTCCCAGAACGAGCCGGTCATGGTGTGATAACCGCGCGACAGCATCGACACGTCGTCGACGAGCTGGTCGGTACTGTAGTCCTCGGCAGCGATCCCACAGGCTCGTGCCTTGAGGCGCATATTGATGTCTTTGGTCACCAGCACCAGGCGCAAGTCCTTGTCACGCGCGTGCAGGTCGATCAATTGGTTGATGATTTTATTGTCGTTCAGGTTTTCCGGCAGCAGGCTGTTGGGCTCGCTGCGCTTGTTCATCAGAATCGACAACAAGCCCTTGGGCCCGCTTTTGCCACGCTGGATCGGCACGCCGACTTCAACGTCCTCGGGCGAGGCTTCGCCCAGGGTTTTGTCGATCAGGCGAATGGCCTGGCGGCATTCAGCGGCAACGCTGTGGTGGCCACTTTTGAGTTTGTCGAGCTCCTCAAGCACGATCATGGGAATGGCGACGTGGTGTTCTTCGAAGTTGAGCAGTGCGTTTGGATCGTGAATCAATACGTTGGTATCAAGCACATAAAGGATTGGCTGGTCGGAAGAAGGGTTACGTCCATGATCATCCATACTCGGTCACCTTTGTGGGAGCCAGTCGACGCAATACCACAACAGTGCTGCGCCTCGATTCGACCACCGACTGCACCGCAGTGACGTCAAGTGCAGTGCCCACATGAGGAGTCTTGGAAGACGCCACCTGTGTTGCAGGTTTCGGCGATCTGACTTCGTAATACCGCAAAAACGATGACAGGAAAAAGCACTTTGACGCTTTTTTGAAGTTTATTTTTCAGGATGACGAATAGCACTAGCCGAGTGCCAGCCACCCCGTTAAAGTCGGAAGTCCGCCTGCATCGAAATGTCGCACAAAATCACCCCGAAAATGCCTCATCCCCAACAGGGCCGGGCACTTGCGCTTTTTCAGCGAAACGCCTCCCGGCAGTCCTGCCAACCCAGCCCACTTTGCGCCGTTGCCTGCAGCAACATCGGCAATGCAACCCGTGCCTTGTCCTGGGTGTCATGAAACACAATCACGCCTTTGCGCCACAGCAACATCAATGTCAGCACCCGCTGCGCGGACTCGTCAGCCTTGAGTTTGCCCGGCTCGTCCTGGGAATCGATGTCCCACAACGCCACCTGTAAACCTTGCGCCTGGAAGAAGCCCTGGCTGTCGGCGCGACGCTGGCCATAGGGCGGGCGAAACAGCGGCACGTAGTTTTCCGGCATCAGGTTCTGCGCCAGCGCGGCACTGCGGGTGATCGAGCTTTGCCAGTCGACCCAATGGCTGTGGGACCGGTACTGCCAACCCTGAGTGCCTACGCACTGGCCTTGGTACAGCGCCTGCACATCGGCGGCGGAACTGCGCTCCACGCGGGTTTGCAGGCTGCTGCCGAGGGCGAAGAAGGTGGCGTTCATCTTTTGCTTGCGCAGGTAGTCGGTGAGCCAGTCAGTATTGCCGCTGACCGGCGCAGGGCCGCCGTCGAAGGTCAGCAGGAACAGGCGGTCGTTGAGTTCATCGCCATTGCGTTCGTGGTCGCCGAAACGCAGGACTTCACTGCTGATTTGTGGGAACAGCGCGGCTTTGCGCAGCAGTTCGTCGAGGTAGCGTTCGTGGAAATTGTGACTGGGGTTGGCCCAGCCTATATAGAAGGAGTTGTCGCTGACCTGGAATTTGCCGGCTTGCTCGCGCAGGTCGTCCATGCTTTCGACCAGGTAGCAGAATGAGGCGTCTTCTTCGCAGCTTTGTTGGGCGAAGGTGTAGTTTTCCAGCAGGCGCTGCCAGAGCTGGCGGCGCAGGTCGTCGATGGCGGCCAGGTTGATGATCTTCAGGCCCAGGCGTTGTTTGAGCGCGGCTTCGTCCTGGGCTTCGCTGGCGATTAAGCTGTGGGCGAACATCAGGATTTCGGCGCGTGAGGCAACATCGAACAGCGCGGGGCTGCTGAGTTTTTCGGGCCAGGTGGTGCGGTCCAGGCTGGCTACGTCAACCGGCGCCGCCTGGGCGCCCAGGCACAGCAAACAAGCTGACAGTAAAAACGCAATTCGCACACGGGGTCTCCCTTTCCAGAGTTGTCGGGCACTATAGCCGATCGTCCGGGCTGGGTTATTGGGTTGGTGGGGATATCCGTTATTTGAGTGATGGCTGAGATGGAAGCTGAACTCAATCAAATGTGGGGGGTGGCTTGCTCGCGAAGGCGGTGGGTCAGTGGCACATGAGCTGACTGAACCACCGCCTTCGCGGGCAAGCCCGCTCCCACATTTGGATCTCTGGGCATCAGTCAGAGGTGTGTAGATCTGCTGGCCGAGGCACCGAGTGCTGGGGCACAGACCTTTTGGTTACTTTTGGCTGGGCCGGATACACACCCGCAGCCCCCTCTATCACCATCATAGGTGGAGTCAAACCCCGCGCCCCCCTAGAATCCCCCCACGATTACAGGAGCCAACTTCATGCTGATGGTGATTTCCCCCGCCAAAACCCTCGACTTCGAGTCCAAGCCGGTCACCCCGCGCTTCACCCAGCCGCAATACCTGGACCACTCCCAGGCGCTGATCGAACAACTGCGTGAACTGAGCCCTGCCCAAATCAGCGACCTGATGCACGTCTCCGACAAGATCGGCGGCCTCAACGCCGCGCGCTTCGGCAGCTGGACCCCAGCCTTCACGCCGGAAAACGCCAAGCAGGCCCTGCTGGCCTTCAAGGGCGACGTCTACACCGGCCTCAACGCCGAAACTTTCAGCGACGCCGACTTCAGCTACGCCCAGGACCACCTGCGCATGCTCTCGGGCCTGTACGGCCTGCTGCGCCCGCTGGACCTGATGATGCCGTACCGCCTCGAGATGGGCACCAAACTGGTCAACGCCCGCGGCAAGGACCTCTACGCCTTCTGGGGCACCCGCATCAGCGAGTGGCTCAACGAAGCCCTTGCCGAACAAGGCGATGACGTGCTGCTCAACCTCGCCTCTAACGAGTACTTCTCGGCGGTCAAACGCACGGCCCTGAACGCGCGGATCATCAACACCGAGTTCAAGGACCTGAAAAACGGCCAGTACAAGATCATCAGCTTCTATGCCAAAAAAGCCCGGGGCCTGATGAGCCGTTTTGTGATCCAAGAGCGCATCAACGATCCGGCCAAGCTCAAGCAGTTCGATCTGCAGGGCTATCGCTTCAATGCCGAGCAGTCCAAGCCGGACAACCTGGTGTTCCTGCGCGATCACGCACCGGAATAAGGCCCTGCACTGCCCTCACAGTCGCTAAAAAACCAATGTGGGAGCTGGCTTGTCTGCGATGGCGGTATTTCAGTCAGAGAAAAGTCGACTGATACTCCGCCATCGCAGGCAAGCCAGCTCCCACCTTTTTATCTGCATTCCAAGCCAACGATCGCCATTTATTTGGCGCCAAAAAACATCCTGTCGCATTCCTAACGAATCTTTCACTCGACATTTCTGAATTTTTTTCGTAGTGGCACCACTTTTTTAAAACACTAGTGGCACAAAACTATCCCTTCGCGCCAACTACCTGTAACTACTGGCCCAAATAGCAAGTGCTATCAATATAGTACCAGTGCCATCTTTTCTAATATTTCAAGAAATTTCCGAAAACAGGATGAGTGGCCAGGAACTTCACCCTAAAGCACCGCTCATACCACCGGTAACGAAATTCTCTGTTGCTGTAAGAGATGACTTACATGGCGACCAACGGAAGTAGCAAAGTTGTCACATTTAACTTTGACTCAGGGGTCATATTACAAACCGATTAGTTGAGAGCGGCGATAAGGATGCATTGCCACCCACTATAAGGCCAAGGCTCAGCTTCCCTTAATGGGTCAGTGAGATAACCCAAGGCATTGATATTTAAAGGCTTAAAGCCTCTATCAAGGCTCTGCGGCACTGGCGCCAGGCCCTTCTCCCAGGAAGGCCGGCTGCATTACAGGGCAAGCACCAATAACAAGGCCACGTTTCGCACAACTTGAGTGCAATAGTTAGTCACTCGTTATTCAACATGCCTGCACGCGGCAAGTCGGCGTCTATTCGCCCAACTTTCGCGGCATCAGTGACGCTTGCAAACATGAACTCCGGCCATCTAATTGGCATGATTAATATCGTCTTCAATGACAAAGAGGTAAATGCGATGCGCATCAGCATATTTGGTTTGGGTTACGTTGGCGCAGTGTGTGCCGGTTGCCTGTCTGCCCGTGGCCACGAAGTGGTCGGCGTGGACATCTCCAAGGAAAAGATTGATCTGATCAATGCGGGCAAATCGCCAATCGTTGAACCGGGTCTGGGCGAACTGCTGAGCCAGGGTATCGAGACCGGGCGGCTGCGCGGCACGACCAATTTCGCCGAGGCCATCCGCGATACCGACTTGTCGATGATCTGCGTGGGCACGCCCAGCAAGAAAAACGGCGACCTGGAACTCAACTACATCGAATCGGTATGCCGCGAGATCGGTTTTGTCCTGCGTGACAAAACCACCCGCCACACCATCGTGGTACGCAGCACCGTATTGCCGGGCACTGTGGCCAATGTGGTGATCCCGATCCTCGAAGACTGCTCCGGCAAGAAGGCCGGCGTCGACTTCGGTGTCGCGGTCAACCCGGAATTCCTGCGTGAATCCACCGCCATCGCCGACTACGACCTGCCACCGATGACCGTCATCGGCGAGTTCGACAAAGCCTCCGGCGATGTCCTGCAGTCGCTGTACGAAGAACTCGACGCGCCGATCATCCGCAAGGACATCGCCGTTGCCGAAATGATCAAGTACACCTGCAACGTGTGGCACGCCACCAAAGTCACCTTCGCCAACGAAATCGGCAACATCGCCAAAGCGGTCGGCGTCGATGGTCGCGAAGTGATGGAAGTGGTCTGCCAGGACAAAACCCTCAACCTGTCCCAGTACTACATGCGCCCAGGCTTCGCCTTCGGCGGTTCGTGCCTGCCCAAAGACGTGCGCGCCCTGACCTACCGCGCAGGCTCCCTGGACGTGGAAGCGCCGCTGCTCAACTCGCTGATGCGCAGCAACGAATCCCAGGTGCAGAACGCCTTCGACATCGTCGAAAGCCACGACAAGCGCAAAGTTGCCCTGCTGGGCCTGAGCTTCAAGGCCGGCACCGATGACCTGCGTGAAAGCCCGCTGGTGGAACTGGCGGAAATGCTGATCGGCAAGGGCTACGACCTGAGCATCTACGACAGCAACGTCGAATACGCCCGTGTTCACGGTGCGAACAAAGACTACATCGAAGGCAAGATCCCGCACGTGTCGTCCCTGCTCAACTCGGACTTCGACGCGGTGATCAACAACTCCGACGTAATCATCCTCGGCAACCGTGACGAGAAATTCCGTGCCCTGGCGCATAACGCACCACACGGCAAGCAAGTGGTCGACCTGGTGGGCTTCATGTCCAAGGCCACCAGCGTGAGCGGCCGCACCGAAGGCATTTGCTGGTAACAGCAACAGCAAGTTCCGGGCTGCAAGCGTACCAATCCCCAGCGCTTGCAGCCTGGAGCCTTCTTCACCTTCGGATGACGCTTATGTCCAAGTTAAAACACGTACTGCTCCAATCCGCCGGCTGGCTGTTGTTTTTGAGCCTGCTGATGGGACTCGCCCTGCTGTTACCGGCGAGTACGTTCGACTCCGAGTCGAAGAATTTTATTTTCCTGATTGGCGCCGTCGGTATCTGGCGCTACTCGATGGGTGCTACGCATTTCTTTCGCGGCATGCTGTTCCTGTACGTGGTCTACCCACACCTGCGCCGCAAAGTGCGCAAGCTGGGCAAAGCCGCCGACCCATCCCATGTATTCCTGATGGTCACAAGCTTTCGTATCGACGCGCTGACAACCGCCCAGGTGTACAGCTCGGTGATTCGCGAGGCCATCGAATGCGGCTTCCCGACCACCGTGGTCTGCTCGTTGGTGGAAATGAGCGATGAGCTGCTGGTGAAAAGCCTGTGGGAACGCATGAACCCGCCGGACCATGTGAAGCTTGATTTTGTGCGCATCGCCGGCACCGGCAAGCGCGACGGTCTGGCCTTTGGCTTTCGCGCCATCTCCCGCCACCTGCCGGATGACCGTGCCGTGGTTGCGGTGATCGATGGCGACACCGTGCTCGCCGAAGGCGTGGTTCGCAAGACCGTGCCGTGGTTCCAGCTGTTCGGCAATGTCGGCGGCCTGACCACCAACGAGTTCTGCGAAGTGCGCGGCGGCTACATCATGAGCGAATGGCACAAGCTGCGCTTCGCCCAACGCCACATCAACATGTGCTCCATGGCCCTGTCCAAGCGCGTGCTGACCATGACCGGGCGCATGTCGGTGTTCCGTGCCAGCGTGGTCACCGACCCGGGCTTTATCGCCGACGTGGAAAGCGACTCGCTGCAACACTGGCGCCTGGGCCGTTTCAAGTTTTTGACCGGCGATGACAAATCCAGCTGGTTCAGCCTGATGCGCCTGGGCTACGACACGTTCTACGTGCCGGACGCTGCCATCAACACCGTGGAACACCCGCCGGAAAAGAGCTTTATCAAAGCCAGCCGCAAACTGATGTTCCGCTGGTACGGCAACAACCTGCGCCAGAACTCGCGTGCCCTGGGCCTGGGCGTACGCCGGCTCGGCCTGTTCACCAGCGTGGTGCTGTTCGACCAGCGTGTGTCGATGTGGACCTCCCTGCTCGGCCTGACCGTGGCAATCATCGCCACCTTCAAATACGGCGGCGCATTCATCCTCGCGTACCTGCTGTGGATCGGCATCACCCGCCTGATTCTGACCCTGCTGCTGTCGTGCTCCGGTCACAAGATCGGCCCGGCCTACCCGGTGATTCTCTATTACAACCAGATCATGGGCGCGCTGGTGAAGATCTACGTGTTCTTCCGCCTTGATCAACAGTCCTGGACCCGCCAGGACACCAAACTGACCCGCGATTTGGCCAGCTTTCAACGTTGGTTCAACACCTGGTCGTCTCGGACCATGACCTTCTCCGCCGGCAGCATTTTCGTCGCCGTGTTGCTGATGATGGTCTGACCCTGCCAAGCCTGAATTAACTAGGAACTACACACCATGAATAGCCAAGTAAACGCCAACGTTGTCCACGAATCCGAAGCCCAGCGCCAACATGCCCGGGTGAAAATCCCGGCCAAGCTGCGCTTTTTCAACACCGACCGCACCCAGACCGAAGCACGGGTGATCGACCTGTCCGCCGGCGGCCTGGCGTTCACCGCTACCCAGCCGTTGACCGTCGGTGAAGTGCACAAGGGCCGCCTGCAATTTGTCATCGATAACCTCGGCCTGGCGATGGACGTAGAGCTGCAGATTCGCTCCTACGACCGCCAGACCGGCCGCACCGGTTGCCAGTTCCAGAACCTGGACGCCCAGGATATTTCCACCCTGCGCCACCTGATCACCTCGCACTTGTCCGGCGACATCGTGACCATGGGCGACGTGCTGGCGACCCTGCAGCGCGACAACTTCACCAAGGCGCGCAAGGTCAAGGACGGCGGCAGCAACATGAGCGCCGCGGGCCGCCTGCGCGCCGTGGTGTTCAGCGCAGGTATCTTCATCGTCGGCCTGGCAGCGTTCGGTTTCGTCCTCAAATCCATTTACGGCATGTACTTCGTCAGCCACGCTCAGGCTGGCCTCGTCAGCGTGCCAGGCATGAACGTGACCATGCCGCGCGACGGCACCGTGCAAAGCCTGCTCAAAGGTGACGCGGTTGCCGCCAAAGGCGCGCCACTGGCGACCTTCAGCACCAGCATGCTCGATGTGCTCAAGGGCCATCTGGACGAAGACCAACTGCAACCGGCCAAGGTCGAAGAGCTGTTCGGCAAGCAAATGACCGGCACCCTGACCTCGCCTTGCGATTGCGTGGTGGCCCAGCAACTGGTCGCCGACGGTCAGTACGCCAGCAAAGGCGATGTGATCTTCCAACTGGTGCCACGCGGCAGCCTGGCCAATGTGGAAGCGCGCTTCACCTACCGCCAGTTCGCCGACGTTCGCCCAGGCACACCAGTAAGCTTCCAGGTTGCCGACGAAGAACAGATCCGCACCGGCACCATCGTCAGCAGCACCAGCCTGAACAGCGCCGACTTGTCCTCCGACATCCGCGTGCAGATCAAGCCGGATGCGCCGCTGGACAGCACCTACGCCGGTCGCCCGGTAGAAGTGACCAGCGACCGTGGCCCATCGCTGAACTGGCTGATCGATAAAGCCATGGCTCACGGCCTGTAAGCGAGGACATGCCTGTGAACCCTATTTCAAAAACAGCATTGACCCATGTGGGAGCCGGGCTCGCCCGCGATGCAGGCGACTCGGTTTTTCAGATGCACCGAGGTGACGCCATCGCAGGCAAACCAGCTCCCACACAAAGCAGATTTCACTCTGCCTCTGCGCTCTGCGCGCTGGCATTGGCGGTGAGCCTGGCCGGTTGCGCCGGCCTGCCCGACCAGCGCTTGGCCAACGAAGCCTTGAAACGTGGCGACACGGTGACCGCCCAGCAGAACTATCAGCAGCTGGCAGACCTGGGTTACAGCGAGGCCCAAGTGGGCCTGGCCGATATCCAGGTGACCACCCGTGACCCCGAGCAAATCCGCCAGGCCGAAGCCACCTACCGCGCGGCCGCCGATACCTCGCCACGCGCCCAGGCCCGCCTGGGTCGCCTGCTGGTGGCCAAGCCCGGTGCCACAGAGGCCGAGCAACACGAGGCCGAAGGCCTGCTGAAAAAAGCCTTTGCCAATGGCGAAGGCAATACCCTGATTCCGCTGGCGATGCTGTACCTGCAGTACCCGCACAGCTTCCCCAACGTGAATGCTCAACAGCAGATCAGCAAATGGCAGGCCGCGGGTTACCCGGAAGCAGGTCTGGCCCAAGTGCTGCTGTATCGCACCCAGGACACCTACGACCAGCATCTGGATGACGTGGAGCGCATCTGCAAAGCCGCGCTGAACACCACCGACATCTGCTACGTCGAGCTGGCCACGGTCTACCAGAAAAAAGCCGAGCCGGAAAAACAGGCCGAACTGCTCAAGCAGATGGAAGCCGGCTACAGCCGTGGCACCGTCACCGCGCAGCGTGTCGACAGCGTGGCCCGCGTGTTGGGCGATGCGACTTTGGGCAAGACCGACGAAAAAACCGCGCAAGCCCTGCTGGAAAAAATCGCCCCCGGCTACCCGGCATCCTGGGTCAGCCTGGCGCAACTGCTCTACGACTTCCCCGAACTGGGCGACGTCGATCAGATGATGAAGTACCTGGACAACGGCCGCGCCGCCGACCAGCCGCGCGCCGAGCTGTTGCTGGGCAAGCTCTATTACGAAGGCAAGTGGGTCCCGGCAGATGCCAAGGCCGCCGAAGCGCATTTCGAGAAAGCCGTGGGCAAGGAAGTGGCCGCCGATTACTACCTCGGCCAGATCTACCGCCGTGGCTACCTGGGCAAGGTCTATTCGCAAAAAGCCCTCGACCATTTGCTGACGGCTGCGCGCAACGGCCAGAACAGCGCCGACTTCGCCATCGCGCAATTGTTTTCCCAAGGCAAGGGCACCAAGCCCGACCCATTGAACGCCTACGTCTTCAGCCAGTTGGCTAAAGCCCAGGACACGCCAGAGGCCAATGACTTGGCCACGCAGCTCGAAGCCCCGCTCACGCCAGAGCAACGCGCCGAAGGCCAACGCCTGGTGCAACAGGAACTGGCCGCGCGCGGCACCCTGGCCCAGAGCACGCTGCAACTGCACGCCCTGCAAGAAGAAGACGGCGAGGAATCCCTATGAAGCTCAATCCATTCGTCAAGGCCGGCATCGGCCTGACCTTCGCCCTGCTGTGGTCGTGCCCGACCCTGGCCGCGCTGACCGAAGCAAAGAACTTCGGCCTGGAAGTCAAAGCCACCGCGCAATCGGAAGATGACCGCGACCTCGGCACGCAGAAAGGCGGCGACGTCAACGGCATCGGCCTTGACCTGCGCCCGTGGATCTACGGCGAAAGCGGCGCGTGGAGCGCCTACGCCATGGGCCAGGCGGTCGTGTCGAGCGACATCATCGAGACCGACACGCTGCAACAGTCCTCCGATGACACAACCGAACAATCGAGCAATGACGACCGCAAGGCCAAGAAGAACTACCTGGCCCTGCGCGAGTTCTGGGTCGGCTACAGCGGCTTTACGCCCTACCCCGGCGAGATCCTCAAGTTCGGCCGCCAGCGCCTGCGCAATGACGACGGCCAATGGCGCGACACCAACATCGAAGCGCTGAACTGGACCTTCGACACCACGTTGCTCAAGGCCAACGTCGGCGCTGCCGAACGCTTCAGCGAATACCGCACCGACCTCAAGGAACTGTCGCCCAAGGACAAGGACCGCCAGCACTTCTACGCTGACGCCGCCTACCAGTGGACGCCGGGGCAGTGGATCGGCCTGCGCGGTCACCACACCCATGACGACGGCAAGCTCGACTACGCCGAACCGGGCGTGGCCACCGACCCGTTGGACAAACGCGAGAATGGCGACCTGACCTGGCTCGGCATCGAAGCCAACAGCGACGCCTACAACTGGCGCAACACCAACACTGTCAACTACTGGGCCAGCGTCACCGGCATGAAAGGCGACCGCGACACGGTCAACGCCCTAAACAAAGACGGGACCCGCCCAACCGAAGCCAAGCGCAGCGATGACGTGAGTGGCTGGGCCACGGACCTGGGTGTGCGCCTGCGTCTGGACCCGCAATGGCAAGTCGGCGCGGCCTACTCCCGCGCGAGTGCCAACTACGAGCAGAACGGCCTGCAAAGCAACCGTTCGAACTGGACCGGCACCCAGTCCCGCGTGCACCGCTTCGGCGAGGCGTTTCGTGGCGAGATGAACAACATGCAGTCCATGAGCCTGTTCGGTTCCTGGCAGCTGCGCGAGGACTATGACGCCAGCCTGGTCTATCACAAATTCTGGCGCGTGGACGGTAACAAGCCGGTGGGCAGCAACGGCATCGATGCCGTGCAGAACAACACCGATGACGTGACCGGCGCGATCCTGTCCAGCACTTCCCTGCCGCTTGAAGACGGCAAGAAAGACCTGGGCCAGGAGATGGACCTGGTGGTCACCAAGTACTTCAAGAAAGGCCTGCTGCCGGCCGCGCTCAGTCAGTCGATCGACGAACCGTCGGCGCTGGTGCGCTTGCGTGCCGGCGTGTTCAAGCCGGGTGATGCCTATGGCAGCCAGGTCGACTCGTACATGCATCGCGCCTTTGTCGACGTGATCTGGAAGTTCTGATGGGAGCCTGCGCAATGATTCCTCAAAAATTGCTGGTTGCCGCGATGCTGATGGCCAGTGCCACAGCCTTCGCCGACACCCCGCAGCAGGGCAAGGCGCCGACTATCGCCAAAGAACTGCAACAGGCCAAGACCTACACCATCTCCAGCCCGCCGACCGCGCCGCTGGAAATGGCCAAGCCTGCCCTGCCGGACCTGTCGGGCTACACCGCCGCGGCGATGGAAAAGAAGATCGTCAGAAGCAAGCCCGGCAAAATCAGCATCCGCCGCATGATGCAGGAAGACGCGCTCAAGGACTTTATCGGCGGCGATAACAAGATGGCCGAATGGGTGGTGCGCCAGCACGGCATTCCCCAGGCGATCTTTGTCGACGACGGCTACCTGAACCTCAAGGACCTGCTCGGCAAAGTGCCCAAGCAGTACTTCAGCGAAACCTCACCGGGTGTGTTTCTGGCCAAGCTGCCAATCGTGGTCGGGCGCAAGGGCATTCTGGAAATCGACAAGAAGACCCAGGAGCTGCGCCTGTCCCAGCAAGCCGGTTCGTTCCTGATCAACGACGGTCAGCTGTTTGTGCGTGACACCAAGATCACCGGTTGGAACGAAAAGACCAATGGCCCGGCGCTGTTTCAGTCGCCCAAGGAGTTCCGCCCGTTCCTGCTGGCCTGGGGCGGCACCGAGACTTACGTCGCCAACAGCAAGATGGCCAGCTTCGGCTACGCCAACAGTAAGTCGTACGGGGTGAGTATTTCCCAGTACACGCCGAACATGGCCAAGGTGCTCAAGCGCCCTGAGCCGACCGGCTGGATCGTCGATTCCGAGTTCTCGGACATGTGGTACGGCTTCTACTGCTACGAAACCACCGGCTTTGTGCTCAAGGGCAATACCTACAAAGACAACATCGTCTACGGCATTGACCCGCACGACCGTTCCCACGGCCTGATCATTGCGGACAACACCGTCTACGGCACCAAGAAGAAGCACGGCATCATCATTTCCCGGGAAGTGAACGACAGCTTCATCTTCAACAACCGCAGCTACGACAACAAGCTGTCGGGCCTGGTGATCGACCGTAACAGCGTCAACAACCTGATCGCCGACAACGAGATCTACCGCAACCACACCGACGGCATCACGCTCTATGAGAGCGCTGACAACCTGCTGTGGGGCAACAAGGTGATCAGCAACCGTCGCCACGGCATTCGCATCCGTAACAGCGTGAACATCCGCCTGTACGAGAACACCTCGATGGCCAACGGGCTGACCGGCGTGTACGGCCACATCAAGGATTTGACCGACACCGACCGTGACATCGCCCTCGACCCGTTCGACGCCAAGGTCTCGCTGATCGTGGTCGGCGGTGAATTGGCGGGTAACGGCAGCGGGCCGCTGTCCATTGACTCGCCCTTGAGTGTCGAGCTGTACCGCGTGTCGATGCTGGCGCCGACCAAATCCAGCGGCATCAGCTTCAACGGCGTGCTGGGTGATCGGCAGGAAGAAATTCTCGACCTGTTGGTGCGCCAACAGAAAGCCGTGCTGATCGACCCTGTCGAACGCCAGACCGAAATGCAGGACTGAGGATGACCCTTATGCACCCACACATGATCAAACTGCTGAGCCTCTCGGGTCTGACCCTCGGCCTGCTGGCGGCCAGCCAAGGCGTACGCGCCGATGACGTCAAGGCGCCGACCTTTACCGCCGAACCGTGCTGCAGCCTGTGCCCCGCGGCCCATGACGCGAAGAACTACACCACGCGCTATCAGCAGAACTTCACCACCCTGATACAAGCCCAGGGCGACTGGCTGTTCCGTACCCAGGAAGACCTGCGCACCGAATTTGACACCAGCCCCGCCGGCTACAAACGCATGCAACAGCTGCACGATGCGTTCAAGGCCAAGGGTGTGGAATTGGTGGTGGTCTACCAGCCGACCCGTGGCCTGGTGAACCGCAACAAGCTCAACCCCGAAGAGAAAGCCAAGTTCGATTTCGACAAGGCACTGGGCAACTACAAAACCATGCTCGGCCGTTTTGCCAAGATGGGCTACGTGGTGCCGGACTTGTCGCCGCTGACCAACGAGCAACTGCCGGATGAACTGCCGGCCCACGATTTCTACTTCCGCGGCGACCAACACTGGACGCCCTACGGTGCCCAGCGCACCGCGAAAATCGTCGGTGCCAAAGTGCGTGCGATGCCTGAGTTTGCGGATATTCCCAAGCGCGAATTCGAAACCAAGCGCTCCGGACGCATGGGTAAGACCGGCACCCTGCACAACATGGCCGGGCAACTGTGCGGCACCAGCTACGCGATCCAGTACATGGACCAGTTCACTACCGAGCCCAAAGGCGAAGCCGGTGACGGCGACCTGTTCGGCGATTCGGGCAACCCGCAGATCACCCTGGTCGGCACCAGCCACAGCGGCAAGAACTACAACTTCGCCGGCTTCCTCGAGCAGGAAATCGGCGCCGACATCCTCAACGTCGCTTTCCCCGGCGGTGGCCTCGAAGGCTCGATGATCCAGTACCTGGGCAGCGATGAATTCCAGAAAACCCCGCCGAAAATTCTGATCTGGGAATTCTCGCCGCTGTACCGCCTCGACCAGGAGACCATCTACCGCCAGATGATGTCGCTGCTCGACAACGGCTGCGAAGGCAAGACCGCGCAGATGAGCGCCAGCACCACGCTCAAACCCGGCAAGAACGAATTGCTGGTCAACAGTTCGAACAAAGACCTGCGTAACAGCAGTCACCAGGTCGACATCCGCTTCGCCGACCCGTCGGTGAAAACCCTGCAAGCCACCCTCTGGTACATGAACGGGCGCCACGAGGACATCAAGATCGAGAAACCCGAAACATCCGATACAGACGGGCGTTTCGCCTTTGAACTGCGCACCGATGAAGACTGGGCCTCGCAGAACTTGCTGGCCGTGGAAGTGCAGGGTCCCGAAGCGGGCGCTGCTGCGCAGAAAGTCGAAGCGAAAATTTGCACACGCAACGTATTCCCTAGCGGCGGTCAGAAGACTGCTTCGCTGCCGTGAAGTAAGTGCGCAATGAGGTTACCTATGCAGAAGTTATTGATTCCAACGCTGCTTGGCCTGGCGATGTTCGCCGGTTCAGTCAACGCCGCCGCGCCACTGCGTCCACCTCGGGGCTATTTCGCCCCGGTGGAAGCGTTCAAGACCGGCGACTTCAAGAATGACTGCGACGCCATGCCGGCGCCGTACACCGGCTCGCTGCAATTTCGCAGCAAGTACGAAGGTTCGGACAAAGCCCGTTCCACCTTGAATGTGCAGTCCGAAAAAGCCTTTCGCGACAGCACGGCCGACATCACCAAGCTGGAAAAAGACACCAGCAAGCGCGTGATGCAGTTCATGCGCGACGGTCGTCCGCAGCAGCTGGAATGCACGCTCAACTGGCTGACCAGCTGGGCCAAGGCGGATGCGTTGATGTCCAAGGACTTCAACCACACCGGCAAGTCCATGCGCAAATGGGCGCTGGGCAGCATGGCCTCGGCCTATGTGCGCCTGAAGTTCTCCGACTCCCACCCGTTGGCCAACCACCAGCAGGAGTCGCAGGTGATCGAAGCCTGGTTCAACAAGCTGGCCGATCAGGTGGTGAGCGATTGGGACAACCTGCCGCTGGAAAAAACCAACAACCACTCCTACTGGGCCGCCTGGTCGGTGATGGCAACCTCCGTCGCCACCAACCGTCGCGACCTGTTTGATTGGGCCGTGAAGGAATACAAAGTCGGCGCCAACCAGGTCGATGACCAGGGCTTTTTGCCCAACGAATTGAAGCGCCAGCAGCGGGCTCTGTCGTACCACAACTACGCATTGCCGCCGCTGTCGATGATCGCAAGCTTTGCCTTGGTCAACGGCGTGGATCTGCGCCAGGAAAACAACGGCGCGCTCAAACGCCTGGGCGACAAAGTGCTGGCCGGGGTGAAAGACCCGGAGATCTTCGAGAAGAAGAACGGCAAAGAGCAGGACATGAAGGACCTCAAGGAAGACATGAAATTTGCCTGGCTTGAACCCTTCTGCACCCTCTACACCTGCGCCCCGGATGTGCTCGAACGCAAGCATGGCATGCAGCCGTTCAAGACCTTCCGACTCGGCGGTGACCTGACCAAGGTCTACGACCCGACGCATGAAAAGGGCAACAAAGGAATCTGACGCAACGCGGTTGGAAAGGTGGGAGGGGCAAGCCCCCTCCCACAGTTTGAGCCGGTTTCGTCAGTAGGAATGTTGTACGGCCTCCCCCGAAATCGTGGGGGGGTTTGGGGGGGCTCTGGCCCTTGACTGTCTGTTAAACATGGAGAGATCGGGATGGTTTTCTCGTCCAATGTGTTCCTGTTTCTGTTCTTGCCGATCTTTCTCGGCTTGTACTACTTGAGCGGGCAACGCTATCGCAACCTGCTGCTGCTGATTGCCAGCTACGTGTTCTACGCCTGGTGGCGAGTGGACTTCCTGGCGCTGTTTGCCGCTGTAACGCTGTGGAATTACTGGATCGGCCTCAAGGTCGGTGCGGCAGGCGTACGCACCAAGCCGGCCCAGCGCTGGCTGCTGTTGGGCGTGGCGGTCGACCTGTGCATCCTCGGCTACTTCAAGTACGCCAACTTCGGTGTCGACAGCATCAACGTGATGATGAAGTCGGTGGGTCTGGAGCCGTTCATCCTTACCCACGTGTTGTTGCCGATCGGCATCTCGTTCTACATCTTCGAGTCCATCAGCTACATCATCGACGTGTACCGCGGCGACACCCCGGCCACCCGCAACCTCATCGACTTTGCGGCGTTCGTGGCGATCTTCCCGCACCTGATTGCCGGCCCGGTGTTGCGCTTTCGCGACCTGGCCGACCAGTTCAACAACCGCACGCACACCCTCGACAAGTTCTCCGAGGGCTGCACGCGGTTCATGCAGGGTTTCATCAAGAAGGTCTTTATCGCCGACACCCTGGCGGTGGTCGCCGACCATTGCTTCGCCCTGCAAAACCCCACCACGGGCGATGCCTGGCTGGGTGCGCTGGCGTACACCGCGCAGCTGTACTTCGACTTCTCCGGCTACAGCGACATGGCCATCGGCCTGGGCTTGATGATGGGTTTTCGCTTCATGGAAAACTTCAAGCAGCCGTACATCAGCCAGTCGATCACCGAGTTCTGGCGTCGCTGGCACATCAGCCTGTCCACCTGGCTGCGTGACTACCTGTACATCACCCTGGGCGGCAACCGTAAAGGCACGCTGATCACCTACCGCAACCTGTTCCTGACCATGCTGCTCGGTGGCCTGTGGCACGGCGCGAACATCACCTACATCGTGTGGGGTGCCTGGCACGGCATGTGGCTGGCGATTGAAAAAGCCATCGGCCTCAACACCGCGCCGCGCAGCTTCAACGTGGTGCGCTGGGCCTTCACCTTCCTGCTGGTAGTGATGGGCTGGGTGATCTTCCGCTCAGAGAACCTGCACGTCGCCGGCCGTATGTACGGCGCAATGTTCAGCTTTGGCGAATGGTCGCTGTCGGAACTCAACCGCGCCAGCCTCACCGGCCTGCAAGTGGCAACCCTGGTGGTGGCGTACGCAACGTTGGCGTTCTTCGGCCTGCGCGATTTCTACACCAACCGCCCTGCCGAGAAAGCCAAGCCGGCCGACCCGAGCCTGATCAAGGCCGTGCCGGGCGACAACCCGGGCAGCATCCACCAGCCAGGTTTCACCGTCGGCCAGGACGCCGCCGTGCAGCCGGCCTACTGGACCGCTGACTGGCCACGCTACGCCATGCGCGGCGCTGTACTGCTGCTGTTCGTGGCGTCAATCCTGAAACTGTCGGCGCAGAGTTTCTCGCCGTTCCTTTACTTCCAATTCTGAGGGGAGCCGACCATGACCCGTTCATTCCGCGTCCTCTATATCGCGCTGTTCCTGCTGGTGCTGCTGGCCCTGGGCGCCTGGTCGATGCGCAGCTTCTTCGGCTTCAGCACCAACGCCGACGCGACCGTGCTTAACGGCCGCTGGACCAAGGCCGTCGAAACACACTACGACGACCAGTTCCCGATCAAGCGCATCGGCACCAACCTGTGGGCCGCGCTGGACTACAAGCTGTTCAACGAAGGCCGCCCTGGCGTAGTGCTGGGCCGTGATCACTGGTTGTACAGCGACGAGGAGTTCAACCCCATCGTCAACGAAGACCAGAACCTTGAGGGCAACTACGCGCTGGTCGAAGGCGTGCGCCAGAAGCTCAAGGCTCAGGGCATTCAATTGGTCATGGCGATTGTGCCGGCCAAGGTGCGCCTGTACCCGGAACACCTGGGCGAAGTGAAACCGGCGAGCATCCACGCCAACCTGTATCAGGACTTCCATGCCCGTGTCGCCGCCGACAAGATCATCGCGCCCGACCTGCTAGGCCCGCTGCAACAGGCCAAGCTGGGCGGCACGCAAGTGTTCCTGCGCACCGACACCCACTGGACCCCGGACGGCGCTGAAATTGCCGCCAAGCAACTGGCCAAGGTGATCAGCGAAAAGGCTCCGCTCAGCGGTGAGCCGCAGCGCTTCGTCACCGAAGCGGAAAAAACCGAGCCGCACAAAGGCGACCTGCGTCTGTTCCTGCCGCTGGACCCGCTGTTCGAAAACCTGATGCCGCCCAAAGAGCCGCTGCAAAAACGCGTGACGCACCTGGCTGAAAACAAAGGCGACGACGGCCTGTTCAGCGACAGCGAAACCCCAGTGGCACTGGTCGGCACCAGCTACAGCGCCAACCCCAACTGGAACTTCGTCGGCGCCCTCAAGCAAGCCTTGCACAGCGACGTCATCAACTACTCCGAAGACGGCCACGGCCCGATTCTGCCGATGCTCAGCTACCTCAAAAGCGACGACTTCAAGAACAGCCCGCCACAGGTGCTGATCTGGGAGTTCCCTGAACGTTATCTGCCCGTCAACAACG
The DNA here is from genome assembly GCF_049896685.1 of Pseudomonas sp. TWRC1-2. Lineage (NCBI taxonomy): Bacteria > Pseudomonadati > Pseudomonadota > Gammaproteobacteria > Pseudomonadales > Pseudomonadaceae > Pseudomonas > Pseudomonas sp. TWRC1-2. The sequence goes on along the minus strand of NZ_JAFCUU010000006.1, from coordinate 270,662 downwards.
AAATCGGTGATGCCGACCCGCAGTGGGTTGCGCAGCTTAAACAAGCCGGTTCGCGCCAACAGAACATGGCACTGAACACCCCAGCTAAAACCCAAAAATCCGAGACGCCCGACCGGGCGCAAAACTGAAAGAGAGGTAACTCACATGACTTTCACTACTACTCCGCGTCGTCTCGCCAAGACCCTGGCCATTGCTGCCGGCTTGAGCTTCGTATCGATGTCCGCCTTCGCCGGGGGCGACGCCGCCCTTTACGGCCCAACTGCGCCGAAAGGCTCAAGCTTTGTACGTGTGTACAACGCCAGCAACCAGGAAGTCAGCGCCACCGTCGGCGCCACCAACCTGAGCGACGTTGCGCCGCTGGCCAGCAGTGACTTCAGCTTCATGCCGGGCGGCGACTACAGCGCCAAGGTCGGCAGCCAGACCGTGCCGGTCAAACTCGCCGCCGACCACTACTACACCCTGGTCAACAGCGGCAGCGGCCAGCCCCAACTGATCGAAGAACCGCCGTTCAAGAACAAGCAGAAATCCCTGGTGCGCGTGCAGAACCTCAGCGACAAGGCCCTGACCCTGAAAACCGCCGACGGCAAGACCGACGTGGTCAAGTCGGTGGCCGCCAAAGGCCGTGGCGAGCGTGAAATCAACCCGGTGAAGGTGAGCCTGGCCCTGTATGACGGCGACAAAAAGGTCGGCGACGTGAAACCAGTGGCCCTGGAGCGCGGTGAAGCGGCGGTGCTGTATGTGACCGGTTCCGGTTCGAGCATTTCGCCAGTCTGGGTAAAACGCCCGGTATCGACCCGCTGATTAGATTCTTGAACTGACCCATGCCCCCTGTGGGAGCCGGGCTTGCCCGCGATGGCATCACTGCGGTGTAACTAAAACACCGAGTCGTCTGCATCGCAGGCAAGCCAGCTCCCACAAGGACCAGGGTGTCAGTTCAGACCGAGACAAAAACAAGAGTGAAACGACAAACCTTCGTAGCTCTGACCCAAATTGATTCAAGGAGAAACACATGATCCCAGTAATCCTTTCCGGTGGTAGCGGCTCACGTCTTTGGCCGCTTTCCCGCAAACAGTTCCCTAAGCAATTCCTGGCCCTGACCGGCGAGCACACGCTGTTCCAGCAAACCCTGGAGCGTCTGGTGTTCGAAGGCATGGACTCACCGATCGTGGTCTGCAATAAGGACCACCGTTTTATCGTCAACGAGCAACTGAGCACGCGTAAGCTCGAATGCCAGCGCATCCTGATGGAGCCGTTCGGTCGCAACACTGCGCCGGCCGTGGCCCTGACGGCGATGATGCTGGTCAACGAAGGCCGCGACGAGCTGATGCTGGTGCTGCCGGCCGACCACGTGATCGACGACCAGAAAGCCCTGCAACGCGCCCTGGCCCTGGCCACCGTGGCGGCCGAGCGTGGCGAGATGGTGCTGTTCGGCGTACCGGCCACCCGTCCGGAAACCGGTTATGGCTACATCAAGTCCACCAACGATTCGCTGCTGCCCGAAGGCGTGAGCCGCGTTGAACAGTTCGTCGAAAAACCCAATGAAAAACGCGCGGTCGAGTTCGTCAAAAGCGGCGGTTACTTCTGGAACAGCGGCATGTTTCTGTTCCGCGCCAGCCGCTTCCTCGAAGAGCTGAAAAAACACGATCCGGACATCTACGACACCTGCCTGTTGACCCTGGAACGTAGCGAGCAGACCGCAGACACCGTGACCTTCGACGAAGCCACCTTCGCCTGCTGCCCGGACAATTCCATCGACTACGCCGTGATGGAAAAAACCCAGCGCGCGTGCGTGGTACCGCTGAGTGCCGGCTGGAGCGACGTGGGTTGCTGGGCCTCGCTGTGGGCGGTCAACGATAAAGACATCCACGGTAACGTCAGCAAAGGCGACGTGGTGATCCAGGACAGCCGCAACTGCATGATTCACGGCAACGGCAAGCTGGTGTCGGTGATCGGCCTGGACAACATCGTGGTGGTGGAAACCAAGGACGCGATGATGATTGCCCACAAGGACAAGGTCCAGGGCGTCAAGCAGATGGTCAGCACCCTCAACGACCAGGGCCGCAGCGAAACCCAGAACCACTGCGAAGTCTATCGTCCGTGGGGCTCTTACGACTCGGTGGACATGGGCGGTCGCTTCCAGGTCAAGCACATCTCGGTCAAGCCGGGCGCGTGCCTGTCCCTGCAAATGCACCACCACCGCGCCGAGCACTGGATCGTGGTCAGCGGCACGGCCGAAGTCACCTGTGACGAGAACGTGTTCCTGCTCTGCGAGAACCAGTCCACCTACATCCCGATCGCCTCGGTGCACCGCCTGCGCAACCCGGGCAAGATCCCGTTGGAAATCATCGAAGTGCAATCGGGCAGCTACCTGGGCGAAGACGATATCGAGCGCTTCGAAGATATCTACGGGCGCTCCACGCCGGTTGAACGTGGCGTGTCGGTGAAAACTATCGCGCAGTAATACAGTCGTAGAAAGAAGCCCTCACCCAGCCCATTGCGTCCCCTATCCGCAGTGGGTTGGGTGGGGGCTTTTTTTGTGGGGTTTTGGGTGTTGCTGAAGGCCTCTTCGCAGGCAAGCCAGCTCCCACAGTTGACCGCATTCCAACGGATGTACCCGGTTAACTGTGGGAGCTGGCTTGCCTGCGATGGGCCGAGACCAGTTTGGTCTTGGTCGAGAGGCTTGCATCGAAGGGTTGCAGGCGGATTCTTCTGCTCAGTAAGTCAGTCATCGGGGGCAAGCCCCCCTCCCACCTTTTGATTTGTGAATGCAGTCGAAGGTGGGAGCTGGCTTGCCTGCGATGGCGTCCGCCCAGTCAACACTTATCTCAAGCTCGCCAATCCCACCTACGCTTAAGTTAGGATGCTCGTTCCCTATTCGAGGTGGTCTCCATGTTCTTCGGCGTTCTCCTGATCATCACCTGGCTGATCCTGCTGCTGCGCTACCCGGCCAAGGCGTTGCCGGTGTCGCTGGCCGCCGCTGTCGGCCTGGGCTGTGTGGCGATTTGGGTGGTGTGGCTGGACAGCCGCGAAGCCTCGCAACTGTCGCGCCTGGAACTGCGCATCAGCTATGCGCCGCAGGAATGCCCGCCAGACCGGCCGCTGAAACTGGTCCTGAGCAACGGCAACGACGTACCGCTGACCGAACTGCGCTGGCGCGTTGCAGCGTATGCACCGGGCGACTCCGTCAACCTGGCCGACAATGTCTACGCCGCTCCACGCTATCGCGGCCCCGGCGAGTTGCAGGCCGGCGCCACCTGGGACGACTGCCTGCCCACACCACCGCTGCGCCCCGGCTACCGCCCGCAAACCCTGGAATTTCGCGCCGAGCACCTGCAAGGCAGTTTCTCGGACTGACAAAGGATTGATTCATGCCCACTGTACTGATCACCGGCTGCTCCAGCGGCATCGGCCGCGCCCTGGCCGATGCCTTCAAAACCGCAGGCCATGAAGTGTGGGCCAGCGCCCGCCAGCCTGATGATGTGAGCGCCCTGGCTGCCGCCGGTTTCAAGGCCGTGCAACTGGACGTCAACGACGCCATGGCGCTCAAGGCGCTCGCCGAACAGATCGGCGGGCTGGACGTGCTGATCAACAATGCCGGCTACGGCGCCATGGGCCCGCTGCTCGACGGCGGCACCGAGGCCATGCAACGCCAGTTCGAAACCAATGTGTTTTCCATCGTCGGCGTGACCCAGGCGCTGTTTCCTGCCCTGCGCCGAGCCAAAGGCCTGGTGGTGAACATCGGCAGCGTCTCCGGCGTATTGGTGACACCGTTTGCCGGCGCCTACTGCGCCTCGAAAGCGGCAGTGCACGCGTTGAGCGACGCACTGCGCATGGAGCTGGCGCCATTTGGTGTGCGCGTGATGGAAGTGCAGCCGGGTGCTATCGACACGCATTTTGCGAAAAACGCCGGCGCCCAGGCCGAGCTGTTGATCAACGAAAAGTCACCGTGGTGGCCGTTGCGCGAAGGCATTCGTGCGCGCTCCCAGGCCTCGCAGAACAACCCGACCTCGGCCGAGCAATTCGCGGCGCAGGTATTAAAGGCCGTGCAACAGCCAACGCCGCCACGGCTGCTGCGCGCGGGCAATGGCTGCCGGGCGCTGCCACTGATGGCGGCCTTGGTGCCCAAGGCCCTGTTGGAAAAAGTCTTGAAGAAGCGCTTCGGCCTGTCGGGCTCGCTCTAGCCTTTCATGAAATCAATAAACGCCCGCACCTTCAGCGGCAAATGCCGCGTGTCCGGGTACATCGCATAAATCCCCTGTGGCGCAAAACGATGGTCCGCCAACAAGCGCACCAAGCGCCCCGCCGCCAGGTCATCCTGCACCAACCATTGCGGCAGCACCGCCACACCGTGGCCGCGCACGGCAAACGCCTGAAGCACGGCCGCACTGTCGGCCACCAGCGCAGTCGGGCCGGCGCGGTATTGATGCTCACCACCGGCCGGGTCGGTCAGGCTCAGTTCGGTCAAACGGCCATGGCCCAGCTTGGGCACCTGCTCCAACGCATCCAGCGTTTGAACCTCGGCAAACTCGGGCGCTGCCACTGCAAACACCTCAAAGGTCGACAACTGCACCGCACGGTGATTGGAGTCGAGCAGACGTCCCAGTCGAATCGCCACATCAAAGCGTTCCGAGATCAAATCGGCGTGGGTCGAGGAGGTGGATAAGTGAATGTTCAGGTCCGGGTGCAAGCGCCGAAAGGCCTCGATTGCAGGGGCAACCACCGCCAGCGCGTATTCGACTGTGGTGGTGATGCGCAACGTGCCTTTGAGCTGGGCATGTTCGGAGCGCGCCTCTTCCACCGCCAGGCGCGCTTCTTCAAGCATGCGTGTGCAGCGCAGATAAAAACGCTCGCCGGCATCGGTCAGCGCCAGTTGGCGGGTATTGCGGGTCAGCAGGGTCACGCCCAGCTCTGCTTCCAGGCGCTTGAGGTTGAAGCTGACCACGGCGCGGGTCTGGCCCAGCAAATCGGCCGCAGCGGTAAGCGAACCGGCTTCTACCACAGCCTTGAAGGTGTCGAATCGGTCCAGGCTGACCATCGGCCGCGCCCTCCTTTGTCAAAATATTTTTGACAAACTAACAGGCAAACCGGCGTAGCCCAAATCCTGCAAGCGGCCTACCCTGCGCGCTTCATTCGCAGGATCGCGTCCATGACCTACCGCTCGAAAGTCGCCTGGATCTTTTTATTCGGCTTTGCCCTGGACCTGGTGAACATGTTTGTCGCCACGGTCGCCTACCCGGACATCGCCCGCGAGCTGCACGCCTCGGTCACACAATTGGCCTGGATCAGCAATGCCTACATGCTTGGGTTGACCGTGATCATTCCCCTGAGCGTTTGGCTGGCGGCACTGATGGGCGAGCGAACACTGATCGCGGCGAGCCTGCTTTTATTCGCGGGGGCTTCGCTGATGGTCGGCCAGGCGAGTTCTATCGAAACCCTGATTGGCTGGCGGGCGCTGCAAGGCTTGGGCGGCGGACTGCTGATTCCCGTGGGCCAGGCCATGGCCTATCGGCATTTTCCAGCGGCAGAACGCAGCCAGTTGACGGCGCGGGTGATGTCGGTGGCGCTGCTGGTGCCGGCGCTGTCGCCGGCCCTGGGTGGGTTGATCGTCGACAGCCTGTCGTGGCGCTGGATCTTCTATGTCAACCTGCCGCTGGCGTTGATCACGTTGCTGCTGGCACTGCTGTGGATAAAACCTGACGCGCCTGCCACGGTGCGCCCGGCCCTGGACGTGGGCAGCATCTTCACGCAGATCCGTAGCCCGATGCTGCGCGTGGCGATGTTGGTCTATCTGTTCATCCCTGGCGTCTTTATCGGCACCAGCCTGATCGCCATCCTTTACTTGCGCGGCCTGGGCTACGACGCCACACGCACCGGCGCATTGATGTTGCCGTGGGCACTGGCATCAGCAATGGCGATTTACCTCAGCAAAAAACTGTTTAACCGTTGCGGCCCAAAACCGCTGTTGCTGGCGGGCATGGCCCTGCAATGCATCGGCATCCTGCTGCTGAACCAGCCGGCCTCAGTAATTCTTGCCTACGCTTTGATGGGCCTGGGCGGCAGCCTGTGCAGCAGCACCGCGCAGACCCTGGCGTTTCTCGACATTCCCGCCGAGCACATGGGCGACGCCAGCGCGTTGTGGAATATCAATCGACAAGTGAGTTTTTGCCTCGGCGCGGCGGCACTCAGTGCGTTGTTGTCGGCCTTGGATTCCTTCGCCATAACCTTCACGATAGCGGCAGCCCTGACACTGCTGCCCCTTTTTGCAGTGCTGCGCCTGGACGCTTCCAGAGTACGGACACTGCTTCACCCAGCCAACGAGCCCAGCCATGATTGATTACAGCGATTTTTTTGAGGAAGTGATCCAGACCCACGTCGAGATCGAGCAATGGTTTGCCGGCGTTGCGCCTGAAGGCACACTGGAAACCTTGCTGGCGCGCTTCTCACCCGAGTTCAGCATGGTCGCACCCGCCACCGGCACGCGGGTAAATGCGGCCGGGGTGGAAGCACTGTTCACGCGCCTTGGCGGTATGCGCCCGGGCTTGAAAATCACCTTGAGCGAGATGACCGGAATCGACCGCCATGCACGCGGCGCCACGGTGACTTACCGCGAACATCAGGTTGATGACAGCGGCACGCAGACTGATCGACGCGCCACCGTGGTGTTCGAGAAGCAGGCCAGCGGGGCGTTGCTGTGGCGCCATTTGCACGAAACCTTCATCAAGGCCTAACACGGTCAAATGTGGGAGCTGGCTTGCCTGCGATAGCGGTGGGTCAGCCATACATACTTCAACTGACAGTCCGCCATCGCAGGCAAGCCAGCTCCCACACAAGCCAGTTGCCACAGTTTAGTGTTGTGTTGGGTTGACGATCACCGTGCAAGTAATGCCCGCTGCCAACAGCACGCCCTCCGGCACTTCATCAATGTGAATGCGCACCGGCACGCGCTGGGCCAGGCGCACCCAGTTGAAGGTCGGGTTCACATCGGCGATCAGTTCGCGGCTCTCGGGGTTGTCACGGTCGTAGATGCCGCGCGAGATGCTTTCCACATGGCCCTTAAGGGTCTCGCCGCTCATCAATTGCATATCAGCTTTGTCACCGACTTTGACGTGGGGCAACTTGGTTTCTTCAAAGAAGCCATACACCCAGAACGAATTCATATCGACCACGGCCATTTTTGCTTCGCCGATGCGCGCGTAGTCGCCCCGGTGCACGTTGAGGTTGGTGACGTAACCATCCACCGCCGCCACCACTTGAGTGCGTTTCAAATTCAGCTCAGCCGCTTCCAGTTGCGCCAGTGCGTGCTGGTAATCGGCCAACGCCGAGTCGGCGATGTTGCTCGCGTCGTCGCGGTTTTCCTTGGAGATCACCAGGGCGTCGAGGTCGGCGCGGCGGTGGGCGTTGACCTTGCGCATCTCCCAAGTGGCCTTGCGCGAAGCCACCAGCGATTGCGCCTGCTTGACCGCGATGCGGTAGTGCTCGGGGTCGATCTGCATCAGCAGGTCGCCCTTTTTCACCAACTGGTTGTCACGCACCGGTACGTCTACCACTTCGCCGGTGACGTCGGCCGCCACGTTGATGATGTCGGCGCGCACGCGGCCATCGCGGGTCCACGGCGTCTCCATGTAGTGCACCCACAATGTGCGGCCAATCCAGATCGCCAAAGCCAGTACCAGCAAGGTCGCGAGCAGGCTGAAAAACTTTTTCATCGGGGCATTCTCAACGGTAGACGGTCAGCGCCAGGGCGCCGAACAAGCAAACGAACAGGCTCAGGCGCAGCAACGCCGGGTGCCAGAAAAAACGGTACAGGTCGAACCCGGCCAGGAAGCGGTCCAAGGCCCAGGCCAGCCCTGCGGCGATAAAAAACATCAGGGTCATGGTCGGCATGTAGACGCCGTGGAATGCGATTTCACGAGGCATTCGGGGATCCTTTGAGGGCGGCCAGGGGCGATTGCGGGTCCAGCAACGACGTGCGGATAAAGTGCAGGTAGCTTTTCACCCGGCGCAACGCCGAGGTGTCGAAGTGCGGGGCGAAGGGTTCATCGGTGGCCTGCACGCGGCTGATCGCATGGTCGACGGCAATCAACCCGCGCTCCAGGTTGCTGGCGCTCGGTTGCAGGAACAGCCGCACCAGCGAGCGGCCCATCACGCGGATCGCCTGGCGCCAGGGTTGCGACTCGGCATACGCCGGGTGCACCGGCAATATCGCCTGCTCCTTGCGCAACTCGATGATCGCGTGGCCGACTTCCAGCACCACAAACATCCAGCGCAGCAAGTCGCGTTGCACGTGCGGCTGGCCGACGGCGAGGCCGTAGGCCTGGTGCAGCAGGTCGCGGGTGCGGCTTTCAAAACTCGACGCCAGGCCCTTGAGCTTGCCGCTGATCGCGTACACCACCTGCTCGCGCAGGTCCTGCTCCAGGCGGCGCCACAACCAGCGGCTGTTCGGCGGCAGGATAATCGCGCCAGCTGCCGCGCACACCAGCATGCCAATGACCATGGCGATGTAGTCATTGATAAAGCTGTAAGGGTTGTAGACCGTCAGGTTGTCCGGCACCGAGCCGGTGCTGAAAAAGATCAGCAAGCCCACGCCGATGCCGGCGTATCGCGGGCGGGAGGCGAGGAACGAGCCGAAGATAATCACCGGCGCAAGCATCACGCACAGCAGCGGGAAGCCGTCGATCCACGGGAACACAAAGAACATTTCGACAAAGCCCACCAACGCGCCGATCAAGGTGCCGCAAGCCATCTGGAAGGCCATGCGTTTCGGGTTGGGCGTGGCGGCGGACAGGCCGACGGTGGCGGCGGCGATCAGGGTCATGGTCGCGCCGCTGGGCCAGGCGGTGGCCACCCAGTAACTGCCCAGCACGATCAGGATAAAGGACGCGCGAATCCCCGAAGCGGCGCAGGCCAGCCAGTTGGTTTTCGGCGTGTAGGCTTCGCTCCACTGCTCGCGCTCATGGCTGTGATCGGCCAGTGATGCGTGGGTCTGCGCGTAGTTGTGCAGGTCATCGACAAAGCGGTAAAGCAGCTCGTAGGCGGTATGAAAATCCAGCTGCTCGGCTTCACTCGGATTGCCTTGCTGAAAATTCGCACGCAGGCTGCGCACCTTGGCGGGCAGTCCATCCTTATAGGCGCTCAATTGATTGACCAGGCGCGCCGCATCGGGGCTGGTGAGCGCACGGCCGGAGAAACCGTCAAGGACTTCCGCCAGGTCTTGCAGGCCCGGTTTGATTGCCGCGGCGATGTGATCGGCTGCATCCGTGCGCAGCCGCTCAAGCAACTGGTGCAAGGCGTTGAAGCGCGTGGTGATGCTCATGAATTCGCTGTTGAGGCGACTCAGCCGGCCATTGCGCCGCCGCATGTGCGGGTCTTCAAATACGGTGACGCTGCGCAGCCCTTCCAGGCCCACGGCCTCGGCGATAAAGCGCACATTGCTGGCCTCGAACTCGTCACGCTGGCTGCGCCCACGCAGGCCGTCGGTGACAAACAGCGCGAACACGCCGAAGCGCTGGTACAAGGCGTTGCGCATCGCGGCGCTGCTGGTTTGTGGCAGGATCGCGGCGCTGACCAACGTCGAGCACAGTATCCCCAAAGAGATTTCCAGCACCCGCCACACCGCCGCCATAAAGGCCCCGTCCGGGTGGGCCAGCGCGGGCAAACCGACCATCGCCGCGGTGTAGCCTGCCAGCACAAACCCATAGGCGCGAAAGTTGCGATTACGCGTCGCACCGGCCGTGCAAATGCCCACCCAGATCGCCAACGCGCCGAGGAACAATTCGGTGTTCTGCGCAAACAAGGCGATCAACAAGACCATCACCGCCGACCCCGTCAGGGTGCCGAGGAAGCGGTAAAAACTCTTGGCGAAGACCTGGCCGCTCTGCGGTTGCATCACGATAAACACGGTGATCATCGCAGTGCGCGGTTGCGGCAGTTCCAGGCGCATCGCCAGCCACAACGTGAGGAACGCGGCGATCAGCACCTTGAAGATATAGACCCAGGTCACGCCATCGCTGCGTGCCCAGTCGAAAAAACCACGGCGCCACTCCAGGGAGTGCAACCAGCGCAGCGGTGCAGGCAAGGGTGTCATCAAATCCTACTCAGTGATCAAACACGGCAAGCGCCGTCGGGGTCTTGCTCGGGAGGGTCTTGGTGTCTGGCGGCACATCGTTGCCGGCGCCGAGCCCGCCGCCCAGGGCGGTGACCAGTTCTGCGTGGGCACTCAGGCGTGCGGCTTGCACCTGTTGTTCGATTTGCTGCTGGTGGAACAGCAAGGTCTGGGCGTTCAGCACGTTGAGGTAATCGGTGAGGCCGCGCTGGTAGGCGATCATCGCGATGTCGTAGGTTTTCTGCGCAGAGGCCACGGACTGCGCGGCGAAGGACGCCTGCTTGTCCATCGATTCGCGGCGGATCAACTGGTCGCTGATGCCCTTGAGCGCGTTGACCAGCGTCTGGTTGTACTTGGCCACGGCCAGGTCATAACCGGCGCTGGCTTCGCCCAGTTGCCCACGCAAACGACCGCCGTCGAAGATCGGCAAGGTGATCGCCGGGCCGACGTTGTAGTTGAATTTCTTGCCCGCCAGAAACTCCAGCAGGCCGCCGCCGGTGGCCATGTAGCCAAGGCTGCCGACCAGGTCGACGTTGGGGTAGAAGCCGGCGTGCGCGACGTCAATGCCACGGGCTTGCGCGGCGACCTGCCACCGACCGGCGACCACATCCGGGCGCTGGCCAAGCAATTGCGCCGGCAGGCTCGACGGCAATTTCAGCGGCGCGGCGAGGGACAAACTCGGACGTTGCAGTTGTGCACCCTCGCCCGGACCTTTGCCCGCCAAAGCAGCCAGTTGGTTGCGGCTCAGGGCGATGTCCTCGTCGAGCGCGTCGAGCTGGCGATGGGTCTCCGGCAACGGCGTTTCGGCCTGGCTGACGTCCAAGTGCGTACCGATCCCGGCGTTCAGGCGTTTATTGGCCAGGTCGAGAATCTGCTGCTGCTGGGCCAGGGTGGCGGCGACGATGTCGCGGTTGGCGTACTGCAAGGACAACTGGATGTAGGCGCGCACCACGTTGTTCTGCAATTCGAGCTGGGCCTGGCGCGCTTCGGCGGCGCTCATATGCGCCAGGTCGACAGCGCGCTCGCTGGCGTTGCTTTCGCTGCCCCACAGGTCGAGGGCATAGCTCAGGCCCAGGGACGAATTGTTGTCCCAGGTGGTTGTTCCACTCAACTCGCCGGGGCCGTAGAACTGATCCTTCGGCCAGTTGTGGCGTTTGAGGGTGGTGTCACTGTTGATCTGCAACGACTCGGCCGACTCGGCGATGCCGGCCATGGCCCGCGCCTCACGCACCCGCGCGGCGGCCATGGCCAGGCTCGGGCTGTTTTGCGTGGCAAGTTGCACCCACTGATTGAGTTGCGGATCGCCATAGGCTTGCCACCATTGCGTGGTGGGCCAGTGGGCGTCGTGGGCGGCGCTCTGGATGGCTTCGTCGGTGGCCAGGTTATTGGCGTTGAGGGCCCGGCCTTGGGGGGCGATTCCTCCGGTTCCGATGCAGCCGCTGATTGCTAACGATAAGGCCCAAACACTGAGAGTCTTCAGCTCTCTGATGATGCGACGCGGCACGGCAAGCGTATTCCTGAGGTGGTGTTGCGCAAGAGGTGGCGCAATTCTAGGGGGCGCCATGGGGAACGATAAGCTGGCATTCCTGTGAATCTTTGTTACCGTTCAAGCGATAATCCGTTGGTAGGGATCACTGGACGGCGTAACTTTCTGTCACAATTTGCTATCTCCCCTGAGAACACTCCATGGACACTTTGCAAAACATGCGCGCGTTCAGTTGCGTGGCCGAAGCTGGCAGCTTCACCGCCGCCGCCGTGCAACTGGACACCACCACGGCCAACGTCTCGCGCGCGGTCTCCAACCTGGAAGCCCATCTGCAAACCCGCTTGCTCAACCGCACCACCCGCCGCATCGCACTGACCGAAGCCGGTAAACGCTATTTGCTGCGTTGCGAGCAGATCCTCGCCTACGTGGAAGAAGCCGAAGCCGAAGCCAGCGACGCGCACGCGCGGCCGGCCGGGCAGTTGAAAGTGCACACCATGACCGGGATCGGCCAGCATTTCGTGATTGACGCCATTGCCCGCTACCGCCGTACGCATCCCGACGTGACATTCGACCTGACCCTGGCCAACCGCGTGCCGGACTTGCTCGATGAGGGCTACGACGTGTCGATCGTGCTGGCCAGTGAATTGCCGGACTCGGGGTTTGTGTCCCAGCGGCTGGGCATTACCTACAGCATCGCGTGTGCGTCGCCGGATTACGTCAAGACCAAGGGCTGCGCACAACGGCCGCAGGATTTGCTCAACCATGCGTGCCTGCGGTTGGTGAGCCCGGTGATCCAGCTGGATAAATGGACCTTCAACGGGCCGGAAGGCCAGGAAAGTGTGGCGATCAATACGTCGCCGTTTCTGGTCAATTCGGCGGACGCGATGAAAACGGCGATCACCAGTGGCATGGGCGTGGGTTTGTTGCCGGTGTATGCGGCTATCGAGGGGTTGCGTAACGGCACGCTGGTGCGGGTGATGCCTAACTACCGTTCGCAAGAGCTGAACTTGTATGCCATCTACCCGTCGCGCCAGTACCTGGATGCGAAGATCAAGACGTGGGTTGAATATCTGCGCGGGTCGTTGCCCGAGATTCTGGCGGCGCATCAGGCGGAATTGGTGGCGTATGAGTTGAGTGGGAGCCTTAGCGGGGCGCGGTTGGCTAACTGACTGGGCTTTGGGGTTGGGCTTTGGGCTTTGGGCTTTGGGCTTTGGGGGCATATCCGTTATTTGGGTGATGGCGGGTATGGGTTCCGCTCTTACAGCGGGTCACTTTTGAAAAGAGCCCAAAAGTAACCAAAAGGCTCTTGCCCCACCACTCGGCACCTCGCTTAGGCTCGGTGTGCCCTCACTCCGGCTTGAATCCGTGGGCCGCCGTGACGGGCCATCCATGGCCCAACACGGCTAACCCGGCGTCCTGCCGGGTTACCCACGGATTCAAGCCTGCGTTCGGCCAGCGTGGTTTAACGGGGCGCCTAAGATCAAAGTCAAAAGCAGATCAAGATCAAAAGCAGAGCACGGCGGCCTAGTAGCCGACCTGAGTGGTTAGATCAAAAGCGAAAGCGAGGCGGCCTGACAGCCGACCTGATTCTGGAAGCTGAACTCAATCAAATGTGGGAGCTGGCTTGCCTGCGATGGCATCAACCCGGTGTACCTGATAGACCGCGGTGCCTGCATCGCAGGCAAGCCAGCTCCCACAGAAAAGCAAAAGCACTGTGATGCTGGCAGCTGAACTCGGTCAACTTTTGGGAGCGGGCTTGCTCGCGAAGGCGGTGTGCCAGTGACACATGAGCTGACTGATCCACCGCATTCGCGGGCAAGCCCGCTCCCACATTTGGAGCTCAGTGCATCAGATAGAGGTGTGTTGCTGTGCTGTTGCCCTGCTTTTGCTTCAACCACTCAGGTCGGCTACTAGGCCGCCGTGCTCTGCTTTTGATCTTGATTTTGATCTGACAGGCCCCGTCAACCACGCTGGCCGAACGCAGGCTTGAATCCGTGGGTAACCCGGCAGGACGCCGGGTTAGCCGCGTTGGGCCATGGATGGCCCGTCGCGGCGGCCCACGGATTCAAGCCGGAGTGAGGGAATGCCGAGCCTAGGCGAGGTGCCGAGTGGTGGGGCAAAGACCTTTTGGTTACTTTTGGGGCGTTTGCCAAAAGTGACCCGCTGTAAGAGCGGAACCACCAGCCGCCGTTACCGCAGCAACGGATATGTCCCCCCCTCCCACAGCACAAACCAAACCCCACCCCTCACTTCATACTCGTAAACGCAAGCTTCACACCAATCGCAATCAAAACCGCCCCCATGGTCCGATCAAACCAATGCCCCATCCTCGCAAATCCCGCGCGTACCCGCTGCTGACTGAACAACATAGCCACCAGGCAAAACCACAACGCCGTCGCCACCGCCAGGTACACACCGTATCCAGCCTGGATCGCCAGCGGCGTGTGCGGGTTGATCACCACCGTAAACAGCGACAGAAAAAACAGCGTGGCCTTGGGGTTCAAACCATTGGTCACAAACCCCGCAGTAAACGCCGCGCGCGGAGTGCGCTCACCCACTTCAGGCTGCAACTCACCCTCGGCAACCGGCTTGGCCGGCTGCGCGCGCAACGCTTTGAAACCGATGTACAGCAAGTACGCCGCCGCCGCCCACTTCAGCGCGTTAAACAGCACGATGGACTGCGACACGATCAAACCGATCCCCAGCAGCGAGTAGCCCACGTGCAGGAAAATCGCCGAGCCCACCCCCAGCGCGGTCCAGGTGCCGGCGCGACGGCCATGGGTCACACTCTCGCGCACCACAACAGCGAAATCCGGGCCGGGGCTGGCCACCGCCAATAAGTGAATCAAGGCTACGGTCAAAAACTCGGCGGCGTACATGCTCACTCCATTAAGTAACTGATTATTTCATCTGATAGGCTCGGCAGATTACGCCTTCGAACCCTGTCGCAAAAGGTACAGTTGATGACGAACAATCGCCGCGCCGTCTTCCTTGATCACCCGTCCCTGGACCTTGGGGACCTGGACCTCAGCGAATTGCGCAACAGCTTCAGCGACCTGCAACTTTACGCGCACACCACGCCGCAGAATGTGGTCGAGCGCCTGCAAGGCGCCCAAGTGGTCATCAGCAACAAGATCGCGCTGAATACCGAAACGCTGCAAGCCTGCCCCGAACTCAAGCTGATCCTGGTCTCGGCCACCGGCACCAACAACGTCGACCTCGCCGCCGCCCGCGCCCATGGCATTACGGTGAGCAACTGCCAGGGCTACGGTACGCCGTCGGTGGCGCAGCACACGATCATGCTGTTGCTGAATCTGGCGACACGCCTGAACGACTACCAACGCGACGTCAGCGCGGGCAAATGGCAACAAGCCAAGCAGTTCTGCCTGCTGGACTACCCGATTGTCGAGCTGGAGGGCAAAACCCTCGGCCTGCTCGGCCATGGCGAACTGGGCAGCGCCGTCGCGCGCCTGGCCGAAGCCTTCGGCATGCGCGTGGTGCTCGGCGCGATTCCGGGCCGCCCTGCCCGCGCTGACCGCGTGCCCCTGGATGAACTGCTCGCGCAAGTCGACGCGCTGACCCTGCACTGCCCGCTCAATGAACACACCCGCGACTTTATCGGCGCCCGCGAATTGGCACTGCTCAAGCCCGGCGCGTTTATCGTCAACACCGCACGCGGTGGCTTGATCAACGAACAAGCCCTGGCGGATGCGTTGCGCAGCGGCCATCTGGGCGGTGCGGCCACCGATGTGCTGAGCGTGGAGCCACCGGTCAATGGCAACCCGCTGCTGGCCGGCGACATTCCTCGCTTGATCGTGACGCCCCACAACGCCTGGGGCAGTCGCGAAGCGCGGCAGCGCATCGTTGGCCAACTGGCGGAAAACGCCCGCGGCTTTTTCAACGGCACCCCGCTGCGCGTCGTCAGTTGATAAACTGCGCCCCTTTTCAAGGAGCAGACCATGGATCCGCGCAGTGAAGTACTGCTTCGTCAGGCCGAACTTTTTCAAGGCAACCTGCTGCTGGTAGGTTTGCCCGCCGACGATTTGCTCGGCCGCCTGCCCAATGCCCACGGCTGGAGCTGGCATGCCGGCGACCAGGCGGCGCTCGATGCGCGCTTCCCCGAGCGCAGCCATTTCGGCGTAAACGCGCCCGAGCGCGATTTTGATGCGGCGGTGATTTTCCTGCCCAAGTCCAAGGACCTCACCGACTACCTGCTCAACGCCGTGGCCGCACGCCTGCCTGGCGCCGAGCTGTTTCTGGTCGGCGAGAAAAAAGGCGGTATCGAAAGCGCCGCCAAGCAGATGATTCCGTTCGGCAAGCCCCGCAAGCTCGACAACGCGCGACACTGCCAGCTGTGGCAGGTCACCGTGGCCAATGCCCCGCAAGCGGTCGAACTGGAAAGCCTGGCGCAGGTGTTTGACGTGCCGCTGGCCGAAGGACCGCTCAAGGTTATGAGCCTGCCGGGCGTGTTCAGCCACGGTCGCCTGGATCGCGGCACCGAGCTGTTGCTTGCACACCTGGACAAGCTGCCCAGCGGGCACTTGCTCGACTTTGGCTGCGGCGCGGGCGTGCTGGGCGCTGCGGTCAAGCGTCGCTACCCGCACAACACGGTGACAATGCTTGACGTGGATGCGTTCGCCGCCGCCAGCAGCCGCCTGACCTTGGCGGCCAATGGCCTGGAAGCCGAGGTGTTGACCGGTGACGGCATCGACGCCGCGCCGATGGGTTTAAACGCGATTTTGAGCAACCCGCCGTTCCATGTCGGCGTGCACACTGACTATTTCGCCACGGAAAACTTGCTGCGAAAAGCGGCGAAACACCTCGCAAAAGGCGGCGAACTGCGCTTGGTGGCCAACAGTTTCCTCAAGTACCAACCGCTGATCGAAGAGCACTTGGGCGTGTGTGCAATCAAGGCCGAAGGCAATGGTTTTCGCATTTATCGTGCCAAACGCGGCTGATGGCTTTTTGAAAAAGAAGGCTTGCCGAATGGGTTTTGCCTAGGCAGAATCCGCTCCGTCCTAGGGGAGTAGTCTCCCACGAGCGCCATGCTCGTCCGGCATACGTCAACATACTTGGTCAGCAGACCATGGCGTATGCGACCCAGGAGTCCGCACAGACGGACCGGGGTTTGACAAGACCTATGACACGCACACCTTACCCGGGGCGGGAAGGCTGTACGTGTCATAGCCGTGTCGACCCGCCCCTGGAAACTTACCTGATGCTGGATTCATTACTCGTTCCTACCGCAATCGTTGCCCTGGCCGAAATCGGCGACAAGACGCAACTGCTCGCGCTCATCCTTGCTGCTCGCTTCCGCAAGCCCTGGCCCATCATCGCCGGCATCGTCGCCGCGACCCTGGCCAACCATGCGGCCGCCGGTGCCGTGGGGGCCTGGTTCGGCAGCTTCTTCTCGGATGCGGTGTTGCACTGGATCCTCGCCGCGAGCTTCTGCGCCACGGCGCTGTGGACCCTGGTGCCGGACAAACTTGACGACGACGAAGCCAGTACCACGCGTAAATTCGGGCCGTTCCTGACCACGCTGATTGCGTTCTTCCTCGCCGAAATCGGTGACAAGACGCAGATCGCCACGGTGATGCTGGCCGCGCAATACCCTGAGCTGTGGCTAGTGATTATCGGCACCACCCTGGGCATGCTGATTGCCAACGTGCCGGTGGTTCTGGCGGGGAATTTTGCCGCGGAAAAACTGCCGTTGACCTTGATTCGTCGACTGGCGGCTACGGCGTTCTTCGTTCTGGCGGTGGTGGCGGTGTACAAGGCCATGCAAAGCAGCGGCTGGATCTAGACCTGTAACCCCAATCCGATGTGAGCGCTGACTTGCCTGCGATAGCATCAACTCGGTATTTCTGAATGACCGAGCCGCCTGCATCGCAGGCAAGCCAGCTCCCACATGGGTCCGCGTTAACTCAGGATTTTTTGGCCTGCTGGTAAAGCGGCATTACTTTCGGAATCGCCGCCTGCAACGAGGCGATTCGGCTGTCGGAGGCCGGGTGTGTGCTCATGAACTCCGGCGGCGCACCTTCCGAAGCCTTGGCCATCTTGTTCCACAACGTGATGGCCGCGTTCGGGTTGTAGCCGGCTCGGGCCGAGAGTTCCAGGCCGATCAGGTCGGCTTCGTTTTCATTGGCGCGGCTGTTGGGCAGCGTCATGCCGTAGTTGGCCACCGTATCGGCCAGCGCCAGGCTGTCCTGGCCCAGGCCGAACAAGGCACCGGCGCCCTGCTTGGCCATCTCGATGCCGTAGGCCTTGGACATGGCTTCACGGCCATGTTCGCGCAAGGCGTGAGCGATTTCATGGCCCATCACCGCGGCCAGTTCGTCATCGGTGAGCTTGAGGTTGTCGATCAACGCGCTGTACACAAAGATCTTGCCGCCAGGCCCGCAATTGGCGTTCATCTCATCGCTTTTGATCAGGTTCACTTCCCACTTCCACTGCGCCGCATCCGGGCGAAAGGTCGGCGCCTGGGCGATCAGTCGATTGGCGATGGCCTGCACGCGCTTGGCGTTGGCACTGGTCTTGTCGAGCATGCCTTTGCCGCTCGCCTCACCCAGCGTCTGCTGGTAGGACTGGGCATACATCTGGTCGACTTCCTGACTCGACAACATGCTGAACATGTACTGCTTGCGCTCTACCCCGACGGCGCCGCCGCTGGTGGTGTTTACCGACTGGCAACCCGCCAGCAGCATTGCCGCAACCAAACCACTTACCGCCAATGACTTCTTCATGAACACGCTCCCTGAAAACATGGCGCGTATCCTAGGCGCTCATGTGTATCGGCGCCAGATACAACAGACGTGTAACCGCTAACTTTCAGATACATCCCACATACCCACAGCGGCGGCCACCAGTCCATTTGCGACATTCGGCACTATTTCGCCCGCCAAGCCTTAAGCCTCCCGAGCCCGTGGCCGATACACAAAGGCAGCCCACCTGCCCTTGCGCCCGGAGCGTTCATGAAATTCAAGTCGATTCAGTTTTCTGTCGCAGCACTGACCGGCGCCATTGTGCTGAGTGTGGTCGCTGTCCTGGTGCTTTACGCGGTGTTCGCCGGCGCGCGCACCCAGGAACTGGTGCAGCAACGCACCCAGGCGCAGTTCGAGCAGATCATAGAGCAACGGCTCACCGCCCTGGCGCAAACCCAGGCCACGTTGATCCAGCGTGAATTGGAAGCGCCATTGGTGACCGCCAAAGGCCTGGCCACAGCCAACGCCCTGCTCGGCATGAAAGACGCCAAGGGCGAACCGGCCTTGCAAGTGGGCCGCGAACAACTGATCAACCTGCTGCACGAAACCGTGGTGCGCAACCCGAAAATCCTCGGCGCCTATATCGGCTGGGAGCCCAATGCGATCGACCACAACGACGCCGCCTACGTGAATACGCCGATCGTCGGCATGGCCGCCGACGGGCGCTTCCTGCCGTGGTGGTACCGCAACGCCGATGGCAGCCTGGGCCTGGATAAACTCGCCGACGTCAACGACCAGAACATCCTCGCCACCGGCGTGCGCGCCAGTGAGTACTACCTGTGCTCCAAAGAAAGCAAGAAGCCCTGCGCCATCGACCCTGCGCCTTACAAGGTCGGCAATGCGATGGTAATGCTGGCCTCGTTTATCGAACCGATCATGATCGACGGTACCTTCCAGGGCATCGTCGGCGCCGACCTGTCGGTGAACTTCATCCAGGACATGCTCACCCGCGCCGACCAGAACCTCTACAACGGCGCTGGCGAAATGGCGCTGATTTCCAACAATGGTCGCCTGGTGGCCTACACCAAGGACGCGAGCAAGCTGGGCGAAAAAGCCACTGACTTGCTCGACAGCAACGAGCTGGCCAATCTCGGCCAGTTGAAAGTCGGCGAAGTGCGCTACGACATCGACAAGGAACACGGGCACATCGAGCTGTTCCTGCCCTTCAACATCGGCCAGGCCGACGCACGCTGGACGTTGATGCTGCAACTGCCACTGAGCGCGGTGATGGCCGATTCGCAAAAACTGCAAAGCGACCTGCAAGCCCAGCGCAAGACCGACACCTTCGGCATGGCCATGGTGGGCCTGTTGATTGCCGGCATCGGTTTGCTGGTGATCTGGCTGGTGGGCCACGGCATCGCCCGCCCACTCAAGCAAATGGTGGCCATGCTCAATGACATCGCACAGGGCGAAGGCGACCTGACGCGCCGCCTGACCAGTGACCGCGCCGACGAACTGGGCGCGATTGCCACTGGCTTCAATACCTTCCTGATCAAGCTGCAGGGCATGATCACCCAGGTGGTGAGTTCGGTGCAGAAGGTCAGCGATTCGTCGGAGCACACCGCCGACATCGCCATTCGCACCAACCAGGGCGTGCACAAACAGATGGTCGAGATCGACCAGGTGGCCACCGCCGTGCATGAGATGACGGCCACCGCCCAGGACGTGGCGCGCAACGCCACCCAGGCCGCGCAAGCCGCCAGCCACGCTGACCAGGCCGCAAGCCAGGGCATGCGCATCGTGCGCGACACCTCAACGTCTATCGGCGCATTGGCGCAGGAAATCGGTAAAGCGGTGGACGTGGTGCAAACCCTGGCCAAGGACAGCGAGAACATCAACGCGATCCTCACAGCGATTCGCGGGATTGCCGAGCAGACCAACCTGCTGGCCCTCAACGCCGCCATCGAGGCAGCGCGGGCCGGCGAGCAAGGCCGTGGTTTCGCGGTGGTGGCCGATGAAGTGCGTAACCTGGCACAGAAGACGCAGAAGGCCACCGAAGAAATCCAGACCATGATCCAGCAGTTGCAACAAGGCACGCGCGATGTGGTGAAGGTGATGGAAGACAGCCAGAACCGCACCGATGAAAGCGTGCAGCATGCGGCGAAGGCGGCCGAGGCGCTGGAGACAATTACTCAGGCGGTGTCGGTGATCAACGACATGAACACCCAGATCGCCAGCGCCGCCGAGGAGCAGAGCGCGGTGGCCGAGGACATCAATCGCAATGTGATCAATATCGGCCAGGTGGCCAATGAAGTGGCGGGCGGCGCGGATGAATCGAGCGCAGCCAGTGCGGAGTTGACCAAGCTGGCGGAGCAGCAGCGGCGCTTGATCAATCAGTTTAAGGTTTAGGGATTTGTGGCGGGTTTGAGGCCGCCATCGCAGGCAAGCCAGCTCCCACATTTGGATGGGTGAATACCGTCAAATGTGGGAGCTGGCTTGCCTGCGAAGGGGCCAGTGGCTCCAACCTCAACCCGGGGTCAGGCACTCCGGCCCATTCAGCTTCGGATCATTGACCATATTGGCCAACACCCGCTCGCGCAACGCAGCCGGCTCACTGGCCAGCAAACCCTGCAACACAGGCAACGGCGTTTGTGGATCCAGCCACGCCTCCTGCCCCGCCGCATCCAGAATCAACGGCCGCCGCTGACTCTGCGCCGCCTGGGTCACCACCGCGGTGCTCAGCCACACCTGCTCCTGCACCGGATACGCTTCCCAGATCGCCGCAAAAAACAGGGTCGAGCCCTCGCCCGGCGTCAGCCAGTACGGGCGCTTGCGCTGGGTGCCGCGCCATTCGTAAAACCCGTTGGCGGGCAGCAGGCAGCGGCGCTGGCGAAAGGCTTCGCGGAACATCGGCTGTTCGGCCAGGGTTTCGGCGCGGGCGTGGGCCGGGGTGCGGGAAAGGTCAGTCAGCCAGGGCGGCGTCAGGCCCCAGCGCGCGCGCGCCAGGGTGCGCTGGCCTTCGCTCAAGCGCTGAATCAGCACCGAATCATTCGGGGAGATGTTCCACTGCGCCTGCTGGTCGGCCGGGAATCCCGGCAAGGCAGCAAACGTAGGGTTCCAGCGAAACAGGGCATAACGTCCACACATGGGGCAACACGACTCTTGGGTAAACCGACCGACAGCCTAACAGACCAATACGTCGGGAAAGCTGTCGGGTTCGTCGCCAGGCAGCGGTTGCGCGCCGATGTAGGCCGTAATCAGCTCACGGGCGTAAACGGCCTGGTCGTTGTCTACCTCCAGGCCCAGCAGGCCGAAAATCGGCAATTCGCCGGTACCACCGAGTAAATGGCGCCCCACCAGGTGCGCCTCGATCCCCTCGCTGGCGAGCATTTGTTGCAGCAACTCGCCTTCCATCAGGTTTTCCGGTTCATAGATTCGCTGCATGGGCGTACCTGTTACTCGTTTTCGCTGCGGACCGTGAGCATCCATTCGTCACCGTGTACCTGCAGATCAAAGATTATCGGCCGGCAACACACCGGGCAGTCTTCAATGTATGACTGATCGCCGCCGGAAAGGTCCAGCACGGCCTCAGCCGGCTCACCACAATAAGGACAATCGTACGACTCGGTTTCCAGCATCGCGGTCTCCCAGGTGACTTGTGCGTATAATCGCCGGTCTATTTACAGGGCTATTCACGGCAGAGCCAATATTACGGCCGCACCCTGATACTTCCTTTACTTACACTAGCCGTTTCTAACAAGAGAGCATGATGGGCGAATTCGATACCATCCGACCTTACAACGACAGCGAAGTCCCGGCAGTGCTGGCACGTCTGTTCAGTGACAAGGCCTTTCTGGACATCCTGACCCACTTCCGCTTCCCGCGCTTTGCCGGCGCCCTGGGCTGGCTGCTCAAGCCGATGATCGCCCGCAAGCTGCGCCGCGAGTTCGCCGGTGTCACCACCGTGGCCACGCTGCAGGACAAAGTCGAATATTACGTCGACCACACCATTGACCGCGCAACCGATGGCGTTACCTATACCGGCGTCGAACAGCTTAAGTCGGGCACCGCCTACCTGTTTCTGGCCAACCACCGCGACATCGTGATGGACCCCGCCTTCGTCAACTACGCCGTGTACCACGCCGGCCTGCCGACGCCGCGCATTGCCATTGGCGACAACCTGCTGCAAAAGCCGTTTGTCAGCGACCTGATGCGCCTGAACAAGAGCTTCATCGTGCACCGCTCGATCACCGGGCGAAAGGAAAAAATGGCGGCGTACAACCTGCTGTCGGCGTACATCAACCATTCGATCCGCAACGACTGTCAGTCGATCTGGATCGCCCAGGCCGAAGGCCGCGCCAAGGATGGCGATGATCGCACCGAATCGGCGATCCTCAAGATGTTTCACGTCAGCCGCAAGGATGAGCCGTTTGCCGAGGTGATCCAGTCGCTGAACCTGACGCCGGTGTCGATCAGCTACGAATACGACCCCTGCGACACGGCCAAGGCCCGTGAACTGTATATCCGCGCCACCACCGGCACCTACAGCAAGGCGCCGGGCGAGGATGATGTGAGCATCGCTCTGGGCATCACCGGCTACAAGGGCCGTGTGCATGTGAATTTTGCGCCGCCGATCACCGAGCGTTTCGAGGACACCAAGCTGCTGGCGGTGGAAATGGACCGGCAGATTCTCGGCGGCTATCGCCTGTTCCCGGTGCATTACCTGGCGTACGCGCAGTGGAGCGACGCCGACCCGCAATTGAAGGTACCGACGGCGGCCGAGGTGTTCCCGGCCGATGAGCTGGCCAAGGCGCAAGCGGAGTGGGAGCGGCGCTTGAGTGAGTGCCCGGCCGAGCATCGCCCGTACCTGGTGGTGCAGTACGCGACGCCGGTGAGGAATCAATATCGGGTTAAAGCCGGAATTCCACTGTAAACACCGAAGCAAAATGTGGGAGCGGGCTTGCTCGCGAAAGCGGTGGTTCAGTCAAGCATGTATCGACTCAGACCCTGCATTCGCGGGCAAGCCCGCTCCCACATTTGTTTTGTGGTGTTTTTTAGAGGTGGGTGCTGAGCCAGGACGTGGCCAGCGCCAGCCCAAGGCAGGCAAACCCGACGCGGTAAGCCAGACGATGCGCCCGTTCGGTGCGCACATCCAGAAACAACATCGGCTGGTCAATCGCGCGATCTTCGCTTTGCGCGGTCAGATCGGCCAGTGCGCGCTGCTCGCGCAAACGGGTAATGAACAGCAGCGCTGCGCCTGGGCAGGCCACCAGTAGAGCCACAACATTGATCAGCAGTGCAGGCAGCGCCATCGCAAACCTCAGTCGTACAGTGTGCTGGTATCAATTCAGATACAAACCTGAGTGATATCGGCCTCCTGCCGCTGAAACGTTCCGTCCCCCAAGTACGATTAATGTATCCATTAATTTACAGCGTCACCTGAACGTCACCTTAACAAGCCACTCTGTTGCCCTTCGAACATCCGGGAGCTTGTCATGCTGCATGCGCAAAACCAGGATCGGCTGTATTTGATCGCCCCAAACGATGAGCAAGAGGCGCTGGTTGGCGCACTGGCCTTCAATGTCCAGGATCGCCACTGGCTGGTGTATTGCGCGCTGGGCGGGCACCAGCACGCCGACCTGCCGGAGCTGGACCTGCTCACCGGCGTGAGTGTGCTGGACTTTTATGTCGAAACCGCGGCATGAAAGCGACAGACGTAAAAAAACCGGGCTCATCGCTGAGCCCGGTTTTTTTATGCAGGGTTACTGCGCGCTGAGCAGTTGGCCGATGCTTGGGTCTTTGAACAGGCGAGTCAGGGCGTCGCTGAGGACGTCGCTGACCAGCTTGGTGTTGGTCTCCTGGTTGGGCGACATGCCGAAACGCTGATTCAGCGATGCGCCGTAGCGGCCACTGTAGCGACGGGTGCCAGCACTGACGTCGGACTTGAACGTCGCGCCAATGGAAGCTTCAGTCACGTACAAGCCTTCTTTGGGCGACTGGTATTTCAGTTCGGCCAGGGTGATGGTCAGCTGAGGCGCGCCCGGCGAGTTGGCGGGTGTGAAGCCCAACAGGCGCACGGCGGCTTCGGCCTGGGCCTGCAGCTTGGGCAGCACGTCTTGACCGGTGACCGAAATAAGCGCGGTCTCAGGGTACAGCCCGCCACGCGAACCCAGCGTCGGCGACGGACGACCGTCCACTACACGCACCGATACCGGCTGGCCGTGACCGACAGGCGCCAGCTGCGCGGTGACTTTAGGTTGCGGGCTGAGTTGTTGCGGGCTGTTGGCGCAGCCAACCAGGGTCAAACTGGTCACAGTGATCAAACCGAACAACAGGCGTTGCAACATACTCATTTCTCCAGGACTAGATGCAAACAGGGCGCCAGTATAACGGTGCATGCGCGCCACTCACCAGCCATCCTGAACGGCAGCTGAAGGCATGCTCAAATTACAATTTCGCATAAATCCGTCATTCCAATGTCATGCCACACTGGCAACCTTCAAGCATGTAACGCAACAGGTACAAAGCCATGCGCCTTCTCAAGTCATTGTTCATGCAACACACCCGTCATCGCCACTATGCGCTGCTTGATGCGCACGGCCATTGCCTGGCGTTCAAGCAGTGCAGCCTGCCGCCTGTCGGCGAAGGTTGGGTAGAAGTGTCGGAGACTCACCTGGGCTGGATGCACCGCCCGCTACCGGCAAGCGCGCGGGTCAGCCCGAAGGTTACGCACGCACAACCGCGGCATGCGTTGGCCTCCTGACCAAGACACGAATAAAAGTCATAAAACACGCCCATTTCCCCGGCGTTCTTCGCTACAATCTCCCCCCGATTATAAGGACGTCTCCTGATCGGGCCTCGCAGCATCGTTAATGCCTCGGTATTAACCCAACAATCGCCCACAGAGAGCCGCCCACACAGATCGAGTGAAGCTGGCGCGCTTGCTGTTTCTTTGCAACCCACCCGCCTTACCGAATCTGCCAGAGCTGCCATTGCGCTCGGCCACTTGAGTTGTTTGCCCGTTTTGCCGCGTGTCGGCAGAGGTTTGCGGGCCAGGTGCCAGGCTGGGGCAGCCCTTTTTTGAGGTTCACGTCTTCAAAAGAGCGTGAAAAAACGGGTTTTCACAACTTCACAAGAGTGTGGCGAGCAAATGAATAGTTTGGCGTTTGTACAAGCACCATCAGCGTCTGGAACAGCCCAACCACACAGGACCGAGCACTCCTCAAACACCGGAGTTTGAGCCTGTCCGCTACGGATTGGTTGCACAAATCGCACGCTTTGACCATAAGTCGAATTGCCACAGGCGCCTATGAATGCGTTCATAGGCAGATTAGCCGGCAGGAAGCGTGTGCTGAAGTTGCAAAGAATTGCGAATCGGACATGGCGATCCTGGCCATGGGTAACCTGGGGCAACACGTGAACCGCCCCGTCACTCCTGGCAGCCATGCCGTCAATTTGGTGCTGCAGATTTTGGAGACGCGTTAAATGGCGCATAACGAAGCAGTCGACGTAGTACTGGTAGGGGCCGGCATCATGAGTGCCACCCTGGCCGTACTGCTCAAAGAGCTCGACCCCGGCCTCAAGCTGGAAGTCGTTGAGCTGATGGATTCGGGTGCCGCGGAAAGTTCCAACCCGTGGAACAACGCCGGTACCGGTCACGCCGGGCTGTGTGAGCTGAACTACACGCCGCAGGCCGCCGATGGCTCCATCGACATCAAGAAAGCCGTGCACATCAACACCCAGTTCGAGGTGTCGAAGCAGTTCTGGGCGTACCTGACCAAAAAAGGCACCTTTGGCTCGTCCAAATCCTTCATCAGCCCGGTGCCGCACCTGAGCTTCGTGCAGGGCGACAAAGGCGTGTCCTTCCTCAAGAAGCGCTTTGAAACCCTCAGCCAGCACCACGCGTTCTCGGACATGCACTACACCGAAGACCGCAGCGAGATGGCCGAGTGGATGCCGCTGATGATGCCGGGCCGCCCGCTCGACGAAAAAATCGCTGCCACCCGCGTGATGAATGGCACCGACGTCAACTTCGGTGCCCTGACCAATCAACTGCTGTCGCACCTGACCAGCGCACCGGATGCGCAGGTCAAGTACTGCAAGCGCGTCACTGGCCTCAAGCGCAACGGCGCGGGCTGGACCGTGAGCATCAAGGACGTCAACAGCGGCAACAGCCGTGAAGTCGACGCCAAGTTCGTGTTCCTCGGCGCCGGTGGCGCGGCCCTGCCGCTGCTGCAAGCCTCGGGCATCGAGGAAAGCAAAGGCTTCGGCGGCTTCCCGGTCAGCGGCCAGTGGCTGCGTTGCGACAACCCGGAGGTGGTCAAGCACCACCAGGCCAAGGTCTACAGCCAGGCCGCCGTGGGTTCGCCGCCGATGTCCGTGCCGCACCTGGACACCCGTGTGGTCGATGGCAAGAAATCCCTGCTGTTCGGGCCATACGCCGGTTTTACCACCAAGTTCCTCAAGCACGGCTCGTTCCTGGACCTGCCAATGTCGATTCGCGCCGGCAACATCGGCCCGATGCTGGCCGTGGCTCGCGACAACATGGACCTGACCAAGTACCTGGTCAGCGAAGTGCGCCAATCCATGGAGCAACGCCTGGAATCCCTGCGCCGCTTCTACCCTGAGGCGAAAGCCGAAGACTGGCGCCTGGAAGTCGCCGGCCAACGGGTGCAGATCATCAAGAAAGACCCGAAAAAAGGCGGCGTGCTGCAATTTGGCACCGAGCTGGTTGCGGCCAAAGACGGCTCGTTGGCCGCCCTGCTGGGCGCGTCTCCAGGTGCTTCGGTGACCGTGTCGATCATGCTGGAACTGATCGAGCGCTGCTTCCCGCAAAAGGCTGCGGGCGAGTGGGCGGCCAAACTGCACGAGATCTTCCCGGCGCGCGAAAAAGTCCTGGAGACCGATGCCGAGCTGTATCGCAAGATCAATACGCAGAACAACATCAGCCTGGAACTGGTTGAGCAAAGCAACGAAGCCGAAAGCTACGCATAAGGCGTTGACGCAATAAAAAACGCCCCGCTCTCGGCATGAGAATGGGGCGTTTTTTTAGGTCTCGGGCACTCAGCTGCGAGCGGCGTTGATCAACTCGATGTACTCATCGGCGTTGCGCTGATCCTTGATCAGGTCAACGAAGGTCTGGCCATGCTCGTCCTTGCCATCCAGATCCAGGCCCGCTTCCTTGAAAAAGCCCAGGAACCGCGCGAAGTCGTCGATACGCAAGCCACGGTAGGCTTTGATCAGTTTGTGCAGGGACGGTGAAGTCGCGTCAACCGGCTCGAAGTCCAGGAACAACTTGATCTGGTCGTCGCCAATCTCGTCACCAATCACCTGTTTCTTATCTTTACGCATTACCGACTCCAGCCTGCAGACATTTACACGGGAAACGCAGTTTACCTGCGGCACACACGCTTCGGAAGCGACCAAGAACCTATGTGGGAGCTGGCTTGCCTGCGATGGCGGTGCATTAGTGACAGTTGGGCCCACTGACCCGCCACCATCGCAGCATAAAAGGCCGCCACATCCCCTGTGGTAAGCGGGCTTGCCCCACTCACCACAAAAGCTCGCCTGCTACAGATTTTGTGTTCGCCAGCAGTTATGTAGATACCTGCGGTCTCACTATTTAGCGCGAAGGGCGCCGGTGTGCAGGTCCGCCCAAATGTGCCCGTTGGCATAGCTGAGGAACTGCACATACACCGTGTCGTTGCGCAGCAGGTCAACGATCACGCGGTACTGGGCCACCGGGTAAGACAAGGTCAGGGTCTTACTGCTCTCATCGAACACCGGCTTTTTCAGGCTTTTGCTTTCGGCATCAAAATTGAGCACCACCTGGGCGATGGTCGCGCCTTTGTTCAAGGATTTGCCCTTGAGGCGAATCATCAGCGGCGACGTCACAGGGATCGGCTGCTGGGTCGATTGACGCTGATTGCCGACCACCACCGCGTATTCGGTGATTTGCAGCAGTTGCTGCTGGTCGGGGGTTTCGGCGCGCGCAGTCAGGTCGTCCGGCGGCAGGAATTGGCTGTGCATCGGTGCCGGAGCCGCCGCCAACGGCAAACTGAAGGTCAACGCCAGGACGGCGCAGGTGCGGATCAACAGGCTCATGGGCGGCTCCGAGAGAGATGGCCGAGCACTGTAGCTCAATCGAACTGGGCGAGCATCCAGCGTCGATACTCGGCAACGCCGGCATCGCCTTCGTGTGGCGCCCAGTCAGCCAACTCGCCCTCGCCTACGGGTCGATACGGCCCGGCCTTGCATTCAAACAACACGCTGTCGGGCTCCAGCACCACCAAGCCGTGAAATACACCGGGCGGCAGGTCGACACCGGCACACTCGCCGCCCGCCTGCAGGACGCGCTTGGCGATCACCTCACCGGTTTCGCTGAAAACCAGCAGGCCCAGGGTGCCCTTGAGCACCATCAGGGTCTCTGCCTTGTCCGCACTCAGGTGCCGATGCGGCGGCACATAGGTGTCGGGTTGCATGCCGACGGCCAGGCGATGGCAAGGCTCCTCCATCTGATGAAAGTTATGATGGTGCCGGCCACGGGGGCTGGCGGCCGCTTTCTCGGCCAGTTCGCTGAACAGTGTCTGATCAAGAAAGCGGACCATGGCTTACATCCCTTTGACGGCGAAGATCCCATTGGCATTACGCCAGTAGCCTTTGTAGTCCATGCCGTAACCGAAAATGTAGCGGTCGATGCATGGCAGACCGACGTAATCGGCTTTCAGGTCCGGGCGTGCCTTGCGGTCATGGTCTTTGTCGATCAGCACGGCGGTGTGCACTTTGCGCGCGCCGGCGTGTTTGCAGAAGTCGATGATCGCGCCCAGGGTGTGCCCTTCATCAAGGATGTCGTCGATGATCAGCACGTCGCGGTCGATGAACGAGACTTCCGGCTTGGCTTTCCAGAACAGGTCGCCGCCGCTGGTTTCGTTGCGATAACGGGTGGCGTGCAGGTAGGAGGCTTCCAGCGGGAATTGCAGGTGAGTCAGCAATTTGCCGGCGAAGATCAGGCCACCGTTCATCACGCAGAAGACCACCGGGTTGGTGTCAGCCATTTCGCGGGTGATGTGCGCGCCGACCTTGGCGATCGCCTCTTCGACTTGCGCTTCGGTGTACAGGCAGTCAGCCTCGTGCATGATTTGACGGATATGCTCGAGATCAGCGGACATGGCGCTCTCCAAGGGGGTGCTGTGGCAAGAAAAGCGGGCAAAGGTACGCATGTGAGGCGCAACGTTCAAGCCTTAATGGACTAACGTACTAGATGTCTATAGGACAACACCCTCGGATAGATTAATCTAGGCCGGTTTTTTTGCCCGCCGCCGGAGCTTTTCCCATGCCCACTCGCGAGATCCGCCACCCGCTGATCAGACACAAACTCGGCCTTATGCGCCGTGCCGACATTAGCACGAAGAACTTCCGTGAGCTTGCTCAGGAAGTCGGAGCGCTGCTCACTTACGAAGCAACCAAAGATTTGCCCCTGGAAACCTACGAGATTCCTGGTTGGGCCGGCCCCGTCCAGGTCGAGAAAATTGCCGGTAAGAAAATCACCGTGGTGCCAATCCTGCGCGCCGGTATCGGCATGCTTGAAGGCGTCCTCAGCCTGATCCCGGGCGCCAAAGTCAGCGCCGTCGGCGTGGCCCGTAATGAGGAAACCTTGCAGGCCCACACCTACCTGGAAAAACTCGTTCCGGAAATCAACGAGCGCCTGGCGATGATCATCGACCCGATGCTCGCCACCGGCAGTTCCATGGTCGCCACCATCGACCTGCTGAAAAAAGCCGGCTGCAAAGACATCCGCGCCATGGTGCTGGTGGCTGCGCCCGAAGGCATTGCTGCCGTCGAGAAGGCCCATCCGGACGTGCAGATCTACACCGCGTCCATCGATGAGCGCCTGAACGAACACGGCTACATCATTCCAGGCCTGGGCGATGCCGGTGACAAGATCTTCGGCACCAAGCAGAAGGACGCGTGAGCATGCAGGATGATTTCAACGACCCGCTTTGGCGCCAGATCCTGTCTGGCGCACAGATGCTCTTCGTAGCATTTGGCGCGTTGGTGTTGATGCCGCTGATCACAGGTCTTGATCCAAACGTCGCACTGTTTACCGCTGGCCTGGGCACGTTGCTGTTCCAGGTGGTGACAGGGCGGCAGGTGCCGGTATTCCTGGCATCGAGTTTTGCGTTTATCACCCCGATCATTCTCGCCAAGGGCCAGTTCGGCCTCGCGGCGACCATGGGTGGGGTGATGGCGGCCGGTTTCGTTTATACCTTCCTCGGCCTGGCTGTGAAGGTCAAAGGCACCGGCTTTATCGACCGGCTGCTGCCGCCCGTGGTCATCGGCCCGGTGATCATTTCCATCGGCCTGGCCATGGCCCCGATTGCCGCCAACATGGCGATGGGCAAAGCCGGCGATGGCAGCGAGCTGATCCATTACCAGACGGCGATGCTGATCTCGATGCCAGCGCTGCTGACCACGTTGATCGTGGCGGTGTTCGGCAAAGGCATATTCCGCCTGGTGCCGATCATTACCGGTGTGCTGGTGGGCTTTGCCATGTCGTTCTACTTTGGTGTGGTCGACACGGCGAAGATCGCCGCTGCACCCTGGTTCGCCCTGCCCCACTTCACCGCGCCGGAGTTCAACTGGCAGGCGATTCTGTTCATCGTCCCGGTGGCCCTGGCCCCGGCGATCGAGCATATCGGCGGTGTGATCGCGGTGGGCAGCGTGACCGGTCGCGACTACCTGAAGAAACCTGGCCTGCATCGCACGCTGTTGGGTGACGGCATTGCCACCACGGCCGCCGGCCTGTTTGGCGGCCCGCCGAACACCACCTACGCCGAAGTGACCGGCGCGGTGATGCTGACCAAGAACTACAACCCGAAAATCATGACCTGGGCGGCGGTATTTGCCATCAGCCTGGCGTTTATCGGCAAGTTCGGCGCACTGCTGCAGAGCATCCCGGTGCCGGTGATGGGCGGCATTCTGTGCCTGCTGTTCGGCTCGATTGCGGCGGTGGGCATGAACACGCTGATCCGCCACAAGATCGACCTCGGCGAGGCGCGCAATCTGGTGATTGTGTCGGTGACCCTGGTGTTCGGGATTGGCGGTGTGCTGGTCGGCACCGGCACCGGTCCGGATGATTTCGGCCTCAAGGGCATTGCCCTGTGCGCGGTGGTAGCGATTGGTTTGAACCTGCTGCTGCCGGGCAATGATGGCTGGAAGAACAAGAAGCCGGATGAGCCGTTGCTCTAACTGCCAACGCAAAACGAATGTGGGAGCGGGCTTGCTCGCGAATGCAGTGTGTCATTGAGCACATCAGTGACTGAACCACTGCATTCGCGAGCAAGCCAGCTCCCACATTTTTTTATCTTCAGTGTGGCTTAGAGCTCGCCCAATGCATCAATCAGCGCCTGGTTCTGCTCCGGCGTACCGATGCTGATCCGCAGGAACTGGGCAATCCGCTCCTGTTTGAAGTGCCGCACAATCACCCCTTGCTCACGCAACTTGGCTGCCAGGCCGGCAGCGTCGTGCCGTGGGTGACGAGCAAAGATGAAGTTGGCCGCCGATGGCAACACTTCAAAGCCCTTGGCTTGCAACTGCGCGACCACCTTGTCGCGGCTGTCGATCACCTGTTTGCAGGTCTTCTCGAAATATTCACGGTCGTCGAACGCCGCCGCCGCGCCGACAATCGCCAGGCGATCCAGCGGGTAGGAGTTGAAGCTGTTCTTGACCCGCTCCAGCGCCTCGATCAGGTCCGGGTGGCCCACGGCCAGGCCCACACGCAAACCGGCCAATGAGCGCGACTTGGACAGGGTCTGAGTCACCAGCAGGTTCGGGTAACGGTCCACCAGGCTGATAGCGGTTTCGCCGCCAAAGTCGATATAGGCTTCATCGACGACCACTACCGAATCCGGGCTGGCCTTGACGATTTGCTCCACCGCGTCCAGCGCCAGCACGCAGCCGGTGGGCGCGTTCGGGTTGGGGAAGATGATCCCGCCATTGGGCTTGGCGTAGTCGGCCACACGAATCTGGAACTGCTCGTCCAGCGGCACCGGGTCGGACTTGATGCCATACAGGCCGCAGTAAACCGGATAGAAGCTGTAGCTGATGTCCGGAAACAGCAGCGGTAAATCGTGCTGGAGCAGACCGTGGAAGATGTGCGCCAGGACTTCATCGGAACCGTTGCCGAGAAAGACCTTGCCGGCGTCGATTCCGTAATACCTGGCCACCGCCTGCTTGAGCAGGTCGCTGTTGGGGTCTGGGTACAGGCGCAAGTTGTCGTTCAACTCGGCCTGCATCGCCGCGAGCGCCTTGGGCGATGGGCCGTAGGGGTTCTCGTTGGTGTTGAGCTTGACCAGCTTGGTCAGCTTGGGTTGCTCGCCGGGCACGTACGGCACCAGGTTCTTGACGAAGGGGCTCCAGAATTTGCTCATGTCTCAGTTCCCCTTCTTGTCTTCAAGGATGCGATATTCGGCGCTGCGAGCGTGCGCGCTCAGCGATTCACCGCGGGCCAGTACCGAGGCGGTCTTGCCCAGCTCGGAAGCGCCTTGTGGCGAGCAGAAGATGATCGAGGAGCGCTTCTGGAAGTCATACACGCCGAGCGGCGACGAGAAACGCGCGGTGCCGGAGGTCGGCAGCACGTGGTTCGGGCCGGCGCAGTAGTCGCCCAGGGCTTCACTGGTGTGGCGGCCCATGAAGATCGCGCCAGCGTGGCGAATCGACGGCAGCCAGGCTTGTGGGTCGGCCACGGACAACTCCAGGTGCTCCGGCGCGATGCGGTTGGCCACCTCAATGGCCTGCGCCATGTCGCGCACCAGGATCAGCGCGCCACGGCCATTGATCGACTTCTCGATGATCTCGGCGCGTTCCATGGTCGGCAGCAGCTTGTCGATGCTGGCGGCGACCCTGTCGAGGAACTCGGCATCGGGGCTGACGAGGATCGCCTGGGCATCCTCGTCATGCTCGGCCTGGGAGAACAGGTCCATGGCGATCCAGTCCGGGTCGGTCTGGCCGTCACACACCACCAGGATTTCCGAAGGGCCGGCAATCATGTCGATACCGACCTGGCCGAACACGTGCCGCTTGGCGGTGGCGACATAGATGTTGCCTGGGCCGACCACTTTGTCGACCTTCGGCACGCTTTCGGTGCCATAGGCCAGGGCCGCGACAGCTTGAGCGCCGCCGATGGTGAACACGCGGTCAACCCCGGCGATGCACGCGGCAGCCAGCACCAGCTCGTTGATTTCGCCGCGCGGCGTTGGCACGACCATGACCACTTCGGTCACGCCCGCCACTTTGGCCGGGATAGCGTTCATCAACACCGACGACGGGTACGAGGCTTTACCGCCCGGCACGTACAGCCCAGCGCGGTCCAGCGGCGTGACCTTCTGGCCCAGCACAGTGCCGTCGGCCTCGGTGTAGCTCCAGGAATCCTGTTTCTGTTTTTCGTGGTAGCTGCGTACGCGTGCCGCTGCGACTTCCAGGGCTTCACGCTGCGGCGCGGTGATGCGCGTCAGCGCCAGCTCAAGGCGTTCGCGCGGCAGGATCAGATCGGACATCGACGCGACGTCGAGGCCGTCGAACTGACGGGTGAAGTCCACCAGCGCTGCATCACCGCGCTCGCGCACGGCCTTGATGATGTCGAGCACCCGCTGGTTGACCGAGTCGTCGGACACGCTTTCCCAGCTCAGCAGATGATCCAGATGATGGGCGAAATCCGGGTCGGCAGCGTTGAGTCGGGCAATTGCAGTGGACGTGGTCATAGCGAGGGCCTCAATAGAATTGGCAAAAACTCAGGCGCCCTAAACTAGCAGTCGTTTCCGCTTGGGCACCTGAGAATTCTGGCTATGAGGCGGATAGACGGGCGCGACCTACGGCCGCGCAGGTGAGTCAACCGCGGTGTCGAGACTCCACTGCCTTGCGCAGGGTGTCGATCAACGCCTGGATTCGGGCGTGTTGCATTTTCATCGAAGCTTTGTTGACGATCAGTCGCGAGCTGATGTCGGCAATGAAATCCTGAGGCTCAAGACCGTTGGCACGCAGCGTGTTGCCGGTGTCGACTACGTCGATGATCTTGTCGGCCAGGCCGATCAGCGGTGCCAGCTCCATCGAGCCGTAAAGCTTGATGATGTCGACCTGGCGACCTTGCTCGGCATAGTAACGCTTGGCAACGTTGACGAACTTGGTCGCCACGCGCAGGCGGCCTTTGGGCTCGACGTCACCGACACGGCCGGCGGTCATCAGCTTGCACAGGGCGATGCGCAGGTCCAGCGGCTCGTACAGGCCCTGGCCGCCGTATTCCATCAACACGTCTTTGCCCGCGACACCGAGGTCGGCTGCGCCATGTTCAACGTAAGTCGGCACGTCAGTGGCACGCACGATCAGCAGGCGAACGTCGTCCTGGGTCGTGGGGATGATCAGCTTGCGGCTCTTGTCCGGATTCTCGGTCGGCACGATGCCCGCTTCAGCCAGAAGCGGCAAAGTGTCGTCAAGGATGCGGCCCTTGGACAGTGCGATGGTCAACATGGGAAACGTCAGTCCTTCATCAGGCTATTGCTGTCCGGTCGCAATCGGCGCCAGACACAGATCGAGGCCATTACAGCCTCGATTTGAAACAAGTTCAGCAGGGACACGCTCAGTTAACAGCAAAACACCATCCCGTGGCGAGCGGGCTTGTCCAGCGCTGGACTGCATAGCGTCCCGTTTTGGGGTCGCTACGCGGGCGGTGCGACGACTCGACAAGCCCGCTCGCCACAGTGACGGTGTTTACAGCTATTGGAACTAGCCCGGTACGCGGCGGATCTTGGCGCCGAGCATCTGCAGTTTTTCTTCGATGCACTCGTAACCACGGTCTATGTGGTAGATGCGGTCGATCAGGGTGTCGCCGTCAGCGCACAGCGCCGAGATGACCAGGCTGGCCGACGCACGCAGATCGGTGGCCATCACTGGCGCGCCCTTGAGCTTGTCGATACCGGTGACGATGGCCGTGTTGCCTTCGACCTGGATCTTGGCGCCCATGCGGTGCAGTTCATACACGTGCATGAAGCGGTTTTCGAAGATGGTTTCGATCACGGCACCGGTGCCTTCGGCAATCGCGTTCAAGGAAATGAACTGCGCTTGCATGTCGGTCGGGAACGCCGGGTAAGGAGCGGTCCGCACGTTGACGGCTTTAGGCCGCTTGCCGTGCATGTTCAGCTCGATCCAGTCGGCACCGGTGGTGATTTCAGCACCGGCTTCCTTGAGTTTTTCCAGGACGGCTTCAAGGATGGTCGGATCGGTGTCCTTGACCTTGACGCGACCACCCGTAACGGCAGCCGCCACCAGGTAGGTGCCGGTCTCGATTCGGTCCGGCATCACTTTGTAAGTGGCCGAGTGCAGACGCTTAACACCGTCGATGGTGATGGTGTCAGTGCCGGCGCCGGTGATGTTGGCACCCATGGCGATCAGGAAGTTGGCCAGGTCGACGACTTCCGGCTCGCGCGCGGCGTTTTGCAGGACGCTGCGGCCGTTGGCCAGAGCGGCGGCCATCATGATGTTCTCGGTACCGGTCACGCTGACGGTATCAAAGAAGAAGTTGGCACCACGCAGGCCACCTTCCGGTGCCTTGGCCTTGATGTAGCCGCCTTCGACGTCGATGGTTGCGCCCATGGCTTCAAGGCCACGGATGTGCAGGTCGACCGGACGCGAACCAATGGCGCAACCACCAGGCAGTGCCACTTCGGCCTCACCGAAACGGGCAACCATCGGGCCCAGCACCAGGATCGACGCGCGCATGGTTTTCACCAGCTCGTACGGAGCGATCAGGGTCTTGATGGTGCGCGGGTCGATTTCGACGGACAGTTTTTCGTCGATCACAGGCTCAATGCCCATGCGACCGAACAGTTCGATCATGGTGGTGATGTCGTGCAAGTGCGGCAGGTTGGCCACAGTTACCGGGCCATCGCACAGCAGGGTCGCTGCCAGAATCGGCAAGGCGGAGTTTTTCGCACCGGAAATGCGGATCTCGCCATCAAGGCGGGCACCGCCGGTAATAATCAATTTATCCATAAGAATCTCGACGCCTTGGGGGCTCAGGTGCGCTCGGCCCAGGCCGCGCGGCTGAAAAATTTCATAGTGACCGCGTGGATGCTGCCATCGGTGATCCACGGGTTTAAATGGGCATAGATCTGCTGTTGACGCTTGACCGGGCTCAGTGCCGCCAGTTCATCGCTAATCACGTTCAGCTGGAAATTGCAGCCTTCGCCTTCAACTTCTACGTTCGTTTCGGGCAGCTTTCCTTCAAGGAAGCTTTTAACTTCTAGGGCCTGCATGCTCAACCTCTATCGGCGCCCAGTGCGCACGGGTCGCACATCATACAAAAAAGCCCCGCGCCTGCGAACCCCGCATAGCAGGACTCTGACGGGGGGCTTCCTTGATATTGGCTATTAAGGATGCGCCAGAAGCTCGGTCAGACCGGAAACCTCGGCAATTTCGCGCATATCCTCAGGCAACGCACGGATGCTGACCGGTTTTTTGACCGCCTCGGCATCCCGCATGAAGCACAGCAACAATGACAAACCGACGCTGCTGGACTTGGTCACTGCCGAGCAATCCAGCACCAGCGCAGGCGCGTTGCTGCTGTTGATCAGCGCCTGGCCCTGCTTGCGCAGGTCAGGCCCGGAGCGGTAATCAAGCACGCCGCTCAGGAATAATTCGCCGGCGTCACCAAGCCGAACAGCCGACTCGGTCATTGCGCAGGCTTCCCGGCAGCTTGTTTGTCGGTTTCTTCCTTGGCCTTGGCGACTTCACCGGCCCAACCATTGATGGTCTTGTCCAGGTCGTTGCCATTGCGCTGCATGGCGTCAGCGAACTGATCGCGGAACAGCTTGCCAATGTTGATGCCATTGATGATCACGTTGCGCAGTTTCCACTCGCCTTTGACCTTCTCCAGCGTGTACTGCACAGGGTAGACGGCGCCGTTGGTGCCCTTGACGGTCATGTTGACGCTGGTGCGATCACCTGACTCATCCCCGGCCGGAGCAACGGTGATCCCCTGGTTGTTGTATTCCAGCAGGGCATTACCGTAGAACTGGAACAGGCCCTTTTTGAAGTTTTCCTGGAAGGTCTGCATCTGCGCAGGCGTTGCCTTGCGCGAATACTTGACCGTCATGATGCTGCGGGAAATGCCTTCGGCATCAACCACTGGCCCAACAATGGTGTTGAGCGCATCGTAGAACTTGCTTGGGTCTTGCTTGTACTGCTCTTTGTTGGCGGTCAGGTCAGCCAACATTTTGTTGGTCGTGTCCTGCACCAGATCGTGCGCAGAACCCGCCGCGTTGGCCATCAGGGGCAGCGCTGCAAGCAGCACCAGCAGGCCACGTCGCAAGGTAGAGATCATGAACAGATTCCTCATTTGGCGTCTTTATTGACCGTATTGAGCAGGAATTTACCGATCAAGTCTTCAAGCACCAGCGACGACTGTGTGTCGTGGATTGTCGAACCATCCTTGAGCAGGGCTGTTTCCCCGCCCACGCTGACGCCGATGTACTTCTCGCCCAGCAGACCCGCAGTGAGAATAGATGCAGTGGAGTCAGTCGGCAGATTATCTACCTTCTTGTCTACCTGCATGGTCACTCGCCCGGTGAAGCTGTCGCGATCCAGATCGATTGCCGTGACCTTGCCGATGGTTACACCGGCCATGGTCACTTTAGCTCTGACAGTCAAACCGGCGATATTGTCGAAGTAAGCGTAAAGTTTATAAGTATCGGCGGTCGGGCTGGCCGAAAGGCCACTGACTCGCAGGGCCAGCAAGAGTAAAGCCAGGATGCCAGCCAGCAAGAAAAGGCCGACACCGATTTCCACAGTGCGGTTTTGCATCAGAAATCTCCAAACATCAAGGCGGTCAAAATGAAGTCAAGGCCCAGTACCGCCAGCGAGGCGTACACAACGGTCTTGGTGGTGGCGCGACTGATCCCTTCTGAAGTGGGCTCACAGTCATAGCCTTGGAATACGGCGATCCACGTCACTACAAAGGCGAAAACGATGCTTTTGATGATGCCATTGAGCACGTCGCCGCTGAAGGTCACGCTGTTTTGCATGTTGCCCCAGTACGAGCCGTCATAGACGCCCAACCAGTCGACCGCTACCCACGAACCGCCCCAGATGCCCACCACGCTGAAAATCATCGCCAGCAGTGGCAGGGAAATGAAGCCGGCCCACAGGCGCGGGGCAACAATGTACTTGAGTGGGTCCACGCCGATCATTTCCAGGCTGGACAACTGCTCGGTGGACTTCATGTTGCCGATCTCGGCAGTCAGCGCAGAACCTGCGCGCCCGGCAAACAGCAAGGCGGTGACCACCGGGCCCAGCTCACGCAACAGCGTCAGGGCGACCATCTGCCCCACTGCCTGCTCCGAGCCGTAGCTGGAGAGGATATTGAACCCCTGCAACGCCAGCACCATGCCGATGAAAATCCCGGAAACCACGATGATCACCAGGGACATCACGCCTACTGAGTGCAGTTGCTTTAGCAGCAGGCCAAAGCCGCCCCCTATGCCGCCGCGACCGAGCAACGCGTGAAACAGGAAAATCGTCGAACGCCCAAGCACTTCGACCATGTCGATGCCCGAGCGACCGAAAAGGCGAACCTTTTCGATGAGAGATGTCTTGCGCATCAGCGCTTCCCCAGAAGATCTGAGCGGTAGTCCGCTGCCGGAAAATGAAAAGGCACCGGGCCATCGGGATCGCCGGTCATGAATTGGCGAATGCGCGGGTTGTCAGCGTTCATCAGCTCTTCAGGCGTGCCCTGCCCCAACACCTGGCCATCGCCTACCACATAGAGGTAGTCGGCGATGCTCGCGGTTTCAGCCAGGTCGTGGGACACCACGATACTGGTGATGCCGAGCGCATCGTTGAGCAGGCGGATCAGCCGCACCAGCACACCCATGGCAATGGGGTCCTGACCGACGAAGGGCTCGTCATACATGAGGATCTGCGGATCGAGAGCAATGGCACGCGCCAACGCGACACGGCGCTTCATGCCACCGGACAATTCGTCAGGCATCAGGTCGATGGCACCGCGAAGGCCCACGGCCTGCAGTTTCAGCAACACGATGTCACGAATCATTTCATCGGACAGCTGGGTATGCACCCGCAGCGGAAACGCCACGTTTTCGAAAACATCGAGGTCGGTGAACAAGGCACCGCTCTGGAACAGCACGCCCATATGCTTGCGGGCATCGAACAGATCGCTGCGCGACAGTGTCGGCAGGTTCTGACCGTTGACCCACACTTCGCCGGCGCTAGGGCGCAATTGCATGCCCATCAGGCGCAACAGGGTGGTCTTGCCGCAACCGGAAGGCCCCATGATGCCCGTGACTTTACCGCGGGGAATGCGAATATCGACGTTATTGAAGATGCTGCGCGTCCCGCGCTTGAAGGTAAGGCCCTTCAGCTCGACCGCGTAGGCGTTATCGGCACTCATCTAATCTCCTTGGGATGCAGCCTTTCACTCAGACACCATGTTTGCGACATTCGTTTGCAATGGGTGCGCAATAGTTTGCAACAGGTGCGCATTCATTAGTCACATGGGTTGGGCGGACCGAACTGGCGGCGAACTATATCACTGGTGGTACAGAGCCCCCAAGGCCGGAACAGCGCTCGTTCAGATTCGGGACAGGGAAAAACCTTGCTGGGCATGATTCTCGTGCACTAGCAGAATAAACCCTGACGAACTTGCGTGAGGGAATTGATCATTACCGCTATAATCGCCGACTTTTCGTCAGGCTATACGATTTCAGACATGAGCCAATCCAGCGACCTTATTCAATCCGCACAACGCACCATCCGCCTCGAGCTAGAAGCCGTAGAGGGCTTGCTGGCCCATATCGACGCGGATTTCGTACGTGCCTGCGAGATGATTCTGGCCAGCAAAGGCCGCGTTGTCGTGGTTGGCATGGGCAAGTCAGGCCACGTCGGCAACAAGATTGCCGCCACGCTGGCCAGCACCGGAACCACGGCTTTTTTCGTACACCCGGCCGAAGCCAGCCACGGCGACATGGGCATGATCACCAAGGATGACATCATCCTGGCCTTGTCGAACTCCGGCACCACCAACGAAATCGTGACCCTGCTGCCGCTGATCAAGCGCCTGGGCATCAAGATGGTCAGCATTACCGGCAACCCGGATTCGACGCTGGCCAAGGCCGCGGAAGTGAACTTGAATGTTCACGTAGCCCACGAAGCCTGCCCGCTGAACCTGGCGCCGACGTCCTCGACCACCGCCGCACTGGTCATGGGCGATGCCTTGGCCGTGGCGCTCTTGGAAGCTCGCGGTTTTACAGCTGAAGATTTCGCGTTTTCGCATCCAGGCGGCGCTCTCGGCCGTCGCCTGTTGCTGAAAGTGGAAAATGTCATGCATTCGGGGGATGAACTGCCCCACGTCCAGCGCGGCACCCTATTAAAGGACGCGCTGATGGAAATGACCCTCAAGCGCCTGGGCATGACTGTCATTCTGGAGTCCGACGGGCGTCTGGCCGGCGTTTTCACTGACGGTGACCTGCGCCGCACGCTGGACCGCAATCTCGACATTCAAACGGCTACGATCGATGAAGTCATGACCCCTCACGGCAAGACCGCACGCCCGGAAATGCTCGCGGCCGAAGCGTTGAAGATCATGGAAGACCACAAGATTCTTGCGCTGGTAGTCGTCGACGGCGACGATCACCCGGTTGGCGCCCTGAACATGCACGACTTGCTGCGTGCGGGAGTGATGTAAATGACCAGCGACCTGCTGCAACGCGGTAAAAACATCAAACTGGCAATTTTCGACGTCGATGGTGTGCTGACCGACGGCCGCCTGTACTTCCTCGAAGATGGCAGTGAATTCAAGACGTTCAACACCCTCGATGGCCAAGGCATCAAAATGTTGATGGCCGCGGGCGTGCAAACTGCAATTATCAGCGGTCGAAAAACACCGGTTGTGGAACGCCGTGCACAAAACCTGGGTATTCCTCACCTGTATCAGGGCCGTGAGGATAAACTGGTGGTTCTGGACGAGCTTCTTGGCCAACTCAACCTAAGCTATGAGCAGGTCGCCTATTTGGGCGATGACCTGCCTGACCTCCCGGTTATCCGCCGCGTAGGCCTGGGTATGGCCGTCGCCAATGCGGCGACTTTTGTTCGCGAGCACGCCCATGGCATCACCATAGCCCGTGGCGGCGAAGGTGCCGCCCGCGAGTTCTGCGAATTGATCCTGCGTGCCCAGGGCAGCCTTGAAGCGGCACACGCCGCCTACTTATAGAGCGTTTTATGCTGAGCAAAAAGATTCGCAATTTCCTGCTGTTCGGGGTCATCGCCGCACTGTTTCTGGCGGTAGGCTACTGGAATATCAGCCCCGAACGCTTTCTCGACAAGCCTGTTGCGCAGGTTGACGGAGGCGCCATCGACTATTACGCAACCAACGCCTACAGCGTGCAGTTCCTGCCGGATGGCAAGGTTCAGTATGAAATGACCTCGGACAAAGTCGAGCACCTGAAGTCGTCCGAAGTCACGTTGCTGACCAACCCGGACATGAACCTGTACCGCGGCACTGAGTTCCCTTGGCATGTCACCAGCAAGCATGGCGAGGTCAACCCGGACGGCACTCAAGTAGAACTGATCGACTCGGTACGTGTTGCACGTACTGACGATAAGAACCGCGACACTATTATTACCAGCAGTCGCATGACCGTTTTCCCACAACAGCAATATGCGCAGACCGAGCAAGACGTTAGAATCGACGGCGCTGGCGGTGTATCGACTGGCAAGGGAATGAAAGCGTATTTGAAAGAAAGCAGGATACACCTGCTATCGAACGTAAGAGGACAGTATGAGGCTCGTTAAAACCCTCCCTATTTTGCTCGGTCTGGGCGCAGCACTGGGAAGCGTGAGCGCCTGGGCTCTGCCGAACGATAGCCAGCAACCGATCCACATTCAGGCTGACGATGCGCAGCTGGATGACAAGCAAGGCGTTGCAACCTACACCGGTGCCGTGATCATCACCCAAGGGTCGATGAAAATTACCGGCAACACGGTGACGCTCACGCGTACGCCTGCGGGTGACATCGACGTGGTGACTTCGGTGGGTAACCTGGCCTATTTCGAACAGAAGCAGGCTGCTGCAGACCCTGCTCCGATGAAGGGCTACGGCAAGACCATCCAGTATCACGCCCAGCAAAACCGTATCATCCTGATCGATCAGGCCAGGGTCGTGAGCAGCGATGGCAACACCACGGACGGTGAGAAAATCACCTATGACACCGTGAAGCAGATCGCTCAGGCGGGTCGCGCCACCGGCGCGAAGATCGGCACGCCGAAGCCGCGTATCGACATGGTTATCCAGCCCAAGCAGAAAGACGCTGCCGCTCAGCCTGCGCCTAAACCCGCTGCGAAGAAGGCGAACTAATGGCAACCCTCAAAGCCCAGCATCTGGCCAAGGCTTACAAAAGCCGTCAGGTCGTGCGCGACGTCAGCCTGTCGATCGACAGCGGCCAGATCGTCGGCCTGCTCGGCCCTAACGGTGCCGGCAAAACCACGTGTTTCTATATGATCGTCGGGCTGGTCCAGGCGGATCAGGGCCGTGTATTGATCGACGACCTCGACGTGAGCCACCAGCCGATGCACGGCCGCGCACGCGCAGGTATCGGCTATCTCCCACAGGAAGCGTCGATCTTTCGCAAACTGTCGGTGTCGGACAACATCATGGCGATCCTCGAGACCCGCAAGGAACTCGACCGTGACGGCCGCCGCAAGGAGCTGGAAAGCCTGCTTCAGGAATTCCACATCAACCACATTCGCGACAACCTCGGCATGAGCCTGTCCGGTGGTGAGCGCCGTCGCGTGGAAATCGCACGTGCACTGGCAACCGCACCGAAGTTCATCCTGCTGGACGAACCGTTTGCCGGCGTTGACCCGATCTCGGTCGGCGACATCAAACAGATCATCCACCACCTCAAAGCCAAGGGCATCGGCGTGTTGATCACTGACCACAACGTCCGTGAAACCCTCGATATCTGTGAAACGGCTTATATCGTCAACGATGGCCAGCTGATCGCCGAGGGCGATTCAGCCACAATCCTGGCTAACGAACTGGTCAAGGAAGTGTATCTGGGCCACGAGTTCCGCCTGTAAGCACCGTGGTGTCACGGCTGTTCGCCAAGGCGC
The DNA here is from genome assembly GCF_049896685.1 of Pseudomonas sp. TWRC1-2. Classification (NCBI taxonomy): domain Bacteria; kingdom Pseudomonadati; phylum Pseudomonadota; class Gammaproteobacteria; order Pseudomonadales; family Pseudomonadaceae; genus Pseudomonas; species Pseudomonas sp. TWRC1-2. Next base: position 227,197 of record NZ_JAFCUU010000006.1, on the reverse strand, counting down.
GCGGGAGTCAATAAAAACCTCTTTTTTTTATTGTTACCGCGCTCTAGGCAAAGCCCCCGACATCAGGCATATAATTTGCTTATGTTTGGCGCTCACGCGCCCTGTCGTGGATGGCGCATTGCGCCGGCGAATAAGGTGTTAAGCCCCTGCCATGAAACCATCGCTAGTCCTGAGAATGGGCCAGCAGCTGACGATGACACCTCAGCTGCAACAGGCCATCCGCCTGCTCCAATTGTCGACCCTGGACCTGCAACAGGAAATCCAGGAGGCCCTGGAGTCCAATCCGATGCTCGAACGCCAGGAAGAAGGCGACGACTTCGATAATGCAGACCCGCTGGCCGACAACATCGAGCAAAAATCCAACTCCGACGTGCAGGAACCCTCCTATCAGGAAACCGCCCCAACGGTGGATAACCTTGAGGAAGGCGAATGGAACGAACGCATCCCCAACGACCTTCCCGTGGATACCGCGTGGGAAGACGTTTACCAGACCAGCGCCAGCAGCCTGCCCAGCAATGACGATGACGAATGGGATTTCACCACCCGCACGTCCGCTGGCGAAAGCCTGCAAAGCCATTTGTTGTGGCAACTTAACCTCGCGCCGATGTCCGACACCGATCGCCTGATCGCTGTCACTCTGATCGACTGCATCAATAACCAGGGCTACCTGGACGAAACCCTTGATGAAATCCTCGAGGCCTTCGACCCGGAGCTGGACATCGAGCTGGACGAAATCGAAGCCGTCCTTCACCGCATTCAACAGTTTGAGCCCGCCGGCATCGGCGCTCGCACCCTCAGCGAGTGCCTGTTGCTGCAATTGCGTCAACTGCCCGCCAAGACGCTTTGGCTCGCCGAGGCCCAGCGCCTGGTCACCGATTACATCGACCTGCTGGGCAGCCGCGACTACAGCCAACTGATGCGCCGCATGAAGCTCAAGGAAGACGACCTGCGCCAAGTCATCGAGCTGGTACAGAGCCTCAATCCGCGCCCCGGCTCGCAAATCGAGTCCAGCGAAGCCGAATACGTCGTTCCCGACGTGATCGTGCGCAAGGACAACGAGCGCTGGCTGGTGGAGCTTAATCAGGAATCGGTGCCACGCTTGCGCGTCAACCCGCAATACGCAGGCTTTGTGCGCCGCGCCGACACCAGTGCCGATAACACTTTCATGCGCAACCAGTTGCAGGAAGCGCGCTGGTTCATCAAGAGCCTGCAAAGCCGCAATGAAACCCTGATGAAAGTGGCCACCCAGATCGTCGAGCACCAGCGCGGCTTCCTGGAATATGGCGACGAGGCAATGAAACCGTTGGTGCTGCATGACATTGCCGAGGCGGTGGGCATGCACGAATCAACGATCTCCCGGGTGACCACGCAGAAGTTCATGCATACCCCACGGGGTATTTATGAGTTGAAATACTTTTTCTCCAGCCATGTCAGCACCTCCGAAGGCGGCGAATGCTCGTCCACGGCGATCCGCGCGATCATCAAAAAACTGGTTGCTGCGGAAAATCAGAAAAAGCCGTTGAGTGACAGCAAGATCGCTGGTTTACTGGAGGCACAAGGCATTCAGGTCGCCCGTCGAACCGTCGCCAAGTACCGCGAGTCCCTCGGGATCGCGCCTTCCAGCGAGCGTAAGCGTTTGATGTGACGGGCGGGCCATAGCGTTCCAGTGGCAGGCGTTTTGCCTGCCGCTTTATGCACTGGCAACGAAGGAGAAGCTGTATGCAAGTCAACATCAGTGGACACCAACTGGAAGTTACCAAGCCCCTGCGTGAGTACACCGAGAGCAAGCTGAACAAGCTTGCGGGGCATTTTGACAAGATCACCAACGTGCAGGTCATCATGGAGGTCGACAAGCTCAAGCAAAAAATCGAGGCCACCCTGCACGTACCGAATGCGAAGCTCGTCGCCAATGCGGAGCATGAAGACATGTACGCAGCGATTGACTCGCTCTACGACAAGCTGGACCGCCAACTCATAAAGCATAAGGAAAAGTATCTGCACCTGATGCAAGGTACAGGTCGTTAACTCTCCCCCATGATCCAACTTGAAACCATCCTGACCCCCGGCCGTTCACTCGTGAACGCGCCGGGCGGCAGCAAGAAGAAAGCCCTCGAACACATCGCCAACCTGATCAGCCGTGAAGTGCCTGAGCTGGATGAGCAAGTTGTGTTCAAGGCCCTGATTGACCGTGAAAAGCTGGGTTCGACCGGTTTTGGTAACGGCATCGCCATTCCTCACTGCCGCCTTGAAGGCTGTACTTCTCCCGTAAGTGCACTTTTACACCTGCAAGAAAAAATCGATTTTGATGCCATCGACGGCGCCCCGGTCGACCTGCTGTTCGTTCTGCTGGTCCCGCAAGCTGCTACCGATGCACACCTGGAACTGCTCCGGCAGATCGCCAGCATGCTCGACCGCAAGGAAGTACGCGACAAACTGCGCAGTGCCAGCAGCAACGAGGCGCTCTATCAGGTTGTCCTGGATGAACAAAACAGGCAGTAATCATGCGTTTGATCATCGTCAGCGGCCGTTCCGGCTCGGGTAAAAGCACCGCACTCAATGTCCTTGAAGACAATGGCTTCTATTGCATCGACAACCTGCCCGCCGGCCTGCTGCCGGAGCTGGCCGAGCGTGCGCTGATTCACACTGAGTTGGCGCAGCCGCTGGTTGCCGTTTCAATTGATGCACGTAATCTCCCCAGCCACCTCTCGCGATTTCCTGAATTGCTCGAAGAAGTGCGGGCCAAGCACATCCATTGCGACGTGCTGTACCTGGATGCCGACGAAGAGACGCTGCTCAAGCGCTTCTCTGAAACCCGTCGACGTCACCCTCTGAGCAGCCCTCACCGCTCGCTGGCCGAGGCCATTGAGGACGAGACCACGCTGCTGGGGCCGATCATCGACCTCGCCGATCTCAAGATCAATACCACCGGCTTGAACTTGTATCAGCTGCGCGACGCCATCAAACTACGCCTGCTGAATCAACCAGAGCCTGGCACGGCATTTCTCGTCGAGTCGTTTGGCTTTAAACGAGGCATGCCGGTCGATGCCGACCTGGTGTTCGATGTTCGCTGCCTGCCCAACCCTTACTGGAAGCCGGAGCTGCGTGATCAGTCGGGGCTGGATCAGCCGGTGGCCGAGTACCTGGCTGCGCAACCGGATGTCGAAGAGATGTTCCAGGACATTTCCAGCTACCTGCTTAAATGGTTGCCACGTTTTGCCGCGAGTAATCGTGCCTATGTCACCATCGCCATCGGCTGCACCGGCGGCCATCACCGTTCTGTCTACCTGACTGAACGCCTGGGCCAGGTGCTGCAACAAACCCTCAAGAACGTCCAGGTTCGCCACCGCGACCTTAGCTGAAAGGAACACCTGTTCGATGCCCGCTCTGGAAATTGAAATCATCAACAAGCTGGGCCTGCACGCTCGCGCTTCCGCCAAATTCGTCGGTGTGGCCGGGCAGTTCCCTTGCCAGATCCGGGCCGGGCGCACTCCAGAATCCATGGTCGACGGCAAGAGCATCATGGCCATGATGATGCTGGCTGCTGGCAAGGGCACCAAGATTCACTTGAAGACTGAAGGCGAGCAGGAACAGGAAGCGATGGACGCGCTGGTAAAGCTGATCAATAACTTCTTTGACGAAGGCGAATAACCACGTCCAGGCATCGGCTTGCTGGCGGGACGCCCTCAAGCCTTGCCGTCACCGGGCGGACGCCACCGTTGCCAAGCCGGGCTTGTAATAATGGGCCGAGGTTTATCCCAGAGCAGTATCCATCACCATCATCAAGCAGAACCCGATGCACAGTCCCAGGCTGGCAAGCTTTTCGTGACCATTGCGGCGCGATTCGGGAATCACTTCGTGCGTCACCACCAGCAACATCGCCCCAGCCGCGAGTGCGAGCCCCAGCGGCAACAAAATTTCCGCCAGGCTCACCAGCCAGGCACAGAGCACCGCAAATACCGGTTCGACCAACCCTGACGCAGCGCCGATCAGGAACGCTTTGATCCGCGACATCCCTGCCCCGGCCAAGACCAGCGCAATCACTAAACCTTCCGGAACATCCTGCAGGGCGATGCCCATGGCCAGGCTGTCGGCATCCGGCATGCCGCCACCCGCCGAGACACCTACGGCCATGCCCTCCGGAATGTTGTGGGCAATGATGGCAAACACGAACAACCAAATGCGCGGTGGAATCACCGGCTTGTCCGGCGTGCCCACCAGCATTTCCGGGCTGGCGCCGGAGACCTTGCGGTCAACCAGGTACAACCCGAACGCACCGAGCATGATGCCGAAGCTGATCAAACCACTGGCTCCCCAAGGCGATAGCCCAAGGCCTTCAGCGGCCGCAATACCAGGCACGATCAGCGAAAAGGCCGTCGCCGCCAACATCACACCGGCGCCGAATCCCAGCAAGGTATCGCTGAGCGCTACCGGCATCCGGCGAATCACCAGCACCGGGACTGCGCCCAGTGCAGTGCCAAGCGCGCAGATCGCCCCGCCCTGCAAGGCGCGCAGGATGCGCGGTTCAAGATCCAGCCAGGCCAGCCCGTGGGCCACCAGCAATGCAGTGCCTGCCAATAGCAGCAGCGAACCAAACGCATAACGAAACATTCGTCCGCTGCTGATCGCCAGTGTTTCAGTGCCCATAGTCGGCCTTAGATCTTGTTATTGGATGAATATCAGGCCACGGCGGCCTGGTAGCGTGCGGCGACTTCCGGCCAGTTGATGACGCTGTAGAAGGCGTTGATGTATTCCGGGCGGCGGTTCTGGTAGAGCAGGTAGTAAGCGTGCTCCCAGACGTCCAGACCGAGGATCGGCGTGTTGCCGTTCATCAGTGGGCTGTCCTGGTTGCCGCTGCTTTCGACCACCAGAGTTTTTTGCGGCGTGACGCTCAACCAGGCCCAGCCGCTGCCGAATCGGGTCAAGGCGGCCTTGGTGAAGGCGTCCTTGAAACTGTCGAAGCCGCCCAGTTGCGTCTCGATCGCTGTGCCTAGCGCGCCCTCGGGTTTGCCACCGCCTTTGGGAGACATCACCGCCCAGAACAACGAATGGTTAGCGTGACCGCCACCTTGGTTAATCACCGCTGCGCGTAGTTTTTCCGGCAGTTGCTGGACGCTGGAGACCAGCTTTTCAACCGTCCAGCCCGCAAACTCGGTGCCCTCGACCGCCGCATTCAGATTGTTGATGTAGGTCTGGTGATGCTTGGTGTAGTGGATTTCCATGGTCTGCGCATCGATATGCGGCTCCAGGGCATCATAGGCGTAGGGCAAGGCAGGCAAGGTGTAGGACATATCAATGTGCTCCGTAATAGGGACTGTTGCGGGTCGACGCTTGCGATTGCGCCGCAGTGCCACCCAGCAAGCGATGGGTCCGCGGGTACTCGCCGTGATCACTGATGAAGTTCAACAGTTCGACGTAGGTCTTGCTGCTCTGGCGCAGCGCCGCCTCGCGCAATTGCGGGCTCAGGCGCGGGTCCTGCATGGTCTGCAACAGGCGTTGATGGATAGCGCACAGGTATTCCGCACTTTCCTCAGGCTGGTTCAGGCGCAGGTGCAAGTCCGCCAGGTTGTGATGGGAGATGACGCAAGCCGCCACTGCTTCGTCGGCATCCGCCCAGCGCTCGAATAACACTTGAGCCAGGGCCAGGGCTTGCAAATAGGCCTCGCGAGCGTCAACCAATTCGCCCTGCATAAAACAGCGATTGGCTCGTTCGATCGTGCGTTTCCAGTGCTCCATGGTGAGCCTCCAAAGCAGAGTCGGTGATTACACGCCGCCGGCCGTGAGCTTTTCCGGATCCAGCAGGATCTCGAGTTGGCTACGTGACAAGTCGGTGTGCTCGAGGGCGACATCAATTACCGGACGGCCTTGCTGGTAGGCCTTCTTGGCAATTTCAGCGGCTTTTTGGTAACCAATGATCGGGTTGAGGGCCGTGACCAGAATCGGGTTGCGCGACAGCGCTTCCTTGAGCTTGGCCTCGTTGACTTTGAAGCTGGCGATGGCCTTGTCCGCCAGCAATCGGCTGGAATTAGCCAGCAGTTCGAGGCTGCTGAGCAGGTTTTGGGCAATGATCGGCAGCATCACGTTGAGTTCAAAGTTGCCGGACTGACCCGCAACAGTGATCACGGTGTCATTGCCGATGACTTGCGCAGCAACCATGGCAGTCGCTTCAGGGATCACCGGATTGACCTTGCCAGGCATGATCGAAGAGCCCGGCTGCAAGCCCTCCAGTTCGATTTCACCCAGGCCCGCGAGCGGTCCGGAGTTCATCCAGCGCAAATCGTTGGCAATTTTCATCAGCGAGACGGCGGTGGCTTTCAGCTGGCCGGAGACGGCCACAGCGGTGTCCTGGGAGCCAATCAACGCGAACAGGTTCTTGCCCGGTGTGAATTTCACGCCGGTCAGGGTGCTCAGTTGCTGGCTGAAACGCGCGGCGAATTCCGGGGGTGCGTTGATCCCGGTGCCGACCGCCGTGCCGCCCTGTGCCAGGGCTTGCAAGCTCGGCAGCAAGTCCTGCAAGTGACCGATATTGGCTTTGAGTTGTTGCGCCCAGCCGTTAAGCACTTGGCTCATACGCACCGGCATGGCGTCCATCAAGTGGGTGCGGCCGGTTTTGATGAACGGATGGACCTCCTCGGCCTTGTGTTCGATCACCTGCACCAGGTGCAGCAAGGCCGGCAGCGTTTGCTCGTGCAACACCAATGCGGCGCTGACGTGAATGGTGGTCGGGATAATGTCGTTGCTGCTTTGGCCGCAGTTCACGTGGTCGTTGGGGTTGACCGCTTCGCCCAACAAACGGCTGGCGAGGGTCGCAATCACTTCGTTGGCGTTCATGTTGGAGCTGGTGCCGGAACCGGTCTGGAAGATATCCACCGGAAAGTGCGGCATGTAATCACCTTCCAGCAAACCCTGAGCGGCGTCGACAATGGCTTTGCCTTGCGCTTCGCTGATCTGCTTGAGGTCGACGTTGACCTTGGCGGCGGCGGCCTTGGCCAAAATCAGGGCGCGAATGAATTGCGCCGGCATACGCTGGTCGCTGATTGGGAAGTTGTTCACCGCGCGCTGGGTTTGCGCGCCATACAGGGCCCCGGCAGGCACTTGCAGTTCGCCCATGCTGTCGCGTTCGATACGGGTGTTACTCATCGGAAGATCCTTGCACCAGGTCAGAAACGGAAATGGAGGGCAGCAATTCGCAGGTCGCCAATTGCCAGGCAAAGGTCTGCCAGCGCTTGAGGCGGCAGGCACAGTGAGAGAGTTTTTCCAGGTCACGCAGCGGGCGCCAAGCCTGGTCCAGGCACATGGATCGCCAATGCCAGGGCAAGGCGACATCGCTGGCGGTGTCGATCAACAAACGGAATGATGTTTCAGCGATCGTCCACGGATGGGTCGCGGTGCAGCACGCCAGGTATCGACCCTCATTGAGGTAATGTTCGATCAGGCGAGGTTCATTGGGATCGAGGCCGCAGCGAATCTGACGACTCATCCAGCGCCAGCTTTCCAGGTACGGATCCTCATGCAGGACAGAACTCATGATCCACACTCATTCGGTAATGATATTTATTATTAAATGATATTGAGAATCAAAACAAGGGTGGCACGCGAATCCACCCGTGATGCGGGCATAAAAAAGGCGCGCCATCTGTAGGATGGCGCGCCTTTTTTTGAGACGTTGAGTGTTTAGCTGCCGGCGACGGTCATCCGCTCGATCAACACCGACCCCGTGCGAATATTGCTGCGCAGCTCCAGATCGTTACCGACGGCAACGATCTGCTTGAACATGTCGCGCATGTTGCCGGCAATAGTCACTTCCTGGACGGCGAACTGAATCTCGCCGTTTTCCACCCAGAAACCGGCGGCGCCGCGGGAATAGTCACCCGTGACCATATTCAGGCCACTGCCCATCAATTCGGTCACCAGCAGGCCGCGGCCCATGCGACGCAGCAGCGCAGCCTGGTCTTCGTCGCCATGGGTCACGAACAGGTTGTGCACGCCACCGGAGTTGGCCGTGCTCGGCAGCCCCAGCTTGCGACCGGCGTAAGTGCCCAACACGTACGAGACCAGCTCGCCCTTCTCGACGAACGGCTTGGCATAGGTCGCCAGGCCATCACCGTCGAAGGCGGAACTGCCCATGGCACGCATCAAATGAGGACGCTCATCGATGGTCAGCCACTCAGGGAACAACTTCTGGCCGATTGCGCCCTCAAGGAACGAGGACTTGCGGTACAGATTCCCACCGGAAATCGCCCCCAGGAAGCTGCCAAACAGGCCGCCGGCAAGTTCGGCCGAGAACAGCACCGGCACTTCACACGTCGGCACCGGACGCGCGCCCAAACGGCTGGCCGCGCGCTGCGCAGCGCGCTGACCAATACTGACCGGGTTCGCCAGCAATTCACCCTGACGGCTTACGTCATACCAATAATCACGCTGCATCTGGCCATCGGCTTCGGCGATCATCACGCAGCTCAAGCTATGGCGAGTAGAAGCGTAACCGCCGATAAAACCGTGGCTGTTGCCGTAAACACGGCAACCCTGATGGGTGCTCAAGGTGGTGCCATCAGCATTCTTGATGCGGGGATCGGCATCAAACGCCGCAGCTTCGCAGATCAGCGCCTGCTCGATAGCCTGCTCAGGCGTGATGTCCCAGGCGTGAAAGAGGTCGAAATCCTTCAAGTCCTTGGCCATAAGCGCTTTGTCGGCCAAGCCCGAGCTTTCGTCTTCGGACGTGTGCTTGGCAATCGCCAACGCAGCAGCGACAGTTTCGCGAATCGCTTCCGGACCGCTGGCCGACGTACTCGCCGAGCCTTTGCGCTGCCCCGAATACAAGGTGATACCAAAACCCTGATCGCGATTGAATTCGACAGTTTCCACTTCCCGCTGGCGCACCGACGTCGACAGCCCCTGCTCCAGCGATACGGCCACTTCACAGGCACTGGCACCCTGGCGCTTGGCCTCGGCAAGGATCTGCTCGACTTGTTCCTGCAGTGCCGGTAACGCTTGCGGACCGACGCTTTGGGCTGCACTCATGGTTTTCTCCACTCAAATTCTGCTTTCGGTTAAGGCCATCGAGCGACCGGGCCGGACAAGCGGCCCCCGACTGGTTATCATGGCGGCGTTTCTTTGCGGACTGCCACCATGGTTGATTCTTACGACGACTCCCTCGATGGGGAGAAAAGCAAAACCCAGGTCAAACGCGAGCTGCATGCTCTGGTTGACCTTGGCGAGCGCCTTACAACGCTCAAGCCGGATTTGGTTGCAAAACTGCCACTGACCGACGAAATGCGTCGGGCCCTGGCGGATGCGCCCAAGCACACCGCGAATATCGCGCGTAAACGGCACATCATGTTTATCGGCAAATTGATGCGCGATCAGGACACTGACGCCATTCTGACGTTGCTCGATCAACTCGATGCCTCCACTCGCCAGTACAACGAACGTTTCCATAACCTGGAACGTTGGCGTGACCGCCTGATTTCGGGCGATGACGCTGTACTGGAGAAATTCGTGGTGGACTACCCGGACGCGGACCGCCAGCAACTGCGCTCCCTGATCCGTCAGGCCCAGCACGAACTGGCGCAAAACAAGGCTCCGGCCACCAGCCGTAAAATTTTCAAGTACATCCGTGAGCTGGACGAGACTCAACGCGGCCTGCGCTGATCCTCTTCCCCGGGTGGCGTTCTGCGCCACCCGAAGCTCCACCGCTTACGACCCCGTGCCACCCACGGTGATCGCATCAATCTTCAAGGTTGGCTGGCCAACGCCGACCGGCACCGACTGCCCATCCTTGCCGCATGTGCCCACGCCGCTGTCCAGCGACAGGTCGTTACCGACCATCGACACCTTGCTCATGGCTTCCGGCCCGTTACCAATCAACGTCGCCCCTTTGACCGGCGCGGTAATCTTGCCGTCTTCGATCAGGTACGCCTCGCTGGTGGAGAACACAAACTTACCGCTGGTGATATCCACCTGGCCGCCGCCGAGGTTGGCGCAGTAGATCCCGCGTTTGACCGAGGCGATGATTTCCGCCGGATCGCTTTCGCCACCGAGCATGTAGGTATTGGTCATACGTGGCATCGGCAAGTGCGCGTAGGACTCACGACGGCCGTTACCGGTGCGCGCCACGCCCATCAGGCGCGCATTGAGTTTGTCTTGCATGTAGCCCTTGAGCACACCGTTTTCAATCAGCGTGGTGCACTCGGTCGGCGTGCCTTCATCGTCAACGCTCAACGAACCACGGCGACCCGCCAAGGTACCGTCGTCGACAATGGTGCAAAGCTTGGACGCGACCATCTCGCCCATGCGCCCGCTGTAGGCCGAACTGCCCTTGCGATTGAAGTCGCCTTCCAGGCCGTGGCCCACCGCTTCGTGCAGCAAAACCCCGGACCAGCCCGAACCCAACACCACCGGCAAGGTACCGGCGGGTGCTGGGATGGCTTCCAGGTTAACCAGCGCCTGGCGCAGCGCCTCGCGGGCATAGCCCATGGCGCGGTCGTCAGAAAGGAAATACCGGTAGTCGGTACGCCCGCCGCCGCCATGGCCACCGCGCTCGCGGCGACCATTCTGCTCAACGATCACGCTGACATTAAACCGTACCAACGGCCGTACATCTGCCGCCAGCCCGCCGTCGGTGGACGCCACCAGAATGCGTTCCCACACACCGGCCATGCTCACGGTCACTTGCTGTATGCGTGGGTCGAGGGCACGGGTAGCGGCGTCGATACGCTTGAGCAAGTCGACCTTTTCCGCACGGCTGATCACTTCCAGAGGGTTATCCGGCGCGTACAACTGCGCCAAGTCCTGGGTACTGAACGCCTGCACCGTGCCGTTCTGGCCAGCGCGGGAAATCGAGCGCGCTGCGCGGGCCGCCAGGCCCAGCGCTTCAAGGGTAATGGCATTACTGTAGGCAAACCCGGTCTTTTCACCGGATTGCGCACGCACGCCCACGCCCTGATCAAGGTTGAAACTGCCTTCCTTGACGATGCCGTCTTCGAGGGCCCATGACTCGGAAATCTGCCCCTGGAAATACAGGTCCGCCGCGTCGATGCCTGGCCCGGCCAGGTCGCCGAGCACGGTTTGCAAGCTTTCGATGGTCACGCCACCGGGTGCCAGGAGGTGTTCACTGACTGAGGACAACAACTCGCTCATAGGTTTGGCCTTAAATTCATCGTTCCGAAGCAGGCCGCTGCGCGCCCTGCGAGAAAAAGCGCCGATGGTTGACCACCGGCATGCGCGCCCGTATCGACGCTTGTTCATTGCTATCGCGTTCGGCCAACAACACCGCTTCGCCCTGATCCTGTTGTGTCAGCACGCGCCCCCAAGGGTCGACAATCGCTGCGTGGCCAAAGGTTTCCCGTGGGCCTGGGTGTACGCCGCCTTGGGCAGCTGCCAGCAAGTAGCACTGGGTTTCAATGGCTCGCGCCCGAATCAGTACGTCCCAATGCGCAGCACCAGTTACCGCTGTAAACGCCGAGGGCGCGGTAATCAATTCAGCCCCCGCCGCGCGCAATTCGCTGTACAGCTCGGGGAACCGCAGGTCGTAGCACACCGTCAGGCCCAATCGCCCCACCGGCGTGTCCGCTACCACCACATTGCTCCCGAAAGCATAGTCGTCAGATTCGCGATAACGACCCCGCGCATCTGCTACATCCACATCGAACAAGTGCAGCTTGTCGTAACGGGCGACGATTTCGCCCTGATCATCGATCAGCAGCGAGCAAGCGTTGGACTTGGCGTTGGGTTGGTCCTTGGGCGGCAACGGCAAAGTACCGGCCACTATCCATAAGGTGAGGTCGCGAGCGGTCTGTTTCAACCACGGCAGGATCGGGCCTTCGCCCAAAGCTTCGGCGCGGCCCAGATCGGCTACGTCACGGCGGCCCATGGCGGCGAAGTTCTCCGGCAGTACCGCCAGCTTCGCGCCGCCAGCCGCCGCTTGCTCCAGCAAGCGCCTGGCCTGGGCCAGGTTGACCAGAACATCGCTCTGGCTGACCATCTGAATTACCGCAAAGGACATAGGCCGACACTCCGAAAAGGGCATGCGGCCATGCTACTCCACAGCCTCTCAGTTTGGTTTTTCAAATGGCTTGTCGAAGGTGATTTTTGGATCCTTCCAAGGCCCTTGCACCTTGTACTGCACGCTGGCGAAGCGCGAAACACGATCGCCAATCAACTTGTCGATCAAAAACAGCGCGCCACCAATGGCCGGTGCACCGACAATCAAAGCGGCAATTGGCAGGTTATTGGTCACCGGCAACGTGACCAGCAGCTTGGCGTCGACGCGGTCGGCTACCAGGTCCAGCGTGCCGTTGAGCTCCAGGTTGGTGGAAGGCCCGGTCATGGTGATGGGTTCACGCGTCACGAACACGCCATTGCTGGCCGCGAGCAAGCCTTTGACCCGGTCATAGCTCAAGCCTTTACCAAGCAAGTCCGAGAAGTCCAGACGCAAACGGCGCCCGATGGAGTTGAAATTCAGCAAGCCAAATACCCGCAGAGCCTGCGCGCCACCTTCGACCTCAACGAACTGGCCTTTGCGGAACGCTGCATCCAGGCTACCGGAGAAACGCTTGGGACCGACCCAAGCCGGCGAGCCCGGCCAGCGACCGTCCACATCCAGATGGAAGTCTTCACTGGTTACCGTCGGCGCGAACCCCCAGCCTTTGAGCACATCGGCGATGTTCTTGCCATCCAGGCGTCCTTTGTACCAACTGCTGCTGTTACCCGGCGCGCCTTCCCAACCACCAGCGCCGTTGAGCTGCATGCCTTTGAGGCCAAGGTCCAGATTGTTGAAGGCCAGGCCTTTGGCCGTCGGCCGTACTTTCAGTGACCAGGCGCCCACCAAGTCCGGCCCCTGGAACAGTTGATTGATGGAGATATCCAGTGCTGGAATGTCCTTGGGGTCGACATCCGCCAACGGGTCTGGCGCGTTTTCGTCGGCCTGTGCCTTCGGATCCACCGCCGGCAACTTCACGTACTGCAGGTTGATTGCAATAGGCGCGCCCTTGGCATCAGGAAGGTTCACAGCACCTTTGGCTTGTTGACTGTCGAACTGCAGCCCCCATGCGGCCGGTTTGCGGTCAAGTTGCAGGTTGACCTGGTCAAACTGGGTACCAAAACCGCTCAACTTGCCCACCTTGAAATCAGCACCGCTGAGCAGTTGCTTGGCATTGCCGCCTGGGTCATTGCCGGCGTAACGGTCGACCAGTTTTTTCCACGGGTCTATATCCAGCTCCGACAGCACGCCACGAATGCGCAAGCCTTTGGCAGCCGGCAGCACGGCATCACCGTCCCCCAGGAACAACTCCCCGCGACCCTCATTGAATTTGTCCGGAGGCGACGCAAAGGTGAAGCTCGCCAGCTCGCCATAATCGAACCAGTAGCGGCGCTCGGCCCCCTGCAAGGTCATGCGGAATACGCTGTCGCGCCCCTGGCTGGCGGGCATGCCAAACGGTGCGGGCAGATCGACCGCTACGCCTTTCATGTTGGAACTGACCATCAGTTGGCTGTCGGCGCCGTCCAGTGTCACTTGCAATTGGTACGGGATATCGCCGGACACCGGCAGCGGCTGGCTAATTTTCAACCAGTCCGTCAGGCGCTTGACCGTGACCTGCCCCTTGGCGGTGATACGCGTGCTGATAGTGCCCGGTTTGCCATCGGCAACGATCTGCGCGGTGATCGGACGATCAAACGCCTGGGCGGAGATGTTCTGGCCACTCAGCCCCTTGGTGCTGTCGAAGCGAAAATCGCCCTTGAGCTGGCTCAAATCCAGAGTCGGCTCGGCCAATTGCAGGCGGGACTTGTCGGTCTGGAAGTCCACCACGATCTTGGGTTCGGTGCCTTTGACCAGCGGAATATCCAGGTCCAGCTTGCCTTGCAGGTCGCCCTCGCCTTTCCAGCCGGCAAACGTCGAGCCAGTGCCGATCGGCGCGTCCTGAAGGATCTTCAAGCCATCCCCCAGGCCACCTGCGAATCCACCGGTGATCAGCAGATGACTGTCTTTACCGGTTGGCGCGTGAGGAATATTGACGTAAACGTCCTTGACCTTGGTGTCGAGCAATTGGCCCTTGCTCGCCAGGATGCGCACGCCGCTCTCCTCGACAAACACTTCACCATTGACCTTGCTCACATGCGGCCAGCCTGGCTGGAACGCCAGTTCGGCATCGTGCACCTTGAAGAACAGGCTGATATTGCGTGCAGCCGGCAGCGCGTCATGGTTCAGCGAACCTTGGTACTGGAAGAAACCTTGGTCAACCGCGCCTTTGAGAATCGCTGTGCGCAACCACTCATCCAGCGACGGGCTCAATACCGCCGGCAAATACTTGGGTGTAAAACGGCCATCGCCATCGACCATGCCGACCCGAAGGTCCATATAGTCTTCCTGGCTATGGTCGAAATGCAGACGAATCAGGAAGTCTGCCGCAACCTTGCCTTCTTCGCCGAGCACCTTGATGTAGGGGGCGATCAGGGTGAAACCTTCTTTATCCAGCTTCCACGTCAGGCGTGCATTGGCCTGGATGTACTGCCACGGTTTGGCAAAGATCGGGTACAGGTGCAAGGAGAAGTCCTTGCTGTCCATGCGCAACTCACCGTGCCCCAGGTCGCCGCTGATACTGCCGGACACGTTGCGCGCAGCCGGTGCGCCGAAGTAGGCATCAAACCCGATGCGCTCGAGGTTGGCGGCAAAACTGACCTTCTGATCGCTCGTATCCTGGGGACGGAAATCCACCAGCACGTTGCGCAGCGTGCCAGTGGCCTTGAGGTGTTCGACGGTTTTGGCAAAGCCTTCCGGCAGGGGCGCCAAGGCATTCAGCAACGGCGTGATCGGCGTCAGGTCAAGGCGGTCGGCCTGCAGTTTCCAGACTTCCAGATCCTTGTCGGTAGCCAGGCTTTGCTGCAATTGCAGGCGCGACTCCCAGCGCGTTTCACCAATGTTCATCGCCAGCGAGTCAAACAGCACGTTGAGGCCGCTTTCACTGCGTTGCAGGTAAGCCGTGAGGGCAAGGTTTTCGATATGAACCGGCTTGCGGTCGGCGTAGCTGCCTTTGAGCTGGGGTGAGTTCAGACGCGCCACCGCGCTTTGCACGGTGCCTTTGGCCCAGGTCAGCCAGAATTCGCCGCCGGCCTTGAACTGCGTGACGTTCCATTGCTGGGTCAGCCTGCCGGGTATCCATTTGGCCCAGTCGCTTTGCGGCAGGCTCAGGTAAGCCTGGACTTCACCGTCTTTCCAAGCGCTGGCGCGAATTCGTGTACGCAGGTTTACAGCCAGTGGCTGGCCATCCGGCAGGGTCAGGCGCGCATCGAGGCGCTGGCGAGTGGCGCCGGTGTGCAGGCTCAGGCCCACGTAAGTCAGGGTCAGCGGCGCCTGGCCGAACGGTTGCAGCGTGACCTGGCTATCGAGCAAGGACACGCGCTTGACCATCTGCATGCGCGTCAGCACCTGCTCAGGGTCCAACGGTTGGTCATCTTGCACCGGCAGGCCTTGGGGCGCCCAGTGGCCGTCCTTGTCTTCCTTGACGCTCAACTGCAGCCCGCTGACTTCCAGGTGGGCTATACGCACTTCGCGGGCCATCAGGCTGGCCCAGATATCCGGCACCACCTCAACCTGGTCCAGGCGCAAGGCACTGCTGCCCTCGCCGACCATCACGTCGTGGGCCAGCAACACGGGGGCGAAACCGCTCCAGCGGCCTTCAAGGCTGCCGATTTGCACGGGCATGTCCACCGCAGCCTGAGCCTTGGCTTCGATTTCGGCGCGGTATTCAGCCACCAGCGGGGTCAATTCACGACCCAGGCTCACGTACACCGCAGCCAACACCAGCAGCAAGGCACACAAGCCCAGGCCCCAACGGGTCAAAGCGGCAAAAAAGCGTATCAGACGCTCCATGTCAGGCGACCCTCAAAGCAGTGGACGGACGGCAGATCAAGGTCTGCCGTTCTCGAAGAAATTAAGCGATTGGGGATCAGAGCAGCACCACGTCATATTGTTCCTGGGAATACATGGTTTCGACCTGGAAGCGAATCGTGCGCCCGATAAAACCCTCCAGTTCAGCGACGTTACCAGACTCTTCATCCAGTAACCGATCGACGACTTTCTGGTTGGCGAGCACTCTATAACCTTCGGCTTGATAGGCGCGTGCCTCCCGTAAGATTTCGCGGAAAATCTCGTAGCAAACCGTTTCAGGGGTCTTCAGCTTGCCGCGCCCCTGGCAGCTGCTGCAGGGTTCGCAGAGCACTTGCTCAAGGCTTTCGCGGGTACGCTTGCGGGTCATCTGCACCAGGCCCAGCTCGGTGATGCCGATGATGTTGGTCTTGGCGTGATCGCGCTCCAGTTGCTTCTCGAGGGTACGCAGCACCTGGCGCTGGTGCTCTTCGTCTTCCATGTCGATGAAGTCAATGATGATGATGCCGCCCAGGTTGCGCAGGCGCAGTTGGCGGGCAATCGCGGTGGCGGCTTCGAGGTTGGTCTTGAAGATGGTCTCTTCGAGATTGCGGTGGCCGACAAACGCGCCGGTGTTGACGTCAATGGTAGTCATGGCCTCTGCCGGGTCCACGACCAGATAGCCGCCGGATTTGAGCGGCACTTTGCGCTCCAGGGCTTTCTGGATTTCGTCTTCGACGCCATAAAGATCGAAGATCGGCCGCTCGCCGGGGTAATGCTCGAGGCGGTCGGCTATTTCCGGCATCAATTCGGCGACAAATTGTGTGGTGCGCTGGAAGGTTTCCCGCGAGTCGATGCGAATTTTCTCGATTTTCGGGCTGACCAAATCGCGCAACGTACGCAGCGCGAGGCCAAGGTCTTCATAGATCACGCTCGGCGCGCCAATGGTTTTGATCTGTGCGCCGATCTGGTCCCACAAGCGCCGCAGGTACCTGATGTCCATGAGGATTTCATCGGCGCCGGCGCCTTCTGCGGCCGTGCGCAGGATAAAACCACCCGCTTCCTTGATGCCCTCGGCAGCCACGCAGTCGCTGACCACCTTTTTCAGGCGTTCACGCTCGGCTTCGTCTTCGATTTTTAAAGAAATACCGACATGCGCAGTGCGCGGCATGTACACGAGATAACGCGAAGGAATCGACAGTTGAGTGGTCAGCCGCGCGCCCTTGGAACCGATCGGGTCCTTGGTGACTTGCACCACCAGGCTCTGCCCTTCGTGTACCAGCGCGCTGATGCTTTCAACCGCAGGGCCTTCGCGCAGGGAGATTTCCGATGCATGGATAAACGCGGCGCGGTCCAGGCCGATGTCGACGAATGCCGCCTGCATGCCCGGCAACACGCGCACCACTTTGCCTTTATAGATATTGCCGACAATGCCGCGCTTCTGGGTGCGCTCGACGTGCACTTCTTGCAGAACACCGTTCTCTACCACCGCCACGCGCGATTCCATCGGCGTGATATTGATCAGAATCTCTTCACTCATGGCTGGGTCTCGTTCAGGCGTTTTCACAATAGTGACCGATCGCTTAAGGCTTGGCGCTGGGATACGGCGTTCAGCGCGCGGTAAGGTTTTGCCAACAGGGTATGCCGAATTGACCAAGCAGTTGCGCGGTTTCGCACACGGGCAGGCCTACCACGGCGGAATAGCTGCCATTGAGCCCGGCGACAAACACCGATCCAAGTCCCTGGATAGCATAGCCGCCCGCCTTGTCCTGAGGTTCGCCGCTGCGCCAGTAGGTTGTAGCCTCCTCGACAGAAATAGCGCGAAAACGTACCCGGCTGCTCACACATCGAGTTTCGCTGCGCTCGCCGTCGGTGACGGCAATGGCGGTGAGGACTTCATGCTCGCGTCCCGACAGGGCCATCAACATCGCCAGGGCGTCGGCCTGGTCAACCGGTTTGCCAAGGATCTGACCATCAACGATCACGGCCGTGTCGGCGCCCAGCACGCAGGCGCCGGCAGTCTTTTCAAGCGCAGCAAAACCCGCCGTGGCCTTGCCATGCGCAAGGCGCTCGACGTAGGCAACGGCGGATTCGTTTGTAAGAGGAGTTTCATCAATGGCGGCGCTGACCAGGGTGAAAGGCACACCGATCTGCGTCAGCAGTTCACGCCGTCTTGGGGAGCCCGAGGCCAGATAAAGCGAATTCATTGCAGACTCTCCCTGTAGGGTTCGATAACCAGGCAGAGCCTCGCAATCCATTCAATTGATTTTATAGCGGCGACGTAAACCACGTAGACCGAAGCTGACCCAAGGCCACAGCAACGCACTGACCAGAGCCGGCAATACCAGGGCCAAAGTTGGCTGGCGGTTACCGGTCAAGGCGCTGAGCCACAGTTGCACCAACTGCGCCAGGCCGAAGATCACCAGGATCACCAGGCACTGCTGCCACATCGGGAACATGCGCAACCTCTGCTGCAATGACAGCACCAGGAAAGTAATCAGGGTCAGGATCAGCGCGTTCTGGCCCAGCAAGGTGCCATAGAGCACGTCCTCCGCCAAGCCCAGGCACATCGCCGTGACCATGCCTACCTTGTGCGGCAAGGTCAGCGACCAGAACGCCAGGAGCAAGGCGAGCCAGAGCGGTCGCAGGATTTCCATGAACTGCGGCAACGGCGAAACGCTGAGCAGCAAGCCGATGGCGAAGGTCAGCCAGACGATCCAGCCATTGCGCGAATGCGTACCGGCCATTATTCCTCCCTCTGCCGCGTGGTTGCCGGCGCTGCGGCCGCTGGTCGGGTTGCCGACGTGGCAGGCGGTTTAGCCGCTGGCACTGTGGCGGCCGGCGTGGTGACCGTTGGCTTGGCCGCGGCCGGTTTGGCTGAGCGGGCGCTGTGGGCCGCAGGTTTGACGGGCGTCGCCACTGGCGCGACCGAGGTCACCGCAGGAGCAGGCGGCCCCACGAAGGCTGGTTTTGGCACCGTGGCAGGAATGACCGGCGCGGTGCCGTTCTGCTTGTCTTCTGCTTCCTGCGCCTGGGCAGCGTCGTTGGCACGCTCTTCCGGCGTACGGTTGTCGCTGAACACCAGCAACAGGTAACGGCTGCGGTTCAACGCGGCGGTCGGCACGGCGCGCACGATGGCGAACGGCTGGCCGGAATCGTGGATCACTTCCTTGACCGTCGCGACCGGGTAGCCTGCCGGGAACCGCTGACCCAGGCCGGAACTGACCAACAGGTCGCCTTCCTTGATGTCGGCAGTGTCGGCCACATGGCGCAACTCAAGACGCTCCGGGTTACCGGTACCGCTGGCAATCGCGCGCAAACCGTTGCGGTTGACCTGCACGGGAATGCTGTGGGTGGTGTCCGTCAGCAGTAATACGCGCGAAGTGTAGGGCATCAACTCGACCACCTGGCCCATCAGGCCACGGGCGTCGAGCACCGGTTGACCCAGGACCACACCGTCGCGCTCACCCTTGTTGATGATGATGCGATGGGTAAAGGGGTTGGGGTCCATGCCGATCAACTCGGCCACTTCGACCTTCTCGTTGACCAATGCCGAAGAGTTAAGCAACTCGCGCAGCCGAACGTTCTGCTCGGTGAGGGCCGCCAGCTTTTGCATGCGCCCCTGCAACAGCAGGTTTTCAGTCTTGAGTTTTTCGTTCTCGGCGACAAGCTCAGTGCGGCTGCCGAATTGGCTGGCCACGCCCTGATAGAGCCGTTGCGGCAGGTCGGTGATCCAGTAAGTCTGCATCAACACCAGCGACATCTGGCTACGCACGGGCTTGAGCAGTGCAAAGCGGGCATCGACCACCATCAGCGCGACCGAAAGCACGACCAGCACCAATAAGCGCACGCCCAATGAGGGGCCTTTGGCGAAAAGCGGTTTAATAAGCCGCTCCTCCCGGGCAAATGTTCTCTTTATTCATACGGCATCAAACCGGCCTGGATGCAGATTGAAGAAGATAAACGCCAACAGGCAGCACTGCAAAGTGCTGCCTGTGGGCGAAGCATGAACCATTCCGGCAATCTTATTCGCTGGAAAGCAGGTCCATGGTGTGTTTATCCATCATTTCCAGTGCACGGCCACCACCACGGGCGACGCAGGTCAGCGGGTCTTCGGCGACGATCACCGGCAGGCCTGTTTCCTGGGCCAACAGCTTGTCGAGGTCGCGCAGCAAGGCGCCACCACCGGTCAGCACCAGGCCACGCTCGGCGATGTCGGAAGCCAGCTCCGGAGGCGATTGCTCCAGGGCGCTCTTCACTGCCTGAACAATGGTGGCCAGGGACTCTTGCAGAGCTTCCAGCACTTCATTGGAGTTCAGGGTGAAAGCACGTGGAACGCCTTCGGCCAGGTTGCGACCGCGAACATCAACTTCGCGAACTTCGCCGCCCGGGTAAGCGGTGCCGATTTCCTGCTTGATACGCTCGGCGGTGGATTCGCCGATCAAGCTGCCGTAGTTACGACGCACGTAGGTAATGATCGCTTCATCGAAACGGTCGCCGCCTACACGCACGGATTCGGCGTACACCACACCGTTCAGGGAAATCAGGGCGATTTCAGTGGTACCACCACCGATATCCACCACCATCGAACCGCGCGCTTCTTCGACCGGCAGGCCGGCGCCGATAGCGGCAGCCATAGGCTCTTCGATCAGGAATACTTCGCGGGCACCGGCGCCAAGGGCCGATTCACGGATGGCACGACGCTCAACCTGGGTGGACTTGCACGGAACGCAGATCAGCACACGAGGGCTGGGCTGCAGGAAACTGTTTTCGTGAACCTTGTTGATGAAGTACTGCAGCATCTTCTCGCAGACGCTGAAGTCGGCGATCACGCCGTCCTTCATCGGACGAATGGCAGCGATGTTGCCTGGTGTTCGGCCGAGCATGCGCTTGGCCTCGGTGCCAACGGCAACGACACTTTTCTGATTACCATGGGTCCGAATGGCCACAACCGATGGCTCATTCAGAACGATACCGCGCTCGCGCACGTAAATAAGGGTGTTGGCAGTGCCCAGGTCAATGGAAAGATCGCTGGAAAACATGCCACGCAGTTTCTTGAACATGGGGAAAGGACCCTAGGCAACGCGTGGGTAAAAAAGTGCGGCAAACTCTAACAACGACAGGGATTTTGGGCAAGGCGCCAATGTGCTAAATTGGCCGACTTTCTGTGCACCAACCCCCACAATCGCGGCCATATGACCGTAGAAATGCGGTAGTGTTCCGACAATCTAACACACGGACGCCCTCCGTTCTGTTTTCCACTGGAGAATCCCATGGCGCTTGAACGCTCCGACGTGGAAAAAATCGCTCATCTGGCCTCGCTTGGCCTGAATGAAGCCGATCTTCCACAGACCACCGCAGCCCTGAACAGCATTCTCGGGCTGGTTGACCAAATGCAGGCCGTCAATACCGACGGCATCGAGCCCCTGGCTCACCCGCTGGAAGCCAGCCAGCGCCTGCGCGCAGACGTTGTGACCGAGCGAAATAATCGCGAGGCCTACCAGTCCATCGCGCCAGCGGTCGAAAACGGCCTGTACCTGGTTCCGAAAGTCATCGACTAAAGGGAAAGAGCCTTTCATGCATCACATGACTCTGGCCGAGATCGCCCGCGGTCTCGCCGACAAAAAGTTTTCTTCCGAAGAGCTGACCAAGACCCTGCTTGCGCGCATCGCCGAGCTTGATCCGAAGGTCAACAGCTTCATCAGCCTCACCCAAGAGCTGGCCCTGAGCCAGGCCAAGGCCGCCGACGTACGTCGCGCCAACGGTGAGAATGGCGCACTGCTGGGCGCACCAATCGCCCACAAAGACCTGTTCTGCACCCAGGGCATTCGCACCAGCTGCGGCTCGAAGATGCTCGACAACTTCAAGGCGCCCTACGATGCCACCGTGGTGTCCAAGCTGGCCGCCGCCGGGGCCGTGACCCTGGGCAAGACCAACATGGACGAATTCGCCATGGGTTCTGCCAACGAGTCGAGCTACTACGGCGCCGTGAAAAACCCGTGGAACCTGGATCACGTGCCAGGCGGTTCGTCCGGTGGTTCGGCTGCCGCCGTTGCCGCGCGCTTCCTGCCGGCGGCTACCGCTACCGACACCGGCGGCTCGATCCGTCAGCCCGCCGCGTTCACCAACCTCACCGGTTTGAAGCCGACCTACGGTCGTGTTTCGCGTTGGGGCATGATCGCCTACGCCTCCAGCCTGGATCAGGGCGGCCCGCTGGCACGCACCGCTGAAGACTGCGCGATTTTGTTACAAGGTATGGCCGGGTTTGATAAGCAGGACTCCACCAGCATTGACGAACCGGTGCCGGACTACAGCGCCAGCCTCAATACCTCGCTCAAAGGCCTGCGTATTGGCGTGCCGAAAGAGTATTTCAGCGCCGGCCTCGACCCGCGTATCGCCGAACTGGTGCACAACAGCGTCAAGACGCTGGAACAACTCGGCGCCGTGATCAAGGAAATCAGCCTGCCGAACAACCAGCACGCGATTCCTGCCTACTACGTGATCGCACCGGCAGAAGCCTCTTCCAACCTGTCGCGTTTCGACGGCGTGCGCTTCGGCTATCGCTGTGAAAACCCGAAAGGCCTCGAAGACCTGTACAAACGCTCGCGCGGCGAAGGCTTCGGCGCCGAAGTCCAACGTCGGATCATGGTCGGTGCCTACGCCCTGTCCGCCGGCTATTACGACGCGTACTACCTCAAGGCGCAGAAAATCCGTCGCCTGGTCAAGAACGACTTCATGGCTGCCTTCGAAGAAGTCGACGTGATCCTCGGCCCAACCACGCCGAACCCGGCCTGGAAGATCGGCGCCAAGACCGGCGACCCGATCGCCGAGTACCTGGAAGACCTGTACACCATCACCGCCAACCTCGCGGGCTTGCCGGGCTTGTCCATGCCCGCCGGTTTCGTCGATGGCCTGCCGGTCGGTGTGCAATTGCTTGCCCCGTATTTCCAGGAAGGCCGCCTGCTCAATGTGGCGCACCAGTACCAGTTGAACACCGACTGGCACACTCGCACCCCTACCGGCTTCTGAGGAGAACACTATGCAATGGGAAGTTGTGATCGGGCTGGAGATTCATACCCAGCTCGCCACCCAATCGAAGATTTTCTCCGGTAGCGCCACCACGTTCGGCGCAGAGCCCAATACCCAGGCCAGCCTGGTAGACCTGGGCATGCCCGGCGTGCTGCCGGTGCTGAACCAGGAAGCGGTGCGCATGGCGGTGATGTTCGGCCTGGCGATTGATGCCGAGATCGGCCAGCACAACGTGTTCGCGCGCAAGAACTACTTCTACCCGGACCTGCCCAAGGGCTACCAGATCAGCCAGATGGAACTGCCGATCGTCGGCAAGGGCTATCTGGACATCCCACTGGAAGACGGCACCATCAAACGTGTCGGCGTGACCCGCGCGCACCTGGAAGAAGACGCCGGCAAGAGCCTGCACGAAGAATTCCCGGGCGCTACCGGCATCGACTTGAACCGTGCCGGCACGCCGTTGCTGGAAATCGTCTCCGAGCCGGACATGCGCAGCGCCAAGGAAGCCGTGGCCTACGTCAAGACGATCCACGCGCTGGTGCGTTACCTGGGCATCTGCGACGGCAACATGGCCGAAGGCTCGCTGCGTTGCGACTGCAACGTGTCGATCCGTCCTAAAGGCCAGGTCGAGTTCGGCACCCGCTGCGAGATCAAGAACGTCAACTCGTTCCGCTTCATCGAAAAGGCGATCAACAGCGAAGTGCGTCGCCAGATCGACCTGATCGAAGACGGCGGCAAGGTCATCCAGCAAACCCGCCTGTACGACCCGAACAAAGACGAAACCCGCGCCATGCGCAGCAAAGAGGAAGCCAACGACTACCGTTACTTCCCCGACCCGGACCTGTTGCCGGTCGTCCTTGAGGATTCGTTCCTCAATGACATCCGCGCCACCCTGCCGGAATTGCCGCAGCACAAACGCGAGCGCTTCCAGGCGCAGTTCGGCCTGTCGGTCTACGATGCCAGCGTGTTGGCTTCCAGCCGCGAGCAAGCCAACTACTTCGAAAAAGTCGTGAGCATTGCCGGCGACGCCAAGTTGGCGGCCAACTGGGTGATGGTTGAGCTGGGCAGCCTGTTGAACAAACAGGGCCTGGAAATCGACGAAGCCCCGGTGACCGCCGAGCAACTGGGCGGCATGCTGCTGCGCATCAAGGACAACACCATCTCCGGCAAAATCGCCAAGACCGTGTTTGAAGCCATGGCCGCAGGCGAAGGCAGCGCCGATGAGATCATCGAGAAGCGCGGCCTCAAGCAAGTCACCGACAGCGGCGCGATCTCGGCCGTGCTCGATGAAATGCTGGCGGCCAACGCCGAACAGGTCGAGCAATACCGCGCCGCAGACGAAGCCAAGCGCGGCAAAATGTTCGGCTTCTTTGTCGGCCAGGCGATGAAAGCCTCCAAAGGCAAGGCCAACCCGCAACAGGTGAACGAATTGCTGAAAAGCAAGCTCGAAGGCTGATTCGCGGTGAAAGGGTCCGGGCGGGATTTCCTACCCAACTCGGACCCATGTGGGCGCTGGCTTGCCTGCGATAGTATCGCCTCGGTGCAACTGAAACACCGAGGTGCCTGCATCGCAGGCAAGCCAGCTCCCACATTTATAATGGGGACTTACCTAAAGTGAAGCGTCTACTCGGCCTCCTGGCCCTGTTCTCTGCGTTGGCCGGTTGTGCCAGCGGCCTCATCGACCCCAACGGCTACGACGAAACCGGCACCGCCTCCTATTACGGCGCCAAGCACCATGGCAACAAAACTGCCAGCGGTGAACCCTTCAACCAGAACACCCTGACCGCCGCCCATCGGCGTCTGCCCTTCGGCACTCAGGTCAAGGTGACCAATCTCAACAACAACAGATCCGTGGTCGTGCGCATCAATGATCGCGGTCCGCATACCCGTGGGCGCCTGATCGACGTTTCACGCAAGGCTGCCGAACAACTCGGTATGCTGGGCAGCGGCACTGCACGGGTTCGCGTGCAGGCGCTGAGCAACTGATAAAGGAGCCCTGGCCATTTTCGGATTAACCGCCCTCTCGCCCTGGAGCCTGATCGAACTGATCAGCGGCCTGGTGTTGCTGATCGTCGGCGCCGAAATCCTGGTGCGTGCCGCCGTGCGCCTGGCAGCCAGCCTCAAGGTGCGGCCACTGATTATCGGCTTGAGCATCGTCGCTTTCGGCAGCAGTGCGCCGCAGATGACCGTCAGCCTGCAGGCCACCCTGGCCGGCAATACCGATATCGCCGTGGGCAGCGTCATCGGCAGCAGTATCTTCAACACCCTCGTCACCCTGGGCCTGGCGGCGCTGATCATTCCGCTGCGCGTCTCGCGGCAGCTGGTGCGGCTGGACATTCCGGTGATGATCTTCGCCGGCCTCTTGGTGTTTACCCTGGCCGCCAATGAAGAACTGACACCGCTCGACGGCCTCTTTTTAGTGGTTGCGCTGATAGCCTACCTCGGTGTGTTGCACTACCAGACCCGCCATTCTCGCCGTCCGCGCACGCTGGACACGGTGGCCCGCGCGCCCTGGCTGAGCAGCGCGTTGTTGATGCTGGGCGGGTTGTTGATTCTGGTGCTGGCCGGGCATTTGCTGCTGGGCGCAGCGGTGGATGTGGCAAGCGACCTGGGCCTGTCCGAACGCATCATCGGCCTGACGCTGATCGGTGTCGGCACCTCGCTGCCGTGCCTGGCCACTTCACTGATTGCCGCGCTGCGCGGCGAGCGCGAAATTGCCGTGGGCAACGTGATCGGCAGCAACCTGTTCAACCTGCTCGGCGTGCTGGGGTTCACCGCGCTGGTGGCGCCCTCGCCGTTGTCGGTGTCGCCCAACGCACTGGATTTCGACTTGCCGGTGATGCTCGGCGTGGTGGTGTTGTGCCTGCCGGTGTTCTACAGCGGCTACCGCGTCACCCGCGCTGAAGGCCTGGTGTTTCTGGGGTTGTATCTGGCGTATGGGCTGCATGTGGTGTCGTTCACCTTCGGCATGCCGCTGGCCACCCGGCTTGAACAATTGATGCTGTATTACGTCCTGCCAGCGCTGGTCGCGTTTGTGTTGTTCACCTCGCTGCAAGCCTGGCGCCGCCAACACAAGAGGGAATCGCAATGACCGAACAGAAAAAGTCCGGGGTTGAAATGCGTCGCCAGGTCATGGGCGATGTGTTCGTCGACCGCGCCCTGGGCAATGCCACCGAGTTCACCCAGCCGCTGCAGGATTTCGTCAATGAGCATGCATGGGGCAGCGTGTGGAACCGCGAAGGCCTGCCGTTGAAGACGCGCAGCCTGATCACACTGGCCGCCCTCACCGCCCTCAAGTGCCCGCAGGAACTCAAGGGCCACGTGCGCGGCGCGCTGAACAATGGCTGCACAGTGGAAGAGATTCGCGAAGCACTGCTGCATTGCGCGGTGTATGCCGGCGTGCCGGCGGCGATTGATGCGTTTCGGGCGGCGCTGGAAGTGATTGAGGCGTATCAGGCAGATAAGCCGTGACGGCTGGATAGTCATCGCAGGCAAGCCAGCTCCCACTTATGACTGTATTCACAGGTCAAACGGTGGGAGCTGGCTTGCCTGCGATTGGCCCTCAACCCCACCACAACCTTCAGATCCAGCCACCCGCCTGCAACACAAATATCCCGATATTGGTGGTCACCGCCGCCATCAAGGTCGTAATCACAATAATCGCCGCCGCCAGCTCATGATTGCCCTCGGCCGCCCTGGCCATGACAAAACTCGCCGCCGCGGTCGGTGCGCCAAAGTACAAAAACAGAATCCCCAGCTCCGGGCCCCTGAAGCCCAGCAGCCATGCGCCCAGCGTCGCAACTAACGGCAAACCGATCATCTTCACCAGGCTGGCACTCAGGGCCATGCTTCCGCTTTTGCGCAAGGCCGCCAACGACAAGGTGCCGCCGATGCAGATCAATGCCAGCGGCAAGGTCATGTCCGCCAGGTATTGCCCGGACGACTCCAGCCACCCCGGCAGGCCGATCTTGAAAATCGCGAACGGTGCGGCCGCAATCACGCTGATGATCAGCGGGTTGGCCACCACGCTTTTGAAGATGCTCCACGGATCGGACTTGATCACCGGGCTGTACACCGCCAGCACGATGGTCGACAGGGTGTTGTAGAACAGAATCACCAGCGCCGCGAGGATCGCGCCCAGGGAAATGCCGTAGTCGCCATACATGCTGGCCGCCAGCGCCAGGCCGATCACACCGTTGTTACCGCGAAACGCACCCTGGGTGTAGATACCGCGGTCTACGCGCGGGCAACGATAGATCGCCCAGCCCCAGGCCAATGCAAAGCTCAGCAATGTGGCGACAGCAAAGTAGATCAGCAGACCTGGCTTGAGCGCCGCGTGCAGGTCGGCGTGCAGGATGCCCAGGAACAGCAGCGCCGGCATGGTCACGTTGAAGACAAGGGAGGAGGCGGTGTGGATAAAGTTGTCGTTGATCCAGTTGATGCGTTTGAGCAGCACACCCAGAAACAGCATGGCAAACACCGGCGCGGTGATGGTGAGGGTGGTGAGGAAGATAGCCAGCATGCCGGGGAGAACCTTGGTGGGTGTCGTCAGGTGGCTAATGATAAGCCATGCGGCTGTGCGGCGTCTGGTAGGCCGCCTTCGGGGGCAAGCCCCCTCCCACATTTGAAGGTATTCACAAATCAAATGTGGGAGCTGGTTTGCCAGCTCCCACAGGGGCCGCGTCGGTCTCAGGTGATGGGCGCCGGGTTGAACAGCGTAATGTCGTTGTGCAGCTTATGCCGCTCCGCCCACGTCTGCTTCTTGCCGCTGGCCACATCCAGGTAGAAGTGGAACAACTCCCAGCCCAATTCCTCAATGCTCGCACGCCCGGTGGCGATGCGTCCGGCGTCGATATCGATCAAGTCCGGCCAGCGCTGCGCCAATTCCGTACGCGTCGAGACCTTCACCACCGGCGCCATCGCCAGTCCATACGGCGTGCCACGCCCGGTGGTGAACACATGCAGGTTCATCCCGGCCGCCAGTTGCAAGGTGCCGCAGACAAAATCACTGGCTGGCGTGGCGCAAAAGATCAGGCCTTTGCCCGTGAAACGCTCGCCCGGGCCAAGCACGTCAGTGATCGCGCTGCTGCCCGACTTGACGATGGAGCCCAGGGACTTCTCGACGATATTCGACAACCCACCCTTCTTGTTGCCCGGCGTGGTATTGGCGCTGCGGTCCGCCTCGCCTTTGGCCAGGTAGCGGTCGTACCAGTCCATTTCCCTGACCAGCGCTTGGGCCACTTCTTTGCTCTGGGCACGAGCGGTCAGCAGGTAAATGGCGTCACGCACTTCAGTCACTTCGGAAAACATCACCGTCGCCCCGGCCCGCAACAGCAGATCCGAGGCAAACCCCAGCGCCGGGTTGGCGGTAATGCCGGAAAACGCATCACTGCCGCCGCACTGCATGCCCAGAATCAGCTCCGATGCCGGCACAGTTTCGCGACGGCGCTGGTCGAGTTTTTTCAAGCGGATTTCGGCCAGGCCCATGATCTGCTCGATCATCTCGGTAAACCCATAGCTGGAATCCTGCAGCCGATACAGCCATGGCTCGCTGAGGTCGACAGAGCTGTCGTTGTCGTGCATCACCTGCCCGGCCTGCAGCTTCTCGCAGCCCAGGCTGATCACCAGCGCTTCGCCACCCAGGTTCGGGTTACGCGCCAGGTTGCGCACGGTGCGGATCGGGATGTACGCGTCTGTTGCCGTGATCGCCACGCCACAGCCGTAGCTGTGGGTCAGCGCCACCACGTCATCGACGTTCGGGTATTTGGGCAGCAATTCATCCTTGATGCGCTTGACCGCATGGTCCAGCACACCGGTGACGCACTGCACCGTGGTGGTGATGCCCAGAATATTGCGCGTGCCCACGGTGCCGTCGGCGTTGCGGTACCCCTCAAACGTAAAACCTTCCAGCGGCGCCTGGGTTTCAGGCACTTCGGTAGACAGCGGCAGGCTGTCCAGCGGTGGCGCGGTGGGCATGCGCAGTTGGTCTTCCTGCACCCAACTGCCACGTGGAATCGGCGCCAGGGCGTAACCAATGGTCTGCCCGTAGCGAATAACCTGACCGCCTTCAGGGATATCTTCCAGGGTCACCTTGTGGCTCTGCGGGATGAAGTCCACAGTCACCAGGCCGTCCGGGAACTCGGTCCCGGCCGGTACGCCTTGATCGTTGACCACGATCACTACGTTGTCGCGCTCGTGCAAACGGATCGAGCGCGGCGAGTCGGCATGTTCAATCAACTGCATTACATCGCCCCTCAGGAATGCGCTTGGATAAATTGGGTCAGCTCAGGCCCTTTGCTGCTGGGCGGCTCTTTGAGCACCACACGCTTGATCGGGCCGACGATCACCAGGTAGCTGAACACCGCCAGCAAGGCGTTGGCGCCGACGAACACCAGGGCCCACTTGAACGAGCCGGTGGTGGCGATGATGTAGCCGATCACAATCGGTGTGCTGATGGAGGCCAGGTTGCCAAACATATTGAACAAACCGCCACTGAGGCCGGCGATTTGTTTCGGCGAGGTGTCAGACACCACCGCCCAACCCAGTGCGCCAACGCCTTTACCGAAGAAGGCCAGCGCCATAAAGCCCACCACCATCCATTCGATATCCACGTAGTTGCACGCCACGATGCTGCACGACACCAGCAACCCGCCAATAATCGGTGCCTTGCGCGCAAACGTCAGGGAATGGCCTTTGCGCAGCAGGTAATCGGAAATCAAACCACCCAATACCCCGCCGACAAACCCACAGATGGCCGGCAGAGAAGCAATGAACCCCGCCTTGAGGATGGTCATGCCACGCTCCTGCACCAGGTACACCGGGAACCAAGTCAGGAAGAAATAGGTGATGCCATTGATGCAGTACTGGCCCAGGTACACACCGAGCATCATGCGGTTGGTCAGCAGTTGGCGGATGTAGTCCCACTTCGGACCGTCGGTTTTCTGGCCCTTGGTCTTCTCCTGGTCCATGTCGACCATTGCACCGTTCTCGCAGATGTACTTGAGTTCGGCCTCGTTGATCATCGGGTGCTGGCGCGGGCTGTGGATAATTTTCAGCCAGATCAGCGAGAACAGTACGCCAATCCCGCCCATCACGATGAACACGTGCTGCCAGCCGAAGGTGTAGACGATCCAGCCCATCAGCGGCGCGAACAGCACCGTGGCGAAGTACTGCGCCGAGTTGAAAATCGCCGAGGCCGTACCGCGTTCGGCGGTGGGGAACCAGCCGGCCACAATGCGCGCATTACCAGGGAACGACGGCGCTTCCGCCAAGCCCACCAGAAAGCGCAGCATAAACAGCGCGACGATGGCGGTGGAAACGCCAAACTCGCCGACATAGCCTTGCAGAATGGTGAACAGCGACCAGGTGAAGATGCTCAGGGCATAGACTTTTTTCGAGCCGAACCGGTCCAGCAACCAGCCACCGGGGATTTGCCCGGCCACGTAGGCCCAACCGAATGCGGAGAAGATATAACCGAGGGTGACCGCGCTGATACCGAGGTCTTTTTGCAGGCTGGAGCCGGCGATGGCGATAGTGGCCCGGTCGGCGTAGTTGATCGTGGTCACCAGAAACAGCATGAGCAGGATCAAATAGCGGACGTGGGTCGGCTTGGTCGCTTGCATGAAGATGTACTCCCACTAATTATTTTTTTTGCGGGTAAGCATTTCTGTTTTAAGTGCAGGAACCGCTTTCTGTGGGAGCTGGCTTGCCTGCGATGGCGGTGTATCGGTCAACATCTCTGTGACTGATGTACCGCTATCGCAGGCAAGCCAGCTCCCACACAAGCCGGTTCCCACGGGTGTTACGAGTTACGAACCGATGTAGCTGGTCTTCACCACGGTGTAGAACTCTTGCGCGTAGCGACCTTGCTCGCGCGAACCATACGAGGAGCCCTTACGGCCACCGAACGGCACGTGGTAATCCACACCGGCAGTCGGCAGGTTGACCATCACCATCCCGGCCTGGGAGTGGCGTTTGAAGTGGTTGGCGTACTTGAGCGAGGTGGTGGCAATGCCCGCCGACAGGCCGAACTCGGTGTCGTTGGCCATGGCCAGCGCCGCTTCGTAATCCGCTACGCGCACCACGTTGGCCACGGGGCCGAAGATCTCTTCACGGCTGATGCGCATGGCGGCTTCGCTGTCGGCAAACAGCGTCGGCGCCAGGTAGTAGCCTTCGGTGTCGCAGGTCACCAGGCCGCCACCGCTGACCAGCCGCGCACCTTCGCCTTGGCCGATGTCGATGTACTTCATGTCCTGGTCCAGCTGGGCCTGGGAAACCACCGGGCCGATGTCGGTGCCGCTTTTCAGCGCGTGGCCGACTTTGATCGACTTCATGCGCTCAGCCATGGCCGCAACGAACTGGTCGTGGATACCGGCGGTGACGATCAAGCGGCTGGAGGCGGTGCAACGCTGGCCGGTGGAGTAGAACGCGCTCTGTACCGACAGCTCGACGGCCTGCTTGAGGTCGGCGTCGTCGAGGATGATCTGCGGGTTCTTGCCGCCCATTTCCAACTGCACTTTGGCCTGGCGCGACACACAGCTGACGGCGATCTGACGGCCCACGCCGACCGAACCGGTAAAGCTGATGCCGTCGACTTTCGGGCTATTGACCAATACGTCGCCAACCACGCGGCCGCTGCCCATCACCAGGTTGAACACACCGGCGGGGAAGCCGGCGCGGGAGATGATCTCGGCCAGGGCCCAGGCGCAGCCCGGCACCAGTTCGGCCGGTTTGATCACCACGCAGTTGCCGTAGGCCAGGGCCGGGGCGATTTTCCAGGCGGGGATCGCAATCGGGAAGTTCCACGGGGTGATCAAGCCGACCACACCCAGGGCTTCGCGGGTGACTTCCACATTGACGCCCGGGCGCACGGACGGCACGTAGTCACCGGACAGGCGCAGGCATTCACCGGCGAAGAACTTGAAAATGTTACCGGCGCGGGTCACTTCGCCGATGGCTTCGGGCAGGGTCTTGCCCTCTTCACGGGCCAGCAGGGTGCCGAGTTCTTCACGACGGGCGAGGATTTCACTGCCGACTTTGTCCAGCGCATCGTGGCGAGCCTGGATGCCGGAGGTCGACCAGGCCGGGAAGGCGGCGCGGGCGGCATCGATGGCGGCGTTGACTTGAGCTACGTCAGCCTTGGCGTATTCGCCGATGACATCGGACAACTCCGACGGATTGATGTTGTTGCAGTAATCGGCACCGGCCACCCACTCGCCGTTGATGTAGTTCTCAAAACGTTTGGCTTGGGACACAAATCTTCTCCTGACGCAAAAGGCCGCTGATCTCTCAGCGGCCTTGTTGATAAGTTACTGCGGACCTTGCTTGTCGATCAGCGCGGCCAGGGCTTCGTATTCTTCCGGCAGCAGGTCGGTCAGCGGCGTGCGCACCGGGCCTGCGTCATAGCCGGCGATTTTTGCACCGGCCTTGACGATGCTCACGGCATAACCCGCTTTACGGTTGCGGATGTCGAGGTAAGGCAGGAAGAAGTTGTCGATGATCTTGCCGACGGTGGCGTGATCGTCCTTGGCAATCGCGTGGTAGAAGTCCATCGCAGTTTTCGGGATGAAGTTGAACACCGCCGAGGAGTACACCGGCACGCCCAGGGCCTTGTAGGCAGCGGCGTAAACCTCTGCAGTCGGCAGGCCGCCGAGGTAGCTGAAACGGTCACCCAGGCGACGGCGGATCGACACCATCAACTCGATGTCACCCAGGCCGTCTTTGTAGCCGATCAGGTTCGGGCAGCGCTCGGCCAGGCGTTCCAGCAGAGGCGCAGTCAGGCGGCACACGTTGCGGTTGTAGACCACCACGCCGATTTTGACCGACTTGCACACCGCTTCCACGTGGGCGGCGACGCCGTCCTGGCTGGCTTCGGTCAGGTAGTGCGGCAGCAACAGCAAGCCTTTGGCACCGAGGCGTTCAGCCTCTTGGGCGTACTCGATGGCCTGACGGGTCGAACCACCCACACCAGCGAGAATCGGCACGCTGGTGGCGCAGGTATCAACAGCAGTCTTCACCACCTGGGAATATTCGCTGGCAGCTAGGGAGAAAAACTCACCGGTGCCACCGGCGGCGAACAAGGCGGTGGCGCCGTAGGGGGCGAGCCATTCCAGACGCTTGATGTAGCCGGCCTGGTGGAAGTCACCCTGCGCATTGAAATCGGTCACGGGGAAAGACAGCAGACCGTGGGAGAGGATGGACTTCAGTTCTTGTGGATTCATTATTCGAACACCCTGGGCGAAGACTTTCTGTCGAAAGGTTATTGTTGGTTTGTTGATGTCGTACGTCATCGTACAACTATAAAAAGATTCGTCAACTGCAATTCATCGGGCTTCATCCGGCCCTGCGTTTGAACGCACTTTCTTGACGTAGGAAATTAATCCTCTATGCTCCGATTAACTGTATATACATACAGCTATCAAGGAAGATTCCTACGACATAGCAAGGAGCTAACATGTCAGGTCTTGAACTCGCAGCACCCGAGAAAAATCCACCTACCCTGCGCTTTGAAGGCGGTGAGCACACCGCCATCGGCGATGACACGCTGTTGCGTTTCGTCAAAGACGCCCCGGCGATTCCCGCCCACCAGGTCGAGCTGCACCTGCCCAACGGGCTGGCACTCACCTATGGCCAGGTGATCGCGCTGGGCGGCGATTTCTATGGCATTCCTGGCCAGCCGATCAGCGACGGCGCGTCCGCCGCCGATCGCGTGCAGCGTTTTACTGCAGCGTTCAATTCGCTGGCGGTGCTGCCAGCCTCGCGGGAAGAGGCCGGGAAAATCCTCGCGGTGATGCAAAAGGAGATCAACGCCGTGAACCAGGCGATCAAGGACGGCAAACAACCGCACGAAGCCTATGACGCGCTGGGTGATACGTTGTCCGAGGAATGGAACCGCATCACCGGCGGCGGCAGTGCCGTTTCGGCATTGATTCCGCTGGGGCGCTACCTGAAATTGGCCGCAGATAACGCTGACCACTTCGGCGAATGGGCGCTGTCAGCGTATCTGGCTGGCCATACGGCGGCACTGCAACAGGCGGTCGTGGCCCATCAAACCGGCACCGATCAGGCACTGGAATTGGCCTACGCCATGAACAGCTTTGCTGATCACTTTTTGACCGACCTGTTTTCCGCCGGCCACCTGCGCGTGCCGCGCAAGCAATTGGCGGCGGTGGTGACGCCTGGCGAACTGGGCTCGCTGATCAGCCGCTTCATGCACGATGAGGACAGCAAGTTCGGGCTCAAGGTGCGCAACGCCAAGGGCGATCAATGGCATGCCTATGGGGATAAACGCTACTTCGATGCCATCGACGCGGACAATCGGGCGATGGTCAAACGGGCGGTACAGGCCTCGGCCGATGAGGTCTTCGAGACCTTTATCAGCGGTGTGGCGCCCTCCCCGGCCAACTTCAAGGCGCCGCTGTATGTGCCGGATTTGAACGCAGCGCAGAACCCGGCGAATAACTTTTCGCCGCTGTTCAAGACGGAAGGCGACAAGGTGCTGCGCCGCAAGGACGTGAATGACCTGAACGACAAACACTGGACCAATGATTGGTGGGGTTGGAGTACGTATCTGCTGCTCAAGGACTACAAGCCCAATCAGCCGGCTAATTAAGTAGACGCAAAACTCCAGGCCAAGGAGATCAAAATGTGGGAGCGGGCTTGCTCGCGAAGGCGTTTTTCAGTTGATGCATGTGCAGACTGACGCACCGCATTCGCGGGCAAGCCCGCTCCCACACTTGGATCGATTTACTCCCGACACCACTCGGTTGCCCGGTTAACCGCGCTGCGCTTCTGCCTCTTCGTGGGCATGGCGCAGTCGCTCTCGGCTGTTGGTCAAATGCAAGCGCATGGCGGCGCGTGCAGCGTCCGAATCCTGGCGGGCAATTGCCTCATAAATCTCTTCGTGCTCGCGGCTCAGGCGGCCCATGTAGTGCTGCTGATCGTCATGGGCCAGGCGCGCTGAATTCAGGCGCGTACGCGGAATGATGCTGGTGCCCAGGTGGGTCATGATGTCGGTGAAGTAGCGGTTGCCGGTGGACAGCGCAATTTCCAGGTGGAACGCGAAGTCTGACGCCACCGCATCGCCGGCGTGGGCCGCGCTTTCATTCAGGGCATCGAGCGCCGCACGCATGGCGGCCAGTTGCTCGTCGCTGCGACGTAACGCGGCAAGGCCGGCGGACTCCACTTCCAGGCTGATCCGCAGCTCCAGAATCGCCAGCACATCGCGCAGCGTAACCACCGTGGCCGGATCAATCCGGAAACCGCTCGGGCTTGGCGTGTCCAACACAAAGGTGCCGATACCGTGACGGGTTTCGACCTGCCCCGCCGCCTGCAAACGCGAGATGGCTTCACGCACGACCGTGCGGCTGACGCCATGGGCTTCCATGATGGCCGACTCGGTGGGCAACTTATCGCCACGTTTGAGTTGACCGTCACGGATCTGCTCAGACAACACCGTGACCAATTCCTGGGCAAGGCTGCGGCGCTTGCGGGGAAGACGAGGGGCGGTGTTGGCGTTTTCCATGATGAACCATCTTTCTCGGCGAACTTGAGCCCGCATCATAGCCCATGGCGGTTGTACGATCACCGTTGTGTCGCGACTTTCATTCACATCCTTCGCGCAAAAAAATGCCCCGACGCATGTCGAGGCATTTTTCAGGCTCACCCGAGGGTGAAAGCCGCTTACTTCACCACTTTCAGGCTCGGCCGGCCGCTTGGACGCGGTGGCTCGGAGTCCGGTGGTGGTACATCATCACCGTCTTCGCCTTCAATCGATTCGTCGTCCTCGAAAGGCGACTCCAGATCGAACACCATGCCTTGACCATTCTCGCGGGCATAGATCCCGAGAATCGCGCCAATCGGCACGAACAGCGTATGGGGCACGCCGCCAAAACGCCCTTCGAAGCTGACAGCCTCGTTGTCCATGTGCAGGTGGCGCACGGCACTGGGTGATACGTTCAGCACAATCTGCCCGTCACTGGCAAAACCTTGAGGCACGTCAACCTTGGGAAATTCGGAGTTGACCAGCATGTGCGGGGTGCAATCGTTGTCCACAATCCACTCATAGAGCGCGCGGACCAAATAGGGTCGACTGGAGTTCATCAGCGGCTCCTTAAG
The DNA here is from genome assembly GCF_049896685.1 of Pseudomonas sp. TWRC1-2. Lineage (NCBI taxonomy): Bacteria > Pseudomonadati > Pseudomonadota > Gammaproteobacteria > Pseudomonadales > Pseudomonadaceae > Pseudomonas > Pseudomonas sp. TWRC1-2. The sequence goes on along the minus strand of NZ_JAFCUU010000006.1, from coordinate 191,193 downwards.
CCTTAGCGCATATCGCGTTCGACACCAGACAGACTCGCCTGGAAAGCCTCACGCGCAAACTGGCGCTCCATGTAATCAAGCAACGGCTTGGCCGGCCGTGGCAGTTCAATGCCCAGGATCGGCAAGCGCCAGAGTATGGGTAATAGGCAGCAATCCACCAAGCTTTGTTCCTCGCTGAGGAAAAAAGGTTTGTCGGCGAACAGCGGCGAAACACCGGTCAGGCTCTCACGCAATTCCTTGCGCGCCTGCACCCGAACGGCTTCTTTACTGCGTGAATCCAGAATCACATCCACCAGCCCGCACCAGTCACGCTGGATCCGGTGGATCAGCAGGCGGCTGTTGGCACGCGCCACCGGGTACACCGGCAACAAAGGCGGATGCGGGTAACGCTCATCCAGGTATTCCATCACCACGGTTGACTCCCACAACGCCAGGTCACGATCGACCAGGGTGGGCAAGCTGCCGTAAGGGTTCACTTCGATCAGTTTCGGCGGATGACGTCCCACCTCCACACTGATGATCTCGGCGCTGACACCCTTCTCTGCGAGCACGATGCGTACTCGGTGGGAATAGTGGTCGGCGGGGTCGGAGTAACAGGCCAACCGATTGGTCACGCCCATGGCGGTCCTCCTCGCTTGTTGAAATTATCGAAAGCTCAAAAACGAGCGCGCCCAGAGAGCATCTCTGCAGTGCCTGGTTCAACCAGACCGCTACGTGTTCAGAGATGCCGCTGGGCGCGCAAGATTAACAGCAATTGCTTACGGTTGGATCAATGCACATCCTTCCAGTATTCGCGTTTGAGCAGATAGGCGAATACGAAGAAGAAGGCCAGGTACAGCAATACATAGGTACCGATGCGCTGATGTTGCAGTTTGACCGGGTTGGCCGAGTAGGCCAGGAAGGTCACCAGATTCTTGACCTTCTCGTCGAACTGCTCTTCGTTCAGCGTACCGGTCTTGGGCACTATGGTCAGTTGATCACACGCTTCATGCGTCAGAGGCGTGCCGGTCAACGGATCATATTGCTTCTTGCCGTCTTCAACGACCTGAACCTGCTTGCATCCTACCACTTGGCGACCCTGCAGGCCGACCAGAACGTTAGGCATACCGACGTTCGGGAAGACTTTGTTGTTCACACCCCAAGGGCGCGCCGGGTCTTCGTAGAAGGATTTAAGGTAGCCATACAGCCAGTCGGTACCCCGCACGCGCGCCACCAGGGTCAGGTCAGGCGGTGCAGCACCGAACCAGGCTTTGGCGTCGGCAGGCTGCATGCCGATGTTCATGTGGTCGCCAATCTTGGCGCCGGTGAACACCAGTTTCTCCAGCATCAGCTCATGAGGGATACCGAGGTCATCGGCAACCCGCTCATAGCGCTGGAACTTGGCGCTGTGGCAGCCCATGCAGTAGTTGGCGAAGGTACGCGCGCCATCTTGCATTGCAGCTTTGTCAGAGACGTCGATATCGACTTTTTCCAGTTCCGGGCCCTGCTCGGCCGCGAAGGACAGTAGCGGCAGTGCCGCAAGCATCAAAGCAACGAATAACTTTTTCATCAGCCAGTCACCCTTTCCGGAACCGGTTTGGTCTTCTCGAGCCGGGTGTAGAACGGCATCAGAATGAAGTAGGCGAAGTACAGGAAGGTGCAGACCTGCGACAGCAACGTCAGCGCAGGCTTCGGTGCCTGGACGCCGGTCCAGCCCAGCAGCATGAACGCGATGCAGAACACGACCAGCCAGATTCGGCTCAACCATCCCTTGTAGCGCATCGATTTGACCGGGCTGCGGTCAAGCCACGGCAGTACGAACAAGAGCGCAATCGAGGCGCCCATGGCAACAACGCCCATGAGCTTGTCTGGAATCGCCCGCAAGATCGCGTAGAACGGCGTGAAGTACCAGACTGGTGCAATGTGCTCAGGCGTCTTGAAGGCATTGGCCTGTTCGAAGTTAGGCTTCTCGAGGAAATACCCGCCCATCTCCGGGAAAAAGAACACGATCGAGCAGAAGATGAACAAGAACACCACCACACCGACAATGTCTTTCACGGTGTAGTACGGGTGGAACGGAATGCCGTCCAGCGGGATGCCGTTTTCGTCTTTATGCTTCTTGATGTCGACGCCATCGGGGTTGTTCGAACCCACTTCGTGCAGCGCCAGGATGTGCAGCACCACCAGGCCGAGAATCACGATCGGCAGGGCCACAACGTGCAAGGCGAAGAAGCGGTTCAAGGTGATGCCGGAAATCAGGTAGTCACCACGAATCCATTGGGTCAGGTCGTTGCCGATGACAGGGATCGCGCCGAACAGCGAGATGATCACCTGAGCGCCCCAATACGACATCTGCCCCCACGGCAGCAGGTAACCCATGAAGGCCTCTGCCATCAGCGCCAGATAGATCAGCATGCCAAACACCCACACCAGCTCGCGGGGTTTCTGGTATGAGCCGTAGAGCAAGCCACGGAACATGTGCATGTAGACCACGATGAAGAATGCCGAGGCGCCGGTGGAGTGAAGCAAACGCAGGATCGAGCCGTACTCGACGTCGCGCATGATCCCTTCAACGGACGCAAAGGCCTCTTCAGCCGAAGGTGTGTAGCTCATCGTCAGCCAGACGCCGGTGACGAGTTGGTTGACCAGCACCAACAGCGCCAGGGAGCCGAAGAAGTAGAAGAAGTTGAAGTTTTTTGGTGCGTAATATTTGCTGAGATGGTCTTCCCACATTTTGGTAGCGGGGAAGCGCGCATCCACCCAATCCATGAACTTGCTCATCAGGCTTTCTCCCCCTCGTCGACGCCAATGACAATGACACTGTCAGTCTCGTAGTGATGTGGCGGAACTGGCAGGTTCAGTGGTGCGGGTTGTGACTTGTAGACGCGGCCGGCCAGGTCGTAATGAGAGCCATGGCAAGGGCAGAAGTAACCACCCACCCAGTCTTTGCCCAGGTCGGCAGGAGCAACTTCAGGGCGGAAGGTAGGCGAGCAGCCGAGGTGGGTGCAGATACCGATCAGCAGCAGAATCTCTGGCTTGATCGAACGGATTTCCTTATCGACGTAGGCGGGTTGGTCGGAATTCTTCGAGTCGGGATCAGACAGCTGACCTTCGATTTTTTTCAGATTCCCCAGGATTTCCTCAGTACGACGAACGATGAAGACCGGCTGACCGCGCCACTCAGCAATCATCTGCTGGCCTGGGTCGATCTTGCTGACATTCACCTTCACCGGTGCACCTGCGGCTTTCGCCTTGGCACTGGGAAACCATGACCCCACGAACGGGACCGCAGCCCCCACCGCTCCTGCAGCACCCACCACGGATGTGGCTGCTACCAAGAAGCGACGCCGGCCTGCATTCACGCCGTCATTGCTCATTCAGTCCTCTCCCATCAGCTTTTTGGCCTGTTAAATCAGGCGTCTACTAAGTGTTGAATCTTTACTTATAAAAATTTTGCCGAATGGTAATGAAAAGCCCCACGTATGACAAGGGAATTGCCCGGGGCTCCCTCTCCAGGCCTTGTAGTATAGGGGGTCTACGGATGTGGCAAGTTGTCACGGCGAAATTTGTGCATAAATCGCAGGCAATAAAAAACGCCCAGCTCCGTGACGAGTTGGGCGTTTTTGTGGAACGTAAAGCGAATTAACGCTTCGAGTACTGCGGACGCTTACGCGCTTTACGCAGACCGACTTTCTTACGTTCAACTTCACGAGCATCGCGAGTTACGAAGCCAGCTTTGCGCAGTGCGCCACGCAGGGTTTCGTCGTACTGCATCAGAGCGCGAGTGATACCGTGGCGGATTGCGCCAGCTTGACCACTTACACCGCCACCGATAACGGTGACGTAGATGTCGAACTTTTCAACAGTCTCGGTCAGTTCCAGCGGCTGACGAACTACCATGCGGGCAGTTTCGCGACCGAAGAAGTTGTCCAGAGTGCGGTTGTTGATCGAGATGTTACCAGTGCCCGGACGCAGGAAAACGCGTGCGGTTGCGGTTTTGCGACGGCCAGTGCCGTAATTTTGAGTCGCCGACATAATGAACTATTCCGTTAAAACTTCAGTTCTTGGGGCTGCTGAGCAGCATGAGGGTGTACAGCGCCCGCATAGACTTTCAGCTTGCGAAACATATCGCGACCCAGTGGGCCCTTCGGCAGCATGCCTTTGACCGCGATTTCGATCGGGGCTTCAGGCTTCTTGGAAATCAGGCCTTCAAAGTTCGAAGACTTGATACCGCCTGGGAAACCGGAGTGACGGTAGTACATTTTGTCTTGCGCTTTGTTGCCGGTAACACGTACCTGCTCAGCGTTGATGATCACGATGTAGTCACCGGTGTCAACGTGAGGGGTGTACTCAGGCTTGTGCTTGCCACGCAGACGGCTGGCGACTTCAGTGGCCAGACGACCCAGGGTCTGACCAGCGGCGTCGACGACAAACCAGTCGCGCTGAACTGTTTCCGGTTTTGCAGTAAAAGTTGTCATTCTTTAATAGCCTCAGGGGCCGCCCTGTAAATTAGACGGCGGATCTTACTGAATAGTGCGTACTTTGACAAGTCAAAGGCAGCCGGATACAGACGCTATCGGGGGCTCGGGTCGGCGCGTCCGTTCAACGGCAAGATTCTTCGGCAGGCGGCGCATCACTTCCACTGCAGAAAGAGGTGGGCAATTATGCAGATTGCGAAAAAAAATTCAACCTGCTTTTATGATTGTTTTCCCTGAAGGAGTACCCGATGGATTATCGACAGCTGGGCCGAACCGATCTGAACGTAAGCGCGATAGCCTTGGGCACCATGACCTGGGGTGAGCAGAACAGCGAGGCAGAGGCCTTCGCGCAGATCGAACGGGCCAAGGCCGCGGGGATCAACTTCCTCGACACGGCGGAAATGTACCCGGTGCCGCCCAAGGCCGATACCTATGCCACTACCGAGCGTTACATCGGTAATTACTTCAAAAGCCGCGGCGACCGTGCCGACTGGATCCTCGCCAGCAAGATCGCCGGCCCCGGCAACACCATCGACTACATCCGCGACGGCCACCTGCGCCACAACCGCAAGCACATCGTCGAAGCACTGGACGCCAGCCTCAAGCGCCTGCAAACCGACTGGATCGACCTCTACCAGCTGCACTGGCCGGAACGCAGCACCAACTTCTTCGGCCAACTGAGCTACAAGCACAAGGACGAAGACGACCTCACCCCGCTGGAAGAAACCCTCGAAGCGCTGGACGAGCAGGTAAAAGCCGGCAAGATCCGCCACATCGGCCTGTCCAACGAAACCCCGTGGGGCACCATGAAATTCCTCGCCCTGGCCGAAGCCCGTGGCTGGCCCCGCGCGGTGTCGATCCAGAACCCCTACAACCTGCTCAACCGCAGCTTTGAGGTGGGCCTGGCGGAAGTGGCGATTCGTGAACAGTGCGGCCTGCTGGCGTATTCGCCCCTGGCGTTCGGCATGCTCAGCGGCAAGTACGAGAACGGCGCACGCCCGGCCAAGGCACGCCTGACCGAATACAGCCGTTTCAGCCGCTATTTCAACCCGCAGTCCGAAGCGGCGTGCAGCCGCTATGTGGCGTTGGCGCGTGAACACGGCCTGGACCCGGCGCAGATGGCCTTGGCGTTTGTGACGCAACAGCCGTTTGTGACCAGCAACATCATTGGTGCGACGTCTTTGGAGCAACTGGATAGCAACATTGCCAGTGCTGACCTGAAACTGTCGAAAGAAGTGTTGGAAGGGATTGAGGCGATTCAGAAGGATCATCCGAATCCAGCGCCTTGATTGATCTTTAGATAGCTATCGCAGGCAAGCCAGCTCCCACATTTGACTGTATTCACACATCAAAATGTGGGAGGGGGCTTGCCCCCGATGAGGCCCTGAGCACCACCGAAGATCAAAGCGCTCGCGCAATAATCTCTTTCATGATTTCGTTGGTCCCCGCATAAATCCGCTGCACCCGCGCATCCGCCCAGGCCCGCGCGATCGGGTATTCCCACATAAAGCCGTAACCGCCGTGCAGCTGCACACACTCGTCGAGCACCTTGCATTGCAGGTCCGTGGCCCAGTACTTGGCCATCGCTGCAGTAGGCACGTCGAGCTTGCCTTCCAGGTGCAACGCCATGCACTGGTCGACAAACACGCGACCGATCTGAATTTCCGTGGCCATCTCCGCCAGCTTGAACCGGGTGTTCTGGAAATCGGCAATCGCCTTGCCGAACGCCCTGCGCTCGCGGGTGTATTCCAAGGTCCACTGCAGCGCCGCCTCCGCCGATGAGAGCGCAGCAATCGCCACGGTCAAACGCTCCTGCGGCAACTCCTGCATCAAATAGGCGAAGCCCATGCCCGCCTGCCCCAGCAGGTTGCCCTTGGGCACACGCACGTCCTGGAAAAACAGCTCCGAGGTGTCCTGGGCCTTCATGCCCACCTTCTCCAGGCGCTTGCCCTTGTCGAAGCCCGGCGTGTCGGCCTCCACCAGAAACAGGCTGGTGCCCTTGGCGCCGGCCTTGGGATCGGTCTTGGCCACGACGATCACCAGCTCGGCGAGAAAGCCATTGGTGATGAAGGTCTTTGAGCCGTTGATCACGTACTCATCGCCATCCAGCACCGCGGTGGTCTTCACGCCCTGCAAGTCGGAACCAGCCCCTGGCTCGGTCATGGCGATGGCCGTCACCATTTCACCGGAAATCAATTTGGGCAGGTACTTCTGCTTCAGCGCCTCGCTGCCGTAATGCAGGATGTACGGCGCGACGATGTCCGAATGCAGCGAGAAACCGATGCCCGTCAAACCCAGGCGGCTGACCTCTTCGATCACCACCGCGCTGTAGAGAAAGTCGGCACCCAGGCCGCCATACTCTTCCGGCAAGTGGGAGCAAAGCATCCCCGCCTCCCCCGCCTTGCTCCACAACGCACGGTCGATATAGCCCTGTTTCTCCCATTGCCCATGGAACGGCGCGGCGTGTTTTTCAAGGAAGGTGCGCACGCTCTCGCGAAAGAGTTCGTGCTCCGAGCTGAACAAGGTTCTGGGGATCATGGGTCACCTGCGTGGATTGTCGGACAAAGGCCAGACCACAGAGCCTATGCCGCGAAGCCGTCACGGGACACTGGACACATGCGACAAAAAATAAGACGATCCAGCCGTCTGGTGACCACTTTCCCCTATAAGAATAAATGAAATTATGTCTAACCAAATCTCCACGCCCTTGCGGCGCGTCAGCATTTTGGCCATTGATCGGGTATTCGCTTCCACCCTCATGCAAGCCAAGGATTTCTTCCATCTCGCCAGCCTGCGTTATGGCAAACAACAAGGCCTGGGCCTGACCCCGGCGTTTGAAACGCGCCTGGTCAGCCCCGACGGGCAATCGGTGCGCAGCTTCAGTGATGTGATCATGCCGGTGGACGGCGGCCTGGAAGACGCCGACATCATCGTGCTACCGGCCTTCTGGGACGACTTCGACGCGTTATGCACACGCTACCCGCAAGTGCTGCCCTGGCTGCGCCAGCAACACGCACGCGGCGCTGTACTCTGCGGCGAGGCCACCGGAGTGTTCTGGCTGGCCGAGGCCGGATTGCTCGATGGCAAGGAGGCGACCACCTACTGGCGTTTCTTCAATGCCTTCAGCGAACGCTTCCCCAAGGTGCAGCTCAACCAGGACAAGCACCTGACCGACGCCGACAACCTGTATTGCGCCGGCGGCACCACCTCGGCGTGCGACCTTTATATCTACCTGATCGAACGCTTCTGCGGCGCCAACATCGCCCAGGCCGTGGCCCGCGACATCCTCTACGAAGTGCAACGCAGCTACGCACCGGGGCGCATTGGTTTTGGTGGGCAGAAGCTGCACCAGGACGTGATCATCCTGCAGATCCAGCACTGGCTCGAAGAGCACTTTGCCGACAAGTTTCGCTTCGAAGACGTCGCCCGCGAACACGGCATGAGCATCCGCAACTTCATGCGCCGTTTCCAGACCGCCACCGGCGACAAGCCGCTGCACTACCTGCAACGCCTGCGCATCGAGACCGCCAAAGGCTTGCTCTCGGGCAGCCGCAAAAGCATCAAGACCATCAGCTATGAGGTGGGTTACGACGATGCGAGTTTCTTTGCGCGGCTGTTCAGGCAGCACACCGAGCTGTCGCCGAATCAATACCGGCAGCAGTTCCAGCAAGCCGCTTAAGCAGGGTCAAACACCGTAAAAAATGTGGGAGGGGGCTTGCCCCCGATAGCGGTAGTTCAGTCAGTACACCTGGCCCTGACACACCGCTATCGGGGGCAAGCCCCCTCCCACCATTTATGCGTGTCGCTGTTAGGGTTTGTGCCCGCGCGACAGGAACTCGTGGGACTGCATTTCCAGCAAGCGGCTCAGCGTGCGCTGGAATTCGAAGTTCAAGCGACCACCGGTGTAGAGGTCCTTGAGTTCGACTTCCGCCGAGATGATCAGCTTGACGTTGCGGTCGTAGAACTCGTCCACCATGTTGATAAACCGGCGCGCAATGTCGTCAGTGGTGACGCTCATCTGTTCCACGCCGCTCAGGATCACCGCGTGGAAGATCTTGCCCAGTTCGATGTAGTCGTTCTGGCTGCGCGGGCCATCGCACAGCTGGCGGAACTCGAACCAGGCCACGTCATCGCAGGTGCGCAGCGCGATGATTTCGCGGTTCTCGATCATCAACTTGTCGTTTTCGACCGCCTTGGTGCATTCCGGCGTGAGCGCACGGAAGCTTTTTTTCAGGCTGTCCAGCGCGGCCTCGTTCAGCGGATAGTGGTAAAGCTCCGCTTGCTCAAGGTGACGCAGGCGATAGTCGACGCCGCTGTCGACGTTGACGATCTCGGTGTTCTGCTTGATCAACGCGATGGCCGGCAGGAAGCGCGCGCGTTGCAGGCCGTCCTTGTACAAGCCATCGGGCACGATGTTCGAGGTCGCAACCAGGGTCACGCCGTTCTTGAACAGCTCTTCCATCAGGGTGCCGAGGATCATGGCATCGGTGATGTCGGAGACGAAGAATTCGTCGAAACAAATCACCCGCGCCTCGTCGGAGAAACGCTTGGCGATGATGGTCAGCGGGTTTTTCTCGCCCGGCAGCGTCTTCATTTCTTCGTGCACGCGCTTCATGAAGCGGTGAAAGTGCGTACGCACCTTTTCCTTGAACGGCAGCGCTTCGAAGAAGGTGTCGACCAGGTAAGTCTTGCCGCGGCCCACGCCACCCCAGAAGTACAGGCCTTTGACCGGCGTATGGTCTTTCTTGCCAAACAGCTTGCTGAACATCCCTGGCTTGTTTTGCGAGGCCGCGACCAGGTCGTCGTACAGGCGCTGCAAATGACGCACCGCATTTTCCTGCGCGGCGTCATGGAAGAATTCAGGGCGCTTCAGATCAGCTTGATATCGTTCTAGGGGCGTCATAATTTCGTTAGCAAGGCAACAAAAACGGGCCGTCACTGTAACGACGGCCCTGGATAATGGCAATCAACCCTTGGTCGGGTTAATCCTCGGTTGGGGTCAACGCAACGCGCAGCGCGGCGATGGCTGCATCGCGCGACGTTTCGTCGGCGAACGCGGCACTGTCGGCAACCACCGCGCCATCGAGCCATACGCTGAAACTCAGGGCCTCAGTGCGTACATCCAGCGCGTCGCCGCTTTGCAGTTGCTTGGTCACCGCACCAGCCGCTTTGCCGTCGGCAAAATTGCGCGACAGCAGCAGTTGCTCGCCGTCGGCCGACAGCAGGCGGAAGCGGAAGCTGCCGTCGTCTTCGCGAAAGCTCACAAAGCGCGCGGCTTTGGCGGCTTTCTTCTTGGCTGCCACCGGCGCGGCGGCCTGATTGACGAACGAACGCAGGCCCACCGCTTCACGCAGCTCAGCCAGGAACGGCGCCGCCACGGCGCGGGCTTTCTTGGCGCCGATCAGCAACAGGTCTTCCATGTCCGCGGGGCGCGACATCAGTTGGTGATAACGCTCGCGCGCTTCACCCAGTTGGCCGTCGAGCAGTTGGAACAGACGGTTCTTCGCCTCGCCCCAGCCCAGGCCTTGCAGCAGCTCGGCACGGAATTCCTCTTCCTGAGCCTTGGTTGCAAACGCCTGGAACAGGGTGAACAGGTGCGAGTTGTCCGGGTCTTTGGCTTCGCCAGGCGCGCGCGAGTCGGTGACGATCCGCGAGATCGCGTCCTTCATGTCCTTGGCGCTGGTGAACAACGGGATGGTGTTGTCGTAGCTCTTGGACATCTTGCGGCCATCCAGGCCCGGCAAGGTGGCGACGCTTTCTTCGATCAACGCCTCAGGCATGGTGAAGAATTCTTTACCGTTGCCAAACAGGTGGTTGAAACGCTGGCCAATGTCGCGGGCCATTTCCACGTGCTGGATCTGGTCGCGGCCGACCGGCACCTTGTGCGCGTTGAACATCAGGATGTCCGCCGCCATCAGCACCGGGTAGCTGTACAGGCCCATGGTGATGCCCGCGTCCGGGTCTTCGCCGGTTTCCAGGTTTTTATCCACCGAGGCCTTGTAGGCGTGGGCGCGGTTAAGCAGGCCCTTGGCGGCAACACAGGTCAGCAGCCAGGTCAGTTCAGGAATTTCCGGGATGTCGGACTGGCGATAGAACGTCACCCGGTTCACATCCAGGCCACCGGCCAGCCAGGTCGCGGCAATTTCCATACGCGAGCGCTGGATGCGCTGCGGGTCATCGCATTTGATCAGGGCGTGGTAGTCGGCCAGGAAGTAGAAGGAATCGGCATTCGCGTCCTGGCTGGCGAGGATCGCCGGGCGGATCGCGCCGGCGTAGTTGCCCAGGTGCGGCGTGCCGGTGGTGGTGATGCCGGTGAGAATACGGGTACGAGTCGTCATGGGTAATCGCTTATCAGACTGCTATCAATTCGAGAGGCGCGGCAGCACCAGATCCTTGAGATCGGTGAGCTTGCCATGAAAAAAGTGCCCGCATTCTGCCACTTTCAGCAGCTCATGGGGGCGTTTCAAGGCAGCGGACCAATCGTAGACGACCTGCGGGTCGACCACTTCGTCGGTTTCCGGCTGGATCAAAGTCAATGGGCAGCCTTGGGGCAGCACGTCGGTATCACGCAGGCGCATCACGGCGGCGGCCACCATGAACAGGTGCGCGAGCTTTTCACCCTTGGCTTCCAGACGGCCGCCGAGGCTGGCGGCCACGTAGCCACCGAAGGAAAACCCGAGCAGGGTGATCGGCAGGTCGGGGTGTTTTTCCCGCAGCCAGGTGGCGGCCGCTTCGGCATCATCCACTTCACCGGTGGCCATGTCGTGGGTACCGGCGCTGGCACCGACGCCACGGTAATTGAAACGCAAAGTAATCAAACCGGCATCGCGAGCGGTGCGTTGCAGGGTCGAGACAACTTTATTGAGCATGGTCCCGCCCTGCACCGGGTTAGGGTGGCAGATCAGCGCCAGGCCACGTGGCTCGGGGTGATCCAGGTACAGGGCTTCCAATTGGCCAACCGGGCCATCGATCAAAACGGGGGTTTCACGCATGAGCAAGGAATGAACTCCGTGACCTCACAAAGGGTCGACTCGTCTAGCTAAAAGTCTGTGCATGGCATCATTGCGAGCTTAATCGCGGTATACAGCGCAGGTCCGAGCCGTTAACGTAAAGCAAAGCCGTTTATAGAGGAAGGACTCGTGGAACACTCGCTCTTAGTTTGGTTGTTGCCGACTCTCGCCTTGGTTGCCGGTGTCGCCATTGGATTTCTGGTTGCCCGCCTGCTGCCAAATACCGCGCCTAACCGCACGCAGCGTCAGCTGGATGACATTCAGGAACGTTTTGACAGTTATCAGAACGAGGTTGTTACCCACTTCAACAGCACCGCGACCCTGGTCAAGAAGCTCACCCAGAGCTACCAGGATGTACAGGATCACCTCGCCGATGGCGCTAACCGCCTGGCCCTCGACGACATCACCCGCCAGCGTCTGCTGGCCGCGCTGCATTCCGATGCACCGCACACGCCACGGGAGCGCCTGACGCCTCCGCGGGAAAACCAGGAGCCACCACGGGACTACGCGCCAAAAACGCCGGACGCCCCAGGCATGCTGGATGAGCATTACGGCTTGAAGAAGTAAGTCTTCTGCAAGCAACAAAAAGCCCGGCTGATCGATGATCAGCCGGGCTTTTTATTGGGCTTCACTCTCCAGAACACTGGAGATCCACTGTGGGAGCGGACTTGCCCGCGAATGCGGTGGGTCATCAGCACATCGCTAACTGACAGACCGTATTCGCGAACAAGCCCGCTCCCAGATTGACCGCGTACGACCTTAAGCCGGTTGCTGCTCCTGCAACAACCCACCGTCAATCCGTACATGCCGCCCATGGAAGCGCTTGAGGCTGCTGCGATGGCCGACGCTGACGATGCTCAGTCCCGGCAGCTCGTCAATCAATGCTTGGTACAACGTGGCCTCGTCCTCCTCATCCATCGCCGAGGTGGCTTCATCCATGTACAGCCATTGCGGCGCGAACAACAACGCGCGAGCAAAAGCCAGGCGCTGCTGCTCACCCGGCGAGAGCAGGCGTTGCCAATGATTGGCTTCGTCCAGGCGCGCAACCAGATGCGGCAGGCGGCACGTTTCCAGGACCTGTGCATAACGTTCGGCCGAGTACGCGCTGTCGTCTTGTGGATAACTCAACACAGCCTTCAGCGTGCCAATGGGCAAGTAAGGCTTTTGCGGCAGAAACAGGTAACGCGCAGCCGGCAGACGAATGCTGCCGTGGCCCGCTGGCCAGAGGTGGCCCATTGCGCGCAGCAGCGTACTCTTGCCGCTGCCTGAGCGCCCACTGAGCATCACGCGCTGGCCCGGCTCTACGGTCATGTCGGCGTCGGTCAGCAAGTGACGACCGTCAGCCAAATCCATGCCCAGGTTTTTCACCACCAGGCGCTCGCCCTCGGGGTGCACATCGATGGCGGGCACACGCTGTTCATTGTCACTCATGGCCTGATGGAAGCTGAGCAGACGATCACTGGTCGCTCGCCATGAAGCCAGCTCCGAATACGCGTTGATAAACCAGCTGAAGTTCTCTTGCACGTTGCCGAACGCCGAGTTGATTTGCATCAGCTCGCCCAGCTCGATCTTGCCGGTGAAGTAGCGTGGCGCGGCGACAATGAAGGGGAAGATGATCGCAATCTGGCTGTAGCCAGCGGTGAAAAAGGTCAGGCGCTTGGACACTTTCATGATGTCCCAGAAGTTGTGCCAGACCTTGCCAAAGCGTGCGCTCAGGCGCTGGTTCTCATTCGGCTCGCCGTTGTACAAGGCGATGCTCTCGGCGTTCTCACGCACACGCACCATGGAGAAACGCAGGTCTGCTTCAAAGCGTTGTTGTTGGTTGCTCAGGCCGATCAAACGACGGCCGATCAGGTGGGTCAGCCAGCTACCGACGCCCGCGTACACCAACGCGCACCAGAACATATAGCCGGGGATGGTGAAACCAAACACTTCGATACTGCCCGACACGCCCCACAGGATGATCGAAAACGACACCAGGCTCACCACGTTACGCAGCAGGCCCAGGCCAAGGCTCAAGGTGCTGGAGGTGAAGTTGTTGAGATCTTCGGAAATCCGCTGGTCCGGGTTATCGGTGTAACCGCCCTGCTCCAGCTGGTAGTAATTCTTGTGGGCAAGCCAACGTGCAAAATGCTTTTCGGTGAGCCAGGCACGCCAGCGGATCGTCAGCATCTGAGTCAGGTAGAGGCGGTAGACCGCGCCGAGAATCGCTACGGCGGCGATCCCGCCGAAATAGCCGATCAGCTGCCAGAAGGCGGCGGTGTCCTTCTTCTCCAGCGCGTTGTAAAAGTCTTTATACCAGTGGTTGATCCACACGGAGATCGCCACGCTGAACAGCGACAGGCCAATCACTGCAGCCAGCAACAACCAGGCCTTGCCCTTCTCTTCACTGCGCCAATAGGGCGTGATCATCGCCCAGGTTCGGCGAAAGAAGTGCCCACGCACCGCATCGTTGACCGCGGAGTACTCAGCGTTCTGATTCATCGTTCAGGCTCGGTAGGAAAAAGTGACAGGCGTTTGAACCGATCATAGACGATCGGTTCAGGGCTCCGTGCAGCCTGAAGCAGATTGTTCAGACTTTGTTCAGCGCCGTACCGGACGCTTCTGCAGCTTGCGTTGCAGGGTACGCCGGTGCATGCCCAGGGCGCGGGCGGTCGCGGAGATATTGCCTTCGTGTTCAGTCAACACGCGCTGAATATGCTCCCACTGCAGACGGTCCACCGACATCGGGTTTTCCGGCACCAGAGTGTCGAGGTCGGCATGCTCGGAGAGCAGCGCGGCCAACACGTCGTCGGCGTCCGCCGGCTTGCACAAATAATTGCAGGCGCCGCGCTTGATGGCCTCGACGGCGGTGGCGATGCTCGAGTAACCGGTGAGGATCACCACGCGCATTTCAGGGTCGAGTTCCAGCAACTTGGGCAGCAGCACCAGGCCGGAGTCGCCGTCCATTTTCAGGTCGAGCGCGGCGTAGTCCGGCAAATCGGCCTGGGCGATGGTCAGGCCTTCTTCGGCCGAGCCTGCGGTGCTCACGCGAAAACCACGGCGGCTCATGGCGCGCGCCATCACGCGGGTAAAGGTGGCGTCGTCATCTACCAGCAGCAGGTGCGGCAGTTCTTCGCCTTCGACTTGGATCTCGTCACTCATCGATATCTCCTCGTGCGACACGGGGCAGGCGCAGCTCGGTGAGCGTGCCACCTTCCTCATGACTATAGAGCTTCACTGAGCCGCCCGCGCGGGTCACGCTGGCCTTGCTCAAAAACAGGCCGAGGCCGAAGCCTTTGCCCTTGGTGGTAAAGAAGGGTTTGCCGATCTGCTCGGCAATGGCCAGCGGCACGCCCGCGCCGTGGTCACGAATGCTGATGGTCACGTTTTCCGCGTCCCAGTCCAGCTGCACGCCCAACCCTTCAGGGCAGGCATCGGCGGCGTTGTTCAGCAGGTTGAGCAACGCCTGCGTCAGGTCTGGCGGCGGCGCCATGCGCGGCACGCTGCCCTGGCCCAGCAGGTTGAAACGGTAACTGGCTTCGGGGCGCATCAGGTGCCAGCGGTTCAGGGCTTCGTCGAGCCACTGGGTCACGTCTTGCATCTCCACCGCCAGGCGGCGATTGGCCTCGGCGGCGCGTACCAGTTGCTGCAAGGTCTGCTTGCACTGCTTGACCTGTTCCTGCAACACGCTCAGGTCATCTTGCAGCGCCGGGTCGTGATGATCCTGGGTCATTTCCTTGAGCAGTACGCTCATGGTCGCCAGCGGTGTGCCCAGTTCATGGGCGGCGCCGGCGGCCTGGGTGGCGACGGCCAGCAACTGCTGGTCACGCAGGCCTTCTTCACGGCGAATGGCGCGCAATTCTTCCTGGCGGCGCAGCTCTTCGGCCATGCGCGCGGCAAAAAACGTGATAACCGCAGCGGACAGCGCAAAGCTCAGCCACATCCCGTAGATCTGCAGGTTTTCCCGGGCGATAGGGAAGGTCTTCAGGGGGTAAAACTGCGCCAGCAGCAAGGTGTAAAGCGTCAGCGCGATGCCCGACAGCACCACCGAATAGCGCCATGGCAGCGTCACGGCGGCAATGGTCAGCGGCACCAGGTAATAAGACACGAACGGGTTGGTGGAACCACCGGAGAAATAAAGCAACACACTGTGGATAAACAGGTCGCAGGCCAATTGCAGCGCGTATTCCAGCTCGGTCACCGGCCACGTGGTGCGCAGCCGAATGGCGGTGAACACACACAGCACGATGGAAAAGCCCAGGGTCACGGCCAGCTGCAGCCACGGCAGCGGCAGCAGGTCGAACCAATACGCGAGCCCGACGGAGCCGGCCTGTGCGGCCAGTACCAAGGTACGAATGAACGTCAGGCGCCAGAGGTTCTGGCGGGTGGCGGAAGTCAGTTTTACGGCGGCGAGCATGAGCTCTCCCGGTGAGCGCTGCAGGCGGATCGGCAGGAGTATAAACGAAGCAGACCCGCTGGCACGGCGCGTGTGGCTCTTTGACGCAGGCCGGGCAGATGACCGTTCGTCGGCACCGGGCCACTTGTAGCGAATGTGTAAACCCGAAGAACCCGATAGCACCGTCTACAGTCTTACCGAACACGGTTATACCAACACGACCATCCCAAGGAGCTTCCATGTCTCGTTTCACTCGCAGTGCAGCTGTCCTCACTCTCAGCGCCAGCGCCCTGGCCAGCCTGCCGGCCATGGCCGCCGATGAACTGCATTACAACCAGATCTCTCTGCGTGCCGAAGTCAGCCAGGAAGTGGCTCGCGACAAGATGATCGTCACCCTTTATACCGAGTCACAAAACACCGACCCGGCCAAGCTCGCCGCCGAAATTACCACCACCCTGAACAAGGCCCTGGGCGAAGCGCGCGAAGTCAAAGGTGTGACCCTGCGCCAGGGCAGCCGCAACAGCTACCCGATTTACGACAACAAGAACCAGAAGATCACCGGCTGGCGCGAGCGTGCCGAACTGCGCCTGGAAAGCGCGGATTTCCCGGCGCTGTCCAAGCTCACCGGCGATCTGCTGAACACCCTGAAAATGGAAAACATGGACTTCGCCATCGCCGACGCCACGCGCAAGTCCAGCGAAGACGCACTGCTCAAAGACGCGGTCGCCGCCTTCAAGGCGCGCGCGCAGCTGGCCACCGATGCGCTGGGCGGCAAGGGCTACAAGATCGTCAACCTGAACTTCAACACCAATGGCTACCCGATGCCTTACGCGCGCGGCGCCGGCATGATGATGAAAGCGGCGATGGCGGATTCGGCACCGACGCCCGAAGTAGAAGCGGGTACCAGCCAGGTCAACATGAGCGCCGACGGCGTGATCGAAGTACAGATGCAGTGACCTCTACCTGACAAACCTGAACGGCGGTAACCTCGGTTGCCGCCGTTTTCGTTTGGGCGGCTGTATAGGCCTGCCACTTCAGGAGTTTCCATGGAAAGAACCGCTTTCAAACCGCTACTCCTGGCTGCAAGCCTGCTGGCGTTCATGCCGATGGCCCAGGCGGCCAGCACCCTGGTCTACTGCTCCGAAGCCAGCCCTGCCGGCTTCGACCCCAGTCAGTACACCAGCGGCACCGATTTTGATGCCTCCGCCGAAACCGTGTTCAACCGCTTGACCCAGTTCAAGCGTGGCGGCACCGAAGTCGAACCCGGCCTGGCAACGAGCTGGGAGGTATCCAATGACGGCCTGAGCTACACCTTCCATCTGCGCGATGGCGTCAAGTTCCACACCACCGACTACTTCACCCCTACCCGCGACTTCAACGCGGATGACGTGCTGTTTACCTTTAACCGTCTGCTGGATGCCGACAGCCCATTTCGCAAGGCTTACCCGTCCGAGTCGCCATACTTCACCGACATGGGGTTGAACACCACGATCAAAAACGTCGAAAAACTCGACGAGCACACCGTGCGTTTCAACCTGAATAATGTCGATGCCTCGTTCGTGCAAAACCTGGCCATGAGTTTTGCCTCGGTGCAATCGGCCGAATACGCCGCCCAGCTGTTGAAAGAGGGCAAGGCTGAAGACATCAACCAGAAACCCGTCGGCACCGGGCCGTTTGTGTTCAAGCGCTACCAGAAAGACTCGCAGATCCGTTACGTCGCCAATAAACAGTATTGGAAACCCGAGGATGTGAAGCTCGACAACCTGGTGTTTGCCATCACTCCGGACGCCGCTTCGCGCTTGCAGAAGCTCAAGGCCGGCGAATGCCAGGTCAGCGGGTACCCACGCCCGGCCGATATCGAGGTGATGAAACAGGACCCAAACCTGCGCGTGCTGCAACAAGCCGGCTTCAACCTGGGCTTTCTTGCTTACAACGTGACTCACCCGCCGCTCGACCAACTCAAAGTGCGTCAGGCCCTGGATATGGCCATCGACAAGCCGGCAATCATCAAGGCCGTGTACCAGAGCGCCGGTCAATTGGCGCAGAACGCATTGCCACCTGCCCAGTGGTCTTATGACCCCACCATCAAGGACGCGCCCTACGACCCGACCAAGGCGCGGGCGCTACTAAAAGAAGCAGGGGTTGCACCAGGTACCACCATCAATCTTTGGGCGATGACCGTGCAGCGCGCCTCCAATCCCAACGCGCGAATGTCGGCGCAGATGATTCAGCAGGATTGGGACAAGGTGGGTATCAAAGCCAACATAGTCAGCTACGAATGGGGCGAATACATCAAACGCGCCAAAAATGGCGAACATGACGCGATGATTTACGGCTGGACCGGCGACAACGGCGACCCGGATAACTGGCTCGGCGTGCTCTACAGTTGTGCCGCGGTCAAAGGCAGCAACTACGCCAAATGGTGTAACCCGGCCTACGACAAGCTGGTGCAGCAAGCCAAAGTCAGCAATGACCGCGACCAGCGCATCAAGTGGTATCAACAGGCACAAAAAATCCTTAAGGAACAAGTACCTATAACGCCTATCGCAAACTCGACGGTTTTCCAGCCTATTCGAAAAGAAGTGCAGGACTTCAAGATCAGTCCTTTTGGTCTGACGCCGTTTTATGGTGTCAGTCTAGATAAGTAACAGCTGCGCCCCAACCGAGTGCGCCAGACGCCTCGGTTGGGCTTTTTTGGTGCGTCAAATGCACCGAAAAAACCCTCTATATATATGCATTTATGTACAAACTTTCATAAATGCGACATTCCTGTACGTTCGTACCACTGTTTGGCCTTCACGACGGTTCAGCATCTTGCAATGGGTATGGCCCCTGCATAAGTATCCGCAGGCCGACTCACGAGGTCGCCCTCAACACCAAAAATGACAACAAATCATGAGGCCAACATGCTTAAACACGCAGTCCTTCCGCTTTTAGTTAGCGCTGGCCTTATGGCCGCAGCCCCTTTCGCCCAAGCGGCGACTAACCTGGTGTTCTGCTCCGAAGGGAGCCCGGCCGGTTTTGACCCAGGCCAGTACACCACCGGAACAGACTTCGATGCCTCGGCCGAAACCGTGTTCAACCGCCTGAGCCAATTTGAACGTGGCGGCACCGCCGTTGTTCCAGGCCTGGCCACCAGTTGGGACGTTTCCCCGGATGGCCTGACGTATACCTTCCACCTTCGCGAAGGCGTCAAGTTCCACACCACCCCGTATTTCAAGCCGACTCGTGAATTCAATGCCGATGACGTGCTGTTCACGTTCAATCGCATGATCAACAAGGACGATCCGTTCCGCAAAGCCTATCCAACCGAGTTCCCGTACTTCTCGGACATGGAGATGGACAAGAACATCAAGAACATCGAAAAAGTTGATGACCATACCGTCAAGTTCACCCTTGGCACCGTGGACGCAGCGTTCATCCAGAACCTGGCAATGAGTTTCGCGTCGATCCAGTCGGCCGAATACGCTGCCCAGCTGTTGAAGGAAGGCAAAGCCAGCGACATCAACCAGAAGCCAATCGGCACCGGGCCGTTCGTCTTCAAGAGCTACCAGAAAGACTCCAACATCCGCTTTACCGGCAACAAGGACTACTGGAAGCCTGAAGACGTCAAGGTTGATAACCTGATCTTCTCGATCTCCACTGACGCCTCGGTACGCATTCAAAAACTCAAGAAGAACGAGTGCCAGATCACGGCCTATCCTCGCCCAGCGGACATCAAGCCACTGGAAGCGGACAAGGACATGAAGATGCCGCACCAGGCGGGCTTCAACCTGGGTTATATCGCTTACAACGTCATGCCTGTGCTTAAGGGCCAGACCACGCCGAACCCATTGGCAGACCTGCGGGTTCGCCAGGCGCTGGACATGTCGGTCAACAAGCAGCAGATCATCGACTCCGTGTATCAGGGCGCAGGCCAACTGGCCGTCAACGCCATGCCGCCGACCCAATGGTCGTATGACACCACCATCAAAGACGCCAAGTACGACCCGGCCAAAGCCAGGGAACTGCTCAAGGAAGCCGGTATCAAGGAAGGCACCGAGATCACCTTGTGGGCCATGCCGGTTCAGCGTCCGTACAACCCGAACGCCAAGCTGATGGCTGAGATGCTGCAGAGCGACTGGAAACAGATCGGCCTGAAGGTCAACATCGTCAGCTACGAATGGGGCGAGTACATCAAGCGCTCCAAAGGCGGCGAGAACCAGGCGATGATCATCGGCTGGAGCGGTGACAATGGTGACCCGGACAACTGGTTGGGTACCCTCTTTGCCTCCTCGGCCTTGAACGGTAACAACTTCTCCAAGTTCACCAACAAGCAGTACGACGACCTGATCAGTCAGGCCAAGTCGACCACTGATGTGGCCAAGCGCACCGAACTGTACAAGCAGGCGCAACAACTCCTGAAACATGAATTGCCTTACACACCTATCGCGCACTCGACGGTGTATCAACCCATGCGCAACACCGTGCAGGACTTCAAGATCAGCCCGTTTGGCTTGAACTCCTTCTATGGCGTAAGCGTAAGCGGCAAGTAAGGATTAATAACGGCGACGTTTCATAACGTCGCCGTTATTGCATCCGCCTGGACCGTAGGAATCAGACCACCTTTGCAACCGTTACCGTCCTACGGCAACGAACTGCGATAGGTGCGTCTGTTGCCTACAAGGTCAATCCGTTTTGGCGCATTTACTGCGAAGTCCACGGCCCATACCGTCGTACGACAGCAGAGGCACCAATATCGGAAAGGCACCTGCCGTGTGTGGGATCAGTGATGTCTCCCAGGCTTCGAGCCTGGGTGATTGCTCGCTGATGACAACTACAAACAAGGATCGGGATCGTCATGCGCCATACCACTGTTCTATCCGCAATTTTTGGCACCAGCCTGCTGGCTGTGGCCACGATGGGCCAAGCCGCCGACAAGAAGAGCCTGGTGTTCTGCTCTGAAGGCAGCCCGGCCGGGTTTGACACCGCGCAGTACACCACCGCCACCGACAACGATGCGGCCGAGCCGCTGTACAACCGCTTGGTTGAGTTCGAAAAAGGCGCGACCAATGTGGTACCTGGGTTGGCAACCAAGTGGGATATTTCCGAAGACGGCCTGACCTACACCTTTCATTTGCGTGAAGGGGTGAAATTCCACAGCAACAAGGAATTCAAGCCGACGCGCGACTTCAACGCCGACGACGTGCTGTTCACCTTCAACCGCATGCTTGACCCCGACCACCCGTTTCGCAAGGCCTACCCCACCGAGTTTCCATACTTCAACGGGATGAGCCTGAACAAGAACATTGCCAAGGTCGAGAAAACCGACCCGCACACCGTGGTGATGACCTTGAATACGGTTGACGCCGCGTTCGTTCAAAACATCGC
Source organism: Pseudomonas sp. TWRC1-2 (assembly GCF_049896685.1). Taxonomy (NCBI): domain Bacteria; kingdom Pseudomonadati; phylum Pseudomonadota; class Gammaproteobacteria; order Pseudomonadales; family Pseudomonadaceae; genus Pseudomonas; species Pseudomonas sp. TWRC1-2. The sequence continues at coordinate 169,978 of NZ_JAFCUU010000006.1, read as the reverse complement.
CATGAGCTTTGCCTCGATTCTGTCGGCCGAGTACGCCGAGCAGTTGCTCAAGGAAGGCAAGCCCAGCGACATCAACCAGAAGCCGATCGGCACTGGCCCGTTTGTGTTCCAGCGTTATCAGAAAGACTCGCAGATCCGTTACGTGGCTAACAAACAGTACTGGGACCCAAGCCGGGTCAAGCTGGACCAGTTGATCTTCGCCATCAACACCGATGCGTCGGTGCGGGTACAGAAGCTCAAGGCCGGCGAATGCCAGATCACGCTGCACCCGCGCCCGGCCGACGTCGACGCCCTCAAGGCCGACCCGAACCTGCAACTGCTGACCAAACCCGGCTTCAACCTGGGTTACATCGCCTACAACGTGCGCCACAAACCCTTCGACCAGCTCGAAGTGCGTCAGGCGCTGGACATGGCGGTGAACAAGCAAAGCATCCTCAACGCCGTGTACCAGGGCGCCGGCCAACTGGCGGTCAACGCCATGCCGCCGACCCAGTGGTCCTACGACGACACCATCAAGGACGCTGCCTACAACCCGGAAAAAGCCAAGGAATTGCTCAAGGCCGCCGGCGTCAAGGAAGGCACCGAGATCACCCTGTGGGCGATGCCGGTGCAACGTCCGTACAACCCCAATGCCAAGCTGATGGCCGAGATGCTGCAAAGCGATTGGGCCAAGATCGGCCTCAAGGTCAAGATCGTCAGCTACGAATGGGGCGAGTACATCAAGCGCACCAAGAACGGTGAGCACGACGTCAGCCTGATCGGCTGGACCGGCGACAACGGTGACCCGGACAACTGGCTGGGCACTCTTTACAGCTGCGACGCCATCGGCGGGAACAACTACTCCATGTGGTGTGACCCGGCGTACGACAAGCTGATCAAGCAAGCCAAGGTCGTCACCGACCGCGAACAAAGGACTGTTCTGTACAAACAGGCGCAGCAACTGCTTAAAGCACAGGTGCCGATCACGCCCGTCGCCCACTCCACGGTCAACCAGCCGTTAAGCGCCAAAGTCGAAGGTTTCAAAGTCAGCCCCTTCGGCCGCAACGTGTTCTCGGGCGTCAGTATCAACCCATAAAAAAATAACCGGATTGCAGGGAGCGACGTTGGCTCCCTGGCAAACGTGCAGCCTTTTGTTGCGAAATTTCCTACAGCAAACGTTTGCAAAGGCTTGAACGAGTTACACACCCAATAGCCGGTTCACCTAAAAAGACCGGCATTAAAAAGAGAACCAAAGGAGCTTCACCCATGAAACTGAGCAGCAAAGCGCTTCTGGCCCTGGCCATCAGCAGCATCACGGCAACCGCCTTCGCTGAAACCCAAAGCCAGGACTTCGTCCCTACCACATTGGCCGGCACCAGCGCCCAAAGCGAGGCCAAAGGCTTTATCGACGGTCAAAGCCTGGGCGGTACCACCCGTAACTGGTTTTCCAACGAGCAGCGTTTCCGTGGTAGCAAGTTCACTTACCAGAAGCACGGCGAGGCTCGCACCGACGCCTACCGTACCAACTGGCTGCAAGGCACCATCCTTAACTACTCCTCGGGCTTCACCCAAGGCACTGTTGGGGTAGCAACCGAAGTAGCGGGTTACAACGTCATCGCGCTCGACCAGAGCAAGCGTGACATCAAGGGCGGTTCCAACCGTACCCTGGCCGACTCCGACGGCGATGCAGTAGGCCAGTGGAGCAAACTGGGCCTGGCCAACGTCAAGTTCCGTGTGTCCAACACCACCTTGACCGCCGGTCGCCAGAACTTCAGCAGCGGCATCGTCGACACCATCGGCAACCGTGCACTGCCGTCGAGCTTTGAAGGTTTTGCCCTCAACAGCGAAGAGTTCAGCAACCTGTCGTTCCAGGGCGCTTACTTCGACCGCGTGTCGCCACGTACCGAACAGAGCCTGTCGAAATTCCGCAGCGAATACGGCAATGGCCAGGAAGCGGATCACGTCTACACCGCGGGTGTGAACTACCAGCCGTTCAAGAGCCTGAAAACCAGCTTCTTCGGCGCTCAAGTCAAAGACTTCTGGAACCAGTACTACTTCGGCGCTACCCATGAACTGGGTGACAGCCAGCAACTGAGCCTGACCACCGGCCTGAACTACTACAAAACCGTCGACGAAGGCAAAAAGTTGATGGGCAAGATCGACAACGACACTTACTCGCTGTCGCTCGGCCTGACTCACCAGGCTCACAGCCTGACCTTCTCGTACCAGGAAGTGAACGGTAACGAGTACTTCGACTACCTGCACGAAACCAACGGTATCTACCTGGCCAACTCCCTGACGTCCGACTTCAACGGTCCGAACGAGAAATCGTTCCAGATCGCTTACGGCATCAACATGGCCGAATACGGCGTGCCAGGCCTGAAGTTCAACATCTACTCGGCTCGCGGCTGGGGCATCGACGGCACTCACTACACCGGCGACGGCGGCCGTGCCGGCTTTGCTTACAACGGTATCCAGACCCAGGACGGCGAGAAACACCAGGAATACGGCGTGGGTACTTCCTACGCGATTCAAAGCGGCGCACTCAAGGCCACCACCATTCGTGGTACCTACGTGACTCACCGTGCCAGCGCCAACCAGGCTGACGGCAACCTGCGTGAGTTCCGCCTGGTCACCACCATCCCGTTCAACATTCTTTAATTAGCGCCAGGTAGACGGCGGGCTCAGGAGGAGCCCGCCGTCTACGCTTGTCTGGTTCACTCGATTGCAGAGGGCTCTGAATGAAAATGCTCCCGTTACAAGCTGCCATTGCCGCTGCGCTATTGAGCGTTGCGATCGGCGTTTCGGCCAAACCGTTGGTGGTCTGCACCGAAGCCAGCCCGGAAGGTTTTGACCCGGTCCTGTACACCACCGCCGTCACCGCTGACGCCGCGGCAGAAACCATGTTCAACCGCCTGGTGGACTTCAAGCCCGGCACCACCGAAGTCGTGCCTGCCCTGGCCAAAGACTTGCCGGAAATCAGCGCCGATGGCCTGACCTACACGTTCCACCTGCGTGACGACATCAAGTTCCACACCACCGATTACTTCAAACCCACGCGCAACATGAATGCCGACGACGTGCTTTGGAGCTTCCAGCGCCAGCTGGACCCGAATCACCCGTGGCACAACAAGTCCAACGTGGGCTACCCGTACTTTGAAAGCATGGGTTTCAAGGAACTGCTCAAGAGCGTAGAGAAGACCGACGACCACACCGTGGTCTTCACCCTGACCCGTCCTGAAGCACCGTTCCTGTCCGATCTGGCCATGGCGTTTTCCTCGATTCACTCCGCCGAATACGCCGACCAGTTGCTCAAGTCCGGCAAGACCGATGACCTGAACGCCAAGCCCATCGGCACCGGCCCGTTCATCTTCAACCGTTACGCCAAAGACGCCCAAGTGCGCTTCAAGGCCAACCCGGACTACTTCCGTGGCAAGCCGCCGGCTGACCCGTTGATCCTGGCCATCACTACCGACAGCAACGTGCGCCTGCAAAAGCTCAAGGCCAACGAATGCCAGATCGCGCTGTATCCCAAGCCCGATGATGTGCCGAGCGCCAAGGCTGATCCCAACCTGAAAGTCGCGGAACTGGCGGCGATGACCACCAGCTACACCGCCTTGAACACCACCCACAAGTACATGAGCGACGCGCGCGTGCGCCACGCGATCAACATCGCGTTCGACAAAAAAGGCTACAACGAGTCCCTGTACGGCAAAGGCAACGCAATCGACGCCACCGGCCCGTACCCGCCAACCCTGCTGGGCTTTAGCGACAAGCTGAAAAACCCACCGCGTGACCTGGACAAGGCCCGCGCCCTGCTCAAGGAAGCCGGCGTACCGGAAGGCACCGAGTTCACCCTGTTCACCCGTAACGGCGGCGGCCCGACCAACCCCAACCCGATGCTCGGCGCCCAGCGCATGCAGGCGGATCTGGCGCAGATCGGCCTGAAAGTGAACATCAAGGTCATGGAATGGGGCGAAATGCTCAAGCGTGCCAAAAACGGTGAGCACGACATGGTGTCCGCAGGTTGGGCGGGGGATAACGGGGACCCGGATAACTTCCTCACACCAAACCTGAGTTGCGATGCAGCCAAAAACGGCGAAAACTACGCCCGCTGGTGTAACAAAGAGTTTCAAGACTTGATCGACAAGGCACGCGCTATCGCTGAACCGGCCCAGCGCGCTGCACTCTATGAACAAGCACTGGACGTTTTCGAGAAGGACCAACCGTGGATTCCCATGGCTTACCCGAAAATGTTCACCGCCATGCGCAAAAACGTCGAGGGTTATACCCAAAGCCCTCTGACGACCAATAACTTCGCCACCACCCAGGTGAAGTAATAAGAGAAGACGCTCGGCACCGTCGCCATTGACGGTGCCGAACCTGCCTAACCGGCTGATTGAGGTACACAACAAGATGTTTAGTTTTATTGCCCGCCGATTGGGGTTATTGATCCCCACGTTTTTCGGCATCACGTTGCTGACGTTTGCGTTGATTCGCATGATCCCCGGCGACCCTGTCGAAGTCATGATGGGCGAACGACGAGTCGACCCCGAGATGCACGCACAGGCAATGGAACGCCTCGGCCTTAACAAGCCGCTGTACGCGCAATACCTGGACTACGTAGGCAAACTCGCCCACGGCGACCTCGGTGAGTCCCTGCGCACGCGCACCAGCGTGTGGACCGAATTCACCGCCCTCTTCCCGGCGACCCTGGAACTGTCCATGGCCGCCCTGTTGTTCGCCGGTATCCTGGGCCTGTTGGCCGGGGTGATCGCGGCCTTGAAACGAGGATCCCTGTTCGACCATGGGGTGATGGGCATCTCCCTGGCGGGATATTCGATGCCGATCTTCTGGTGGGGCCTGATCCTGATCATGTTCTTCTCGGTAAGCTTGGGCTGGACCCCGGTTTCCGGGCGTATCGACCTGCTCTACGACATCGAGCCGCGCACCGGCTTCATGCTGATCGACACGCTGCTGGCTGACGAGCCGGACGCGTTCTTCGACGCCCTGCACCACTTGATCCTGCCGGCCATCGTGCTCGGCACCATCCCGCTGGCGGTTATCGCGCGGATGACCCGTTCGTCGATGCTCGAAGTCCTGCGTGAAGACTACATCCGTACCGCCAAGGCCAAAGGCCTGTCGCCGGCGCGCGTGGTCTTCGTACACGGCCTGCGTAACGCGCTGATCCCGGTACTCACCGTGGTCGGCCTGCAAGTGGGCACTCTACTGGCCGGTGCGGTTCTGACCGAAACCATCTTCTCGTGGCCCGGCATCGGCAAATGGCTGATCGAAGCCATTGGCGCACGGGACTATCCCGTGGTGCAAAACGGCATCCTGTTAATCGCCTGCCTGGTGATTCTGGTGAACTTCGTGGTGGATATCCTCTACGGCTTCGCCAACCCACGCATCCGTCACCAGCGCTGAGATCATGACCATGACCACACCTACTTCCGCGGTAGCAGTCGATCAAAGCCTGCTGTACCCGTCCCCGTACAAAGAATTCTGGCAAGCCTTTTCCAAGAACAAAGGCGCCGTCGCCGGCCTGCTGTTCATGTTGCTGGTGGTGTTTTGCGCGATCTTCGCCCCTTGGGTTGCGCCGCATAACCCGAGCGAGCAATACCGTGACTTCCTGCTCACCCCCCCAGCCTGGCTGGAAGGCGGGCAGATGCAGTTCCTGCTCGGCACCGACGAACTGGGCCGTGACCTGCTCTCGCGCCTGATCCAGGGTTCGCGCCTGTCCTTGCTGATCGGCTTGTCGTCGGTCGTGATGTCGCTGATCCCGGGCATCCTGCTGGGTCTGTTCGCCGGGTTCTTCCCGCGCCTGCTTGGCCCAACCATCATGCGGTTGATGGACATCATGCTGGCCCTGCCGTCACTGCTGCTGGCCGTTGCCATTGTCGCGATCCTCGGCCCTGGCCTGATCAACACCGTGATCGCCATTGCGATCGTGTCGCTGCCCTCTTATGTGCGTCTGACCCGTGCTGCGGTGATGGGCGAACTGAACCGCGACTACGTGACGGCCGCCCGCCTCGCCGGCGCCGGCCTGCCACGCCTGATGTTCATCACCGTGCTGCCCAACTGCATGGCGCCGCTGATCGTACAGGCCACCTTGAGCTTCTCTTCGGCGATTCTCGATGCCGCGGCCCTGGGCTTCCTTGGCCTTGGCGTACAACCGCCAACCCCAGAGTGGGGCACCATGCTGGCTTCGGCCCGTGACTACATCGAACGCGCCTGGTGGGTCGTGAGCTTGCCGGGTTTGACCATTTTGCTCAGCGTGCTGGCAATCAACTTGATGGGTGACGGCCTGCGCGATGCGCTGGACCCGAAACTCAAGAACGCCGCCTGAGGAGATTCCCATGTCACTGTTAGAAATCAAGAATCTCAACGTACGCTTCGGCGACACGACCGCCGTGCCGGTGGTCGATGGCCTCGACATTTCCGTCGACAAAGGCGAAGTACTGGCGATCGTTGGCGAGTCGGGCTCGGGTAAATCCGTGACCATGATGGCGCTGATGGGCCTGATCGAGCACCCCGGCATCGTCACCGCCGACGCCCTGAACTTCGATGGCAAGGACATGCTCAAGCTGAGCAACCGTCAGCGCCGCCAAATCGTCGGCAAAGACCTGGCGATGGTGTTCCAGGACCCGATGACCGCGCTGAACCCCAGCTACACCGTGGGTTTCCAGATCGAAGAAGTGCTGCGCCTGCACCTGAAAATGTCCGGCAAGCAAGCGCGCAAACGTGCGATCGAACTGCTCGAAAAAGTGGAAATCCCGGGCGCCGCCAGCCGTATGGATGCCTACCCGCACCAACTGTCCGGCGGTATGAGCCAGCGTGTCGCAATCGCCATGGCGATTGCCGGCGAGCCGAAACTGCTGATCGCTGACGAACCGACCACGGCCTTGGACGTAACCATTCAGGCGCAGATCATGGAGCTGCTGCTGGCCCTGCAGAAAGAGCAGAACATGGGCCTGGTGCTGATCACCCACGACCTGGCCGTGGTGGCCGAAACCGCCCAGCGCGTGTGCGTGATGTACGCCGGCCAAGCCGTGGAAGTCGGCCAGGTGCCGCAACTGTTCGACATCCCGGCGCACCCGTACAGCGAAGCGCTGCTCAAGGCGATCCCCGAGCACAGCCTGGGCGCCACGCGCCTGGCCACGCTGCCGGGTATTGTTCCCGGTCGTTATGACCGCCCGCAGGGTTGCCTGCTGTCGCCACGCTGCCCGTATGTGCAGGAATCCTGCCGTGCCCAGCGGCCTGGCCTTGACCCGAAAACCAACAGCCTCGCGCGTTGCTTCTACCCCTTGAACCAGGAGGTGGCGTAATGGCCGTCGTTCTTACCGCCCGCGACCTGACCCGTCACTACGAAGTCTCCCGTGGCCTGTTCAAGGGCCACGCGCTGGTACGCGCGCTTAATGGTGTGTCGTTTGAACTGGAAGCCGGCAAGACCCTCGCCGTAGTGGGTGAGTCGGGTTGCGGCAAATCCACCCTGGCCCGCGCGCTGACGCTGATTGAAGAGCCGTCGTCGGGCTCCTTGAAAATCGCCGGCCAGGAAGTCGCCGGCGCCGACAAGGCCCAGCGCAAGCAACTGCGCAAAGACGTGCAGATGGTGTTCCAGAGCCCGTACGCCTCGCTGAACCCACGCCAGAAGGTCGGTGATCAACTCGGCGAGCCGCTGTTGATCAACACCAACCTGTCCGCCGCCGAGCGCCGCGAGAAAGTGCAGGCGATGATGAAGCAAGTGGGCCTGCGCCCTGAGCATTATCAGCGCTACCCACACATGTTTTCCGGTGGTCAGCGCCAGCGTATTGCCCTGGCCCGCGCGATGATGCTGCAACCCAAAGTGCTGGTGGCCGATGAACCGACCTCGGCACTCGACGTGTCGATCCAGGCCCAGGTGCTCAACCTGTTCATGGACCTGCAGCAGGAATTCAACACCGCCTACGTGTTCATTTCCCACAACTTGGCAGTGGTGCAACACGTTGCCGACGACGTGATGGTGATGTACCTCGGCCGCCCGGTGGAAGTGGGCCCCAAGGAAGACATCTACGCCCGCCCGCTGCACCCGTACACCCAGGCGCTGCTGTCGGCCACCCCGACCATCCACCCAGACCCGAACAAGCCGAAGATCAAGATCGTCGGCGAACTGCCCAACCCGCTGAACCCGCCATCTGGCTGCGCGTTCCACAAGCGTTGCCCGTATGCGACAGCGCGTTGCAGCAGCGAGGAGCCGTTGTTGCGGCCGCTGGACAACCGCCAGGTGGCTTGCCACTACGCGGAGCAGTTCGTGGCCTGAGCCTGCTGGCAACAAAAATGCCCTGGCGATAGCGCCAGGGCATGACAGGTGTTCTACAAGCCCTTCCCATCAGGTTGCGCATCAGCCTGTTGGGAGGGGCTTTTTTTTGGCTCGTCACCACCCGCTTTTGATGACCAAATCCCGTTCAGTATTCGAAACCAATCTAACTGCCTGTCAGTTCTCACAGTAGCCAGCCACGGCCTTTTGCATTGTTATGAGTTCACCCCCTTTATCCAATGGACGGGTAATCGCTCATGACAACCTTCACTGTTTTTTTCTGCGGCACTGGCTCAACCAAGTTTGACGATACTCACGCAAGTTATTGGAACGGCGAGTTGATTTCCACGCTGGCGCAAAACACTCAAAGCGTCAGTAAGGAGTTTGCCGAATGGATTGTTATCGACGGCCCCGGCAGCGGCAACTTGCAGGCCGATGAGATGTTCTCCGAGTCTGGCAATTATCTTCAGTTAAAGGGCACCGCCCTGGGCTCCGGCTGGGAAGAAAATGTGGCTCACGCGGTTAACATCATGAAGGGCACGTTTAGCTGGCAGCGCGAAAAACTGACGGAGGAAAACTACACCCAACTGCAGAAAGCCGGCATTCCGATTGAAGACGTCAAAGTGACCGGCAGTTGGTATTGGCGCACTTACGATTACGGTACGCGCAAAGTAACGCAGCAGCAGTTGCAAGAGCAGATCATCAAGACCTTCCGAAAAGACGGCATCATTCCCACGCGCGTCAACCTGGTCGGCTGGAGCCGCGGCGGGATCAGCTGCCACATGCTGGCCAACGCCATGCTCAACGACAGCGTCTTGAAGAATGTGCCGGTCAATATCTTCGCTGTCGACCCCGTTCCGGGACTCTTGAACTTCCAGAGCAGTCGAGTAACGCTCGGCAGCAACGTTAAAGAGTACGTCGGTTTTTACGCCAGGGACGAGCGATCTTCCGGCTTCGCATGTGTCGTGCCCACCTTTGATAAAAGTACCCATATTCATATCTATCCAATGCCCGGGCGCCACGCGACCTTGGTGGGTAATGCTGCCCCCGATGGAAACCAGGGTGCCAAGGTGTATGCCGAACCCGGCGAGATTGTTCGTCACTTTGCAGAAACTTGCCTGACGCGATGGGGTGTGCGCCTGGAAAAGAAACTCGACCTCACGCCCGGCCAGATAAATGACCGTCTTACAAAGATGAATAATGATTTGAGCGGGTACGTGGCGATGCGTAATACGGTTTACACCACCCGCACGTCGACTGCAGGTGAGCGCAGCATTACCAAGGGCAGCAGCGATATTAAATTCACCGCCGCGAGCGGCACCGATTACCTGCCAGGACAGGGACTTTCAATAGACAAGATAGTGGAAAGCGACTATTTCAAAGACATCGCGTGATTCTTATAAGGGAACAGGTTAAGCGTTTACAGCCCTCCCGTCAGGCGGTGCATACCTGACGGGAGGGGCCGTGCTTCAGGCCGAATCAGGTATCGCTGTCACCTTGATCGCTATCATCGTCATCCGGGGCTTGCTGGTCGTCATCATCCTTGGAACCGCCTTGGTCCTCATCGCCTGGTTCGGCTTCCGACTTGGCCAGCTGCAGTCCCTTGCCCTGCGCTGTCTGCACCGCCGAAAAGCCCGTCTGACTGCCTTGCACCGGGTTATGCGCCCAGGCCGTCGACATCCCCAACGACAACAGCACCAGCACTTTTATCAACAGCACTACACGTTGAAAAATACTCATGGTCGATTTCCGTCCAGTCAGTAGATGAATCCTGCACGACAGCGTTTTACCGTCGCCAGGTTAGAAGCTAGTCCCAATGCCGGGTTTGCGCCAGGCTTCAGGTGTCGCCATCGTCGTAGGTGTCGCTGTCCTCGCCTTCGTTATAAGGGTTTTCTGCGTCTTCCTTTGGCGCGGGTTGGGCTTGGGGTTGCCAACTGCCGGAGTTGACCTCCTTTTGCTTTTTTTTGCTGACGGGGCCGGTGTCCTTCCACTGGGGGGTTCCGGCATCCGCCAGCGCCGCGGTGTGAGCCAAAGCAGTGGACAGCCCCAAGGCGCCCAGCAGCACCACATGAATGGCGCGTTGAGTTATACGCAAGGTCGCCTCCTGATCCGTCGCTGATTGGGTGAATTATTTGAAACGCTAGACCGGATGCGGACTTCTCGCCAATGCCGCTGACAGATGAGGATCAAATGTGGGAGCTGGCTTGCCACATTGAGTCAGCGGCGCGCCCACAAAAAAGGGCGAAGCCATGACAGCTTCGCCCTTTTTTTACCGCTCAGACCTTAATGGTGCTCACGCGTCGCGCAGAATTTCACATCCGGCCAGCGCTCTTCCATCAATGCCAGGTTCACGCGGGTCGGGGCCAGGTAGGTCAGGTGACCGCCGCCGTCCACTGCCAGGTTTTCCACAGCCTTGTTGGAGAACTCTTCCAGCTTCTTCTTATCGCTGCAATCGATCCAGCGCGCGGAGTACACGGTGATTGGCTCGTAGGAGCATTCAACCTTGTATTCCTCTTTCAGGCGGCTGGCGACCACATCGAACTGCAACACGCCGACGGCGCCAAGGATGATGTCGTTGCTGCGCTCGGGGAAAAACACCTGGGTGGCACCCTCTTCCGCCAATTGCTGCAGGCCCTGGCGCAGTTGCTTGGATTTGAGCGGGTCGCGCAGGCGTACGCGGCGGAACAGTTCCGGGGCGAAGTGCGGGATACCGGTGAAGCCCAGCACTTCGCCTTCGGTGAAGGTGTCGCCGATCTGGATGGTGCCGTGGTTGTGCAAGCCGATGATGTCGCCGGCGTAGGCTTCTTCGAGCTGTTCACGCTCGGAGGAGAAGAACGTCAGGGCATCGCCGATGCGCAGGTCCTTGCCGGTGCGCACGTGGCGCATCTTCATGCCTTTTTCGTATTTGCCGGAGCAGATACGCATGAAGGCGATACGGTCGCGGTGCTTGGGGTCCATGTTCGCCTGGATCTTGAACACAAAGCCGGTGAATTTCTCTTCGACCGGTTCCACGGTGCGCTCATTGGCAACCCGGGCCAGAGGCTTCGGCGCCCAGTTCACGACGGCGTCGAGTACGTGGTCGACACCGAAGTTGCCCAACGCAGTACCGAAGAACACCGGGGTCAGCTGGCCGTCGAGGAATTCCTGCTGATTGAACTCGTGGCAGGCGCCCTGCACCAGCTCCAGTTGATCAACGAAGCGGTCGTACTCGTCACCCAGGTGGGCGCGGGCTTCGTCGGAGTCGAGCTTTTCGATGATTTTCACATCGGTGCGCTCGTGGCCGTGGCCAGCGGTGTAAACGATGATGTAGTCGTCGGCCAGGTGGTACACACCCTTGAAGTCGCGGTAGCAACCAATCGGCCAGGTGATCGGCGCGGCCTTGATCTTCAGGACCGCTTCGATTTCATCGAGCAACTCGATCGGGTCGCGAATATCGCGGTCGAGTTTGTTGATGAAGCTGACGATTGGCGTGTCACGCAGGCGGCACACGTCCATCAGCGCAATGGTACGTGGCTCAACGCCCTTACCGCCGTCGAGGACCATCAAGGCCGAGTCCACCGCGGTCAGGGTGCGGTAGGTATCTTCGGAGAAGTCTTCGTGGCCCGGGGTGTCGAGCAGGTTGACCATGTAGTCGCGATACGGGAACTGCATGACCGACGTGGTAATGGAAATACCCCGTTGTTTTTCCATTTCCATCCAGTCGGAGGTGGCATGGCGGTCGGATTTGCGGGATTTCACCGTGCCGGCCACTGCGATTGCCTTGCCCATCAGCAGGAGCTTCTCGGTGATGGTGGTTTTACCGGCATCGGGGTGGGAAATAATGGCGAAAGTGCGGCGTTTCGCGACTTCGGCGGCCTGGTGGGTCATGGGAAATCGCCTGGCAGGTGAGTCAAAAAAGGGCGGCGAGTATAGCGCAAACCCAGGGAGCCAGACCACCGTTCACCCGATTGGGGGTGGCTAAATGCTGCCAAGTGTGGAACCTTTTAAAAGGTAGAGACGTCCACTCCCCTGCTACCGCACTCGTACCAGGGGCTGAAAAATCAGCAAGTTAGCCTGACGAGGCTGCGCTCATGGCTTGATCGCATACCGCGTTGCCGGTATCGGCGAGCTGCTTTTCGCGAACTCATTCGCCGACAGCCAGGAATGGCATTGCCGCTCGGAAATGTGTTCGCCGACAAAAGAAAAAAAGGAGTCCGCCTGTGGCTATTCGCTATGGCAAAGGGCTGATAGGAGGAGCGGTTGTCGTCGCTCTCCTGGCCCTGCTGGTCCACTGGATCGGCATCAACACGATCGAACTGTACCGCGACGATTTGTTGTTTTACCTGCAAGCACACCTGATCCTCGTTCTTGTCTCCATGCTGGCTGCCCTCGTTGTAGGCATCCCCGCCGGTATCCTGCTCAGCCGACCGAACATGGTCGGGCGTGCAGAACGTTTCATGCAGATCTTCAACATCGGCAACACCGTCCCTCCCCTGGCCGTACTGGCCATCGCCCTCGGCGTCCTCGGCATCGGCAGTGGCCCGGCCATCTTCGCGTTGTTCCTCGCCTCGTTGCTGCCCATTGTGCGCAACACCTACGAAGGCCTCAAAAACGTTCAAGGCTCGCTGAAAGAAGCCGCCACCGGCATCGGCATGACGCCGCGCCAGGTGCTGTTTCGCGTGGAATTGCCCAACGCCGTGCCGATCATCATCGGCGGTGTGCGCGTGGCCCTGGCGATCAACGTCGGCACCGCACCGCTGGCGTTCCTCATTGGAGCCAACAGCCTGGGCAGCCTGATCTTCCCCGGCATCGCCCTGAACAATCAGCCGCAACTGCTGCTCGGCGCCGCGTGCACCGCGCTGCTGGCATTGCTGCTTGACGGTCTGGTGACCATGGCCAGCCGCCTCTGGCTGGAACGCGGGTTGCGTCCGTCTTAAGGCTTGGCAAAGGAATTCACATGAAAAAACTGACATTGATATTGAGCTGCGTCCTGCTGTTCGCAGGTTTTGCGCAAGCCGCTGAAAAACCAGTGATCCGCATCGGCGCACGGGTGTTCACCGAACAGACGCTGCTCGCCGAAATCACCTCCCAGTACCTGCGCACCAAGGGTTACGACACCCGCGTGACCGGCGGCCTGGGCAGCAACCTGGCGCGCAGTGCCCAGGAAAGCGGGCAACTGGACCTGATCTGGGAATACACCGGCGTGTCGCTGGTGGCCTACAACCATGTGGACGAGAAGCTCGACAGCGAACAGTCCTACGCCCGAGTCAAAGAACTCGATGCGAAAAAAGGCCTGGTCTGGCTCTCCCCGTCGAAATTCAGCAACACCTACGCATTGGCGTTGCCGGAAAACGTGGCCAAGGAATTTCCGCAGATCAACAGCATCAGCGACCTGACCCAAGCCCTGGCCGAGAAAACCAAAGGCACGCGCCTGGTGGCCCTGGACACCGAGTTCGCCAACCGTTCCGACGGCATGGCCGGCATGGTCAAGCTGTATGACATGAACCTCACGCGCAAAAACACCCGGCAGATGGACGCCGGCCTGGTCTACACCGCGCTGCGTAATGGCCAGGTGTTTGCCGGGTTGGTCTACACCACCGACGGTCGCCTGAATGCCTTCAAATTGAAGCTGCTCGAAGACGACAAACACTACTTCCCGGACTACACCGCTGCGCCGGTAGTGCGTCAGGTTTATCTCGACGCTCACCCGCAATTGGCCGCTGACCTGAAACCGCTGGCCGCGCTGTTCGACGACGCCACCATGCGCCAGCTGAACGCACGGGTCGACGTTGACCATGAAAGCCCCTCCGCCGTGGCCGCAGACTTCCTGCGCCAACATCCCATCAGCCAATAAGAGGAGAAGACATGGAATTTCTGAACGCCTTTTCCCATCTTGATTGGGCCCAGGTCCTGCACCTGACCTGGCAGCACATCACCCTGGTCGGCATTGCCGTCATTCTGGCAATCGTCGTGGGCGTGCCGCTGGGCGTGCTGATGACGCGCTTCCCGACCCTGGCCGGCCCGCTGCAAGCCAGCGCCACGGTGCTGCTGACCGTGCCGTCGATCGCGCTGTTCGGCCTGCTGCTGCCGTTCTACTCCAAGTTCGGCCAGGGCCTGGGGCCGATGCCGGCGATCACCGCGGTGTTCCTCTACTCGCTGCTGCCGATCATGCGTAACACCTACCTGGCCCTGACGGGCGTGGAACCGGGCATCCGCGAAGCCGCCAAAGGCATCGGCATGACCTTCGGCCAGCGCCTGCGCATGGTTGAACTGCCCATCGCCGTGCCCGTGATCCTTGCCGGTGTGCGCACCGCCGTGGTGATGAACATTGGTGTGATGACCATCGCCGCCACCATCGGCGCCGGTGGCCTGGGTGTACTTATTCTGGCTTCCATCAGCCGCAGCGACATGTCGATGCTGATCGTTGGCGCCGTGCTGGTCAGTCTTCTGGCCATCTTCGCCGACCTGCTTCTGCAATGGCTGCAACGCTCGCTGACTCCAAAAGGACTGCTCAAATGATCGAACTTCAAAACCTGACCAAGACTTTTCAAAGCAACGGCAAAACCGTATCTGCCGTGAACGACGTAAGCCTGACCGTCAATGAAGGCGAGATTTGCGTGTTCCTCGGCCCATCGGGTTGCGGCAAAAGCACCACGCTGAAAATGATCAACCGCCTGATCAAGCCCACCTCGGGCAAGATTTTGATCAACGGCGAAGACACCACCGACCTGGATGAGGTGACCTTGCGTCGCAACATCGGTTATGTGATCCAGCAGATCGGCCTGTTCCCGAACATGACCATCGAGGAAAACATCGTGGTCGTGCCCAAGCTGCTCGGCTGGGACAAGCAGAAATGCCACGACCGCGCCCGCGAGTTGATGAGCATGATCAAGCTGGAACCCAAGCAGTACCTGCATCGCTACCCGCGTGAACTGTCGGGCGGCCAGCAACAGCGCATCGGCGTGATCCGTGCGTTGGCGGCCGATGCGCCGCTGCTGCTGATGGACGAGCCGTTCGGCGCGGTTGACCCGATCAACCGCGAGATGATCCAGAACGAATTCTTCGAGATGCAGCGCGCGCTGAACAAGACCGTGATCATGGTCAGCCACGACATCGACGAAGCGATCAAGCTGGGCGACAAGATTGCGATCTTCCGCGCCGGCAAGCTGCTGCAGATCGACCACCCGGACACGCTGCTGGCGCATCCGGCTGACGAGTTCGTGAGCAATTTCGTCGGCCAGGACAGCACCCTCAAGCGCCTGCTGCTGGTGAAAGCCGAGGACGCGGCGGACAACGCCCCGTCGGTGAGCCCCGAAACCCCGGTGGCCGAGGCCCTGGAGCTGATGGACGAAACGGACCGTCGCTACGTGGTGGTTACCTGTGCCGAGAACAAGGCGCTGGGTTATGTACGACGTCGCGACCTGCACCGTCAGACCGGTACCTGCGGCCAGTACTTGCGCGAGTTCAACGCCACGGCGGCGTATGACGAGCACTTGCGCATCCTGTTGTCGCGCATGTACGAGTTCAACCGCTCGTGGTTGCCGGTGATGGACGCGGAGCGGGTGTTCCTGGGTGAAGTGACTCAGGAATCGATTGCCGAGTACCTGAGTTCCGGTAAGTCGCGTGGCGGCAAGACCAGTATTGTCTCCCCTGCCGAGACCGCCCTGGCCTGATATAAAACAACCCAGGTCAACCTGTGGGAGGGGGCTTGCCCCCGATGACGGTGTGTCAGTCACTTCATCAGTCACTGATCCACCCCATCGGGGGCAAGCCCCCTCCCACATTTGCTCGCTGAAATCCCGCCGATTTAGCCCTCCCGGGGAACATCAATCCGTCACACCGGTCGGTTACATAAGTAGCTGCACGAGGTCCTGCGACGAACGCGTGCAAAAACGCGACATTTTTAGTTGATCTATGGCCCCTCACGTCCTAAAGTTCGCGCCGAACGTCCATGCTGGAAACGATCCATCCGGCTCAAGTACTGACGACGAGACAGCAAGGCCAAGGGAAGCGGTGATTCCCGTGGCCTTTTTGCTTTCGGCGACATGCCTTGGGAAGTAGGCGAACCAAAGTGGGGATACGGAGGACGTTCATTTGCACCCATTGCTAATTTTAGTTTGCCCTTAGGAGTTCCCAGCATGTCGATCAACGTCGAAGATTATTTCGCGCGCGCCACGTTTGACAAAATGAAGGCGTTCGCCGACAAGCAAGAAACCCCGTTCGTGGTGATCGACACCGCGATGATCAGCCAGGCCTACGATGACCTGCGCGCCGGTTTCGAATTCGCCAAAGTCTATTACGCGGTCAAGGCCAACCCTGCCGTCGAGATCATCGACCTGTTGAAAGACAAGGGTTCGAGCTTCGACATCGCCTCGATCTACGAGCTGGACAAGGTCATGGACCGTGGCGTGAGCCCCGACCGTATCAGCTACGGCAACACCATCAAAAAATCCAAGGACATCCGCTACTTCTACGAGAAGGGCGTGCGTCTGTTCTCCACCGACTCCGAAGCCGACCTGCGCAACATCGCCAAGGCCGCGCCGGGCTCGAAAGTCTATGTGCGTATCCTCACCGAAGGCTCGACCACGGCTGACTGGCCGCTGTCGCGCAAATTCGGCTGCCAGACCGACATGGCCATGGACCTGCTGATCCTCGCCCGTGACCTGGGCCTGGTGCCATACGGCATCTCCTTCCACGTCGGCTCGCAGCAGCGCGACATCAGCGTGTGGGACGCGGCGATCGCCAAGGTCAAAGTGATCTTCGAACGCCTGAAAGAAGAAGACGGCATTCATCTGAAGCTGATCAACATGGGCGGTGGCTTCCCGGCCAACTACATCACCCGTACCAACAGCCTGGAAACCTACGCCGAAGAAATCATCCGCTTCCTCAAGGAAGATTTCGGCGACGACCTGCCGGAAATCATCCTGGAACCAGGCCGTTCGTTGATCGCCAACGCCGGCATCCTGGTCAGCGAAGTGGTGTTGGTGGCGCGTAAATCCCGCACCGCCGTCGAGCGTTGGGTGTACACCGATGTGGGCAAATTCTCCGGCCTGATCGAAACCATGGACGAAGCCATCAAGTTCCCGATCTGGACCGAGAAGAAAGGCGAGATGGAAGAAGTGGTCATCGCCGGCCCTACCTGCGACAGCGCCGACATCATGTACGAAAACTACAAGTACGGCCTGCCGCTGAACCTGGCGATTGGTGACCGTTTGTACTGGCTGTCGACCGGTGCGTACACCACCAGCTACAGCGCTGTGGAATTCAATGGCTTCCCGCCGTTGAAGTCTTACTACGTGTAAGCAACTCGCACACAAAAAACCCATGACATGTCATGGGTTTTTTTATCGGTCAGGAAAGGCTTGCGGCGCGCTGTTGGTAGGCCTCGGCCATCGCCCGAACCTGCGGGTCACTGGCTGCGGCCAACGCGGTGTGAGCCGTTCGCAAAAACTTCAGATTGCCGCCCGCCAGCGCCTTGCGCAGCCACGCCAATGCCTCGTCGATTCGGCCTCGGTCAGCCAATATCGCGGCATAGCTGAACTGCCCGCGAAAATCCCCGCCTTCGGCTGAACGCCGATACCACTCGACAGCCGCCTCAAAATCCCTCGGGCAAGAGTGGCCGTCTTCCAGATAACGCCCCAGCAGGTTCATCGACTTGGCGTGGCCCTGCTCTGCAGCCAGCCGATAAAACCCCAGCGCTTGCGGTCGGTCTTCGTCGACACCACGACCGGTGGCCAGCAGGTTGGCATAGTTGTACTGGCCCCAATCCAACCCGGCCTCTGCCGCCAGGCGATACTCCCGCGCAGCTGCCGCTTCATCGACGGCGCAGCCCCAGCCATGTTCCAGGCAACGCCCGGCCATATTGCGTGCCATCAACTGCCCGCCGTTGGCGGCGATCTGGAACCAGCGCAGCGCCAGCGCTTCATCGCGCGCAATGCCGCGCCCTTCCAGCAGGATTTGCCCCAGCAAGGCCTGGGCGTCTACCACGCCCTCCTTGGCGGCCATCAAAATCGCCTGGGCGGCGCGCACCGGGGAATCGTCGAGCATGCTTTGCAGTTGCTCGACGTTGAGCACTTCTTCACGGCGCAATAAAAAGCCCATGTCAGACCTCGACCCAGCGGCGCAACAGGTTGTGGTACGTGCCGGTGAGCTGGATCAGCGCTGGATGGTCAGGAACATCGCGGGTCAGTTGCTGGATGGCGCCGTCCATCTCGAACAGCAAGGTGCGCTGGCTGTCTTCACGCACCAGGCTTTGGGTCCAGAAGAACGAGGCGTAACGCGCGCCACGGGTTACGGCGTTGACCTTGTGCAGGCTCGAGCCCGGGTACAGCACCATGTCGCCGGCCGGGAGTTTGACCCGCTGCAGGCCGAAGGTGTCCTGGATCTCAAGCTCGCCGCCGTCGTATTCCTCTGGATCACTGAAAAACAGCGTGGACGACAGGTCCGTGCGCACCCGTTCGTGGCTGCCCCGCGCCTGGCGCACGGCGTTGTCGATATGGAAGTCGAAACTGCCACCGGCCGTGTAGCAATTGAGCAAAGGCGGGAAAACCTTGTGCGGTAACGCCGCTGACATAAACAGCGGGTTTTTCCACAAACGCTCAAGCATCGCCGCGCCAATTTCCTTGGCCAGCGGGTGGCCTTCGGGCAATTGCAGGTTGTGTTTGGCTTTGGCGGACTGATGCCCGGCGGTGATTTTACCGTCGGCCCACTCGGTGCTTTCCAAGGCTTGGCGAATGCGCAGCACCTCCTCGCGAGAGAACAGGCCGGGAATGTGCAGCAGCATGGGGCAGTACCTGGAGGCAGAGAGGCACCAATGGTATTGATTCTTATCCGCCCTGTAAAACGCGGGGGACGAACGAGTTGGTAAAAACCGTAAGCAAAAAGTGTAAAGAATGTAAATTCAGTGCGAATAGTAATGTATCGCAATTGATAGAAACTCTTGTTGATCCTATATTCCGCGGCCTTACAACCTTGGGGAAGGGACACGTCAATGTCGCGCACACTGCTAAAAACACCAGCCAGTTCACCACGCGTGCTGGCTTCGGCCATCGGCGTCGCACTCAGCGCCAGCTCTGCCGCCCAATTGGCGCAAGCGGCCGAAAGCACCGAACACAAAGGCGAGCGCAACAGCATCTCCTTGGGCGCCACCAGCATTACCGGCCAGGAGCAGGACAACACGTCCTACCAGGTGGAAAAAGCCGCTTCACAAAAGTACACCGCGCCACTGGTAGACACCCCGCGCTCGGTGACCGTGGTGCCGCAACAAGTGCTCAAGGACACCGCCGCCACCTCGTTGCAGGACGCCTTGCGCACTGTACCGGGCATTACTTTCGGTGCCGGTGAAGGCGGTAACCCTCAGGGCGACCGTCCGTTCATTCGCGGCTTTGATGCCCAGGGCGACACTTATCTGGACGGCGTGCGCGACACCGGCGGCCAGAGCCGCGAGATCTTCGACATCGAATCGATTGAAGTCAGCAAAGGCCCGAACTCCTCGTTCGGCGGTCGCGGCTCGGCGGGCGGCAGCATCAACCTGGTGAGCAAAACGCCACAGGCGCGCGACTTCACCAACGGCGGTTTCACCTACGGCTCCGACCAGACCCGCCGCTACGTGCTCGACGTGAACCGCCAGTTCCTCGACAACGCCGCGTTCCGCTTGAACCTGATGAGCCACGAACAGAACGTGGCTGGCCGCGATGTCATCGACTATGACCGCTGGGGTGTTGCGCCGTCGCTGACCTTCGGCCTGGGCACGCCGACGCGCGTCAACTTCAGCTACTACCACATGGAAAGCAACGACCTGCCGGACTCGGGCATTCCCTACGGCTACAGCTCGCCGACCGCTACTGCCCACGGGCACGACAAACCCACCGATGG
Source organism: Pseudomonas sp. TWRC1-2 (assembly GCF_049896685.1). Lineage (NCBI taxonomy): Bacteria > Pseudomonadati > Pseudomonadota > Gammaproteobacteria > Pseudomonadales > Pseudomonadaceae > Pseudomonas > Pseudomonas sp. TWRC1-2. The sequence goes on along the minus strand of NZ_JAFCUU010000006.1, from coordinate 149,850 downwards.
CGGTGACAGCAACAACTTCTACGGCTTGAAGGACCGCGACTTCCGCAAGACCCGCGCCGATATCAGCACGTTCTCCATCGAGCACGACCTGAACGACAACATGACGCTGAAAAACACCCTTCGCCATGGCAGCACCGGCCAGGACTACGTGCTCACTCAGCCGGACGACAGCCAGCGCAACGTCAGCCGTTTCGGCACCGTGTGGCGCCGTGCCAACACCCGAGTGTCGACCACCGACACCACCACCAACCAGACCGACCTGTTCGGCAATTTCCAGCTGGCGGGCATGAAGCACTCGTACTCCACCGGCCTGGAATTCACCGGCGAAGAAACCCGCGTCAGCGGCTACACGGTCAGCCCGAACGCCAACCCGACCTGCACCGTGGCCAAAGGCAGCCTGGGCGGGCAGTGCACCTCGCTGAGTAACCCGACGCCGGACGACGCCTGGACCGGCAGCGTCGCGCGCAACTACTACGGCACCAACACCAAGGCCACCAGCCGCGCCGCCTACGCGTTCGATACCATTGAGCTGGACCCGAAATGGCTGTTGAACCTGGGCCTGCGCTACGACACCTTCGACACCGAAGCCAACACCAACGCCGCCGCGGGGCGCAGCAAAATCAAGGACGACAGCCAGTTCTTCAACTGGCAGGCGGGCCTGGTCTGGAAGCCGCTGGAGAACGGCAGCATCTACACCTCCTACGCCACCTCGGCATCGCCTGCCGGCGGCATGGTCGGTGAAGGCCAGGAAACCAATGGCTTCGTCACCGGCATCAACACCAGCGACCTGAAACCCGAAGAAACCGTCAACTACGAACTGGGCACCAAGTGGGACCTGTTCCACAACCGCCTGTCCCTGACCGGCGCGATCTTCCGTACCGAGAAGAAAAACACGCGCATTCTGGTGGACTCCAACACCTACGAGACCGCGGGCGAATCGCGAGTGGACGGCATCGAACTGTCCGCCAGCGGCAAGCTCACCGAACAATGGCAAGTGTTCGCCGGCTACAGCTACCTGAAAAGCGAGCTGGTTGACCCCGGCAAAAACGGCAACCGCCAGGGTGTCGTCACTGCCGGTTCCAACCAGGGCAACCAAATGCCCAACACGCCGAAAAACACCTTCAGCCTGTGGACCACCTATGACATCACGCCAAAGCTGACCATCGGCGGCGGCGCGTTCTACGTCGACCAGGTTTACGGCGATGCGGCCAACACCGTTTACGTGCCGTCCTACACGCGCTACGACGCCATGGCCAGCTACAAGCTGACCAAGAACGTCGACCTGCAATTGAACGTGCAAAACCTGACCGACAAGACCTACTACGACAAAGCTTACGCGGCGCACTTCGCCAACCAGGCGGCCGGTCGTACGGCGTTGTTGACCACCAGTTTCCACTTCTAAACGCGGCAAACTTCAGGCCCAAAGCCCCACGCATCGGATGCGTGGGGCTTTTGCGTGTAAAACAGAAGATTTCTCGTTAGCCCACGGCATAATGCGCGCCGTGACTTATTATATCCAGATGAGCGAGGCGGTCCGACGTGTTGAAGAAAACCCTGTTCCAGTTGCACTGGTTCTTCGGCATTACCGCCGGGCTGGTGCTGGCATTGATGGGGATTACCGGGGCTGCGGTCTCGTTTCAGGATGAAATTCTGCGCGCGCTCAATCCGACCGTATTGAGCGTCGAAAAACGCGAAGCCGGCGTGCTGCCGCCTGCCGAACTGGTGCGCAAGCTGGAGGCCACCGAAGGCAAGACCGTGTCGATGCTGTGGGTGGAAAGCGACAGCGGCAACGCTGCGCGCGTGTTCTTCACGGCACCGCCGGGCGAGCGGCGTGGCCAAATGCGCTACTTCGACCCGTACACCGGCAACTACCTGGGCGACGCCGTCGGCCAGGACGTGTTCGGTTTCATCTTGCAACTGCACCGCTTCCTGGCGGCTGGCGATACCGGCCGGCAAATCACCGGCGCCTGCACGCTGATCCTGGTGTTCTTCTGCCTGTCGGGCCTGTACCTGCGCTGGCCGCGCCAGGTGGCAAGCTGGCGCGCCTGGCTGACGCTGGACTGGCGCAAAAAGGGCCGCAGTTTCAACTGGGACCTGCACTCGGTGTTCGGCACCTGGTGCCTGCTGTTTTATCTATTGGCCGCGCTCACTGGCCTGTATTGGTCGTATGACTGGTACAACCAGGGCGTGACCAAACTGCTCTCCGACGCCCCGCAAAATGAACGCATGCGCAAGCGCGGCCCGCCGCCCGAAGGCCCGGCGCCAGTGGCCGACTACGACGCGATCTGGAGCAGCATCTACGCCAACGCCGGCCCCGGCTTGAGCGCCTACAACATCCGTATGCCGGCCGTCGCCGGGCAGCCGGCCATTGTGTATTACCTGCTCAACACATCGCCGCATGACCGCGCGCTGAACCAGATCAACCTCGACCCGGCCACCGGCGAGGTCAAGTCCCATGACCGCTACGCGAGCAAGACCTTCAAGTCGCAATTGCTCACCAGTGTCTACGCGCTGCACACCGGCAGCTACTTCGGCCTGGTAGGCCGCATCATCCTGACCGTCAGTGCGCTGTGCATGCCGCTGTTCTTTATTACCGGCTGGCTGCTGTACCTCGACCGCCGTCGCAAAAAACGCCAGGTCCGCGATGCCCGCAAAGGCCTCGGCGCCAACCACAGCGACGCCCCGGCGTGGCTGATCGGCTTTGCCAGCCAGAGCGGCTTTGCCGAACAGCTTGCGTGGCAGACGGCCGGGCAATTACAGGCCGCCGGCCTGCCGGTGAAGGTGCAGCAGTTGGGCAGTGTCAGCCAGCAAGACCTGTGTGAGTCAGAACATGCACTGTTTGTGGTCAGCACCTTCGGCGACGGCGAAGCGCCCGACAGCGCCCGTGGTTTCGAACGCAGCGTGCTCGGCCAGGACCTGTCGCTCAAAGGCCTCAACTACTCGGTGCTGGCCCTGGGTGACCGCCAGTACGAACACTTCTGCGGCTTTGCCCGGCGCCTGCATTTCTGGCTGACCCATCAAGGCGGCAACCCGTTGTTCGCGCCTGTGGAAGTCGACAGCGGCGACACCGACGCGCTGCTGACCTGGCAACAGCAGCTGGGCCAGCTCACCGGGCATGCGCCGGCATCCGCCTGGCAGACCGCCCAGTACGAAAACTGGACCCTGACCCGACGCACCCTGCTCAACCGCGACAGCGTCGGCTCGGACATCTACTTGCTCGGCCTCACACCGCCTTCGCCACACACCTGGCTGGCCGGCGACCTGGTGGAAATACTGCCGCGCAATTGCCCGTGGGCCATCGAACACTTCCTCGCCGGCCTGGGCCTGGCCGGCAGCGACGGCGTGTTGATCGAGGGCCTTGCGCAAACCCTCAACCAAGCCCTGGCGACCCGCCAACTGCCGGACAACCGCGCGCATTTGGTCGGCCTGCATGCCCAGGCACTGGTGAACGCCCTGGTGCCCCTGGGCATGCGCGAATACTCCATCGCCTCGATTGCCAGCGACGGCGTGCTGGAGCTGATCGTGCGCCAGGAACGTCACCCCGACGGCAGCCTGGGCCTGGCTTCCGGCTGGCTGACCGAACACGCCGCCCTCGGCTCAAGCATCAGCCTGCGCGTGCGTCGCAACAGTGGTTTCCATCTGCCAGAGGCGCCAGTGCCGCTGATCCTTTTGGGCAACGGCACCGGCCTTGCCGGCCTGCGCAGCTTGCTCAAGGCGCGCATTGCCGCTGGCCAGCAGCGCAACTGGCTGCTGTTTGGCGAGCGCAATATCGCCCACGATTACCTGTGCCAGGACGAGCTGCAAGGCTGGCTGGCCAGCGGCGATCTGGCCCTGCTGGACCTGGCGTTTTCCCGCGATCAGCAAGAGAAAATCTACGTACAGGATCGCCTGCGCGAGTCGGCGGACGTGCTGCGTCGATGGCTGGCAGACGGCGCGGCCATTTATGTCTGCGGTAGTTTGCAGGGCATGGCGACGGGCGTGGACCAAGTGCTGCATGAGATGCTGGGCAGCGAAGCGGTGGAGCGCCTGATCGAGCAGGGCCGCTATCGCCGGGATGTGTACTAAGCCCTCATAAACACCGAGGATCAAATGTGGGAGCTGGCTTGCCTGCGATGCAGGCACCCCTCGGTGTATCAGTGACACCAGGGTGATGCAATCGCAGGCAAGCCAGCTCCCACAGTGATTAAGTGCATTGCAGGTCAGGCAGGCTGCAGCTTTTGCTCGAACACCGAGACCCCATCCAAGTCGCGCAAGATCACCGTCAACTCCGCCGTCTGCCCGTCAATCTGCACCTCACCAAAAAACTGAAACCCAGCCAGCGGCGAGGTGTTCTGCGCAGGCGGCGCCTTCTCGAACACCACCTGTGGGCCAAAGGTTTTATCCAGCGGGTTGGGCCCAAAACTCCCTGCATTCAAAGGCCCGGCCACAAATTCCCAGAACGGCTCGAAATCCTGAAACGCCGCCCGGTCGGGGTGGTAATGGTGCGCCGCGCAGTAGTGCACATCCGCCGTCAGCCACACATGGTTACGCACCTGCTGGGCACGCAGAAACCCTAACAGTTCGGCAATCTCCAGCTCACGGCCCTGAGCCGGGCCAGGGTCGCCGTTGGCGATCGCTTCCCAACGCGGTACGCCGGGGCTGACCTCGCCGTCAGGCACGCCAAGGCCGATGGGCATGTCGGCGGCGATGACCTTCCATTGCGCTTTTGAGGCCTTGAGTTCGCGCTTGAGCCAGTCCAGTTGCTCACGGCCCATGAACGGTTTTTCGCCGCCCAGGTTGTCGTCGTTGGGGCCGCGGTAACTGCGCATGTCCAGTACGAACACATCCAGCAGCGGGCCGTAGCTGAGCTTGCGATAAATCCGCCCGCCGCCATCGGCGCTTTGCCGACGCATCGGTGAATACTCCAGCCAGGCCTGACGTGCGCGGCCGACCAGGGTGTTGATGTCCTTGGTCTGATAGCGCTCATCGAGTTGCTTGCTCGGCGACCAGTTATTCACCACCTCGTGATCGTCCCACTGCCAGATCTGCGGCACCTCGGCGTTGAAGCGGCGCACGTTTTCGTCGAGCAGGTTGTAGCGGTAATTGCCGCGGTATTCATCCAGGGTTTCGGCGACTTTGCTCTTGGCTTCGGTGATGATGTTGCGCCAGATGCGCCCGTCTTCAACGCTCAACTGCGCCGGCACCGGGCCGTCGGCGTAGATGGTGTCGCCGCTGTGGATAAAAAAGTCCGGCAGGCGCAGGCGCATCGCTTCGTAGATGCGCATGCCGCCAATGTCCGGGTTGATACCAAAGCCCTGGCCGACGGTGTCGCCGCTCCACACAAAACGGATGTCACGGCGTTGTTGCGGCACGCTGCGCAGGTGGCCAAACCACGGCTCGCTGGCGACGCCGGTCTGGGCGTCTTCAAAATGCACGCGGTAAAAGATCGCCTGGTCGACCGGTAACCCCGTGAGTTCGACGCGGGCAGTAAAGTCGGTGCGGCTGTCGGCCAGTGGCGAGATGAATTTTCGCGGGTTGCTGAACACGCTGCGGGTGTCCCATTCCACCACCATCTTGGCCGGGCGGTCGCTGCGGCTCCAGATCATCGCGCGGTCGCCCAGCAGGTCGCCGGACTGCACGCCATCGGTGAGTTGCGGCCGGTCCTTGACCGACGCGATCACCGCCGGCGCCAGGCCCGGCAGCAGCAGGCCCGCGCCGACGGCTTGCATCACGCGGCGACGGCCGAGATCGAAGTGGCTCATGCAGGTGCCCTCTTGAGTATCAAAAGGTCAACTAAAGCACGCGGGGATGAAGCGGATGTGACACCCGACTCGGCAGCCCCGAAGATCCAAATGTGGGAGTGGGCTTGCCCGCGAAAGCGCAGTGTCAATCAACCAATACATTGACTGGCACACTGCGTTCGCGAGCAAGCCCGCTCCCAAATTTTTGGCCGGTGTCAGGCCTTTCCCGCAGCTTCTGTGAGTTCCAGCGCCTCAGGGCGCTTGATCAGCGCATACACCAACCCCGTCAACAGGCTGCCGGCAACAATCGCCAGCAAGTACAGCAGGGCATGGTTCATCGCATTGGGAATGATCAGCACAAACAGGCCACCATGAGGCGCCGCCAGTTTGCAGCCGAAATACATCGACAGCGCGCCGGTCAAGGCGCCACCGGCGATGCTGGCCGGGATCACGCGCAGTGGGTCTTTGGCCGCAAACGGAATCGCGCCTTCGGAGATAAAGCACAGGCCCAGAATCATCGCGGCCTTGCCGGCTTCGCGCTCGGTCTGGGCGAACTTGCGCCGCGCCAGGAACGTGGCGATGCCCATGCCAATCGGCGGCACCATGCCAGCGGCCATGGTCGCGGCCATCGGCGCGCCGCTGGAAGCGGCCAGCAAGCCGACGGAAAACGCATACGCCGCCTTGTTGATCGGCCCACCCAAATCGACGCACATCATGCCGCCCAGGAGGATACCCAGCAGCACCGCGTTGGTGGTGCCCATGGTGCTGAGAAAGTCGGTCAGGCTGCTGAGCAGCCGCGCGACCGGCGGGCCGACCAGATAAATCATCGCAAGGCCGGTGAACAAACTCGCCAGCAATGGAATGATCAGGATCGGCTTGAGCGCCTCCAGGCTCTGCGGCAACTTCACCGCGCGGGTGATCAGTTTGACGCAATAACCGGCGAGGAAACCGGCGAAAATCCCGCCGATAAAACCCGCGCCCAACGTGCCCGCGAGCAGGCCGCCAATCATGCCCGGCGCGAGGCCGGGGCGGTCGGCAATCGAGTAGGCGATATAGCCCGCCAGCAACGGCACCATCAGCATGAAGGCCTGGTCGCCGACGGTTTTGAGTGCCGCCGCCAAGGTACCCTTTTCTTCAAAGGCATGAATGCCGAACACAAACGACAAGGCGATCAGCAAGCCGCCGGCCACCACCATCGGCAACATGAACGACACACCGGTGAGCAGGTGTTTGTACACGCCGGTCTTTTCCGATTTTTTCGCCACCGCGCTGCCGGCCGCGCTTTCCACCGCGCCTTCGGCCAAGGCTTTGTTGAGCGTGGCTTCGGATTGCTTGAGGGCAATGCCGGTGCCACAGCGGTAAATCTTCTTGCCGGCGAAGCGCTCGGTGGCCACTTCAATGTCGGCCGCCAGCAACACCACGTCGGCATTGGCGATGGCCTCCGGGCTCAAAGGCGTGCGCGCGCCCACCGAGCCCTGGGTCTCGACCTGCAAGTCGTAGCCCAGGCGCTTGGCGGTTTGCTGCAAGGCTTCGGCCGCCATAAAGGTGTGCGCTACGCCGGTGGGGCAGGCCGTGACCGCGACGATACGCGGCGCGGACTTGGCTGCCTGCTGCGTCGCCACATAGACCTCAGCCTCTTCGGCGCCGCGACGCAATACTGCGTCCACATCCGCCAACGCCTGGGCCGGCGTGCTCTGGAACACGCGTTTGCCGACAAACCGCTGCATCTCCACCGGCGTGCTGCTGACCAGCAACACCCAATCGGCGTCATCGAGCGTGGCCTGGGACAACTGGCGTTCCGGGTGCTGCACGTCCACCACTTCGACGCTGGTGTGCAAGCCCTGGCGCTGCGCGGCGGCGTCCAACAAGCGGGCGCACAGCACACTGGTGACCATGCCGTTCGGGCAGGCGGTAACAATGGCTAACTTCATCACAAACCCTCTTATTGTTCTGTCAGCGCGCGCACATGGACGCCGCTTTCGAGACGCGCCAACTGCGCGTCATCGCTGATGCCAAACCCGATCTGCGTGACGGCCATCGCGGCAATTGCCGTGGCGCGCCGCAAGGTGGTTTGCGGCAGATCAACCCCGAGCAAACCGTGAAGCATCCCGGCCAGCAGCGAGTCGCCGGCGCCCACCGTACTGGCGACGCTGACCTTGGGCGGCGTGGCGTGCAGCGCGGTGCCCGGGCTGAACCAGTTCACGCCGTCGGCACCGTGGGACACCACCACATGTTCCACGCCTTGGGCGTGCAGACGCTCGGCGGCCTGGGCCTGTTGCGCGATGGAGTCCGTGGGGCAATCCAAGGCCTCGGCCAACTCTTCAGTGTTGGGTTTGATCAGCCACGGGCCCGCCTGCAAACCGGCGCGCAAGGCTTCGCCGCTGGTGTCGAGGGCGACTTTCAAACCGAGGCTTTTCAGGTGTTCCAGCAAGCCCTGAAACCACTGCGCGCTGATGCCGCGCGGCAAACTGCCGGCAACCACCACCGCGTCGTGCCCTGGCGCAATCCGCGTCAGTTGATCGAGCAACGCCTGCTGGGCCTGCTCACTGACCTGCGGTCCCGGCGCATTGACGTCGGTGACCCGGCCGTCCAGCTCGGCGATCTTGATGTTGCTGCGGGTTTCGCCCGGTACGCGAATAAACGCATCGGCAAAACCACGCCGGGCAATCAACGCCTCGAAGGCTTGCGGATTGTCTTCACCCAGAAAGCCGCCGACGGTGACGTGATGGCCAAGGTCTGCCAACACTTGGGCGACATTCACACCTTTGCCGGCGGCGTGGGTCAGCAGGGTTTCGCTGCGGTTGACGGCACCCGGCTCCAGGCGAGCCAGGCGTACCGTGAGGTCCAACGCCGGGTTCAGCGTCAGGGTCAGAATCTTCGCCATTTACACGGCCTCCACTAGGGCTCGCACTTGCGCGGGCGAACCCACCGCAAGGGCTTTTTGCGCCAGGCCCTGGGCCTCGCTCAGACTGAATTCGCGTACCCGCGCCTTCACTTCAGGAATGCTGCGGGCCGACACGCTCAACTCATCCACCCCCAGCCCGATCAGCACCGGCACCGCCAGCGGGTCCGCTGCCAATTCGCCGCACACGCCCACCCACTTGCCATGGGCGTGGGCGGCACGCACGGTGATGTCGATCAGTTGCAGCACCGCCGGGTGCAGGCCGTCGGCCTGGGCCGACAAGGTTGGGTGGCCACGGTCGATGGCCAGCGTGTACTGGGTCAGGTCGTTGGTGCCGACGCTGAAAAAGTCGACCTCCTTGGCCAGTACCGGTGCGAGCAAGGCGGCAGACGGCACTTCGATCATGATGCCCAGCTGCAAGTCGGCGACCGGGATTTCCAGGCGCAGGCGCTCGGTCATGTCCCGGGCCGCGCGCCATTCATCGACGCTGCCGACCATGGGAAACATGATGCGCAGCGGTCGGTTGTCCGCCGAGCGCAGCAGCGCACGCAATTGCGCTTCCATGATCTGCGGGCGCTGCAAGGTGAGGCGAATACCGCGCACACCGAGGAAGGGGTTTTCTTCCTCGGCGATTGGCCAATACGGCAGCGGTTTATCACCCCCAACATCGAGGGTGCGCACCACCAGCGGGCGACCGCCAAGGCCGTCGAGTACGCGGCGGTATTCGGCTTCCTGAGTGGCTTCATCCGGCGCTTGTGGGTGAGCCATGAAAATCAGCTCGGTGCGCAGCAGGCCGATGCCTTCGGCGCCCTGCTCCACCGCGCCGGCAACACCGGCGCTCTCGCCGATATTAGCGAACACTTCCACGGCGTGACCGTCACGGGTCAACGCCGGTTCGTGGCGCTGCGCCGAAGCCGCTTGCAGGCGCTGTTCGCGGGTGTCGCGCTCGACGCTGGCGCGTTGCAAGGTGGTGGCGTCGGGGTCGACATGCAGGCGACCGCGCTGACCATCGAGCAACAACGGCGTGCCGGAGGCGAGCAACAACACCGCCGCGCCTGCGCCTACCAAGGCGGGAATGCCCAGGGCGCGCGCGACGATGGCGCTGTGCGCCGTGGCGCCGCCACGCGCGGTGAGAATGCCGGCGACACGGGCCGGGTCCAGACGCGCGACGTCGGAGGGACCGACTTCGTCCATCACTAAAATGTAGGGTTCGCTCGGCTCCTGGGCGGTTTCGACGCCGCACAATTGCGCCAGCACCCGACGGCCGATGTCGCGCAGGTCGGCGGCGCGCTCGGCGAGCAAGGCATCCTGCAGCGCCTCCTGCTGCTTGGCGGCGGCCTCGATCACGCTCATCCACGCCGCTTCGGCGCTCTCGCCCTGCTTGAGGCGGGTGTCGACTTCGTCGGTCAGCTCCGGGTCGTCGAGCATTTCCTGGTGGGTGATGAAGATCTCGCGGATGGCTTTGGCCTGGCTGCGTTCGATCAGGCCCTGGATATCGTGGCGCACATCGGCCAGGGCGCTCTGCAAGCGCTGGCGCTCAATGGCCGAGGACTCGCCGCGAAGGGGGTAATCGAAGACTTGCTGAACCTGGATATGTGCAGGCCCGATGGCAATGCCCGGCGCGGCAGCGATGGCCTGGATCTGGCTGCCGGCTGCGGGCGCGCTGATGGCCGGCTCGATCTCGACGCTGGCAGGCTGGGCACTTACGGTCGGCAGCGGCTCGATTTCTTCGCCCAGACCTTCTTCTACGGCCGCGAGCAACGCGGGCAATGCATCGCCGGCAATTGTCGGTTCAGCGACAAACTCCAGCACTTGGCCGCGACGGGCGCCAAGGCTCAGCAACTTGCTCAAACTTTTCACCGACACGGCGCCCACCGGGCCATCAACCAGGCGCACGCGGATATCGCCATCAAAACTTTTCGCCAATTGCGCGAGGATTTTCGCCGGCCGAGCATGCAAGCCATGGGCGTTGGCCAGGGTGACGCGCACGCTGGGCCAGTCAGGCGGCAGTTCGCCGCCGAGCACTTCGAGCACCGCACGGCTGCTGGTGGCGCGGCCGAGTTCCTGGCCGCGCCCTTCAATCAACAACGCACACAGGCGTTCGAGCAAGCTCTGGTGCGCTTCGCCAAGGCTGGCCAGGCAAAACAAACCGTTGAGCGGCTGGCCGAGGTAACGCATGGGTTTGTCCGGCGTGACGAACGCAAGGCCCGGACGCTTGACCGTCTGCTCGCTGTGCAACCACCACAGGCCATCGCCCAGCGGCAACGCGTCGACTTGCTGCAACACGGCAGCAAAACCATTGCTCACGCAATCAGCCTGACGCAACAGGCGTGCGCCTCGCCAGACAAGCTCTTCGAAGTCATCGGCGGACACGCCAAGGCTGATCATTTGCGCGTCCAGCGCCAGTTCCTGCGGCGCGCCTTGCAGCAGCTTCAGCAAGGCGTCGGCCGAACCGGCACGGCGCAGCGCCTCGCCCAGATCGGTTTCACCGAGGGCGCGGGTCAGCAATTGCAGCAGGCGCAGGTGTTCATCGGATTTGGCGGCAATGCCAATGGCCAGGTAGACGATCTGGCCATCGCCCCAGTCCACCCCTTCGGGGAACTGCAGCAGGCGTACGCCGGTGGAAAAAACCTGGTCGCGGGTTTCCGGGGTGCCGTGAGGGATGGCAATGCCTTGGCCGAGAAAGGTCGAACCTTGGGCTTCACGCGCTTGCAAGCCACTGAGGTAACCCTCGGCGACCAGGCCGTCGGCCACCAGTTTGTCAGCGAGCAGGTGCAAGGCAGCAGATTTATCCAAAGCCACCTGGCCCATGGATATCTGCTCTACAGTGAGCTCAAGCATGCCGTTCTCCTAGTTAGTGCGGTGGGCGCACTAGGTATTGTTTTGAATAAATCAGCGTGGCTGCGTTCAAAAATAGCTGACTGAATGGTCAATTGGCAGTAGCCAGTCAGTCGCGAACGTCGTAAAAATACGCTGGCTGAAACGTTTAATCTAGAATTTATGGCAGATTACGCGCTAATTATGCAAGCTTGAAGCGCCACTCGGCGCTTGAGCTCAGCCAATAGTCGTGTGCAGTAATCGGTTACGATTGGACAAAATGTCGGGGCAAGCTCTAAAAAACAAGGAAATCCCGGTTTGAAACTCAGTGATATCGCACGTCTGGCCGGTGTGTCCGTGACCACCGCAAGCTACGTCATCAATGGCAAGGCCGCGCAACAACGCATCAGCAGCGCAACCGTCGAGCGGGTGCGCGCGGTGGTTGAAGCCCATGGCTTTACCCCAAACCCTCAGGCAGCCGGGCTGCGCAGTCGGCACACGCGCACCTTGGGCTTTATCCTGCCGGACCTGGAAAACCCCAGTTACGCACGGATCGCCAAGTTGTTGGAACAAGGCGCACGGGCGCGCGGCTATCAGTTGCTGATTGCCAGCTCCGACGACGAGGCCGACAGCGAGCGCCAGTTGCTGCAGCTGTTTCGCGCGCGGCGTTGCGATGCGCTGTTTGTGGCCAGTTGCCTGCCGGCCAGCGATGACAGCTACCGCGAACTGCAAGCCAAAGGCCTGCCAGTGATTGCGATCGACCGGGTGATGGAAACGGAGCAGTTTTGCTCGGTGGTCAGCGATGACCGCCAGGCCTGCCAGCAGTTGACCAGCAGCCTGCTGCAACCGTTGCCCAAGCAGATCGCGCTGATCGGTGCGCGTCCCGAGCTGGGCATCAGCCAGGAGCGCGCCGCCGGTTTTCATGAAGCGCTGAAAGGCTTCACGGGTGAGGTCATCGTCGAACAGGGCGAGGCCTTCAGCCGAGATTGCGGCCGACAGCTGATGGAGCAACTTCTGCAACAACTGGGGCATTTGCCTGACGCGCTGGTGACCACTTCGTACGTGCTGCTGCAAGGGGTGTTCGACGCGCTGCACGACTTCCCGCTCAAATCCCGGCCGCTGCGCCTCGGCACTTTTGGTGACACCCAGTTGCTGGACTTCCTGCCGCTGCCGGTCAACGCCATGGCCCAGCAACACCAATTGATTGCCGACACCGCCCTGCGCCTGGCGTTGGCCGCCATCGAGGAAGAACAGTACCAACCGGGCGTGCACGCCATCGGCCGGACCTTCAAGCAGCGTATTCACGAGGCTTGAGCGTGGAGCTGATCGACACCCATACCCACCTGGACTTCCCGGACTTCGACCCTGATCGCAGGCAAGTCCTCGCCCACAGCCGCCAACTCGGCGTGCAGCGCATGGTGGTGTTGGGCGTGTATCAGCAAAACTGGCAACGGCTGTGGGACCTGGTGCAGGAAGACGAAGGCTTGTTCGCCGCCTTCGGCCTGCACCCGGTGTACCTGGATGAGCATCGCCCCGCCGACCTGACGGAGCTGGGCGACTGGCTGACGCGCTTGAAGGGCCACCGGCAACTGTGCGCCGTCGGTGAAATCGGCCTGGATTACTTTCTCGAACAGCTGGACCGCGAGCGCCAGCAGCACCTGTTTGAAGCGCAGCTGAAACTGGCGGTGGACTTCCAGCTCCCGGCCTTGCTGCACGTGCGCCGCAGCCACGCAGCAGTGATCGCTACCCTCAAGCGCATTCGCCTGCCACGCGGCGGCATCATCCATGCGTTTGCCGGCAGTTTTGAGGAAGCCCGCGAGTACATCAAGCTGGGTTTCAAACTCGGCCTGGGCGGCGCCGCCACATGGCCGCAGGCGCTGCGCATGCACAAAGTACTTGCGCGACTGCCCCTTGACGCGGTGGTGCTGGAAACCGATTCACCGGACATGGCGCCCGCCATGTACCCGGGCCAGCGCAACAGCCCGCAACACCTGCCAGACATCTGCACCGACTTGGCCGAACGCATGGCGATCAGCCCTTTACTGCTGGCCGAGACGAGCACACGCAATGCGCGCGAGCTGTTCAACTGGTAGCGGTTTGACCGCCTGCAAGTTCAACGTCAGCCGTTGCCGATGACGGGCGTAACGCAGCACTAGAAAGTGCATCAGCACCGCCACCAGCGAAACGTTGAGTTGCCCGACCACGCTGAGCAACCCGACCCACTCCGCCACCAGCGCCACAATCAGCACCGAGCAGGTCAATACCACCATGCTCGGGGCCACCATGGCCCAGTGGTCCAGCGCCTTGAACTGGCGCAGCTGCCTGGGGCATATCAACTGCAGAGTGCGCTGGCAATAGGGGCATTCAAAGGGCTCGTGGATGGCAATCGCATTCACTTGCCAGGGCTTGAGTTCAAACGTGATGTCGCAATGGGCGCAATGCCCTTTGATCCCCATGGCAGTGGCCATCGCTGTGCCTCCCTTGAACCGTGACGGGTTGAAACAAATTCTCACCCATTCAGGCATTCAAAAAAGCCACACAGCGAAATCAGGACGGGCACCACGGCCCACGAAGACCAAGTCCTACGCGCCTGCCCTACACACGAAACGCGCCGATCAATTGCCTCAACTCGACGACTTGCACCGACAGCAGCCGACTGGCCGTTTCGGTCTGATGCGCGCCCTCGGCGGCATGCTCGCCCGCACGATTGATGGCAACGATGTTCTGGTCGATATCGTGGGCCACGGCGGTTTGCTGCTCCACGGCCGCGGCAATCTGCTGGTTTTGATCGACGATCATTCCGACGGCACCCAGGATATTTTCCAGGGCTTGCTGGACCTTTTCCGACTGCCCCACGGTGCCATTGGCCATGGCATGGCTGGTGCCCATGACCTTCACGGCCGCGCCGACACCGCTGTGCAGGCGGCTGATCATCTGTTCGATTTCTTCAGTGGACTGCTGGGTGCGTCGGGCCAGGGTGCGAACCTCGTCGGCCACCACAGCAAAACCGCGGCCCTGCTCGCCGGCGCGCGCCGCCTCAATCGCGGCGTTCAGCGCCAACAGGTTGGTTTGTTCGGCGATGCTCTTGATCACCTCGAGCACGCCACTGATCGACTGGCTGTCGGTGGCCAATTGGTTGATGACCTGCACTGACGCCTCTATCTCCAACGCCAGGCTCGCGATGCTGCCCTGCTGGGATTGCACCAGGCCTCGGCCGCTGACGGTTTCGTCGTTGACGCTGTGGGCACTGCTGACCGCCGCCGCCGCACTGCGCGCCACTTCCTGGGCGGTGGACGACATCTGGTTCATGGCCGTCGCCACCTGCTCGATCTGGCTGCGCTGCCCGGAAACCGCCTGGTTGCTGTGGGCCGACACGGCTTGCACTTGCCCGGCTTGCAACTCGACCTGGCTGACGGTGTGACCGACGCGCTCGATCAAGTCATGAATCCTGGCCACCGTGCCGTTGAATACCTGGCCCAACTCCCCCAGTTCGTCGCGACTGTGCGCAACAAAGCTGACGGTCATGTCGCCGCCCGCGACCTGGTTCATCATCGCCCCCAGGCGACGCAACGTGGTGCGGGTCGACGCGTAGAAACCGGCATACAAATAAAAGATCAGCACAAACACCGCCACCAGCGCCGAGACCAGCACCATCATGTGCGTGCGTTTTTGGGCCAGGCGCTGCTCAAGTTGCTGTTCAAGAAACGTCAGGGTCGCTTCATTGAGTTGGTAGGTTTGGGCCATCAACTGGCTGACGCTTTCATAAAAACCCTGCCACGGCGCATCGAGGGTTTCGGCCATCACCACCTGCTCTTCAAACAACTCGCTGCCGTGCTTGAGGCTCGCGCTGCTGGCCGTGGCCAGAGGGTCGAGCGCCGCATGCGCGGCGGTGCTGGCGCCCAGTGCGTCCTGCAACTTCAGGGCGTACTCGGCCTGGAGTTTTTCCAATTGCTGCAGCAGTTCATCAAAGCGCGTACTGGAGGATGAATTGAGAAAACCCTGGCCCAAGGAGTAGGCGCCCATGGCCCGCCCTTCACCCAGGGTTTGGGTGACTTGCGGGGTGACGCTGGTGACCAGCTCGCTGAGTTGGCGCAAATCGCCCTGAGGGTCACGGCTCAAGCCGGACTGGCTGGCGATGATCTGGCTGAGCATCTGCGCTTTGTTGAGCAATTTGCCAATCAGCGCGCTTTTGCTCAGCAGCGAGGTTTCCTGTTGCTGAGCCTTGAATGCGGCGACCATTTCGTCGCGCTTGCCATCAAAAACACGGGTGTGTTCAGGGTCGCCGGTCATCGCGTTGAGGCCTTGCAGGCGGCTCAACACGCTCTGTTCCAACGCACTGATCTTGCCCTCCAGATCACCGGCCTTGCCGGACTGCCCCAGCACCGCGTTGATCTGCACCTGGTTATTCAGGGTTTCCAGGTCACGGCGCAGCGCCAGGCTGCTGCCGAGCAGATCGAGGCTTTGCAGTTCGATGCGAGTGCCCTGCAATTGCGACCAGGAATCACGCACCAGGAAATAATTGGTGGCCAGCATCGGCAGCAGGAACAGCACGCTGATCAGGCTGAATTTCATGCCGAAACTCAGACGGTTCATCAGCGCGATGGCGGGATAGAGCAAGCTCTTCAAAGGTGTACTCCCTTTCTATTATTTTTATTGAGGCGCAGGGGGAAGCGGCAGATAGCCACTATTTGGCGCTCTGTCTGTATAGCTCAATTTGAAAGGGAGTTTTGTAACGTAAGGTTAACGACCTGCGCTGAGCGGTTTTTTGTGGCGGGGGCGCAAAGTCCCCCGCCACAAAAACCCGCTCGTCTGGCTAGCTACGGCAGTACGGTCCAGATCGCAAACCCGGCATACCACAGCACCGCCGCGCGCAGCAGCAGTTCCCACAGCCGATCCAGGCTGTTGATACCCTCGGGCCCCACCACGGGCGGTGGGATTTCAGCCGCCGCCAGGCCGACTTTTTCTACCAGTTGTGCAGCGCTGATGTCCCAGCTCAACAACTCATGCAACATCACCCGCCCAACCGCGACAAAGTTACCCACCAAGGCAAAACTTGCCGCCAGAAGGCGCACCGGCACCCAGTCAAATGCGTGACGCAATTGCCCGGCACGCTCGGCAACCTGCGGGTTCTGGCTGTATTCGCTGGCCAATGCCAATAGGCGATACGCCAACGCCGCCACCGGCCCCAACAGGAAGTACCAGAAGATCACTGCAAAAAAGCTCTGATAGGCCTGCCACAGCAAATGGCCTTGAACGCGCTCCAGCAGTTGCTCGCCATTGTCAGCCACCACCTTCAGGTCTCGTTCGGCCACATGCTCGGCGGCCTGCAGGTCACCGCGGCGCCATGCATCGCGAAACGGCCCAAGCCCAGCCAGCAGATCGCCGCGCCCGAGGCTGTAAATCACCACCAGCAGATGCACCGGCAGCGCCAGCAGGCCATAAGCCACCGGTTCCAGCACCAACAGCAACAGCGCCAGCAAGGCCACCGGCAGTAACACCAACAGGACAAGAATCAGCCAGGGCCGCTTCCCCATGCGCGGGCTGGATTCCAGCTTGGCCAGCTCACGCAGCCATCCACCGTCGCGTTGTAACCGCTGACGCAAGGCCGAGAATTTCTCGATCCAGACCGCCAACACCAACACCAGGAAACTCATCGTGCGTGTCCTCCATCCTGCAGGGCGCTGCGAAAGCGCGTCCAATCAAAAGCCGGGCCCGGGTCGGTCTTGCGACCCGGTGCGATATCACTGTGACCACAAATACGCTGCCGGGTGATGTCTGGATAAGCCGCCAGCAGCTGCCGCGTGAGGTCAATCAGCGAAACATATTGAGCCTCGGTAAACGGTAGCTCGTCCGTTCCTTCCAGCTCGATTCCCAGAGAAAAGTCATTACACACCTCGCGCCCCTCGAAACTCGATACCCCGGCATGCCAGGCGCGGTCCAGGCACGACACAAATTGCGTCACGCTGCCGTCGCGCTCAATCAGAAAATGCGCAGACACCCGTAAGTCGGCAATGCCTTCAAAGTAAGGATGTTGCGTGACATCCAGGCGATTCTGGAAAAACTCATGCACCTTGCCGGTGGCAAACTGTGCCGGTGGCAGGCTGATGTTATGCACCACCAACAGGGAGATCTCGCCGGCGGGGCGCTCGTTGAAGTTGGGCGAAGGGCAATGGCGAATGCCCTGGCACCAACCGCTGGTGGGGTCCAACCGCATACGGGTTCCTTGAATGAGACGAGGTGTTACCAGTATGCCGCGTTCAGGCCTGCGGTTGCGATCACTTGCCGCGATTGAGTTGACGCAGGTTGCCCACCACGCATGCCAGCGCGCGGTCGAACAGCAGCCCGTCGTCCAAGGTACGCAAGGCCCCGCGCTTGAATGCCATGGCCAACTGGTCGGCACTTTTTTCCAGGACTTTGAGCCCGGTACGGCTGACAAAAATGTAGCTATTGGCCGGGGCCATGATCGCCGTCAACTTGCAGCGCAACGCTGTGGTTTCGTCTTGCTGGAACTCAAACCAGCCACCGACACGCAGCTGGTGAGCCTTGAGCAGGTCCGGGTCATCGCTCGGCAAGCGCTGTATTGAATCAGGCAACCCTACACTGAACGAAAACGGCTCACGCACCTTGATCAGCGCGTCGATGCACTCGCCTTCGGCCGACTGAA
The DNA here is from genome assembly GCF_049896685.1 of Pseudomonas sp. TWRC1-2. Lineage (NCBI taxonomy): Bacteria > Pseudomonadati > Pseudomonadota > Gammaproteobacteria > Pseudomonadales > Pseudomonadaceae > Pseudomonas > Pseudomonas sp. TWRC1-2. Next base: position 131,747 of record NZ_JAFCUU010000006.1, on the reverse strand, counting down.
CATGCATGGCCTGCAATTGAACAAAAAACTCACGGGTGCTGAAAGGGTCGAACGCTGCGCTGGTCAAGCCGTTGCGCAAAGCCGTGAGCAGCCCGGGCAGTTGCTCCAGCAGGTGCCGGCCGGCCTCGGTGTCTGTCTGCAGGCCCACACTCCAGATCAACTCGTCCATGGTGCGCACACCCGCCTGCCACTGCACCGACTGTTCGCCGTGCTTGAGGCAGGCCAACAACAGCACCTGGCTCCAGGCCTGCTGAAGAAACCGCACCACCGATTGCGGCAAGACCTTGCCGAGCAAGCGCCGATTGAGCAGATCGGCCACACGGTCACGTGCGGCTTGCGTGCGTATGCGCCCTTCTTCGGCCTCACGGGTGTGTTGTTCAAGCAACGCGCTACGGCGTTGTTCATCCGAGGTGAACGCAGTGAACTGCGCCAGCAGTTGGGAAAAAATCGTCAGGTCTTCGACGAAATCATTCAACAAACACTGCACCACTTGCTCAATATGCAAGTACAGGCTGTCGCGCTGATAGCCCTCGTGCGGGCTCCAGCCCATGGCAGCCGAGGCGATTTCATTAAGCAGTCGACGCGCCGGGTGGCAGGCGCGGCTGAAGAGGCTCTTGTCCAGCACCGCCACTTTCAACATCGGAATCTGCAAGCGCGCGATCAAGCCCTTGAACGCATCAGGCACGGTGCGATCATTGAGGATGAACTCGAACAGCAAGGCGACCAGATTGATCACATCTTCATCGGCGCCTTCCACCACACGCGACTTGCCGCTCTTGACGCTGACGCGGGTCAACAGTTGTTCAAGCTGGTTACGCAGGTCGAAATCGTCTTCGGCCTCAGGTTCGGGCACATATTGTTGCAGGTGCGAGAGCAGGCGCAGCAGGTCGCGCGAGGCAATGGGTTGCGGTTCGGCGCAGGCTTCCAGGGTCGGCGCCACGCTGCCTCGCACCGCCGCCAACAACACCTGCAAGGCGGCGAAGGCTTGCTGGCCGTTCTCATCCAGGGGCGGGTCGATGGGTGGCGGGTTGCCTTCTCGCTGCTGGTCACGGGCGGCACGCCCGCCAGGGCGACGCGAGGGCACGGCCTTGAGTTCGGGCAAAACCCCGGTGGCGACCAGCAACTGATTGGCTTCGCAGAACAATTGGTCGGCGTCACTGAGCACGTACTTTTCAAACAGTTTGAGCATGATCAGCTTGACGCGAATCTCTACGCCCAGGCTGCGCCCCGCGCGCAAAAAGAACTCGCAAAGCAGCGCCGGACCCAACGGGTTGTCGCACTCGCTCAGAGGCTTGCCAAGCAATGCACTCAAGCGCGCGGTCAGTTGGCCCAGCGCCAGACCATCGCGATGTCGCACCCGTCCGAGCATGGCCTCCAGCGCAACGGCCTTTTCCAGTTCGTCGCTGGACGTGCCGGGCGCCGCCTCATACGACACCACCGGCACCAAATGCGCCTCGCCTGGCTCTGCATGGCCCAGACTGGCGAAAGCGGCGAACAACTGCGCCATGAACACGCGCTCAAAATTTTTGCGCTTGAGGCGCAAGTCACGCATCGCTTCAAAGAAGATGTGATGGTCAACATTGCTGCGGGCCTTGTCGGCCATTTCGAACAGCGTGTCATCGGCGTTATCGAACAGTTCCTGCAGACCTTGCTGCAACTGTTGGGCAGCCTTGTCGCGAACCTGCAGCAACACCACCGGCAGGCGCGCAAGCGGCGATGGCGTGGGGTGCGCCTTGTTGATTGGCACCACCTTTCCGTCATTGTGCATCCTGGCCTCCTGAAACGGCGGTGTTGGGGTGGGGAGCGATCAGCTACAGGTCCGATGGGGGCTGCGAAAACCGGTTGTCACCAGGACGTCAAAGCTATGACGCCAATTGCAAGGCGCAGGATTATCTTGCAAATAAGGGTAGTTGCGCCAGTGAACTCTGCCATTGCTCTGTAAATGAGTGTTGAGTCTGGGTTCACAGGCGCGCTGCCCCTATAATCCGTGGCACTTTGTTTGTGGAGCCTGTTATGCCGAATCTCCGTCTTGCCGACCTCACCGCCGAAATCGAAGCCAACGTGCGCCGTGCACTGCTGGAAGACATCGGCAGCGGCGACATCACTGCGCAATTGATTCCGGCCGAACGGCTGGCCAAGGCGACGATCATCACCCGCGATGCGGCCGTCATCGCCGGTACGGCCTGGGTCGATGCGGTGTTCCGTCAGCTCGATCCGCGGGTCGCGGTGCATTGGCAGGTTGCCGACGGTGAGCGTGTCAGCCCCAACCAGGCGCTGTTCCACCTTGAGGGCCCTGCCCGCTCACTGCTCAGCGGCGAACGCTGCGCGCTGAATTTTCTGCAGATGCTGTCAGGCGTCGCCACGCGCGCTCAGTACCTGGCGGATTTCGTCGCCACGACCCAGGTCAAGCTGCTGGACACCCGCAAAACCCTGCCGGGCCTGCGCCTGGCGCAGAAATACGCCGTGACCTGCGGCGGTTGTCATAACCACCGCATCGGGTTGTACGACGCCTTCCTGATCAAGGAAAACCATATCGCGGCGTGCGGCGGGATTGCGCAGGCGATTACCGCCGCGCACAAGATCGCGCCGGGCAAGCCCGTGGAAATCGAAGTGGAAAGCCTGGAGGAACTGCGCGAAGCGCTGGCGGCGGGCGCCGATATCATCATGCTCGACGAATTGAGCCTGGATGACATGCGTGAGGCCGTGCGCCTGAATGCGGGCAAGGCCAAGCTGGAGGCCAGCGGCGGGATCAATGAAACCACGCTGCTGCCCATCGCCCAAACCGGAGTGGACTACATCTCCATCGGCGCGATGACCAAGGATGTGAAGGCGGTGGACTTGTCGATGCGGCTGAGCATCTGACGTTTTAATGTAAGCGCCGGCAAGCCGGCGCCTGCACAGTGTTTCAGATCGCGAGGTTGTTCATCCCGCAATACTCGTTCCAGTCGACACCCAGCACCTCGGCGGCCTCCTTGTGCAAGGCCAGGCGTGCGGCCTCGAACTCTTCCGGCGTCGACGTGTACTTGAGGGTTAATTCCCATGGCTGCAGGCCCTGGGCCTCGGCCTCATCCTCAAATGACCATTGGATCTGGTCCCTTTGATCATCGGCGCTCAGGTCCTTGATCTCATCCAGCAGTTCCGGCGACTCCGCAACGTACTTTTTGAGGGCTGCTTCGTGCCGCGCTTCCTGGGTCATTTCTGATGTGGTCATGTTGTTCTCTTAGATCGAGGAATGGGGATGCATCTGGGTCATCAAGGTTGCGCAGATACGAAAGAGCAAGCATGAATGCCGGCTCGTCTGGCCTTCAGAACCATTCTGGGATCATCTGAAAACAGTGCTGCCTTTTGAAACAGTGTTGCGTTTTTTCAACAGTGTTGCCTTGTGCCCGAGACAGGAATCGAACCTGCGACCTTCGCGTTACGAGTGCGCTGCTCTACCGGCTGAGCTACACGGGCGGTGGGCTAAAGCTAGCACCGCATTGGGCAGGCGGCAACTAACTCGCCTACCGCCCGACGGCCGTCAGGCCCCGTCGGCGCCGCAGCCTTTGGCAACGTATTGCGCTTCAGCCGTGGTCGCGCACTTCCAGCCCGTGGTGGCGCTGCGCGTCAACGTGATGGTCTTGCCCAGCACGGGCGCAGGCGCATCAAGAATTTCACAGCTGATGGAGCCTGTGCCGGTGGCCACATCGCCTGCCACGTCGATCTTGCAATTGGCGGTGGGACTGGTGCCACCGATCAAGGCCAGGGTCGGTACGGTGCCCTGATTGAGGGTGTCCTCGAAACCTGCCTTCAGCGCGGAGACTTCAGCCAACCCCGCGGTGAACTTGGCCTTGGCCTGGTGCTTGGTATACATGGGCAAACCGATAGTGGCCAAAATGCCGATGATTGCCACGACGATCAACAGCTCGATCAAGGTAAAGCCTTTCTGACGCATCACATTCACTCTCCAGAATAGAAACCCTCACAAGGCGCGTCCTGCGCCCCGCATTGTGCAACGGCGCCAGTGTACTCATCCACGCACGACCAATCGCCTGCAAGACGCACAATCTGACATTTTATCCTTCCTCGCCAGCCTGTCCGAATCCCTCACCTGACTAAGCTATAAATCTTCAACGACCTGCGTGCGGAAACGTGACATGAATGACGCTGCAACGATCTACGCCTGGGAAGGCATCAACCGCAAAGGACGCAGAGTCTGCGGGCAAACCACAGGCCAGAACCTGGCGCTGATCAAGGCACAACTGCGCGAGCAAGGGATTTGCCCCGGCCGTATCCGCAAGAAAACCCCACGCCTGCCAAGCTTCGCCCCGCCGATAAAACCCGCCGATATTGCCCTGTTCACCCGCCAGCTGGCGACATTACTGAAGGCTGGCATACCGCTGTTGCAAGCGTTCGACATTATTGGCGAAGGCTTCGACAACCGCCTGATGCGCGAGCTGATAAAGGGCTTGAAACAGGAAATCGCCGCCGGCAACAACCTGGCGGCAGCGCTGAAAAAACAACCGCGCTATTTCGATGACCTGTATTGCCACCTGATTGCCGCCGGCGAGCACGCCGGCGCCCTGGAAACGCTGCTGGAGCGCGTTGCCATCCATCTGGAGAAAAGCCAGCAGCTCAAGGCGCGCATCAAGAAGGCCATGACCTACCCCATCGCCGTCATCGTGGTTGCAGGCCTGGTCAGCACGGTCTTGCTGATCCACGTGGTGCCGCAGTTCCAGAACCTGTTCGCCGGCGTCGATGGCAAACTGCCGGGCTTCACCCTGAGTGTCATTGCCTTGTCCGAGTTCCTGCAGCGTGCCTGGTGGATGGTGGCACTGGGTTTGGCCGCGACAATTATCGGGCTGCGCCACGCCTATCGGGCATCTCCCGGTTTTCGCCGTTGGCTGGACCTCGGTTTGTTGAACGCGCCCCTGGCAGGCACACTGCTGAAAAAAACCGCGGTTGCCCGCTACGCCCGCACACTCTCAACGACCTTCGCCGCGGGCGTGCCGTTGGTGCAGGCGCTGGATTGCGTGGCGGGGGCGGTCGGAAATGGGTTGTTCAAACAGGCGATAGAGCATATGCGTCACGATGTATCCACTGGCATGCAGTTGCACCAATCCATGGCCAACAGCCGCCTGTTTCCCAGTATGGCAATCCAGATGACGGCCATCGGGGAAGAATCGGGAACCCTGGACCGCATGCTGGAAAAAGTCGCCAATCACTACGAGGCCGATGTGCAAAACCTGGTCGATAACCTCACCAGCCTGATGGAGCCCCTGATCATGGTGGTATTGGGCGGCATCGTCGGCGCACTGGTGATCGCCATGTACCTGCCAGTTTTCCAGCTGGGGTCGGCATTTTGAACCCGTTGCTGAATGAACAACCGTGGCTCTTTGTCGGGATGGCGCTGGTGCTGGGCCTGATTGTCGGCAGTTTCCTCAATGTGCTGGTGTGGCGCCTGCCGAAAATGCTCGAGCGCGAATGGCGCGCCCAGGCCCAGGAGGTGCTCGGTTTGCCTGCTGACCCTGCGGGCCCGGCTTACAACCTGATGCGCCCCCATTCCTGCTGCCCGCGATGCAATCATCCGGTTCGCGCGTGGGAAAATATTCCGCTGCTCAGCTACCTGCTGCTCAAGGGCCGTTGTGCCCATTGCCGAGAACCTATCAGTGCCCGCTACCCGTTCACCGAACTTGCCGGCGCGCTGGTCTCGGCGGCGGTGGCCTGGCATTTCGGCTTCGGCTGGCAAGCCGGTGCGGTGATGCTGCTGAGCTGGGGGTTGCTGGCGATGAGCCTGATCGATGTGGATCATCAGCTGCTACCCGACGTTCTGGTGCTGCCGCTGTTATGGCTGGGGCTGATCCTCAACAGCGTTGGCTTGCTGGCGACGCTGCCGGATGCGCTCTGGGGTGCGGTCATTGGGTACATGAGCCTGTGGACGGTGTTCTGGCTGTTCAAGGTGATCACCGGCAAGGACGGCATGGGCTATGGCGACTTCAAGTTGTTGGCCTTGCTCGGCGCCTGGGGTGGCTGGCAGATTCTGCCGATGACACTGCTGATGTCTTCGTTGCTCGGGGTGCTTGCCGGGCTCATCCTGCTGCGCTTGCGCAAGCCCCAGGCGTCGGCCCCAATGCCGTTTGGTCCGTGTCTGGCGATTGCCGGCTGGATTGCATTGCTCTGGGGTGGTCAAATAACCGACTTCTATTTGCAGTCTGTCGGTTTCAAATGACCACTTCTGTTGCAACACCCTGGATTCTTGGCCTCACCGGCGGCATCGGCAGCGGCAAAAGCGCGGCCGCCCAGCACTTCATGGATTTGGGCATCGACCTGATCGACGCCGACCATGCGGCTCGCTGGGTGGTTGAGCCCGGGCGCCCGGCACTGGCGCAAATCGCCGAGCACTTCGGTGCAGGCGTGCTGTTACCCGACGGCCAACTGGACCGCGCCGCGTTGCGCAAACTGATCTTTGAGGTCCCGCAAGAACGCCGCTGGCTGGAAGCCTTGCTGCACCCGCTGATCGGCGAGGAGATTCGCAGCCATCTGGCGCGCGCGCGGTCGCCTTACGCAATCCTGGTGTCACCGCTGCTGATCGAGTCCGGCCAGTACAGCATGACCCAGCGCATCCTGGTGATTGACGTGCCGCAATCACTGCAGATTCAGCGTACCCTGCAGCGCGACGGCATCAGCGAACAGCAGGTGCAGGCGATTCTGAAGGCCCAGTCCAGCCGTGAAGACCGCCTGAACCATGCCGATGACGTACTGGTCAATGACCAGGACCTCGCCTGGCTGCACAGCGAGGTCGAGCGACTGCACCACTTTTACCTTACTTTGCGTGGAGGCCGATCATGAGCCAACCTATGACCGTCGACTGCCCAACCTGCGGTGCACCCGTGGAATGGAAAACAGACAACCTCAATCGGCCGTTTTGCTCGGACCGTTGCAAACTCATCGACCTGGGCGCCTGGGCGTCGGAAGAGCACAAGATTCCGGTCAGCCCGGATGCCGAAGACGACCTGTTCTCCGAAGACTTTCAGCCTAAGCACTAAGGCCGCATAAAGGCGTATTCCTGCTGGTCGTCAAGGTTCTCTGCAAGGTATTGCAGCTCGTCGGCCAGGTCTTCGAAACTGCGTACGCCTTTACTCTGCTGCACCACGGCGCTGAGCATGGCGCGCAAGGTCAAGCCTGGGTCGAAACCGATTTCCTGCGCGGCGTCCTGACTTCTGCGCAACTCCTGCCGTGCCCATTCGTACACACTCATGCCCCACGCTCCTTCATAAATTTCGCAGAGCATGGGCCTGTGTGGCCGGCCGGGATTTGATCTGGGTCAACGCCGCGAATCGTCGTCTTTCCATGGCGCAGAGAGGTAGCGCGTACGGTTGAAGGTCTCAAGCCACTCCGGGCAAAACACCACCAGAGCGCTGATGACCATGCCGTTGATGAAGGCTTCGGGGAAGATGATCAGCCACAGGTAGCCGATGAAGTCTTCCAGCCACTCCGGCATCGCGAAACGGCCGTCTAACCACAGCAACCCCAGCGCAGCCATCAAGCAGAGCAGCGCCGACAGCGCGGCGGCAAAGAAGCCCGAGCAGAAGATATACACAAAGGGATTGCGGGGTTGGGCGCGCTCTACCAGCACTGCACAGCCTTCCGTGACCAGTACTGGCAACACGATAAACAGCAGGCCATTGACCCCGACGGCGGCCAGGTCCTGACGCCCCAGCAGCAACAGCCCGAACTGCGCCGCCAACCCGCCGACGATTGCCAGAGGCCAGTCGAGCAGCAGGGTCACGGCGGTCATGCCGATAAAGTGGTAGGAAACGCCAGTATCGAAATCGCGCCGCACCAGCCACAACATGAACAGCGCGAACACCGTACCAAACAGCAGATGCTGACGCCGCCGGTCGGCAAACAGCTCGACCCATGGCGAGCGCAGGATTGCCCACATCACCACGGGCGCATACAACAGCCAGCCGATGCTGAGGGTTTGCGGCGCCAGCACGGCGGCACTGATCACGGCTTCACCTGCTCCAGTGCCTGGCGCAGCTCGTCGGCGGAGCTGAATTCGTGCTGCGCAATCACCTTGCCGCTATCGAGTTGCAGCCACAGCACTTTATCCACAGCCCCTGGGTAACGCGGGGCGATACGCGCATCACGGTCCAGCATGACCCGGTAGTTGTAGGCCTGCATCGCCGGCACGGCGAACAGCTTGGCGATGAGCCGGGGCATGCGCTGGATATCGGCGATGAACACCGCGTGGCGCGCTTCGAGGTAGCCCTTGGGCTGGCCTTGCAGCGCGGCATCTACCCGCTTGGCGGCGTCCATGCTGCGGGCTACCAGCAGAATCTGCGCCTGGTCATCCAGGGTGTAGGCCTGGTCGAACTGGTCGAGCAGGGTCCATGGCGCCACGCGCTCACCCACCTCAACAGCTTGGGCCCACAACGGTAAAAGGCTCAGCAACAGCACCACGAAAAACTTCACCGCAGACTCCTTGATTCGGATGAGGGTCGAGTAGCCAGTCTACACCGGCCGTTTAAAGCAAGACTTCCTGCGGTCATCATTTGGACGCTAAGCTGCAAATATGGATGACTCAGATTACTTGCGCCTGCTCACCGTAGCGGCCGAACAAGCCAATGCGTTCCTGTCCAATGCCCGCAAATGGGAGCGTGAGCGTTGGGTCTGCCAGCGCCTGCTGCAAGGCTTGAATGTGCCCTACCGGGCCGAGGAGTTTCATGCCGCCGGTCAAGAACCGCCGGATGTGTTGTTTCGCGACGCCAGTTTCGAGGTGTTTTTTGTACTGGATGAAGGCCGACGCCTGAACGACGAATGGCGCGACGAGTTGCTGCGCCGACGCAGCGCGTTTTCCCTGAGCCAGTTGGTCCGGCGCGAAGCCAAGCCGCGGCGTATCCCCGCCCATGAGTTCCTGTTGCGCCTGGCGCCGACGCTGCGCAAAAAAGCGCACAACTACAAAGAACGTGGCATTGACCTGGGCGAGCTGGACCTCATCGCCTTCGCCAGTCTCAAGCGCGAAGTGCTGGACCTCAACAGCCATTTCCCGCCTCCCACCGAATACCTGCGCCAGGGCTGGCGCTCGCTGTCGCTGGTCGGGCCGACCTTTGCCCGCGTGCTGTTCGCCCATCCTGATGCCCCGGATTTCTTGCGCAACAACTTGGGCCGCAGCATAGTATTCGACGTGGGCATCAGCCTGTGACGCAGGCACAGGCTACGCTTGTGGCGATACCGCCAATCTCCTGACTGTAACGTGGCGCCCTTTTGCAACGTCTACCTGACGAGGCCTTTATGACCAGCCGCCTGAACCCCGATGACCAACAGCATGTCGAAGAGTACCTGCAACTCTCCCAGAACCGAGTCGAGCGCAAGCCTTTCCGGCCGTGGCTGCTCCTTGGTGTGGTGCTGGTGGCGGTGATCGGGCTCGGTCTGCTGAGCCGCCTTTTGAGTTACCTGACGCTATGAGCTGCCTGGCGCTCGCGAGGGTAACTGCTCCGATTTCTTTTAGCCTTGCGAGATATCCCCATGACCCATCGTATTATTATCGTCGGCGGCGGCGCCGGCGGCCTGGAGTTGGCTACCCGCCTGGGTAAGACTCTGGGCAAGCGCGGCACCGCCAACATCACGCTGGTGGACACCAACCTGACCCATATCTGGAAGCCTTTGCTGCACGAAGTGGCTGCCGGCTCGCTGAACTCTTCGGAAGACGAACTCAATTATGTCGCCCAAGCCAAATGGAACCACTTCGAGTTTCAGCTGGGGCGCATGAGCGGGCTTGACCGTGAACAGAAAAAAATTCAGCTGGCCGCCACCCTTGACGAAGAAGGCCGCGAACTGGTGCCTGCGCGCGTGCTGGGCTATGACAGCCTGGTGATCGCAGTCGGCAGCACCACCAATGACTTCGGCACCGAGGGCGCAGCGCAACACTGCCTGTTCCTGGACACACGCAAACAGGCCGAGCGTTTCCACCAGCAGTTGCTCAACCACTACCTGCGCGCCCATGCCGGGCAGACCGATACCATTGAACAGATCAGCGTCGCCATCGTCGGCGCTGGCGCCACCGGCGTTGAGCTGGCCGCCGAGCTGCATAACGCCGCCCACGAGCTGGCAGCGTACGGCCTGGACAAGATCAAACCGGAAAACATGCACATCACCCTTATCGAAGCCGGCCCACGGGTATTGCCTGCGCTGCCGGAACGAATTGGCGGGCCGGTGCATAAAACCCTGGAGAAACTCGGGGTCACGGTGCTGACCAATTCGGCGGTCAGCGAAGTGACGGCCGACGCACTGATCACCAGCAGCGGCCAGGTCATTCCGGCCAGCTTGAAGGTGTGGGCCGCCGGGATTCGCGCGCCAGGCTTCCTCAAGGACATCGACGGCCTGGAAACCAACCGCATCAACCAATTGCAGGTGTTGCCGACACTGCAGACTACCCGCGACGAAAATATCTTCGCCTTCGGCGACTGCGCCGCCTGCCCGCAACCAGGCACCGACCGCAATGTACCGCCCCGCGCACAGGCCGCTCACCAGCAGGCTTCGTTGCTGGCCAAGTCGCTGAAACTGCGGATTGAAGGCAAGGACCTGCCGTCCTACAAGTACACCGACTACGGCTCGCTGATCTCGCTGTCACGTTTCTCGGCGGTGGGTAACTTGATGGGCAACCTGACCGGCAGCGTGATGCTGGAAGGCTGGCTGGCGCGGATGTTCTATGTATCGCTGTACCGCATGCACCAGATGGCGTTGTACGGTTTCTTCCGCACGGCCATGCTGATGCTCGGCAGCAAGATCGGGCGCGGGACCGAACCAAGGCTCAAGCTGCACTGATTGACTGAACGGCAGCAAAAAAATCCCCCTATCACACGATAGGGGGATTTTTTATTGGGCTAGAGCTGCTGGTAGAACTCAGCCATATAGTCGACAAACGCCCGCACCTTCGGCGCCAGGTGCCGGGACTGTGGATAAAGGGCGTAATAGTGCCGCTCGCCCAATGAATAATTGGGCAGAATTCGCACAAGCTGACCGTGCGCCAAGTCGCTGTGCACTGTGGCCTGGGTGAAACACGCAATGCCCGCCCCCGCCAACGTGGCCGCGTGCAACGCGCTAATGGTGTTGGTGCTGAACCGCCCCGATGGGGTGACCGTAACCACCGCGCCACGCGCCGCGCTCAGTTGCCAATCCGACGACGCACCAATGAAAGTCAGCAAGTGATGGTTGTCGAGCTCCTGCGCCGAACGGGGCAACCCATGGCGGCCGATGTAGCTCGGCGACGCGACCAGAACCTGGCTGGAAATCGTCAACGTGCGGGCAATCAATGACGTATCCGCCAGGGCGCTGGCAATGCGTATCGCGACATCAAACCCGTCGGCCACCAGGTCGACGAACTGATCATCACAGCACAGCTGCGGCTCAATATCCGGATAGCGTCGTTGAAAACCCGGTAGCCAGTGCGGCAGATCCAGTGTGCCCACCACCAGCGGCACACTGACTCTCAGCAGGCCCTCGGGGCGTTGGTGCCCGTGGGCGATGGCCTGGGATGCGGCGTCGAGACGATCAAGGATATCCACGCACGCTGCGTAGTACTGCTCCCCGGCACCCGTCAGACTGAAGCGTCGCGTGTTGCGGTTGATCAGTTGGGCGCCCAGCTCAATCTCCAATTGCTGCAATTGCCGGGATATCGTCGAATGCGTGGTCTCCAGGCGCTCTGCGGCTGCAGAAAAACCCTTGGCTTCGACGATGCACCGAAAGGCGCGCATGGCAGATAACTGGTTCATGAAGCAGGCGATCCCAAGCTGGTCAGGGGAATCAGTTAACCGGCAAAGCGATAATTTGCGAGGTGGTCAGCACCGAACCGAAGGTGTCTTCGATTTCAGCCAGTGCCGAGTTGTGCAACTCATCCTTGGTTACCGAACGGCCATCGGCGCGGGTAATAGCCCGTGTGGCACTGGCATCGGATGCTACCACAACGTCATAGCCCAACGGCGCGGCGTCACGGGCGGCGCCAGCGACACAGGCGTGAGTCATCAGGCCACTGATAATCAGGGTTTTGACGCCGGCTTTCTTCAGTTGCGCATCCAGGTCGGTGCTGGCAAACACGCTGACCGTGGTCTTCTGCACAAGCGTGTCTTGTGCACGTGGCTTCATCAGCGGGTGAAAATCGACGGTCTTGCCATTCTTGGCGAAGACCGCCGCGTCGTCCGGGGCGATGTGCTGCACGTGAATGACTTGGATGTTTTCCTTGTCGGCAAACTTGATCAGACGCTGGGTGTTTTCCAGGGCTTTCATGCCGTCAGGGATCGGCATGCGGCCGGTGAAGTATTCATTCTGGAAGTCGATGACCACCAACGCGGTGGTTTTCGGGTCAAGACGGTCGGTCGGCTTCGCCCCCAACATCGCGCGAATGGTCGGCTGCGGGTGTGTGGCTGTTTCGGCGGCGACAGCGTAATGGCCGAGGCCCACCATCATACCGAGGCCAACAAGCGTGGACTTGAGTAGGGCAGAAAACGGACGGACAGGGTGAACGGCTGGAGTGAGGGTCATCATGCAGATTCCTTGAGGCGAGTGAATGGACGAGGCCCAGTCTAGGAGGCCGCGACCAGTGCACCAACGCACCCATCAGCACAATATCTGTTTGGAATTCGCACAAGTGAGGCCAAACAACAGGCAAAAAAAACCCCCGTATCTTTCGATACGAGGATTTTTAATATGGTCGGGGTAAGGGGATTCGAACTCCTGACATCCTGCTCCCAAAGCAGGCGCGCTACCGGACTGCGCTATACCCCGGTAAAAAAAAGGCGACCTCTCAGTCGCCTTCTGCGACCAGGGCTTTTGACCTCTGATCTTAAGATCTGATTCCAGCGTTAACTGGTCTCAAAAATGGTGGGTCGTGTGGGATTCGAACCTACGACCAATTGGTTAAAAGCCAACTGCTCTACCAACTGAGCTAACGACCCAAAAATGGTCGGGGTAAGGGGATTCGAACTCCTGACATCCTGCTCCCAAAGCAGGCGCGCTACCGGACTGCGCTATACCCCGGTTTTGAAATTGGCTCCGTGACCAGGACTCGAACCTGGGACCCAATGATTAACAGTCATTTGCTCTACCGACTGAGCTATCACGGAACTGCATATTTCAAATGTGTAACTTTACTGCGTTGAAACGTTCTCTTCGGCTTGTCCGTATCGCTACGTTCATGTCTCTGAGGCGCGCTATTCTACAATCTTAAAAACCCCTGTCAACCCTTTAAATTGCTTTTAAGACAATGATTTGCGCTTCTTTCTGATTTCTTCTTGGGGAGAAGAAACCCGTGGGCTGACGTTGCTGCGGGGCGCACTTTACAAGCCTTTGCCTTACAGTTCAACGCCCTATCGAAAAAAAAGGCCCCGCAATGCGGGGCCTCCTCTTATAGCCATACAGGCTGGACTCAGTGGAAGACGATTTCGTCGTTTTCCACAGTCGCCGTGACGCTGGTGCCCGGCATGAAGCTGCCCGACAGGATCAACTGCGCCAATGGGTTCTCGATCCAGCGCTGGATCGCACGTTTCAGTGGCCGTGCGCCATACACCGGGTCGTAACCCACCGCGATCAGCTTGTCCAACGCCTCGCTGCTCAGCTCCAGGTCGAGCTCGCGCTCGGCCAGGCGGCCACGCAGACGTCCCAACTGGATCTCGGTGATGCCCGCGATCTGATCCCGCGCCAGAGGCTCGAAGATCACCACTTCATCGACCCGGTTGATAAATTCCGGACGGAAATGAGTGGTCAGTGCATCCATCACCGCAGCGCGCTGGCCCTCGCGATCACCCACCAACTCCTGAATCTGCGCCGAGCCCAGGTTGGAGGTCATCACGATCACCGTATTACGGAAATCCACGGTACGCCCGTGGCTGTCCGTCAAACGGCCATCTTCCAGCACCTGCAGCAAGATGTTGAACACATCCGGGTGGGCCTTCTCGACCTCGTCCAGCAGGATCACCGAGTAAGGCTTGCGACGCACGGCTTCGGTCAGGTAACCCCCCTCTTCGTAGCCCACGTAGCCTGGTGGGGCGCCGATCAAGCGAGCCACCGAGTGTTTCTCCATGAATTCGGACATATCGATCCGCACCATGGCCTCTTCGGTATCAAACAGGAACTCGGCCAAGGCCTTGCACAGCTCGGTCTTACCCACGCCGGTCGGGCCGAGGAACATGAACGAACCGCTCGGACGGTTCGGGTCGGACAAGCCGGCCCGGGAACGCCGTACCGCGTTGGACACAGCCACCACGGCCTCTTCCTGGCCAATGACGCGCTGGTGCAACAGGCTTTCCATCTTCAGCAACTTGTCGCGCTCGCCTTCGAGCATTTTCGACACGGGAATACCGGTCCACTTCGAAACGACTTCGGCGATTTCTTCCTCGGTCACCTTGCTGCGCAACAATTGGTTCTCGGGCTTACCATGCTGGTCGACCATTTGCAGGCTGCGCTCCAGGTCCGGGATCACCCCATACTGCAACTCGGCCATGCGGTTCAGGTCACCTTTACGGCGCGCGGCTTCCAGCTCCTGACGGGACTGCTCGATCTTTTGCTGGATCTGCGCAGAACCCTGGACCTCGGCTTTTTCCGAGGTCCAGATTTCCTCGAGGTCTGAATATTCACGCTCCAGACGCACGATTTCTTCCTGGAGTTTTTCCAGGCGTTTCTTCGCGGCCTCGTCTTCTTCTTTCTTCAGGGCCTGGGACTCAACCTTCAGTTGAATCAGGCGCCGATCCAGACGGTCGAGCACTTCCGGCTTGGAGTCGATCTCCATGCGAATACGGCTGGCCGCTTCGTCGATCAAGTCGATGGCCTTGTCCGGCAACTGGCGGTCAGTGATGTAGCGATGGCTCAATTTGGCCGCCGCAATAATCGCGCCGTCAGTGATCGCCACCTTGTGGTGGACCTCATAGCGTTCTTTCAGGCCACGCAGGATCGCGATGGTGTCTTCTTCGCTGGGTTCTTCCACCAGCACTTTCTGGAAACGACGCTCAAGGGCTGCGTCTTTCTCGATGTACTGGCGATACTCGTTCAGCGTGGTGGCGCCAACGCAATGCAGCTCACCGCGCGCCAATGCGGGCTTGAGCATGTTGCCGGCATCCATCGAGCCCTCGCCTTTACCGGCGCCGACCATGGTGTGCAGTTCGTCGATGAACAGAATGATCTGCCCTTCCTGCTTCGACAATTCATTAAGCAGGGATTTCAGGCGCTCTTCGAACTCGCCACGGAACTTGGCGCCGGCGATCAGCGAGCCCATGTCCAAAGACAGCAGACGCTTGCCTTTAAGACCGTCCGGCACTTCACCATTAATGATGCGCTGGGCCAGGCCTTCGGCAATCGCGGTTTTACCCACGCCAGGTTCACCGATCAGCACTGGGTTGTTCTTGGTGCGGCGTTGCAGCACCTGGATGGTGCGACGAATTTCGTCATCACGGCCAATCACCGGGTCAAGCTTGCCTTCTTCGGCGCGCTTGGTCAGGTCGACCGTGTATTTGTCCAGAGCCTGGCGCGACTCCTCGTGGTTGGGGTCATTCACCGCCTCGCCGCCACGCAGGTTGTTGATGGCGTTTTCCAAGGCCTTTTTGCTCACGCCCTGGCCCAGCAGCAATTTGCCAAGCTTGCTGTTGTCGTCCATCGCCGCGAGCAGCACCAGTTCGCTGGAGATGAACTGATCACCTTTTTGCTGAGCCAGGCGATCTGCCTGGTTAAGCAGGCGCGCCAGGTCCTGCGACATGTTCACGTCGCCGGTAGGGTTTTGGATTTTTGGCAGTTGGTCGAGCTCTTTGCTCAACTCTTTGCGCAGGCTGTTGACGTCAAAGCCCACCTGCATCAGCAAGGGCTTGATAGAACCACCTTGCTGTTCCAGAAGCGCCTGCATCAAGTGCGCAGGCTCAATGGCCGGATGGTCGAGGCCGACCGCCAAGGATTGGGAGTCCGATAGAGCTAACTGCAATTTGCTGGTTAAACGATCAATACGCATTAGTCACCTTCCTTTTGAGCAGGCCGGAGCTATGTGCGAGCGAGCTTGCTCGCGAAAAACGCATCCTGAATGAAGAAACCTGCCAGATACCCCTATAGATGGGGTGGATTCTGCAAGATTCAAGCGGGCTATCGTGGATGTGGATCAGCGTTGACCCAAGTCAAGAGAGTCTAGCGCTCAAGCCAGATAAGGGAGGCAAATCGACCCGTGCGAGGGCTGCGACGGTAAGAAAAGAAGCGCGGGTCAGTCACGGTGCAATAACCGCCACCATAGACAGCGGTGATTCCACGTGCGGCGAGCCGCAGGAGCGCCAACTGGTAGATGTCGGCCATGTACTTGCCGGGATTGTGGCTTGGCACGAAGGCTTCGGCGGTCGTCGGCAGCTGCTGCATGAAGGCTTCACGCACCTCCGGGCCGACTTCAAAGGCTTGCGGGCCAATGGCAGGGCCCAGCCAGACCAATACATCGGCAGGTTCGCAGCCCAGGCTTTCGAAAGCCGCTTCGAGCACACCCGCTGCCAGCCCACGCCAACCGGCATGGGCGGCCGCCACGCGAGTACCGGCGCGGTTGCAGAACAACGCGGGCAGGCAATCGGCAGTCATGGATGTGCAGGCGATACCAGGCGTGCTGGTCCAGCTGCCATCGGCTTCGGCGATGCGCAAGGGGTCAGCCTCGACCACGCTCACCCCATGGACTTGGCGCAGCCAGGCCGGCTGAATATCAAAGGCGTCGGTCAGACGACGGCGATTCTCAAGGACGGCCTCAAGGCTGTCCTCGACATGATCGCCCAGATTGAGGCTGTCGAACGGCGCCAGACTGACGCCGCCCGCACGGGTGGTGACGCAGGCTTTAACCTGAGCCGGCGCAGGCCAGTCAGGAATCAGCCAGTCATTCATCCGATAAACGCCTCGCGATCCTGCTTGAGCAGCGACAACAACCAGACCAAATCATCTGGAAGAGGCGATTCCCAGCTCATCCGCTTACCGCTCGTCGGATGGTCCAGCTCCAGGAAACGTGCATGCAGCGCCTGACGCGGGAAGGATTTCAGCGATTCAACCATGGTCTGACTCGCCGCCGGCGGAATACGGAAGCGACCGCCGTAGGCCGGATCTCCGACCAACGGGAAGTTAATGTGCGCCATGTGCACGCGGATCTGGTGCGTACGGCCGGTTTCCAGCTTGACCCGCACGTGAGTGTGGGACCGGAAACGCTCCAGCACACGGTAGTGGCTGACGGCCTGCTTGCCGCCTTCCATCACCGCCATACGCTGACGCTGCTGGCCGTGGCGACCAATAGGGGCGTTGATCTTGCCACCCGCCACCACCACGCCAATCACGATGCACTCGTAGATGCGGCTGACGCTACGGCTCTGCAACTGTGTGACCAGTTGCGTCTGGGCCTGGATGGTCTTGGCCACCACCATCAAGCCGGTAGTGTCCTTGTCCAGGCGGTGCACGATGCCGCAGCGCGGGACATTGATGATGTCCGGCACGTGGTGCAGCAAGGCATTGAGCAAGGTGCCATCAGCGTGCCCGGCTGCCGGGTGAACCACCAGGCCTGCGGGTTTATTGATGACCAGGATGTCGTCGTCTTCATAGACGATGTCCAGCTCGATGTCTTGGGCAACCCATTCTCCCTGGGCTTCCTGCTCGGCAGTCAGCTCAAGAATCGCACCGCCATGGACTATGTCTCGCGGGCGGATAACCGCTCCATCCACAGTCAGGCGGCCGTCTTTGATCCAGGCGGAAAGGCGCGAGCGCGAGTGCTCAGCGAATAATTGTGCGGCGACTTGATCGAGGCGTTGGCCGCCCAATTCGGACGGCACCTCTGCGCGAAGTTCAATTTTATCGGACATGCTCAGACTAGGCGTGGCACAGCCTTTGGTTTCGGCTGCGCGCTTGTGGTTAAATACGGCGTCTTTTGCCCCGAGGCTTTCAACGGGGCGCTCATCATAACAGGACGGCCCCGCCCAAGACAGCGGCCGTCATAGGGACGCAAGCCGCCATGCAAGTGAAACACCTGCTGCTGATCGCCATCCTCGCCATGACTGCTGCTTGCTCGTCAACAAAGGAAGTCGTCGACGAAAACCTGAGCGAAGTCGAGCTGTATCAATTAGCTCAAAAAGACTTGGACAATAATAGCTACACCAGTGCCACAGCCAAGCTGAAGGCCCTGGAGTCACGCTATCCGTTCGGGCGCTACGCCGACCAGGCACAGCTCGAGCTGATCTACGCCAACTACAAGAACGCCGAGCCGGAAGCTGCCAAGTCCGCCGCCGAGCGTTTTATCCGCCTGCACCCGCAGCACCCGAACGTGGACTACGCCTACTACATGAAGGGCCTGACCTCGTTCGACCAGGACGTGGGCCTGCTGGCGCGCTTCCTGCCGCTGGACATGACCAAGCGTGACCCCGGCGCTGCCCGCGACTCCTACAACGAGTTCGCCCAGCTGACCAGCCGCTACCCCAACAGCCGCTACGCGCCGGACGCCAAGCAGCGCATGATCTACCTGCGCAACCTGCTGGCTTCCTACGAGATTCACGTGGCTGACTACTATCTGACCCGTCAGGCATACGTGGCTGCCGCCAACCGTGGGCGCTATGTAGTGGAGAACTTCCAGGAAACCCCTTCCGTGGGTGACGGCCTGGCGGTGATGACCGAGGCTTACCAGGCGTTGCACCTGGATGCATTGGCAGCCACCAGCCTGGAAACCCTGAAGCTCAACTACCCAGACTCGCCAAGCTTGAAAGACGGCCAGTTTGTGCCTCGGGTTGCCGAAACAGACAACCGTTCGTGGCTGAGCAAGTACACCCTGGGCCTGATCAGTTCCCGTCCACCCTTGCCGCCGGGCGAAACCCGCGCCAACCAGGACGTGATCAAACAGTTCCAGGACGCCAAGGAAGCAATTCCGTCGGAGCTCAAGCCGCATGACGAGAATGGCGATGTGATCGAAGAGCAAGAGCCGCAGGCCCTTGGCAACAACGAAGATCGTTCGTGGTTCAGCTACATGACGTTCGGCGTATTCGACTGATTGCACCCAGCGTCATCAAGAAGGAGCCTTTCGAGGCTCCTTTTTTATTGCCCGGCGTTATTGCGCTGTGCGCCTGCCACGACCTTGGCTAAACTGGCGCATTCCTTGTCGAGAAACTGCCCATCATGCTTCGTCTACTGTTCTGGATTGCCGTCATTGCTGCCGCGGTATGGTTCTGGCGCAAATTCAAAAGCCCGGCCGCCCGGCAGCAACGCGCCAGCGAGCCTGACGCAGCCCTGATGGTGCGCTGCGCCCACTGCGGCGTGCACTTGCCGCAGGATCGCGCGCTGAGTTCACGCCAGGAGTGGTATTGCACTCAGGCACACCTGGAACAGGGGCCGAAGTCTATCCAGCGTTGATTCGACCTGCGGGCGCATAAGGCGCCGGGTCAATGATCGGCGTACGCCCCAGCAACAAGTCGGCAAACAACTGGCAGGATGCCGGCGCAAGCACCAAGCCATTGCGGTAATGCCCGCAATTGAGCCACAACCCTTTGAAGCCCGGGACTTCACCGATATAAGGGATACCTTCCGGTGAGCCGGGCCGCAAACCGGCCCAATGCCCCACGACCTCGGCGTCCGCCAAGGCAGGAATCAACTCCACAGCCGAAGCCTTGAGGCTTTCCAGCGCTGAGTCGGTCGGGGTCTTGTCGAACCCTTCGTGTTCAAGCGTGCTGCCGATCAGAATGTGCCCATCACGCCGTGGGATCGCATAACGCCCCTTGGCCAGGACCATGCTCGAGAGGAAATCCGAGGCGCATTTGTACAAAATCATTTGGCCTTTGACCGGTTCCACCGGCAGCGCCAAGCCCAACTTGCCAAGCAACTCACCGCTCCAGGCACCCGCAGCCAACACTATCTGGTCGCCAAGAATCGGTCCCGCAGCGGTATTCACGCCCACTACGTCTTCGCCTTCAAGTACAAACCCCTGCACTTCGCACTGCTCATGAAGGGTCACACCAGGCAGCGCCAACAGCGCCGCCTTGAGGGATTTGACCAGGCGCGGGTTGCGCACATTGGCCACGTCCGCCATGTAGATCGCCTGGGAATACCCGCCGCCCAGTACCGGCACGGCATCGTGCGCAGCCGACACATCCACTTTGCTCAGCGGCCGCCCCTCGCGGGCAGCCCAGGCCAACGCCTGGGCCTCGTCTTCCAGGTCCAGCCAGTACAGGCCCGTGGTATGAACCTCTGGATCAACACCCGTGGCCGCAAACAGACGTTCGGCCAATTGCGGATAAAAATCCTGGGACCAATGCGCCAGCGCGGTGACCGCCAGGCTATAGCGCCACGGATACAGCGGCGACACGATCCCGCCGCCGGCCCAGGAGGACTCCTGGCCAAGCCCGGAGCGCTCCAGCAGTATGACGGCCTGCCCTTGGGTGGCCAGGTTGTACGCCGTCAACAACCCGATTACTCCGCCACCGACAATCACCACTTGCTGTTGCTTAGCCATCATTTGATCCAGCCGATAAAAAGGGAAAAGCGCACCGGGCGCCCACTCATCCAGCACTCTCATCATTGCCCCCAGCACGCCTTGCGCGACATTCCAGGTGCCGCGCCCGGGTTGCTGCGCACGCCGGAGCTGCTCAGGCTGAATTCAGCGCAAGGGTCGCCTGCCATGACTGAGCCGACGGCAGGCGTGGCCACCAGGGTGAAGTCCTGAGGGTTCAATGCAGCGCCGATTCTATAGCGTTCATTGCCCGCACTGACGCCGCTTGCATCAATAAAAGTGCCGTTGCGCGTGTAAAAGCGCTCCAGGTAATGGACTTGCTCGGACAACAACGCAACGATTTCTGCGCGATAGGCCTTTTTTACATGCCCGGTATACGCCGGGTAAGCGATCCCGGCCAGAAACGCGATGATCGCGACAGCGATCAATAACTCGATCAAGGTAAAACCCCGGCAATCCTTGCCCATTGATACGCTCCTTATTGAAGTTGCCGCCATAAAATCCGACGAAATCTCGCCCCTGCTGCTTCGTTGACCTGCGCATAGACCGTCTCCAGAACGGTGCGCGATTGGCCACTGAAGCCCACCGCCGTCACGCGGTATAACCTGGCAGATATGTGCAGAGGTAAACCCGTCAGCCCTGTGCCCTGCCCCAGCGCTTGAATGCCGTACAGGCCGCCCTTGAAGGCAACCCAACTGACCGCTGAAACAGAACGCTCCCCGGTGCCAACCACAGAAAACGACTCCGGTGGCGGTGCGCAGGCGCTTATCGACGGGCATAACGGCAACACCGACCCCGCGCGCCGGACCATTGATTCCCCCAACCTCAGGCCGCTTTCTGCACTTTGAAATGATTGATTGCGATGCCAGACGCCGCTGGCAATCCTTTGCTGGGACACGGCCCCTTGCATCGAGGCCAGGCCGATCAGTGACAACACCAGCAAAAACACCAGGCTGATCAAGAGGACCATGCCCGTCTGCCGTGGATGGAAGCCGTCAAAGTTGCGCATGATCGCTCTACTCCAACCGGTTGCGCAGCGCTGCCACGACGCTGTAGGCCTGATCCTGAACGCGCCCCGTCGGGTCTCGCAGCGTCATCCGGATGCGCACACTGCGTATCAGTGATTCGTCGGCCGGGGTGGGGTCATAGCGCGCAACGCGAGCCGAGCCGGGCTTGGCTGCCACACCGAAACTGAGGTCGAACGCCTGTACGTTATCCACCAGAACCGCCTTGGCCGGCGCAGCCGGTGTACTGACCTTCAGCTGGCCCGCTTCAAAGGTGTAGGTGAGCTGGCGTATCGCAAACCGGCTCTGGCCAGGCGCGGGCGTCGGCGAGTTGCCCGCATAGGCCTGGGCCGTGGTCATGCAGTCGGAAAGTACCGTCCAGTCTGGCCTGCCACCCTCTCCACTTGCATCCGCGGTGACTAACGTCAGTGACCTCGAGCTGCCCGAGGTGCTCCAGCCGACCGGTCGATCAAAGGCCGCCGGCGCATTATCGATAGAGGCCGTCGCCAGGCAGCCAAACACACCCGCATGGCGAATGTCCTGAATCATCTTGCCCAGCACAAACCGCGCATCATCCTGCAGCAACATGGCTGCCTGCTGGCTGGCGTGGGTGGCTCGAACGCTGATGACGACTTGGCTGACCCCGAGGATCAACACCAACCCGACAGACAGCGCCAGCAACAGCTCCACCAGGCTGAATCCCCGTGCAAAGCGATTCATTTCGCCACCCCAGACTCGCTGGCAATGCGACTGGCGAGG
The DNA here is from genome assembly GCF_049896685.1 of Pseudomonas sp. TWRC1-2. Classification (NCBI taxonomy): domain Bacteria; kingdom Pseudomonadati; phylum Pseudomonadota; class Gammaproteobacteria; order Pseudomonadales; family Pseudomonadaceae; genus Pseudomonas; species Pseudomonas sp. TWRC1-2. The sequence goes on along the minus strand of NZ_JAFCUU010000006.1, from coordinate 109,532 downwards.
GTGAAGGTCTCCCGTGCGCCGCTGCGGTTCGCGCCCCTGGCGTCGTCCCAACTGATACTGACGGTCACCTCGCTGCCACTGACCACGACGGAGCCTTTTGCACTCGCTCCGGCAAACCCGACGATATTTGCTTCGAAGTCGTGCAGGTCCAGGTCACGCACGCTGGCGCTGGCCGTACCGAGCGGCGCGCCTTCGGTTCGGCTCCATGAATAGTCGACGCTCGAGTTGGCGCGAACCCGGTCGAGCATGTCGTAGGCAATGAAACTGGCCTGGCTGATCATCCTTGAGCTGTCGGTGTATTTGAGTGCGTTGAGCTGGATCACCGCCGCGCCCAGCAACCCGACCGCAAGAATCAGCACGGCCACCAGCACCTCGATCAGCGTCATGCCGGATTGGTGGCGGGGTAAGACGCAGGCAAATTTTAGGTTCGGGCAAACAAGCATCACCGTCGTCATCCCTGTCGAAGGCCGGAGAAAAGCAGGAAAAACCTGCTGTGCGGCCCAAGACTAGCGTCGGTTTTCGGCTGGCGCTGCTGCCGGAACAAAGGGAAATACTTTGGACATAAAGGCCATCACTCCACGCCAGGAACTGGCGGCTATACCTATGCCTGTCACCTGAAACAGTGAACCCGTCCATGGAGGGACGACACATGAAGCAACGCGGATTCACCCTGGTCGAGCTTCTGCTGACCCTGTTGCTAAGCGGCATCCTGGCAAATCTCGCAGTACCCGGTTTCAAAGGCTTGCTCGAGTCACAGCAACGACAAACAGCTGCGCAGGCCTTGGCCAGCGGCATGCGCTATGCGCGCACCGAGGCCATTGCGCGCAATCGTGCGGTGGTCATTCACGCGCGGGATGAAAACTGGAGCCAGGGATGGCGAGTGATACTGGACGAAAGCGGACGCGGCCACCTGGACGAGAACAATCCGGTGCTGCTGGAACGACAGGACAGCGGGCAGGTACCGATCGTAGGCAATGGGCCCGTGAAGAGCGAGGTACGCTTCAGCGGATTGGGCGAGCCGATTTTTTCAGCGGGAGGGTTCCGTGCAGGCACTGTGCACGTGTGCGACGCGGATCAGGCGCAAAGCCTGTTTCAGGTGGTACTTGCCCCCAGCGGGCGCATCAGCCTGCGCAGTGAAACCACCGAGCAGGCGTTATGCCGGAATGACTCCGGCACCTTGGCACTCAGAGCAGCGAGCGAACCCGCAGCTCCTTGGGCATGGAGAACGTGATGTTCTCTTCACGGCCAGCCAATTCATCGGCACCGGTGGCACCCCATGCCTGCAGTTGCTGGATCACACCGCGCACCAGCACTTCCGGCGCCGACGCGCCCGCCGTAATGCCGATACGCTCGACACCGTCGAACCAGCTGCGCTGCATGTCTTCAGCGCCGTCGATCAGGTAGGCCGGCGTGGCCATGCGCTCGGCCAGTTCGCGCAAGCGGTTGGAGTTGGAGCTGTTGGGGCTGCCGACCACCAGCACGACATCGCACTCATCGGCCAGTTGCTTGACCGCGTCTTGACGGTTTTGTGTGGCATAGCAGATGTCGTCTTTGCGCGGGCCACCAATGGCCGGGAATCGCGTGCGCAAGGCATCGATTACACGGCTGGTATCGTCCATCGACAAGGTGGTCTGCGTGACAAAGGCCAGCCGTTCGGGGTTTTGCACCTGCAAGTTGGCAACGTCTTTTTCGTCTTCCACCAGGTAAATCGCGCCGCCATTGCTGGCGTCGTACTGGCCCATGGTGCCTTCGACTTCCGGGTGGCCGGCATGGCCGATCAGGATGCATTCACGGCCATCACGGCTGTAGCGCGCGACTTCGATGTGCACCTTGGTCACCAGGGGGCAGGTGGCGTCGAATACCTTGAGGCCGCGGCCGGCAGCCTCGGTACGCACGGCCTGGGAAACACCGTGCGCGCTGAAGATGACGATAACGTCGTCCGGCACCTGATCGAGCTCTTCGACAAAGATGGCACCGCGTGCGCGCAGGTCTTCAACCACAAATTTGTTGTGGACGACTTCATGACGCACGTAAATCGGCGGCCCGAAGACTTCCAGGGCGCGATTGACGATTTCGATCGCCCGGTCCACACCGGCGCAGAAGCCACGGGGGTTGGCGAGTTTGATTTGCATGCTGTGCCTCGTGTCTTGCAGGGCAAGAAATTGGATCAACTCAACTCTACAGGAGTGAGCCCCTGTGGGCGCCGGGGTTGCCCGCGATGCAGACGACTGGGTGTATCAGGTACACCGAGGTGATGCTATCGCAGGCAAGCCAGCTCCCACATAAACCAGCCCCCACAGGAGCCAGCGTCGTTGATCAGAGCGCTTTAACGTCGATGATTTCAACGTCAAACGTCAAGGTTTTACCGGCCAACGGGTGGTTGAAGTCGATGGTCACTTGCACGTCATCGAAGGTTTTCACCACACCAGGCAGCTCGGTATTCGCCGCATCATTAAAGATCACCAACAGGCCTTCCGACAGGTCCATGTCCTGGAACTGCGAACGCGGGATGATCTGCACGTTTTGTGGGTTGGGCTGGCCAAAGGCGTTTTCCGGCAGGATCTGCAGGGTACGCTTGTCACCGGCCTTGAAACCGAACAGCACCGCTTCAAAACCCGGCAGCAGGTTGCCGTCGCCGACCTTGAAGGTCGCCGGGGCTTTGTCGAACGTGCTGTCGACCGTGTCGCCATTCTCCAGGCGCAGTGCGAAATGCAAAGTGACTTCCGTGTTCTGGCCGATGCGTTGCTCAGCCAATACCTGATCAGTCATTGACGGTCTCTCCGGTTTTCTTGCTTTTGAACATGTCCAACGCCAGCATGATTGCACCGACGGTGATGGCGCTGTCGGCAAAGTTGAACGCCGGGAAGTACCAGCGGTTCTGCCAATGCACCAGGATAAAGTCGATCACATGGCCCAGGGCAATGCGGTCGTACAGGTTGCCCAGCGCGCCGCCCAACACCAGGGCCAGGGCGATCGCGAGCCAGGTGTCATCGCGACCCAGGCGCTTAAGCCAGACCACCAGGACTGCACTGACCACGACCGCGATCAACGCGAACAGCCAGCGCTGCCAGCCGGAGCTGTCAGCGAGGAAGCTGAAGGCAGCGCCGGTGTTGTAGGCCAGGGTCCAGCTGAAGTAGTCAGGGATGACCACGATCTGCTGGTACATCTGCAAGGCACCTTCGAAGTGAGCCTTGCTGAGCTGGTCAATGACCAGCACCAGCACGCTCAGTACGAGCCAGCCCAGACGTCCGAAACGGCTGGCGTTAGGCATAGTGGCGAACCTCGCCAGCACCGCTGATGTTGTCGACGCAACGACCGCAGATTTCCGGATGCTCAGGGTTCACGCCAACGTCTTCACGGCAGTGCCAGCAACGGGCGCACTTAGGGAAGGCCGACTTGACCACTTGAAGCTTGAGGCCCGGCACTTCGGTAGCCACCGCGTCCGCAGGTGCCTGGGCAAACGGTGCCAGGCTGGCAGTCGAGGTGATCAGCACGAAGCGCAGTTCGTTGCTCAACTTGGCCAGGTCGGCGCTCAGGCCTTCCTCAGCAAACAGGGTAACTTCGGCCTGCAAGTTGCCACCGACGGCCTTGGCCGCACGCTGCACTTCCAGCTCCTTGTTCACCGCAACCTTCACGGCCATTACGCCTTCCCAGTACTCGCGGCCCAGTTCGAAGTCGGCCGGCAGTTCGGTCAGGCCTTCGTACCAGGTGTTGAGCATCACCGATTCGTTACGCTCGCCCGGCAGGTATTCCCACAGCTCGTCGGCGGTGAAGGCCAGGATCGGCGCGATCCAGCGCACCAGCGCTTCAGAGATGTGGTACAGCGCGGTCTGCGCCGAACGGCGTGCCTTGCTGTTGGCGCCGGTGGTGTACTGGCGGTCCTTGATGATGTCGAGGTAGAAACCGCCCAGTTCCTGCACGCAGAAGTTGTGGATCTTGGAGTACACGTTCCAGAAGCGGTATTCGCCGTAGTGTTCCTGCAACTCGCGCTGCAGCAACAGGGTACGGTCCACGGCCCAACGGTCGAGGGCGAGCATGTCCTCGGCCGGCAGCAGGTCGGTGGCCGGGTTGAAACCGGTCAGGTTCGACAGCAGGAAGCGTGCGGTATTACGGATACGGCGGTAGGCATCGGCGCTACGGGCCAGGATCTGGTCCGACACGGCGATTTCGCCCGAATAATCGGTCGAGGCTACCCACAGACGCATTATGTCGGCGCCCAGGGTTTCATTGATCTTCTTCGGCTCGATCACGTTTTTCAGCGACTTGGACATCTTGCGGCCCGTCTCGTCGACGGTAAAACCGTGGGTCAGCAGTTCGCGGTATGGCGCGTGGTTGTCGATGGCGCAGCCGGTCAACAAGGAGGAGTGGAACCAGCCGCGGTGTTGGTCCGAACCTTCCAGGTACAGGTCGGCACGCGGGCCGGTCTCGTGGCCCATCGGGTGCGAACCGCGCAGCACGTGCCAGTGAGTGGTGCCGGAGTCGAACCACACGTCGAGGGTGTCGCTGATCTTGTCGTACAGCGGCGCTTCGTCGCCCAGCAGCTCGGCGGCGTCCAGCTTGAACCAGGCTTCGATGCCTTCCTGCTCAACACGCAGGGCGACTTCTTCCATCAGTTCGACGGTACGTGGGTGCAGCTCGCCGCTTTCCTTGTTGAGGAAGAACGGGATTGGCACGCCCCAGTTACGCTGACGGGAGATGCACCAATCCGGGCGGTTGGCGATCATCGAGTGCAGGCGCGCCTGGCCCCAGGCCGGGACGAACTTGGTGTCTTCGATGGCTTTGAGCGAGCGCACTCGCAGGGTGTCGCCGCTGGTCGGCTCTTTGTCCATGCCGATAAACCACTGCGCGGTGGCGCGGTAGATCAACGGGGTCTTGTGGCGCCAGCAGTGCATGTAGCTGTGCTTGATGGTTTCGGTGTGCAGCAGCGAACCGACTTCACGCAGCTTATCGATGATTGGCTCGTTAGCCTTGAAGATGAACTGGCCGCCGAAGAACTCCAGCGACGGCGCGTACACGCCATTGCTCTGCACCGGGTTGAGGATGTCGTCGTTGACCATGCCGTAGGCTTTGCAGGTCACAAAGTCGTCAACGCCGTAGGCCGGTGCGGAGTGAACCACACCCGTGCCCGAACCCAGCTCAACGTAGTCAGCCAGGTACACCGGCGACAGGCGGTCATAGAACGGGTGACGGAAGTTGATCAATTCCAGCGATGTGCCAGTGGTGGTGGCGATCACCGAACCTTGCAGCTCGTAACGCGCCAGGCAGGCTTCGACCATTTCTTCAGCGAGCACCAGCAGGCGATCACCGACGTCCACTAGGGCGTAGGTGAATTCCGGGTGCACGTTGAGCGCCTGGTTGGCCGGGATGGTCCACGGGGTGGTGGTCCAGATCACGATGGCAGCCGGTTTGCTCAGGCTTGCCAGGCCAAAGGCCTCAGCCAGCTTGGCGTCGTCGGCGATCGGGAAGGCCACGTCGATGGTCGAGGACTTCTTGTCTTCGTACTCGACTTCCGCCTCGGCCAGGGCCGAACCGCAGTCGAAGCACCAGTTCACGGGCTTGAGGCCCTTGAACACGAAACCGCCCTTGACGATTTCAGCCAAGGCACGGATTTCCCCGGCCTCGTTCTTGAAGTTCATGGTTTTGTACGGGTTGTCCCACTCGCCCAACACGCCCAGGCGGATGAATTCGGACTTCTGCCCTTCGATCTGTTCGGTGGCGTAGGCACGGCACAGTTCGCGGGTTTTATCCGCGCCCAGGTTCTTGCCGTAAGTCACTTCGACTTTGTGCTCGATTGGCAGGCCATGGCAGTCCCAGCCCGGAACATAAGGTGCGTCGAAACCCGACAGGGTTTTAGAGCGCAGGATCATGTCCTTGAGAATTTTGTTCAGCGCATGACCGATGTGAATCGTGCCGTTGGCATAAGGAGGGCCGTCGTGCAGGACGAATTTCGGACGATCCTTGCCAATTTCGCGCAACTTTCCGTACAGGCCAATACTGTCCCAGCGCTGCAGAATCTGCGGTTCGCGCTGTGGCAGGCCGGCCTTCATTGGGAAGGCGGTGTCCGGAAGGTTTAGCGTGGCTTTATAGTCGGTCATTTAAGGCTCTTCGGTTAGCGATGGGCGCTAGGTGCGGCTAGTGCACGGGCGGCGGCGACATCCGCATTGATCGCCGTTTTCAACGCCTCAAGCGAGGCGAAACGCTGCTCTTCACGCAGCTTCTGGTGGAAAACCACCGTCAAACGCCGGTCATACAAATCACCGGCAAAATCCAAAAGGTGAACTTCCAGGTGGGCCTTGCCATCACCTGCAACCGTGGGCCTGACGCCTATGTTGGCGACTCCCGGCCACGATTGGCCGTCGATGTCGACGCTCACCAGGTAAACCCCGGTGAGTGGCACACGACGGCGCTTGAGTTGCACGTTGGCGGTTGGCGTGCCCAGTTGGCGCGCCAGCTTCTGGCCGTGCAGTACCCGCCCGGCAATGCGGAACGGGCGACCGAGCAAACGCTCGGCCAAGGCGAAGTCGGCAGCGGCCAGGGCGTTACGCACCTGGGTACTGCTCACGCGCAGGCCGTCCAGTTCGACGGTTTGCGCGGCTTCGACGGTAAAACCTTGATTCACACCGGCGTGTTGCAGGAAGTCGAAATCCCCGACGCGGTCGCAACCGAAACGGAAGTCGTCGCCGACCTCCAGGTGCTGTACGCCCAGGCCATCTACCAGAATACGGTCGACGAACTCCGCGGCGCTGAGGCTTTGCAGACGCTGGTTGAAGGCCAGGCAAAGAACACGGTCCACGCCCTCTTCGGCCAGCAGCTGCAGCTTGTCGCGCAAACGAGCCAACCGTGCCGGCGCCGTTTCCGGGGTAAAGAATTCCCGTGGCTGCGGCTCAAAAATCACCACGCAGCTGGGCACGCCCAACTCGACCGCGCGTTCACGCAGCCGGCCCAGGATAGCCTGGTGACCACGGTGAACACCGTCAAAGTTGCCAATAGTGGCGACGCAGCCCCGATGCTCGGGGCGCAGGTTGTGGAGACCTCGAACCAGCTGCATAACGCGCTTCTTGCTCATAAAGTGGTCGATTATAACCACACCCGGCCCCGGACGACAGGCAACAGCGCAGGCCAAATGGATCGAATCGATAAAACCATCGTTTTATCGCGGCAAACTCTCTATCCCAGGGACTTGCGATTGAAATCACGCAGGCGAAAGCCTTGCAGCAGCAACATCCCGAAGTACACCACCACGCCGGCAACCACCAAAATGCCCAGGCGCATGAAGCGCTCCAGCATATGGCCTTGGTCCCAGGCGGGCATAAAGTGCATCAGGCCCAACAACACGGCCGACATGGTCGCCACCGCCACGAGCAGCTTGAGGGCGAACATGCCCCAGCCCGGCTGCGGCTGATACATCTGTTGTTTACGCAGTTGGTAAAACAACAGGCCGGCATTGATGCAGGCACCAGCGCTGATGGCCAGGGCCAGGCCGGCGTGAGCCAGCGGACCGATGAACACCAAGTTAAGCAGTTGAGTGACGATCAGGGTGAAGATTGCGATCTTGACCGGTGTGCGGATGTTTTGCTGGGCGTAGAACCCCGGCGCCAGCACCTTGATCACAATAATGCCGAGCAGCCCGACGGAGTAGGCGACCAGCGCACGCTGGGTCATCGAGGCGTCAAACGCGCTGAATTGGCCGTATTGAAACAGCGACACGGTCAGCGGTTCGGCCAGGATGCCCAAGGCCAGAGAACACGGCAGTACCAACATAAAGCACAGGCGCAGGCCCCAATCGAGGATCCGCGAATACTCCTGGCGGTCCTTGCTCGCATAGGTGCGCGACAAGGTTGGCAGCAAAATGGTGCCCAGGGCCACCCCGAGCACGCCGGACGGCAGCTCCATCAGACGGTCGGCGTAGTACATCCAGGACACTGAGCCTGAAACCAGCAGCGAGGCGAACGCGGTGTTGATGATCAGCGATATCTGACTGACGGAGACCCCGAGGATCGCCGGCAACATATTGCGCATCACGCGCCAGACGCCAGTGTCCTTGAGGTTCAGGCGCGGCAGCACGAGCATGCCGATCTTTTTCAGGTGCGGCAGCTGGTACAGCAATTGCGCCAGGCCACCCGCCAGCACCGCCCAACCCAGGGCCATCACCGGCGGATCGAAGTACGGCGTGAGGAACAGCGCAAAAATAATCATGCTGACGTTCAGCAGCGTCGGCACGAAGGCTGGCACCGAGAAGCGGTTCCAGGTGTTGAGGATCGCCCCAGCCAGGGACGACAGGGAAATCAGCAATATATAAGGAAAGGTCACGCGCAGCAGATCAGTGGTCAGCGCGAATTTTTCCGGGGTATTGGCAAAACCCGGCGCCGTGGCCCAGATCACCCAAGGCGCGGCGAGCATGCCGGCGATGGTGACTAGCATCAGCACCAGGGTCAGCAGGCCCGAAACATACGCGATAAAGGTGCGGGTGGCTTCTTCGCCCTGCTGGTTTTTGTACTCGGCCAGAATTGGCACGAAGGCCTGGGAAAATGCCCCCTCGGCAAAGATGCGTCGCAGCAGGTTGGGCAGTTTAAAGGCAATAAAGAACGCATCCGTGGCCATGCTGGCGCCAAAAATGCGCGCCAGCAGGGTGTCGCGCACGAACCCCAAAACCCGGGAGATCATCGTGATAGAGCTGACGGCAGCCAACGATTTGAGCAGATTCATTGAAAGAGTTTGCGCCTATAGATAAAGAGCAGGCGAACAAAGCGCCCACTTATGCGATACTGCGCGCCTGCAACAGCACAGAGCCAAAGCTCGCGAGTTTACAGGTCAAGCGCCGGAAATAAATCACCCGCCTCTTCAGATCGACCACTCAGCAGTTCGCATCAGCCGCCCTTGACAACCCATCAAGTCATCGGCATGATTCGCGGCCTATTTTGTTTGCTATTTCCTAAAAAGTCTTTCGAGGAGCTCGACGGTGGCCAACACACCTTCCGCCAAAAAACGTGCAAAACAGGCTGAGAAGCGTCGCAGCCACAACGCCAGCCTGCGTTCCATGGTTCGTACCTACATCAAGAATGTAGTTAAAGCCATCGACACCAAAGACGCTGAAAAAGCCCAAGCTGCTTACGTTCTGGCCGTGCCAGTTATCGACCGTATGGCCGATAAAGGCATCATCCACAAGAACAAGGCCGCTCGTCATAAGAGCCGCCTGAATGGCCACATCAAGGCTCTGAACGTCGCTGCAGCAGCCTAAGTGGTAAAAACTGCCACGTAGCCCAGGCCGCGTAACAGTTAAGAAATGCCCCGCACCGAAAGGTGCGGGGCATTTTTGTTTGCGCCGCATATAGGGCGTGCGCAGTGCAATGTGGGAGCGGGCTTGCCCGCGATTACAGCGTGTCAGTCACCGAATACTTGGCTGATACACCGCTATCGCGAGCAAGCCCGCTCCCACATTTGGACTGGGGTGCATTTTCAATGCACAAAAAAACGCCCCGAACCAGTCGGGGCGTTTTTGCTACCTATTGATCAAACCACAATCAATGGTGATGACCGCCTTCACCGTGAACGTGGCCGTGGGCCACTTCTTCCTGGGAAGCGTCGCGGATGGCAACGATCTTCACTTGGAAGTTCAGGCGCTGGCCAGCCAGAGGGTGGTTACCGTCAACGGTCACGTCATCGCCGTCCAGATCGCGGATGGTGACGATCTGCATTTGGCCGTCCGGCGCGGAAGCGTGGAACTGCATGCCCACTTCCAGCTCGTCAACGCCTTCGAACATGCTGCGGCTCAAGGTGCTGACCAGTTCGGCGGAGTATTCGCCGTAAGCGTCTTCAGGTTCTACGGCGACGGTCAGTTCGTCACCCACGTTCTTGCCTTCCAGAGCCTTTTCCAGGCCCGGGATGATGTTACCTGCGCCTTGCAGGTAGACCAGCGGCGCGCCGCCGGCGGAGCTGTCGATGACCTCACCAGCGTCGTTGGTCAGGGTATAGTCGATGGAGACAGCCTTGTTAGCGGCGATCGTCATGGGGCGAGACCTTTTGCATAAGAATGAAGAACGGACAAGTCTAAACAAGGATTTGCCCGAAAGCGAACACAACCCGGACAGACGGGACCGATCAACGGCATCCTTCATCCTCGGATTCCACCAGGATGACGACCGGCACTGGGTCGCCGAGCTGTCCTGCGGCCACACCCAGCACCTGCGCCACCAACCGCCATGGCAGTCGCGCGCCTGGGTACTGGACCCCGCGCAACGCCTTGAAAAAATAGGCCAACCCTTTGCGTGTGGCTGGTGTGCGCAAGCGCTCGAATAACGATAACCTTGGCGTCTGATTCCCGGTAGGCGCTCAACCATAGAGCGCCACCGAAGCCATGCACCTCCAGAGAATTCGCATGCAGACTTTTTTTATCGCGCCCACCGATTTTGGTGTGGGTCTGACCTCCATCAGCCTTGGGCTGGTGCGTACCCTTGAACGGGCCGGGCTGAAAGTCGGTTTCTTCAAACCCATTGCCCAGCCGCACCCGGGCGACACCGGCCCCGAGCGCTCCACCGAGCTGGTGGCCCGCACCCACGGCCTGAAACCGCCCCAGCCTTTGGGCCTGGCCCATGTAGAGCGCATGCTCGGCGACGGCCAGCTGGACGAGCTGCTGGAAGAAATCATCACCCTTTACCAGCAAGCCGCCGTGGGCAAGGACGTGCTGATCGTCGAAGGCATGGTGCCAACCCGCAGCGCCAGCTATGCGGCGCGGGTCAACCTGCACCTGGCCAAGAGTCTGGATGCGGAAGTGATCCTGGTCTCGGCGCCGGAAAACGAAGTGCTCACCGAGCTCTCTGGCCGCGTGGAACTGCAGGCGCAACTGTTCGGCGGCCCCAAAGACCCGAAAGTGCTGGGCGTGATTCTCAACAAAGTGCGCACCGACGAAAGCATGGAAGCGTTCTCGGCGCGCCTCAAAGAACATTCGCCACTGTTGCGCAGCGGTGACTTCCGCCTGCTTGGCTGCATCCCGTACCAGCCCGAACTCAACGCGCCGCGCACCCGCGACGTGGCCGACCTGATGGGCGCACAGATCCTCAATGCCGGCGATTACGAAACCCGACGCATGACCAAAATCATCATCTGCGCGCGCACTATGCGTAACACTGTGGAGCTGCTCAAGCCCGGCGTGCTGGTGGTTACTCCTGGCGATCGCGACGACATCATCCTCGCCGTCAGCCTGGCCGCGATCAACGGCGTGCCGCTGGCCGGCCTGCTGCTGACCAGCGACACACTGCCCGACCCGCGCATCATGGATCTGTGCCGGGGCGCGTTCCAGGCCGGGCTGCCGGTGTTGTCGGTGAGCACGGGCTCCTACGACACCGCCAACCAGCTCAACAGCCTTAACAAAGAAATCCCGATTGATGACCGCGAGCGCGCAGAAATCATCACCGATTTCGTCGCCAGCCACCTCGACGCACGCTGGTTGCACCAACGCTGCGGCACGCCACGAGAGATGCGCCTGTCGCCGGCCGTGTTCCGCTACCAGTTGATCCAACGCGCCCAGGCCGCCAACAAACGCATCGTGTTGCCCGAAGGCAGCGAGCCGTTGACCGTGCAAGCTGCCGCCATCTGCCAGGCGCGCGGCATTGCCCGTTGCGTGTTGCTGGCCAAACCGGCGGATGTGGAAGCGGTGGCCCGCGCCCACGGCATCGAGCTGCCCGAAGGCCTGGAGATTCTCGACCCGGACCTGATTCGCCAGCGTTATGTCGAACCGATGGTCGCGCTGCGCAAGAGCAAAAGCCTCAACGCACCGATGGCCGAGCAGCAACTGGAAGACACCGTGGTGATCGCCACCATGATGCTCGCGCTGGATGAAGTGGATGGCCTGGTCTCCGGCGTCATCCACTCCACCGCCAACACCATCCGCCCTGCCCTGCAGCTGATTAAAACGGCGCCGGGCTGCACCCTGGTGTCGTCAGTGTTCTTCATGCTGTTCCCCGAGCAGGTGCTGGTCTACGGCGACTGTGTGATGAACCCGCACCCGAGCGCGGCGGAACTGGCAGAAATCGCCCTGCAAAGCGCCGACTCGGCCGCCGCGTTCGGCATCACCCCGCGCGTGGCGATGATCAGCTATTCCAGCGGCGATTCGGCCAGTGGCGAGGAAGTGGAAAAAGTCCGCGAAGCCACCCTGCTCGCCCACGAACAGCAAAGCTCGCTGCTGATCGACGGGCCGTTGCAATACGACGCCGCCGCCAACGAAACCGTGGCCCGGCAACTGGCGCCCAACAGCCTGGTCGCCGGCAAAGCCACGGTGTTTGTGTTCCCAGACCTGAACACCGGCAACACCACGCACAAGGCCGTGCAGCGCAGCGCCGATTGCGTAAGCCTGGGGCCGATGCTGCAAGGCCTGCGCAAACCGGTGAACGACCTGCCGCGCGGCGCTCAGGTCGACGACATCGTGTACACCATCGCCCTGACTGCGATTCAAGCCGCCAACCGACCTATGGATATTTAAATGCTGGATTTTCTACCTGCCGCCGTGCGCGGGGTGATCGCGTCCTTGTTGTTGGCGCTGAACACGATTCTGTTGTGCTCGTTTCTGTTTATCGTCGCGCTGTTCAAGGCGCTGCCATTTGCCAAGCGCTTCAGCGAATGGCTGATGAACCACACCCACGAAGCCTGGGTCACCAATAACAAGGGCTGGATGAACCTGGTACGGCGCACGCGCTGGCACCTGACCGGCCTTGAAGGGCTGGACTACGAGCACTCGTACCTGGTGACCAGTAACCACCAGAGCTGGGTGGACATCATGGTGTTGCAGTACGTGCTCAATCGACGGATTCGCCCGCTGAAGTTCTTCCTCAAGCAGGAGCTGATCTGGGTGCCGGTGATTGGCCTGGCGTGGTGGGCGCTGGGCTTCCCATTCATGAAGCGCTACACCAAGGCTTACCTCGAGAAACACCCGGAAAAGAAAGGCAAAGACCTGGAAACCACCCGCAAGACCTGTGCGAAGTTTCGTGACAACCCGGTGGGCATTTTCAACTTTGCCGAAGGCACACGCTTTACGCCGGGCAAGCATGCGCAGCAGAAATCCCCATTTCGCTACTTGCTCAAACCTAAAGCCGGCGGCATTGCGTTTGTGCTGGACGCCATGGGTGAGCAGTTGAAGTCCCTGGTCAACGTGACTATTCACTACCCTGCCGGGCGCCCTGGGTACTGGGACTTGCTGTGTGGGAATGTGAAGGATGTGGTGGTGCACTTTGAAGAAGTGCAGATTCCGGCCGGGTTTATCGGCAAGAATTATGAGCAGGACGGAGAGTACCGGTTGGCGTTTCAGGGCTGGATCAACCAGCTGTGGGAAGACAAGGATGCGTTGCTGGACAAGCTGCACACTGATTTCCCAGGCAAACAATAATCAACTGTGGGAGGGGGTTTGCCCCCGATAGCGGCACATCAGTAACAGACGTACTGACTGACACACTGCCATCGGGGGCAAGTCCCCTCCCACAGTTGACCGAGTGGTTTTTCAAGATCCCACAAAAAAGCCCGCCACCGAGTCATCGGTGGCGGGCTTTTTTGTGGCGGCGAGGTTTAGATCGCGCCGCGCTGACGCAACAGCTCCAGCACTTGCTTGACGCTGTCTTCCAGCGACGTGGCCTGGGTGTCGATCACCAGATCGGCATTCAACGGCACGTCGTACGGGAAAGACTCGCCAGGGATGTTATCCCCACCCGCCGCGTACAGGCCTTGCGGATCACGCTCGGCGCACACCAGCGGCGACGCTTGCACATAGACGGTGAGCAGGCGGTCGGCGCCAATCAGCGCCTTGGCCTGTTCGCGGCCCTCGGCGTCCGGGGCAACGAACGCGGCCAGGGTCAGCAGGCCGGCTTCGTTGAACTGGCGCGCCACGTGAGCAGCGCGACGCCAGTTTTCAGTGCGACCGGCTCGATCCTGCGGCAATCCTTTGTTCAGGTCGTGACGCAGGTTCTGGCCATCCAGTACGAAGACCGCACGGCCCATGTCGAACAACTTGCGCTCAACCGCGTAGGCCAAGGTGCTCTTGCCCGCGCCCGACAGGCCGCTGAACAACACGGTGGCCGGCTGCTGGCCGAAGCGCAGAGCGCGCTCTTCAGTGGCGACATGAGCAAGGCTGCCGTGTTGCGCTGAACCACCATGGTGGACCGGCGGCGCGATGATCATGCCCGCGGCCACCGTGCCGTTGGTCAAACGGTCGATGACGATAAACGCACCGGTGGTGCGGTTACTGTCGTAACCGTCCAGCGCGATGGCGGCGTCGAGGCTGACCTTGACCCGGCCGATCTCGTTCAACTGCAGCGAACTCGCCGGGCCTTCGGCCAGGGTGTTCACGTCCACGCGGTGCACGATGCTGGTGATGGAACCCGGCACATAGCTGGTCGCGCGTTTGATGTCGTATTTCTTGCCCGGCAGCATCGGCTCTTCGGCCATCCACACCAGCATGGCGTCGAAGGCATCGGTCACTTGCGGCACGTTGTCGGCATGCACCAGCAGGTCGCCACGGGAGATGTCGATCTCGTCTTCCATAGTCAGGGTCACGGCCTGGCCTGGGCCGGCGTGTTCCAGCTCACCTTCAAAGGTGACGATGGATTTGACGCGGCTGCTCTTGCCCGACGGCAGCACCACGACTTCGTCGCCCTTGTGCACGATGCCGCTGGCCAGGGTGCCGGCGAAACCACGGAAGTTCAGGTTCGGACGGTTGACGTACTGCACCGGGAAACGCAGGTCGGTGTAGTTGCGGTCGTTGGCGATCTCGACGGTTTCGAGAATTTCCATCAGCGACTGGCCGGTGTACCAAGGCGAACGCTCGCTCTTGTTCACCACGTTGTCGCCCTTGAGCGCCGACATCGGCACGAAGGCCAGGGTGCTTGGCTTGAACGCGATACCGTCGGCAAACTTCAGGTAATCGGCCTTGATCTGCTCGAATACGCTTTGGTCGAAGCCGTTGATGTCCATCTTGTTGATGGCCACCACGATATGTTTGATGCCCAGCAACGAGGCGATAAAGCTGTGGCGACGGGTCTGGGTCTGCACGCCATAACGCGCGTCGATCAGAATGATCGCCAGGTCACAGGTGGAGGCGCCGGTGGCCATGTTGCGGGTGTACTGCTCATGGCCGGGGGTGTCGGCAATGATGAATTTGCGCTTGGCGGTAGAGAAGTAGCGGTAGGCCACATCGATGGTGATGCCCTGCTCGCGCTCGGCCTGCAGGCCGTCGACGAGCAAGGCCAGGTCGATGTCATCGCCGGTGGTGCCGGATTTCTTCGAATCGCGGGTGATGGCTTCCAGGTGATCTTCGTAGATCATCTTGGAGTCGTGCAGCAGGCGCCCGATCAGGGTGCTCTTGCCGTCGTCGACGTTGCCGCAGGTCAGGAAGCGCAACATTTCCTTGCGCTCGTGCTGGCCCAGGTAGGCGAGGATGTCCTCGCTGATCAAATCAGATTGATGCGACATTGGTGACAGCCCCTTAGAAATAACCCTGACGTTTTTTATCTTCCATCGAGCCTGCGCCATCGTGGTCGATGACCCGGCCCTGGCGCTCGGAAGTTCGCGTCAGGAGCATTTCCTGAATGATGTCCGTCAGCGTCTCGGCTTCGGACTCCACCGCGCCCGTCAACGGGTAGCAGCCCAGGGTACGGAAACGTACTTTCTTTTTGACGATTCGGGCTTTGTCTTCGTCGGACAAGTGCTCGAGGATGCGGTCGTCGTCGATCATGATCAACGTGCCGTTCTTCTCGATCACGTCGCGTTCGGCGGCGAAGTACAGCGGAACAATCGGAATGCCTTCCAGGTAGATGTACTGCCAGATGTCCAGCTCGGTCCAGTTGGACAGCGGGAACACACGGATCGACTCGCCCTTGTTGACGTTGCCGTTGTAGACGTTCCACAGCTCCGGGCGCTGGTTTTTCGGGTCCCAACGGTGCTTGCTGTCGCGGAACGAGTACACGCGCTCTTTGGCGCGGGATTTCTCTTCATCGCGACGGGCACCGCCGAAGGCTGCGTCGAAACCATGCTTGTCCAAGGCCTGCTTGAGGCCTTCGGTTTTCATGATGTCGGTGTGCTTGGCGCTGCCGTGGGTGAACGGGTTGATGCCCTGCGCCACACCGTCCGGGTTGACGTGGGTGATCAGGTCCAGGCCAAGCTCTTCGACCATTTTGTCGCGAAACTTGTACATCTCCTGGAATTTCCAGCGGGTGTCGACGTGCATCACCGGGAACGGCAGCTTGCCCGGGAAGAAGGCCTTGCGCGCCAGGTGAAGCATCACGGCGGAGTCTTTACCGATCGAGTAGAGCATCACCGGGTTGTCGAACTCGGCGGCGACCTCGCGGATGATGTGGATGCTTTCCGCCTCCAGCTGTTTCAGATGCGTCAGTTTGTCGACCATGGCTACTCACGGAAAAACGATCTTATGGACGGCCAGCGGGCCGTGTTCGAGCGGGGCATGCTAGCACAGCACCTTCTTCTATTCAGGGAGCTGGCTAGATCGAAACGGTATATGAATATGCCACTGGGTTTGGCTCAACTCGGTCGAATGTGGGAGCGGGCTTGCTCGCGAAAGCAGAGTGTCAGTCGAAATATGTATCAACTGGCACACCGCATTCGCGAGCAAGCCCGCTCCCACATTTGATCCCAGGTGGTAGTTAGACCGGGTTGGGGCAATCGATGAACAGATGCTCCAGCGCGAAACGCCGCGCCAGGTACTCGCCCAACGCCTGCACGCCATAACGCTCGGTGGCGTGGTGCCCGGCGGCGATAAAGCTGATGTCGTTTTCCCGCGCGCAGTGAAAGGTTTGCTCGGAAGCTTCGCCGCTCAGGTACAGGTCGACGCCGGCGGCAATCGCCTGGTCGATATAGCCCTGGCCACCGCCGGTGCACCAACCAACGCGGCGGATCATTTCGCTGCCTTCGATCAGCAGCGGTTCACGGCCCATCACGTCCTGCACACGGCGGGCAAAGTCGCGGGGCGACAGGGGCTCGGCGAGGGAACCGACCAGGCCGACGATTTTGGGGTTGCTCGGGTCCAGCGGGCCTTCGACGGTAATGTCCAGCTGGCGGGCGAGTTGCACGTTATTGCCCACGTCCGCGTGCAGGTCCAGCGGCAGGTGGTAGGCGAGCAGGCTGATGTCGTGCTTGAGCAGGGTTTTCAGGCGGCGCTGTTTCATGCCGGTGATACACGGGTTTTCGCCCTTCCAGAAACAACCGTGGTGCACCAGCACCAGGTCGGCCTGGGCTTCGACCGCGGCATCCAGCAGAGCCTGGCTTGCGGTCACGCCGCTGACGATGCGCATCACCTGCGGACGGCCCTCGACCTGCAGGCCATTGGGGCAATAATCGGCAATTTTTGCGCTGCCAAGGTAGCGGTCCGCTTCCTCGACGAGGGTGGTAAGGGGGACGGCCATAAAAGACTCCTAAATATCCCGTTCCGAGGCGCTCGCAGCCTCGTATAATGCGCGACATTATGGGCGCTCTCCCGCCCCCTGCAACCTGTCAGGACTTACTTGATGCTTAAGGCACTGCGTTTTTTTGGATGGCCATTGTTGGCTGGCGTGCTGATCGCGATGCTGATTATTCAGCGTTATCCCCAGTGGGTGGGCTTACCCAGCCTTGATGTGAACCTGCAACAGGCACCGCAAACCAGTTCGGTGGTGCAAGGTCCGGTGACTTATGCGGACGCCGTGGTCATCGCCGCACCCGCCGTGGTCAACCTGTACACCACCAAGGTCATCAACAAACCGGCGCATCCGCTGTTTGAAGACCCGCAATTTCGCCGCTATTTCGGCGACAACGGCCCCAAGCAGCGCCGCATGGAATCCAGCCTGGGTTCCGGCGTGATCATGAGCCCCGAAGGCTACATCCTCACCAACAACCACGTGACCACGGGTGCCGACCAGATTGTCGTGGCCCTGCGCGACGGCCGCGAAACCCTGGCCCGCGTGGTTGGCAGCGACCCGGAAACCGACCTCGCGGTATTGAAGATCGATTTGAAAAGCCTGCCCTCGATCACCATCGGCCGCTCTGAAGGGCTGCGCGTCGGTGACGTGGCACTAGCGATCGGCAACCCGTTTGGCGTCGGCCAGACGGTGACCATGGGCATCATCAGCGCCACCGGGCGTAATCAGCTGGGGCTCAACAGCTACGAAGACTTTATCCAGACCGACGCGGCGATCAACCCGGGCAACTCCGGCGGCGCGTTGGTGGATGCCAATGGCAACCTGACCGGTATCAATACCGCGATTTTCTCCAAATCCGGCGGCTCCCAGGGCATCGGTTTTGCGATCCCGGTGAAGCTGGCCATGGAAGTGATGAAGTCGATCATCGAGCACGGCCAGGTAATCCGTGGCTGGCTGGGCATCGAAGTACAGCCGCTGACCAAGGAATTGGCTGAGTCGTTCGGTTTGACCGGACGCCCGGGTATCGTGGTCGCCGGGATCTTCCGCGACGGCCCGGCGCAGAAAGCCGGTCTGCAACTGGGCGATGTGATCCTCAGCATCGATGGCGAACCGGCCGGTGATGGCCGTAAGTCGATGAACCAGGTCGCGCGGATCAAGCCGACCGACAAGGTGGCAATCCAGGTAATGCGCAACGGCAAAGAGCTCAAACTGCTGGCAGAAATCGGCCTGCGCCCACCGCCGGCGCCGGTGAAAGAAGAGGAATAATGGGTTGGGAGCCCGTTCGCGGGCTCCTGTAACCTAATATTTCAAAAGAAATCCATTCTCATTAGGCATGTTATATTGTTTCAATATAGACATTGGAACGCTCTATCATGCCGCCTCGTAGATTTACCCCACTGGCTGGTCTGGCCTTGGGATTGCTGCTCGACCCCGCCTACGCCGAAGACAGCTACGCCAAAGACAACACTGTCGAACTGGACACCATCAGCGTCACCGGCGAAGCCTATGAATCTGCCACGGGCCCCGTCAAAGGCTATCGCGCCACCCGGTCTGCCAGCGCGACCAAAACTGACACGGCCCTGCGTGACATCCCACAATCAATCAGCGTGATTCCCGCCACGGTGCTCAACGACTTGGGCAGCACCAATGTCGAGCGCGCCCTGGAATTCGCCGGCGGCGTGTCCAAGCAAAACAACTTCGGCGGCCTGACGCTTTACGAGTACAGCGTGCGCGGCTTCACCACTTCGCAGTTCTACCAGGATGGTTTCAGCGCCAACCGTGGCTACCCGAGCACGCCAGACGCGGCCAATATCGAGCGCATTGAAGTGCCCAAAGGCCCCGCCGCCAGCCTCTACGGGCGTGGCGATCCCGGCGGCACCGTCAATATCGTCAGCAAAAAACCCCAGCTGCAAGCCTTCACCACCGTGCAAACCAGTGCCGGCAGCTGGGACCGCTACCGCACAGCCCTTGATGTGAACACGCCACTGGACGGCGACGGCCGCATGCTGTCGCGCGTGAACCTGGCGGTGGAAGACAATCACAGCTTTCGCGATCACGTTGACGCCAAGCGCGTATTCGTCGCGCCGTCTTTCAGCTGGCAATTGGACCCGGACACCCACCTGCTTGTGGAAAGCGAGTTCGTGCGCCACAGCTCAACCTTCGACCGTGGCATCGTCGCGCCGCACGGCATGTCCCGCTCCACCTTCCTCGGCGAGCCCAACGACGGCAACATCCGCAACCACAACAACCGCCTCCAGGCCGCCGTGGAACACCACCTCAACGACGCCTGGCAACTGCGCCTCGCCAGCCACTATAAACAGGGCAGCCTGTGGGGCGACGCCTCGGAAAGCCGCGCGCTGAATGCCGACGGCCACACCGTCAACCGCCGCTACCGCCAACGCTCTACCGGCTGGCATGACAGCATTACCCAGCTCGAACTGCGCGGCCTGTTCGACATCGGCAGTTGGCAGCATGAACTGCTGATCGGCAGCGAGTACGAGGACTACCGCAAAAAAGAACGCGTGACGGCGATTGCCGGCAGCCTCTACCCCATCGACATCTATAAACCGATCTATGGCCAGACCAAACCCAACGGCGCGCGCTCCGGCACCGACGTTTTCGAACAGGTGAAGAGCCAGGCACTGAACCTGCAGGACCAGATCGTTTTTACCGACCGCCTGCGCGGCATGCTCGGTGCGCGCTTCGAGCACGTCGAACAAAGCACCGATGACTTCACCCGCAACCACGCCAAGGGCCGGCAAACCCACGATGCCCTGACCCAACGCGCCGGCTTGCTCTACCAGCTCACGCCGCAGGTCGGCGTGTTCGCCAACGCGTCAACGTCGTTCAAACCGAACAACGGCCTGGATGCCGGCGGTAAATCCTTCGAGCCAGAAGAAGGCGTCGGTTATGAAATAGGGCTCAAGAGCGAGCTGTTCGACGATCGCCTGAGCACCACCCTCGCCGCCTTCCACATCGAAAAGAAAAATGTCCTCGCCCTCGATCCCGCCACCGACACCCAGCGCGCCATGGGCAAGGCGCGCAGCCAGGGTGTAGACCTGCAACTGAGCGGGCAAGTGACCGACGCCGTACGCGTCATCGGCGCCTTCGCCTACATCGACGCCGAAGTGACCAAGGGCGACAAAGCCATCCCCACCGGCAGCCGAATTCTCGGCGTGGCCAAGCGCAGCGCCAGCCTGTTGGGCGTGTATGAGTTCCAGAATGGCGCGTTGCGCGGCTCGGACCTGGGCGCAGCGTTCACCTACGTCGGTGACCGCTCCGGCGAGGCCGGCAGTCGTTTCGAACTGCCCGCCTACCACACCGTCGACCTGCTGGCGCATTACAAAGCCAGCGACAACGTCACCGTGGGCCTGAACCTCAACAACGTATTCGACGAAAAGTACTACGAGCGCTCCTACAGCAACTACTGGGTCACGCCCGGTGAGCCGCGCAACGTCACCGTCAGCCTGACCCTCAACCTGTAAAAGGACGCTCCCATGCAAGCCTTGAAATCCCTGGCCGTGCTCGGCCTGCTGTTTGCCAGCCAAGTTTCTGCCCACGGCCTGTGGACCGAACAGCGACGCGGCAATATCGAAATGATCTACGGCCACGGCGCCGAGGACAACGCCTTCAAGGCAGAGAAAATCAGCGGCGCCTGGGCGTATGACGCCAGCGCCAGGATGATCCCGGTCACCGTAGAACGCCTTGCCGACCACGCACGCCTCAAGCCGCTCAAATCACCCGCCGTTTTAGCGGTTGCCCTGGATAACGGCATGTGGTCGCAGACGCCGGACAAGAAGTGGATCAACCAGGGCCGCAGCCATGTGCCGGGGGCGATTGCATCGACCCAGACCTTCAAGTACAGCCTGGCGATTTATCAGCCGGGGGCGAAGTTGCCGAAGCTGGATCAGATCAAGCTGCTGATCCTGCCTGAAGTGGATCCGCTGACCGTAGGACCTGGCCGGTCACTGCCGGTGCGTGTGCTATTGGATGGCAAGCCTGCGGCGGGGATCAAACTGGTGGGCGACTATCGCAATGCACCAAACACCTTGAGCACTGAGACCGACAAAGACGGTCGCGCCCAGGTGCTGGTGCGTAACGAAGGGTTGAATGTGATCGCGGCGCAGGTGGAGATCCCGCTCAAGGACAATGCCGAGGTGGCGACGCGCGGGCTGTTCAGTTCGCTGACGTTCCTGGGTGAACCGCATCACGAATAAACCCTAAAAAACACTGTGGGAGCGGGCTTGCTCGCGAAGGCGCTGCATCAGCCAATACATTCGTTGACTGACACCTCCCATTCGCGGGCAAGCCCGCTCCCACAGTTGATCTCTATCGTTTCGACAATCTGATCACAGCGCCAAGGGCGCCCGCTCACACAACGTGTTCAGCGCCGCAGCCCACTGCGGATCATCATTGAGGCACGGCACCAACACCAACTCCTCGCCCCCTGTTTCGCGGAACTGCTCCAACCCACGATCACCAATCTCTTCCAGTGTCTCAATGCAATCGGCAACAAACGCCGGGCACATCACCAGCAGCTTTTTAATGCCTTGCTGGGCCAGGGCTTCCAGGCGGGCTTCGGTGTAGGGTTCGATCCATTTCGCCCGGCCCAGGCGCGACTGGAATGCCACCGACCACTTGCCATCCGGCAGGCCCATGCGCGCGGCAAATTCCCGTGCAACGCTGAAGCACTGCGCGCGATAGCAGGTGGCAAGCACCTCGGGCGACGCGTTCTGGCAGCAGTTCGCATCCTTGAAACAATGCCCGCCGGTGGGGTCGAGCTTTTTCAGATGACGCTCGGGCAGGCCGTGAAAACTCAGGAGCAAATGATCGTAGTCCTGCTCGACATACGGCCGGGCGCTCGCAACCAGTGCCTCGAGGTATTCCGGCTGATCGTAAAAGGGCTGCAGGATCGAAAACTGCACGTTGAGCTTTTTGTCACGCACCACACGCTTGGCTTCTTCAATCACGGTGGTCACGGTGCTGTCGGCAAACTGCGGGTACAACGGCGCCAGGGTGACTTTCTTAATCCCCTGGGCGGCCAGGCGCGTCAGCGTCGTTTCAAGCGACGGTTCGCCATAACGCATCGCCAGCTCCACCGGGCCCTGCGTCCACTGCGCGGTCATTTGCTGCTGCAAACGACGACTCAAGACTACAAGCGGTGAACCCTCGTCCCACCAGATCGACGCGTAGGCATGCGCCGACTGCTCGGGGCGCTTGATCAGGATCAGCGACACCAGCAACCGCCGCACCGGCCACGGCAGGTCGATCACGTAAGGGTCCATCAGGAACTGATTGAGGTAGCTGCGCACATCGGCCACCGAAGTGGAGGCCGGTGAACCCAGGTTGACCAGTAACAACGCGTGATCCGTCATGCAACATCCTATGGCTAGAGGCGGCTGGACAAGTCTTCCAGGGCCGCGTGCAACTCAGTGAACTGAAAAGTGAAACCGGCCGCCAACAGCCGCTCGGGCACGGCTTTTTGCCCGCCGAGCAACAACCCGGACAACTCACCCAGCCCGACCTTCAATGCAAACGCCGGCATCGGCATGAACGCGGGACGGTGCAGCACCTGGCCCAGGATCCTGGCGAATTCGCGGTTGCGCACCGGGTGTGGCGCGCAGGCATTATAAGGACCGCTGGCGTCGGCTTTGTGCAGAAGAAAATCAATCAGGGCGATTTGATCTTTGATATGAACCCACGGCATCCACTGCCGACCATCGCCGATCGGCCCGCCCAGCGCCAGCTTGAACGGCAATAACAACCGCGACAAAAAGCCGCCTTTCGCCGCCAGCACAAGGCCGGTGCGCACCAGCACCACGCGGATGCCCATGGCTTCGGCGCGCAGGGCCGTTTCTTCCCAGGCGATACACAGCTGGCTCGGGAAGTCGTCCTGCACCGGGCCGCTGGCCTCGGTCAATTCGCGCTCGCCGCCGTCGCCGTACCAACCGACCGCCGAACCGGAAATCAGCACCTGCGGTTTTTGCGCCTGGCCTTCCATCCACGCCAACAGCGTTTCGGTGAGGCTGATGCGGCTGCTCCACAACAAGGCCTTGCGCCTTTTGGTCCAGGGCCGATCAGCAATGGGCGCGCCGGCCAGATTGACCACCGCATCCACGCTGCCGATCACGTCTTGCAAGCGGCCAACGCCCAACACTTGCGCACCGCACCACTTGGCAACGGTGTCCGGTTCACGGCTCCAGACGGTCAAGCGATGCCCTTGGGCAAGCCAGTGTTGGCAAAGCTGGCGACCGATCAAGCCGGTACCGCCGGTCAGCAAAATATGCATGGGACACTCCTCATGTAACGTTCGCCGCCGATCACTGGTCTATTTTATAAGCAGGGATCAATTGCAATCGGGCGCGGCTGTTGGTTAAGCCTCAGCTTTAACCATAGGCCACGTCGTAAGAACAGGTACGCCAAAACTTATACCAAAAAACAATATTGTACAGCTATTGGTGTCGGCGTAGTCTGTACCCAACGGTAAAACGAGGCCTCCCATGACTGTTCCCATCGCGATCATCGGCACCGGCATCGCCGGTCTCTCCGCCGCCCGAGCGTTACGAGACGCGGGGCACGCTGTACAACTCTTCGATAAAAGCCGCGGCAGCGGCGGCCGCATGTCCAGCAAGCGCAGCGACGCTGGCGCGTTGGACATGGGTGCGCAATACTTCACCGCCCGCGACCGGCGCTTCGTCAACGAGGTGCAACGCTGGCAAAGCAACGGCTGGGCCGAGCAGTGGAAACCCCAGCTGTACAACTTCAAGTCCGGTCAGCTCACGCCCTCTCCCGACGAGCAAATTCGCTGGGTCGGTACGCCGCGCATGAGTGCTATCACCCGTGCGCTGCTGGATGATTTGCCAGTGGAGTTCGGTTGCCGCATCACCGAAGTGTTCCAGGGCAAACAGCATTGGAACCTGCTGGACGCCGACGGCGGCAATCACGGCCCGTTCAGCCACGTCGTGATTGCCACGCCGGCGCCCCAGGCCACCGCGCTGCTCGCCGCCGCGCCCAAGCTGGCGGGTGCCGCTGCTGGGGTGAAAATGGACCCGACCTGGGCCATCGCGCTGGCTTTCGACAAACCTCTGGACACGCCGATGGAAGGCTGTTTCGTCCAGGACAGCCCCCTCGACTGGCTCGCGCGCAACCGCAGCAAACCCGGGCGCGATACCACTCTCGACACGTGGGTGCTGCACGCCACCAGCGCGTGGAGCAAGGCGCACCTGGACTTGCCCAAAGAAGCCGTCATCGAACACCTGCACGGCGCCTTCGCAGAACTGCTGCACAGCGCCATGCCCGCGCCTTCTTTCAGCCTGGCGCATCGCTGGCTGTACGCGCGACCCTCCAGCGCGCATGAATTCGGGGTACTGGCCGATGCTGACCTGGGCTTGTATGTGTGCGGCGACTGGTGCCTGTCCGGTCGGGTCGAAGGCGCATGGCTCAGCGGCCAGGAAGCGGCGCGACGCTTGATCGAGCACCTGCAATGAACCGCATCAATCCCGCCAAACTGCTGCTGTCGAAGTGGACAGCAGCGCGTCCTCGCAACAAGGAGAAACACTTCTTGGTCACCGAATTGTTTCGTGACGAGGAAGGCACTGTGCTGGAAATCGAGCTGCAAGCCGTCATGACTCGCCGTGCTGAACGCCTGGCCTGGCAAACCCTGCAGAACGCCGAAGATTGGCGAATAGGCTGGAAGTAGCTTGCCCGAAAATACTTGTACAAAATATTTGACTTGTACAGCATCAAACCTATGATGAGATTTAGTTGTACAGACTTAAGAGTTTGTACAGGAATCTCGGAGAGGTTTGAACATGTCCAGCACTGGAAAACCGAAGATCGCCATCAGCGCCTGCCTGTTAGGCGAGAACGTGCGCTTCAATGGCGGACACAAACAATCCCTGCTGTGCAGCCAGACGCTCGCTGACTACTTCGACTTCGTGCCGCTGTGCCCCGAAGTTGCCATCGGCCTGGGCATCCCCCGCGAACCGATCCGCCTGGTGGGCGACCCTGCCCAGCCGCAGGCCGTCGGCACGGTGCGCCGTGATCTCAACGTTACGCAGCCACTGGACGAATACGGCCAGCAGATGGCCCTGGAACACACCGATCTGTGCGGCTACATCTTCATGCAGAAGTCGCCGTCGTGTGGCCTGGAACGGGTCAAGGTCTACCGTGAGAACGGCACACCTGTGGACGGCGGCGGGCGCGGCATCTACGCGCAGGCGTTCTGCGCGCGCCACCCCAACCTGCCGGTGGAAGAAGACGGCCGGCTGAATGACCCGGTGTTGCGGGAAAACTTCCTGACCCGCGTCTTTGTGTACGCCAGCTGGCAACAACTGCTGGCCGAGGGCCTGACCCGCCACCGCCTGCTGGCGTTTCACTCGCGCTACAAATACCTGCTGATGGCCCACAGCCCGGTGCATTACAAAAGCCTCGGCCACCTGCTGGGCAGCATGAGCAAGGACACCTCTCTCGACGCACTGGCCGCCGGCTATTTCAGCGAGCTGATGACCGGCCTGAAAAAATGCGCCACCCGCGGCACTCACACCAATGTGCTGCAACACATCAGCGGCTACCTCAAGCAGGCCATCAGCGCCGACGACAAGCAGGAAATGCAAACCGTCATCGGCCAGTACCGCACCGGCATCGTGCCGCTGGTGGTGCCGCTGACCCTGCTCAAACATCACTTCCGCCAACACCCGGACCGTTACATCGCGCAGCAGGCCTACCTGCAACCGCACCCGGAAAACCTCAGCCTGCGTAATGCGATCTGACCCATGAAAAGTACATTATGAAAGCTGCCCTGCAAGACGAGCCCGGCGAAGACATCGCCCAAGCCCTCCAAGACGGCTGGCTGCCGATTCGCGAAGTGGCGCGCCAGACCGGCGTCAACGCCGTGACCCTGCGCGCCTGGGAACGCCGCTACGGCCTGATCGTGCCCCAGCGCACGCCCAAGGGCCACCGGCTGTTCAGCGCCGAACACGTGCAACGCATCCACACCATCCTGACCTGGCTCAACCGCGGTGTGCCGGTCAGCCAGGTCAAAGGCTTGATCGACTCCGCCCAGGTCAGCCCCGACACCGTCGAAAACGAATGGCACGCCCTGCGCCAGAACCTGGTGAACGCCATCAGCGCGTTGGCCGAGCGCCGGGTCGACGATGCGTTCAACCAAGCCATGGCGTTGTACCCGCCACGTACCCTGTGCGAACAGTTGCTGCTGCCGCTGCTCCAGGAACTCGAGCAGCGCTGGCAAGGCCAGTTCGGCGCCCAGATGGAGCGGGTATTTTTCCTGTCCTGGCTGCGCAGCAAGTTCGGCGCACGCATCTATCACAACAATCGCCAGCTGCAAGGCGCCCCGCTGCTGCTGGTCAACCACTCGGACCTGCCGCTGGAGCCGCATCTGTGGCTCAGCGCCTGGCTGGCCAGCAGCGCCGATTGCCCAGTGGAAGTCTTCGATTGGCCGTTGCCGGTCGGTGAGCTGGCGTTAGCGGTGGAGCACCTGCAACCGCGGGCCGTGCTGCTGTATTCGAGCAAGGCCCTGCAGGTGTCGACACTCACCAAGCTGCTGGGCGGCGTCGGTTGCCCAACGCTGATTGCCGGACCAACGGTATGCATCCACCAGGCCGAGTTGGCCGTATTAACCCGTGAAACCCCTGAATTGTTCGTGGCCGAAGACCCGTTGTCGGCCCACTTGATTCTGATCCAGCGTGGACTTCTTTAAATGCATTTGATCTGGCTGCGCACCGACCTGCGCCTACACGACAACACCGCCCTGGCCGCCGCCTGCCAGCGAGGCCCGGTTGCGGCCGTGTACCTGATCACTCCCCAACAGTGGCTGGCCCACGATGACGCACCGTGCAAAGTCGACTTCTGGCTGCGCAACCTGCAGCACTTGAGCCAGGCGCTCGGCGAGCTGAACATTCCCCTGCTGATCCGCACCACCGCGACCTGGGACCAGGCGCCCGCCGTGCTCGGCACGCTGTGTCGGGAGCTGTCGGTCGAGTCGGTCCACGTCAACGAGGAATACGGTATCCACGAAACCCGCCGCGATGCCGCCGTGGCTCAGGCTCTGGAAGCCCAGGGCGTGACGTTCCACAGCTACCTGGACCAATTGTTCTTCCAGCCCGGCAGCGTGCTGACCAAAAGCGGCACGTACTTCCAGGTCTTCAGCCAGTTCCGCAAGGTCTGCTACAGCCGCCTGCACAGCGCCCTTCCCCGTTTGGTGGCAACACCCAAAGCCCAGGCGCCGATCAAGCTCAAAAGCGATCCGATACCTGCACAGGTCCAAGGGTTCGAGCCGCCCAGCGAAGCCTTGCGCGCGCTCTGGCCGGCCGGTGAAGACGAAGCACGCCGCCGTCTCGACGCCTTCGCCGATCAACAAATCAGCTACTACAAAGATGAGCGCGACTTCCCGGCCAAACCCGGCACCAGCCAACTGTCCGCCTACCTTGCCGCCGGCGTAGTTTCGCCCCGCCAGTGCCTGCATGCCGCCTTGCAAACCAACCAGGGCGAGTTTGAAAGTGGCGACATCGGCGCGATCACGTGGATCAACGAACTGCTCTGGCGCGAGTTTTACAAGCACATTCTGGTCGGCTATCCACGGGTGTCGCGCCACCGTGCGTTTCGTCCCGAGACCGAAGCGGTGGCCTGGCGCGATGCGCCCAAGGACCTCGCCGCCTGGCAGCAAGCGCGCACCGGCCTGCCGATCATCGACGCCGCCATGCGCCAGTTGCTCGAAACCGGCTGGATGCACAATCGCCTGCGCATGGTGGTCGCGATGTTCCTGACCAAGAATCTGCTGATCGACTGGCGCGAAGGCGAGCGCTTCTTCATGCGCCACCTGATCGACGGCGACCTGGCCGCCAACAACGGCGGCTGGCAGTGGAGCTCCTCCACCGGTACCGACTCGGCGCCGTATTTCCGGATTTTCAGCCCGCTGAGCCAGTCGGAAAAATTCGACAGCGAAGGCGTGTTCATCAAGCACTGGCTGCCGGAACTGGCGGCGCTGAACAAGAAGGAAGTGCACAACCCCGAGGCGGTTGGCGGCCTGTTTGGCGTGGCCGATTACCCACGCGCTATCGTCGACCTGAAAAAGTCCCGCGAGCGCGCCCTGGCCGCCTTCCGCAGCCTGCCCTCGCGCCAGGGGGTTGCCGAACATGAGTGACTTCCTGCAGCGGTTCGCCCAGGCCTTTGCGACGCTGGACAAGCACAACCTGCACCTGCTCGACAGCCTGTACAGCAAGGACATCGCCTTCACCGACCCGCTGCATGAAGTGCACGGGCTGACGGCCCTGCACCGCTATTTCACCGAGCTGTATGGCAATGTGAGCCAGCTGCGTTTTGACTTTCACGGCTTCGACCAAGTGGCCGAAGGCGAAGGCTACCTGCGCTGGAAGATGAGTTTTTGCCACCCGCGCCTGAACAGCGGCAAAGTGATCCGGGTTGAAGGCTGCTCACACCTGATGTGGCGCGACAAGGTGTACCGACACCGGGATTATTTCGATGCAGGCGCTCTGCTCTACGAACACCTGCCAGTACTCGGCCGCGTCGTCGGCTGGCTGAAAAGGAGAATGGGATGAGCCTTACACCGCCCCGCCGATATTGGCTGACCGGCGCCAGCAGTGGCATCGGCGCGTCGCTGGCCGTGGAGCTGCTCAACAGCGGCGCCCACGTGGCGCTCAGCTCACGCACGAAAGGCCCGCTGGAAGCCCTCGCCCAACGTTATCCGGGCCAAGTGCTGGTGGTGGCCGGCGACCTGACCAACAGCCAGACCGTGCGTGAGATCGGCGAGCACATCGGCGTGGTCTGGGGCTCCGTCGATACGGTCATTCTCAACGCCGGCACCTGTGAGTATGTCGATGCCAAGCAATTTGATGCATCGATTGTCGAGTACGTGGTGCGCACCAACTTGCTGGCCAGCAGCTATTGCATCGAAGCTGCGCTGCCGCTGTTGCGCGCCGGGCATTCCCCGCACCTGGTCGGCGTAGCCAGCGCCGTCACCTACCTGCCCATGCCCCGCGCCGAAGCCTATGGTGCGTCCAAGGCCGGACTTCGCTACCTGTTCGAATCCCTGCGCATCAGCCTCTCGCCCGAAAATATTGACGTCACCGTGATCAGCCCGGGCTTTGTCGACACCCCGCTGACCGAACGCAACGACTTCCCGATGCCCCTGAGCTGGTCCGCCGACAAGGCCGCGCGGCATATCTTCGCCAAGCTGGCAAAACGTCCGCTGGAAATCGCCTTTCCCGCCATGTTTATCGCCACCTTGTGGCCGCTGTCGAAGCTGCCCAACCGTGCGCAATTGATTATCGGCAAACGCATGTTGCGCAGCCCGCCACCGAAGAAGGACGACCTGTGAAGATCGCCATTATCGGCAGCGGCATCGCCGGGCTGACCAGCGCTTACCTGCTCAGCCGTCGCCACGACATCACTGTGTTCGAAGCGGGCGACCGCATTGGCGGGCATACCCATACGGTCGACGTCACGGTTGAGGGCAAAAGCTACGCGGTGGACACCGGGTTTATCGTGTTCAACGACTGGACCTACCCCAACTTCATTCGCTTGCTGGGGCAAATTGGCGTCAGCTTCAAACCCACCGAAATGAGTTTTTCGGTGTGCGATCAAAGCGCCGGATTCGAGTACAACGGCAACAACCTCAACAGCCTGTTTGCCCAACGCCGCAATATCCTGTCGCCAGGGTTCTGGGGCATGTTGCGCGACATTCTGCGCTTCAATCGCCAGGCGCCGCTGGACCTGCAGGAACAACGCATCAGCGCCGAGATGACCCTGGGCGATTACCTCGAAGCCGGCGGCTACGGCCCACGCTTTATCCGGCATTACATCGTGCCGATGGGCGCGGCGATCTGGTCGATGTCCCTGGCCGACATGCTCGGCTTTCCGTTGCAGTTCTTTGTGCGCTTTTTCAAGAACCACGGTTTGCTCTCGGTGAACAACCGGCCGCAGTGGTGCGTGATCGAGGGCGGGTCGAGCAGCTACATCGAGCCGCTGACGCGCAGCTTTCGCGAACAGGTGCGCCTCAATTGCCCGGTGCATAACGTCGAGCGCACCGACGAGGGCGTTGTGATCCACAGCGCCGCCGGCAGCGAGACGTTTGACCGGGTCGTGTTGGCCTGCCACAGCGACCAGGCCCTGGCCTTGCTGGCCGACCCCAGCACGGCGGAACAGGAAATCCTCGGCGCGCTGCCTTACGCCGACAACGATGTGGTGCTGCACACCGACACGCGCCTGCTGCCGGACCGCAAGCTCGCCTGGGCCAGCTGGAATTATCGGCTGACCGGCGATACCCAAACCCAGGCCGCCGTCACTTACGACATGAACATTTTGCAAGGCATCGACAGCGCCACCACCTTTTGCGTCAGCCTCAACCAGACGCCGATGATCAACCCGCTGAAGATCCTCGCGCGCTACACCTACGCGCACCCGCAATACAGCCTCGCGGCGGTCGCTGCCCAAGCGCGCTGGGAAGAATTGGCAGGCACGCGCAACACCTTTTTTTGCGGCGCCTACTGGGCCAATGGTTTCCACGAAGACGGCGTGGTCAGCGCATTGCGCGTGGCTCAAGCCTTTGGAGAAACCCTGTGAACAGCGCCCTGTACAGCGGCTGGATCGCCCATCGCCGGTTTGCGCCCAAGGCTCACGCCTTTCGCTACCGCATCGGCCTGCTGTACCTGGATTTGAGCGAACAAGACGAAGTGCTCGGACTGTCGCCCCTGGCCGGCGCTGGTCGCCTGGCGCCCTTTGGCTTTCGCCAGCAGGATTACCTGCGTGAATTCACGCGCCACGGCATGAGCTTGAGCGATGCCGTGCGCCAGGAAGTTGGCAAGGCGCTGGGGCGCGAGCCCCAGGGCGTTATCTGCCTGCTGACCCAGGCTCGCAGTTGGGGCCTGGCTTTTAACCCGGTGAGTTTCTTCTACTGCTTCGAGGCCGATGGGCAACTGGCCGCGATCCTGTGTGAAGTGACCAACACCCCATGGCGCGAGCGCTATCACTACGTGCTGCCGGCCCAGGCGCTCGGCGCCGATGAGCATCAGCACTTCGCCGTGGCCAAGGCCTTCCATGTGTCGCCGTTTTTGCCACGCGACCTGGAGTACCGCATGAGTTTCAGCCCGCCCGCCGCCAAGCTCGGCGTGCACATGGCCGACTGGCAAGGTGAGCTGAAGGTTTTCGACGCCACGCTGAGCCTGCACAAGGAAGCGTTGAACCGCGCCAGCCTGCATCGCTACCTGTGGCGCTTCCCGTGGATGACCGCCAAGACGTGCTTGGCCATTTACTGGCAGGCCATGCGCCTGTTGCTCAAACGCACACCGATTTTTTCCCATCAGGCCGCCGATGGCGCCTCTCGCACCGCAGTCGGGTATACCAAGGATCGCCGCCATGAAATCCCCTAGCTTATCGGTCAAGACCAATCGCCTGAACGTCAACGGCATGACCAGCGCATTGCTGCGCAAGGCCGTGCTGCGCCAACTCAGCCAACTGCGCCACGGCCAGCTGGTGGTGATCGAGGACGGCGAACGCCAAGTGTTCGGTGCCCGCGAAGCGCACCTGCTGGGGGAAATCCAGATCCTCGACTCGGCGGTGTGGGGCCTGGTGGCGGCCAACGGATCGATCGGCGCCGGCGAGGCGTTTATCCACGGTTACTGGACCAGCCCGGACTTGACCGCCGTGGTGCGCGTGATGGTCAGCAACCTGGAGGTGCTCGACGCCATGGAAGGTGGCCTGGCGCGCCTGGCACGCCCCTTCACTCAAGGCCTGCACTGGCTCAACCGCAATACGCGCAAGGGCTCGCAGAAAAACATCGCCGCCCACTATGACCTGGGCAACGACCTGTTCGAAGAATTCCTCGACCCGACCATGATGTACTCGGCGGCGCAATTTCTGACGCCCGATGACACCCTGGAACAGGCGCAATTGAACAAGCTGGAACGCATCTGCCAAAAGCTTGCACTCAAGCCCACCGACCATCTGCTCGAAATCGGCACCGGCTGGGGCAGCATGGCGCTGTACGCAGCGCAGCATTACGGCTGCAAAGTCACCACCACGACCTTGTCCAAAGAGCAGTTTGCCTACACCCAAAAGCGCATCGATGCCCTGGGACTGCAGGGCCAGGTGACCCTGCTGTTGCAGGACTACCGCGACCTGACCGGTCAATACGACAAGCTGGTGTCCATCGAGATGATCGAGGCGGTGGGCCATCGCTTCCTGCCGACCTACTTCAAGCAGTGCGCGCATTTGCTCAAGAGCGACGGCCTGATGCTGCTGCAAGCCATCACGATTCGCGAGCAGCGTTTTGAGCAGGCCAAGAATAGCGTCGATTTCATCCAGCGCTATATTTTCCCCGGCGGCGCCCTGCCCTGCGTGCAGAACATGCTGCACATCGTCAGCCGCGACACCGACATGAACCTGCTGCACATGGAAGACTTCGGCCTGCACTACGCAAAAACCCTGCGCCTGTGGCATGAAAACTTCCGCCGCGCCCATGGCCGCCTTGCCGAGTTGGGCTACGACGAATACTTCCTGCGCTTGTGGGAATTCTATTTGTGCTACTGCGAAGGTGGGTTCATGGAACGTACGATAGGCACCGCGCAGTTGCTGCTGGCCAAACCTGCGGCAATCAACCCACCCTTGCTTGGGCGCTTCAGTGCTTAAATCGCTGGCGAACGCCGTACTGTTCCAGTGCGGCTGGTTTGCCTGTGTGCTGGGGGGCGACAGCGAATGGTTGCTGGTGGTCGGTGCAGTGCTGGCCATCCACCTGCTGTGGATAAGTTCATGGTCGCGGGAAGGCCAGGTGATCCTCGCCGTCACGTTGTTTGGCACTGTGGTGGATACCGCATTGCGCACCTTTGGCGTCTTTCATTTCAGTTTTCCGGGGCCGCTGATCCCGTTTTGGCTGGTGTTGCTGTGGGCGTTGCTCGCCACCACGCTACGCCATTGCCTGGCCTGGAGTGCCCAGCCCTGGTGGCGCGCCAGCGTGTTGGGCGCGGTCGGCGGGCCGTTGTCTTATTACGCGGGCAGCCAATTGGCCGGCGTGGGTTTCGGTTACGGCACGGCGCCAACCCTGATTGGCCTGGCGCTGCTTTGGGCGCTGGTGTTCCCGGTGCTGCACTGGATCGCCCGACAACTGGGGCACTGACGTCCGTCAGAGCTTTCACACCTACCTGACACGCTTGCCTTACACTGCGCGCCTATGACCAACATTCCCCACACTCAAATCACCGAACCCGCCGTCACTTGCTCGACATGCGCGGCCTGCTGTTGCCAATTGGAAGTGATGCTGATCACCGACACCGGCGTGCCGGAGCGCTATATCGATACGGACGATTGGGGCGGCGAAGTGATGCTGCGTCTGGATGATGGCTGGTGTGCGGCGCTGGACCGGGACACGATGATGTGCACGATTTACGAGCGACGGCCGCTGATCTGCCGGGAGTTCGAGATGGGTGCGCCGGAATGCCTCACCGAGCGTGAAGGGATTGCGACGGCGTATCGCTGATCCTGAGGTAGATGAAAATCAAAATGTGCGAGCTGGCTTGCCTGCGATAGCATCACTTCGGTGTAACTGATAGACCGAGGTGTCTGCATCGCGGGCAAGCCAGCTCCCACATTAGTCAGCAGGTGCCTGATGATTTACAACGGCAAGGTGTAGTGCAACGAGTAGCTCTCTACGCCGTCGTTATTGCTGCTGATGCCCGCGTTGGAATAGTGCGTGGCACGAATGCCCACCTCATGCCCACCGGTGAAACGCAAACCAAAGCCCAGGCGGTCCTCAAACTGAAAGGACTGGCCGATGTTGTTGTCTTCCAGGCGTGTGCGCGAGAACGCGGCCACGCCGATGCCGGCCTCGATGTAAGGTTTTACCGATGCCCCGGCAAACTCATACACAAATACCGGCGAGAACGACAGGCTGCTGGCGCCCGCACGTTTGTCGCCTTCCCAGTAGGTGTACGCGCCGCTCCAGTAGCCGGTCAACCGGCCGGTATCGCTCTGCCACCAGCTTTTATCCCAATCCGATGTCAGCCCCAACCGATAGGTCATGGTCGAATCGCTGGTGCTCCCCACACCAAATTCCAGGCCAGCGGCCTGGGCCGAAACAGAGTGTCCTACCACGGCGGCCGCAATCGCAGCCAAACAGAACAAGCGCTTCATAAGAAACAGTCCTTGAGAACGAAGTTGTATGGTTTGGTACAAGCTAACTCGCTATAGAAGCGCGCGCATAGCCAGAAGTTCAGCGTCTAACCCCGGTATTTCACGAATTTTTCACGCGTCGAAGCTTCGCACAACTCCGGAATGTTTCCATAGTGTAGGTAGGATATTTCTTAAATGATCGACGTTACCGCTCGTCCAGAACCGGGCCGGCTCAGGGTTGCCGCTGGCCAGCAGGTCACGCTCGCCCAGCAAACGCTTGAGCTGGCGTGCCACGGCAGCGCCGGTATCGATCAGGATGATGCTCGGGGCAAGCATCTGCGCCAGAAGCGGCTTGAGGAAGGGATAATGGGTGCAGCCCAGAATGATCGTGTCGCAGCCAGCACTGAGCAGCGGTTCGACATAGCCGCGCAACATCTGGCGCAGTTCGGGGCTGTCGAGGTCGCCGCTTTCAATCAACTCCACCAGGCCCGGGCATGGCTGGGTGATCACACGCACGTCGGTGGCGAAGCGATCAAGCAAAGCAGCAAACTTGGCGCTTTGCAGGGTGCCAGTGGTGGCGAGTACACCGACCACGCCGCTGCGAGTGGCGGCGGCGGCGGGTTTGACGGCGGGCTCCATGCCTACCAGGGGCCAGTCGGGGTAGTCCTGGCGCAAATCGGCAACGGCGGCGACGGTCGCCGTGTTGCAAGCAATCACAAACGCCTTGGCGCCTTGCTCGCGGAAAAATTCGGCGACATACCGGGAGCGTTCAAGAATGAATGCCGGGGTTTTCTCGCCGTAGGGGATATGCCCGCAATCAGCCACGTACAGCAGCGACTCATGGGGCAATAACTGCTGAATTTCGTCCAGCACGGTCAAGCCGCCGATGCCGGAATCGAACACACCGATGGGCGCGCTCTTAACCATGCTGCGTCCCACAGACACTGCAACCGGGGTCGCGCTTGACGCGTAATTCGCGAAAACGTGTGGTCAACGCATCAATCAGCAACAAGCGGCCTACCAGCGGCTCACCGAAACCGGCCAGCAGTTTCAGGGCTTCCAGTGCTTGCAGGCTGCCGACCACGCCAACCAGCGGACCGACGACGCCGGCTTCGCTGCAGGTCAGTTCGGTGTCGCTGCCATGCCCGTACAAACAGTGGTAACACGGGCTGTCGGCGCGACGCGGGTCGAACACCGACAGTTGCCCTTCCAGGCGAATCGCTGCGCCGCTGATCAATGGCTTGGCGGCGGCAACACAGGCGGCGTTCACCGCTTCACGGGTGGAAAAGTTGTCGCTGCAATCGAGCACCACGTCCACCGCCGCTACCGCCGCGGCCAGTGAATCGGCATCCAGCGCTGCGCGGTGAGCAAGCAGTTTGACTTCAGGGTTGATCGCCGCGAGACGACGCAGGGCCGAATCGACCTTGGTCTGCCCGACACTCTCGGTGTCATGGATGATCTGGCGTTGCAGGTTGGTCAGGTCAACGGTGTCAAAGTCCGCCAGGTGCAACTCACCTACACCGGCTGCCGCCAGGTACAGCGCCACCGGCGCGCCCAGCCCGCCCAGGCCAATGATCAACGCGCGGGCGTTTTTCAGGCGCAATTGGCCGTCGATGTCGACATATTGCAACAGAATCTGTCGGCTATAGCGCAACAGCTCCTGGTCGGTCAGCACGGCCGGCGCCCCAGGGTGATGCGTTCGTGTCCACCGAGGTCAAGGCGGCTGTGCACCTCTTCAAAGCCTGCGCCAAGCAGCAGGTCACGCACGGCCGCCGCCTGATCGTAGCCATGTTCGAGTAACAGCCAGCCAGCCGCATTCAAGTGGGCGGGAGATTCGGCGATGATCAACCGCAAGTCATCCAGGCCATCATGCCCCGCCACCAGCGCGCTGGCCGGTTCAAAACGCACGTCGCCGACCACCAGATGGGGATCGTTATCGGCAATGTACGGCGGGTTGCTGATGATCAGGTCGAAGGTTTGATCTTGCAGGGCGCTGAACCAATGACTGTTCAACACCGTGGCGTTTTTCAGGTGCAGGCGCTGGCGATTGCGTTCAGCCAGGGCCACGGCTTCCAGCACGCGGTCAACCGCCGTGACCTGCCAGGCCGGACGTTCGCTGGCCAGGGCCAGGGCGATGGCGCCGCTGCCGGTGCCCAGGTCCAGAACCTTGGCAGGCGTGGCGGGCAACAGTTCCAGCGCGGCTTCCACCAATAGCTCGGTTTCCGGACGTGGGATCAGCGTGTGAGGCGCGACCTCCAGGTCCAGCTTCCAGAAGCCTTGCTGGCCGAGGATATACGCCACCGGCTCACCGCCACGACGACGTTGCAAATAGTCGGCAAAGGTCAGCGCATGTTCGCTGCTGACGATTTTTTCCGGCCAGGTGTGCAGGTAGCTGCGCGATTTACCCAAGGCCGCGGCCAGCAACAACTCCACATCCAGACGCGCAGTGGGCGAGTCGGGCAGGTCTGCGGCGCGCAGCAGGCTGGCAATGATGGTCATTTATTCACCTATCGCCGCCAATTGGTCGGCCTGGTATTCGGCGAGCAACGGTTCGATCACTGCATCCACACCGCCGGCGAGAATCTCGTCGAGGGAGTAAAGCGTGAGGTTGACCCGGTGGTCGGTGACCCGGCCCTGGGCAAAGTTGTAGGTACGGATGCGCTCGGAGCGGTCACCCGAACCCACCAGCAACTTGCGCTCGCTGGCAATCGCGTTAGCGGCGGCGCTGGTCTGCTGGTCGTTGAGCTTGGCCGACAGCCAGGACATGGCCCGCGCACGGTTCTTGTGCTGGGAACGTTCTTCCTGACACTCCACCACGATGCCCGACGGCAAGTGCGTGATGCGGATCGCCGAGTCGGTCTTGTTGACGTGCTGACCACCGGCGCCCGATGAGCGGTAGGTGTCGACACGCAAGTCCGCCGGATTGATCTCGATGGCTTCCTGCTCGTCGGGCTCTGGCAACACGGCCACGGTGCACGCCGAGGTGTGGATACGGCCTTGGGATTCTGTCGCCGGCACCCGCTGCACGCGGTGTGCGCCGGATTCGAATTTCAGTTTGCCGTAGACGTTATCGCCTTCAACCCGGGCGATGACTTCTTTATAGCCGCCGTGTTCGCCTTCGTTCTCGGACAGAATCTCGACGCGCCAGCCACGACGCTCGGCGTAGCGCGAGTACATGCGGAACAGGTCGCCAGAGAAGATCGCCGCCTCGTCGCCACCGGTGCCGGCACGGATTTCGAGGAACACGTTGCGCCCGTCGTTGGGGTCTTTGGGCAGCAGCATGCGCTGCAGGTCGCCTTCCAGCTCAGCCAGTTTTTCCTTGGCCTCGCGAACTTCTTCCACGGCCATTTCGCGCATGTCCGGGTCGCTGTCTTTGAGCAGCGCCTGGGCGCCTTCGAGGTCGGCCTGCACTTTCATCAGGTGTTTGTAGGTGGCCACAATCGGCTCAACTTCGGCGTATTCCTTGGAATAGGCGCGGAACTTGGTCTGATCGGAGATGACCTCGCCATCGCCGAGCAAGGCGGTCAGTTCTTCGAAACGGTCCTGGAGCACGTCCAGTTTATTGAGCAGTGACGCTTTCATTGCGGTTTTTTATCCGAAGAGCTATCTGACGCGCCCTCACCGAGGGCAAAGAGTTCCTGGGCCATGGCCAGCGCATCAAGGCGGCCTTCGGCAGTAAGCTTTTTCAACTGGACGCTGGGGGCGTGAAGCAACTTGTTGGTCAGGCCACGCGCCAGTTGCATCAGCACCTCTTCGGCGCTGCTGCCGTTGGCCAGCAGACGCTGGGCCTTGATCAATTCCTCGTCACGCAGGCGTTCGCCCTGCTGACGATACGCCTTGAGCACGTCGACCGCCGCTAGTTCGCGCAGGCGCACCATGAAGTCTTCGGCGCCGATGCTGACCATTTCCTCGGCGGCCTGGGCGGCGCCCTGGCGACTCTTGAGGTTTTCGGCAACCACTTCGTGCAGATCGTCGACGCTGTAGAGGTAAACGTCGTCCAACTCGCCGACTTCCGGCTCGATATCGCGGGGAACGGCGATATCCACCATGAAGATCGGTTTGTGCTTGCGCAGCTTCAGCGCGCTCTCGACCGCGCCTTTGCCAAGAATCGGCAACTGGCTGGCGGTGGAGCTGATGACGATATCGCTGCGCACCAGTTCAGCCGGGATATCCGACAGCAGCACCGCATGGGCGCCAAACTGCTCGGCAAGAATGCTCGCGCGTTCCAGGGTTCGGTTGGCGACCACAATGCGCTTTACACCCAGGTCGTGCAGATGACGCGCCACCAGGGTGATGGTTTCGCCGGCGCCGATCAGCAGGGCCTGGCTGCGCTGCAAGTCGCTGAAAATCTGTTTGGCCAGACTGACGGCGGCAAACGCCACGGACACCGGGTTTTCACCGATGGCGGTGTCGGTGCGCACCTGCTTGGCCGAGTTGAAGGTGGCCTGGAACAGCCGCCCCAACAGTGGTCCCACGGTGCCGGCCTCGCGGGCCACGGCATAGGCAGATTTCATCTGGCCAAGGATCTGCGGTTCGCCCAACACCAGCGAGTCGAGCCCTGAGGCGACACGCATCATGTGACGAACTGCCGCATCCTCTTCATGCACATACGCACTGGCGCGCAGGTCATCGAGGCTTAAATGGTGATAATCGGCCAGCCAGCGCAGCACCCCATCCGCTGAAAGATGTTCCTGCTCTATATAAAGCTCACTGCGATTGCAGGTCGAAAGGATCGCAGCTTCGCGGCTGTCGGTGAGCCGGCAGAGCTGCTGCAAGGCCTCAACCAACTGCTCTGGCGTAAACGCCACGCGCTCGCGCACGTCTACGGAAGCAGTCTTGTGGTTAATACCGAGTGCGAGGAAGGCCATTCAATATCGCTGATGATGTCGGGAAGCCGACAATTGTCCTACTTCGAAAGATCCAGAACAACCACCGTCGTCTATTGTCCTAGTAGCTTATGCCTATAAAGGCGCCAACTGAGACTCGGTTATGTTTGGCCGAAGGCTTGTGTCATGATGATCCGACCGCAGGTTAGTCGTCCTCTTCCTATATGAATAGATCTTCCGCGTTGCTCCTTGCTTTTGTCTTCCTCAGCGGCTGCCAGACCTTGGCACCCGTGTCGCCGGACGGTACGCCGCCGGTTGAAGACAGCACCCCCGCCCCTGAAAAGCCCAAGGTTTATTCCTCGTTCAATGAAGAAACGATCTACAGCCTGCTGACCGCGGAACTCGCCGGCCAGCGCAATCGTTTCGATATTGCCCTGGATAACTACGTGACCCAGGCCATCAACACCCAGGATCCGGGCATTTCGGAGCGCGCGTTTCGCATCGCCGAATACCTGGGCGCTGACCAGGCTGCGCTGGACACCTCGCTGATCTGGGCGAGAAACGCACCGGACGATCTGGAAGCGCAGCGGGCCGCGGCCATTCAACTGGCGCGCGCGGGGCGCTATGACGATTCCATGGTCTATATGGAGAAAGTCCTGCTGGGCAAGGGCGACACGCATTTCGACTTCCTCGCGCTGTCGGCTGCCGACACCGACCAGGACACGCGCAATGGCCTGATGAAGAGTTTCGACCGCCTGCTGCAAAAACACCCAAAGAACAGCCAGCTGATTTTCGGCAAGGCGTTACTGCTGCAACAGGATGATGAAGCCGACGCCGCACTCAAGCTGCTGGAGCAGAATCCGCCGGAAGACGGCGAGATCGCACCGATTTTGCTGCGTGCGCGCTTGCTGCAGAACCTCAATCGCGGCAAGGAAGCGATTCCTCTGCTGGAAAAGAGCATCAAGAAGTATCCGGACGACAAGCGCCTGCGCCTGACCTATGCGCGCACGCTGGTTGAGCAGGACCGTATGGAAGACGCCAAGGTGCAGTTCGCCAATCTGGTCCAGCAATACCCGGACGACGATGAATTGCGCTACTCCCTGGCCCTGGTGTGCCTGGAAGCCAAGGCCTGGGACGAGGCCAAGGGCTATCTGGAAGAGCTGATCCAACGCGAAAGCCATGTGGACTCGGCGCACCTGAACCTCGGCCGTATCGCTGAAGAGCGCAACGACCCGCAGGCGGCCCTGCTCGAGTACGCTCAGGTCGGCCCTGGCAACGACTACCTGCCGGCCCAATTGCGCCAAGCTGACATCCTGATGAGCAACGGCCGCACCGACGAGGCGGAAAAACGCCTGGCCGCAGCGCGCGATGCCGAACCGGACTACGCGATCCAGCTGTACCTGATCCAGGCCGAAACCTTGTCGGCCAACAAGCAGGGCGAACGCGCCTGGAAATTGCTGCAACAAGCCTTGCTGCAATACCCCGACGATTTGAATCTGCTGTACACCCGCGCCATGCAGGCGGAAAAACGCAACGACCTGGCGCAGATGGAAAAAGACCTGCGCCTGATCATCAAGCGTGACCCGGACAACGCCATGGCGCTGAACGCCCTGGGTTACACCTTGTCCGACCGTACGACGCGCTACGCCGAAGCCAAGGTGCTGATTGAGCAAGCCCACAAGCTCAACCCGGAAGACCCGGCCGTGCTCGACAGCCTGGGCTGGGTCAATTACCGCCTGGGCAACCTGGACGAAGCCGAACGCTTGCTGCGTCAGGCGCTGGAACGCTTCCCCGACCAGGAAGTGGCCGCCCACCTAGGCGAAGTGCTGTGGGCCAATGGCAAGCAGCGCGAAGCGCGACAAATCTGGGAAAAATTCCTCAAGGAACAACCCGAAAGCCCCATCCTGCGCGGCACCATCAAGCGCCTGACCGGATCCGAGACCCTTTAAGCTTATGTTCTTGCGCCACGTCATTGTTTTCAGCTTCATCGCCCTGCTCGCCGGTTGCGCGGGTTTCGGCGCCCGCGAATCCGTTGAAGGCCAGGGCAACCCGGCGCAATGGAAACAACACAAGGATCAGCTCAGCAGCATTGATGGCTGGCAGATCGAAGGCAAGGTCGGGGTTCGCGCGCCAAAAGATTCCGGCAGCGGCACGTTGTTCTGGCTGCAGCGCCAGGACTATTACGACATTCGCCTGTCCGGCCCACTGGGCCGCGGCGCGGCTCGTCTGACGGGACGCCCGGGGCAAGTCAGCCTGGAAGTGGCCAACCAGGGACGCTATGAAGCGGCGTCGCCGGAAGAATTGCTGGAGCAGCAAATGGGCTGGAAGCTGCCCGTTTCGCACCTGGTGTGGTGGGTTCGCGGTTTGCCCGCGCCGGACAGCAAAAGTCGCCTGAGCCTCAATGGCGACAGTCGGCTGGCCACGCTGGAACAGGATGGCTGGCAGGTGGAGTACCTCAGCTACGTGCAACAAAGCGGTTACTGGCTGCCCGAGCGCATCAAGCTGCATGGCACCGACCTTGATGTCACGCTGGTGATCAAGGACTGGCAACCGCGCAAGCTGGGGCAATAAACGTGACTGTTACAACGCTGACGCTGCCCTCCCCCGCCAAACTCAATTTGATGCTGCACATTCTGGGTCGCCGTGAAGACGGCTACCACGAGCTGCAGACGCTGTTTCAATTTCTGGACTACGGCGACGAACTGACCTTCGCCGTGCGCGATGATGGCGTGATTCAGTTGCACACCGAATTCGAAGGCGTGCCTCACGACAGCAACCTGATTGTGAAGGCTGCGAAAAAACTTCAGGAACAATCCGATTGCCCCCTGGGCATCGACATCTGGATCGATAAAATTTTGCCTATGGGTGGCGGCATTGGTGGTGGCAGCTCAAATGCCGCGACGACGTTGCTCGGCCTCAATCACTTGTGGCAACTGGGATGGGACCACGATCGCCTGGCTACGCTGGGCCTGACGCTGGGCGCTGACGTCCCGGTTTTCGTGCGTGGGCACGCCGCTTTTGCCGAGGGCGTGGGTGAGAAACTCACCCCGGAATACCCCGAAGAGCCGTGGTATGTCGTGCTTGTTCCGCAAGTATCTGTAAGTACAGCAGAAATTTTTTCAGATCCACTGTTGACACGTAACTCTCCTCCCATTAAAGTGCGCCCCGTTCCCAAGGGAAACAGTCGAAATGACTGCTTACCGGTTGTAGCAAGGCGTTATCCAGAGGTACGTAACGCTTTGAATTTGTTAGGTAAATTTACCGAAGCAAAATTAACCGGAACTGGAAGTTGTGTGTTTGGGGGCTTCCCAAGCAAAGCTGAAGCTGATAAAGTCTCGGCCCTTCTTACAGAGACCCTTACAGGGTTTGTAGCAAAGGGAAGCAACGTTTCGATGTTGCATCGCAAGCTGCAAAGTATGCTCTAAAGGAACCGAGTACTGGGTACTCGTTGCAACAGATACAGGGGCGTCGCCAAGCGGTAAGGCAGCAGGT
Organism: Pseudomonas sp. TWRC1-2; assembly: GCF_049896685.1. Classification (NCBI taxonomy): domain Bacteria; kingdom Pseudomonadati; phylum Pseudomonadota; class Gammaproteobacteria; order Pseudomonadales; family Pseudomonadaceae; genus Pseudomonas; species Pseudomonas sp. TWRC1-2. The sequence continues at coordinate 66,688 of NZ_JAFCUU010000006.1, read as the reverse complement.
TTTGATCCTGCCATGCGTTGGTTCGAATCCAGCCGCCCCTGCCATTTTCTAATACTCATCCAGGTTACCCTCAGCCTCTAGGTACTGCGCGTGTCCAAGATGATGGTCTTTACGGGGAATGCCAACCCCGATCTGGCTCGACGTGTCGTACGTCAGCTGCATATCCCTCTCGGTGACATCTCTGTCGGTAAGTTCTCCGACGGCGAAATTACAGCCGAGATCAATGAAAACGTCCGCGGTAAAGATGTCTTCATTATTCAGCCGACCTGCGCTCCGACCAACGATAACCTGATGGAACTCGTCGTGATGGCTGATGCCTTCCGCCGCTCCTCAGCGACTCGAATCACAGCTGTAATCCCTTACTTTGGTTATGCCCGTCAGGATCGCCGTCCGCGTTCCGCACGTGTGGCTATCAGCGCGAAAGTCGTTGCTGACATGCTGACCGTGGTAGGCATCGACCGTGTTCTCACGGTTGACCTGCACGCTGACCAAATTCAGGGGTTCTTCGATATCCCGGTAGATAACATCTACGGGTCCCCAGTATTGGTGGATGACATCGAAGACCAGCGCTTTGAAAACCTGATGATCGTGTCCCCGGACATTGGTGGCGTCGTGCGTGCACGGGCCGTTGCCAAATCCCTGGGCGTTGACCTCGGGATCATCGACAAACGCCGTGAAAAAGCCAATCACTCTGAAGTGATGCATATCATCGGTGATGTCGAAGGGCGTACCTGTATTCTGGTTGATGACATGGTCGACACCGCCGGCACACTGTGCCACGCGGCGAAAGCCCTGAAAGAGCACGGTGCCGCAAAAGTCTTCGCCTACTGCACACACCCTGTGCTGTCGGGCCGAGCGATCGAGAACATCGAGAACTCCATGCTGGACGAACTGGTGGTGACTAACACCATCCCGTTGTCCGCAGCAGCTCAAGCCTGTTCGCGTATCCGTCAACTGGATATCGCACCGGTAGTTGCCGAGGCGGTTCGCCGCATCAGCAACGAAGAATCGATCAGCGCGATGTTCCGTTAAGGTTCACACCTTAGCGACCTCAACCTGACGAAAAGCGCCCCGCCCCAGCATACTGTTGGGGCGGGGCTTTTTTGCCCATATCGCCTTTAGCGCTGGTCGCAAACGCTGGGGCGAATGTGGTTATTTTGGAGATACAACATGAACGATTTTACTTTGAATGCTGAACTGCGTTCCGACCTGGGGAAAGGTGCGAGCCGCCGCCTGCGTCGTCTCGCAAGCCTGGTTCCAGCTGTAGTTTACGGTGGCGAAAAAGCCCCTGAATCCATCAGCATGCTGGCTAAAGAAATCGCCAAACTGCTCGAAAACGATGCTGCTTACAGCCACGTTATCGAACTGAACGTTGGTGGCACCAAGCAAAACGTGATCATCAAAGCTCTGCAACGTCACCCGGCCAAAGGCCACGTGCTGCACGCTGACTTTGTACGCGTTGTAGCCGGTCAGAAACTGACCGCTATCGTTCCAGTGCACTTCGTTGGCGAAGAAGCTCCGGTCAAGAAAGGCGGCGAGATCTCGCACGTCCTGAACGAAATCGAAGTGACCTGCCTGCCGAAAGACCTGCCTGAGTTCATCGAAGTCGACCTGTCGGCTCTGGAAATCGGCGCCATCGTTCACCTGTCCGACCTCAAGGCCCCTAAAGGCGTTGAGTTTGTCGCACTGGCTCACGGTGATGACAAAGCTGTTGCCAACGTTCACGCTCCACGCGTTGCTCCAGAAGCTGAAGAAGAAGGCGCTGCAGAGTAATTCACTCTGTATTGCCGGAGCTTGAGGAAACATCGCGGACCGAAACGTAGCGAGAAAGCGGGCGATAACGCGGCGTTTACTCTTGAGTAAATGATCTCTTGTCGTCCACTTTCGCCGCACGCAGGTTGCGGCGATGTTATCCACAACTCCAAAGGAAGGGCCCCTGTCGTGACTGCCATTAAACTGATCGTTGGCCTGGGAAATCCAGGCGCCGAATACGAACAGACCCGGCATAACGCGGGGGCCCTTTTTGTTGAGCGTATCGCCCACGCCCAAGGCGTAAACCTTGTGGCCGATCGCAAATATTTTGGCCTGACCGGACGCTTTTCGCATCAAGGTCAGGATGTTCGTCTGCTGATTCCCACCACCTACATGAACCGCAGCGGCCAAGCCGTCGCGGCGCTTGCGGGCTTCTTCCGGATCAAACCCGAAGAAATCCTGGTGGCCCATGACGAACTGGACCTGCCACCCGGCGTTGCCAAACTCAAGTTGGGCGGCGGGCATGGCGGGCACAATGGCCTGCGCGACATCATCGCGCAGCTGGGCAATCAGAATAATTTTTACCGTCTGCGGCTCGGCATTGGCCACCCAGGCGTTGCCAGTATGGTTTCAAATTTCGTCCTGGGTCGTGCGCCACGCGCCGAACAGGAAAAACTCGATGCCAGCATCGACTTTGCCCTCGGCGTGCTGCCGGATATCTTCGCCGGTGAATGGAACCGTGCGATGAAAAACCTGCACAGCCAGAAGGCCTGACTCTTACCGAGGGGAAACACCATGGGATTCAATTGCGGCATCGTCGGCCTGCCCAACGTCGGCAAATCCACCCTGTTCAACGCCTTGACCAAGTCCGGTATTGCGGCGGAGAACTTCCCCTTCTGCACCATCGAACCCAACAGCGGTATCGTGGCCATGCCGGACCCGCGCTTGCAGGAGTTGGCGGCTATCGTCAATCCAAAGCGCATCCTGCCGACCACCATGGAATTCGTCGACATCGCAGGCCTGGTGGCCGGCGCGTCGAAAGGTGAAGGCCTGGGCAACAAGTTCCTGGCCAACATCCGTGAAACCGATGCCATCGCCCACGTGGTCCGCTGCTTTGAAGACGAGAACGTGATTCACGTCTCCAACAGCGTCGACCCGAAACGCGACATCGAGATCATCGACCTGGAACTGATCTTCGCCGACCTCGACAGCTGCGAGAAACAACTGCAGAAAGTCGCGCGTAACGCCAAGGGTGGCGACAAGGATGCCGTGGTCCAGAAAGGCCTGCTGGAGCAATTGATCGCTCACTTCACCCTGGGCAAGCCAGCGCGCAGCCTGATGAAGAGCATGAATGCCGATGAAAAAGCAGTGATCAAAGGCTTCCACCTGCTGACCACCAAGCCGGTGATGTACATCGCCAACGTCGCTGAAGACGGCTTTGAGAACAACCCGTTGCTCGACGTGGTCAAGGCCATCGCCGAGGAAGAAGGCGCGATCGTGGTGCCGGTGTGCAACAAGATCGAAGCCGAAATTGCCGAGCTGGATGACGGCGAAGAAAAAGACATGTTCCTCGAGGCGCTGGGCCTGGAAGAGCCTGGCTTGAACCGTGTGATCCGCGCCGGCTACGAAATGCTGCACCTGCAGACTTACTTCACCGCCGGTGTCGAAGAAGTCCGCGCCTGGACCGTCAAAGTCGGCGCCACCGCGCCACAGGCTGCCGGCGTGATCCACACCGACTTCGAAAAAGGCTTTATCCGCGCCGAAGTCATCGCCTACAACGACTTCATCCAGTACAAGGGTGAAGCCGGCACCAAGGAAGCCGGTAAGTGGCGCCTTGAAGGCAAGGAATACATCGTCAAAGATGGCGACGTCATGCACTTCCGTTTCAACGTATAAGTAAACCTGGCGGTCATTGCCGCAAACAAAAAGCCGATGCACTGCATCGGCTTTTTTGTGGGCGACTACTTATGGACGTTCATCCGAACACTCCGAAACTTAAGATTCCTCCTATTAACTCTCAATATTTTACTGACTACACCTCCAAGCAAAATAACTCCCAAACCTATCTCATTTCTCCTACGCCTTGCGCGTAAGTTCCTACTTCAGAACAACAATAAAAAAACTATAATTTGCGCCCTGCTGGCCTTTGCCTGTCGACCGTTGCCTGAATGATGCACAGTGATAATGGAGCACTTACTTGATGTCGGATGCCTACCATAGGGAAGTTGAAACAGACATCTCAATCAGTGACACCTCAGGTATTGAAAACACCCTTAACAGCACAGCGTCACTCAATATCGACATTCTGCTATTAGGGGAAACCGGCACAGGGAAAGACACCTTGGCCCAACGGGTCCATCGCTTGTCGGGGCGGCGCGGTAACTTCATTGCCGTGAACTGCGCCGCTATCCCGGAAAGCCTCGCGGAGAGCCAATTGTTCGGGGTCAACAGTGGCGCCTTTACCGGGGCCATGCAATCGCGGGCCGGCTTTGTCGAGGCGGCTCACCTGGGCACCTTGTACCTCGATGAGGTCGACAGCATGCCATTGAGCCTGCAGGCCAAACTGCTGCGGGTGCTGGAGTCGCGGGGCGTGGAGCGGCTGGGTTCAACCCGCTTCATCCCGGTGGACATGCGCGTCATTGCCTCGGCCCAGCAGTCACTGCACCACATGGTCGAATCAGGCACCTTCAGGCGTGACCTGTACTTTCGCCTGAATGTCGTCAGCCTCGAACTTCCGGCCTTGCGGCACCAGCGGGAACGCATCATTCCGCTGTTCATGAAGATGGTCCGGGAAGAAGCCGAGCACTTCAAATGCCCCGCTCCGACGGTTCCCGGCCCGCTGTTGCAACAACTGCTGTGCCACGCCTGGCTGGGCAATATTCGCGAATTACGTTCGTCCGCCAAGCGGTTCGTGCTGGGCCTGCCACCGTTCTCCACGCCCATGAGCAACCCGCACGATGGCGAACTGAGCCTGAAGGAACGCCTGCAACAAATCGAAAAAGCACTGATTGAAGAGTCGTTGCGCCGCAATGATCATTGCGTGGATATCACCGCAATTGAATTAGGCGTCGCCAAACGCACGCTCTACCACCGAATTAAACAACTCGACTTATAACCGAGCAGTGTAACTGGCACATTGCGGCAGAACTTAGCCATTCGCACCTGCCTGGGCACTTTAGCGCATGCGCACAATTAAGCATTACAACAATGACTTCACAAAAAACCGCACTAGAAATAATTTTAAACATATAAATACTGGAACGCTTTATTTCCCTCCACCACTTATAAGTGGGTGACTTCACAGCCACTCAACACGTGACGGTAGCTAACACTCGCTATCAGACTTCATTTGAAATCAAGAAGGTGATCTATGTCCTCAATCTCAGGTATTGGTGGTTCCAGCGCGGGTAACCAGGCGCAACTGGACGCAATCAACGCAGATAAAGAAAGGAAAGTCGTCGAAGAGGCCAAGAAGACTGCTGAACAAGAACTGACTACCGCGAAAGCGGGCCGCATTAAGTCTTTGCGATTCGCGTAAGTCAGACTGACCTCCTCTGCCCCGGTCGAGGAGGTTTTTCATCGTCACGAGGCACGTAACACTCGATACGTTCGATGGAGGTTCACATGTACATCACCACCCCAGGGCAACCGGAAAACAGCAGCATCCTCTCTCAAGCCGAGGCGCCTGGCGCGATCAACCGGGCGTCTGACATCAACTTTTTCAACGCCCAACTCAGCCAGACCGAGCCGCCCGTGAAAGGCATCGTGCCTGCGGTGGCGTCCCCCGCTCAGGCGTGGAGCGCGACAGCGTCGGACACTTTATCCAGACGCGTATCCAAAGGCTTTCGTGACGCGAGCCTGAACAAAAAGACCAAGGACGCGAACGAGTTCCCACAGTCGCTCGCCGAAGCGCATATCGACGTGATGTCACGCGTCAAGGTCATCGGCGCCGTCGCGAAAGGCGTCGACAAAATTTCAAGCATGGGATAGCTGCATGTACCGCCGTCTAACCGCCCCATTCTTGTTTTCATTAGCGTTGATGCTGTCCGGTTGTGGTGACAGCGTAGAGCTGCATCGCAATATTTCTGAGCAGGAAGCCAACGAAGTCATCGCGGAGCTGGCAGACAAGCAAATCCGGGCCCAGAAGGTGCCAGGCAAAGACGGTGTCGCTGTTCGGGTCAAGGCCAGTGACATCAGCCGAGCTGTGCGTACCCTGGACGCGGCGGGGCTGCCCAAAACGGCCCGGTCGACGCTGGGGGATATCTTTCGCAAGGAAGGCGTCATCTCCACCCCGCTGGAAGAGCGCGCACGCTACATCTACGCGCTGTCCCAGGAGCTGGAATCGACCTTGTCCAACATAGACGGTGTGATCGTCGCGCGTGTGCATGTGGTACTGCCTGAGCGCGTCGCGCCAGGCGAGCCGGTACAGCCGGCCTCCGCCTCGGTCTTCATCAAGCACGACCCGCGACTGGATCCGGACAATATCAATCCGCGCGTGCGCAGACTGGTGGCCAGCAGCATCCCGGGCATGGCCTCGGCCATAGACAACACGACAAAACTGACCGTCATTTTTGTACCGGCCACCGCCTACACCGAACAGCAACAGCTGACCTACCTCGGCCCTTTTCTGGTGCCCGAGCAAGACCTTGGTTTCTGGCGCGCCAGCATGATTGCGCCGCTGATCATCGCTCTGTCAGCAGGCATCGCCTGGCTGTTCTGGCGCCGCAGGAAAGTCTCCACACTCACACCCGAAAGCACACCGGCACACGCCCATGAGTGACGACCTCAGCTGGGTAAAATGGTGGGCTTTCCCATGGAGAAACGCCCACATCGACTGGCTCACGCAAACGGGGTTTGTGGAAACCGCAGCGCTTTCACGCGCCTATCATCGCCGCGTGAGCAGCCTGTTCGGCATCGCGCCCGAGCTTGCCCCTCCCACGTCTCCAGCCCTCCTCCAATGGGTGTTGAGCAGCGCACAACAACGCGACCTCGCACTGACACTGGTGAATGAGGTGTACAACGCGCCCCACGACAGCCGGTTGAATCAAGAGCAGCTGCTGTGGTGCCAGCGCCTGGCCAAGGCACTGCCCACGGGCTCAGCACCGGTGAACGTCGACGACCCGTTGCACTACCTGCGCGCGTGGGTCGCTCCCAATGTCTGGCAGCGGCTACGCCTGAATTTTGCTCGCCCAAGGGTGCTGGCCTTGGAACAGCATCCTCGCCTGGCGGACACGCACGGCCGGCTGGATACCCTGTGGAAAGCCACGATCTGGCGCGCAACCTCCACCGCTGTCGATGACGCGCCGCCCGCCCCTCGCGAGAAACCCGACCATGTTTTGCGCCCACACGATTGAGCTGAACACCCCCGCCCACGCACTGCCCACGGCCCTGATCCCCAGGGAAATGCTGTCTGACTACACCCAGGCCCGTCAGCTGTTGGAACACGCAGAAACTCAAGCGCAGACGCGCATCAGCCAGGCCCAGGCCCAATGCGAAAAGATACTCGAACGTGCCAGCGATGAGTTCTGGCAACGCGCCAATGCCCAGCTGCACCGCTGGGAGTCAGAGCGCCAGGCAATGCTGGCGAGTTTGGAGCAGGTCGCCAGCTCAGTCATCAACGCGGCCATTCAAACCCTGCTGGAGGAGACTGTGCCCGTTCAACGCCTCACGACACTGCTCAACAAACTGCTGGAGGCGCAACTGCCCACCGTTGAGGCGCACCTGGTGTGCAATCCGCAGGACCGTGAACACGTCGAGCTATGGCTCAACCTTCACAGCAGCGTGCCCTGGACGCTTCGGGTCGAAGACGGGATCGCCGCCCAGTCGCTGCTGCTTGAGACAGAAGATGGCGGGTTTCATATCAACTGGGCGCATGCCCTGGACAACCTGGTGGCGATTCCACCCTTGGCCAAATCAAGTGACACCTTTGCTGGGTAAATGCTGTTCTTTTTAACCACACAGGCCTGTTGTTGGAACTGGTGAGCAATCTGCCGCCACACAGGGATACACACCCACTGGAGATAACGCCATGAATACTGACTCACGCGTACTCAGCAGTCTCTACAGGCAGCAATCCCAAGCCGAAAAAAACCTCGACCAGATCAGCGCCGACATTCCGTACAGCGAAGCAAGCGAAGACAGCGCGCGGCTCTTCGAACAACTCATTGAGGAAAAGTCCGCCCTGGTTAACAACTTTGCCGTGAGTTCGACCTACCTCAGCTACAAACACGAGACGGTTAAATCGGCCATCAATGTCGTTTAGTGGCTGGCAGCAAACGCTGACTGACGGCTTGGGCGGTCGTGAACAGAATAGGCGGCGGCTTGAACCGCAAGTCAGCACTTGCCCAGGTTCGCGCCACGCGCCATCTCCGGTGGGTGCAATGCCTGCCACTTGATTGCAAACCCTTGAAGTCCCTCTCAACCAACGTGACACCTGGCGCGGCGCAACGGCGCGCCTGACAACGGCTGGGCGCAAATCCGGCCCACTTCATTACGACGCTTTCGCACTGAAACAGAGAACCTGTCATGTATAGCAAGATCAACAAGCACACCGGCTTGCGTTTAAACTCGCCCGCGGCTCTGGCAAAACGCGCCCACTGGCGTTGTTTGCTTGCGCTGCCCTTGTTGTTGGCGCCGTTGCACAGCCCCCTCGCCGCCATCCCCTCCGAATGGAAAAACACCGCCTACGCCTATGAAGCCGAGCATAAGCCCCTGCGGGATGTGCTGGAGGACTTTGCTCAAACGTTTGGCACGCAACTGCAAGTCGACGGTCTGCTGGAGGGCATCGTAAATGGCAAGATACGCGCCAATACCCCGCAGTCGTTACTCGATAGGCTGGGCGTTGAACACCGTTTTCAATGGTACTTGTACAACAACACCCTCTATATCAGCACCCTGGACCTGCAAGAGTCCGCGCGCCTGGAGGTTTCTTCCGAGACCGTCGCCGACCTCAAACGGGCCTTGACCGATATCGGCTTGCTCGACAGTCGTTTCGGTTGGGGTGAACTGCCCGATGACGGCGTGGTGCTGGTCTCTGGCCCCAAGCGCTACATCGAACAGATCAAGCAATTCAGCAGCCAGCGTAAGTCACCCGACGAAAAACAAAGCGTGCTCAGCTACCCGCTGAAATTCGCCAACGCGGGAGATCGCCAGATCGACTACCGCGGCGAAAAAATAGTCATCCCTGGCGTTGCCAGCATGCTGCGGGGCTTATTGGAGCCTCGGGCGACGTCATCCCTGTCGACGCTTTCCCCGCGCCCCTCCTCGCAGCCCTCGCCCATCACGCCGAACGTTCCCCGGTTGAGCAATCCCATGCTCGGGCAAATGTTCGGCCAGACAGCGGACCCAGGCCAGTTGGCCTCTGGCGCCACGCTCACCCCGCGCGCTCCGGTGTCGGCAGGCAAAATCCGCGTAGAGGCCGACGTGCGCAACAACGCCGTGCTGATCTACGACCTCCCGGAACGGCAGGCCATGTACCGAGAGCTGATTACCCAGCTCGATGTGGCGCGCAAAATGGTGGAAATCGACGCAATCATCCTCGACATAGAGCGCTCCCAACTGCGCGAATTCGGGGTCAACTGGGGCAACAGCCATTTCAGCAGCGACATGAGAATGGCGCCTGGGAGTTCATCGCAGCTGTCGATCGAGAACCGTGATCGCTTCTTTGCCAAGATACGCGCCCTGGAGCAGCGCGGCCTGGCAACCATGGTGTCCAACCCTTCGGTGCTTACCCTGGAAAACCAGCCCTCGGTGATTGACTTCAACCGCACCCAATACCTGACCGCAGGCACGGAGGTCGCGACGATCCTGCCGATTACGGTAGGTACCAGCCTGCAAGTGATCCCCAGGGTGATTACCACCCGTGGCACTCATCAGGTGCACCTCATGGTGGACATCGAGGACGGCAACTTCGATGAATCCAACCCGGATCGCATCGGCCCCGACGTGCGCCGGGGCAATGTCAGCACCCAGGCGGTGATGGCGGAAAAACGCTCGCTGGTGGTCGGTGGTTTTCATGTCACCGAAAGCACCGACAAGCGCAATAAGGTTCCCCTGCTGGGCGACATACCCCTGCTGGGCAAGGCGCTGTTTTCCTCCAGCGAACGCCAGAACAATCGCCGCGAACCCTTGTTCATCCTGACGCCACGCGTCATCGGCGATCAGGCGGACCCTTCACGGTATTTGCCGCAGGAAGATCAAGTGGAGTTGCAGGCCGCGCTCAAGCCTCTGGCCAGGCGTTACGCCGAACACCCGCCGGTCATCAAGCGCAGTGACATCACCAGCACTCTGGCCAATCTGGTGACCGGGCAAGTGCCCCTGGCCTTCAAGGCAGCACCGATGCCATTGGGCCTGGACACCCTGTGCAACACCCGCGATCTACTGGCCATGAACACCGAGCGCAGCCAGTGGTATGCCGGCCCGCAGTTCAATGTGGCGGTGGTGGTGGTGCGCAATCAGATCAAGCGCAACGTGCGCATCGACGAAAAGGAGTGCAGCAATTCGCAGACCCTGGCCGTCACGGTATGGCCACGTGCCTGGCTCAAACCGGGTGAAGAAGCCGAGGTATTTATCGCCATGCGCCCGGTGGTGAAGGATGAACACATCGGCGTGCCCCGCCCTTCCTTGATCACGCCCACTCAGAAGAGGGTCGCCCCATGAAACGCCACCTGTTGTGCATCACTCTGATCGGCACCGTGCTGCTCATCGCCGGCTGCGCTCCCACGTGCAAAGGCGACTCTTGCTCACGCCCGCAATCGACCAAAGACACCTTGGTAATCTGGTGGCCACCGCAGATGCGCGTCGAGCCCGGCCCTTCCGGAGAGCGCGCGGATTACCAGACAATTTCGCTGGAACGCTGAGTGTTCCGCGATCAACGCCGGCAGTTGCCAGGCTGTCAGGTGAGCAGCGCGGCGGCTCACCTGGCCCTGGCTTCGCGGAGGTTCGGTGCGCTGATCAGCGCACCTCCAGCGCCGGCAACTCCAGGGTTTCGCGCTTGGCCTCATCATCCAGCTCACGCAACGTGCGATAGATCAGCGCCACGGCCTGCAGGGTGTCGCGGGGGATGCTCGCGCCCAGTTTGTTCGTGTAGAGCGTGCGCGCCAGCCACACGCACTGAATCACCGGCACCTCAGCGGCCTTGGCCTGTTGGATCAAGTCGCGCGCCGCGTCGTCCGTGCCTTTGCACACCAGCATGGGCAGCGGCGTCTCACCCGGGCGGTAATACAGCGCCACGGCAAAATGCGTCGGGTTGACCACCAGCATATCGGCCTCTTCCAGCTTGGGCAGCTTGACCTTCGGTTCCTCCTGGGCCAGCTGCTGGGCCAGCGAACGGCGCTGCCCCTTCACATGCGGGTCACCCTCCATGTCTTTGTACTCTTTGACGACCTCGACCTGGGTCATGCGCATGCGCTTGGCGAAGAAGTGTTTTTGCAACGCCAGGTCGATCAGCGCCAGCACCAGCAAAAGCCCCAGGCAGGCATGCAACAAGTGACGGAACAGAACGATCAGCGCCAGGATGTACGTTTGCAGGTCACTGCTGGCCAGGTTAATCAGCGCGCCCAAAGACGGCTTGATCACCACGTACAAAATCACGCCCAGTAGCACTGCCTTGGTGATGCTCATCAACAGATTCATGACCGATTGCGCAGAAAACATCTGTTTGAGCTGCTTGAGGGGGTTGAGCCGATTGAAATCGAGCTTCAAGGTCTCGGGAGCAAACAGGAACCCGAACTGCATCCAACTGCTGATCAGCTTCGCGGCAATGGCCAATCCGGCCATCAACAGGGCGAACGTGAAAAACATCATCGTGCCTTCAAACAGCACCGTCTCCAGCGCCCGCGTGAACGGCTGGGCCATACTCGACATTGGCAACGCCATCAGTTGCTGGAAGCGCTGCAAACTGGTTTCTGCGGTGAACAACGCCACCTCGCTGATGGCCGTCAACGCCAGCAGCTTGCTGACATCCTGGCTTTGGGAAACCTGGCCTTTCTTGCGTTGATCGCGCAGTTTCTTGGCTGAGGCCGGGTGCTTCTTTTCACCGGAGTCACTCATGGCGTCGAGACCTGGAACATCAGCCCGAGCGAGTGTTTAAGATCGCCGAGCACATTCAAGCGCCCGACGATCAGGTCCTGCAGCAACGCAAAGTACAGCAACAGAATCCCGATACCCGCCAGGCATTTGACCGGCGGCGCCAGCGTGCTCACCTGCAACTGCTGGCTGTAGACACCCAACAGCGCGATGCCGAACTCCAGAAACATCAGCACCGCAATGAACGGCGCAGCGTAGAGCATCATGTGGGTAAAGGTATCGCCGACCAGGCCCAGGAAAATACTGAAACCATTGACTGCCGGCAGCGGCACCCAAGCGGTGGCCGGCCATAGCAGGTAACTGTCCCAGATCACTTGGGTAAGCACGCTCAAGCCCAGGACGGCGATCAGCAAGTAAATCACCAGCTGTTTGAACAGATGCCCCACGGGCGTTGCATCCGGCCCCAATGACGGGTTGAGCTGGCCACCTGCCAGGGCGCCACGCTGGTTATCCAGCAGCGCGCCAACCGACTCGAACATCCAGAAAGGCATGGCCAGCAAAACCCCGAGCAAAATGCCCAGGGTGACCTCCTTGAGCATCAGCCCGATGATCATCAGCGCCGAATAGTCCTGGCCCGCCAGTACCGCATGGATGCCGGGAGCCGGAATGAACGCCATGACCATTACGATCACATGCCGGGGCATCCCGCGCAGATGCTGGAAACAGAACGCCGGCACCAGGATCGCGCAGGGATAGATACGCGCCATGGCCACCAGCAGGCTGGGTAGATACTCAAGATAAAGCAGCACGTGCATGCCCTCAGTTCAGTGCCGAGCGAGCGATCATGTCGAACATCAGGTTGATCAGTTGAATCAGCTCCACGCCAATCCAGCGCCCCGTCAATATCAGCGTGATGCCCACCGCAACCAGCTTGATGCCAAAGGGCAGGGTCTGATCCTGTATCTGCATCAGCGCTTGCACCAACGACGTCAGCACGCCGACGATCACCGCCACAATCAGCGGCGGTGCCGACAACACCACCACCAGCAGCATGCCCTGCTTGAACAGTACGATCGGTTCCATGGGGCACTCAAAGGTAGGAAAGGAAAAGGCTGTCGAGCAATCGCGACCATCCGGAGACCATGACGAACAACAGCAGTTTGAGCGGTAGGGAAATGGTCATGGGCGAGACCATCTGCATCCCCAGCGCCAACAGCAGGTTGGACACAATCAAATCGATGACGATGAATGGAATGTAGATGAGGAAGCCGATCTCAAACCCGGCCTGCAACTGCGACAGCACAAAGGAGGGGACCAACAGGATCAGGTCATCGCGCTGGGTGCTTTGCGCCATTTCAGGCGGCCACATGCGCGCGGTGTTTTCGTGCATGTGGGTCAACACATCCGGATCGGTGTTGCGTTTCATAAACGCGCGCAGCGGCTGTATGGCCACAAGCCCCGTCTGTTGAAGGGTCTGCACCGTGCTCATGTCAAGGGGCGCGTTCTTGAGGTTTTCGGCGACCTGGTAACCCACCGGGGCCATGATAAACAGCGTAGCGGCCAACGCGATGCCATTGATCGCCATGCTCGGGGGCACCTGCTGCACGCCGATAGCGTTGCGGGTAATCATCAGCACAATGACGATCTTCAAGAACGCGGTGCAGATGATCAGCAGCATCGGCAGCAACGACAACGCCCCGAAAAACAGCGCCAGGACAACCGGGTCAACGCTCTGGAATATCATCGCGAAAACACCACGCGAGACACTTGCAAGCCAAGTCGCCCATCCACTTCCACCAGTTGCCCCTGGCCAATGGGCCGCTCGCCGTAATACAGGCCGGCCATGCCCGGGGCGTACCCGGTAATGCCCAGCACCGCTCCGGGAGCAAGATTGCGCAGTTCGCCCAGGGTCAGGCTCAGGACACCACAGCGCACCGTCAGCGCCATACTCAATTCATCAAAGGGCTCACGGCCAAAGATATCCTCCACCGGCTGATCCTGTTCAGGCCCCGGGTATTCTTCTATTACAAAGTTCTCGTCCATGGACGCTTCCTCAATCGCAATAAGGTTCAGGCACAACGGCCCGGATTCATCGTCAATACGCCCTTGCAGACGGCGACGCCCGATCGGCAAGTGGCCACGGCCCTGCACATCAAAAAAGGCGTGTTCAAGCATCAGCACGTCACCCGCACGCACGCTGCGCAACTGCACGACAGGCAAGCTCAAACGGCCCACGGTCACGGCGATTGCCAAGGGAAACGATGCGGGTAATGAGCTGGCCGTCGACCGCCAAGCGCCCGCCGCACACATCGCCAGCAAGCTCTGCGGGGCAAGCCACAGGTAACCATCGACCTTGGAGGCTCCCAACAGCACGGTGAAGCGGCAACCAAAGCCCGGCGTTTTGGGTGCCGGCAGCAAGCGCAGATAACCGAACAACGCCACCACTTGGGGGCTGAGGTGATGCTGGAACAATTCCCAGAACCACGACGTCGAGTCATTGCCGGCTTCTGCCAGGGTGACCGGGCATTCGCCCATCAGGCTGAACATCGCCTCGGGTTCCGAGACCCCCAGTACACCGACGGCACTCTCGAAACACACCGGGCTGCGCCCTTCAGGCGCGCGGCCGGGCTCGAGCACAAACGCGCCCTGCTGATCACCGACCTGAAACGGCATGCGTAATCCGCGTCCCAGCCGCTGCAACGCCGCAACCCTTGCCGCCTCAACCAGGGGCGGTGCCACCGCCAACATGATCATGCGGACCCCGTGCTGTTGATGTGGATATCGACAGGCTGGCCCAACGCCTCGGTCAGCCTGTTCTGATAGCGTTTTTGCACCGTGGCGAGCCAATGCGCCGTGCGCGGTTCTTCGGCGTCCAACTCAATGTTCCACGCGCCCGACTGCCGCTGCACACTGGCGTTGATTCGCCCCAGCCGTGGCAGGTAAAGCACCGCCAGCAACGGCCATTGCGTGGCGCCTTGAACGCGCAGCGCCAACTGCCCCGCCAATGCCTCGATCATCAATTTATCCGTCGCCACACGTTGCGCAGGCAGGCTGGAAACGTAACCGCCCTGGCCGTCGTCCTTGGCAAACAGTTGCGCGAATACCTGCACATGAACCCACGGCACCACGGCCTCAACGCCTCTCTCACGGTCTTCCCTGGGCTCGCGAATGCGCGGCCGCTCAGACCTGCTCACAGGCAATCGTTTCATGACGCTCCTGCACCAGTAACTGGGATAATTCCGAGAGTTTTTCGACCTCGCGCAAATACTGGCTGGCCTGCTTTTGCATGCTGTCGATATGCACCACTTGCTGTTCCTGCTGCCCCTGTAGCGTCTGTAACTGCGCCTCTTCACGCTGCGTGCTGGCGGACAATGAGCGCTCCTGGGTATTCCACGACTTGAGCTCCTGAAACGAGAGCACGTGCCCTTGATGCTTGCTCAATAGCTGCGCCGCCTCCTCGGCCTCCTGCAGGCGAGTGTCCTCAAGGCGCTGCTGCGCCTGCTCAACGTGCAACTGCAGTGCGCGCTGATGCCTTTTAGCCTCACCCAATGCGCGCTCGGCCCGGTCCGCGCGGTGTTTGCGCAGACGCCTCAGGGTTTCCAATTCAGAAAGGAACATAGGCAGTCAGCTCCGTCAGCTGATCCAGGGTCGCCGCCATCGGTGAAGGCTCACGCAAGTCCTGGCGCAAAAAGCCATCCACCGCGGCACGGCTGTCCACCGCCAGGTCGGTCAGGGCATCATTGCCGGCCTGGTATTCACCCAGCTTGAGCATCAGCTCGATCTGCTGATACGCCGACAACAAACGGCGCAGCCCGGTCCCCGCCTGGATGTGCTCAGGGGTGGCGACATTGCTCAGAATTCGCGACAGGCTGGCGAGCACATCGACCGCCGGGTAGTGACCGCGCTCGGCAAGCTTGCGCGACAGCACAATATGGCCGTCCAGCAGCGAGCGAACCTCGTCGGCCACGGGGTCACTCATGGAATCCTGTTCGATCAGTACGGTGTAGATTGCGGTGATGACGCCGTCGCGGGTCAACCCGGCGCGTTCCACCAAACGCGGCAGCAAGCTGTACACCGAAGGCGGCAAGCCCCCGCGCCCCAAGGGCTCACCGGCGGCCAGGCCGATTTCTCGCTGCGCGCGGGCGAAACGCGTCAAGGAGTCGATCAGCAGCAACACCCGCTTGCCTTGGCGTCGATAGCCCTCAGCCAGCGCCGTTGCGGTGAACGCTGCGCGGGCGCGTTCCATGCTTGAGCGGTCGGATGTCGCGCACACCAGCACGGCCTTGGCGCGCAACTGATCATCCAGTTCATGGTCGAGAAATTCGCGCAGTTCCCGGCCGCGCTCACCGATCAGGCCGAACACAATCACATCGCACTCGACATTACGGGCAATCTCCGCCAGCAACGTGGTCTTGCCACAGCCAGCACCGGCAAACAGGCCCACGCGCTGGCCTTCGCCAAGCGTCAACAGACCATCGATCGAGCGCACCCCGGTCGCCAGGGCCCGGTGGATCCTCGGCCGTTCGGTCGGCAACGGCGCCTCACACAGCACCATGCTCGCATCCGGGCTGTCCGTCTCGGCGAAGGCATTGGGGCCAACGCCCGTAATCGGCCGGCCGAACCCATCCAGCACCTGGCCGAGCAACGCATCACTGACGCGCACTCGGTGCGAGACACCCAGACGCTGCACACTGGCGCCCACGCGCACCCCTTCAAGGTTGCCCAAGGCACTGAGCACGGCATCCTGCTGATCGAAGCCGATGATTTCCGCCAGCATGTAGTCGTCGGCAGATTTCTCGACCTGGCACAAGTCGCCAATACGCGCGCTCGGCAACCGGCATTGCAACAACATGCCGTTGACGCGCTGAACCCGACCGCGCAGGGTCACCGGCATCAGGTTGGCCAGCGCCTGGGCCTGGCGCTGCTGCCAGGCATCCAGACGTGCGTTCAGTTCTTCGTTCACCAGCGCACCTCATAACGCCGCGCGCCATCGAACACCACTTTGCTGTTGTCGATCAGCACCAGGCGCAGGCCGTCCACTTCATCGCCGACAAACACCCGGCTGCCCTCTTCCAGGACGACATGGCCATTGGGACCGCCGACGATCTGCACGATCTTGAATGGCAGCGCGCCGTCGCTGACACGCACACGGCTGATCACCGGCACCGCGCTGTCGAACAGCTCGACAAAACGGCTGAGCATGCGCGACACCAGCTCCACATCGTCCTGCGACACGTCGCCGTTGAGCGCGACCTGGCCATTGATCACTTGCAGGCTGACCCGTTGGCTCAATTCGCGTTCATTGAGCATCTTCAGCAACTGCTGGCGCACCTCAAACGGCGTGGCCAACTCGTGTTTGACCACCACAGGAGGCATCAATGAGGCCTGGGCCTCACGCTCACCCGTGGACGCGATGCCCACCACCACGACGATGATCGCAACCACCAGCGCCACGCTGATCAGGCGCTTTTGCTGCGCGTGCGAGATGGACGAAAGTTGCAGCGCCCGCGGCGCTTCAGGGGCCGGGGCCGCTGGGGCGGGTGCCTCGGGCCATGGCTGATCGGCCCAGGTGACACACAGCCGCACAGCCCCGACCGAAAACGGTACGTTCAGCGCCAGGCTCGCAATCTGGGCCAGCACCTGCCCTTCATCACCGTGCAACAGCCCGGCTTCGGCCTGCACTGACCAGTTTGCGTTGATCAGCCGCAACCGCGCGTGCTGCTCGGCGATGCCTGGATCGTTCAGCATCAGGTCAGCGTCAGAGTGAGCGCCGATGCTCCACTGCTCGCCAAAAAGCGGCAACGCGGCGCCCTGGCGCAGCCCATTGAGCACCCGTAACTCAAACATTATCGAGCGCTCCGACGCGTTGAAGCTGACTGGCGATTCATGCCAGCGCACCGCGCGCCAGCTCATCCTGGGTCAGGTCAAAACGCCCCAGCACTTTCACCTTGGAGGTGCTTCCCAACTCGGCAAAGGACAGCACCGGCACATGGTTGAACTCCTCCAGAAGCAGGGTGCGCAAGGGACTGCGCAGGTCTTGTGCCACCAACATCACACTTTTGCTTTTGGCGCGTAAGGTGAAGGCCTGGTTGAGGAGGTTGATCAACGCGGCGCTGCTTTCGTTATCAAGCGCAAAGAAAACCCCGGTCTGCGTCTGACGCAACGCCTCGCGCAGGATGTTTTCGGTATGGGGCGACAACAGCCAGGCGTGCAGGCCGTCTTCCTCGCTGTACTGGTGGAAAATCTGCGCCTTGAGGGCAATGCGCGCGTAGTCAGCCAGCGCTTCGGGCTCGCGCTCATGCTGGCCGTACTCGATCAGCGACTCGACAATCAGCCGCACGGCACGCAGCGGCACGCCTTCGCTGGCCAGGCGTTGCAGGACCGCCGAAAACCGCGAGAGCGGCATGATACGTTGCAGTTCCTGCACCAGCTCCGGCTGGTTGTGCTCAAGCCAACTGAGGATCGATTTACTCTCCTGGATCCCCAGGAACTGCGGCCCGCTGAGCATCATCGCCTGCCTCATGCGCTCAATGATCAGGCTCGTCGCGGTGAAGCGTTCCAGCTGCGGGTCATCGAGCAGCGGATCATCAGGCGCCAACCACACCCAGTCCTGTTCATCGCGGTCGGCCTTGCCGGGTATTGCGTGCTCGGGTTCAACCGTCAGCGCCTTGCGGTCCACGGCCAAATGGTTGACGACCGAGGCCTTGACCATCGGCACTTCATGCACACAAAAGCGCATTTCATCGGCGGCCAGGGCGTCATCCAGTTCGACTTCAAACGGCGGCAAGGTCAAACCGATATTGGCCACCAGTGTGTTTCGGGCCTGGCGTATCCCGTGGATAAGCTCGGTGACCTCGGGGGTTCCGCGCAGAACCGGGGAAAACTGCAGCAAGTAAGGTCGCGACGGATCAAACCCGCGCAAGTCTTCATCACCGTTTTGCTCCGGGCGCACGGCGTCCGCGGTTTCGGCGACCGGCTGTTCTTGTCGTTGACGCTGGCGCATCAAGTAATAACCCAGGCCGCCGGTGACCATCGAAATCAGGATAAACACCAGAGTGGGCATGCCAGGCACCGCTGCAAACGCAAGCATCCCCACCGACGCAATCATCCAGCTCTTGGGTTCGCTGGTCATTTGCCGGGCAATTTCGGCGCCCATGTTACTGATCCCCTTGCGCCCATCCGGAGCCACGCGGGTGATGATCATGCCGGCGGTCAGGGAAATCAGCAGCGCCGGAATCTGTGCAATCAGGCCGTCGCCGATGGTCAGCACCGAATACAGCCGTATCGACTCGGCGGCGCTCAAGTCGTGTTGAAACATGCCCGTGGTGAAACCACCCAACAGGTTGACCACAACGATGATCAAACCGGCGACGGCATCGCCCTTGACGAATTTCATCGCACCGTCCATGGCACCGAACAACTGGCTCTCGCGGGACAGTTGCTCACGTTTGTCCCGCGCTTGCGTGCCGTCGATCAGCCCGGCACGCAGGTCACTGTCGATGGACATCTGTTTACCCGGCATCGCATCCAGGCTGAACCGCGCCGCCACCTCGGCGACCCGCTCCGAACCCTTGGTGATGACCAGGAAGTTGACCAGGGTCAGGATCAGAAAGATCACCATCCCCACCGCCAGATTGCCGCCCACGACGAAGTTGCCGAAGGCCTCGACGATGTCACCGGCGTCCTGTTCCAGCAGAATCAAGCGCGTCGTGGCGATCGACAGCGCCAGACGGAACATGGTGGTCAGCAGCAAAATCGATGGGAACGACGAGAACGCCAAGGGGCCTGGCAAATACAGCGCGAGCACGATCAACAGACAGGATATGCAAATGTTGAGTGCGATCAGAATGTCCACCAGCCAGGTGGGCAACGGCACGATAAAAATAAACACGATGCCCAGGATCACCACTGCGCCCAGGACTTCGGCACGTTGTGCCATTTTGAGCAGTACAGCGTTGATGGCTGACAGTGCAGTCACGCCGACGCCCCCAGGTCGCCGGCAAACTTGATCGGGCCGCGCTCGATCCGCTCCAGTTCCCCCATCACGGCCAAAAAGCTGTCCAGCGCGCCCTGGCGGGTTCGACTGTCGGGCCACAAGGCCAAAGGCAACTGCCGGACCAGAGGGTAAAGCGCGTTGAGAACAATCACTTGCCGGGGGCTCGGGCCACTGCCCAGATCATGCCCAAGTCGCAGGATTTCGCCCGCATCGATGCCGCTGCCGGCATACCCCAGCAGGCGCTGCAAAAGACTGACGGCGTCGTAGCCGATGCCCAGGCGCTGGATCAACGCGTGGCAACCGGCCAACACGGTGCTCAGTTGCCCACAGCTTTGCAGGGCCAGCAACAACGTGCGCAATCGCGGCGTGGTCATTGACGAAACCAGGACCGCGATGTCGTCAGCCAAGGCTTTACGCATGCTGATGAGCCTGACGGAAAACGTATCGCCGCCGTATACGCCCAACAGCGCCTGCATCATCGTCGCCAGGGATTGGCGCGTGGCCACGCTGGCGTAATAAAGCGCGCGCAGCGCCTGGCGCTCCTGCGGATCACCACCGGCCTCCATCAACGCCGTGGCGAATTTGAGGCCCGCCTGGATCTCCCCTTTAAAGCCCACCGCCAGCATGCCAATAGCATCCCGCGCCAAGGCAGCTTCGGTGGGGCGCACATCATTGTCCGCCTGGGCTTCCAGATGCTTGAGCACCACGTAGGCACGTGCGGGGTCGCCCTCGGCGAGCTCTACCAGCTTGTCGACACTGGGATGCTGCTGCAATTGCTGCCTGAACCGCCGCGAAATAGTCGCCAGGGACTCCTGAGCAGGATGGCCCAACTGCTCATAAAGTTGCGCAAGCTGTTCGGTGGGGGGCACGCGAATCGACACCGAGCGCTGAGCGCGGTTGTTGGCAATCACTTCCTGGTCGAAGAGCGAAGCAAGCTCATCAACCTTCGCGGGTGCGGGCGTGGAAACAGGCGCAACGGCGGATTGATCCAGGCGCTGGGCAGAGGGCGCATCTTTAGGGGATTCGACTTTCATAAGCATGCCAAGACGGGAAGAGTGTGTCCCTATGTGGCAATGCCTGCCGATACGGTTCCATCAGAACGCGGCTATCGAGACGTTTGACAAGACCGGCACAAAGCCTCGGCGCTTTTTGCAAACTACTGCGCAATACCTCTCCATTTCAAGATATTTACCATTAATAATCAGCTAGTTACGCGACTTTTCCATTTGGCACACCCAGTGCTAAAGGGGTTTCCATCGAACTTATTTCGATAGCGTCTACCCTGAGGAAAAAAACGTGAATATCCCAATTGAAGCTTTAGCGCACCTGGTTGGCAGCTCGCCTCAATTCATGCTCCAACTGACGGACGACCAACAGAAAAAACTCCGGCGTTTTATTCATAAACGCGTACTCAACCCCGAAGATGCAGACGACATACTGCAACTGACTTACCTGGAAGCCTGGCGCAACAGGGAGCGCTTCAGTGGTCAGGCGAGCCTCAGTACCTGGATGTGCGGGATTGCTCAGAACCTGGTACGCAACCACTTCCGCCGCCTGTACGCCAAGCCTGTGCACTGCGAATTCGATGAATCGCTGTGGCATGGGCAGGAGGAAACCAAGAACCTGGATTGGCAGTTCGAGATCAACCGCCGACTGGAGAAAACCCTGACCGCCATCGACCACCTGCCCACAGAAATGCGCAAGACGTTGTACGCCTCACTGGAGACCGACGGCAGCTACCAGGACACCGCCGACGTGTTGGACATACCCATCGGCACCGTTCGCTCGCGCTTGTCACGCGCGCGCGAACACCTCAAGCGCGTCACGCATAACCCGTCGCAACCGTAAGGCCCTCTAGCGGGTAATCGTTGGGCGGCAGGGATATCTGCCCAACCGAATTTTGCTACTTTCATTCACCGCGACGCGTTCACCAACCGCCCGAACACCCCACTCTCTACCGACTGCCTCAGCGCCATAACCACCTCAGCGGCGAATACGCCCAGCCCTGCCTTTCCCACCTGATGCTCAGCGCTTGCGCTACCGTTCTCGACTGCGGCGCCCTCTCGCAACGTCACGATCAACGCCCTAGGGCATCTGCAGAAAATCACCACGACCGTGATTGATCGCTTAATTGAAAGCCTGCGCCCACACACGGCCCGACAGGCGGACGAATGACAAGCCACTCGTCGCCAGAACTGACGATTCCGGTTAAACAATTGAAAGCGTAGAAAAATTTCGATAAAAGTGCTTGACGCATTCCCGTTCTACGCGAATAATGCGCGCCACTTGGCTACATAGCTCAGTTGGTTAGAGCATAGCATTCATAATGCTGGGGTCCGGGGTTCAAGTCCCTGTGTAGCCACCAAGTACTAAAAACGGCTTACCGAAAGGTAGGCCGTTTTTTTATGCCTGAATAAAAGCCCTCAGGCATACTCGCCCCCAACCACAAGGAGGCGATTCGTGAACCCGCACTTCCCCACCCACGGCATTGCCACCGAACGGCTGATACTGCAAGCCGCCCAGCCGTCTCACGCTCAGGCCCTGCACACCTATCTGCTGCAAAACCGCGCTTACCTGCAACCCTGGGAGCCCACGCGCGACGATGACTTCTTTGCACTCGACGCCATCACTCAACGCCTCGAAACCATGGCCGAGAAAACCGCCAGCGGCGAAGCGCTGCACCTGCTGATACGGCGCGACGGTCAGATCATCGGCGCGTGCAATTTCACCAATATCGTGCGCGGTGCATTTCAAGCCTGCCACCTGGGCTACGCGCTGGATGAATCGGCTCAGGGCCAGGGGCTGATGCACGAAGCGCTGAAGGCTGCGATTGCCTATGTGTTCGATGCCATGAAACTGCATCGAATCATGGCCAACTACCGCCCCGAAAATGCACGCAGTGCACGCCTGCTGGAACGGCTGGGGTTTGAGCGCGAGGGTCAAGCGCGGGCTTATCTCAAGATTAACGGCGTGTGGGCGGACCACGTGCTGATGTCGCTGATCAACCACGCGCAGAGCAACTGATGAGCCTCAGCGTATTCGCCATCATCCTCTTGGGCGCCGCGCTCCACGCCACCTGGAACGCCGTGGTCAAAGGCGGCGCCGACAAGCTGTTGACCACCTGCATGATCGCCTCCGTCGCCTCGTTGATCGCGTTGGCCGCCACCCCGTTTCTGGTGCTGCCGGCAAGAGAGAGCTGGCCGTTCATCGGCGCGTCGGTGGTTCTCCAAGTGCTGTATTTCGTGCTGGTGGCCTCGACTTACCGCATTGCCGACATGAGCCAGACCTACCCGATCATGCGCGGCACAGCGCCGCTGCTGGTCGCGACGGTGAGCGTGTTTGTGTTGGCCGAGCCACTGTCGACATCCGCCTGGCTTGGCATTGCGGTGATCTCACTGGGCATTTTGAGCATGGCCCTGGCGCCTTCTTCAGGGCAAAGAAAAGGCCTGGTGCTGGCGCTGATCAACGCCGGCGTGATCGCCGGCTACACCCTTATCGATGGCCTGGGCGTGCGCAAATCCGGCGCGCCTGTGGCCTACACGCTGTGGATTTTCCTGCTGACCGGCGTCCCGCTGGCGACGTGGGCGTTAGCTTCCCGGCGCACGCTGTTCTGTGATTACCTCGCGCGTAACTGGCGCTTGGGCGTCGTCGGCGGCGTGGGCACGATCGCCTCGTATGGCCTGGCGCTGTGGGCCATGACCGCAGCCCCCATCGCGACCGTTTCGGCCCTGCGCGAAACGTCGATCCTGTTTGGCGTGGTGATCTCGGCCTGGGTGCTCAAAGAGCGTCTGACGCGCGTGCGCATCGTGGCCGCGTGTGTGATTGCCGCCGGGGCGATGGTGCTGCGCCTGGGATGAGCGAGGCGCATGCGCTCAAAAAAACTGCGTATCTGTATTTTGACGCCTTAAAGACCCACTGTTAGTGTCCAGCCTCCCTACTCGGAGTGCCCTCGATGAAACTGGATATCTATCAAGTCGATGCTTTCAGCCAACACCCCTTTGGCGGCAACCCGGCGGCAGTCTGTCCGCTCACCGAGTGGCTGCCCGACGAACAACTGCAGAACATCGCGGCTGAAAACAACCTCTCCGAAACCGCCTACTTCGTCCCCCGTGGCGATTTCTACGAGTTGCGCTGGTTCACCCCGGAGGTCGAAGTGGACCTGTGTGGCCATGCCACGCTGGCCGCAGCCTGGGTGTTGATTCACCAATTGGCGGATGCACCCGACGTATTGCGTTTTGCCACCCGCAGCGGCGAGCTTCGCGTGACGCGCAATGGCGACGAACTGGCGATGGATTTCCCGGCCAAACAGCCCCAGCGCTGCGAGCCGCCAAGCGGCATGTTGAGCGCATTGGGGATTGAGCATGCCCAGGTGTTTGCCACCGACGACTACCTCGTGCTGGTCGACGACGAAGCTCAAGTCGCCGCCCTGACGCCGGACTTCGCGCGGCTCAAGGGCCTGCCCAAACGCGGGATTGCGGTGACGGCCAAAAGCACGCGGTTTGATTTTGTATCCCGTTGGTTCGGCCCCAACGTGGGCGTCAATGAGGACCCGGTCACCGGTTCCGCGCACACCTCGCTGGCGCCCTTCTGGGCCGAGCGGTTGGGCAAGTCGCAGTTGACTGCTGAACAGGGCGGCAAGCGCCGTGGGCAACTGCGTTGCGAGCTCAAGGACGACCGCGTGATTATCTCCGGCCACGCGGTGCTCTACCTGCAAGGCACGATATACCTGTAAAAAGCCGTAACCCAAGGACAACAGATCATTCTCAAAATGAACGGAGTTCAGCGCGTGTTTTCGATTTCCCGCCGTCAACTGTCAATGATTGCCGCCGCCCTCGCGCTGGCTGGCTGCCATTCCGCCGTCAATGAACAACCGCCCGCGCCGGAGCTGGGTTCGGGTTATCGCACCGACCTCACCACCCGCCACGCCGAGCGCCATATGGCCGCCGCCGCCAACCCGCTGGCTGCCGAAGCCGGGCGCGAAATGCTGCGCCAGGGCGGCTCGGCCATTGACGCCGCGATTGCGATGCAGGCGGTGTTGACCCTGGTGGAGCCGCAATCATCCGGCATCGGCGGCGGCGCGTTCATCATGCTGTGGGATGGCAAAAACGTGCACGCGTATGACGGCCGCGAAACGGCGCCCGCGGGCGCCACCGAACGCTTGTTCCTTAAAGCGGACGGCACGCCGATGGCCTTTGCCGAGGCGCAGATTGGTGGGCGTTCGGTTGGCACGCCAGGCGTGTTGCGAGCGCTGGAGATGGCACACAAAAAGACCGGCCACCTGCAATGGGCCAAGCTGTTTGAACCGGCGATTCGCCTGTCCGAGCAAGGCTTCGCGATTTCCCCGCGCCTGCACGCGCTGATCGCTGCCGACCGTTACATCGCGCAATCGCCCGAGATGGCGGCGTATTTTCTGAATACCGACGGCACGCCTAAAGCTGCCGGCACGCTGTTGAAAAACCCGGCGTTGGCCAGCGTGTTCAAGCGCATCGCCAAGGAAGGGCCGGACGCGTTGTACCAGGGGCCGATTGCCGATGAGATCGCGCGCAAGGTCCAGGGCAACCGCAACGCGGGCAGCCTGTCGCAGGCGGACCTCAAGGGCTACACCGCCAAGGAGCGCACGCCACTGTGCACCGACTACAAGCGCTATCAGGTGTGCGGCATGCCACCGCCGTCATCGGGCGGGATTGCTGTCGCGCAGATCCTCGGTACGTTGCAGGCGTTGGAAACCCGCGACCCGCGCTTGGCCATCGCACCGATGAAGCCGGTGAAAAGCACATCGCCTGCCGGCCTTGAGCCCACACCTGAAGCCGTGCACCTGCTCGCCGAAGCCGGTCGCCTGGCCTTCGCCGACCGTGGTTTGTACGTGGCCGACGCCGACTTCGTGCCGGTGCCGACCGCAGGCCTGGTCGCCCCGGACTACCTGGCCAAACGCGCCACACTGATCGGCGACCGCAGCATGGGCATCGCCAAGCCGGGCACGCCTGCGGGCATCCAGGTGGCGTACGCGCCGGACCGCTCGCCGTTGCGCATTTCGACCTCGCAGGTGGTGGCGGTAGATGACCTGGGCGGCGCCGTGTCGATGACCACCACGGTGGAAGCGGCGTTTGGTTCGCACGTGATGGTTCAGGGCTTTTTGCTGAACAACCAGATGACTGACTTCTCGTTCATCCCCGCCGAAAACGGCCAGCCGGTGGCCAACCGCGTCGAGCCGGGCAAACGTCCGCGCTCGGCCATGGCGCCGACGCTGGTGTTCGATCGCAAGAGCGGCGAGTTGCTGGCCACCGTCGGATCGCCAGGCGGTTCGCAGATCATCGAGTACGTGAGCAAATCCCTGGTGGCGATGCTCGACTGGAACCTCGACCCGCAAGCGGCCATCAGCTTGCCTAACTTTGGTAGCCGTAACGGCGCCACCGAGCTTGAGGCTGGGATGTTCAGCCCCGAGTTGAAGCAGGCGCTGAGGGACAAAGGCCATGCACTGAGCGAGATTGATATGACCAGCGGCATCCAGGCCATCGTGCGCACCCGAGACGCCCAGGGTAAAGCGTCGCTGAGCGGCGGCGCCGACCCTCGGCGCGAAGGCGAAGCGGTCGGCGACTGACTTTATTGAGCGGAGAGAGCCCCTTGCAACAGGCAAACAATCTCGGCGCCATCCCCGGCGTCGACCACGGTTTTTGTTCGATCAATGATCCATTGCGGCCGCACGAGGTGTTTATCTGCAAGCAGGTGCACAGTGCTTCGGTGATTGAATGGCAGGCGCAGCAGGTGAGCAACACCATTGAGGCAGACGGCGTGTTTACGCGCACGCCTCAGCCAATCGCCGTGATCACCGCTGACTGCCTGCCCATTCTGATCGCCGCACACAGTGGTGAACGGGTGGCCGCCGTGCATGGCGGCTGGAAGGGCCTGCAAGGGGGAATCATCGCCAATGCGGTGAAACAATTGGCTGCCGAGGGCATTGCCGTTGACCAGTTGCGGGTGGCGATCGGGCCGTCGATCAAGCCGTGTTGTTATGAAGTGAGCGCCGAATTTATCGCGCAATTTCAGGCGGACCAGGGGCACGTGTGGCGTGACGCTCAGGCGCCATGGCACTTCGAGCAACCGACGCCACGGCTGTCACCGCAGATTGCACCGCCCCACGCGCGGCAAGCGGGAAGTGCGTGGTTCGACTTGAGTGGTTACGGGGTGATGCTGTCGCAAGCGGCGGGCCTTAAGCGTGAGCAGATCGACGTCAGCGAGGTGTGCACGTATTGCACATCACCGACCTTCGCCAGCTACCGCAGGAGAACCCACCACCCAGAAGAGCCGAAGACGCTGATCTATTCGTGGATCGCCCGCAAAACCTGAGGAGCAAGCTCGTCGTGGCGAGCGGGCTTGTTGTGGCGAGCGGGCTTGCCCCGCGTTGGGCTGCGCAGCAGCCCCGTCAGGCTCACCGCATTGTGTCAGACAGGAATGAGTAGGCAGGTTTTGGGGCTGCTTCGCAGCCCAACGCGGGGCAAGCCCGCTCGCCACAGAGTTCGTCCGGCCCCAACGATTATCAGCGGCTGATCTTCAGCCCCTTGCGCCCCGCATGTCGCTCCAGCGCCAGCTCAATCAAGCGGCTTACCAATTCGCTGTAACTCATGCCCGCCGCCTGCCACAGCTTGGGGTACATGCTGATGCGGGTGAAGCCGGGCAGTGAGTTGATTTCGTTGATCAGCACTTCGCCGTCGTCGGTGAGGAACACGTCGACTCGCGCCAACCCGGCGCAGCCCAAAACCTCAAACGCTTCAATGGCGAGTTGGCGAATACGCTCACTGGCCTCAAAGCTGATATCAGCCGGCACCACCACTTGGGCGGCCTGGGCGTCGATGTATTTACTATCGTAGGAATAGAAACCGCTGCCCACCACGATCTCGCCGCAGCCGCTGGCGACAGGGTTGTCGTTGCCCAACAAGGCGCATTCAATTTCACGCCCCTGGACAGCGGACTCCACCAGCACTTTTTCATCAAAGCCCAAGGCCAGTTCGACCGCGGCATGGTACTCGGCCTCGTTGCTGACTTTACTCACGCCCACCGAGGAGCCCTGGTTGGCGGGTTTGACGAACATCGGCAAGCCAAGCTTGTTCACTGCTGTATCAAAACCGCTGCGCGCCGCGTTGCGACGCGTCAGGGTGATGAACGGGGTAACGGCAATACCGGCATCGCGCAGCAGGCGTTTGCTGATGTCCTTGTCCATGCACACCGCCGAGCCGAGCACGTCGGAGCCTACGAAAGGCAGGTCCGCCATGCGCAGCAGGCCTTGCAGGCAGCCGTCTTCGCCAAGGGTGCCGTGAACGATAGGGAAGATCACATCGATGTGTTCCAGCAGGCTCTGCCCGGAGGTTTCCACCACTTGCTGGCTGGCCTTGCCCGGCACCACTGCCAGTTCGCGGTTGGACTGGTTGAGGGCGATCAGGGCCGGGTTTTCCTGGTTGATCAGGAAGTTCGAGGTTTCGTTCAGGTGCCAGTGGCCGGCCTTGTCGATGCCGATCAGAACCGGCTCGAAGCGCGAGCGGTCCAGTGCATCGACGATGTTGCGCGCCGACTGCAGCGAGACCTCGTGCTCGGCCGAACGGCCACCAAAAATAATACCTACCCGCACCTTGCTCATGACTCGGCCTCACTGTTGAAAGTAAGGCTTCTTACCATGAGCGGTCAGCGATTCGCTACCAGATGTGCGCCGAACAACAGGTAGCACCCACCGGCAAACCGATCGAGCCACTTGCGTGAACGGCTGTAGAGGTTGGCCATACGCTCACTGGAAAACACCAGGGCCACACTCGTGTACCAACTGAACGACAAGGTGGCCATGGTAATCACCGCCAGGGCCAACAATGTCGGCGACGGTGAAGGCGGCATGGTCGACGCGAAGGCCGTGGCGACGAACAGCGCGGCCTTGGGGTTGGACAAGTTGCCCAGCAGACCGAAGCGCCAGGCGGAGAACAGCGAGCGCTTGGGTTCGTCGGGCAACACGGTCTGGCTCGCGGTTGGCGCCGAACGCTTGAACAGTTTCAGCCCCAGGTAGATCAGGTAGCAGCCACCGATGATCTTGAATGCCAGATAGAGCATGGGCGCCGCAGTGAACAGCGACTTGATGCCCAAACCGCCCGCCAGCCCCCAGATCACCGTGCCCGTGGCTACTCCGGCAGACGCCACCACCCCATGCCGACGCGAACAGCTCGCCGCCAGTTGGGCGGTATTGAAGAAGTTCGGCCCCGGCGTCACCACCGCGACGGTCCAAAGCAGCCCCAGCGACAGCAGCGGCGCAACGTACGGCAAGTCGGAGAACAGCATTGGACGATCCCTCTTGTTCTTAAGTGGTTAAACCTATTCGCCCGCAGGTTCAGGGGTGTGCACCAACAGGTCGCCAGGCTGGCAGTCCAGGTAGGTACAGATCGCATCCAGCGTACCCAGCCGTATGCCCTTGACCTTGCCTTGCTTGAGCAACGACAGGTTCTGTTCGGTAATCCCGATGGCGGCTGCCAGGTCTTTGGATTTGACCTTGCGCCGGGCAAGCATAACGTCCAGTTCAATCACAATGGGCATTTCGATCTCAAACAAAAGTGCGGTTTTCAGAGTCCACTTCGCTGGCCTGCCACAGGATACGCGCGATTACCGCAATGCACGCAGCGAGAAACAACGCGACGAAGCTCGGCGGGGTCAGACTCAAGGTAAAAAATCGCTGGCCCAGCGGCTGGTTCATCGAGACCCAGAGGCCGAGCAACGGCTCGCATAAAAAGTCCAGCAGTACCCACAATGCAACAGCTCGACCGACTTTGCCCAGATGCTGCGCCGCCGCGCTGGAGAAATACTCGCCCCGCGCGTAGTTGCGAAACAGCTGGCGCAGATGGTTCAAGCCCGACACCAAGGCCACCAGCGGGATGCTGGAAAAAATGATTCCGCCGAGTTTTTGCCACCAAGGGAGCAGCGCAATTTGCACGCCGCTGTCCTGGATCCGGTTACTCAAGGAAAAGCTCAGGCCCAGGCCATCGGCGGAAGAACCCAGCACCGGAAACAGCCAGACGCCGGTGTTGAGCACCAGCATGACGACCATCAGCAGGAGCGTAAGCAGCGACATGCGCTGGCTGAGCTGAGCCAGACGTTGGGTATTCATAAGTAACCTCGATCAGTAAGTGAGGTCGCAAAAATAATAGATTAATTATCGTAAAACAATCATTTATTAACCTAATTCAACATTTACGCTACTGAAAGCCTTCGTCCGAGCACGCACAATCGTTCAAGACCTCAACAGACACGACATGCCAGACTGGGTTAACGTGTTTCCCACCTCTATTTGTGACAAGTCACCATGGGCCAACCCACTTCCACCCTCGATTGGTTGCACCGCGCCCCGCACGCCAGCGGGCTGGACCGCATCGAAGCGTATTTCGCCGGCTTTGCATTCGACCCGCATCGCCATGACACCTACGCCATCGGGCGCACCTTGTTTGGCGTGCAGAGCTACCACTACCGTGGCTGCATGACGCACAGCCTGCCGGGTACGACCATGGTGATTCACCCTGACGAATCCCATGACGGCCGCGCCAGCAGTGTGGAAGGCTTCAAGTACCGCATGATTTATGTGGAGCCGGCGCTGATCCAGCAGATTCTCGGCGGCCGGCCGTTGCCGTTTATCCACAACGGCCTGTCGACTGACCCGCGGCTGTTCCGCGCCAGCGAAGTGTTGTTGCAAAGCCTGGACTGCCCGATTGACCCGATGCAGGAACAGGACGCGCTGTACGACCTGGCGCAAGCCCTGAGCGCTGCCTCGGGGGTGATCATCAGCCGTAAATCCTTCGATTACGTCGCCGCCGAGCGCGCGCGGGAATTTATCCACAGCGCCTTGGGCCGCAGCATCACCCTGGATGAAATGGCCGACCATTGCGGTCGTGATCGGTGGGCGCTGTCGCGGGATTTTCGCTTGTTGTTCGGCACCAGTCCCTATCGGTACCTGACCATGCGACGGTTGGACCTGGTGCGCGGCTTGCTGGCCCAGGGCCAATCACTGGTGGACGCGGCGCTGACCGCCGGTTTCACCGACCAGAGCCATATGACCCGGCAATTTCGCAGCACCTACGGCATGCCGCCGTCGCGCTGGGTGAAGATGCTCGGGCGCTGATGTGAAACGCAATCAAAATGTGGGAGCGGGCTTGCTCGCGAAAGCGCAGTGTCAGTCGACTTATGAGTGACTGATCCACCGCCTTCGCGAGCAAGCCCGCTCCCACATTGGTTCTATGTTGTTTCCACTATCGCATTCGGCTCGGGCGCTTGCGTTTTGAGCCGCAGCGCCACCACCGCGCCCACCAAACCAATTGCCGCGCTCCACCACAGCGCCAGCTCGATCCCGCCCGCATTCGCCACCGACACCAGCACCGCCAGGCCCAACGCGCCGCCGATCTGCTGGCTGGTAGACGCCATCCCCGCCGCCACGCCCTGCTCCCCTGGCCGAATACCCAGCCCTGCCGCCACCCACATCGCTGTCCAGGTCATGCCCTGTCCGATGCTCAAAATGAAGATTCCCGGCAACAGCGACCAAAACCCCACGCCCGTCGGCAATGCCCAACACACCAGTGCAATGCCCACCGCGCCCGCCAGTTGCCCGCTGACCAAGGTGTTGCGCAACCCCAGCCTGGCCAGCGAACGCTCTGCCAACCAGATGCCGAACGTGCACACCAGAGTCGCCGGTAAAAACGCTAAGCCGGCCTGCAATACGCTGTAGCCATAGACCTGCTGGTAATACAGCGCCAGGAAGTAGTACTGCACGCCAAAGCTGCTCATGAACACCGCCGTGAGCACCATCGCCAAGCGCAGTTCGCGGTAGGCGAACAAGCGCAGCGGCATCAGTGGATCGCTGCCGCGATGCTCGATCCAGGCGAACACCCCAAGCAGCGCCAGCGCCGAGGCGATGCAGCCCAGTGTCTGCGGCGCCGACCAGCCCCACTCGGGGCCTTGCACCAGCGCGAACACCAGCAGCGTGCCGCCGACGGTCACAGTCAAAGCGCCGCCGATATCGAATTTGCGCCCACGCACACGCTCGCCATCGGCTGGAATCCAGTAACGCGCCGCCCACGCGCAGCCGCCCGCCAACGGCACATTCACCAAAAACACCGCCTCCCATCCCCACACCTGAGTCAGCACGCCGCCCAGTAATGCGCCAAGTGCCAGCCCCGCTGCCGAGGCTGCGCTCCACACCGCAAATGCTCGATTGCGTGCAGGCCCTTCGGCATAGTGCGTGTTGATCAACGCTAACGTGGCCGGGAACAACAACGCCCCGCCCACGCCTTGCACCGCCCGCGCCAGCACCAGCAACACCGCGCTGCCGCCGAGTACCGCCGCCAGGGAAGCCAGCGCATACAGCGACTGGCCCACCCGGTAAAAACGGCGCTTGCCAAGCAGGTCCGTCGCCCTACCACCCAGTAACAGAAAGCCACCAAACGCCACGCTGTAGGCGCTCACCACCCATTGCAATTGCTGCGCGGAAAAATCCAGGTGCGCGCCAATCTGCGGCAGCGCGACAAACACAATGGTGGCATCCAGGGCGATGATCAGTTGTGCGGTGGCCAGCAATAGAAGCATCCAGCCAGAGGGTCGAGAGGAAGACATCACAGCGTCCAGTCCGAAAATAAGAGGTGCCAGTTTCTTTCATGCCTGACAGATGATAAATAGCGCTATCACTCTTTCAGTAATGACTTTAATCATGGATCTGAACGCCGTTCGACTTTTGGTCCGCGTGGCCGAAACGCGCAGTTTTACCCGCGCGGCCGGGGAATTGGGGCTGACACAGTCCGGGCTGTCCCGCGCAATCTCGCGCCTGGAAAGCCAGCTGGGCGTGCGCCTGCTGCAACGCAACACGCGCAGCGTGAGCCTCACGCCCGACGGTCAGATGCTGTACGAGCGCAGCGCGCCGTTACTGGCAGAACTGGCTGAAACCGAAAAGCTGATGCTCGAACGGCGCAGCAGCCCGTCCGGCCTGTTGAAAATCAGCACACCGTCGTTGTTCGGTCGCAAGGTGGTGATGCCGGTGATCGGCGAACTGACATTGCGCTATCCCCAATTGCGCATCGAAGCGGTGATGACTGACCGCCTGGTGGATATCGTCGACGAAGGTTTCGACGCATTGCTGCGCACGGGCGAGATCCAGGATCAACGCCTGATCGCCCGTGCCCTGCCGCCGTTGCGCTGGGTCACGGTGGCCTCGCCCGCTTACCTGGCGCGTTGGGGCACGCCGCAAACGGTGGAAGAACTCAAGGACCACAGCTGCCTCACTGTGCGTAACTTGCGCAGCGGGCGCATGGTCGATTGGCAATTCATGAAGGAGGGCAAAGTGCAGGACGTGAGCGTCGAAGGGCGGCTTATTTTCGACATTGGCGATGCGCTGGTAGACGGCGCGGTGGGTGGTTTCGGCATCGCCCAGGTGATGGATTTTGCGGTGCGCGACGACGTGGCCGCCGGGCGCCTGGTGCCGTTGCTGGAAGACGTTGCCGGGCGCAGTCGCGCAATCTCACTGGTCTATCCGCCGTCCCGGCAGTATTCGCCCAAGCTGATGGCGTTTGCCGATGCACTGGCAAACGCCCGCTGGTAAGGCCTACAGCTGGCGCCCGACCACCGGCTCGCCGATGCTCAGGAAATTCCCGCCCGCGATATGGTGCAAGGTGCGCAATTCGTCATGGCCTTCGAAGTGCCAGTGCCCGTCGCTGAACACGCGCGCGTCGGCATAGGCCGCGACGACTTCGCCGAGGAATAAATCGTAGGTCTGTTGGTTGTGAGGCTCGGGCAGCAGGCGGCATTCCAGCCACGCTACGCAACCGTCCAGCAGCGGCGCGTCGGTGTGTTCACCGTTGAATGTCTGCAAGCCATAGGTGGCGAATTTGTCGGTGTCTGCGCCCGTGGTGTTGCCGACCGTCTGCACCAGATCGGCCTGGGCCACACAAGGCACCTGCAACACAAAGGTGCCGGCGGCTTCCAGCAGTTGGCGGGTCCAGGTGGCCTTGTCGAGCACCACGGCGACCTTCGGCGGTTCAAAATCAAGCGGCATGGCCCAGGCAGCGGCCATGATATTGCGCTTGCCAGCGTGGGCCGCGCTCACCAATACGGTCGGCCCGTGATTGAGCAAACGATAGGCCTTGGACAACGGTACGGGGCGACAGTGGGTAGGGCTCATGGAGGAACGGCTCTTCAAGCAAGAAAAAACCTACGATACCTCAAGCACAAGCCCTACGGGTCAGCTCGACAGCTGATTGGCAAACTGCCCGACAGCGCTCACCACCTTTTGTGCACCGTCCTGGATTTCCACAATCACCGCGCCCGCCTCGGCCGCCAGGGCCAAGCCTTGCTCGGCCTGCAAACGGCCCTCGTTCATCACGGACACCGCATCGCGGGCCATGTCCTGGTTCTGACGGACCACGCCGACGATTTCATCGGTGGCCTTGCTGGTGCGCGAGGCCAATTGCCGCACTTCATCAGCCACCACCGCAAAGCCACGGCCCTGCTCGCCGGCCCGCGCCGCTTCGATCGCTGCGTTGAGCGCCAGCAAGTTGGTTTGCTCGGCGATGCCGCTGATGGTCTTGACGATGGTGCCGATCACTTGGGACTGGGCGTTCAGCGCCTCGATGCCATCACCGGCCTGCTGCATGTGCCTGGCCAGATCACGCATGACATCCACCGCCTGCGTCACGACAGTGGTGCCGCGCTGGGCACTGTGGTCGGTTTGCAGCGAGGTGCTGTAGGCAATGTTCGCGGCCTCCGCCACGGCCTGCTCCTGGTTGACCTGGTCGGTGATCACCGTGGCGAATTTGACCACTTTGTAGAGGCGGTCATTGGCGTCCAGCACCGGGTTGTAGGTCGCCTCCAGCCACACCACACGGCCATGGCTGTCGACACGTTTGAAGCGCGCCGCAACAAACTCGCCGGCGTTCAAACGTTTCCAGAAATGCTGGTACTCGGCGCTGTTGTATTCCTCCGGCTCGCAGAACATACGGTGATGTTTGCCCTGAATCTGCGCCAGGCTGTAGCCCATGCCACCGAGGAACCGGTCGTTCGCGGTCAGCACATGGCCGCCGAGGTCGAACTCGATCACCGCAGTGGAACGCACCAGCGCGGTGATCAGGTTCTCATGCTCGCGTGACCCCTCGATGGTGCGGGTGAGGTCGCTGGAGTAAATCGAAAAATGCTTGATGCGCCCGTCAGAACTGCGCACGGGCTGCAGGATCGAGCGCAACCAGGCCTCTTTGCCGTTGCCACGCATCAGGCGCACGGTGCCGACGAAGTGTTCGCCGCGCACCAGGGCATTGTGAAAACGCTGCTGGAATTCGTCCTGGCGCAGGTGCGCAGGCACCAGTTCTTCCATGTGCCGCCCCACGACGTTGGAGGCCTGGTACGACAGCTCTTGCAGGAAGTTGGCATTCGCCCACTCCACCCGGCCTTTGGCGTCCAGCGTCAGGCACAGCATTTCGCTTTCCAGGCTCTCCTTGACCTGTTGCAAGCTGCACAACTCTTCGCGAAGAGCCGACAGCTCCTGCTTCAAACGGGTGTTGAACATGGGGCACCGATGGTCATTTGGGGGAGATGGATCTGACCTGCATCGGCGCTGACGAGGTTTTCTGAAGCGCTTTTTTGTGGCGTGCCCAACTGTTTTTTGGATCCATTAACTGCCGTTGTTTCGGCAAACACCCATCACCTTGTACTCCACCGTATTGAGCTTGCCGTTGGAGTCTTCATAGGTCATGCGTGAAGGCACGGCATTGCACGAACTGATCGGCGGCGTAACGTTGACGACCTTGGCAATATCCAGCGCCATGCCATAGCGATACACCTGTACCTGGGGTGCTGGCTGGCCGTTTTTTTCCGCGTAAGCCGCCATGGCTTTTTGATTATGCTCCATCATCAGCGCAAACGTGCGGTCGCCTCCGCCTTCGGCCATCGCCCCCAGTGACAGGACTGCAGCTAATACACCCAAGCCAATTTTATAAAATGTCATTACAGGTTCCTCGGTTGATAAGTTCAGTCACGAGACTAATCAACCAACCCTGTCGCCATGTTCACCAAAAGATTACTTATCTGTTAGATCGCCTTGAGCTTCCAGAATTGTAATGTTCGCGCCACCTGACCGTTATCCCCTGTTTGCAACTATCAGCCCGGGCCAGATCAATAAAAACGCCCCTACCTATAAGAAGCTGAAACTGCCAACACCCAGGAGCGAAACATGAATATTGCTTACTACACCCTTCCCTTTTCATTGATTGCCGCACTGCCTCTGGCAGCCGTGGCGGTGGAAGACACGCCCGAAGGTTTTATCCAAGGCAGCAGCGTAACCGTGCTGGCGCGCAACTTTTACTTCAATCGCGATGACCGCAAGGGCCAGTCCAGCCCGACCGGCAATGGGTATTCCGAAGCCTGGGCGCAGGGTCTGATCGGCAAATTCGAATCCGGTTTTACCCAAGGCACCGTAGGCTTTGGCCTGGATGCGTTTGCCATGTACGGCCTGAAACTCGACTCGGGCACCGGTCGCAGCGGCGGCAAGGGTTCGTTCGGCGTGCTGCCGGTGGACAGCGACAATCACCCCGAAGGCAGCTACAGCAAAGTCGGCGGCGCGGCGAAATTGCGCGTGCTGGACACGGTTATCAAGGCCGGCGATGTGTTCCCGCTCACGCCGGTGGTGGCCTACGGCGATTCGCGGTTGTTGCCGGAAAGCTTTCGCGGCGTCACCGCGCAGAACACCAGCCTTGAGGGCTTGAGCCTGCAAGGCGGACGCCTGAGCGGCATGAGCCAGCCAAGCGAAAGCGGGATGAACAAGGGCTTTGCGACCTTTTACGCGGGCAAGGTCGACTCACCCTGGATCGGCTATTTCGGCGCAGAGTACGCCGTCAACAAACACCTGAACGTGAGCCTCTACAGCAGCCGCCTGAAGGACGCCTGGGACCAGTACTACGTCGGCAGTGCCGCCAGTTACCCACTGACCGACGACGTGTCGTTATTCGGCGATTTCAACTATTACAAGGCCATGGACGAAGGCAAAAAGCTGCTGGGCAAATTCGACAACGACATCTGGAGTGCCAGGCTCGGGGTAAAGGTCGGGGCCCACAGCGTGGCCCTCTCGCACCAGCGCAACAACGGCGATGACGACTTCGATTACCTGCGCCAATCGGACTCGATTTTCCTCAATAACTCGATCCAGTACAGCGACTTCAATTCGCCCAAGGAGCGTTCGTGGATGGCCCGTTACGACCTCGACATGCAGGCGTTCGGAATACCTGGCCTGTCGTTCATGACCCGTTATGCCAAAGGCACCGGCGCCGATTACAGCCATGCCAACGCGGTGTACATGCGCCGCGATGCAACCGGCAACCCGCTGACCGATCAACGCCGCTGGGAGCGGGATGTCGAGGCCAAGTACGTGGTGCAAAGTGGCAGCCTGAAGGATTTGTCATTGCGCTTGCGCCAGGCCACCGTGCGCTCCAGTGCGTTTGAGTCGGACCTGGAAGAAGTTCGCCTGATTGCGGAATACCCATTGGTCGCACTTTGAACAATTGCCCAGTTGAGTGCTTACATTCGTTCGCGCTTGACTAACATCTGCTCACAAATTGCTATCTATCAAAACTGTAACATTGGCCCCAGCTTCCCGTTAAGTTGAACTTCCTATACTCGCTTCAACTTGTCAGCACCGAGCAACATTCGTCTCTGAAGCTTTTTTTAGCTCCTTTGGAAAGAGATGATTTTTTTAACGCCCCTCTGGGGCGTTTTTTTTGGGCGCAGGCTTAGTCGCGACCCATTGCCGCAGTTGACCCTGAAGCTGCTTCACACTTCAGAATTTTCCTACTCACAACACACCTGATTCCATAGGGAAATGGAACCCTTCTCTTTCAGTAAAAGGTAAATCCCCATGCGTATCCTTGTGGTTGAGGACGAGCAAAAAACCGCTGACTACCTGCAGCAAGGCCTGAATGAAAGTGGCTACGTCGTGGACTGCGCGTCCAATGGCATTGATGGCCTGCACCTGGCTGAGCAGCACGCCTATGAGTTGGTGATTCTTGACGTCAACCTGCCGGGCAAGGATGGCTGGGAAGTGCTGGAGCAATTGCGTCGCAACGGCACCCAGCGCGTGATGATGCTGACCGCCCGCGGCCGGCTGGCCGACAAGATCAAGGGCCTGGACATGGGCGCCGATGATTACCTGGTCAAACCTTTCGAGTTTCCCGAATTGCTGGCGCGGGTACGCACCCTGCTGCGGCGCAGCGAGCACATCCCACAGCCGGAAGTGTTCAGCGTGTCGGACCTGGAACTGGACCCGCGCCGCCATCGCGCGTACCGCGGCACGCGGCGCATTGACTTGACCACCAAGGAGTTCGCACTGCTGCAGGTGCTGATGCGCCAGACCGGTGAAGTGCTGACCCGCACGCAGATCATTTCGCTGGTGTGGGACATGAATTTCGACTGTGACACCAACGTCGTGGAAGTTTCCATCAGCCGCCTGCGGGCCAAGGTGGACGATCAGAGCGAGGTCAAGCTGATCCACACCATTCGCGGCGTGGGTTACGTGCTGGAAGCACGGCCATGAAAACCGGCAGCCTATCGATGCGTCTGGGGTTGACGGTCAGCCTCATGGGCGCCGGCCTGGTGCTATTGCTGGCGACGTTGGCGTACCTGGCCCTGACCCACGAACTGGAAAAACTGGCGCGCAAAGGCCTGGAAAGCAAGATGGAACAGATCCAGCACAGCCTGTCTCAAGGCCTCGACGCCCACGCCATCCGGGCACGTCCGCATTCGCTGATGGACCTGGTGATCGGCCATGACAATTTTTACCTCACTATCGTCGGCACCGCGCCCGATGAAACGGTGCTGCTGAGCATCGGTGCCAAGCCTCAGGAGCCGCTGCTGACAAACTTCACACCGCGAGAAACGCTCGGCTACCTCAATTGGGCCGACAGCAATGGCAACCAGGTGCTCAGCGCCTCCAGCCTGATGCGTCTGGCCAGTGGCGAGCGCGTACGCGTGCTGTTGTCGCTGGACCGCAGGGACGATCAGGCGCTGCTCAGTGCCTACCTGCGCGCCACCGTGATCGCCTTGCCCATGTTGTTGATACTGATCGGCATGGGGGCCTGGTGGCTGGTGCAGCGCGGGCTGGCGCCGCTTAAGCAGTTCAGCCATGTGGCGGCCAAAGTCACCACCCAGGACCTGACCCATCGCTTGTCCGTCGACAACCTGCCCAAGGAGCTGGGCGAGTTGGCGCAAGGCTTCAATGTGATGCTCAACCGCCTGGACGCCGGGGTGCAGCAACTCTCGCAATTCTCTGACGACCTTGCTCACGAATTGCGTGCACCGCTGACCAACCTGATGGGCAAAGCCCAGCTCACGTTGTCGCGCCAACGCCCACCGGACGAATACAAAGCAGTGCTGGAATCCAACACCGAAGAGCTGGAGCGCCTGGCACGCATCGTTTCCGACATGTTGTTTCTGGCCCAGGTCAGCCACCCGGCAGCGCGAGCTTCGTTTACCGCGGTATCGCTGGCGGATGAAGCTCATCGGGTCATGGATTTATTCGCCCTGAGCGCCGAAGACAAACAACTGACCCTGACCCTCAACGGCGAGGCCCGGGTGCAGGGCGATCGCCTGATGATTCAACGCGCCCTCTCCAACCTGCTGTCCAATGCAATCCGCCATAGCCCGGCGGGCGCGCATATCGCGTTGCGGGTGGAGGCTTACGGCAATAGCGTGTCGTTGTCTGTCAGCAACCCAGGTCCGGGGATTGAAGTGCACCACCTGCCGCACCTGTTCGAACGGTTCTACCGTGTCGACAGCAGCCGCGCGCGCACCGAGGGCGGCACCGGCCTGGGACTGGCCATCGTGCGATCGATCATGACCCTGCACCAGGGGCAAACCGACGTGCGCAGTTCGCCCGGCGCTTTCACCGTGTTTCGCCTGGTGTTTCCTCAGGTGTAAGCCCATTGAGGGTGAGCCTGCTTGTTGTGCCAAGCGCACTTGTTGTGGCAGCGGCGTTGTTGTGGCAGCGGGCCTGTTGTGGCGAGCGGGCTTGCCCCGCGTTGGGCTGCGCAGCAGCCCCATCAAGGCCACCTCGGTATCCCCGATATACCGTGGCGAAAGATTTGGGGCGGCTTCGCCACCCAACGCGGGGCAAGCCCGCTCGCCACAGTAAGCGGGCTCGCCATAGACAGCCTGCTCACCCCACCCGCGTCATTCCTCCTTGCGGTGCGCCCACTGATACAACGCCGGCAGCACCAGCAAGGTCAGCAACGTAGAGGAAATAATCCCGCCGATCACCACCGTCGCCAACGGGCGCTGTACTTCGGCGCCGGTGCCGGTGGCCAAGGCCATGGGGATAAACCCCAGGGACGCCACCAGCGCGGTCATCAACACCGGGCGTAAACGTGTGAGCGCCCCTTCATGGATCGCCACCGACAGTGAACGCCCCTCCTCGCGCAGGTTGCGGATGAAAGCAATCATCACCAGTCCGTTAAGCACTGCCACACCGGACAACGCAATAAACCCCACCCCCGCAGAGATCGACAACGGAATATCGCGCAGCCACAGCGCCATGATCCCACCGGTCAACGCGAACGGAATCCCGGTAAACACCAGCAAGCCATCCTTGAGGTTGTTGAACATCATGAACAACAGCCCGAACACCAGCAGCAACGCCACCGGCACAACAATACGCAAGCGCTCGGAGGCTTCCTTCAGCTGTTCGAACTGGCCGCCCCAGGTGGTCCAGTAACCCGCCGGGACCTTCACCTGAGTGCTGATGGCAGACTCGGCCTCTTCGACGAACGAACCGATATCACGCCCGCGCACGTTGGCGCTGACAATCACCAGGCGCTTGCCGTTCTCGCGGCTGATCTGGTTGGGGCCCAGCACCAGGTCCAGGCTGGCGACCTGGGACAAGGCAATAAAACCCAACTGGTCCGAGGCGTTGCTGGCCAGCGCCGGCACCGGGATCAACAGCCGCGACAAGCCCTCGATATCGGTGCGCAGCGCATCGGATAAACGCACGACCATGTCGAAGCGGCGGTCACCTTCATACAGCGTGCCGGCCTGGCGTCCACCCACGGCGACGGCGATGGTGTCCTGCACGTCGCCCACGTTCAGGCCAAACCGCGCGGCCTTGTCGCGATCAATATTGATAGTCAGCACCGGCAAACCAGAGGTCTGCTCCACCTTCACTTCCGAGGCGCCATCAAGCGTTTGCAAGGTCTCGGCGATCTCTGCGGCGGTCTTGTTGAGCACTGCCATGTCGTCGCCAAA
Source organism: Pseudomonas sp. TWRC1-2 (assembly GCF_049896685.1). Classification (NCBI taxonomy): domain Bacteria; kingdom Pseudomonadati; phylum Pseudomonadota; class Gammaproteobacteria; order Pseudomonadales; family Pseudomonadaceae; genus Pseudomonas; species Pseudomonas sp. TWRC1-2. Next base: position 25,641 of record NZ_JAFCUU010000006.1, on the reverse strand, counting down.
TACCTTCACCGCCACGTCACTGCGCACCCCGGAAATCAACTCGTTGAAGCGCAGTTGGATCGGCTGCGACAGTTCATACGCACTGCCCGGCACAATCGCACTGGCGCGCTGGATATCTTCGATCAGCGTCTCGCGGGATTTCGCTGGATCAGGCCACTGCTCCTTGGGCTTGAGCATCACATAGCTGTCGGAAATATTCGGCGGCATCGGGTCGGAAGCGATTTCCGCGGTACCGGTGCGCGCAAAGACTCGCTCGATTTCCGGCACCTGGGCCATCAAGGTTTTTTCCAGCTGCTGCTGCATCTGCACCGATTGCGTCAGGCTGGTACCAGGCACACGCAGGGCCTGTTGAGCGAAGTCGCCCTCACTGAGGCTGGGGATGAATTCGCTGCCCATGCGGCTGGCCACCACGCCCGAAGCGACGATGGTCAGCACCGCCAGGCCAAACATCAGCGGGCGACGCGTCATGACCCAATCCAGCACCGGCGCATAGGCCCGAAGCGCCGTGCGCATCACCAGGTTTTCCTCTTCCTTGACCTTGCCGGTGACAAACAGCGCAATCGCGGCCGGCACAAAGGTCACCGACAGAATCATCGCGCCGAGCAAAGCGATGACCACGGTGAACGCCATGGGGTGGAACATCTTCCCGGCCACTCCGGTGAGGGCGAAGATCGGCAGGTACACCACCATGATGATCAGTTGCCCGAAGATCAGTGCGCGCCGCGCTTGCTTGGCCGCAGCGAACACCTCATGCAGGCGCTCGCTACGGGTGAGCAAGCGGCCATGGCGCTGCTGCGCATGGGCCAGCCGGCGAATGGCGTTTTCGACGATCACCACCGCGCCGTCGACAATAATCCCGAAGTCCAGCGCGCCAAGGCTCATCAGGTTGGCACTGACTTTGTTGGTAAACATGCCGGTAAAGGTGAACAGCATCGCCAGCGGAATCACCATCGCGGTGATCAACGCCGCGCGGATATTACCCAGGAACAGAAACAAAACCGCGACCACCAGCAGCGCGCCTTCGAAGAGGTTTTTCTTCACGGTGGCGATGGCTTTTTCGACCAGGTTGGTGCGGTCATAAACGGTAACGGCGACCACGCCCTGGGGCAGCGAACGGTTGATCTCTTCGAGTTTTTTCGCCACCGCCTGGGACACGGTGCGGCTGTTTTCACCGATCAGCATGAACACCGTGCCCAGCACCGCTTCACGGCCATTTTCCGTGGCGGCGCCGGTGCGCAGCTCACGGCCAATGTCGACTTGCGCCACATTGCGCACGCGGATCGGCGTGCCATCCGACGTGGTGATCACGATGTTGGCAATGTCATCGATCGACGCCACTTGCCCCGGTGCGCGAATCAACAGCTGCTCGCCGCTGCGCTCGATGTAACCGGCGCCAACGTTAGCGTTGTTGCGCTCAAGCGCGGTGACCAAATCGGTCAGCGTCAGGTTGTAGGCCGCCAAGCGTTTTGGGTCCGGGGCGATCTGGTATTCCTTGGCAAAGCCGCCGATGGTGTTGATCTCGGCCACGCCCGGCACATTGCGCAGCTGTGGCTTGATGATCCAGTCCTGGATCACGCGCAGGTCGGTCGGCGAGTAAGGCGTGCCATCTTCCTTGAGCGCGCCGTCTTCGGCTTCGACGGTCCACAGGAAAATCTCCCCGAGGCCAGTGGAAATCGGCCCCATCGCGGTTTCGATGCCGGTGGGCAATTGCTCGCGGGCCACCTGCAGGCGCTCGTTGACCAATTGGCGGGCGAAGAACAGGTCAGTGCCGTCTTTGAAGATCACCGTGACCTGGGACAGGCCGGAGCGCGACAACGAACGCGTCTGCTGCAAACCCGGCAGGCCGGCCATGGCGGTTTCGATGGGAAAGGTAATGCGCTGCTCGGTTTCCAACGGCGAAAAGCCGGCCGCCGCCGAGTTGATCTGCACCTGCACATTGGTGATGTCGGGCACCGCGTCGATGGGCAACTTCTGATAACTGGCGATGCCGACACCGGCCATCAACAGCACCGCCAGCAACACGATGATGCGCTGCTCGATGGCGAATTGGATAAGGCGCTCAAACATGGGGAATCACTCGCAGGATCAATGGGCGTGCTCGGCCGAGCCTTTACCCAGTTCGGACTTGAGGATGAAGCTGCCTTCGGTCGCTACTTGCGCGCCGGCTTCAAGGCCCTGGCGCACTTCGACGTAGCCGTTTTCACTCACGCCCAGTTCGAGGTGGCGGGTGATGAAACCGTCCGCCGTGCGCACGAATACCGAGGGTTTGTCCTCGACGGTCTGGATGGCGGTTTGCGGCACGGTGACCTTGGCCTGGTAGGTGTCGGTGGCCAGTTGCACAGTCACAAACAACCCTGGGCGCCAGGCATCGTCAGGGTTGGGCACGGTCACGCGCACGGTAGCGGTGCGCGTCTGCTCGCCGAGCAGGTTGCCGACATAGGCCACCGTGCCTTGAACTTCAGTGCCCATTTCCGAGGAGCTGACCTTCACCGGTTTACCGACGCGCACCTTGTTCAAGTCCTTGGGAAACACGCCGAAGGTGACCCACACCTGGGACAAATCCGAGAGCGTGAAGGCGTTGCTGGTTTCGCCGACCACTTCGCCCACGCCCAGGTGTTTTTCCACCACTACACCGGCGAATGGCGCGCGCAGCTCGTAACGATTACCGCCGGCCAGTACGGCGCTGCCGCTGAGTGCCGTCATCTTCTGACGCGCGTTGGTCAGCGCGATTTCCGCTTCCTGCAAGGTCTGGCGCGCCAGCAGGTAGTCCTGCTCGGCGGAGATTTCGTCCTTCCACAGCTGGCGCTCGCGCTCAAAGGTGGTGCGCGCCAGCTCGACGCGTCGCTCGCTGGCGGCCAACTCGCTGCGCTGGTCGGAAATCTGCTGGCTGGCGATCACGGCCAACAACTCGCCCTTTTTCACCGACTGGCCAAGGTTGACCTTCACCGCCTCCACCACACCGGCCGCACGCGGCACGATGTGTGAGGTCCGGTCCTCGTCGAAACGCACTTCTCCCGGCAGCGTCAGCAGCGTGCTGATCGCGCGCGGTTGGGCTTGCGCGAGCTGAATACCGGCCGCCTGGATCTGCTGCTCGGTGAGTTCGAGTTTGCCTTCTTCTTCCTCTTCGGCCCGTGCAAAACCAGACAGCATCAGGCCCAGGGCGACGGCGAGCGCCACACCGTGTTTATGCTTCATAAAAGACTCCAGAAAAAATCAAAACCGGGCGATGTCGCCGTAAATCCGTTCGATGCGCACCCAGGCGTCGGTCGCCTGAGCGGTCGCCACCAGGTATTGGGTGCGGGCTGCGATCAAGGTGCGCTGGGCGTCGAGCACGTCGAGGAAGTTGAACTTGCCCATCTCGAAGCCACGGGTGGCGCTGTCCACCGCGCTCTGGGCGGCGGGCAGGATGTGTTGGTTGAACGCGCGCACTTCGGTATCGGCGGTTTGCCACAGGTCCAGGGCCTGGCGGGTTTCGGTGCGCAGGCGCAGTTCGACCGCGTTGCGCAAATCGCGGGCCTGATCGGCACGGCGGCTGGCGGCGAGCACATTGCCCTGGTTGCGGTTGAACAGCGGGATCGGCATCGACACGCCCACCAGGTTCACGCGCTCACGCACGCTGGCGTCGTACTGGCTGCCAATGGACACATCGAGGTCGGGAATCCGCTGGGCCTTTTCCAGGCCCACGGCGGCTTCGCTTTGAATAATGTGCAGGTCGGCCAGGCGCAGTTCGGTGGTTTGCTCAAGCCGCGCGAGCAATTGCGCGGCGGCCGGCAAGGGCGGCGCGAATTGGCTTTGCGCGGCCACGTCCTCAAAGTCAGGCGTGGCGCTGCCGGTGCTGGCGGCAAGGCGCCGATAGGCATCGCTGAGGCCGATTTGCGCGCGGTTCAATTCCAGGCGGATCTGCGACACCTGCACCTGCGCGCGCGTGGTTTCCACCGGCGATGACTTGCCGGCGGTGACGCGACCTTTGGCGACCACCAGGCCACGCTCGGCCAGGGCCATCGAGCGTTGCGCCAAGTCGAGGCGCTGCTGGGCACGCAAAGCACTGTAGTAACTGTCGATTACGTCGGCGCGCAGGCCATTGCGACGCTGCTCCAGGGTCAGCGCCGCGGCGTCCTGGGCGCGCGTCGCGACGTCAATGCGCGCGCCACGTTTGCCGCCCAATTCCAGGGTCTGGCTGAGTTTGAGGGTGGTCGTGCGCGTGTTGCGGCGAGTGTCTTCGGCATCCCAGGACGCCACCGGGTTGGGGATCAAGCCGGCCTGCTGGCGACCGCCCTGGGCAATGTCGATGTCCCATTGCGCAGCAGCCAGGTCAGGGTTGTTGGCGAAGGCGGCTTGCAGGGCTGCATCCAGAGAGAGGGTTTGCGCCTGGGCAGCACCTGCGGCCACCCACAACGCTGCTGCCCCCAAAAGTGTTCTAACGGAAAGTGCCATAACGAAAGTTCCACGCCCATGAAGTCGCTGAGATTTCCCAGCGGGGGGCAATGTAGCTTTCGGTACTTATCAGGGCCGTGGGCGCAACATTACAAATCCGTTAGCCGGGCTCAGGCATGCACCTCGTCATGCTCGTCGTGCACAAACCCCTCGCCTTCCACCTGAATCGTGGCGTGGGAAATATCGAATTGTTCGTGCAGCAATTCCGTCACCTGGCTAAGGATTTTTTGTTCCGTGTTCAGCGCAGCATCCGCCACCAAGTGCGTGCTCAGCACATTTTTGCCACTGGTCAGGGCCCAGATATGCAGGTCGTGCACGTCCTTGACCCCCGGCACACCCCGAATGGCCTGCTCGACCTGATCGATATCGATGCCGTCCGGCACGCCTTGCAGCAGCACGTTCATGCTTTCCTTGAGCAGGGTCCAGGTGCGCGGCAACACCCAGAAACCAATCGCCGCCGCCACCACCGAATCGACCCAGCCCCACCCGGTGAACATGATCACCACCGCCGCGATCATCACGCCGATGGAACCGAGCATGTCGCTCCACACCTCCAGATAAGCGCCCTTCACATTCAGGCTTTCACCGCTGGCGGCACTGAGCAGTTTCATCGAGATCAGGTTGACGATCAGCCCCAAAAACGCAATCACCAGCATGCCGGTGGACTGGATCTCAGCCGGTGCCTGCAGCCGTTGATAGGCCTCATACAGAATGTAAAACGCCACGCCAAACAACAGCAGCGCATTGAACGCCGCCGCGAGGATCTCGAAACGCGCGTAGCCAAAAGTGCGCTTGCGGTCGGCCGCGCGCTTGGCGACCTGGATGGCCACCAGAGAAATCGCCAGCGCCAGGGCGTCGGTCATCATGTGCGCGGCGTCGGACAACAGCGCCAGGCTGCCGGTAATAAACGCGCCGATCACCTCAGCAATCATGAAGCTGCTGGTCAGCCCCAGGGCGATCCATAGAAGACGCTCGTGACCGGCGCGTACCTGACCGTGGTTATGTCCTGCGCTCATGAAAATTCCTCAATAGGTGGGGTTCGTTGATCATAGAGCTATAGGCCAGATCCCCGCGCAGGGGTTGCAAATTTGTCATCCGCGCGACAGCTCGCCGTTATATCGCGCGCACCAAAATCGCACATGGACGCGCTGCAACAGTTCTATCAGGTATGCTTTTCGAGCAGGAAACAAAAAGAAACAAATTAGCCAACCTGTTCGATAAGGAGTCCCGTTTTGGAGTTATCGACTGCCGCGTGGATGGTTCACGACACCCGTCTCATGTTCTGCGTTCTGCTGGCCATCGCCAGCATCATTGTGTTGATCAGCGCGACCAAGCTGCCGCCATTTTTATCGATTCTGATCGGTACGTTTATCGCCGGCGTCGGCGCGGGGCTGCCGCCGGAAGAAGTTGCCAAGGCCTTCAGCAAAGGCGCAGGGGCGATCCTCGGTGAGGCCGGGATCATCATTGCTCTGGGCTCGATGCTCGGCGCGTTAATGGCCGAATCCGGCGCCGCCGACCGTATCGCCACCACCTTGCTCGGGCTGGGCAAAGGCAAGTCGTTGCCTTGGGTGATGGCATTGGTGGCGATGGTGATCGGCCTGCCGCTGTTCTTCGAAGTCGGGCTGGTGATGATGGTGCCGATCATCTTCGTAATGGCCAAACGTTCGAATCAGCCGCTGCTGAAAATCGCCATTCCGGCGCTGGCGGGCATGACCACCCTGCACGCGCTGATGCCACCGCACCCGGGGCCGCTGATTGCGGTGAGCGCATTGCACGCCGACTTGGGCCTGACCATGTTGCTGGGCTTCTGCCTGGCGGTGCCGGCGGTGATTCTCGCGGGCCCGCTGTATGGCAACTGGCTGTCCAAGCGCATGCAGGTGGATGAGCCGGCCGACATCGGCGCGCTGTTCAGCGCACCGCCCAAGGCACCGCGCCAGCCGAGTTTCGGGGTGTCGTTGCTGATCATTTTGTTGCCGGTGATCTTGATGCTCGGCAGCACCCTGGCCAAAGTCGCGATGGCGCCGGAAAACCCGCTGGCACTGACCTTGAAGTTCCTCGGTGAACCGCTGATTGCCCTCGGCCTGGCTGTCATCGCCGCCGTGATCTGCCTGGGCTGGGCCGCCGGCATGCCACGCGCCGAGGTCGGCAACACGCTACGCAAAGCCCTCGCGCCCATCGCCGTGTTGCTGTTGACCATCGGCGCCGGCGGAGGCCTCAAGCAAACATTGCTGGACGCCGGCGTCAGCCAGACCATCAGTAAAGTCGCCGAAGGCGCGCACATGCCGTATCTGCTGCTGGCCTGGTTGATTGCCGTGGCCCTGCGCCAGGCCACCGGTTCGGCGACCGTCGCCACGACAACCACGGCGGGCATTCTCGCGCCGATGATGGCGGGTTTGGCGGCGACGCAGAGTTCACTGGTGGCGCTGGCGATTGGCGCCGGCTCGGTGTTCTTCTGCCACGTCAACGACGCCGGGTTCTGGATGGTGCGCGAGTACTTTGGCTTGCAATTGAAGCAGACGATCTGGGTGTGGTCGGTGCTGCAAACCATCGTTTCCGTGGTCGGCCTGGTTGGTACGCTGTTGCTCTGGCACTTTCTGACCTGAGCCTCAGGTGACCAAGGTGTGGCGTTTGCCAAACAGCGCCACACTCGCCACCCCCACCGCGCCCATCACCATGCAATAGCCCACGCAAATCCACGGGCGCGTGGGCATCAGCGCGATCAGCAGTAACGGCGTAGTACTCGCCCACAACGCGTAGGCAATGTTGTAGGTGAAGGAAATCCCCGACACTCGCACGTGCGCTGGAAACAGGCCGACCATCACCGACGGCACCGCGCCCACCACGCCGCAGCTCAAGCCCGCCACGGCGTACGCCGCGCCCAGCCAGAAGCCGCCGTTGATAAGGCTCGCGTACAGCAGCGCAATCCCCACTGGCAGCAGCAGGCTGTAGACCAGCACCGCGCGCCAGGCGCCGATACGGTCCACCAGCAGGCCGGCGAGGACGCAGCCGATATTCAGAAAAACGATGCCCAGCGCGCTCAAGGCGAAGGTGCGGCTGGGGCTCATGCCGAAGGTTTTTTGCATCAGGGTCGGGGTGATGACGACCAGCACCACCACGGCCGAGGTGAGTACGCAGGTGAGGATCATCGCCGGCAGCAACACGGCGCGATGGTCGCGCAGCACGGTGCGCAGCGGCAGTTCGGCGGCCGCCTGGCGGCGGGCCTGCATGTCGAGGAACACCGGGGTTTCACTGAGCCAGCGGCGCAGCCACACGCCGATCACGCCGAATACTCCACCGAGCAGGAAGGGGAAGCGCCAGGCGTAATCGAGGATTTCGGCTGGGGTGAAGACTTGCGCCAGCAGCGTGGCAGTGAGTGCGCCCAGCAGGTAGCCGAAGGTCAGACCGGCTTGCAGGAAACCCAGCGCGTAGCCGCGGTGATGACGCGGTGCGTGCTCGGCGACGAAGGTCCAGGCGCTGGGCACTTCGCCGCCCACTGCGGCGCCTTGCAGCACGCGCAGCACCAGGAGGATCAGCGGCGCGAAATAGCCGATTTGCGCGTAGGTCGGCATGATCCCGATCAGCAGGCACGGCAGCGCCATCATCAGGATGCTCAGGCTGAACACGCGTTTGCGCCCCAGGTGATCGGCAAAGTGCGCCATCAGGATGCCGCCGAGCGGGCGCGCCAGGTAGCCGGTCACGAAGATGCCGAAGCTTTGCAGCAGGCGCAGCCACTCGGGCATTTCGGGCGGGAAAAACAGTTGGCTGAGGGTCAGCGCAAAGAATACGAAGATGATGAAATCGTAGATTTCCAGGGCGCCGCCGAGGGCGGCCAGGCCCAGGGTTTTGTAGTCGGAGCGGGAAAAACGCTGCGCCCGTGGGGAGAAGGTGGCAGTCATGTGCAAGCTCGGCAGACAAACAAAATGGCGTGCAGGTTATGAGTTGAGTCCGGTGATGGCAATCACGGCAGATATATTTGTTTTACTCATGGATCGATGAAGATAACTGCATTCCCATATCAATGGCCGTAGCGGAACATGCCGTAAAACTGCCAACACCATAATAAATACAAGAGGAATGACTCGTGGCCGATGCTATCGAAGAAAGCCGCTATGCCCGATTTGCCCTGCGCTGCTCCAACTTCGCCGAACGCTGGTTTCCGGATTCCTGGGTGTTTGCCGCCCTCGCGGTGATCATCGTCGCCGTGGCGACCCTGGGCATGGGCGCCGCACCCACCGAAGCCGCCAAAGCCTTTGGTGACGGGTTCTGGAGCCTGATCCCGTTCACCATGCAGATGGCCTTCGTGGTGATCGGCGGTTACGTGGTGGCCAGTTCGCCACCGGCGGTGAGATTGATTGACCGCCTGGCACGTATCCCCAAAAACGGCCGTTCGGCGGTGGCCTGGGTCGCATTGATTTCCATGGTCGCGTCCCTGCTCAACTGGGGCTTGTCGCTGGTGTTCGGCGGGTTGCTGGTGCGCGCACTGGCCCGCCGCACGGATTTACGCATGGATTACCGCGCGGCCGGTGCTGCGGCCTACTTGGGCCTGGGCGCGGTGTGGGCGCTGGGGCTGTCGTCGTCGGCCGCGCAGTTGCAGGCCAACCCGGCCAGCTTGCCGCCGTCGATCCTGTCGATTACGGGGGTGATCCCGTTCACCGACACGATTTTCCTGTGGCAATCCGGGGTGATGTTACTGGCGCTGATCGTGGTCTCGTTGATCATCGCTTACGCCACCGCGCCCGGCCCGAACAGTGCCCGTGATGCAAAGGCCTGTGGCGTCGACCCGGCGTTCAACCTGCCCAAGCTTCAAGCGCCCACCCGTCCGGGCGAATGGCTGGAACATAGCCCGCTGCTGACTATTCTGCTGGCGTTGCTGGCGGCCGGTTGGCTGTTCCATGAGTTTTCGACCAAGCCGGCGATCAGTGCGATTTCGGGGCTGAACACCTACAACTTCCTGTTCATCATGGTCGGCGCACTGCTGCACTGGCGCCCGCGCAGCTTCCTTGATGCGGTGGCGCGCGCCGTACCGACCACCACCGGCGTGCTGATCCAGTTTCCGCTGTATGGCTCCATCGCGGCGCTGATGACGGTGGTCAAGGGCGGCGACGGCCAAACCCTGGCGCACCATATCTCAACCTTTTTCACCTCTATTGCTTCACACGACACCTATGCGCTGTTGATGGGCGTGTACTCGGCGGTGCTGGGCTTCTTTATTCCGTCGGGCGGTGGCAAATGGATCATCGAGGCGCCTTACGTGATGCAAGTGGCCAACGACCTGCAATACCACCTGGGCTGGGCAGTGCAGATCTACAACGCGGCCGAGGCGCTGCCGAACCTGATCAACCCCTTTTATATGCTGCCGCTGCTGGGCGTATTGGGGCTCAAGGCGCGGGATTTGATCGGCTTTTCGTTTGTGCAGTTGCTGGTGCATACGCCGCTGGTGTTGTTCCTGCTGTGGGCGTTGGGGACGACGTTGAAGTATTTGCCGCCCGTCATGCCCTAACACGGTCAGGGTGGAAGCGGGCTTGCTCGCGAAAATGCGCGCGGGTCAGTGACGGAAACGGTTGACTGACACAGCGCTTTCGCGAGCAAGCCCGCTGCCACATTTCGACCTGAGGCTTTAACCCGGCTGTCTTCTTTTCGTCACATTGCATTGCTACCGTCCTGCGAAATATCTTGAAACAACCACCGCGCAGGGACTCCCAGCAATGAGTGACGAGCACGAAGACCGCCCTTCTCCCGATTCCATCGCCCAACCGCCGGTAGACACCAGCCGCCGGCGTTTCCTGGGGGGCGCGGCGGTGCTGGGGGTCGGCGCGACCTTGAGTGCCTGCGGCAACACCGGTGAAACACCGACCACACCGGTGACGCGACCGCTCACACCTCAAGAGCTGGACAAGGCCTTGCACGACCAGGTGAAAACCGTGGTGGTGATCTATGCCGAAAACCGCAGCTTCAACAATTTGTTTGCTGATTTCCCTGGCGTGGAAAAACCACTGTCGGCGCTCTCCGGCGCCGATGCCCAGCAACGCGACCGCGACGGCAGCCTGCTGACCAGCCTGCCGCCAACCTGGGGCGGTGTGTTGCAAGTCGGCCCGCAAAGTGTCGACGGGGTGACCTACCCCAGCGAAGTGCAATTCCAGGAAAACCTGCCCAACGCACCGTTCGCCCTCAAAGGCCCGAACGCCGAAGACCTGCCTTTGAGCCTGGTCACACGCGATTTGTGGCACGTGTTCTACCAGAACCAGATGCAGATCAACGGCGGCAAGAACGACAACTTTGTGGCCTGGGGCGATTCCGGTGGCCTGGTGATGGGCCATTACGCCCAGAGCCGTTATTCCTTGCGCCTGTGGGATGTGGCCAAGGAGTTTGTGCTGTGCGACAACTTCTTTCAGGGTGCATTTGGTGGCTCGTTTCTTAACCACCAATACCTGATCAGCGCCACCGCGCCGTTTTATCCGAACGCCGCGCAGTCGGTGGCCAAAGCGCAGATTGCCACGCTGCAAAGCGATGACCCAGCCGACCCGCGTCTCAAGCCGCTGGACAAGTCACCCGCCAGCGCCATGACCGGCCCACCGCAGTTTGGCCCCAGCGCACTGACGCCGGATGGCTACGGCGTGAACACCCTCGCCCCGCCGTACTGGCCGACCTGGATTCGCGACCCGGACAACCCGGATTACTCCAAACCCGACCTGCCCAACGTACTGGTGCCGCAGACCCACGAACACATCGGCGACAAGCTGTCGAAAAAGAACGTCGACTGGGCCTGGTACGCCGGGGCGTGGCAAGCGACGCTCGACCAATTCAAGGACTCGGGCGGCATTCCGAAAATTCCCAACTTTCAGTATCACCACCAGCCGTTCAACTACTTCAAGCAACAAGGGCCAGAAAACCGCGCCGAGCGTGATAAACGCCTGCGCGATGGCGGCTTGGGTGATGAGGCAAGCACCAACAAATTCTTCGCCGACGCCCAGGCCGGCAAGCTGCCTGCCGTGAGCTTCTACAAGCCTCAGGGCAACCTGAACATGCACGCCGGTTACGCCGACGTAGCCTCGGGCGATCGCCACATCGTTCGCGCCTTGAAAGTGCTGCAGGAAAGCCCGCAGTGGAAAAACATGGTGGTGGTGGTGACCGTCGACGAGAACGGCGGCTGGTGGGACCACGTGGCACCGCCCAAGGGTGACCGCTGGGGCCCGGGCACGCGGGTTCCGGCGCTGGTGGTGTCGCCGTTTGCGCGCAAAGGCACCGTGGACCACACGGTTTACGACACGGCATCGATCCTGCGTCTGATCACCAGGGTGTTCCAGCTGGAGAAACTGGACGGCCTCAAGCAGCGCGATGACGCGATGATCTCCCGCGGCCAGACGCCCATGGGCGATTTGAGCAACGCATTGCAATTCAGGCTGTAGGTTTTCTTATCCAATAACGACACGCCTGGCGATTTAGCACGCGGTTTTCCTGGTCAGCCGCTACTGTGTGCAGGTGGGCTTTCACCCCGCGCAGACGGGCTTTCGCTGACAAGGAACCAACTATGTTCAAACCGACCAGGCTGTCCTTCACCTTGGTCGCACTGCTGGCCAGTGCGGTCGTACACGCCGATATCGAAGTACCACTGGGCAGCACGCAACGCGTCACCCAAGTGTTCGCGTTTCCCAATAACTGCAACGTGATCTGCTTTCGGCCATGGACGCTGGAGCAGACCGCCGAGCACTACCTGAACCAGAGCTTGCAGCGCGACGGGTACAGCCGCGCCAAGGTCAGCGTGAAAACCCATGACGGCGAGGTCGTGGCGACCTTCAGCGGCGTACCTGACCACTACGGCCAGCCCCTCACCACGCTGCTCAACACCGCTGACCTGGCCTACCAAGGCGCCAGCAAACTCAACACCGACGGCAAATGGGCCTACAACTGGTACCTGTTCCTGCCGCTGGGCATGGCGCTGGAAAACCGCAAAAGCATCGAGCTGCTGCACTTCCCGCCGGATTACTCGCTGACCCAGGCCCAGGATTACCTGGAATCGGCCACCACGGATCGCTGGGCCACGTTGCTCACCGACAACGGCATCCCGGCCACCGAAACCCCGGCCTACCAGACCATCATCGATATCGCCCCCATCGCCGCGCCGTCCAACGCGGGCAAGGACCTGGAAACGGTTTACAGCTATTTCACCGACTATCAGACCCGCATGGTCAAGGAACTGAGCCTGCACGCCAACGGCTCATTGCCGATGGTGGCGTTCGGTGCGCCGGTGCGCAGCTGGATCAAACAGCAATACGGTCAGACGGTGGCGGTGTTGGGCCTGGCGCAGATCAGCCCCACCGAGGGCAAACCCGTGTCGGTGCTGGGCGCCAACCACCCCAGCTACATCTGGTATGCGGCAGACCCTGCCACCTACGACGGCAATGAACAAAAAGCCGACGAAGCCGGTTTGAAGGTGATGGGCCAGGATTTGAGCGCTGCCTGCTGGCAAGCCGGCATGGGACAGAAGCCCGCCAGCGATCCGAATGTGTTGCTAAAGGCGTGCATGAACACCTGGCAGGTCACGCGCAAGGAACAAACCTGTGAGTTGTTTTACACCTCGGTCCGCAACCTGACCCCGGAACAGGCCAACGCCAAATGCGCCACGCCCGCGATCAAGTCCCAGTTGAAACAGTTGAAGGGCGTCGTGCCGGCAGCATCTCTTACCGCGCCAGCGCTATAGAGCGCACAAACAGAACGGTTTCTACTGTCAGATTTGACAGTAGAAATCGAATTCAACTTGGGCGAGTCTGGGGTCGCACACATTCGCTGCAAGACTGGCAGTCAGACAACTCAGTAGGTCGATGCAGCCTAGGCCAGGAGAGTTATGAAAACTCAAGCCATGGATAAGGCTAAAACCAGCACAAAGGACTGCCTTTACCCTTTCAAAACCCTGCTTTTTGAGCCGGGCTATCCTTCGACCGAGCAATTTCTGCCCATTCAGGACGCTAACGGATTACCCGCCGGGGTCAAGGCGCGCATCGCCTTTGACAGCCGTGTGCGCATCGCCAAGGTTTCCGGCTATGCCGTGGGTGAGCGGCGCCCGCATACGCTGCAGCTGTCGCCCCGTATCCACTTGTATGACTGCTGGTTCTGCGGCCTGTTGTTGCACTCCTGCGACCCGAATGTGTTTTTCGACACCACAGACCTGGAGCTCTGGACCGTACAGCCCATCGCGGCCGGCACCTTGCTGACGCTGGATTACGCCAGTACCGAGGACGCGCTGCCCCAGCAGTTCGCTTGCTTGTGCGGCGAGCTGAACTGCCGGGGCTGGATCACCGGCAGCCAGGAGCCGTTAAACAGCGAAGGTCAGGCGTTCATGGCCCGGTGGCGTGAACGCAAAAGACCTTAGGCTTCGCCCAACGGGCGCAGGCGGTATTGCGGCGGCAACTGCTCAAACCTACTGATGGTGGTGTTCAAGCTTTTCCAGCGGCCATCCTTGATGCCATAGATGCAGCCATGAATCGACAGGCTCTGCCCACGGTGCCAGGCGTTTTGCACAATGCTGGTGTGGCCGACGTTGGCCACCTGCTGAATCACGTTCAGCTCACAAAGGCGATCGACGCGCTCTTCTTCGGTCGGCAGCTGCGCCAGCAGGTCACGGTTTTCGTAATAGAGATCACGAATAGTGCGCAGCCAGCCGTCGATCAGGCCGAACTGGCGGTCCTGCATCGACGCACGCACACCGCCGCAGCCATAGTGGCCGGTGACGAGGATGTGTTTGACCTTGAGCACGTCGACTGCGTACTGGATCACCGACAGGCAATTGAGGTCGGTGTGCAGCACCACGTTGGCGACGTTGCGGTGCACGAACAGATCACCCGGCAACATGCCGACGATCTCGTTGGCCGGTACGCGGGCATCGGAGCAACCGATCCACAGGTATTCCGGGGTTTGCTGGCGGGCAAGCTTGGCGAAGAATTCGGGATCTTCCTGTTTGATCGCGTCCGCCCAGCGTTCGTTGTTATCAAGCAGGTCTTGTAGTTCGTTCATCAGGGAAAGCCTCAGGAATGATGCGCAGCTGTGTGACAGACAACCGCTCGTCCGGGTCACGCCAAGCCGTAATTAGCTTGAATCTTTAGGGCGCCGTGCCTGTCCACACACTATAAGCCCCACAGTATGAGGATTAGCCATGACTGAATCACGACGTCCCTACGGCGCTACGCAGCCGGAACCGATTGACGACAACGAAGACCGCATGGGCTCGATACGCGAGCTGGATTTTGACGAGGAAGAACCGACCGCGGAAATCGGTGATGAGATTCCGCCGGCAGAGCGCGAGCAATTGATGCCCGACGAACGGGTGCGCGAAGCGGGCATGACTGGCGCATCGACGGCGGACCATGAGCCGACTGATGATGATATGAGCCCGGAAACGCTGATCCATGAGGACGGTGCGCGGGATGCGCGGGAAGAAGGCGAGGATAATCCGGCGGATTACGATCTGAGCATTGTCGATGAAGATGAGATTGGTGGCGGCAATGGCCTGGATGAAGCCGAGTTAGCCGATATCGATCCGGTCGACGGTAACCGCTGATACAGCGCGGTTCAAAATGTGGGAGCGGGCTTGCTCGCGAATGCGATCGTTCAGTCAGTAAATCTTTGACTGATACACCGTATTCGCGAGCAAGCCCGCTCCCACATTGGCTTCTGTATTCAGTCCACTAACGTGCAGGCCATCACGACGGCATCTTCGCGGCCACCCACGGCGGGGTAGTAATCGCGCCGACGGCCGATTTCATTGAAGCCGTAACGCTCATACAGGCGGAACGCCCCCGTATTGCTGTCGCGCACTTCCAGGAAGCATTCCCGGGCATTGGCGGCATAGGCGCGGGACATCAAGTGTTCCAGCAACGCCAGGCCCAAACCCCGGCCCTGGTTTTCCGGCTTGACGGTAATGTTCAGCAGATGCGCTTCATCGAGGATGATCTGCACCACGCCGTGGCCTACCTGCTGCTCACCTTCAAACATCAACCAGATCTGGTACTTGCCCAAGCCGTCGAGAAAAATCCCGCGGGTCCACGGATGGCTGAACGCCGCGTATTCAATCTTCAGTACAGCGTCGAGGTCCGCCTCGGTCATTGGGCGGAAAGATAAAGCTTCACTCATCGGTACTTTTCCAGCGCGCCATCAGCCGGCGCATGGCTTGCCATACATCAGCCTTACGCTGTGGCTCTTCCATTAATAATTCCAGGCCCGGCAGGGCCCACACCGACCCAAGGCCCTCGACCTGCAGTTCACGGTACCAGGCCTCGGCATTCGCCTCGCCGGCAAACCGCACGGCGGGCAGGCCGATCAGCCACAGGCACACGCATGGCTCGTCTTCGAGGCGCGCCGAAACAAAACCTTGCACAAAATCCCGCGCGGCTTCCGGGCCCTGGTCCATGTTGCCACGCACCAGCAGCGGCCAGCGCACCGGGTCGCCGACGATTTGCGGGCTGTCGGGCAAGCCGGCAGCGCGCAGCATGTCCTTGAGCAACATGTAAGCCGGGTCGCGGGTCTGGAAACGCTCGCCTGTGGGTAACTCCACCAATAGCAGGCAACGCCCGGCCCGCAGCAATTGCAGGGCAAAGCGCGGCGGCGGCACCACGGGCGCCTTGGCTACCGGCGCAACCGTTTCGGCCACCACTGGCTTGGCCATTGGTGCCGGGCGCGGCACTTCGACCTTCGCCCGCTCGACGACAGGGCGCGATTCGGGTGTGGGCTTGACCACGGCCACCGGCGCAGCCGCCTCTTCCCCCGACACGTCGAACGCCTCATAAGGCTCAAGCGCCTGCAGCAGCTCGGGCCGCGACGGGGCGGCAAACGGCAGTTCGGTGCGGGGCAGCCAGTTGACCACCTGCATGGCGGTCAAGTAAGCGCGACGTCGGGACTCGATAAGCACAGCTCGGCCACTTGTGGATAACTAAAGAGCGGGGATTCTACCGCTGTTCGGTAACAATCGCCCACTGCGCACTGACCGGCTGTGGATAAATCCCGTGCCTGATGCAGTACAATCGCGACTTTTAATCGCCAACCAGCCGGCCATTCCCATGATCGAACCCAAGCGCGTCCTGCGCGCCCTCGCCGAACACTGGGCCTTACTTGAGCCACTGTGCGAACACTTCGACCAAGGCACCTTGAGCCTTGGCGAACTGCGCGCGCAACTGGCCGCCCAACAACTGGACAGCACGCCCCAGGACATCACCAGCCTGCTGGACGTGTGGATTCGCCTGGATATCCTGGTGCCTGTCGCCAAAAGCCCGAACCGTTTCGAGCTCAACGCACAGATCCACGACTTCCTGGCCTATCTTCGCAAGGAGCACCGGCTTGGCCTGTGCCTGGAAATTGAAGCCTACTTGCGCCACCTCGAGCGCCTGGCCGGCTACATTCAGGACGCTTTCGACATCCGCGATGGCCACGACCTGGCCCGCCAGCTGCGCCTGCTGGACATGCGCGTACGCGATGTATTGAAAAAACTCGCCAACGACGAGCAAGCCCTGGCCGCCGTGGCCGACCGCGCCAAGACCAGCGACCGGCAGATCCCGTTGCGCCAGCGTTACGCCGAAGTGCTGGCGACCTGGGACGAATACGTCGAGCCGATGATCCAGCTGGTGAACGCCGACGGCGCCTTCGAGCAAGGCGTGCGTAAGGTCGAAAACGTGCTGTTGCGCATGCTGACCGAGCAACAACGCCTCGGCCACTTGGTCGATGACGACATGCTGCTGCGCACCCACGCGCGCATCCTCGAAATGCAGACCAGCGCCCAACTGACCTTGCGTCATGCGCGCGAATTGCTGCTGCCGCTGCGTGAAGAAGCGCGCCGGCACAACGCAGTGACCCGTGGCGCCGCGCTGGCCTTGTCGGCCATCCGCCGTAAAGGTCTGGACGCCGTGCCGCAAGCGGCGATGCCGATGTTCACGCGGCCGCAAAGCACCTTTCTCGGCAGTGCCAGCCAGGTCGAGGCCTATGTGTACGCGCTGGCGAATTTCGAGCCGAAACCGGCACGTTTCCCCAAGGCGCACAAATCCCACAAAGGCGACGCCCAGCGTGCACCGCGCACGGTCAAGGAAATGCTCGAGCGCTGCGAAGATGCGCTGCCGATGCCAGACCTGATGACTTGGCTGCTGGAGCAGGAACCGGACGGCGCCACCGACGAATTGTTGTACTGGTTCTCACGCCTGTCCCGTGAAAAACGCTTCAAGCGCGAACGCCTGGAACGCCGCGACTACCACACACACGAGCACCAGGTCAGCCTGCGCTCATTCGCCCTGCTCCCGGCCGGCACCGACGCCGCCGAGAATTCTGCGAGCACACCTCATGCATCTTGATCTATCCGAAATGTCCCAGCTGGCGCCGATCTTTCGCGAGCTGTTCAAGGGTTACCACGTCAGCCGCCGCGACCCGGAGCTGTACGCGCAACTGTCGAACTTCCAGGACCAGTACCGCACGCTGTTCAAGGCGCTGGGTTTTGAACTGGTGTGCGATACACGCGGCTTCTATTACTTTGTGCCGGACTCGGCGATTGCCAGCGCGCAAGTGAACAAGACCGCCCAGCGCCTGGCGCTGTTCACCTTCATCCTTGTCGAGCACCTGGCCGACCAGGGCCGCGACCCGATCGCCGTGCTCGACGGCGGCAGCCTGGGTCGTGACGAGTTGCCGTCGTTGCTGGAGAAGTACCGCGACCTGTTTATCCAGGCCGAAGTGCAGACCCAGGAAGAACTTGAAGAAAAAATCATGCGCCGCATGACCCAGCTGGGTTTTGCCAGCGAAGACAACGGCGTGTATCGCTTCCTGCCGCCAATGCACCGTTTCCTCGACGTGTGCCTGTCGGTGCAGCAGGACCGCGACCTCGCCGCCAGTGTGCACAGCGTGCTGCCTTTGCCGGCGCCGGTGATCATCGACGAAGACAGCGATGAAAAACTGCTCAAGACCGACGACCCGCTGGACTTGAGCGACTTTGACGAAGAAAGCGAAGAAGACGCCCTGGCCCGCGCCATTGCTGAAGAACAGGAGACCGACGCATGAGCAAGGAACGCTACGGCATCCGCCGCTTCGCCCTATTGAACACCGCCGGTTACAGTTTGGGCCTGTTCCCGCTGGAAGAACCGCTGTCGGTGTACGGCGCGAACAACCTGGGTAAATCCGCCTCGATCAACGCCCTGCAGTTCCCGATTCTGGCGCGCATGTCGGACATGAGTTTCGGCAAGTACACCCTGGAGCAATCGCGGCGCTTCTACTTTGCCACCGACACCAGCTACATCCTCGTGGAAGTCTCGCTGCCCCACGGCCCGCATGTGATCGGCGTGGTCGGGCGCGGCCCGGGCGGTGGTTTCGGGCACCAGTTCTTTGCCTATGCCGGCAAACTGGACCTGGCGCATTACCAGAAAAACGACACCTGCCTGCGTCAGAAAGAGCTGTTCACCAACCTTGAGCGCGAAGGCCTGAAAGCCTACGAGCTCAAGCCGGATGAACTGCGCCGTTTGCTGGTGGGCGGCCACACCTCGATCCCGCTGGACCTGACCCTGATTCCGCTGCGCTCCACCAGCGAGCAGAGCCTGAAGACCTTCCGCGCACTGTTTATCAACCTGTTGCACATGCGCGAAATCACCGCGGCCAAGCTCAAGCAATTGTTCCTGGATGCCTTCGAACACAGCCTGCGTTCCGGCAGCGTGGACTACATCGCGGCGTGCGAAGAAGCGTTCCGCGATGTAAGGCGCATGGAGCAGGATTACAACTCGCTGGTGGCGGCCGGCCCGTTGGTTGAGGCGTTGGCCAATGGCGTTCGGCAGCGTGATGTTCTGCGCGGCAAACTGCATCGCCTGTCGCCCTTGCTGGATTCGTTGCTGGGCACCTGGTCGGACTACGCCAGTGCGCGCAAGGAAGAGCTGACCATCCAGGCCGAGCATTACCGCAATGAGCAGGACGCGCTGCAAAACGATCAGCGCGGTGGCACACAGGAGCTGATGCGCCTGGAGCGCGAAATCAGCGGCATCCAGCGTTGGCTGGGCGAGCTGTCGGTGCTCAAGCATCGCTTCGCCCTGGTGGATGACGTCAAGGTGCTGGAGCAGCAGCTGCTGGCGGCCAAGGATGCTCACGATGAATTGGCGGGTGCCCTGGCGCAGTCGCGGCAGTTCAGCGCCGAGGATTTGGACGAGCGCTTGCGCGATCTGGAAAAACGCTTGAAGTCGGTCAAGCAGCAGCTCGACCACGCGGACAACAACAGCTACGCCAAACTGCGCGAAGAGTTTTCGCAGCAGGATGTCGAGCGTCTGATGCGCCTGTTCAACAGCTCGTTGTTCAGCCTGCCATTGGGCGAGCACGGCATCACGCTGGATGAGGACGGTCAGTGGGTCAAATCCCTGGAGCAGATCCTCGACGGCTTCAAAGGCGAGCGCTTCGAAGTGCCGGGGCTGTCCATCGACATCTCGCACATCGAGCCACCGGCGTTGCAGGCCCTGGCGGACCGCGCGGCATTGCGCGACCAGAAAGAGCGCCTGGAAAAAGAACTCAAGCAACTCAAGACCCAGCAAGCCGTGGCCTCCGACCGCGCAGCGAGCAAGACCCAGACTGAAGCGCTGTACCAGCAAGTGCTGGATGCGCAGAAGGCACTGGAAGACTTCCGTCGTGCTCAGACCCTGAGCGCTGAAGAAGGCGAGAAGCTGGAAAACCTGGCGCAAATGGAAGCCGCCCAGGATGAGTTGAAGCGCTCCAGCGACGCCTTCACCGAACGTGTGCAGCAACTGTCGGCCAAGCTGCAATTGGTTGGGCGCCAGATTGGCGACATGGAAGCCAAGCAACGCACGCTGGATGACGCGTTGCGCCGTCGCCAGCTGCTACCGGCAGACCTGCCGTTCGGCACGCCGTTCATGGACCCGGTCGATGACTCCATGGATAACCTGCTGCCGCTGCTCAATGACTATCAGGACAGCTGGCAGGGTTTGCTGCGCGCCGATGGCCAGATCGAAGCCTTGTATGCGCAGGTTCGCTTGAAAGGCGTGGCCAAGTTTGACAGCGAGGATGACGTCGAACGTCGCCTGCAACTGCTGATCAACGCGTATGCGCACCGCACTGACGAAGCCCTGACCTTGGGCAAGGCGCGTCGTGCAGCCGTCACCGATATTGCGCGCACCCTGCGCAATATCCGTAGCGACTACGACAGCCTGGAACACCAGTTGGCCTTGTTCAACCGCGAGATCAACAAGCGTCAGGTGTCCAACCTGCAAAGCTTCCGCATTGTGCTGGCGCCGAACAAGGAAGCCCTCAAGCATATCGACCAGATCATCCACAGTGCCGGTCAGTATGAAGAAGGCGAGACGTTGTCGGTGTTTGACCTCAGCCAGAGCGCCGAGCAAGACAACAAGAACGAGGAAGCCAAGGAGTACCTGGCGCGCCTGGTAGCCGCCAACCACAACCAGTTGGGCCTCAAGGACCTGTTCGAGCTGGCATTCGAGATCACCAAGGTGCATGGCCAGCCGGTGATTCACACCGACATCGACGGCGCGGCATCCAACGGCACCACCATGACCATCAAGGCGCTGACCAACATGTACTTGTTGCTGCACTTGATGGACCGTGATCAGGCCGGGCGTGTGCGTTTGCCGTACTACCTCGATGAGGCAGCGGACATCGATGAGAAGAACCAGGCGGCGCTGCTGGAAACCAGTTTGCAGCTGGGTTTTGTACCGATTCTGGCCAGTGTGAAGCCGCAGGTGTCCGCCCAGGTGGCGATCGACCTGGAAGGTGGCAGTGGGCCGAACGGCATCTACATTGACGAGGCGGACTGGAAGTACATCCGTCGTCACGATGTGGTGAAGGCGACCGTGAATGTGCAGGCGGATGAGCCGGAGTTGGATGAGGTTTGATCCACTGAGCTGAAATGCAAAAAGGCCCCTGGATGAGCATCCAGGGGCCTTTTTTTCGTCTGTTATGGCCTCTTCGCGAGCAAGCCCGCTCCCACAGGTGACCGCATTTCTACAGGATAAATGCGCTTGAATGTGGGAGCCGGGCTTGCCCGCGATGGCCGCGCCTCGGTTTATTTGCCGAGCGAAATCTTAGGCGCCCAGGTCAGCCATTCATCTTCAAACTTGTCGAACAGCGGGAAGGTCTGCTGCGGCCGGGCGGCATTGCCCATGCGCTCGCCGTCTGGCGTGGCGAAGGCGATACCGCCGGCGACCAGCGTCTCCAGGGATTCAGTACGCACTGTCGCGCCTTTGAACAGGCCGAAGTCGAGACCGAAACCGCTGGTGTTCCAGAAGCGGCTGCCGCTGCGCACCAGTGGCGCGTACTTGGGCTCGATCAAGATATGGATCAGCACGCGGTCGGCGGTCTGACCCAACTCGTAGCCGGTGACTTTGCCGACGGTGACCTCACGGTAGGTGACCGGCACGCCTTCCTTCAACGAGCCACGGCGTGCGGCGCTGAGTACCAGGCTCAGGCCCTCCTCCTGACGGGCCGCCTCCGGTGGCTTGTCCAACGCGACGAAGCTCTTTTGTGGGCCGGCGTTTTTCGCGGATGGCTGCACCTCGATGTATTGGCCCGTGACCAGGGTTTCCAGGTTCGAGGTTTTCATCAGGCCCAACTCGGGCTTGACCACCCAGAACTGGCTGCCGGCGCGGGCGATCCGATCGGCCACTTGGGTGATGCGCGCGCTGAGCAATACCGACTGCATATCGGCACTGAGGTCGACGCTCTCGATCTTGCCCACGTCCAGGCCTTTGAAGCGTACCGCGGTGCCGGGGCGCAGGCCGTCGGCGCGATCGACCTTGATGGTCACCAGCGTGCCGTGTTGATTGGCGGCTTCGCGATCAGCAAACAAACGGAAGCGCGGGATACGTTTTTTCAGCGGCACGTTCGGTTCCGGGGTCTCGAAGGCAATACCGCCGGCCATCAAGCTGGCCAGGGATTCACTCTTGACCTGGATGCCACCGGTGAGCCCGCCCGTCAGCGTGACGCCGCTGGCATTCCAGAAGCGTGTCGAACCGTTGACCAGGTTTTCGTATTCCTTTTCGATGTGAACACCGATTACCAATTGCTTGTTCTTGCGCGAAAACTGGTAGCTCTGTACCGACCCCACCTTGACCTGTTTGTAGAGGATCGGGCTGCCGACATCCAGCGAGCCGAGGCTGTCGGTGAACAACACCATGTGCAGGCCGGGGGAACGCAGGTCCAACGGTGGCGCCTTGGCTCGAGCGACGAATTCGCGCTGCGGCGCACTGCCTTTGTCGCCAGGGCGAATGGCGATGTAGTTGCCTTTGACCAGCGCTTCCAGGCCGGTGATACCGGCAAGCGAGATGGACGGTTTGACCACCCAGAACTGGGTGTCTTGCACCAGGTAGTCTTCGGCAAGCGGGTCGAGGGTCAGCTCGGCATTGGCGCTGGACAGGTCGGGGTCAATCTTCAGGGTTTTCAGGCTACCGACCTGAATCCCTTTGTACATGACCGGTGTGCGCCCGGCCTGCAGACCTTCGAAGTCGGTGAGTTTGACCTTGACCTTGAGACCGGCCGCCGCTGCGTCGAAGTCTTCGTACAAGCGAAACGGCAGGCTTGGATCGGTGGGAGGGCTGTCTTTGCGGTTCTCGGGTGTGGCGAAAGCGATGCCGCCGGCAACGATGCTCGAGAGAGACTCGCTGCGCACCTTCACGCCGGAGAGGTTGGCGTCGATGCTGATGCCGCTGGCGTTCCAAAAGCGCGTATGTTTGCGCACCAGGCTGGCGTAAGTGGGCTCGATGTAGACCTTGATCTCGACCGTACTCTGGTCTTCGGACAACAAGTAGCTTTTGACCTGGCCAACCTGAATCTGCTTGTAGAACACCGGGCTGCCACGGTTGAGCGAACCCAGGCGATCGGCCTTGATGGTCAGGTGCAAGCCGGGCTTGGCGTCGGATAAAGGCGGCTCTTCGGAAAGGGCCTTGAATTTGCGGGACGGCTCGCCGTCTCCAGGGCTGGCGGCGATGTAGTTACCCGAGACCAGGGTTTCCAGGCCGGTGATACCGGCGAGGCTGACGCTGGGTTTGACCAGCCAGAAACGGGTGTTGGTCTTGAGGTATTGCTCCACATCCTTGTTCATCTCGATGGTGGCGATCACCCCGCGATTGTTGCCCTCGTCGTCCAGGGCCAGGGTCTTGACCTTGCCCACGGGCATGCCTTTGTAGACCACTTCGGTCTTGTTGGCCTGGATGCCTTCGCCGCTTTCAAAGCGCACCTGGATCTCGATGCCTTGTTGGGAATAGGCACGCCATCCCAGCCAACCACCGATGATCAGGGCAATCAGGGGCAACACCCAAATGGCCGACCAGTTGGAGGCCGGGCGGGTTTTAGCTTTTGGCAAATCACTCATGGTCGTCGTCCGACTCCGTGTTGTCCCAAATCAGTCGGGGATCAAAAGTTACTGCGGCAAGCATCGTCAAGATCACCACACTGGCGAACGCTGCAGCACCGAGATTAGCCTCGACACTGGCAAGTCGCCCAAAGTTAACAACCGCGACCAGGATGGCAATCACGAAGATATCCAGCATGGACCAGCGGCCAATGAATTCGATAAAGCGGTACATGATAATGCGTTGTTGTGCGGACAGCGGCTGGCGACGCTGCACCGAGAACAACAGCAGGCCAATGCCCACCAGCTTGAATGTCGGTACAAGAATACTGGCAATAAACACCACAGCAGCAATGGGGAACATGCCGTGCTGCACCAGCTGGATCACGCCGGCCATGATGGTACTTGGATCGCCCTGGCCAAGGGAGTTAACGGTCATGATTGGTAACAGGTTGGCGGGGATATACAGGATCGCCGCCGTGATCAGTAACGCCCAGGTACGCGTAAGGCTGTTGGGACGACGGGCGTGGATCAGCGCACCGCAACGGGTGCAGAGCTGCTCATCGGTGTCGGCCTCTTGCTTGTTCAGCTCGTGGCATTCGGTACAAATCAGAATGCCTGCATCAATCGCCCGCATGATCATCCTCTCCTGACAACGCTTGCCAGATCTGGTGGGGCGACATCACCACCTCAAGCAGCACCTGAACCATTAATAGACTGATGAAACAGATAAGTCCCAGGCCGACCGTGATGGAGGCCATGTCGGCGAGTTTGACGATCGCCACGAGCACGCCCATCAGGTAGACCTCCAACATTCCCCAGTCTTTCAAGTGATGGTAAATGCGGTAGAGCAACAACCCATAGCTGCGGCCGATCTTCCAGCGAATGCTCAGCAGCACAGCCAATTGGCAGAGCAATTTGAGCAATGGGATGCCCATGCTGCACAGAAACACCACTGCTGCGACACCTTGCATGCCGGTATCGAACAGACCTACAACGCCGCTCCAAACGGTGTCCTCTGAGGACTGCCCGAGTAGATTGAGCTGCATGATGGGTAAAAAGTTCGCAGGGATGTACAGCAATAACGCGGCAATTACCAAGGCGAGGCTTCGCTCAACGACATTGTAGCGGTGAGCATAGAGCTCGTAACCGCAGCGTGGGCATTGAGCCTTTTCGCCTCGAGCGAGCGTGGGCTTGCGCATCAGCAAGTCGCACTCATGGCATGCCACCAGATCGTCCAGGGGTAAATCCGACACCGCTGGGGTATCAACCGGATCGGGCATAGTTAGGGCTCGAACTCTAAAAAAGGTTAGGTGCCTATTCTAATGGTCTGGTTCAGAAATAACTGTGCAAATTTGTCGGCCGGGATTGAGCCACTGGTCAAGGGGGCGGTTGCGGCATGCGGCGCGAATAATGGGATGACGGAGCGTCCGCTGATATTGGCGATCTCGGGGAGAAGGGTGGGCTTTCGCTCGATACCAGAGCGTTCGCGTTATTCGGAGAATGCGCGTTTTGCTGGCGTTCGTTGCCAGCACGCTTGCACCTGCGCTTTTCGACCGCCCAAAACAAAACCCCTGTTTGCGTTAGCAAACAGGGGCTCTGGAATTTAATCTTGACGATGACCTACTCTCACATGGGGAAACCCCACACTACCATCGGCGATGCATCGTTTCACTGCTGAGTTCGGGATGGGATCAGGTGGTTCCAATGCTCTATGGTCGTCAAGAAATTCGGGTACTGAGTCGTGACCATGTGGTCTCGCTTCAGCAAATTGGGTATGTGACAGCTTTCGGTGTTTTGTGAGGTTCGAACTTTCGGTTCATTTCGTCTTCACACACCGCAATCTGGTGCTCTTTCGCTTTTCAGCTTGAAGCAAGCAAATTGCTTGGGTGTTA